>CABZFH010000027.1 GCA_902524895.1 uncultured Alphaproteobacteria bacterium | reverse complement strand
TTATAGCAGGTGTAGGGGTGCCTCAATTGTATGCGATATCAAATGTATCAAGAATTGCAAGAATCAAGAAAATACCTGTAATTGCAGATGGAGGAATTAAATTCTCTGGTGATATAGCTAAGGCAATTGCCGTGGGAGCAGATGCGATAATGATTGGCTCTTTGTTTGCTGGTACAGACGAATCACCTGGAGAAGTATTTCTATCCAATGGAAGAAGTTATAAATCTTACAGGGGCATGGGATCAATTGGAGCCATGGGACAAGGTTCAGCCGATAGATATTTTCAAGAAGAAATTAAGAATTCTCAGAAACTCGTACCAGAGGGTGTAGAAGGAAGAGTGCCCTATAAAGGCTCAGTTAGCAAAGTAATAGAACAATTAGTGGGAGGTTTGAAAGCAGCAATGGGATATACTGGAAATAGAACAATTGCTCAAATGAAAAAAAATACAAAAATGGTAAAGATTACTCGTGCAGGTTTAGATGAAAGTCATGTGCATAGTATCTCCATAACTAGAGAATCTCCTAATTATCAGATAAATAAATAAATTAATGAAAACTCAAATAATTATTATTGATTTTGGTTCGCAACTAACAAAATTAATAGCTAGAAGAATAAGGGAGATTGGAGTTTTTTGCGAAGTTGTGCCCTTTAATAATATTGAAAAAAATTTTAAATCTAAAATTGTGAATTCAAGAGGAATCATCCTTTCGGGAGGACCCTCTTCAGTTTATTCAAAGAATGCTCCTCTTTTAGGGGATAAAATCTTCAAATTAGGTATCCCAATTTTGGGTATTTGTTATGGATTACAGCTTATTTGCAATTTTTTTAAAGGGAAAGTAGAAAAAAGTGATAAGAGAGAGTTTGGAAAAGCAAATATAAATATATTAAAAAAATCAGCAATAATTGATCAAATCTATGAACCTAAAAAAATGTATAAAGTGTGGATGAGTCATAGTGATATAATTACAAAAATTCCAAAAGATTTTGAAACTGTAGCTTTAAGTGAAAATTCAATATTAGCAATAATCGAAAATAAAAAGAAAAAGATTTTTGGTCTACAATTCCATCCCGAAGTCAATCAAACTGTTAAGGGTAGCAAGATAATATCCAACTTTGTATTAAGAATATCCAAAGCAAAAAAAGATTGGAATATGAATTCATTTAAAACTGATATGATTTATCAAATAAAAAAAATTGTTGGAAAAAAAAAAGTTATTTGTGGTCTATCAGGTGGTGTTGATTCAACGGTAACAGCTATATTAATAAATAAGGCTATCGGCAAACAATTACAGTGTATTTTTGTTGATACCGGTTTAATGAGAAAAAATGAACCACAAGAAATTGAAAGTTTGTTTAAAAAAAATTTTAATATTTCTTTCGTTAGATTAAACGCTTCAACATTCTTTATAAAAAAATTAAAGGGTATCTCCGATCCAGAAAAAAAAAGAAAAATCATTGGTAAATTGTTTATAGAATTATTTGAGCAGTATAGTAAAAAGTTAAGAAATGTTTTTTTTTTAGCTCAAGGAACATTATATCCAGATGTAATTGAATCTATTGCAGCATCGGGGGGGAAAAAAGTTATAATAAAATCTCATCATAATGTTGGAGGCTTACCTAAAAAAATGAATTTGAATTTATTAGAACCATTAAGAGAACTTTTTAAAGATGAAGTAAGATTGTTGGGAAAAGAATTAGGAATTCCCAAAGATTTTATTTCAAGACATCCATTTCCAGGGCCAGGTTTAGGCATTCGTATATTGGGAGAAATTACTAGAACTAGAATAAAAATTTTAAAAGAAGCTGATTCAATTTTTATTAATTCATTAAAAGAAGCAAATCTTTATGATAAAATCTGGCAAGCGTTTTGTGTTTTACTTCCAGTAAAAACAGTGGGTGTTATGGGGGATAATCGAACTTACGAGCAGATCTGTATTTTAAGAGCAGTCACATCAAAAGATGGCATGACTGCTGACTCGTTCCATTTTGATCATAAATTTATTTCTGAGTGTGCGAATAAAATCGTTAATAACGTCAAAGGCATTAATAGAGTGTGCTACGATTGCACATCTAAGCCACCAGGAACTATAGAATACGAATGATATTTATAACAAAAAGAATATTATTGACATCAGTAGATTAAAGAAAACAAGAAATTAAAATTTCAATTTATAAAAGTAATGTGCCTTGACGTCAAATTTACAACGGTAGTAAACTAGTAATTATGTCAAGGCCCTTTTGATTACGGTATAAGATAAACTATATTTCACCAACTAACTTGTCTCTTTTCTTTTTAGATTTACTACCAACAAGTTTTTCTTTAAGTATAGCGTCTTTATTTGAAGTATCACCACCAACAACTATTATCCCTATCATACCTAAAGCAGCGTGGGGAGAACATTGATATAAATAAATACCAGGAACATCAAATGTCATTGTTACTTTTTCACTGAGTTTTGTTTTTTTTGGAATAGTGTAACCTTCAGGTGCAACTAAAATTTCGACATTATGAGCTTTAGCCGTAGGAAGCCATTCAATAGTTTGCCCCTTTTCAATTTTTACCAATTCTTGACTGTAAACCATTCTTTGCTTTGTTTCTTTGTTTTTGTTGAGCATTTCTATTGTTACGTCTGCAGCTTTTAAGTCAGATATAAAGAAAAATAAATTAAAAGCAAAAGTAGTTATAAGTATTCTTAAATACATGAAAGTCTCCTTATTTCAATTTTAGTTTTTATAAGTATTAGCATTTAAAGTAAATTTTTCAAGTTTTCTTTTTACATTCTCCATAGGTACTTTAAAGTTAATCATTT
>CABZFH010000026.1 GCA_902524895.1 uncultured Alphaproteobacteria bacterium | reverse complement strand
AAATCTACTAGCAGCATATTTTGAGAGTAAAAATTCTTTAACTGTAGATACTTCTTCTTTTAGTAATACATCAACAATAACCTCAACAGAACATGGGTTGAACACTGGTGATGCAATAATTTATAATGCAGCAGAAAAAGTTACTGTTGATACTACGCAATTTGATAATACTTCAAGTATAAGTGCAGTTTCTCATGGTTTTTCAACTGGTGATCCAATAGTTTACAAGGCAAATGGATCTTTACCAATTAACGGTCTTGTAAGTGGTACTACTTATTTCGCTATTAGAACTGACGCTAATACATTCTCTTTAGCCACAACTTCTGTAAACGCTTCAAATGGAACGGCTCTAACAATAACTGGAGGCTCAGGTGGAGACGCAAAGGATACATTTGCAAGTCCTATCAATGGTTTAACTGACGGTGAAACCTATTTTGTAGTAAAAACAGATAATCACAATTTCAGATTAGCAAGTACTTATACACTAGCAACTAATAGCTCCCCTTCAGTAGTCACAATAACGGGTGGGAGTGGTGGAAATGCTTTAGATACATTTGATCCAGGGCAAAATCTTTATATTTCAGCGGGAAAAACAATTTCGGCCTCACAATTTTCGTTTGCTGTTGATAGTGTCAACGATACTAATGCAGGTTTATTTGGTATGAGTGATACTAACATATCAACTACAATAACAGGTTCATCAATTACAACGCCAACTGCCAGTAATACATCACATTTTCATATATCACTCGACGAGTATAGCTCATCGATTGGAATTTTTGTAAGAAGTAACAGTAAAACTATTGATACTTCTTCTATATCAGCTTCGTCTGCAACATTAACTTCTTCAAGTCATGATTTTAAAACTGGTGACAAAATTTTATACACAGCTGCATCCTCTAATTTGAACGGTTTAACAAGTGGAACTTCGTATTTTGTAAAAGTTGTTGATGCTAATACTTTTAGTTTAGCATCCACATTTGCTAATGCTACAAATGAAACCCCTACACTTCTAAGTTTTGGCGGAAGTGGTGGAAACGCATCAGATACATTTGCAACAGTTTTTGCCGAAGCCTATATAAATGACGATATTGCTACACCAACAACAGCCGCAAGTATTGGTATAACAGCAGAAATAAATCAAATAAGCGATACCAATGCACAAATAACTCTGATAAAAGAGGCGGATAAAAAGAGTATAGTTGTCGACAATGTTCCCTCTGGGTATGGGGCGAGTAGTGAAAGTTTTGGATTTAAAACCAACTTAACACAAGTAAACGTAATAGACGATTCTGTAAGATTATCTTCCATAGGGTCATCTGGATTTAGCACACCTGAAACCACCTCAGTCGAAGTGTCAATACCAACTAGCTCAACCTCATCTTTATCAGGAAGTAACTTATCCATAACCAATCTCCCTCCGGAAGAAGATCTTATTATTTTAATGACTGGTAATGGTGCCAGAAAAATAGGCGCTAGTTTTGGTCAAGTGATTACAGAACCAAATAAAACAGAATATAAATTGGTAATTGATTCAGCAAATACCAACAAGGTTGAACTTTTAGATGCTGATACTTTGCATTCTATTGCAACTCGATTAATTCCAGAAAATGGAATTATTACAGCAGTAGGAAAGACTTTGAAGTTCACTGGAGACTCAGCTGTAAATGATTCTTTTAATATTTCAAATAATACTGATGGTGTTGGAGATAATAGGAATTTACTTCAGATGCTTGCTCTTCAAGAAGCAGATGTAAACGGAATCAGTTCAGGAAGTTTTCAAGATATTTTTAACAACACAGTTGCAGAAATTGGAACTACTGTGAGAAGTGCAGAAATGACAAAAATCTCAGCTGAATCTTCAAGAGATGAAGCTCAAGCCAGGGAAGATGAAGTGGCTGGTGTATCAATGGATGAAGAAGCATCTGCTTTAATGCAATTTCAGCAAGCATATCAGGCTAATGCCAGAATACTACAAACAGCTAGAGATTTATTTGAATCACTAATACAAGTAATTAGATAATTAGGAGAAATATTATGGACAGAATATTTGATCAAGAAATGAAATTTAGCATAAAACCGAATGAAAATAACAAACAATTTTTTATGCAAAATAATGAATCCATAAAAAATAAAATTATAAAACTTCTAAAGGACGAGTTCAAAGATGATATAAAAATTTCCTCTCAGATGAAGTTTGGTATCGATTACTTTACTGAAAAATTCTTAAATAACGAAAACTTTACATTTGTTAAGTACGGAGATGGTGAACTTCTATGTATGCTTGGAGCCAAAGGAGAAAATTGCGATTTTCATCCATATACTCCAAAACTTGGTGAACTTCTCAAGGAATCATTTGGAAAACTACTAGCATTTGAAGATGCGTATCTTGCTGATTGGAAAGATAATTTAATTGATGTTCGTGATATGTTTATAAAATCAAATAAATTAAATCCAAAGTTTGCAGATTATGATTGTTTTCTTACTGTTCATGAAAATATAAAAAATAACAAACTAATTAATTTTTATAAATTACTAAAAGATTCAAAAAGAAAAAAAATATTTATTGGACCAAAACATTTGTTTCAAATTGAAGAAATGCTTAATATTGATAAATTGGTTGTAGTGCCAAGTGCAGATGCTTTTTCTGAATATGAGAGAATTGCACAAGAACTAAGAATTGATGTAGAAAACAATAATATCTATATATTTTGTTGTTCAATGATGTCTTGTGTATTATGTAATGATTTAAAGCGAATCAATCAAAATATAACACTATTAGATATTGGAAGCGGTTTTGATCCAATTTTTTCAAATAAATCACGTCCGAAACAACCATCTAGAGAAAATTGTCATCGCTATTATCGATGCATATTACCTCAAAATGTTATTAGAAAAAAAAATGAAATAGCAAAAAGTATTTTGTCTAAAAATTCAGGACTGATTTAAGATTCATTGTCGGCATAAAAATTGCTCACATGTTGTAGAGAGTTATAATTATGAAAATTAGTAATAAGTTATTTAACGAACAACAAATTGGGAGATTTTCCAAACAAATGGAAAATATCCAGAAAATTCAGGATAAAATATCCTCAGGTAAAAATATTATATTTGCCTCTGACAATCCGGTTGATGCTGTAGAACTTTCTGCACTAAATGATA
>CABZFH010000025.1 GCA_902524895.1 uncultured Alphaproteobacteria bacterium | reverse complement strand
TAATTAGTTGAAAATCGTTTTATTCTTAAAAAATTAAAAATAATGTCATTTCTGATTATTATTATTTAACTAAATAAATATTATCAAATATTAATGGAATATCTTGATAGACTTAGATTTAGTTCTATACCAAGAAAATTGGTTAAGGGTAGTCAGACATTTAGTTTCGTCAAATCAATCATCAGAGATTGTTCTAATGATTTTAGAACATCAAGTAAATCTGCAACGAATATTATGAAAGGACATTTAATGAAATGTAGATTTAAATTTAAACAATTATTTCAAAATTATTATGAAATAGATGACAACAATACAAAGTATCAAATGTCTAACCGACAAATGATGATGGTATTAGAAGACTTTAAAAAAGTACTCAATACCAACAAACATAAATCTAATACACAACACAAAAAATTAGATTTAATTCAAGAAAGTATCAGAGGCTCGTCATCTGGTTCCGTCAAGGAGTCTTACGACAAACGAACTGATAATTTAACTATTAATTTATAATTATAAGGAAAGTGAAATGAATATATTTTCAAATAAATTAAAACTAATGGACTTACAACATAGAACGATTACAAGATTCCCCTATGCGATTCGTGGGGCGGAAGTTTTTGGTTGTTTAAAGATTGGACAAAGACATTTAGTAAGAGAAAAAGATGTTAATCCAGTAAGTGATTATCTTTATGAATCTTCTACTGATAGTATTATAAGAATAAGTGTCCAAAACTTAAAAAAATATCTACCAATCCTAAATGACAAGAGGCCTGGTAGAAAATCAATAAATGGAAAATGTTTTGGGTTTGATTTATTTTGTGATTCAGATTTTCAAGTATTAGTTAGACCGACTAAAAAAGAAAAGTATTCAAAACATAAAATGAAATTGTGGGTTGATACTATCACAAGATATTTTGATAAATTACCTACACAATTCATTGTTGAAAATACTCAAATAAAATTACTTGAGAAAATAAACACTGATGCAAAAGAAAACACATTTGAAAAAATGAGTACTACTGTTCAAGAAGATGAAAAAGAACTTGATGAATTTGGTATCAGTGAATCAAGAATCTATGGGAGCTAGGATGGATAGAAAATACTTCTACGATAAACACCGACAAAATGAATTGTCTAAACTTGAACAAGGCAATCGTAAGAAACAAAATACAGAATTTTTTCTACAACAAAATCCTGCGACTTCGTATAACAAAATTCCGAATATGAAGTCTGCTTACGCAAAAGTTAGAAAGAACGACCATATTACGATTGACCCAGAGTACGAGAGATTAACCTCAAGTACTTTTCGTTATAAATAAAAGTGTAATGATATTTTAGGAGTTAAGTGTGGCGGAAAAAAACAACATATTAATTTTAAGATTAAACAATAATTTAAAAAATGCGATATTTGAAGCGACATCATCAAGTGGAAATTCAACTTCAAACTATGTTAGAAACATAATAGAAGACAACCAAAGAAAAATCATCCTCAAGTATATTCTAAATATTATTAAAGACATTTTCTTCATTTGCTATCATTCAAAATTCGATAGAGTTAGTCATTCTATGAGATTTTTTGGTGTGCTCATAAAATCCACTAAAAAAATACGGGAGGTTGTCTGGAATCCCAACGTTAAAACTTTTTGTTTATGTAGTAGAAAATAGCTATAAAAAATAAATATACACTAAGACTAATTGTTTATTTTTGCAAAAAATTTTGAACTTAAAATTGTCAACCATATTAATTTAATTACACCAAAAATAATACTCGGTTCGATTATAAGTAGCTTGATAAAAGTTTTTAAATAACCAAATCTTAGAGATAAAAAAGATAAATGTTTTAAAGATTTTAAATTAAAATTACTTTCACTAATTGCATGCCCAATTGCCTTATTCAAAAATACTTTCTTATCAATTTTGCATTCAGAATTTTTTGCTAACAAAAAATAGGTTCTCCATAAATTTTGTCTTCTTGGAAAAAACTCCAACTTTTTTTCAATTTTATAAATTTCTTCATGAGTGAGATGTTTACTAAAATCATTATCATTTGTTAAGTCTTTATATGTAGGTTTTATATTTTGAATTTTTTCTTTAAATGAAACCAGGATTGAGTTAGTTTCATAAAATCTTCTATTGGGAAATGACTCTCTTTTCATATAAAATGAATCTTTTCTTTCAACTACACCCAAACTCATATAATTTCTATTTTTTAAAAAGTCCAATAAAACCTTTGCTTCCCCTGAATACTCCCTCCTATCATAAAATGTAATATCCTGAATTAAAGCTATATCATTTATTCTAGGAAAAATATGCTTGATATACCATTGACCAAAAAAAGCTTCGTGGTTAGAATCAATTAGACACAAATCTGGATTTGGATAATTCTTAGTTGTATTCATTGCGTCCCCAATTATTATTTTGTGATGAGGTGATTGATTAATTAAAGTATTGTTTATAACTCTCAACAAAGGCTCGGAGTTCTTATACTTTTCTATTTCAAATGAATAAAGTTTAGACTTTTTTTTACTTAAGTTATTTTTATTTATCGCCTCAACCATATATATAGTGCTATAACCGCAATCTGGGGAAATTTCGTAAATAATTTCAGGTTTTCTCTCTCTTATAAGAACATATAATACCTCTCCCTCAAAATCGGAAAAAGTGGCACGAAAACCTTGCTGTGATATTTTTAAAAATTTTTTTCTTATTAAAGGAGTTATTTCCTCAAGTTCTTTTTTATATTTTGAATATAGCTTTAATAAATAATTTTCATTTATAGTCATTTCTTAAACCATATCTTAAATATAATAAATATTACATTTACATATTGGGACTAAAAAACAACTTATTATTTAAGATTAAATAGTAATTTGAAAAATTCGAAATTTGAAGAGACGTCATCTAGTGGAAATTCAACTTCAAACTATTTTAGAAACATAATAGAAAACAACCTAATGAAAAATCATCCTCAAGTATATTCTAAATATTATTAAAGACATTTTCTTTATTTGTTATCTTTCAAAGTGCGATAAAATTCTCAATTCTATCGCACTTTTTTTTGCTTCCTCGAAAAAAATGACGGAAGAAATTGAGAGCCACGATCAAGAATTTTTACTAAATTCTTATTAACATATAATTTGCATTTTTTATTTCTTTAAACATGAAGCTTATTATATGTTAAGATAAAAAAATGATTCAAATTAAAAAAAATAAA
>CABZFH010000024.1 GCA_902524895.1 uncultured Alphaproteobacteria bacterium | reverse complement strand
TGAATCATAATCATATGGATTAAACATGAATATTTTTTTTACAATTTTTGGAAGTGAAACTGAAACACTTGCTGCTAAAGTTGCACCAATTGATTCCCCTGCAATAATTAGGTTTTTAATTTTTAAACTATTTAAGAAATTGACGATAGAATTTGTAAAAAACCCTAAGCTGTAAATTGTATTTTTATTAATTGGAGAGTCTCCAAAACCTGGGAGATCAATTGAGTAAACTGTAAACTTATTTTTTAATAAATTGCCAAGTTTGTCAGAATATTCCATCCTATTTCTAAAAGTATGTAATAACAAAATAGGCTGACCATTTCCTATTTTTTTGAATCTTATATAAGTATTATCCTCTAAAAAGAATTTTTTAAACTCCATTTTTTTCTACAAATAAAATATTTAACATCTATGATTAAGAATCATTTTAGTTTTATTATAATGATGAAAACAAAGATGAGAAACATTTTTTCTAATTTTTTGATTTCAAATTAAAACTGCAAACGAAAGCAATTGGAACCCATGTCTGACTCCAACAGACACGAACCGAAGTTCAACGGGCTTTGAATTTGTTGTTTTATGATTAAAATCCTTCATGACATTGACTTTTATCAATGTTTTTTTCAAAATCTATAAAAGTATCCTATGAATGTTCAAACAATCATTCAAGTAATCAATTAGTATGGTATTATGTTTTTAAGTAAAGTAAATTTATTGTATGAATTAATAATTATTTTTTTTAAATGTTAAAACGCACATAATCATTATTGAAATTAGCTAAAAGATTTTTAGCTGAATCGTATAAACAAAATTGTTTAAAGGTATTTAGAAAAAAACAAACGATTCTCTTACTTATAATTTTAAGGAGGATCGAAAATTAATCCAATGGCAGAATTTGTTTTTTCTTCATATTCTTTTTCATATATCTTGAATATTTCACAGTTGTTTAAATACAAAGTAGTAGCTGGAATCTTATAACCTCCTCTCAATTCTATTGGCGAACGATTGCGATGATCTTTTGTCCATTTATATCTAGTCGCATCTCATTCCTCTAGTGTGAATTTTTTGGACTTTTTTACAATAAATGAATTTTCAATACCCAAAAGTGAAATCATTTTACCTTTTTTACAATCAAATCCTGCATATATTTACATCTGTAAAAAAACAGGTAATATAGTTGATAATATATGCCCTTCAACAAATCTTTCCGCATGATGTTTTGGAGCAGAAATAATAAAATCCCCGTCATCTTTGAGGGAATCAAAAATTTTATCAAAGAAGAATCCCGGATTTCTTTGGTGTTCTATAACGTGAGAACAGAAAATTAAATCATATTTTTTTTAAACTTATGTTTGTTAAAATCTCCTATGAATTCAGAATTTTTTTCATATTTATCAATTATATTAATAGATAAACCATATGACCTCATAATACTTGTATGAGATCCTAAACACTACCGATATCTAATTCTATGAATTTATCTTTGAAGGTTTTTTTTGAAATTAAGTATTCTAATAATGCAATCCCACTCCAGTATAATTTTTGGTCATTATTGATCATTAAGTAAATCGGCAATTTTTATACCAGAATTTTAAAATGTTACCCTATTCTGACTTAATAGGACATAAACTGAAATTCAACGGATTTTAAATCAGTTATATTTTATTGTAAGTAATTAATTTAAATACATTAGGTTTTTTTTATCAAATTTTTTTTGAATTTCTAAGAATTCACCTTCGAATGTTTAAGCAATCACCTTAGAAATCGCGGAGGAGGAGTTGAATCTTGAAGTAATTTAATTGAGTTGATACCTAACCAAATCTCACAATTACATCTAAATTTGATAAAAAATAGTGCCGACCGTCAAATTAGTAAGGAGACAATACTTTGAAATTATATAAATATTATCTTAAATTGCACATGACTAAATACCATTATCATAATTTTTTTAAATTTAGAATTATTAAGGTAAATTGTTTCGTTTCTCAATGTATAGTAGTCTTATATTGTTAAATACTATAGATTTTGTTAGTGTTAAGTTTTGATAAAAAAATTTATAAAATGAATTTTAAAATTATCAATTATCAATTGAAAGTTTTCAAATGAAAAAATTATCCGTCATCATTCCTACATATAATGAGGTTAATAACATTGAACCTATAGTAAAACTATTAGAACTTTCACTAAAGTCTATAAATTTTGAAATTATTTTCGTTGATGATAATAGTCCAGATGGAACAATTAATGAGATAAAAAAACTTTCTGAAGTAAACAAAAAAGTACGATACATTTTACGTTTTGATAAGTCTGGTTTATCTTCGGCTGTCACTGACGGAATTCTTAATGCAGAATCTGAAATTTGTGTTGTTATGGATGGAGACTTACAGCACGATGAAAAGATAATTCCAATGATGTTCAAAAAAATTGTTGATGGAAAACTTGATTTAGTTGTAGGTTCAAGATTTAAAAGAAAAAATGATAGTAATTCGTTAAATGCAAAACGATTTTTCTTCAGTAAATTCGGAAATTTTATATCTAATTCTTTGCTTATAAACAAGTTAACAGATCCAATGAGTGGTTTTTTTATGATTCGTAGAAATGTTTTTTTAACCATAATTCCTCGATTATCACAAATAGGATTTAAAATTTTATTAGATTTGATAATATCTTCGGAAAAGAAATTAAGTTTTCAAGAAATAGAATTTAAATTTAGGAAAAGAAACTCTGGAGATTCAAAGTTGAATTATTTGATCTTTTGGGACTATTTCTTAATGTTGATTGACAAAAAATTTGGAAAATTAGTGCCTGTAAGGTTTATATCATATTGTCTAATAGGATTAATTGGTGTTTTAATTCATATTTTTTCTTTTTTAATATTATTTAAAGTGATGCAACTTAATTTTTTTCATTCATATCTTCCTGCTATGCTTATTACCATGACATCAAATTTTTTTATTAATAACGCTCTTACTTTTAGACATGTCCAGTTATTAAAACCTAAAGATGTAATGCGTGGATTGTTTCTGTACTACATAATATGTTCGTTTGGTGCATTCTCAAATATTATGATAGCTACAAATATTTATAACTCTTCAATTTTTTCAAACTTAGATTTAAATTGGATTGTTGCGACTTTCAGTGGATTGCTCGTCTCATCAGTTTGGAACTATTTGGTATCATCTCGAATGTCATGGCGAATAAAAAAA
This sequence comes from uncultured Alphaproteobacteria bacterium, assembly GCA_902524895.1. Classification (GTDB taxonomy): domain Bacteria; phylum Pseudomonadota; class Alphaproteobacteria; order Methylaequorales; family Methylaequoraceae; genus SP4073. Next base: position 105 of record CABZFH010000024.1, on the reverse strand, counting down.
TGATATTTAAAATTAATGAGCAATAAAAATTTATTTTTCGGCCTTTTCTATTTATTTTTAGTAATATTGATAACAATTTTAATTAATATGTATTTTCTGATAGAA
>CABZFH010000023.1 GCA_902524895.1 uncultured Alphaproteobacteria bacterium | reverse complement strand
ATTGTAATAATTATTATATTTAAGATTAGGCATACTTATGAATCATTTTTTAAAATTAGTAATATTGTTTTGTTTTTTTATACTACCCTATAACCTTTCTTCCGGAGATTTAACTAAGGTCAAAATAGGAGTACTACAATATGGTAGTGTTAATTGGGAATTAGATCTCATTAAAACACTTGAATTAGATAAAAATCATAACTTTGATTTAGAAATTGTCCAGCTTGCTAGCAAAAACGCTGCCGCAGTGGCATTACAGGGTAAATCTGTGGATATGATTGTAACTGACTGGTTTTGGGTATCGAGACAAAGATCTCAAGGCAGGATGTTTTCATTTTTTCCACACTCCATGGCTGCTGGTGGCTTAATTGTAAAAAGTGATTCAGGTATTAAAAAATTAGAAGACTTAAAAGGTAAGAAAATTGGTATTGCTGGAGGCCAAGTTGACAAAAGCTGGTTGATATTTAGAGCATATTATAAGAAGAAATATGGTATTGATTTAATAAAAGAAACAAAACAAATTTTCGGTGCACCTCCGTTACTAAATAAAAAAATTCAACAAGGAAGTTTTGATGCGATACTCACTTATTGGCCTTATCAAGCAAGGTTAGTTTCTGAGGGTTTTAAGAGAATCATCAATATTCAAGATATCATATCAAATCTTGGCATTCCTAAAGGCCTACCTATTATTGGTTGGGTCTTTCGAGATGAATATTCTGAAAATAATCAAGAACTTATGAATAATTTTTTAAAAGCCTCCGAAAAAGCAAAAAAAATTATGTTTGATTCAGATGAAGTATGGGAGAAAATTAAGCCACAAATGAGAGCAGAAAACGATAGTACGTTTATTAATTTGAGAGATATTTATCGAGAAGGTATACCTCAAGCATTTTCAGAAGAAGAAATTAACGGTGCTGCCAAGCTTTTTGAAACCTTGGGCGAGATTGGTGGTAAAGAACTTGTGGGAAGTTCATCTAAAATGGCAAGTGGTACCTTCTGGGTAAAGTAATGTATGAAAATTTTAAATCTAACTCTATATTAAGAGTTTCATCATTATTTATTTTTTTGTTAATATGGTGGTTTTCTAGTTTTCTTTATAATAATTCACTTCTACCCAGCCCAAATATAGTATTTACAAAAATACTAGAAGAAATTGATAATAACGAACTTTTTTTTCATACTTTTATTACTTTAAAACGAGTTTTCATTTCTTTTATAATTGCAATGATCATTGGATCCGTGATTGGAACTTTTATGGGTAGAAGAGAAAAATTAAATACTTTTTTTGATGATTGGTTAGTATTAGGTTTAAATGTTCCTGCTTTGGTTATTATTATACTTTGCTATGTGTGGTTTGGATTGAATGAAACCGCAGCAATTTTAGCAGTATCTATTAACAAAATTCCAATGGTAGCAGTGATTTTACGAGAAGGAGCGCGTTCAATCGAAAAAGAGTATGTTGAGGTGGCAAAATTTTATAATATTAGCAAAAAAAAACTAATTTTTCATGTTATCTTACCTCAACTTTACCCTTATTTGATGTCAGCAGCAAGATCTGGTTTGTCACTCATTTGGAAAATAGTTTTGGTTGTTGAACTTTTAGGTAGAAGTAATGGGGTTGGCTTTAAACTGTATGGATTTTTCCAATTTTTTGATATAAGTGGAATATTAGCCTATACATTTTCATTTGTGTTAATTATTTTGTTTGTTGAATTTATTTTTGTTAGACCACTAGAAAAGAAATTAACTAGATGGAGATAAGTAACTATGAGCATTTCAATAAGTATTAAAGAACAAATTTATACTAATAAAGATAAAAAAAAAATTGTTGCTCTTAAAGAAATTAATACTTTTATAAAACCAAAAGAGTTTGTTTGTATTGTGGGGCCGTCTGGTTGTGGAAAAACAACATTAATGAACATTATTGGGGGATTGGTAAAAGCTAGAGAACAGAAAATTCTAATTAATGATAAACCTATTAATAAAGAAAACTCTATTGCATATGTTTTTCAAACATCCAGGTTAATGCCTTGGCTAACACTTTTCAATAATATAAAATTGGTATGTCAAGAAGACTCAAGCGATTTAAAAAAAAAAATTTCACAAATTTTAAAAAACTTTGAATTACTTGATTTCCAAGACTCTTTTCCAGGTACAATTTCTGGTGGTATGAGAAGAAAAGTTTCACTTGCTAGAGCTTTTGTAAATAATCCAGAGGTACTTTTAATGGATGAACCATTTGTATCATTAGATCAACCCACGACAGAAAACTTGTACAAAGTTCTTATAGAATATTGGAAAAAAAAACCAACAACAATTATATTTATCACTCACAGCCTTAAAGAGGCTCTTTTACTGGGTGATAGAATCTTATTTTTTTCCAAAAGACCCGGAGAAATCATACTTGATTACAAGGTCAAATCTAAAAGAATACCATTAAAAATTGATAATAAAGGTGTACAAAAGGAATATGATATAATTAATAAAAAATATCCTAACTTACTTAGAGGTCGTAAATAATGTTTGCTAATCAACTTTCAGTCTTTCTAGATTATGTTGACAAAGGGGGGATTATTTTTATTTTATTAATCTTCTTTTCAATAGTTTCTCTTTCAATAATATTACTTAAATTTTTACAATTCTACTCTATAAAATCTTCAAATCTTAATAAACTTGAAAAAAAAATTTTACAAACAGACGACCAAACGGAGTTAGATGAGATTTATAATATATTTAAAATAGATAATAAGCCATTATTTAGTATGTTCAATAAATCAATCAGCGTACTAAAAAAGAACAGTTTGAAAGAGGAAGAAAAAATATCTGAAGTTTCCATTCTTGTTAATAAGGAGATGGACAAACTTGAAAAATTACTTCCCTCATTAGATATTATTGCACAAATTAGTCCTCTTCTAGGTTTATTAGGAACAGTTATCGGAATGATTTCATCTTTCAATCAATTAGAGCTTGGAGGAACAACTGTTGATCCTTCAGTGCTAGCAGGTGGTATTTGGACAGCTTTATTAACAACCGCAGTTGGATTAATTGTGGCTATACCTGCATTAATCTCGCATCATTTTTTTGAAAAAAAAATCCAAGATTTTCAAAATATCATTAATAATATATTAGTCCTCATTAAGAACAAAGCTTAGTTATGACCACAATAGTTAAAGTTAACTCCAAAAAAAAAATAAAAGTCAATATTATTCCATTAATCGATATTATCTTTTTGATGCTTGTATTTTTTATGCTAGCAACAAACTTTGAAAAAAATAAACAAATTGATCTATCAATAGCTGGAAATATGAAATCCGAAAATCAATCTAATTTGATTTTGAAAATAATAATTAAAAATGATGGACGCTTTTTAATTAATAAAAAACAGGTCGAAAAAGAAAAAGTTGAGACTAAAGTTATAGAAATTTGGAATACTAAAAAGTATAAAGAGATTTTTATTCTTAATGAAAAATCAGCTATAGTCCAAGACCTTGTTTTTTTAATTGATATTCTAAAAAATAATAATATTGAAAAAATTTATTTTGATAACAAAGAATGATTTCCTTTAAAAAACAAAAACGTAAAGAAATTAATATGATTCCAATGATTAACATAATTTTCCTTTTGTTAATTTTTTTTATGTTAACTGGAACTATTCAAATGAGGCAAAAATCATTAATTTCAAAACCAAAATCAATTTATTCCCAAGATC
>CABZFH010000022.1 GCA_902524895.1 uncultured Alphaproteobacteria bacterium | reverse complement strand
AGGAGGAAGAAAAGTTAATACATTTATCGATAAAGGAGAGGAATATTATATCATCATGCAATCTTTAAGTTCAGAAAGAGAACTTCCAAATGATCTAAGCCAAATCATGGTTAGATCTTCTAATGGAGAATTAATTAGACTTGATTCATTAATATACACAGAGGAAAATTCTGCTGCAAAAGAACTAAACAGATTTAACAGAATTAGGGCAATAACACTGAAAGCCAGCTTAAAAAAAGATTATTCTCTGGGTGAGGCAATAAATTTTATTGAAGAAATACTGAATGAAAAAAATAAAGGAAATATTAAAATCGACTACAAAGGTCAAAGTAAGGAATATAAAGATTCGTCAAAACAAATGTTATATCTTTTTATAATTTCACTACTTGTCGTATATCTTGTATTATCAGCTCAATTTGAAAGTTTTATTACACCTATAATTATTATGATTTCCGTTCCATTGTCGATCTGCGGTGGAATTTTTGGTTTATGGTTATTTGAAAGTTCTTTAAATATTTTTAGTCAAATAGGTATAATTATACTAATTGGGATTTCTGCAAAAAATGGAATTCTGATTGTTGAATTTGCCAATCAACTACAGGAAAAAGGAGAAGATATCTCGTCTTCAATATTGAGTTCATGCAAAAAAAGGTTTAGACCAATAATCATGACTGGTTTTTCAACTATTGTTGGTGCTATCCCACTTATTATTGGCTCGGGAGCAGGCAGTGAATCTAGACAAACAATTGGAATTGTTATAATTTTTGGCATTTTATTTTCAATCTTTTTAACTTTAATTGTAACCCCGTTTTTTTACAGGCTTATTGCACCTTATTCGAGACAAAAACAGTTTAGACTATAAAACTAGCTATTAAAGTAAGAAAAGTTATTTTCGTCAAAAAAAAGATCATCTACTACAAAATTTTCAATTTTTAAAGAGTAATATTTATCAAACCATTTTTGTATATCTTTATGAATTTTTTTGTCAAAATTAAGTTTAATTGCTTTTGTTCTTCCTTTTTGAATATTTATAATTTTTCCATCCTTAATTACATTAACTCCATCTTTAAAAACATATTTTGCATAGCTAAACATATCATCGATATTTTTTTTTGGATCATAAATGGAAATATCAGCTATCTTACCAGGCTTTAATGAACCTCTATCATTAAGACCCAGAATTTTTGCTGGTGCCGCTCTGGTCATTATTGAAATTTCGTACATGCTGTAAGTTCTTTTTAATAATTTAAGATTACTTATAGTAACTGCGGTTTTATTAATTTTTTCAATTTCTGAAATCCTATAATCTAAATCCATAAGTAATCTCATTATTTTTGGATATGTGGTAAAAGGAGCTCCATTAGGATGATCAGTTGTTAAAAAAACTCTCCAAGGATCTTTAATCATCAAAAATAATTCCAATCCTATTACCCACTGAAGCGAGTTCACGAAATTTTTTTGCTTGTAATCATACGGAATTATTCCGCCGCCCCCATCTTCAACTTCTGAAATTAGCCATTTATTTGGATTTGCATGTGACTTAGCGTTATTTTGCTTCCAAATATCTGATGAAATGGTAACTGTAGGACCAAACATTATTTGACCTATATCCACAGTTATATTTTTATTTTTATTGACACTATCTGCTAAATCTCTAGCGCCTGAAGAAAATCCTTTTTTTCCCTTATCATCATATCCATAAAATTGAATATGAGCTAAATGCATTCTTCTTCCTTGAGAGCCTTCAATTGTATCTAAAATAGATTGAACATTCCCGGCCATTCCAAGGTTGTTACAATGTACATGAACAGGATGAGGTATTTTAAGGTTTTCATTTGCAATATTAATTGTTTCTAGTATTTGACGCGATGAAACACCATATGCGGGAACAACATCATCTAAAGAAAAAGACTCAGATTTTGCACCACTTTTAAAAATTTCTGATCCTCCAGCATTTATTACTTTAAGTCCCAAGCATTTTGAAGAATTAATTGTCCAAGCCACATAGTCATCAATGTATGATTGTCCTTTTTTTTTTGATAAGCTTTCCAATAAAAAGTTATCATTACCTACAATTCCCAACCCACCCTTATCAATGAGAGGAATCTTTTCTAATTCTAGTTGTGTTAAAAAGGCATTTATTGGAAGTACAGCTGGTTCAATTACAGTTGTAAATCCCATTTCACAGTACCTATAACCTGTTCCATCAACAGTCCATCTAGAATGTCCACTTTTTAATTTTTCTCTTCCTTTTAAGGTTCTTTCAACAAACTTTCTGTGAATTTCAGGCATCAAAAGTCTTGCATTATTTACATTACCACCCGCAATATGGGAATGAATATCTATACCTCCTGCCATAACTACCATACCATTTACGTCATAAGTTTTTTCAAATTGGTTAATTTGATTTTTTGTTGGTTCAACGATGATTTTACCATCAACATAAATATCTTTTTTAACTCTGTTTAAATTTTGAGTTGGATCATATACGTAACCATTAATAATTTTATATTTCATAATAAGCTAAGATTTGATAGAATATTCATAGTAATATTACATGTTTAGGAGAAAGAACAATTAAAAAGATCTTTAATATTTTTTTTTAATAACAATTTAAACAATATAACAATTTTACAATAATAAAAAACCAAAAAAAAGGATTCCAAATGGATGCTGTCACACCAAAAAAAAAATTACCAATTTCTAACAAAAATGGAATTACTAGGGAAGATGCTGAAAAAGCTGTTGAAACTTTAATTAAATGGGCTGGTGATAATCCGAAAAGAGAAGGATTAAAAGACACTCCAAAAAGAGTTATTAATGCCTACAAAGAATTTTTTGCTGGATATCAATCTTCTCCCGAAGATGTTTTGAAAAAAACTTTTGACGAAGTCAACGGTTATAACGATATTGTTATGTTAAAAAATATTTCTTTACACTCCCATTGTGAGCATCATATGGTTCCAATAATTGGTAAAGTGCATTTGGCATATTTACCAATAAAAAGAGTTGTTGGAATTTCAAAGTTAGCCAGAGTAGTAGATATTTTCGCTAAAAGACTCCAAACTCAAGAAACTATGACTCAACAAATTGGAGAAGTTATTCACAAAACATTAAAACCTAAAGGTGTTGCCGTTTATATTGAAGCTTATCACCAATGTATGACGACAAGGGGCGTATTAAAACCAGATGTCTCCACGGTTACGACTTGTTTTCTTGGAAGTTTTAAAAATAATGCAAAGATAGAAAATAAATTTATTAATTTTATCAACAATTAGTTTATGTCAAAACTTTTTGGTAAAAGAGTAAATGTAGAAGAGGTTGAAGAAGGAAAGAAGTTACAACCTAAATTTGACGACAATGGATTGATACCTGTGATCACCACAAACGCCGTGGATAACGAAGTCTTGATGCACGGTTACATGAACCATGAAGCGTTTAAATTAACAATCAAAACAGAATTTGTTCATTACTGGTCTAGGAGTAGAAAATGTATATGGCAAAAAGGAAAAACAAGTGGTCTTACACAAAAAGTTATTGAATTAAGAATTGATGATGATCAAGATTGTTTATTAGTCAAAGTTGAAGTTGCTGGCAATGGTGCGAGTTGTCATGTGGGATATAAATCCTGTTTTTACAGAAAGATTAGTTTTAAAGATAATGAAAAAAATAAATTAGAGTTTATTGAAAAAAAAAAGATTTTTGATCCAAAGATAGTTTATAAAAATGCTGAAAATCCTACTAAGCTTTAATTTTATAATTATCTTTTCATGTCTTGAACCACAATATCTATCATCTTCTGAATTTGAAGTGACTGAAATTGATGATAAAGTATTTGTTCATTTTGGTGTACAAGAAGACAGTAACGTAGCTAATAAAGGGGACATAGCAAATATAGGTTTCATTGTAGGCGAAAAGTCAGTTTTAGTTATTGATACTGGCGGCACCGAAGAAATAGCTAAAAATCTTTTAAAAAAAATTAAAGAAAAAACTACTCTACCAATTTCTCACGTTGTAATTACTCATGGCCATCCCGATCATTATTTAGGAAGTTCGATCTTTAAGAACTTACAAATACCATTTGTTGGACATGAAAATCTTGAAAGATCGATCAATATGAATTTTAATTTTT
>CABZFH010000021.1 GCA_902524895.1 uncultured Alphaproteobacteria bacterium | reverse complement strand
ATAATTTCAATGTTTTTTTTTTTTAAATGCTTTGGAATTTGTTCTTTGTTCAAAGAAGAAATTAAAATAGTTTTTACAGATCTATCGGTTATGATGTGAAAATCTTTATTTAAATCTAATTTTCTATTTATAACAATGCGGATTGGGGAAGTGTTTTCAAGACCATTAATTCTGCATGTTAATCTTGGATTGTCAATTTTAACCGTATTACTACCTACTAATATTGCATCATTGTTAGATCTTAAGTGATGAACTATTTTTCTTGACGAAGAATTAGATATCCATTTTTTTTTTGAGGATGTAATTTTTCCATCTAAGGTTGAGGCCATTTTAAGTGTTATTTTTGGTCTATTTTTTATTTTATTCAAAAAATAACCTTCGTAAAATTTAAATAAATCTTTTTTTAAAATTCCAGATCTGATTGTTTTTCCATCAACACTTAATTTTTTAATTTTACTACCTTTCATTCTTTTGTCAGGGTCTTTTAAAGCAAAAATTATTTGGCTAATCGGAGTTTTCTGTATTTTATCTAAACAGCTTACATCTCTGCCAAAATGAGAACACGGCTCTAGTGTTGAATAACATAAATATTTTTTTGTTTTTTTAAAATTTACCTTTTCTAGGGCTTTAGCCTCTGCATGAGGTCTTCCACCTTTCTGAGTGAAACCAAAACCAGCTATTTTATCATTTTTAAAATCGTGAGTGCATTCAACAATAACACAACCTACTGAAGGATTCGGAAAACTAGTTGCCATTCCCTTTTTAGCTAGATTGAATGCAATATTCATATATTTGTTATCAAAATGCATTGATTGGTTAATCTTTTAAGTTAAGATTATTATCAATGAATTTTCTAAAATCGTCGGTTTCTTGGAAATCTTTATATACTGATGCAAATCGTAAATAAGCAACTCTATCAAGTGATTTCAATGCATCCATTACCAATTCACCTACTACCTTAGAAGGGATTTCTGGCTCACCAGAGCTTTCCAATCGCCTTTGAATTCCATTAGTTATTAGCTCTATCTGATCTGGTTTAACTGGTCTTTTCCTGCAAGAAATGTCAATCGATCTAACCAGCTTTTCGCGGTCAAATACTGTTCTATTTCCGTTTTTCTTCAAAATTATTAGTTCTCTTAGCTGAACTCTCTCAAATGTCGTGAACCTAGAACCGCACGCGGGGCATTGTCGTCGTCGTCTAATAGAAGCGTTATCATCTGCAGGTCTAGAGTCCTTGACTTGAGTTTCTCCATGACCACAAAATGGACAACGCATCTATATATTACCTATGATATTACAGAAGTATAAATTGGAAATTTACGACATAAAGATTTTACTTTAAGTTTGACTTCATTCTCTAAAGACGAATTGTTTTCAGGGTTTGCAGATAAACCATCTAGTACGTCACCAATGTAATTGCCTATTATTTCAAACTCTTTTTCACCAAATCCTCTGCTGGTTCCTGCCGGTGTGCCCAATCTAATTCCAGATGTAACAAAAGGGCTTTGAGGGTCGAATGGAACTCCATTTTTATTACATGTTATTCCAGAATTTTCTAAAGAATGCTCTGCAGCTTTACCTGTTAGATTTTTTGGTCTTAGGTCAACAAGAGTTAGATGAGTATCTGTACCTCCTGATACAACATCAAGGCCTCTGTCAATCATGACATTTGATAAAACCTTGGCGTTATTTATAACATTTTTTATATAATCTTTAAACTCAGGCTTTAAAGCTTCTCCAAATGCTACAGCTTTTGCACAAATAACATGCATTAATGGCCCACCTTGTAAACCTGGAAAAACAGCTGAGTTGATTTTCTTTGCGTAATTTTCGTTGTTTGTCAATACTAATCCACCTCTTGGACCCCTTAAGGTTTTATGGGTTGTTGTTGTTACAACATCCGCATATTGAAGTGGGTTAGGGTATAAACCGGTTGCCACTAATCCAGCAAAATGTGCCATATCAACTAGAAATATAGCTCCAACGGATTTTGCAATTTGATGGAATTTATCAAAATCAATTATTCTTGGGTAAGAAGAACCTCCTGCAATAATTAGTTTTGGCTTATGTTTGTTTGCAAGACTTTCAACCTCATCATAATCTATTAAGGCATCTTCTTTTTTTACACCATATTGAATAGCATTAAACCATTTTCCTGACTCATTTGGGGGAGCTCCGTGTGTTAGATGTCCTCCAGCTGCAAGAGACATTCCCATTATGGTGTCTCCAGGTTTAAGTAAAGCCAAAAACACAGCTTGATTGGCTTGAGATCCAGAATGCACTTGGACGTTTGCAAAGTTCGCCCCAAATAATTTTTTGACTCTTTCAATGCATATGTCCTCAACGACATCAACGTGTTCGCAACCACCATAGTAGCGTTTACCAGAATATCCTTCTGCATATTTATTTGTTAAAACAGTACCTTGAGCCTCTAATACAGCTTTAGACACAATGTTTTCAGATGCAATTAACTCTATTTGGTCATTTTGCCTGTGAAATTCATTTTTTACAGCATCTAAAATAGATGGATCAGTTTGGTTTAAACTACTTTCAAAAAAAAGATTTTCTGTCATTATAACTCCCTTTTTCTCCTTAATGGTTATTTAATTTATTAATTCTAGCAATATGGCGACCTTTCTCAAAATTTGTAAAAAAAAAGCCTTCTAAACATTTAATAGCTTGTTCGAAAGAAATCAACCTTGAACCTAAAACAATTATATTTGCATCATTATGTTGTCTTGAAAGTTTTGCCATATTTTCGTTAATACACAGAGCAGCCCTTACATTTTTATACCTGTTAGCAACAATTGACATTCCGACACCTGAGCCACAAATTAAAACTCCTACTAAAAACTTACCACTATCAACTTTTTGTGCAACTAATTTTCCATAGTCTGGATAATCCACAGACTCTCTAGTAAAAGTTCCTACGTCAGAAAAATTAATCTTTTCTCTAAATTTGTTCTCAATAATTTTGAGTTTCAGTTCAAAACCAGCATGATCACTACCTATTATTACATTTATATTTTGCATTTCTAAAATTTATATTTTTTAAGATCTTTTTGTAATCTTGGAGCTAGAAAATATATTCCAATCAAATTAGGTATTGACATTGCAAAGATCATTGCATCAGAAAAATTAATGACATTTGTTAAATTCATGGATGTTCCAATAACAATAAATACAAGAAAAATCGACTTATAAGAATATACACTTAAACTATTTTGACCAAAAATATATGTCCAACACCTTAACCCATAATAGGACCATGTAATAAGGGTGGAAATAGCAAAAAGGGTAATCGCAAAAGCAAGCAAACTTGGAAACCATATGAACACTGAAGAAAATGCCTTAGAGGTAAGTTCAACTCCTTGAATTCCACTTGAGTTTAAATATGAACCTGTAATGATTATTACAAATGCAGTCATAGAACAAATTAAGATTGTATCAACAAATGGTGACAAAAGTGACATGAAACCAGTATTTAAATGATTATCGCTTTTTGCTGGAGCATAAGCTATTGGAGCAGATCCTATGCCAGACTCATTTGAAAAAACCGCTCTCTTAACACCAGCTAACATTACTCCAATTATTCCACCAACAGTTGCTTGCGAATTAAATGCACCATTAACAATCAAACTTATCGCATTAGGAATTTCTGAATAATTGGAGAAAATTATGAATAAACAAGTTAAACAATAAATACCACCCATAAATGGAACTAATTTTGAAGTTACCTTACCAATTGATTTGATGCCACCTATGATTATTAAGCCAACAACAATTGAAAAAATTAGTCCACCTAACCATCCTTTATCAAAGAAAAAACTATCTGCTCCACCTGTGGCTATAATAATTTGTTGAAAAGCTTGATTTGCTTGAAACATATTACCACCACCAAATGAACCACCAATGCAACAAATAGCAAAGAAAAGGGCTAGAAATTTTCCAAACTTTGGGAAACCACATTCTTTCATCCCATCCGAAAGATACCTTATTGCACCACCAGAAACTGTTCCATCAGAATGAATAACTCTGTATTTGTGACCTAAGCTAACTTCTACAAATTTTAGAGTCATCCCAAAAAAAGCCATAATAATCATCCACAGCATTGCACCAGGTCCACCAATTGATATTGCAACTGCAACACCTGCAATATTACCAAGACCAATAGTTCCTGACATTGCAGCTGTAAACGACTGAAAATGAGTAATTTCTCCTAGTGCATCTGGCTTATCAAACTTTCCTATAGCCACCAA
>CABZFH010000020.1 GCA_902524895.1 uncultured Alphaproteobacteria bacterium | reverse complement strand
ATCATAAGCTTTTTTAGCATACTTTTGATCTCTAGTAACTTGATTAATTCTTTCAAAATAGCAGTAACCTTTTAAATAATAAGCGTAATCTAGATTTGGATCATTTGGATTAAGATTTATAAATTTACTTAATGTAAAGATCGCTTCATCATATTTATTATTTTTATAAAGTGCAAACCCAGACATTAACTGTCCTTTTGTGGCCCATTTTGAATATGGATGTTGTAAATCAAGTTCAGTAAAAAGTTCGTGTGCTACAAGGTAATCTTTTTTTTTAAGTGCACTTAGAGCTTCATTATAGAGAATACCATCACTTCTAAGCGAATAATCAATATTAGCTTCTTTGTCATCAGAAGAACAAGATAAAAGAAAAAAAAACAAAAAAGATATAATAAGTTTTATAGACATAGAAACTAATAATAGCTTTTATCATTTAAAAAAAAATCAAAAAATAAAAAAATTAGTTTTCCAAGAATTCCCAATTTTCACTGGAAGAGAATATTTTTCTTAACAGTTTATTGTTTAAATCATGCCCAGCTTTATAACTAAAAATAGATGCTTGCATTTTAAAGCCAGCAAGTGAAAAATCACCAATTAAATCTAGAGTTTTGTGCCTAACAAACTCATCATTATACCTCAATCCATTTTTATTCACTACCTTATCATTTGAAATAACAATTGCATTTTCTAGGTTTCCACCTAAGGCAAGGCCTTTTTTCCTAAGAGTTTCAATTTGCTCAAGAAAACCAAAAGTTCTAGCATTAGAAATTTGTGAAGAGTAAATGTCTTGATTTAAAATCAAACTCATCGATTGATGACCAATGGGTTTTGAGTCAAAATCAATTTCACATGTAATAAGCATTTCATCGTGAGGCGAAACTTTAATTACTTTGTCACCATCAGTTAATTCAACATTTCTAATAATTTTAATGAACTTTTTTGAAAAATTTTGCATTTCTGAACCACACGAATTGATCCCATCAACAAACTCTGAGGCAGAACCATCTAGAATTGGAATTTCATTACCTTTAATAATCTCAATAATAACATTGTCAATCTCAAGACCATACAAGGCTGATAGCAAATGCTCTGTAGTAGAAATTTTGAATCCAGATTGGTTTGATAAAGTTGTACATAACATTGTTGATGAGACATTATTGTAGACACCAAGGATATCAGAGAATGAGCTTGGTCCATTTTTTAGTTTGAACAAATAACCAGTATTTTCTGGTGCGGGGTGAAGAATTATTGTTGACTTACAACCAGTATGAAGGCCAACACCTGAAAAGGATATAGATTTTGAAAGAGTACTTTGCTTTACAGCATAACTCATACTTGGTAATGGAGAAGAAATATTAGTTCGATGTAATTCGTCAAATTTTGACTTTGAATTTAGAAATCCCATACCCTACAATAGCCTAAATTGATTGAAATACTAATCACAAATAGTTTCACAATATTTCATTTACATAAAGCTTTCTTTTACCCAATTATCAAAGCTTTCCATTAAATTAAATACCTTATTATTTGATACTGATTTAATGATTTTTTTTAAATCTAGGTCTGATTTCATCTTTATTAAACCAACGCAAGTGCTAAATTCAGGCTTGTTTAAAAAATTAAACTCTGTCTGTGGTCTTGATAGTCGCGTTTTACGATTAAATATTTTTGAAGCAAAATTAATTAAACCAGGAATTTGACTTGCACCTCCTGTAAGAACAATGTTGTTAACTCCAATCTTTGTGACTAAATTATCTTGAAGTTTATCCCTAATAATTTCTAAAATTTCCTCATACCTTGGCTTTATGATTCCATGAAGAAAATTTTGAGTTATGATTTTTTCTTTTCCATTAGTAAGATTAATTTTAAAATTTTTTTCATTAGTATATTCTATATTTCCATGAATAATTTTTATATATTCTGCTAGATCTTTTGGAATCTCTAGCCCTCTTTGTATATCATTAGTTACATCGTTTCCTCCAAGCGGAACATAATTTATATATTCTAAGACTCCCTTGAAATATGTGGCTATTTTTGCGGAACCTGCCCCTAAATCTATACAAGTTGATCCAATAATTTTCTCTTGTTCGGTGAGACATGCCTCGGCTGATGCAAAACTTGTGTCTATAGAATTTTCAATTAGTATATTTGCATTTCTGAAACAACTTTCCAAATTTTTGAGAATAACCGTATTAATCCATATGTTGAAAGTATTAACTCCCAAATTATTACAGAAAATTCCAAATGGGTCAGAATAAGATTGTGTTCCATCAACTATAAAATTTAAAGGTATTGAATGGATTAAATTTTTCTGAGACAAATTTGAATTTTGAAGGCTCTTTTTAAAGCTTCTCCTTATTTCTTTTTTTGAAATTTTAATACCACCAATATTTATTTCAGAGTATTTTTTCTTTGATAAAAAATCAATATCAGTAATATTCACATTAATTTTATCTATTTTTTTTTTAATTTCTTTGGTTGTATCTATTATACTTTTCGATACTTTATCCATGTTAAGAATTTTACTTCTATTTAATCCCAAACTTTGTTTATGAGACCACTCATGAACATTTAAGTTTCCTTTAGTAATATCATAAATTAAACAAACTATTTTATTTGTTCCTATATCAAAAATACATCTGCTTTTATTATTTTTAAAATCTAACATTACCTAATAAAAAGATATTCTATTATCCACCCTAAAATCAATCATTTTGTGTGTCTTATTAAATAACTCCTTACTACTTAGGAACTTATCTAAGGTTTCTAAGTTTTTTTCGTAATTTTTTTTGGATAGTTTTACTAACGTATTATTTTCTAGAACTATGTCCCATCTATAATTTTCAATATATTCTATGGACTTTATAATATTTTCAAATTGTTTATTTTTTCTAACAATTTGATAAAAATTTCCAATTTTTTTTTGTGCTCCTAGTCCATAAAGGTTGATTAAATTTTTATTTTTCGATTCGTTAAAATTTAGAATTTCTCCTTCAACACTTAAAACCTTCTGAAAATTCTCATATTTCCAAATAAAAAAAGGTTTTTTCTCCTCAATTGAAATTTTTATTTCTCCCTCCATGTTAAAATTTATTTTTACGGACTTAATTTCGTTAATTTTAAGGAGTTCCTCGCCCATTTCTTTGAAATTTATATCAAATATATTTTTATTATTATAATTTTTAACTAAATTATTTAACCTATCAATTTCTATATTTTTTGTATTAATAAATTTTATCTTTACTACTTTAAATTTTTTATCATCAGAAACACTTTCAAAATTTTGGTATATTATTTTTTTGAAATCATTGAAAGTCAAATGATGGAAATAATGCCAAAAAATGAAAATAAAAGTAAAAATAAAAAGAAATGAATATATTAGAGTTTTTCGCATCTAGCAGAATCAATTAACATATTGCACAAATTTACAAAACTTATTCCATTCTTTTTAGCCATCTCTGGAATTAATGAATCGGATGTTAATCCAGGCTGAGTATTGATTTCAAGTAAATACAATTTTTGATTTTTTTCATCATATCTAAAATCTGATCTACTAATATAATTACAACCCAAAATGTTATGAGCCAGTAAAGAATTATTTTCTAACTCCTTATTAATTTTTTCAGGTAATTTCGGATTTTGTATATGTTTGGCAACTTGTACATACTTACTTTTGAAATCATAAAATTTTGAGTTAGTTATTATTTCGATTATTCCGCAAATTTTATTATCTAATATTCCGACCGTAATTTCTCTTCCTTCAATAAAATCTTCAACTAAATAATCTTCATTTTTAGAGTTAGACTTGATTAAATTTTTTTTGTAAAGTTGTTCATTTTTAAATATTTTTGTAATTCCAATGCTAGATCCTCCTGATGTTGGTTTTATGATTGAAGGTATTTTAATCCTAGTTTTTTGTATTTCTCCAAGTTTAATTTTTTCTCCTTTTGGACATCTTATACCAACATTTTCAAAGATAATTTTTGAAAAGTATTTATTCATTCCAATGGATGATGCGACCACCCCTGAGTGTGTATATGGTATCTTCAAGGCATTTAAAATTGATTGAATCTGTCCATCTTCTCCAAAATTTCCGTGGAGTGCATTAAAAATAACATTTGGCTCAAATTTCAAAATCTTTTCGGTTAGTAACGATAAATTTTGAGATACCACAACTCCTTTAACATCATGTTGTTTGCTTAGAGCCTCTTCTACCTGATTTCCAGTCTTAATAGAAATTTCTCTTTCTTCTGATGGCCCTCCTTTTAATACAATTATTTTCTTAGAATTTTTCAAAATCTCCAACCCTTTTAATTTCCCACTCAAGGCGAATACCAGTCTTTTTCATAACTTCTTCTACAATTTCTTCCCCTAAAACCTCGATATCAAGTGATTTCGCATTGTTGTAATTAATTATAAAGTTTGGATGTAGCTTTGAAATTTTTGCTCCTCCTAACGATTTGCCTCGAAAGTTAATTTTTTCAATTAGTTCCCAAGCTCTAAAACTTTCTGTATTTTTGAATGTACTTCCTCCAGTCCTTGTGTTGGTTGGTTGGACTGTCTTTCGTTTAAGGCTTATAGATTTCATTTTATTTTTTATTAATATTCTAGATTTTTTTTTTATATTAAATGTTG
>CABZFH010000019.1 GCA_902524895.1 uncultured Alphaproteobacteria bacterium | reverse complement strand
TTAATTAAAATAAATATTTTTATGCTATCAAAATTTTTTATAGTCTAACAATCTTAGGTTGTTTTAGTTTATTCTCAATTTTTCATAGTTAATACGAAATGTAATATAACATTAACCAAAAATGAAAATATGACTCACGGTTTGTTAATGTTAAACAGCTAAAATTTAAATTAATTTTTTAAAGGATAAAAAATGGCTTAGACAAAACCTACGGTTTCTGAAATCTCTGTAGGTCTTGAAATCAATTCTTATGCATGCGCTAAGAAGTAGTTTCTGATTATAGATTAGTTTCTTTTAAAAAGCCTGATTTGTCAGTCAGGTTTTTTTGTTTAAAAATACTTTAAAAATTAAACATTTAATTTAAAATAATAACTATATTTCCTAGCAGAAAAATTAATTCTGTTAAAAAAGCAATTGCTCCTAATACGTCACCAGTAAGTCCACCTAGTGCTTTTTTTGACATTCTTCCTAAAATTGCAATTACGATAATCATTAAAACCGTTCCAAATAAAATTCCAAAAAAAGGTAAAATAAAAAAAATAGGGAAAAACCAAATTGACGAAGCTAAAATTAAATTTTTTTTAGAAATCTCTCCCACAATACTCCCTATTTTTGCCAATTTTGATTGCTTTATTAAATTACAAGATACAAGAATTGCTAATTTTCCAGATGCAAATCCAGCACATAATATCGATACCAATGAATATCCGTTTTCAACCAATGATGAAACTAAGCCAAGCCTTATCAAAAAACCAAGAATTAATGATGTAGTTCCATAAGTCCCTAAGCGACTATCATGCATTATTTTATTAATTTTTTCTGGAGAACCTCCAGCACCAAAACCATCTGCAGTATCAGCCAATCCATCCTCATGGAAAGCTCCAGTTAATAAAACACTTATTGATATAGCTATTATTGTGCTGAAAAAAATAGAAAGACCTGCAATTATTAAAAAATCTCCCACAATTCCGGATAAAAAACCAATTAATAGACCAACAAGTGGGAATGCCCAAGCAGCTTGTGTTAAGTTAGGAGATTTGTTTGAAAAATAAGACCATTTTACAGGAATTCGCGTAAAAAACATAATAACAGCAGCAAAATCAACTATATATTTATTTCTAGTAAGCATTTGCATTCTTAATTTTTTTCACTAACTTGAGCTTCAGAAAAAGTTTTCATATTATTATGTGTAATCAAGGCAGACTTTATAATTAAAGCAGCTACTGCCCCACCACTACCCTCACCTAATCTTAGATTTAAGTCTAATATTGGTTCTTTATTTAAGTATGATACAATACCTTTGTGGCCAGGTTCAGATGATAAATGAGAAACAAGGCAATGATCTAAAATATCTTTTTTAAAAATAATTAAGGTTGCCGCTGAGGCAGTTGAGATAAAACCATCAAGTAGCACAGGTATACCCAATACTCGAGCTGCAATTACAGCACCTGCAATGGCAGCCATTTCTCTTCCTCCAAAACTTCCAAGAATATGTTCAACTTTATCAAATTTGCTTTTGTGAAAATTTAGTGCTGTTTTAATTATAGATATTTTTTTTTGAATAATCTTATTAGAAATTCCTGTTCCTTTACCTGTCCAACTTTCAATAGGTTGATTAAATAGAGCGCATGAAATTGCAGTAGCAGCCGATGTATTAGCTATACCCATTTCACCAAGAATCAATAGATCACAATTGTTGGGAACAGAATCATATCCAATTTGCATAGCAGATATTGTTTCATCCTCAGTCATCGCTTTATATTTTGTAAAGTCTTTGGTTGGTTTTTCTAATTCTATAGGAATTACTGACAAAGTTATATTTCCCAATTTGCAAAGTTGATTAATTGCTGCACCACCACTTTTATAATTTTCAACCATTTGTGCTGTTACATCACTAGGATAAGCTGATACTCCTAATTTTGCTACACCATGATTAGCTGCAAAAACATTGCAATGAAAATTATCCATCGACGGTTTTACTTTACATTGCCAGCCCGCCATCCATTCAGCATAATCTTCTAATTTTCCTAAACTACCTTCGGGTTTTGTAAGACATTTTTGTCTCTCTTTTGCCATATTTGCAAAATGTTTATTGAATTGTTTAAAAGCAGTCTTTCCAAGTAAAAAGTTTCTTACGGCTTCATTATTACTCATATTTAGATTTTAAACTTTGTTAAAGATTTTTCAATTTTTATCCTTAAGTCATTAAAGATATTGAAGTGTTATAATATAACATTTATACTATTTTTTTTACTTAAAAATTTTTATGGGAGAAAACTTAGTGCTAATTAATGAACTAAAACTTCAGAAAAATCTTAGAGAGTTCAAGAAAAATACTGAATTTTTTAAAATTTTTAAAAGGGAAGTACCAATAAATTCTGACTTTTTCTTTAAAAAAATTTGTAGTGAATTTTCCTCAATGTCATGTTTTATTAATTATTCAACGGCTGAAAATGATATTCGAGATATTTTTACAAAAATTTTTAATTCAAAGATTAAGAGTGATCCTTTTTTTAATGTTTGGTTAAATGATATGAGTTCTATCTGTAAAATGTATTGTAAATTTCTTGAAGAAAATAGAATAAGTTTTTGGATTGGAACTAATAGAGGATGTAAACGGTATCACTTAGATATGGTGCCATTTAGACTATTGGTGACATATTCAGGACAAGGAACAGAATTATTACCTGACGAGGCTGCAAATAGACAAGCTTTTTTTCAAGGTAAACCTAATGATGAGATAGTCAAAGATAAATCAAAACTTATGTTTGTTGATAAATGGGATATTACTATATTTAAAGGTGGTAAAGAAGGTATCCTTCATAAAACTCCGGATAACGCGTTGAATAGTGGTTCATCCCTGCTAATGAGACTAGATAATTCGTCATTCTTAAAAACAATCAGAAAAAATAATTACGAAGATTAAGAAATAAAATAAACCCATTTTCTAGATTTAAAATTGAAAGTTAGGAGGTTCTAATAAGGTATTGTGAATTAAGATAACTTATTTTCATTTTAGAGTTTTCTTATGAAAAATATTATTGGTTTTTATAAATTTTAAATATTGATAATTAAAAGTTTTCTGAGCAAAAGTACTGGGCAAAGAGTAGACAAAACATATCTATATTTGAAGAAATATAAAATGATTTAGATGAAAAAATCAGTGGCAAAAAAAGCAAAAAAGATCCCTACAAAATAAAAAGTAATTGAAGTTAAAATTAAGATAAAATTTAAACTTCGCAATCTCAAGCATAATTTAGCTAATTTTGGATCAGTAGGACAATTTATATTCCTATCTCTCAAAAATAAAATAACTGAAGATGATAAGATTAATCCTGCAAAAATAAATATTTCAATTTTGTATTTGGAAATATTTGTTATCCATGGAAATAAAGATATAAAACTTGCTAAACTTGAACCCAATCCAAGCATAATCATCAATGCTGGTAAAGCGCAACATATCAATGTACTAAAAGTTGTAAACAGACTCAGCGTTGGAGCTAAAAATTGTCTAAAAAAAATTATTGATCACGATAAATCTCCGTTACATCGTAACCAGAATCATTAATTAATTTTTTAATAGTTTTATCGTTTAGAATTTTATTCTCATTCACATATATCGTAATTAACATTTTTTCTAGATTAACTTCAATGTCAGAAACTGAGTCATCTTTTTTAAAAATTTTTTCAATTGAACGAGCACAAAAATCACAAACCAGTCCATTTACAAAGACATTTATTTTTTTATCGTCATTCTCAATCTTATTCTTTGGATCAAGATTTTTGTGGAATAGTAAAGTTAAAATTATTAGAAATATTTTCATTTTTGTTCCTTAAAATCTTTTTATAAAATTAAACATGATATCTTCATAATTACTCACTCCAATTTCAGTAAGGAAATCACCTTTAAACATTCTTAATTTAGGTGAAAAGGCGATTTTATTTTTTGCCTGTGGCATATGTTCAACTTGAACCATAAGCCATGAATGTAAGTCTCCATATTTACCTAAATAAGGTGCAAATCCAAAACTTACTTTCTGCAAGAAAAATTTATCAATCGAAATGTTATAATTTATTCTATTTTCATAACTAGTAAAATATCTTCTATTCTCCCAATCTAATGAGATTCCTGAAAATAAATTCGGTTCAATCTCATTTTTATTTTTA
Organism: uncultured Alphaproteobacteria bacterium; assembly: GCA_902524895.1. GTDB lineage: Bacteria > Pseudomonadota > Alphaproteobacteria > Methylaequorales > Methylaequoraceae > SP4073. Next base: position 678 of record CABZFH010000019.1, on the reverse strand, counting down.
TTAAGACTACTGATTGCTAACCCAGCGCCATTTTTTAAATAAAAATTAAATTGTGATTTAGAAGTATTTATACGTTTAACCAAGAAATTAAATTGTGAACCATGGAATTGCCATTCTTTTTTCTTCCAATATTCTCCTTTGTAACCAATAGAATAATTTATTTTGGGGCTGAAATGTATAAGTATACTATGCTTATTAAAGTCATTCATTTGCATAATTGTCCAACCTCCCGGATAAGAGATAGGTCTGGCGTTCATATCTTCAAAAATGATAACTATGGTTAACCAAAACCAAAATAAAAATTTAAAAATCATAAAGTTCTCCCGTAAATTGGCAAGATTACAAAACGTAATTCATGCCAGATTGCTTAACAGGAGAAAAGTTTTGGAGGTGGATCTAAATTATTGGGATTAAAAAGATCTATATTATTGACAACAGTTATATTATTTTTATTTTCTACTTCTATTTCAAAAAATTGGCTTAATTCAATGAGTTGAATCTGATTTTTGTTACATTCACATTCCAAGCAAATAGCAAACAATTTTTTTTCTTTTTTTTGATTACAATGTTTATGATTTAAAGTGTCTTGCGATATAAATTTATTTAATTGAGTTTTATGATGACAAATTGAAATTGATTTGCTCGAAATATTTGACGTTATTAGAACAACAGAGAAAA
>CABZFH010000018.1 GCA_902524895.1 uncultured Alphaproteobacteria bacterium | reverse complement strand
AAAATTAATTTTGCTGAAATAACAATTCAGATTGTTGATAATAGAAAAATGATTTTAGATAAATTAGACTGGTTCATAATAACGATCTATTTGTCATTACTTCTTATATTATCATTTTACCTATCAAAATTCCAAAAAACAAAAAAAGACTATTTTATCTCGAATAGGAATGAAAATACTTTTTTTTTAGCAGTTTCAGTTATTGCTACTCAATGTTCAACCAGTAGTATTTTAGGAGCACCTGCTTTTGTTGCTTTCGCTGCAGGGGGAGGTCTTATTTGGTTGCAATACGAACTTGCATTACCACTATCAATGATAATAATTATGATTTTTTTATTTCCAATCTTTTATAAGCTCAAATTAATCTCAGTATACGAGTATCTAGAGAAAAGATTTGATTTAAAAACAAGACTTTTATTGAGTGGATTATTTCAATTAGTAAGAGTCTTTGCTACGGCAGTCACTGTTTATGGAATTTCAATAATTATAGAGTTAGTATCAGGGTTAAGTTTTTTTTGGTCAGTTTTAATACTTGGTTTAGTAACCATCATTTACGATTTTCTTGGAGGAATAAAAGCTATAGTTTACAGCGACGTTTTACAAATGACTATTCTAACCACTGTGCTCATTGGCATCTCTTTCTATTTAATAAATATATTTGGCGGATTAGAAAATATGATAAATTATATTCCAGCTGAAAGACTTGCTACCTTAAATTTTTCACAACATGGTTTTGGTGATGGAGCAGATTTTGCATTCTGGCCTATGTTAATTGGTGGAACTTTTCTTTACATTTCTTATTATGGTTGTGATCAAAGCCAGGTTCAAAGAGAGTTTTGTGCAAAAAATCAAAATGAAGGACAAAAAGTTTTTTTCTATAATGGATTATTAAGATTTCCTCTTGTAGCTCTCTATTGTTTTATTGGTGTTGGGTTAGCTGCTTATTCTCAAATAAATAGTGATTTTATCAAAAGTATTCCTCTTCATAATAACTCACCAAATTATAATTTGGCATTACCAATATTTTTAATTCAAAATTTACCTGTTGGAATTGTGGGACTTACATTAGTTGCTTTATTTTCAGCTGCAATGTCATCTATCGATTCAGTTATAAATAGTTTATCAGCAACAACTATGGAGGATTTTTTAAGGAGATTTAACAAACAAAAATGGAGCTTAAAAAAAGAACTATTAATCTCTAGAATAATAACATTATTTTGGGGAGTTATTTTGATTTTTCTTACATTTCACGTTGACGATATTTCAAATAATGTTCTAGTTGCTATTAACAAAGTGAGTTCCTTAATCAATGGTCCAGTTTTAGGTGTTTTCATTGTCGGTTTGATAAACAACAAAGCAAATGGAACAAATATATGTATTTCTTTTTTTTTAGGAATAATTTCTAATATTATATGTTGGATTTTTTTTAAAGAAATATCTTGGTTGTGGTGGAATGTAAGTGGGTTTATGGTCTGTTTTGTTTTTTCAAATATTTTAAGTTTATTCATTATTCCAAAAAAAAATAAAAAAATATTTAACTGGTCATTTTTATCTCTAAAAAATATGGGGTTAAATATAGTATGGGTTAAGAGATATGCTTCCTTATTTTTGTATTTTGTAATTATGTTTTCTCTTCTTTATAAGATAAATAATTAAAGTAATGCTGTTATGAGATATTAAAATCCTTTTTAATTTTCTTTAAATCTTCAACGTCATCTATTGGCTTATCCCATCTAATCCGTGAAATTCTTGGAAATCTGAGAGCTATACCAGATTTATGTCTTTTACTTTCTGAAATCGAATCAAAAGCAATTTCAAAGACAATCTCTTTTTTAATCTCTCTTACTGGACCAAATCTATTTATGGTATTACTTCTTACAAACCTATCCAACATATTAAGTTCTTTATCAGTGAAACCAGAATAAGCTTTTCCAATGGGTACTATTTTGTCTTCATTCCAAATACCAAAAGTATAATCAGAATAAAATGAGCTTCTTTTTCCATGTCCTCTTTGAGCATACATAAGAATTGCATCTATATACTTTGGATTTCTTTTCCACTTAAACCACTTCCCTCTAGGACGCCCGCTCTCATATATACTTTCTTTATTTTTAAGCATTATACCCTCATAAATTTCAGTCGTTTTTGTAAATTCTGTTTTTAAGTTTTGTAAATTGGGCCACCCATTAAATTTTATAAATTTGGAAAGATCTATTTTTTCATTACCATTTATTTTAATCCATTCTTCTAAGACTTTTCTTCTATCTAAAAAATTCAAATTTCGAAGATCTCTTTTCCCTAGAAAAAGTATGTCGTAGGCTTTTATAAAAGCTGGAAACTCATCTATTATTTTCTCACTTACTTTTTTTCTATTTAATCTTTGCTGAAGGTCATTGAATGATGATGGTTGACAATTTTTTCCTACTAAAAGTTCTCCGTCAATAACGACATTTTTTTTTGAAAAAAAAGTTATATCTGGAAAAGATTTAGTAATATCATCACCATTTCTTGAAAATAAAACAACCTTATCATTAGAAATAATTATTTGAACTCTGATTCCGTCCCATTTCCATTCAGCTACAAAATCTTTATGATCTAATATTTGAAAATCTTTTTTCTCATCAATTGGGTTAGATAACATCATTGGATGAAAAGTTTTAAAGTTGTCAATAATGGGTTCTGGTTTTTTATTATCTAACCAATCAAAAAGGTTATTGTAAGGATGATTTAATCCGTGCCAAATTTTTTCAATTTTTTCTAATTCTTTATTTCCATACTTTGATAAGGCTTTTTTTACTGTTTTTTCAGATACACCAATTCGCAAACCACCTGAGAGAATTTTTATAATAGCCCAACGTTGAGTCGGGTTTGATATATCTAATAGATTAAAAAGATAATCATACATTTTGTTTTTAGGTTTATTTTCACAATTTTTGATAAATTCTGACAAAAGAGGTAGTTTTTTGGAATTAGCTATACATATATTTGATTTCCAAAAGAGAGAAATTGTTTCAGCTAAATCACCTACATAATCATACGATAATTCAAATAATGTTTTATCAAACTTCGAGTGCATAAGACTCTTTATTTCACTGACTCGTATAAATTTCATTTTATAATTTGAGGACAAAACTGAGACAGCATAACCATTTTCAAGGGTATTATTACTTTTGAAATATCTCTCTAACAAGTATATTTTTTTGTTAGTTGAAGGTGAGTAAATTAAACTTTCTAATAGTTCAGCAAATTTTTTCATTTCTCTACTTTTTCTTTTAAACCGTGAATTGATAATGGGAGAGCATCAATACCTTTTTTTTTACACCAATATACTAATGCCTCTTCATTTCCATGCATAAACAAAACTTTTTCTGCTCTAGTATTTGTAATGGTTTTTGTTAATTCGTTCCAGTCTGAGTGATCACTTATAACTAATGGAATTTCTATTTGATTTTGCTTTACTCTTTGTTTAATTGATAACCAACCCGAAGCTTGAGAGGAAATTTTATTTTTAAATCTTCTCGACCATCTGTCTTTTAATGCTGATGGAGGAGCTATAACAACATTATTTTTTAAATCAAAATCTTTTAAATTTGAAATTTTTTCCAAATTTCCTAATTTTATATTATTATTCATATAGTATCTGCAAATTTTCTCTAAAGCCCCATGAATGAATATCGTTTCTTTATATCCTGAATCTCTCAACAAACTTATCACTCTTTGCGCTTTACCAAGGGCATAACATCCAATTAGATGAGTTGACCGGCTATTATTATTTAAAGATGTTATTATCTTTTTAATTTCTTCATTAGCATTAGGATGACGAAAAATAGGTAAACCAAATGTTGCTTCAGATACTAAAGTATCGCATTTAATAAGTTCAAATGGTGTGGAGATTTTATCATCAACTGTCTTATAATCACCAGTCACAAGAGTTTTCTGTCCTTTGAAATTAATTAATATTTGGGCACTACCAAGTATATGTCCAGCTGGATAAAGCGTTATATCAACATCATTAATTTTAAGACTTTCACCATAATTTATTACTTGGAAACTTTTGGCACAGTTCTCTCCATATCTTATCTTCATAATATCTATTGTTTCTTTAGTAGCTAAAACTTTATCGTGTCCTGATTTAGCATGATCAGCATGAGCATGAGAAATTATTGCTTTCTCAACAGGATACTGGGGGTCGATAAATATATTTAAAGGCTTTATATTAAGTCTATTATCTAAAATATTCATGTTATAATTAAATTTATGTTGAAAAAAAATTATAAGTTAAATCATGATCATATAATAACTAAATGGATAAAAAAAAAGGGTTGGTTTTTATTTCAACATCAAATTGATCTACTTGAAAAATCAAAAAAAGGATTTGATGTCGTTCTTAATTCACCAACTGGAACTGGGAAAACATTGGCAGGATTCTTACCCTCAATAGAAGATTTGGCACAAAATAATACTAAAAAATTACATACCTTATATATCTCTCCACTAAAATCATTGACCTATGATATTGAAAGAAATTTAAAAAAGCCAATAAATGAGATGAATTTAGATATATCCTTTGGAACTCGAACTGGTGATACGCAATTTTCAATTAAGAAAAAACAACTCATTTCACCTCCAAATATTTTATTTACAACTATTGAGTCTTTTGTTTTATTAATGGCTGAAAAGAAAAAAGATTTATTCGAGAACCTTAAGTTTATAATTATTGATGAAGTGCACTCAATAGTAAACACTAAAAGAGGTGAATTGCTATCTCTAAATTTAGTCAGGCTAAAAAATAAAGTTAAACCAATTCAAACTATCACTCTTTCAGCTACATTAAAAAATCCAGAAGAAGCAGGTAATTATTTCTGTAGTCAAAATTACGTCATTTTAAAACCAGAAATAAATAAAAAAATTTCATTAAAAATTCTTAATTCAAAAAATAAGGTTCCATGGTCAGGGCATATGGCGGACTATGCTTGCGAGGATATATATGAAATTATTTTAAATAAAAGTGCTATTATATTTGTAAATACTAGGGCACAAGCAGAATTATTATTTCAAAATTTATGGAAAATAAATTTAAATAATTTAAAAATTGCAATCCATCATGGGAGTCTAGAAAAAAAATTAAGATTAAAAGTTGAAAATCAAATGTCAATTGGAGAACTAGATTGTGTTGTTGCAACAAGTTCACTAGATCTAGGGCTTGATTGGGGAGAAATTGATTTAGTAATACAAATTGGCACACCTAAAGGCATTTCTCGTTTGTTACAAAGAATAGGAAGGTGTAATCACAAAATTAATGGTGAAATCCATGGATATCTCGTTCCTACAAATCGCTTTGAATTTATAGAATGTAATGCTGCAATTGGTGCTGTAAATGACCTCGATATAGAAGATATACCTGAAAAATGTGGTTCTTCCGATGTTTTAGCACAACACATTATAGGTGTATCTTGTTCACAAGATATAAATGTAAACAAATTATATGCTGAGGTAAAACAGACATGGGCATATAGAAAATTAAAAAAAAGTATATTTATTCAAATTCTCAACTTTTTAGTTGATGGCGGATATTCATTAAAAAATTATAAACAATTTTCAAAACTTAAAAAAAGAAGAAATGGCGACTTTTTTTTGGCCTCTAGCAAGTTTGTAAATAAATATAAACTTAATGTTGGAACCATAGTTGAATCTCAGATGTTAAAAGTAAAATTAAACAACAAAAGTTTAGGACTAATTGAAGATTGGTTTATCCAAAAATTAAGTTTTGGAGATACATTCTTATTTGGTGGTAAAATTCTTAAATTTGAAAGTATAACAATGGATACAGTGTTAGTAAAAAGTTCTAAAGCAAAAAATCCAAAAATTCCTTCTTATGCAGGAGGGAGGATGCCACTTTCGACAAAACTGTCAAAAAGGGTTTTAGATTTCTTAAATGATGAAAAACAATGGAAAGTACTACCAAAAAATATTTTAAGTTGGTTAGAGTTTCAAAAAAAAAAATCTATAATTCCACAAAATAATACTTTAATGATTGAGTACTTTAAAAAGAAAAATAAGAATATTAGTGAACATTTTTATATTTTTTATACATTTGAAGGAAAAAACGTAAATCAAACTTTAGGATTTATCCTATCAAAAAAAATAGAGCATCTTAAAATAAATCCACTAGGTTTTGTTACAAATGATTACGCTCTAATTATTTGGACAGACAAAGAAGTACTAAATATTAAAAATTTATTAAATTACAAATCTAT
>CABZFH010000017.1 GCA_902524895.1 uncultured Alphaproteobacteria bacterium | reverse complement strand
AAATCATTTTCCTCTAGTAAATATCGTGACATAGGAACTGTATAACCTTTCTTCTTTTTTTTTGATATAAAATTTAAGTCATTCCATTTTTTTAAATTTTCTCTCATAACAATTTTTCCTCTAAATACATTAACTTTATACTTTTTTGGAACTTCTAAAGCAAAACTTATCATCTCATTATCTAAAAATGGACTTCTTGCCTCAATTGATTCCATCATATTAGCCTTATCTGTATGTGAGCATATAATTTCAGGTAAAAATAGATTGAAATATTCTAATCCAAGTTTTTCTATATTTTGTAAATTGTTATTATTATAAAGATCTTTAGTCTTTTCAAATATAATTTGTTCAAGGGATTGATTAGAAATTGTTTTAGAAATAATTTTGTTTATATTGTCTATACTAAAAGAACCACTCCAACACTGATTTTTCTTAAAATTTTCAATTTTATGAGAATTAAGGAATAATCTAGCCTTATATTTAAAACCTAGATATCCAAAATCATCATTAAATAATGATGAAAATATTTTCTGGAAACTACTTATAAAAAATCTTGGAAATGAATCCAAAATTTTTGTCAAAGGGTATTTTATAAAGGGCTCGTAGCCAAAAAATAATTCATCCCCTCCATCACCCGAAAAAACCACTTTGAAGTCCCCTTTTGCACTTTTTGCCACTTGATGAATAGCAATCAAACCAAGGTCTGAGATTGGTTCATCTATATGATTTAAAATATTAAATATACTAGAGAATATATCTTTTTTCTTTATTAAAAATTCTGTATGGTTAGTAGAGAATACCTTAGCTATTTTTTTAGCATAAACAGATTCGTCGTAATCGCTTTCTTCAAATCTAGCTGTGATTGTATTTATATTAGAAAAATTTTTTGATAACTGACTTAAAATTGAAGATGAATCTATTCCAGAACTCAGATAAACAGCAGATGGGACATCACTTCTATAATGTCTTTTTACTGAATTAGAAAAAATTTTTTGAAATTTTGAAACATAAAATTCTAGTGATTCTTCATTAGTACTATTGTATGTATATTCAAAATATCTTTTCTTAAATATTTTATTAGCTTTTAAGTCCAATTTAAAATAGTTTCCTGGTTCTAGTTTGTAAATTTTATTTATTATTGTGTTTGGGCTTATGGTATGCCCATAGGCCATATATTGATAAAGAGCATTCTTATTCAGCCTAAAGTTATAAAGTTCTGTTTGAATAATAGTCTTTAACTCAGAACTGAAAGCAAAAAAATCATTACTATGAAAATAATACAATGGTTTTTGTCCAGAAGGATCTCGTGCAAAAAAAAAAGTTTTCTTTTTTTCATCATAAATCCCGAAGGCAAACATACCATTAAGGTGTTTACACACATCCTCTCCAAAATATCTATATGCATTAATTAACACCTCAGTATCACCAGAAGTTCTGAAAGTCATTCCTTTTTTTTGAAGAAATAATCTTAACTCTAAATAATTATAGATTTCTCCATTAAAAGTTAAAATTAAATTATTTACTTTCATTGGTTGATTAGATTTTTTACTCAAATCAATTATTGAAAGTCTTCTATGGCCAATAAAAACATTTTCTTTACTCCAAATACCCTCATTATCTGGGCCTCGATGTCTTAGAGAAGCATTCATTCTTTTTAAAATTGTCTTTGGGTTGTGGATAACTTTGTTGTTAAAAACCACCAGTCCATTAATTCCACACATTAAAAATCATACTCTCCCTTCTTAATTCTTATGTAAACTCTAAAAAATTCAAAAAAACCAAAAACTAACTTTTTAAAGATATTATACTTACTTTTACCAAACAACCTATGATGGTGACTAACACTAACTGTACTTAATTTGGCTCCTCTTGATGAAACTAGGATTAAGGGAAGAAATCTATGGTCACAGTTTTTTAGATGAAGCTTACGTATGAATTTATATTTTATTCCTAACATGCTACAAGAAAAAGATCTTGATTTAATCTTGAAGAAAAACCTCACAAAATAATCATAAGCCTCAGTAATTTTTAAGAGTATGTATAAATGTTTTCTGTCTTTTCTTACACCAAGAACTATATCTTTCCCCTCCTTCAAAGCATTTACTATTTGTGTAAGATCTTTGGGATCATCCTGTAAATCAGAGTCAATTCTTATGAAATAATCCCCCTTCATTTTTTTAAAAGCAAAATTAAAACATCCTGACTGTCCTGATCTTTTTTTTAGGTCATAAAAAAAAAAATTTGTTTTTTTTTTAATTAATTTTTTAATTAATTCTGCACTTTTATCTGTTGAACAATCATTAATAAATAGAATCTCATATTTTTCTTTACTCCTAGATTTTATAAAAGAACATATTTTGTCAAAAAGAATTCCAAGGTTTTCTTGCTCATTAAAAAATGGAACAACAATCGTTATTAAAAGTTTTTTTGTCAATGTTTTTTTATTTTTAGAAATTCTAGATATTTTTTGATTCCTTTTTCAAGAGGAAACTTTGGAACATAGTTGAGAAGTTTTCTTGCTTTTTTTATACCAAGTGTACCCCTTTTTGGTCTAAAAGAATCTCTTTCCTTTATTTCGATATCAATTTTTCCAACAAATTTGCTTAATATTTTTATAAAGTCTAATAGTTTCCTAGATTTTCCAAATGTAATGTTAAATGTCTCATTTGTTGAATTCAAATTTGTAGTAGCTAATACAATACCCTGTGCTAAATCATCAACATATGTAAAATCCAAGCTTTCATCCTTTCCATTGACAATAATCTTTTTCTTTAATAATGCTTTATCAATAAAAATTTGCGAAACCCTCTTATTCATATCTGTTGGTCCATAAACAGCAGAGGGTCTTATGATTGAAAATGGTATAGAATAGAAATTGCATAGCCCTCTAGTTACAATTTCACCAGAAAGCTTCATTGTTCCATAGATTTCTTTTGGATTAAGAGGATGATCTTCATCAGCAATTTTTTTTTGGAAGTTACCATAAACCATACTGGAAGAGATATATACAAATTTATTTAGTTTAAGGTTTTTTCTCTTTAATAAGTTTTGCGCATACCTCTATCAAACATGAAGTTGTATCTATACTGCCCGCTTTCATCTCAAATGAATTAAGATTATTTGTTTTTGCAACAGGTACTGCAGCAAGATGAATAATAAAATTAGGTTTATATTTTTTTAAGCAATCGTAAACAATAGAAAAATTTTGAGCATCCCCCCTTTCAAAACAAATATTTTTTCTGATATCCTTAAATCTTAAATCATAAAAATTAGTATTTTCTTGGTCAAAAGGATCTTGATATCTTGCAAAATTGTCTAAAACAACAATCTTGGGATTTTGAATACTGTTCAATATGTAACGACACGTATGAGAACCAATAAACCCTGCTCCACCAGTTATAAAAAAGGTTTTTGACATTAATTTCTTGATTTAAAATTTTTTATAGTATCAGTTATATAATCAATTTGATTTTTTTTTAATGTCGAATACATTGGCATAGTCACTAATCTTTCAGAAAGTTCTTCGGTAATTGATAGATTAACCCTATTTTTAATATTTTTATAGAAAGGTTGAAGATGAACCGGAGGATAAAAATGGACACTTGCTAAAATATTTTTAGATCTAAGAAAATTTACAAATTTATTTCTTATTTTTTTATCTACTTCTACGGTATACATTTGATAAGAGTGATACACATCCTTGTTACATATAGGAGTTTTAATAAAGTCAAATTGTGAAAGTTTCTTATTGTAGTAATTTGCGAGTGTATTTCTTTTTTTATTCATTTTAGATATTTTTTTCAACTGAAGGAAGCCAAGTGCAGCAAGAGGATTTGGCATCCTAAAGTTATGACCAGCATAAGAGGCTTCTCTTATCCAGGGTTTATATTTCTTTCTTTCTCTATCAAAGGTTGAGTTAGTTATTCCATGTCCAATCAATGCTCGTGCTTTATCCGCAATTATGTTATCACTACATGTAAACATACCACCCTCACCTGTGGTGATATTTTTTGTTGGAAAAAAAGAAAAACAGCCAATCCCAAATGATCCAGCCTTTTTCTTTTTCCAAGTTCCACCTAGTGTTTCAGCTGAATCCTCAATTAAGAGAAGTTTATATTTCTTAGAAAGCTTTACAATTTCTTCCATATTACATGTTTGTCCACCAAAATGGACAACAATAATTGCCTCGGTTCTTTTATTTATAAGTGGTAAAATTGTATTGGCTGAAACATTCCTTGTGTCAGGCTCAACATCACAAAAAATAGGCTTAGCACCAGCATTAATAACAGCATTTGCAGTTGCACACCATGTCATACTTGGAATTACAACCTCTCCCTTAATATCATTTACTTTTAGAGCAATCTCAAGCGCTGAAGTACAGGAGTTCATACTTATTGAGTTTTTAACTCCAATAAAAGAAGAGAATTCAGATTCAAATTTTTTATTCCATTCTCCGTGAGCAAGCCATCCTGATTTCAAAACCTTAGAAACAACTTTAATTTCATTATCTGAAATATCTGGTAAACTTAGAGGGACAATTTGACTCATAAATAATATATATATATTAAAACTCAAATAAAACTATGAAAAAATATTTTTTCAAAAATTATATTTTTATTTTTTTTATCAAAATTCTTACATTAGCATACTTTGGACCACAGTTAATGCCTGATAGTAGCGGATATATAAATGAATCAACAAATTTATTTAAATCTTTACCATTTAGAAACTATGGGTATCCAATTATCATATACATTTTAAAATACTTTGAAAATTGGATGTATTATCTTATTTTTGTCCAACTTATAATTACGAGCTTTACATCTTATATTATTTATAAATCTGCTTTAAATCTAAAAATCTCAAAAAAATGCTCATTTTTTATTGTTTTATTTTTTAATTTTTCAATTTTATTTTTCTTAGATTTCTGTATTTTGCCTGATAGCCTTTTGGCTAATTTGTTTACATTAGTATTATGTAATTTTTTATCAATTTTCATAAAAAAGAAAGATATATTTAGTTTGGCATTTTTAAATGCTATTTTATTTATAACTTGTTTTTTTCTGAAAAGCCAATTTCTGTATTTTCTTCCAATCTTTTCAATTATCCTTGTTAGTTTAATAAAAGTAATCAAATTAAAAAAATTCCTAATAGTAAGTCTAATTTTTATAAGTCCTATATTAATTGTTACTGAGTCAATTAAATTATTTCATTATTCGAAATTTAGTCAAAAAGTTATAAGTCCATCAGATAATACTATCTATCTATTTTCTCTTATAAAGCCGTATAAAAATTTTAATATGCAAAATTTAAATAATAATGATGATGATTTTAATTTAGTACTAAAATCTAAAACTAAGTCAGAAGATTTTATGGTTACTTACCAAATAATTAACGAATTAAAAAAAATGGGATATAACAATAAAGAGATATCTGAAATAATAAAAAATAAATATTTCGAAACTATTTATCAAAATCCTGAATATTTTTTTATTAAAATATTTTATAATTTAAAACCAACTGCTATTTGGGGAATGTTTCAACCATTTTTAAATTATTCTCAAATTTATTCTCTAAGAGTCCAAAACAATGATTTTTGGAGGTTTAGGTTATTATTAAAAAACTTACTTACAAATTTTCAAATTCCAAATCTAGTTTTAATCCTTTTAATTTTTTTGGAAATGGTGATAGCAACTCTAGTTTTTTTCTATGTATATTATAATTTCATCAGACAATATTTTAAAAAAAAGAATTATTTTTTATTTAAAACAAACTCCAATGGTCAGTTTTTAGTTTCATTAATGATTTTCTACTCTATATACATGTTAATGCATTTAATTGTTCACATTGAACCAAGATATATGGCACCTGTGAATATTATTCCTATAATTTATTTTTTTCATCATTATCTTAAAATTAAAGATTAACGATTTTTTTTTTTTTAAAATCATCAAAGGGTTTATAGTTATAAGATAAACATTGATCATAAGGATTAGTGCCTTCAATCAAAAATTCAGGACTTAGTTTCCAAAAATGTTTGGTATAGAAACCTACCATTTCATTTTTACAGACAAGATGAGATGGGTTTTTTGATGCTTGTATTATCAAATTATTGAAATTCATTAATATTTTTGAGAAACCTTTACTTCTATATTTCTCTTTAATCACAAGTGTATCAAAATAAAGAAACTTATTTTTAGAACCGTCGTTGTATTTTCGTAGACGAAGACAAGTATATCCAATTAAAGTTGATTTAAAGAATAAAAGATTATGTAAGTCGTTATTCTTAATTTTGTTTTTAAAAAATTTATCTTGTGAATCTAAACCATAAGACCAATGTG
>CABZFH010000016.1 GCA_902524895.1 uncultured Alphaproteobacteria bacterium | reverse complement strand
ATACTGTATCTTAAATTCATATTTAAAAATTTTTTAATTCAAAATGTAAACCATAATTAGTTTTTTAAAATATAACTATATTTTATTTATCTCCTTAGATAATAAAAATTAAGATATTATTTGCAGCTAAAAGCTTTAAATCCATATATCTGATGAACAGTCTCCACCCGGATATCGAGTTTCATGAGCTCTTGCGGGTCCATTAGGCTCTTTACCAAAATCAATTAAAAAATCATCACGTATTCTCATTCCACCATTAGTATTATCACAATCAACAATTAGCATCATGCCTCCTGTTTCATTCATTTTTGGATAAAATTGATTATCCCAGGATGAAAATAATGATGTAGTTACAAATAACCTTTTACCATCTAGCGAAAGTTGAATCATTTGCGGGGCACCGTTAACTTCCCTACCATTGATCTCATTTGCTTTGCCCAACATACCCCCTATCCAAACCTGTCCAGTTAGTTTAGGTTTTGACGGGTTTGAAATATCATATTGCCTTAAATCTCCATGCAACCAATTAGAAAAGTAAAGGTATTTGTCATCCATAGATACAAGAATATCGGTTATCAAGCCAGGCATAGGTACTGGCAAAATTTTATTATCTATGGATTCTACATCGATAATTTTCTCTATCTTAAATTCACCATCATCCTTTTTGTACCAATGAAATATATTTGAGCTTAATGCTGCCCCGACAAAGCCATGACTTGATTCGGGATTATGATGAAATCTTACTTCTAGTGGAATGAGACCTTCATCGCCCAAATCTACGGAATTAATAATTTTTTTTTCTTTAAAATTCCAAAAATGAATGTGTTTTCCATAATTATTATTTGATACATCTGAAAGTTCAAACCCAGGAACAAAAGTCTTTGGTGCACCCCACTCACTTGATACCATAGTATTATGTCTCGGCTGATACCAAAAATCATATCCAAAATTCATACCATTTATATCATTTTCCCACCTTCCAATAATTTCAAAATCTTTATTTAAGTGCAAAAATCCACCTGGAGCGTTGCCCTCAGCATCACCTAACATTGATACGATAATCTCAGAACCTAGGCAATGAACTGTATGTGGAGCTGATAAGTTTGTTTTAGCTTTAATCTCGTCACCTAAAATTGTCCTGTGTAAGCTTGGTTTTCTAGGGTTGGATTCTACATCAACAATATAAAAATTTGAACTTTGCAATCCAGGAATAATTAAATATTTTCTTTTCGCTTTCTCATCATCATGGCATGATGAACAAGCATTCCATCCCATGTGATGTAATTCATCTCCAAAAGAACCTAGTTCCGTTCTGTGAATTATATTTCCATATGACAAACTGTCAGGGTCCACGTCAATGGTGGCTAAGTAATCAGGTTTTTTTATACCTGAACCTGTATAAATACATATTGTATAAACAATTTTTTCTTTTGGTGCTTTTATTGCTTCCTGAGGGGAAGAATAACCTGGACCACTACAACAATTTTCTTTTTCAGTCATCATATAATTTTTCCTACTAAAATAATATTATAAATCATTAATATACATACTGATTTTAATTTTTAAATTCATTAATTTTTTTTTGGCTAAGATCTGTTTAAAAAATTTTGTTTCTTGACATAACTTTTAATGTTATATTATAACAATTAAATTAATAAATGTTATAATATAACATTAAATTTTAATAACAATATAACCTAAGTGTACAGTAATGAATAAATATTTTCCCGCTTTTCTTCTATCTATTACATCGTTTTCTTTTCCATTTTTTCCATACGCTCAAAGCATTGACTCTATTTTTACAGCACCTGAAGTTTTTATAACTTCTAAAATCAAACCAACTAAGGATTTCGAAGGTGACAGGGGCAATATTTTGTTTAATACAGGTGATGTCGAAAAAAAAAGACAATATTCTATTGGAGGTATGTTGAGAGACCTGCCTGGAATGTCATCACAAGGACTTGGAAATGCTACAAGACCAATAATTAGAGGTATGACAAACTCTAGAGTTAAAATTCTTCAAAACAGCAGTTCTTTGAGTGATGTTTCTGAGTTTGGAGAAGACCATATTGTTGGTTATGATCCAATGTTGATAGATAAGATAGAGATTATAAAAGGTCCAGCCACGCTTTTATATGGTAATAATGCATTTGCTGGTGTTGTAAACATTATTAATCCACTAATTTCTCAAGATAAGCCTTTGTTTGAACAAAAGATTGAAACTAATTTTGGATACAGTACGTCTGGCGGTGAGGTGAAAACCGCGCTTAAAGCTCTTAAATCAGTTGATAATTTTTCTATGCGTGGGATGGGAAGTTTTTTAAGTTCCGGGTCCTATAACTTAGCCAATAGTTCAACGAATCAACTTAATTCAGCTAAAAATAACTTTACGGTCGGATTGGGTTTAACCTACAATGATGGAAATAATTTTTTTGGAGTATCAGTTGATAAGTTAGAAGCTGAATACAGTCTGCCAGGTGGAGAAGGAGTTGAAAATAGAACATCTATAAACCCTACTCGAAATTTAGTCAATTTTAAATCTGGGCTTGCAGTTGATTGGAATATTTTCAATAAACTATCCATTGATGGAACTATATCAGAGTATAACCATGCTGAAAGAGTTTTAATGGATAAACACAATATCGAATTTTTCAATGACACCTATGAAATAAAGACTTCCCTTAATCATAACCCATTGATTAACAATAATGTTGATGGTGTGGTAGGTTTTCACTATCAAAACTTAAATCAAGGTGCTAGAGGTGATGAAGAAAGTCATTTAACAACCACAAAAACAAATAGTTTTGGTTTATTTGTTCTTGAGAAATTTAATGTTAATTCTTTTGAAATTGATATTGGAGGTAGATTGGAATCAGTTAATTTAAAAACTCTAAGTCAAGAAAAGGGGTTTTTCGCTTCTTCATTCTCATCATCTGTTAAGAATCAATTTTTCGAGAATAATACATCCTTTGCGGGTTTTGACATAACTCAAAGAGCCCCAAACCCTGTCGAGCTTTTTGCAAATGGTGCTCATCATGCAGTTGAAAATTTTGAGAATGGTGAACTTAATTTAAATGTAGAAACTTCGTACAACTTTTCACTTGGTAATGTATATAAGAAAGAACAAAGTAAGTTTCATTTAGAAACTTATTTTAATTACATTAATGATTTTATTGCTGCTGATCGAGATGGTAGTACTGTCTCTGTTGAAGGTGAAGATTTTAATAATGTTGTTCACAAACAATATAATGCAATGTTCACAGGTGTGGAGTTGATGGTTGATTATCAATTGATAGATTTTAAAGATTATCAAATACTAACTAACTTTTCGGGTGATATTATTAAAGGTTATAAAACTTCAACAGATAAAGCCATTACTAGAGTACCTCAATCTAAATTAAACTTCGGTTTTCAGCTTATGGGAGATACTTTAGATTCTAGTATTACCTACAACCATTATTTTACTAAAGGATTTTTAGGACCACACCAAACTAGAACAGGGGGACATTCTAGATTGGATTTTGATTTAACAAAAGATTTTTCTTTACCTAATATAGATGGTCATTTCATATTCACAGCAATTAATTTATTAGATACAGTTGGAAGAGATCACTTAGAATCAAAGAAAGATTCAGTTCAATTGCCTGGAAGGAATTTTAATGTTACTATGAAAGTGTTTTATTAGCCTAAATTATGATCAGATTTTATTCATCTTATATTCTTGTTTTTACAAGTCTTACTCATTGCTTTTGTTGCGGAATTCCGTTATTACTAGGCATAAGCTCCATTTCAGCAAGTACTTTATTCTTTGGATCTAGTTTTTTTAACATAGAATTATTTGAAATAGTAGAGTTAATTTTGTTTGCTTTTTCTACTATAATTTTAACTTTTCTTATCTCATTTGAGGTTGGCAACTATATTAAAGAAAAATTGGAAAAAAAAAATTGTTGCAATGAAAAAAACTATGGTTCGTCCAGTAAAATAATAAAAAAAAACATTATTATTTCAAGTACACTATATATTGTTAATAGTGTTTTTCTTTTGTCTGAAAAAATATTTTAAACACATTGATAATAAAATTAAAATATTATTTTTGAAAATCAGTGAATTTGTGCTTAAACCTAAATTATCATAACTCACTATTTTTAAAATTTTATGGAAATACTTCAGAATTTAGGATATGGAAGAGGTATATTATTAATCTTGTTCATCTTAGGAGTAATAATATACAAACTAGTTTCTAAAGATTAGCATATGATTTAGTATTTATAAAAATCAAAATTAACTAAAATCAACTACAATTTTGACAGATTCCGTTAATTTCAATATTCCATTTTAAAGGTTTAAAGGTGTTCTTTTTTAGAAATTCATCAATGATTTTAGGTAGATTACAACTATCAGATTCTACAACTTCACCACAGGAGTTACAGATTATAAATTGTGCTCCTTTGTGAAGTTTATCTTCGCTACATATACAAAAAGCATTTAAGCTTTCTATCCTATGAATGAAGTTATGCTTTTGCCAAAAGTCTAAAGCTCTATAAACTGTGGGTGGTTTTATATTTACTAATCTAGATCTTAATTTATCTATAAGGTCATAAGCTTTTAATGGCTTTTTATTTCTAGCAATAATTTTCAGAACCAGTTGCCTAGGTAAAGTCAACCTCTCTTTGTTGGCAATACAAAATTCAAACGCTTTTTTTTCAATATTTTTCATATTCTTGTATTAATCTAAAAATAGTAACAATTTTTCAATATTATTTCAATAATTTGCTAAATTATAATTACTATTTTAATGTCAGACTTACAATACAAAAAAACGATTTAAAACGCAGAATTTTGCTTATAAATAGTTTGTTTTAATGTTATTATTTATCAAGGGAGAAAGGTTATGAATCTTTTTGAAATTAATGATGTTGAATATAAAATTGATCAACAAAAAATTCTAAAAAAACAAAACTTTGCAGTAAAAAAAATTGAACATCTATTAATTTTAGGACCATCTGGTTCAGGAAAAACGACACTATTAAATTTGTTGTCTGGATTGCTCAAACCGTCTTCTGGTGAAATAATCTTTTCAAATAAAAAATATTCAACTTTATCAGAAGAACAAATTGACAAATTAAGGTTAGAAAATTTTGGTTTTATTTTTCAAAAACCTTATTTGATAAAACATTTAAATATAGAACAAAATATCAGTTTGTTTCCAAAGCAAATTTCTAAGTCTAATACTTCTAATTTATTAAATATCTTAGGACTTAGTGATAAAGCTAAACAAAAAGCTTATGGATTAAGTGTTGGTGAAGCGCAAAGAGTTGCCATTGCGCGAGGACTGGCAAATAATCCAAAAATTATATTTGCAGATGAACCCACTTCCGCATTAGATGATGAAAATACAGAAAATGTATTAAAACTATTATTTTCTTATTGTAAAAAAAATGATTCAACTATTATTGTTTCTTCCCACGATAAACGAATAAAAAGCTTTTTCTCTAGAAAAATAGAAATTAAATTATGACAAATTTAAATTTAGTTTATCATTCTATTAAGTATAGAGGAATAAGCAGTATGTTATCGATACTATTAACTGCTTTTGGCCTTGCATTAGCAATATTGATAACTCAATTTTCTAATCATTTTCAAAATAGATTATTAGCCGATGGTAAAAATATTGATGTTGTTGTTGGAGCTAAAGGAAGTCCTTTACAACTCATCTTATCATCAGTATATCATGTTGATATTCCAACTGGAAACATTCCCTTCAAGTCTGTTGAATCAATAATTAAACACCCTCAGGTTAAAAGTTTCATTCCACTTGCATTAGGAGATAATTGGAAAGGTTTCAGAATTGTAGGCACTTCATATAAATATTTAGATAATTATAAAGCGGAGCTCAAGGAAGGTAGATTATGGAAAAATGACTTTGAAGTTATTGCAGGATCATCGGTAAATATATCCATTGATGAGGAGTTCTCAGGTGCACATGGACTATTTGAGGGTGGAAATATACATGATGACACAAAATATAAAGTTGTAGGTATTTTAAAAAAAACTGGAACAGTACTCGATAGATTAATACTGACATCTGTGAACTCAGTATTAGCCCTTCATGATCATGAAGGAATTGAAGATTTTGATAAAATTAATGAACAACACATTCATGATGATTCATATAAACATAAAGAACATCATGACACTCATAAACATGAAAAACATTATGATGATATACACATTCAAGAAAAGGGGCATGATATACATAATCACGAAGAAAATCTAGAATCTCACGAACATGAAAAATATATAGATTCTAAAGAATATACAAATATAAAAAATAAACACACTAATCCCACTAAATCCGAAATTACCGCAATACTAATTCAAACAAAATCCCCCATTGCCAATATAAATCTCCCTAGACAAATAAATAAAGAGAGCATACTTCAAGCTGCAAATCCAGCATTTGAAATGTCTAGATTAATTATCTTATTAGGTCTGGGTTCTAAGAGTTTTGCTCTATTATCAGGGATTATTATATTAATAGCTGTTTTGAGTATTTTTTCTGGTTTAGCTGGCACACTCGAGAATCGAGTCGGTGATTTGACTATTTTAAGAGCAATTGGTTACTCAAAAGAAAGAGTTTTTAAATTAATTGCATTGGAAGGTTTTCTAATTGTGTCAATAGGTATTTTTATAGGAATAATTTTAGGATTTAGTATATTTGTATTCTGTGCGGAAAATTTGAATATTTTAAGAACTAGTCAAGCTAATATAACAATTACACCAGAACTATTCATAATTATAATTTCAGTATTATTTGCTGGTCTCATTGCTTCATTTCTTCCAGCATATAAAAGTACAAAAATTAATGTTGCTAATCAGCTGTCTAAAAATGTATAACTGTTTTCAATCTTATAGATAGCACATTATACAAAATGAAATTTTTTTTAATTCTTTTTATTCTTTTAAATGTTTCGTTTGGTAAGCTTTACAGCTTTATATTCCTCTACTATGAACATACTTTATTTTATCAAAAAGATCATTTTATTAAAGTTAACGAGATTACTGACAGCTTTAATCCAATCATTGATCAAGATGAGCTATTATCTAGCATTGATGACTTCGTATCTATTCCAAATGGTGGAACTTCTTGGCAGATATTTGGTGAAACTGAAATGAATGAATATACTATAACCGATCCAGAAGGAATAGAGTGGATCGGTTTTCGACCAGGATTTAAAGAAAACTTAAAAAAACTAAATGGAAAAAAAATTCTAATTCAAGGATATATGTTTCCGTTAGAACAAAAAGAAAAGCAAAAACTGTTTTTGTTAGGTCCTTTTCCATCAACATGCCCATATCATTTTCATGTTGACTCTAATTTAATCATTGAAGTACATGCTAAAAATCCTGTAGAAGTTTCATATGACGCGATTAACATCAGTGGTAAGTTAGAATTAGTTGAAAAAGATGACGAATTCAATATATTTTATAGGCTTAAAGAGTCCAAGTTAGTTAAAAACTAAACAGTCACAAAAATCTATTTTTTTTTATATTCTTTTGGGCATTCGAAATATAAATTTTTTTTGTAAATAGTCTCTTGTCCATTAATGGTATTGTAAATACAAAATTTATAATCGCCTTTTTCATATGATTTGGCTAATCCCATTCCCATAGGACCAGAAAATGTCTGAA
>CABZFH010000015.1 GCA_902524895.1 uncultured Alphaproteobacteria bacterium | reverse complement strand
ATATAAAAACAACACCAATGATTAATATCAGTGGAATTTCGTTAAGTTGATTTATTGCTCCTGAAATTTCGGAAAAATTAGTAGTTCCGAAACAGGCGTAAATTAGACTAGATCCAAATAAAAAAATGCAAGTCGACAAACTACCTAAAACAAAGTACTTTACCCCTGCTTCTGATGAGTTTCTATCCTCTCGAGCAAATGCTACGAGAATATACAGTGCTAAACTTTGAAGTTCCATTGATAAAAAAAGTGAAAGAATATCGTTTGATGCTACCATTAGCATCATTCCAGTCAAAGATAGTAAAATCAGAATAGGAAACTCTATTCTGTTTAATTGAGTGTTTTTATTTGCTATTATAAAAATATAAAGAACAATTGCTGTTCCAATCAATAGCAGAGACTTGATAAACGAACCGAAAGAGTCAATAACAAAAAAATTATTAAATATTAATTCAAAATGGAATATGTCTTTATAAACTAAAAACTGAGCTAAAATTACTGTTAGGAGTGTAAGATAGGTGACTAATAAATAAGCATTTTTTCTAATAAAAGGTCCAATGAGTATAAATAAAAGAGCTGAAAATGCTAAGAATATTTCTGGAATAAAAATCATAATATTGAAATCGGGTACAAAGAAATTATCCTATCTAAAGAAGATGTTGAAAAATCAATTATATAATTGGGCTGTATACCAAAAAGAATTATAAAAAAAACAAGCAATGAATAAATTATCATTTCATTCAATCTTAAATCTAATTTAACTTTTTGTATAAATTTATTGGGTTTACCTAAAAAAACTTTTTTATATAGGTTTAACATGTAGGCCGCCGCAAAAATAATACCTAGTGCTGAAATTAATGCAACAAAAGTATTATGACTAAATACGGCAAGTAACGTAAGAAATTCACCAATAAAGCCACTCGTACCAGGAAAACCTATAGCGCCTAAACTAAAAATAAGAAAAAAAATAGCTAATTTTGGCATAATAGAATTTAAACCTCCAAAGTTTGCAATTTCTTTAGTTTCATATCTGTTATAAATTGAACCTATGCAAAAAAATAAAGCTGCAGAAATTAATCCATGTGATATCATTTGAACTATTGCGCCATGTAGTCCCTGAATTGTTGCGGAAAAAATTCCTAGTGTAACAAACCCCATGTGAGCAACTGAAGAATAAGCAATCAATTTTTTCATATCATTTTGCACAATAGCTACAAGAGAAGTATACACAATTGCAATCAAAGAAAGTCCAAAAACAAAAGGTGTGAAAAAAATTGAGGCATCAGGTAACATTGATAAATTAAATCTTATGAATCCATATCCACCTAATTTAAGTAATATTCCTGCTAATATTACAGACCCCTCAGTAGGAGCTTCAACATGAGCATCTGGAAGCCAGGTATGAAAAGGCCACATTGGAATCTTTACAGCAAATGAAGAAAAAAAAGCTAACCAAAGCCATATTTGTATATAAAATGGTAAACTCGAGTTAAGAATTGAAGGAATATCTGTAGTACCGAACTCTTGATATAAAAAGATTATAGCCACTAACATTAAAACTGATCCTAAAAATGTATATAAAAAAAACTTGTATGCTGAGTATACCCTTCTACCGCCACCCCATATTCCGATTATTAAATACATCGGTATCAAAATACTCTCAAAAAAAATATAAAATGAAAATAGGTCTATAGCACTAAAAGCTCCAACTAAAAAAGTTTCAAGGATTAAAAATGCTGAAAGATATGACTTACACCTTTTTGTTTTTATATTCCAAGTTGAATAAATACAAAGAGGAATTAAAAGTGTTGAAAGAAGAATAAAAGGTAACGAAATTCCATCTATGCCAAGAGAAAACTTTAAGTTATCACTATTTAGCCATGAAAAAGAGTTCACAAATTGAAAATGAGGAACGTCTTTGTCGAAGTTAAATGGAATATAAAGCGATATTAAAAAGTTAATAACGCTAGTCCATAATGCAGATTTTTTTGCTTGTATGTAATTTTCGTCTTCTTCAACTGATAATAAAACAAAAATTAATCCAACTATTGGAACAATTATTAGAAGGGGTAAGATTGGAATATTTAACATTTAACTATAGAAATATATACTTATAAAAATTGTTAACCCAATTATTATCGTTAAGGCGTAGTGGTATAAATAACCAGTTTGGAGACTAGACACAAATATACCAAATCTTTTTATAAGCTTTGAAACTCCGTTAGGACCGATATTATCAATTAACTCTTTATCAATTGATTTCCAAAAACCATAACCAATAAACTTTGTAGGCTTTATAATAAAAAAGTCGTAAAATTCATCGACATACCATTTATTCTTCAAAAACGTGTAAAGAAAGCAAAGTTTATGTTTTAAATATAAATTAAGTTTTGTTAAATAACGACACACTGCTAAAGATGCCAAAAGACCTAAAATGATCATCAAAAAAGGTAACTTTTTTATGCTTAAAGGAAGTTCTTTTACTGCATAGGAAATATCACTCTCAAAAATATTATATATTGTATTGCCCCAGAATGATAATGACTCAAAACCAAAAAAATAGTTTTTAAAGAGTAAACCTGAAAAAATTGAGAAAAAAGATAATATTAACAATGGATATATCATAATTCTTGGAGACTCATGGATATGAGCAGCAACTCTTTCATCCGATTTACTTTCACCGTGAAAAACATAAATTAAAAGCCTAAATGAATAAAATGAGGTAAAGAAAACTACAATAATTCCAATAATATAGACATATATACTAATATCAAAATCATCTAAATATAAAATTTCTAATATTAAATCTTTTGAATAATAGGCGCTAAAAAATGGAAGACCAACTAATGAAAATGTGCCAATTAACATCAACATATAAGTAACTGGAATTTTATTATATAAAGCACCCATCTTCTTAATGTTTTGTTCATCAGACATAGCATGAATAACCGATCCAGCACCTAAAAATAATAAGGCTTTAAAAAATGCATGAGTTACTAGATGAAACATTGCAACTCCATATGCAGAGCAACCAATGGCTACAAACATATATCCTAATTGACTGCAAGTAGAATAGGCAATAATTCTTTTAATATCATTTTGTGTTATAGCAACAGAAGCAGCAAATAAAGAAGTTAGTGCTCCTATAATCATAATTAATTTTTGAGCAAACTCTGATTGTTCAATAATTGGTGACATCAATACCAAAAGAAAAACGCCTGCTGTAACCATGGTAGCAGCATGAATAAGAGCTGATACTGGTGTAGGTCCTTCCATTGCGTCTGGCAACCAAGTATGCAAACCGAATTGAGCAGATTTCCCCATACAACCAACAAAGAGGAGAACAGATATTAATGTTAAAGCATGAAAATTAAACCCCAAAAATTTGAAAAAAGTATTTTCTTGAGACTCTACCAAAATAAATATCTCATTAAAATTAACAGTACCAAAAATAAAGAAAATTGCGAAAATTCCTAGCATAAATCCAAAATCACCTATTCTATTAACTACAAAAGCCTTTAATGCTGCTTTATTTGCAACATCTTTAAAATTCCAAAAACCAATTAATAGGTATGAAGTTAATCCCACTCCTTCCCATCCAAGAAAAAGTTGGATAAGATTAGAGGAAGTAACAAGAATTAACATAAAAAAAGTAAATAAACCCAAATAACCAAGAAAGATTACTTTTTTTGGATCATTATGCATGTATCCTATTGAATAAATATGCACTATAGTCGAGACCACATTTACGACCAAAACCATTAATACTGAAAGACTATTGAAATTTAATGACCAATCAATTAAAAAACTTCCTGATGACAACCAATTACCAATTATTATTTGAGATTCAGGATTAAATTCTGATACCGAAAAGAAAACATAAATTGAAATTAAAGATGCTAATATCATTAAAGCTGAAATAACAATCTCAATCTTAATTTCAGCTATTCTTTTATTAAAAAAAATACAAAAAAAGTAACATATCAATGGAATAAATACAGAAAGAGAAAACATGTTAACCTCTCATTTTATTAATTTCGTCAACACTTATGGAACCACTTCTTTTAAAAAAAATAGTTAAAATAGCTAAACCAACCGCAGCCTCTGCAGCAGCTACAACTAAAATAAACAAAGCGAAAATTTGTCCTGACAAATCGTTTAAATGATTAGAAAAACCAATAAAATTTATATTTACAGCTAATAGCATTAATTCTATAGACATAAGAATCGTAATAATATTTTTTCTATTTATAAAAATACCTAATAAACCAATAGAAAAAATTATTGATGAAAGAATTAAGTAAAATAAAATATTCATATATTATCTGTTAGGCTTTATGTCATTTAATTTAATTGCTTTTTTTCTATCTGAATCTAATTGCCTAATTACATCTTGCTTAATATAATTTTCATTTTTTTGGTACGCAAGCACAATAGCACCTAGCATCGCTACCAATAAAACAAAACCTGAAATTTGGAATATGATGAAATAGTCAGTATACAAATGTAATCCAATTGCTTTAGTGTTAGAGTTTCCATTATTTAACAATTCTGATATATCAATTTTTGTATTCGACTCAGGAAACACTGGTAAATCTGAAAAAATTAAACTCAATTCAATTAATAAAATTGAAATTAATACTAAGCCAAATGGTAAATATTTTAGCATCCCTTCTTTTGCTTGAACAACATTAATATTAAGCATCATAACCACAAATAAAAATAACACAGCTACAGCTCCTACATAAACTATTATAAGGGTCATGGCTAAAAACTCTGCATTTGACATAAGAAAAATTATGGCGGCATTAAAAAAACTTAAAATTAGATACAAAACAGAATAAACTGTATTTCTTGATAGAATGACCATCAAGGAAGAGAAAATTAAAATCAAAGAAAATAATCCAAACAAAGAAAACATAAACTACAGATATTTTGAATCTGACTCAAGGTTTTTAGATATTTCCATTTCCCATCTATCCCCGTTATCAAGAAGTTTCTTTTTATCATATATTAATTCTTCTCTTGTTTCAGTAGCAAATTCAAAATTAGGACCTTCAACGATTGCATCCACAGGACAAGATTCTTGACAAAAACCACAATAAATACATTTAGTCATATCTATTTCATATCTGGTTGTTCTTCTGGATCCATCATCTCTCGGTTCTGCTTCGATAATAATAGCTTGAGCAGGGCAAACAGCTTCACATAGCTTACAAGCTATACATCTTTCTTCACCAGATTCATATCTTCGAAGCGCATGCTCTCCTCTAAACCTTGGACTTAAAGCCCCTTTTTCAAAGGGATAATTTATTGTTACCTTTTTTTTGAAAAAATATTTTAAGGTTAATAACATCCCTTCGAGAATTTCTATTAATAAGGTGTTCTTTATTATTTTTAAAAATTTATTCATAGCTCCCAACTAACAATATCTATTTATATTTAAAATTTTTCAAAAAAGTACAAATAACTTGAGGTAATAACTATCCACAGTAATGAAATAGGTAAAAATACCTTCCAACCTAGTCTCATCAGCTGATCATATCTATATCTTGGTAAAGTAGCTCTAATCCAAAGAAAAAGAAACAAAATTATACAAACTTTTAGAAAAAACCAAAAAAAGCCAGGTATAATATATAGATAATCGTAATCAAAGGGAGGATACCACCCCCCTAGGAATAAAATTGTTGTTAAAGAACTCATCAATATCATGTTTCCATATTCTCCAAGAAAAAAAAGACCAAATGCTAATGAAGAATATTCAACATTGTAGCCTGCAACTAGTTCAGCTTCAGCTTCAGGTAAATCAAATGGAGCTCTGTTTGTTTCAGCTAAGGTAGATATGAAAAAAATTATAAAGACTGGAAAATGAGGGATAAAAAACCATAAATTTTTTTGTGCTAAAACTATTTCAGTTAAGTTTAATGAACCTACCGTTAACAAAATATTAATTATTATCAGTCCAATTGAAACTTCATAAGAAATCATTTGTGCAGCAGATCTGAGAGCGCCAAGAAAAGCGTATCTAGAATTACTTGACCAACCAGCCATTATTATTCCATAAACACCCAAAGAAGATATTGCAAATACATAAAGAATACCAACGTTTATATTAGACAAAACTATATCATAATCAATCGGTATTACAGCCCAAGCTACTAGAGCAAGAGTGAACGTTAATATAGGTGAAAATAAAAAAATTAATTTATTAGAGTTAGTTGGTACCACTGTTTCTTTTGTTAACAATTTTAACCCATCAGCTAAAGGTTGAAATAAACCAAAAGGGCCAACAACATTTGGACCTTTTCTGAGTTGAATGGCACCAATAACACGTCTTTCAAAATATGTAAGATAAGCAATAAATATCATTAATGGCAGGATAATTAATATAATTTTAAAAATTATGTATAAAATTTCAAATAACATCTTTACTCAAATATTTTTCATTGAGCAATTAGACATTACCAAGGAAAGTCTACTAACTGAATCAGTCATATAAAAATTTTTTATATTTGATGAAATAGAATGAGACGAGATTTGGTTATCGTTCAGAAAGCTTTTGGGTTCAATTTTAGAAAATATATTTTTTTTAATAACATTAATATCTTTTAAGTGATTATGCTCTTTGAATAAAGCGATTCTCAGCTGTTGAAAGTTATTAAAACCTAAATCAATATTTAAAACTTTAGCCGTTTCGAGAAGAAACTTCCAAGATTCATTTACATTAGACAAAGGGTTTTTAATTTTAGCAGAAATTTGGGGTCTACCTTCAAGATTCACAAAAACGCCTTCAGTTTCTGTAAAACATGGTATTGGAATTATCATATCAGCATAATTGGCTGATTTATCTCCGTGGTGCCCAAAATAAATTACAAACGTATTATTATTCAAATTTTTAAGATCTATTTCGTCTGCAGCAAATAATATTAATACATCTGATTTCTTTTTATTTACATGATTTAAAATATTAAACTTTTTAAAATCATCAAAACCTTTAAAAAAATTTAAGTCATACGCACCTACTCTACCAGCAAATGTTTGCAATACATTGAAACCACACCACTGATCAATATCACAATACTTTTGATATAATTGTTTTGTTGTGTAATAAATTTCTGCAGAATCCTCAACTGTTAGAGCACCTTGTCCAAGTATAATTAAAGGTCTTTTAGATCTCTTTAAAGACCTAGAAAAATTATGTTTTCCATTTAAAATACTCTTTAAAATAGATGGAGATTCTCCTAAAAAGTTAACTTTGTAATTAAATTCAGCACTCTGACCAATATAACCAATTTCTATGTTACTATCAGAATTTAAGAATCTTTTTCTAATTCTTGAATTTAAAATGGGCGCTTCAACCTTTGGGTTGCAGCCAACAAATAAACACAAATCGCATTCATCTATTCCTTGAATAGTAGTATTGAAAAGATATGAAGATCTATCTCCAGGGATTATGAACGAGTTATCTTGTCTACAATCATAAACAACTTTTTTCTCTAATCCATCTAAGAATAATTTAAAAGCATATATTGTTTCACAATCGATAATATTTCCTAATAAAGAAGCTATGCTACCTGATGATCTTATCTTTTCCGCAAATAAGTTTACAAGCTCTAAATTATCAACCTCTTCAAGTTTTCCATTTTTTTTTATATATCCTTTATCCAGTCTTTGAGTTAACAAACCATCATAAGCAAATCTAGTCTTATCTGAAATCCACTCTTCATTAATTGACTCATTGACTCTTGGTAGCACTCTCATTATTCTGTCTGCTTTAGTATCAAATCTTACATTACTTCCAACTGCGTCCATTAAATCTATGCTGTCTGTTTTCTTTAATTCCCATGGTCTAGCTATGTAGGCATAAGGTTTTGACGTAAGAGCACCAACAGGACATAAATCAATGATATTTGCTGACAACTCGGATCCTACTGTACTTTCTAAATAAGTAGTTATTTCAGTGTCTTCTCCCCTACCAATAGTACCAATTTGATCTATTCCCGCCACTTCTTCAGCAAACCTTACACATCTAGTGCAATGTATACAACGAGTCATATGAGTTTTAATAAGAGGCCCTAGATTTTTATCCTTAACAGCTCTTTTGGATTCAACAAAGCGACTGAATCCTTTTCCGTAAGCCATAGCCTGATCTTGAAGATCACATTCACCACCTTGATCGCAAATAGGGCAATCTAAGGGATGATTAATTAATAAAAATTCCATAACTCCATTTCTGGCTTTTTTTACTAATTCACTGTTAGTTTTGAT
>CABZFH010000014.1 GCA_902524895.1 uncultured Alphaproteobacteria bacterium | reverse complement strand
ATTTTTTTTATAAATATTTCTTGGATGATGATTGCTAGTGAAAAGCATAAAAATTTTTTCTTTAGCCATTGCATTCATAAAATTTAATAGAAGCTGCAGGTCTGCAATATTATCAACATCAATCTCGTCAACGAATACATACTTTTGAAATTTAAAAATAATTTTTTCTTCTCTTAATTTTTTATTCGTCTCCTTTTCTGAAAATCTAATCTTCTGCAATTTAAATATAAGCTCATTAAAGTGGTGTTTCTGTAAATAATCATCAGATAATTCTCTTTCAAATGCGTTGAGGATGATTGACTTTCCTCTTCCAACTTTTCCATGATAATAAATGCCGCATTTATTTTTTTTTAGGATTTTTTTAAAAAAGCTGTGTTTTTGTTTTTTTTCTAATTCTTTACATGTTTGTTCGATTATCTTTAATTGCTCATCATTGGGTTGAATTTTTTCAAAAACTTCTAGTGATTTAACAATTTTTTTATTTAATAAATTTGACCAAGTCATTAAGACGAAATTTGCAGTTTTTTTATTGAAGCAATTGCTTTTGCAGGATTAAGTCCTTTAGGACAAGTCTTAGTACAATTCATAATTGTATGGCACCTATAAAGTTTAAAAGCGTCATTTAGCATTTCAATTCTTTCTTTTCTATCTTTGTCTCTACTATCAACAATGAATCTGTAGGCTTGAAGTAATATTGCTGGACCAAGAAATTTATCACCATTCCACCAATAACTTGGGCAGGAAGTTGAACAACAAGCGCATAAAACGCATTCGTAGAGTCCATCAAGTTTTTTACGATCTTCCTGAGATTGAATCATTTCTCTTTTACTGTTATTAGGTTTTGGCCTTAGCCAGGGTTTAATTGATTTGTATTGTTCATAAAATTCTTTCAGATCAGGAACTAAATCTTTAATAACCTTCATGTGAGGCAAAGGATAAATTTTGACTTTCTTAGTGTTTTTTTCTAAGGGTTTGAGACAAGCTAGATTATTCGTTCCGTCAATATTCATCGAACAAGAACCACAAATACCCTCTCTACAGGATCTTCTGAAGGTTAAGGATGGATCTAATTCATTTTTTATATGCATTAGGGCGTCAAGTGTCATTGGGCCACAAGTATCTGGATCTATATAGAATTTGTCAATTCTTGGTTGTTTTCCGGAGTCTCTTTCCCATCTATAGATTTCAATAATTTTTTGATTATTAGAGTTTTTTGATTTACCATAAGTTTTACCCTCAACGATTTTAGAATTTCTGGGAAGCGAAAATTCAACCATATAATATACCTAGTAAACCCTTTCTTTTGGTGCAATTGTTTCTACTTCATCACTATTGGTTTTTAACTCAACATTCCTAAAACTAAATTTAGTACATCCATCCTCATTAGTCCATACAAGGTTATGTTTAAGCCATTTTTTATCGTTCCTATGCTTGTAATCAATTCTAGAATGAGCTCCTCTACTTTCGGTTCTTACTAAAGCAGTGTCAATACTTGCTATTGACTGCAAAATAAGATTATGCAATTCGATGGCTTCAACTATTTCGGTATTCCATATTAAGCTATTGTCTGAAATTTTAGTACTTTGCATTTTATCCAATATATTCAAGAGTCTTTTTTTCCCCTCTTTCATAATTTTATCTGATCTATAAACTGGGCAAAAATTTTGCATTGTATGTTGCATCTCAGACCTCAATTTCGAAATTGAATTTTTACCACTACTGGTTCTTATCTTATCGAACCTTTGGACTAAATTATTTAAAAGATCTTTTGCAATATCTTTATTCTTTTGATTTTTATCGATAATTTCAGAACATCTATTAGCAGCTGACTTTCCAAAAACGACAAGATCTAAAAGTGAGTTGGATCCTAATCTGTTAGCTCCGTGAACAGACACGCAAGCTGCTTCTCCTATAGACATCAAACCTTTAACTACAGAATCTTTACCGTTTTTTAAAGTCAAAACTTCCCCATGAATATTTGTTGGTATGCCTCCCATATTGTAATGCACTGTAGGTTGAACAGGTATAGGATCTTTAGTAACATCAACGCCAGCAAAAATTTCAGCTGATTCTGTAATTCCTGGTAATTTTTCTTCTAATACACTTTTTTCGAGATGGCTCAGGTTCAAATGAATATGATCTTTTTTGGGACCACAGCCCCTGCCCTCCATAATCTCAGTTGTCATAGACCTGGAAACAACATCTCTACTAGCTAAGTCTTTAGCATTGGGTGCATACTTTTCCATAAATCTTTCACCTTCACTATTTGTTAAAAAACCTCCTTCACCTCTGGCTCCTTCTGTGATTAGAACACCCGCACCATAGATACCTGTTGGATGAAATTGAGTAAATTCCATATCTTGTAAAGGAAGACCAGCTCTTAAAACCATCGCCCCACCGTCACCAGTGCAGGTGTGAGCAGAAGTACATGAGAAATACGCTCGACCATAACCACCAGTGGCTAGTATCACCATTTTAGAATTGAAACAATATAATTTTCCATCATGAAGATTCCATGCCAACACACCATGACATTCTTTCCTATTATTCATTATCAGGTCTAATACCAAGTATTCCACAAAAAATTCTGCATCATGGGATAAAGACTGTTGGTACAACGTATGTAACATCGCGTGACCTGTTCGATCAGCTGCAGCACATGTTCTTTGAGCAATACCTTCGCCAAAATGAGTAGTCATTCCACCAAAAGGACGCTGATAAATCTTTCCCTCTTCAGTTCTGGAAAATGGAACTCCGTAGTGCTCAAGTTCTATTACCGCTTCTGGCGCTTCTTTGCACATAAAAGCAATAGCATCTTGATCACCCAACCAATCTGAGCCTTTAATAGTGTCGTACATATGCCATTTCCAGTCGTCCTCACCCATATTACCTAAAGCAGCACTTATACCGCCTTGAGCTGCTACAGTATGACTTCTAGTAGGAAATACCTTTGTTATACATGCTGTTTTAAGTTTTTTTTCAGCACAACCCATTGTAGCTCTTAAACCTGAGCCTCCAGCACCAACGACTATCACATCAAAATTTAATTCCTCTAAATCCATAGTATTTATATATTGTAGATTTTAGATGAAATACAAACAAAAACCTGCAAATAAAATGCAAAACAGAGCAAATAAATTTTTTAATATGTGTAGAACTTTATTTAACTTCAAACTGTGCACATAATCATCAATTATTACAGATAATCCTAAACTTGAGTGAAACGCAATTGATGAAGTAAGAATAAACAAAAGAAATGAGTTAAACCCTTTATTTACCCATTCTTTAGTGTCTAAGTAACTTTCAAATAAAAATGAATTCAATGAAATAACTAACCAAATAGATAGAAAGAAAATAAGTATTGCACTTAACCTCTGTAAAGACCAAAGAAATTTTTCTTGAACATTCATTTTAAAAAACAATAATAAGGTTAATCACTATCGTTATTAGTATCGATAGTGTCACTATTAAAACCCCTGATATTGAAGAAAACCGCAATGAAAAACCATAGCCACAATCCCATATTAAGTGTCTAATTCCGTTTAACATATGGTATGAAAATGCATAAGTAATTGGAATAAGGATTAATTTTAAAGGTGTGTATGAAAAAAAGGTTATAAATGAGTTGTATACACTCGACCCTAGAAATATACAAAATAACCATAGCAACAATAATGGCAAAGTAAAACTGAGAAAAAAACCTGTTATACGATGAGTTATAGATAGTACAGAGGTTATCTGAGGTTTATAAATTTGAAGATGAGGTGAAATTGGTAACTTTGTATTTTTCACTTTATTTTATCGGTATTAATATTGAATATATTATATCTAAAACAATATTTTCAGGCAATTTTTCTTCGGGAAAAAACATGTTTGAATCATTTTTAGATGCTAATGTTTGAATTTTTAAAGAACCTATATTTTTACTTATGATTTCTTTATCTAATACTTTCGACCAGGCATAAATAGTATCTCCAGAAAAAGTTGGAGCGGAATGTTTTCCTGAATGAATTGCAGCAATTTTTAATGTATTAGCAAAGCCATTACAACTAATTGCTCTAGCAAGTGAAATGATATACCCTCCATAAATAATTCGTTTTCCAAATCTTCCATCTTTTTCAACATGCTGGTTAAAATGGACTCTTGCATTGTTTTGGTAAAGTCTGGTAGCAATTTGATGCTCAGCTTCTTCGATAGTTTGACCATCTAAATGATGAATTTCTTCGTTTTGTTTGTAGTCATTATAAAATGCCTTACTACCAGTAATTTTTGGATCCCATTCTGTAAAATTTAAATTTTCTGCAAAGGTAAAATCTGCTGAATTTACTTCTTTTGGTAATTCAGGAATTATATTCTTTTCGAGTTTAAAATCAAAATTTTTTTTTTGCATCATTAACCATCTGTAATATTTCAGAACAACTTCATTATTTTGATTTTTGCCTATGGATTCAACGTACACAGTACCGGTTTTTCCATTTGAATTTTCTTTAAGCCCTATTATCTTTGAAGAAGAAGATAATGTATCTCCAATAAAAACTGGTTTTAAAAATTTTACTCCAGCATAGCCTAAATTTGCGATCGCGTTGAGTGATAAGTCTGGAACAGTTCTACCAAAAACAATATGAAATGTTAAAATATCATCAATTGGGGTAGACGAATAACCAATTTTTTGGGAAAATTCGTGTGAATAATTTATCGCAAATCTGCTTCCAGTCGTGGCGAGGTAAATAGATACATCACCTTCAGAAATTGTTCGAGGAACACTATGATCAATCGTTTCTCCTAAAATATAATCTTCAAAATATCTACTTTTAAAGTTCTTATCCATAAAAACCTCGTTTTATCAATTCTTCTGCAATTTGGACACTATTAAGTGCTGCTCCTTTTCTAATATTATCTGATACGACCCACATGCCTAATCCATTTTTGATACTTTTATCAACTCTTAAACGACTTACAAAAACATCATCTAATCCAGCTGATTCATCTGGTGTGACATAACCACCATTTTCTCTTTTATCAATGAGACTCACGCCATTAGCACTAGTTAATATTTCACGAACTTTATCTAATTTGATTACTTTTTTTGTTTCAATATTTATTGACTCTCCATGACCAACAAACACTGGAACTCTTACACATGTAGCAAATACGGAGATTTTTTTGTCTAAGATTTTTTTAGTTTCGTCAACCATTTTTTGTTCCTCTTTGGTTTGGCCTTCATCTAAAAAATCATCGATATGAGGTATTAAATTAAAAGCTATTTTTTTAGTAAAAATGTTTGGGATTAGTGACTTATTTTTGTAGACATCTAATGTTTGATGAAATAGTTCGTCCATTGCTGATTTTCCTGCTCCAGATGTTGATTGATAGGTAGAAACAACAATTCTTTTAATACCTAATTCATCATGAAGTGGTTTTAAGGCGGTAACCATCTGAATCGTAGAACAGTTTGGATTTGCAATAATGCCATTTTTCTTAAAATTTTTTAAAGCAACAGAGTTAACTTCTGGGACAATTAGTGGTACATTTTTTTCCAATCTAAAAGCAGATGTATTGTCTATAACCACACTTCCCTTATCTAATGCCATGGGAACAAAATTTTTTGATACACTTGCTCCAGCAGAAGAGAAAACAAGATCTACTCCTTTAAAATTAAAACCTTCTAAATTCTTCACTTCAATAAATTTTTTTTTGTGAAAGTTAATTTTTTTTCCAACTGATTTTTCAGATGCCAAAAGTTCGATTTTACCAAAAGGAAATTTTCGTTCGACTAATATTTTTAGAATTTCCCTTCCTACGTTTCCTGTTGAACCAATAATTGCAATATTTATCTTTTTCATTTTAAGAAGCCTCTAACTCTTTAACAAGCATATCTCCCATTTCAGATGTGCCTAATTTCTTTTCATTTGAATTACTAAATATATCCTCTGTCCTGTAACCGTTATTTAAAATGTTGTTTATGCAACTTTTTAGTAGATTATTCAAATCTAGAGAACTAAATGAATATTCTAGCATCATACCAATACTTTGAATCATAGCCAGTGGGTTAGCAAGATTTTTCCCAGCAATATCTGGTGCTGAACCGTGCACGGGCTCATACATCGCCTTTCTTATTTTTTTTCCTGTATTAAATTCGCCGAGTGAAGCAGATGGTAACATTCCTAACGATCCTGTTAACATAGATGCACAATCAGATAAAATATCTCCAAACATATTGGTTGTAACAATTACATCAAACTGTTTTGGATTTCTTACTAACTGCATTGCAGCGTTATCGACATACATATGAGTTAGGTGAATTTCTGGAAATTTCTTTGAGACATCATTAACGACATCTCTCCATAGTTCTGTTGACTCTAAAACGTTCGCTTTATCTATAGAACATAATTTTTTGTTCCTTTTCATTGCAATTTCAAAACCAACTGTTGCAATTCTCTCAATTTCATCACTGTGATAAACTAAAGTATTAAAGCCTTTTTTTATGTTTTCAGAAATTTTTTCTATTCCTCTTGGTTCTCCAAAATATATTCCACTTGTAAGTTCTCTGATGATCATAATATCGAGATCTGATATAATTTCTTCTTTCAGACTAGATGCAGAAACTAAAGCATCAAAAACTATAGCAGGCCTAAAGTTTGCAAACAAATCAAGTTCTTTTCTTATTTTCAGCAAACCTCTTTCTGGTCTTTTAATGAAATCTAATTTTTCCCATTTTGGTCCACCAACTGCTCCCAAAAGTATTGCATCAGATTTTTTCGCAAGATTTAGAACTTTATTTGTTATTGGTTCTCCATATTCATCTATTGACGCTCCACCAATAAGCTCTTTAGAAATTTCAAACTCTAAATTAGTATTTTTGTCTAACCAATTAAAAATTTTCTCTGCTTCTTTAGAAATTTCATGACCTATTCCATCACCAGGTAGTAACAAAATATTTTTTTTCATTTACTTATCCATGGTTTTAAATTTCTCATTTTTTTTTCAAAAGACTCTATTTTTGTAATATTATTTAATGTTAATGAAATATCATCTAAACCTTCAATTAAGCATTTCTTTCTAAATTCATCGATCTTAAAAGGAGATATTTCATTATCTTCAACTTTTATAAGTTGATTTGGTAGATCAATTTTAAATATTTTTTTTTGATTTGCTAATTCCATTAATTCATTACAAATATCTTGGGAAATAACTATAGGTAAAATACCATTTTTAAAGCAATTATTAAAAAATATGTCTGCAAAGCTAGTCGAAATAATTGACCTAATACCAAAATCAAGCAAAGACCAGGGTGCATGCTCTCTGCTACTACCACATCCAAAATTTTGACCTGTAACCAAAATAGTTGATTTATTGAATGGGTCCCAATTGAGAACAAAGTCGTTTTTTATATTTCCATTTAAATCATACCTTAACTCATGAAATAAATTCTTACCCAATCCAGATCTTTTTATTGTTTTAAGAAATTGTTTTGGAATAATCATGTCAGTGTCGATGTTCATCATGGGTAAGGGAGCTGCAATTCCCTCCAGAATATTAAATTTTAGCAATTATAAATCCTCAACTAAACTTATTTTACCTCTTAAAGCAGAAGCGGCAGCAACTGCCGGACTCACCAGATGGGTTCTTCCTTCTCTTCCCTGTCTTCCCTCAAAGTTTCTGTTTGAAGTTGAAACACATCTTTCTTTTGGTCTTAATTGATCAGGATTCATTGCTAAACACATAGAGCATCCAGGTTCTCTCCACTCAAAACCTGCTTTAATTAGAATTTTATCAATTCCTTCTTTTTCTGCTTGTGCCTTTACCAAACCTGAACCTGGTACAACCATAGCATCAACCTTAATTTTTTTCCCATTAACTACGTTTGCTACTTCCCTAAGATCTTCAATCCTTCCATTTGTGCACGAACCAATAAAAACTTTATCGATTTCTATATCTCTTATTTTTTGCTTTGGTTTTAAACCCATATAATCTATTGAACGCTCCACAGATTTCCTTTTTTCAAAATCAAGAATCTCTTTGGGATCAGGAACAACTCCATTAATCTCAACAACATCTTGAGGACTTGTTCCCCAGGTAACTTGTGGGTAAATTTTATTTCCTTTGATATGTACTTCTTTATCGTAGATTGAGTTAGGATCTGAAATTAATGAACTCCAGTATTCTAATGCTTTTGCCCAATCTTTTCCTTTTGGTGCATATGGTCTATTTTTTATATAATCGTAAGTAGTTTGATCAGGTGAAATTAAACCTGCTCTAGCTCCAGCTTCTATACTCATATTACAAATTGTCATTCTTGATTCCATACTCAAATTGGAAATTATTTCACCTGCATATTCAATTACATAACCAGTGCCTCCCGCAGTACCTATATTCCCAATTACATTAAGTATAATGTCCTTAGAAGTAACACCATTTGCTAAAGTGCCCGTTATGTTTATGAGCATATTTTTGGCTGGTTTTTGTATTAGTGTCTGTGTTGCTAAGACGTGTTCTACTTCACTAGTACCAATTCCAAAAGCCAAGGCTCCAAAAGCGCCATGAGTTGCTGTATGACTATCTCCACAGACGATTGTCATACCAGGTTGAGTTATACCTTGTTCTGGACCTACTATATGAACGATTCCTTGTCTTTTATCTAATAGTGGAAAAATTGTAATACCAAAATCCTCACAATTTTTTTCCAGTGTTTCAACTTGCAACCTACTTTCCGGATTTTTAATTCCATATTTTCTATTTGTAGTTGGAACATTGTGATCAGCTACTGCAAAAGTACTTTTTGGTGAACGCACTTTTCTTTTACTAATTCTAAGTCCTTCAAATGCTTGTGGACTAGTCACTTCATGAACCAAATGTCTATCAATGTATATTAAACACGTTCCATCGTTTTGCCTATCTACAAGATGATCAGACCAAATTTTGTCAAATAATGTTTTTGGTCTCATAGCACAACTTAGGATTTATTTTTTTGGCCTGAATCATTTTTAATTTGATCTTGATCTTTGACTATTTTGGATTCAGAGTCTTCGTTAATTTTGCTTACAGAAGAGTTTCCAATTTTTTCTTGATTAACATTTTTTGTTTTAACGAATTTGTTTTTTTCTGAAATTCTAGCAGACTTTCCACTTCTTTCTCTCAAAAAGTAAAGTTTTGATCTTCTTACACTTCCACTTTTTACCAATTCAATTTTTTCAATGTTTGGAGAGTAGTAAGGAAACACCCTTTCAACACCCTCACCGTATGAAATTTTTCTAGTAGTGAAAGCAGAATTTATTCCAGCATTTTTTATGGCTATACAAATTCCCTCGAAAATTTGGATTCTTTCTTTTTCTCCCTCTTTAATTTTTAAGTGAATCTTTAGTGTATCACCAGCATAAAAAGTAGGATACGATTTATTTTTTGAAATCTCTTTAATTTGATTGTTTTCAAAGTCTTTTAGTATATTCATTTTTTTCCTCTTAATTTATTTTTATACAACTTCCACAAATCTGGTCTAGCTTTTTTTGTTGTTTCTCGCGCTTTAGTAAGTCTCCATTTTTCTACAGCCACGTGATTACCTGAAAATAAAACTTTAGGAACCCTATTACCCTCCCAATCTAGAGGTTTTGTATATTGAGGGTATTCAAGTAAAGTATTTTCAAAGCTTTCACTATTTAAACTCTTCCTATTACCTAATACTTCAGGAATCAATCTAATACAAGCATCAATTAAAATAAATGCAGGAATTTCCCCTCCTGTTAAAATATAATCTCCTACAGATATTTCATCAACATTATTGTTTTCTACAAACCTCTGATCAATTCCTTCATATCTTCCGCAAATAATTATTATATTATCATAATTGGTAACTTCTTTTATTATATCTTGTTTTAATACTCTTCCTTTAGGTGTAAAATATATAGTTTTGATATTAGAACCCTTTTGTTTTTCCAAAACATGGTTTAAGGCTTTCTGAAGAATGTCTGGTCTCATTATCATTCCAGCACCGCCTCCGATTGGTTTCCCGTCAATAGAGTTATTTTTTAAATGTGAGTATTCTCTAATATTGAAAGTTTCAATGCTAAATTTTTTATTTTTTAATGCTCTGCCAGGTATAGAATGGTTTAGTAATCCTGGAAACATTTCTGGAAAAAGAGTTAAGATACTAAATTTCATCTTCATAATACTCTGAATTTATAAAAATCATTTTATTTTTTAAATCAATTTCTAGCACATGATCTTTATTTAAAGGTACTAAAATTTCTTTTTTATTTTCAAGTAAGATTTCTAGGTAATCTCCAGCTCCATGATTGTTTGCTGACTTTACTTTACCTACAATTTTCCCATTCATTTTTACAATCATAGATTCCAATTGAAAAAAATAGTATCCATTTTTTAATTCAGGAAGATCATCTTCTTTTATAAATAAATCTGAATTAATAAATGATTTTGCATCTTCATTTCTATAGATTTTATTTATTCTACAAATAAAATTGGTTTTTATTTTTGTTATAAACTCAATGTCAACTTTTTCTGTGAAATTAATATAAAATGATTTAAATTTTCTTAAATCATCCGGGTTTTCAAGAAAACTTTTGACTTTCACAAGCCCTTTAACGCCGTAATTGTTGAGAATTTTTGCGACTACTAACATATCTTAGCCTAAAACTTTTGTTGTTAATTCATATACTATAAATTCACAAAATTTTTTAGATTCTGCTATTTAATATATTTTTTTTAAACTTTTAAAAGATCTTGAATTATCATTATCTTAATTAGTAGGAACATTTAATTAATCTTTTTTTTCTTCAATACTAGCCTCTTTATCGTCTTTAGCATCTGATGTGCTTTGTTCATCTGATTTTTTTTCTTG
>CABZFH010000013.1 GCA_902524895.1 uncultured Alphaproteobacteria bacterium | reverse complement strand
ATATCCTTAGCTAACACTCAAGATCCAGGTGGTTCTCATATTTACAGTGGATTTAAAACTAAAACAGTTCCTTTTATTCAAGATTCAAATGGATTGGTTGCTTACAAAGGTGATAGAGGTACAGTAAGTTTAGCTGTTTCGGAAAGTAGAATGTTAGAATCAACTCTTGATGGAGCAAGTGTGTTTCAAGACATTGTTACTAGTAGTGGAGTTTCAACAGATTTGTTTGAAGCTGTTGATAACATAAGTAGATCTATTAGAACCGCTAATAGTGGTGTTGAAGCTGCTAAAGCGCCCGGAAAAGCAAAACTTTCTCTCACAAACGAGGATCCTGGAACATATTCGTTTACAATAACTTCAGGTGAAAAATCAGTGGATTTTAATATGGCAATTACTGGATCTGATTTAACGGATGTTGCAACTGCAATTAATGCTGCGGACTTAGATATCACAGCCGCAGTTTCCACGACAAGTACTTCTAATGACACATTAACCTTAACGAATACTTATAGCTACGATATAACATTAAGTAACCTTCAAATTCCTAATATTACCAAATCACAAAGTCAGCCAACTTCTTTCTTTACTTTTCAACCAATAGATGCTGCTGGTTCAAATTTGGGGAATGCTCAAACAATTTATGATTTTGATCAAACCATTGCTAGTCGATTAGATGAAATGGTTACCATTCAAAATGATTTATCCAACCAAAGAGCAAAAGTTGGAGCGAGAATAAATTCAGCCGAGAGGCAAAGTGACTTAATGATGGAAAGACAAATAGCTGTAAGCAAAGATGTAAGTGACTTGGCAGATGCTGATCTTTCAAAACTGGTTACAGATCTTCAAGCCAGAATAACAAATCAGGAGGCATCTCAGAAAGCTTTTGTAAGAATTGCACAATTAAATCTGTTTGATTTAATTTCGTAGTAATGATGTATAAAAAGTAGCTCTTTTGGGAGTTGACAGAAATTGGTGATTAA
Source organism: uncultured Alphaproteobacteria bacterium (assembly GCA_902524895.1). GTDB lineage: Bacteria > Pseudomonadota > Alphaproteobacteria > Methylaequorales > Methylaequoraceae > SP4073. The sequence continues at coordinate 19,206 of CABZFH010000013.1, read as the reverse complement.
AGTAAATCATCTAATGAAAAATCTTTTCCTATAATATCTTTATAAAAACCTAGATCTTCTTCATTTTTTATTGACCACCCACTAGATGCTTTGGGAACGGTTCCGGACCTAAGAGCAAAACAGTAAGCTTTAAAATCTTTAACCATACTTTCTTCATTATATTTTTTTTGTTTATCACCATCAAAAGCACTTCCTAAAAGTGTCTTAAGTTTTCTAGGACCTTTGATACCATTAAACTTTAATCTATAATGAATAAAATGATTTGCTCTTTCGTGAGCTTCAAATTCCGCTCCTTGTATTTCAGCCATGAATCTAATACAGGTTTCAGCGGGTTTAGAGATTTCCTCAACCGGTATGTCCTTATATTCTTCGCTTAAACCCTCAGAGAATTTCTTAGCGATCATTTCAATTGAATAATCTTTTGTAAGATAATCATGGACAGTAATAGCCACTGAAACTTCATATAGCCAATTAGGACAGAATAAATCTTTATTTGACATTATTTAATAATTAATTTCCTTCTTACTTTTGTATTACAACAATTTAAAGATAATATAAAGATTTTTTTATACTTTATTTCATATTACTAAACATTTTTTTTTGTAGTCGTTAATTAGTTATAGAAACATATTAATGGAAATTAATTGTTAATGAATAAAATTAGTTAATGAACAACAAAAGGAGAAAATAATGCCTTCAGTTTCTAATATTGCCGTTGGTGCTGCTATGGCTGGAGCCGCTGCTCAAAAAGCGCGTCACGCCATGAATGAATCCATCACACGACTATCTACTGGTATCAGATCCATGTATGGAGGTGATGCTGCTGGTCAGTCTGTTGCGAATTCATTGGGTTCCAAAGGTGCAAGTTTTGCCGTCGCTGCTAGAAATGCAGAAGATGGTATTTCTTTTTTACAATCAGCCGAATCTGTTCTTTTAGAGATGGCTGCTTTGACCACTAGGTTGAGAGAACTTGGTATTCAATATGCAAATAATAGTTTACTTACCACTACTGATGAAGCTGCCTTAAACGCAGAAGCAACTGCTATCGGTGATGCTTTAGAATCCGTAGCATCTAACACAACATTTAATGGTGTTGTTATGGTGGGTAACGCAACCGCAATTACAATTGGAATCAATGATGCTGGTAATACCGCTACAATCGGTACAGCAACTTCGATTACAAACGCTAATATGGGTGATATAACGGGTGCTAACGGTGTTGATGGAAGTGCTGATACAGCATTAGGATTAATTGCTAAATCGTTAGGAAATGTTGCTGCTGGCATGGTGTCTTTAAAAGGATATCAAGGTGTTGCTTCGAATTCTGCTGCAAATTTAAAAGCTGCAGCTGCAAGGATTCAGGATACTGACTTTGCCCTCGAAACAGCAAATTTGACTAAAGCATCTGTTTTAAACCAATCTGCTATGGCAATGGTGGCACAAGCTAACCAAGCTCAAGCAGCTATTTTAACAGTGATACAGTAACTTAATTTTAATTTTTATATAGGAGAAAAAATATGCCTTCCGTTTCAAGTATTGCCGTTGGTGCTAATATGGCTGCTGCTGCAGCTTCAAAAGCTCGACACGGTATGAATGAAAACATTGCAAGACTTTCAACAGGTATAAGAGCCATGTATGGAGGTGATGCAGCCGGTCACTCAGTTGGAACAGCTGTAAGTGCCGATGGTGGTGGTTACTCGATGGCCGCTCGTAATATAGAAGATGGTATTTCATACCTTCAAATGGGTGAATCTGTCCTTCTGGAAGCAGCAAATCTTGCAACTAGAATCAGAGAACTTGGTATTCAAGCTGATAATGCAGCCTTATTAAGTACATCAGACACTGCAGCTCTTAATGCTGAAGCAGCATTAGCAGCAGACACAATAGATATGATCTTAGATGAAACTCAATTCAATAAGGTTCCTGTTGTTGATAGTGCTCAATCAAGAACTGTAACTATTAACTATGGTTACTTAACCGCTAATACTACTACAGTGGGTGCTGAAACCGCTGTGACAGCAATGACTGGTATTAGTGCTGCTGCAGGTGCAGATGCTACTGCTGATACTTTCCTTGGGAAAGCAGCTGAAGCACTTGGTAATATTGCAGCTGATTTAACTGCACTTAAGGGTATGCAGGGAGTTGCTAATTCAACATCTGCAAATCTGGTAGCAGCAGGCGCGAGATTGATGGATACTGATTTCGCATTAGAAACTGCAGATTTAGCCAAAAATAGCGTTTTGAACCAAGCCGCAATGGCAATGGCTTCTCAGGCTAACCAGGCTCAATCAGCTATATTGGCAGTATTACAGTAATTATATACTACATATAGTATGTTTTTAGAAAGGGAAAGTTTTTAAACTTTCCCTTTTTTTTTGGCATTGGATTTGCAGATTACAATCTGTAAATATTAATAATACGGAGTAAAAAATTAATGCCGGGTATTAACACAAGTATGGGAACTTCAGCTTCAATGAAGAGTCTCTTAAAAACTGAAAGAGATATGCTTTCTGCAATGGAAAGAATATCTACTGGTAAAAGGATAAATCATGCTGGGGATGATGCTGCAGGTGCAGCAATAGCTGATCGTATGTCAGCTACAGTTAGAGCATTAGATATGTCCGTTAGAAATGCTTCTGACGTTTTATCAATGGCTCAAGTTGCCGAAGGTGCACTAGATGAAGCCTCGTCGGCATTACAAAGAATTAGAGAATTAGCCATTCAGGCAGCCACAGATATTGTGAATGCAGAACAAAAGCAATATCTTCAAACAGAAGTAAATCAACTCTTAGATGAAATGGACAGAGTTACACGAGATACAACATTTAATGAAATAGCAGTTTTAGATGGTACATTTGCAGATAGAAGATTTCAAATTGGAGCTCATGAAAGAGAAAAAGCAGTCATATCAATAGCTAATATGAGAAATACCTCTCTTGGAGCATATCAGGCTACAACAGAGGGAACCAATGCTGAAGCTAATTTGGCACAAAATGCTTTTGTTGGAGCAGATAAATCTAGTTTGACAAGTAAAGTAGTCGATGGTGATGATTTTACACTTACTGGATTACTAGGTTCAAAAACAATTGATGTTGCTGATGGTAACACTGCGAAAGCAGTAGCAAATTTAGTTAATCATGATTTTGATTCTACTGGTGTTTCTGCAACAGCATCTACACAAGGAAAAATTCAATTTATAACTAGTGACAGCAGTGCAGCTGGATCTCATGTAGTAACAATGAATGTTTACGGTAAAAATACAACTGCACAATCTATTTCAGCAACTATTACCCTAGGAACATCTGTAACCGGTGCAGAATTGACAGATTTAAGGGATCAATTTAATGCATTCAGCTCTACTACTGGAATCTCGGCGACACTAAGTGCGGACAAAACAAATATTATTATTGTTCAAGATGAAGGTGAAGATATTGTAATTGAAAATGTGGATTTTGCCAGTGTGTCAGATGCTAATACTAAAATGAGATTAACTGGTATGAATTTTAAACAAGACTCAACAGGAACAATCATAGAAGTTGAAGATGCAAGTCAAACCAACGATAGTGTAAGATTAGGTGGAGAGGTTACATTTCATTCTTCACATACATTTTCAATTGTTGCTAATGCTGATGGTGGACTTTTCGAATCTTCTGCTGCAGCTTCTACTTTAAATTCAATTTCAACTATTGATGTTCAAACAATGGCTGGTGCGGTAGATGCACTTAAAGTTGTTGATAGAGCATTAGATCGTGTGCACATGGAAAGAGCTAAGTTTGGAGCCATAATGAGTAGAATGAATGTAGTTATAGATAACTTGACAAATGTTTCTCACAATCAACAAGCTTCACATTCTAGAATTATGGATGCTGATTTTGCACGTGAATCCTCAAGACTTGCCAAATCGCAAATTTTGCAACAATCTGCAATGAATATGATCGCTCAAGCGTCAAGAACAATGCAGAATGTTCTTGTTCTTTTTCAAGGTTAAAAAATGACTTAATAAAGTCGTTTTAATTAACTATAGGTTTAGAAAATGGCTACAGAAATATTATCGAAAATTGGTGTAGGTTCAGGACTGAATACAACTGAGATCATAGACGCACTTGTGGAAGCTGATTCTGCTGCCCAAAGAGAGAGTATTGACAATTTAGAAAGTAGTACAAAAGACAAAATATCTGCTTTTGCAAAGGTCAAAGCAGACCTAAAAAGTTTCAACGATATAATAACGCAAATTCAAAGCAGCGATTCCTATGGATATAAGGGAGTTACATCTGACTCTACCATTGCAACAATTACAGCCTCAGGATCTAAAGCAGGCGCAACTGTAAATTCAAGTTTAACAGTCACAACTCTTGCATCACAACACTCTTTAACTGGTCCAACATATTCTTCCACTAATGCAACTGTTGGTTCTGGAACGCTTACTATTGATTTTGGAACATGGAGCGCAGACCCTACATCTGGAGGAGGACAAACTCATACTGGAAATGGGCAATCTCAAATTAGTATAACAACTACCGCAACAACAACAGTAACACAGCTGAGAGATATGATTAATAATGCTGCTACTGATTCAGATAATGATGGAACCAAAGATATTTTAGCAAGTGTAATTTATGATGGTTCAAATTATATGCTGATGCTAAAAAGCGAATCTGGAGCTTCAAATGAAATGAAAGTTGCTGCTACATCAAATTTAGCGACTGCTTCTGGAGGCGTTGGTTATGATTATAATACAACCACATCTAATATGAGTCAGAGAGTTTCAGGAATAGATTCTGCCTTTACAGTTGATGGTATTTCAATGACCCGTTCTTCAAATACTGTTACTGACTTATTTGAAGGATTTACAGTACAACTTAAAAAAACAACATCATCTGCTATAAAACTTACGAGTGAAGTTGACTTAGAAAACGTTCAATCACTCCTTGAAGGTTATGTAATGACATATAATGAAGTTCAAGAAAGTCTAACAGCAATGTCAAAAAATGATGAAACTGAAAATGAAAATGATGGTGTTCTTATTGGAGACAGCACTTTGAGACATATTCAAAATGAATTAAGAGATATGAGTTCAACAGCAATTGTAGGATATGAAAATGGACCGTATTACTTGTCAAATTTAGGTGTGAAAACAGAAAGAACTGGACAATTATCTTTTGACCCTACCCAATTAAAAGAGCAATTTACTTACGATGCAGATGCGGTTAGAGCTTTTTTTTCAAATAATTTGGCTTCAAATAATTCAGATGTTGCTATTTCAGCTTTTAGCTTGGCAACCACACAACCAGGAACTTACGCATTCTCATCAGATGGGTCAACGCACACAATCGGCGGAGTATCTGCAACTAAAAGCGGTACAAATTACACTGTATCGAGCGGAAACCCAAATGGATTAGTTTTAAGTACCAGCAATAACGCAACCAGTGGAACAATATTTTATGGTAAAAGTTTTTTAACATTAGTGAAGGATAAGCTCGATGTTTTCTTAAAATTTAATAGTGTAGTGGATAAGAGAATCACTAATTTTAATGATACTCTGGCAACTATTGCTGAAAAAAGAATAGCACTTGAGGACAGAATTGATTCTTTAACAGCTAGATATGCTAAACAATATGCTAGTATGGAAAACAGCGTTGCGGGTTTTAAAGAAACAGGAAATATGCTATCTGCAATGCTTGATGCTCAAAATAAAGACTAAGATATATTAAGTATATGACTTATTATTTTTTCTCTAATCTCTTTTAGATAAGGAGTGGGGTTTAGTGCCCTATCTCTGTCAAAATCTGCTCTTGGGTTGTCTTCACTTTTACTTGAATGTATCCCCTTCTCGTTTCTGTCTCTTGCAAAATGCTCTAAATAAGAAGTCTTAGTTTGTATAAAAGGCACACCTAATTGTTGAGGCCAGAAATAATCAAATCCATATGCAGTTTCGTAAACAGGGTTAGTATTTAAAAAATCAACAATTTTTGAAACCATTGATCTAGTGTAGCACTGACTAATTCCGGGACAGGTCCTTCTTATTGATATATCTTCTTCTTCTTTGATAATATTTTTTTCTTGAGAATGAAAAACACTATTAAAAAATCCCATTGGCATGGGTTTTTCAAAAGACACAGATGATACTGTGTATAAGTCTCTCATTACACTAAAAAATTCTGGATCATGAATAGAATCATTATCGGTAATATAAAGTAGCTCATAATCCTTATAAATGTATACAAAATCTCTGAATGCTCTCGCTCTCGATCTTTCTATTCCACCAGATATTCTAAATTGCAAAACATCTTTTGTGTAATTTAATAAAAATTTTCTGTCGTAAGTTGTTGAGGCGTCATCATAAATAACTAATTTTATATCATCATCTAATATTTCTTTTAAGTTGTTTAAACACAATTCTGTAATAACTTTTCTATTAAAGGTAGATAAAGCCACTAAAATTTTTGTCATTTCCTAAATAAGTTTTTTTTAAGTCGTTAATAATTCTATCAATATTAACTTATTTAGTGGAGTAGTAAATGGAAAATAATTCTCAAAATAAAAAAAGTATTTCTAATAGTTCAATCTCAAGAGCATCGATTGAGGGAATAAAAATTGTTGAAAAACTTTTAAAAACTATGCACAAGGATATTAAGTCACTGATGAAATGCGAAGTCTTTGAAAAAGGAGATACAAGAATTGGTAAAATTGTAGAAAGGATAAACAATATTGCAATTAGTCTTCAAAAAACCCTAGATTTAAAAAAAGGTGGTGAAATAGCACAAAATCTTGATCATTTGTATAAACACATAAGATTTGCAGTAATAAGAGTTTGGGAAGATCATGATTTCTCATATCTTAAGAGTGCTGAAAAAGTTACAGCAACTATAAATGAAGGTTGGTCTAAGATGTCTTTAGCCGCCGCTTAAATTTTTGAATTTAATAATTTCTTCATTTTTTGTATTGGCTGAATCCAACAGCCAATTTTGTCTTGCCTGACCAAACTTACAGATGGATACCAATCTTGGGTTTTTTTCAAACCCCATCTCCAATCAGGCACAACCGGAGTCATTAAATAAGTTTTTTTATTCATTGACCCTGCTAGATGAACTAATGATGTATCAACTGAAATGATTAAATCCATTTTAGACGTTAAGTAAGCAGTGTGCGCAAAATCGTATAAATATTCTGAACATAGATTAACATTTTTATATTTTTTTAGGATTTTTTCTTCCCTTTTTTCAAATACTTTTTGAATAGCATAAAATTCGACTCTTTCTAGAGAAAACAGTGTTTGAAGCATTTCTAATTCAATTGATCTATTTTTGTCTCTCCAATGTTTTGGGTTTCCACTCCAGGTAATGCCAACTTTTAATTTTTTTTTATTATTTAAAGTTCTATCAATTTGATTTTGAAATTTTAACTCTTTAGATTTAATTCTTTTTTCACAAATGTAAATTGGTTTTGGCTTTTCTTCTATATAATTTAAAAGTAAATAAGGTAAACTCATTAAATGCGTTCTAAAATCAAAAGTATCAGGACTTAATTCAGGCAATGATGATACAATTTTTATATCATCTAAATCCGGTGACGCCTTCAATAAATTTATTAATTCAGGATTAGTTGCCAACGTAATGTTATAACCTAAACTTTTAAAAAAGTTCAAATATCTTGAAAACATTATATCATCACCATATCCTTGTTCCTTGATTACAAGGATTTTATTATTTGTATCTTTTTTGACATCTTTTTGCTGCATTTCAATATAACCGCTTCCGCCATATTTGTTTAAAACAGCTTTCTTGTCTCTTTTTTCGTGAAGCTCGATACCTTTTTTAAAATTACCCTCAAGTATCTCCAATAATGCAATATTAAAATTTGCATAATAAGAATCTTTGTTGATTTTTAGAGATCTCTCGTAATATTCTCTAGCTTTAACAAAATTTGCATTTTCAAAATGGTATACCCCAATACCAAGAACAGAGTTTAAATGGTCTGGTTCTAAATTTAATGCTGTTTCAAAACAGGTCTTAGCCATTTCAAATTCTCGTAACATAATATATGCTGTCCCAAGCATTGCCCAGTTATTTGGAAGTTGAGGAAGTTTCTCAACACATTTAAATAATAACTCGAGTGCTTCCTCTTTTTCTCCTGTTTTAAACAGTTTCAGAGATGCTAAATCGTACATTATTAAATAATGGTTAGGAAAAACTTTATTTGCCTTAGCTAGTGTTTTTAACTCTAAATCTTTATCTGTTTCACCATAAATTTTGGCAAGCATCAAATGAGCTTCAAGAAACTTTGGATGTAACTTTATTAATCTTTTTAATCTTTCTATTGATGATGTAAAATCAGATAAGGGAGCTAATCTATTCGCATAAACAATTTCATTCAAAGCTAACGCATATTGTGCATATGAACTATCTTTTTTATGAACTAAGATTTCCTTAGCCATAGAAACAGCAGTTTTTAGATCATGATTATTATCAGGATCTGATAAAAATGATTTTAAATTTTCTTCCATTACATCAAGCGATTTTACCAGCATATTAAATTCCTTTTTTTGTAATTAAGTGTTCAATTTTTATGCCAAAAATTAAATAATTTTTATATTGAGTCGTTTTAAATACGGAGATTAATTTTGAGTAATTCAATACCATCAGGAAGTGCTCTTCCTATATTTAGTATTAAGAAAAGTACTAGAGAAATTAGAGATTCTATATCAAGAATCTCTACAGGATTGAGGGTACTAAGTGGCAATGACGCAACATCTCATTCACTTGGTACACAATTAGCAGCTCACGGCGAAAGTTTCAAAAGCGCTTCATCTAATGCACAGTCTGGAATCGATCTCCTTACATTTGTAGAGGGCGCTCTTTTAGAATTGACTAATTTGTCAACTCGTTTAAGAGAACTTGGCTTTGAGCATGATTTGTCAACAAATGATACATCAGATATTGCTGCGATAAATGCTGAAGCAACTTTAGTAAGTGATACAATAGATGCTGTTGTGAGCTCTCTCACTTTTAATGGCATCAATGTACTAGGAACGTCATCTAAAACATTTAATGTTGGTATAAATGACTCAGGAAACACCCAAAGCATACAAACGACTGTTGGAATATCTGCCACAGATATTACAGGTGCTAATGGTGTCGAAAACTCAGCAGACACAGCGTTAGGGCAAATTACACAATCCTTAGGTGCAGTTGCAGGAAGTTTACAATCACTAAAAGGTTATCAAGCTGTAGCCGAATCATCTGCAGCAAATCTACTTGAAGCTGCATCAAACCTGCAAAGCACAGATTTAGCCATTGAAACAGCTAAATTGACGAAAGCTTCTATAATTCAAAATTATGCTCTTGCAATGGTAGCACAAGTAAATAATGAAGAACTTCAGAAATTAAAAATTTTGGCTTAAAGCTAAATAATATCTCTTGATGTCGTTATTGTTATAGTAAACAATTATTAATGAAAGGTTAATGGATATGTTAGATAATTATGGTATTGAAAAAGAGAAAAAACTTTCAAAAAAACAAACTCTTTTAGATGAAACTATCAAAGAGAAAAAATTATCAAAATACGAGATTATAAAAAAAATGTATGAAAGCCTATTAAACGAAATGGATGATCTAAAAAAAATTCTTTTTGAGGATTTATCAGTAACAGAAAAAGCAAAAGCTAAAGCAGAAAGAATTTCTAAAATCGCATTCACTCTTCAATCCGTTCTTGATATGGATAATGGAAAGGAGATTTCAGAGCAACTTACATGGTTGTATAGATTTATCAGATATGCGACAAAAAGAATTCAAGACAATGAAGATATGAACTTTGTTCAACCAGCATATAAAATAGTGCAATCTCTTAATGAGGCGTGGGCTGGTATACCAAGCCAGAATAGATTTTAATTTATAAATTTACTCCCCCATTATTTAAATTATAATATTAATGGGGGAATATGTTTTTATCAATACTATCTACACTTGTTTTAGGTACAATTATTGGAAGTATAGTTTCAATCAGTGTATTTGGTTTTTTAGCATTAATTGATTTTTTTTCATCCTCTATTTCTAGTTTTTTTATTTATTCAACGGGTAATACTGTCGAATTTTCTTTTTTTAAAATATTCCTGTATCTGTTAGTTCCCTCCCTATTAGGTTTATTTGTGGGATTCCTTAGATCTTTGACAAATGATCAAAGATGGCATGGACCACCAGATGTTATTTTATCTGCACATTCAAGGACAAATCCACTTAATATAAAAGCAGGATTCTTAACCTCGTTTTCTGCAATTTGCTCAATTTCTGCGGGTGGCTCGGTTGGACAATACGGACCGTTGGTTCACTTTGGAGCAACTATAGGCGCAGAAATCAAACAATTCGCAAAAAAAGCAGGTAATATGCAGATCTTTTTAGGTGCTGGTGTGGCTGCTGCAATATCTTCAGGATTTGGTGCACCTATTGCAGGATTAGTCTTTGCCAGAGAGGTTATACTCAGACATCAATCCCTCGCCTCTTTCGGTCCAATTCTTGTTTCATCATTAGTTGCATACTTTGTTACAAAGCTTTTTTTTGGATTCACCCCCATCCTACCTTCTAGTATAGGAGGAATAAATAATTTTGCAGAATTTCCCGCCTTAGTAATTACAGGATTAATTTGTGGATTTGTTGCAATTCTGTATATGCGAGGACTTACACATCCAAAATTTTTTCCAGATACATCAAAAATTCATCCATGGTTTCAGCCTGCTTTAGCTGGATTATTATGTGGAATCGTTGGAATGTTCATACCTCAAGTTACTGGTCTTGGAACAGAGACCATTCAAAATATCTTATCAGGAGACGTTCTTTCTTACATTGCAGCACAATTTTTAATTTCTAAGTTACTTTTAACAATAATATGTTTGCGTCTAGGATTAATTGGGGGAGTTTTTGCACCAGCATTATTTTTAGGAGCATGTAGCGGTATCTTATTAGGAACTTTCTTTAATACGATGATTCCAGATACAAATATTGAGTTATTTGCCGTAGCGGCAATGGCAGCTGTAGGTAGTTGTGTTATAGGTGGGCCTCTGGCAAATATGATGATTGTTTTTGAATTAACTTCTAATTATCAAGCAACTCTTGCTGCAGGAATTAGCATAGTTTTTGCTTCTTTGGTTTCATCAAAGATTATTGGTCAATCAGTCTTTGACAAAGTTTTATTAAATAGAAATATTAATTTAGATTTGGGTGACGAAAATTTAATATTAAAATCCATAAAAATTAAGGATATTTTTGAAAAAAAATGTCTCAGATTTAATGAAAATAACACGGTTGGAGATGCAATTAAAAATTTGACATCTAAAAAATCGAGCGACGGATTTTTAATCAATTCTGAAGGAATACTTTTAAACAAGCTAGAACTTCATCAACTGATAAATGTTAAAAAAAACATAAAACTTAAACATGTGAAAAAAAATAAATACCTGAAGATCAACGAAAACGAAAATATCTTTAATGCAATAGATATTTGTAAAGACTTTGTTGGTGAGTCAATACCCGTAGTCAACGATAAAAAGTTACTTGTTGGTGTAATAACAGAAAGCGATTTATTTAATGTTTATATCAAAACATCAAGAAATCAAAGAGAATTAGAATCTAAAAACTAAACAAATCTTATTATATTATTTCTTATTTCTTCTGAGTTTTTAGAAATTTTAGAAATCATCTCATATTTAGTAGATGCTTCGTTATGAATAAAGAAGGGTTCAAACAAATTTCTCGACTTAAAAAAAGCTTCTGTAGATGATCCGTGAGATGGCGCCCCTTTAGGATTATATCTTTTTGAACCATGATATTTAGGGTCGAAAACATTTGTATTATTAATAGGGTTAATTGGATAATTTAAATTGGCATTTGGAACACGTGGCATACCAATTGCAATATCATTAGATAAAATCTGATTTTGATTTGGAATATCAAATATGGGATTTACAATATTAACCATAATTAAACATTAATATATTTTTTAAAAAAAACAATAAGTAATTCAATGGCAGTTCATTTTAATAAAGCAAAACATCAATATCAAAAAACAGATATTTCTTCTTCACAGAACAATGATCCAGTAGAAATTGTTAAAACTATGGTAAATGAATTGAGAAAATCAATGAAAATTGTAACTTTACACACAAATGATAAAAATAACAGAATTTCAAGAAATAAGCATTTTAGTAAAGCACTAGTAATAATCTACACCTTACAAACAAGCTTAGATTTTGAAAAAGGTGGTGAAATCGCAACTCAATTGTTTCAAGTTTATGAATATTGCAGACAACAACTTATTAAAGGATTTCGCTCTCAAGTCGTTGATGGAATAATTAAAGCAATCAATGCGTTAAAAGAAATTTTTTTTGAAAATACTTATATCCAAAAACAAAATGTTTGATCCAATTAATACATCATTAACCAATCAACTTGATAAATTAGAGCAAATTTCTAACACCATCTCGAAATTGGTTTGTAAAGATGATATAGATCAAATTAATGATTTAGACAAAATTAGAAAAAAAATAATAAAGGATATTGAAATTAAAAATTATAAATTTTCAGAAGACAATAAAAAAACTGTAGTATCTTTAATTTCTAAAAATGAAAAAATTATTTCTAAAATTATTGTAAATTCTCAAAAAAATTTAAAAATCCTCAATAAAGAAAAGAAAAGATCCCAAGCCTATTTAAGAAACTTCTCAATCTAAATTTTTTGGTTTAATATAGAATTTAAACTTGGAATTTTCTCTTGAAATATTTTTCCAAGTTTTTGTATTAAACAATATAGAACATAATCCTGAGGTTACATATGAGTTAATTGCCTCAAAATGTGAGTCATCATGAATTTCACTAGAAGTTATTCTAACAAATTCAGAGAGAGATGGTTCATGAGCAATAATCATGACTGATTGCTCATCTTTTTGAGACCGTAAAATATTAAGCATATTTTCACCAGTTGTATGATATAATTCGTCTAAAAATTCAACTTTCAAACTTTTTTGAAATGACTTAGATATTATTTCATAAGTTTTTCTAGTCCTTAATGCTGTTGAACACAAAACTTTTGATATTTCGATCTTTTGATCATTTAAATAATTACATATTTTCTTAGTTCTTAATTCTCCTTTTTTTTGGATATCTCTATCAAAGTCATTTCCGTTGTATGAGTCCCAGTTAGACTTCGCATGTCTTAGAAGAAATAAGTTTTTCATTCAAGTATTTAAACAAATATAATGAAATTTTAAAAGAAAATTTCATTATATTTTTGTTTAAGAAAAAATTTTTTTTCCGGAATAATATTTTTAGCTTTTTTAAATTTTTGCTTAATTCTATCTTTAATTTTTTTGAAGTCTTCAAAACTAAAATCGTTTTGAGAATTGCAATATCTGTTTAAAAGGAATGCACTTTCCTCGGCAGCTTCTCCTGATTTAAAATACTCATCTCCTGATTGTGAAGTATTATTTGGATTCCAAACACACACAAATTCATTAAGAAACCCTGTTTTAGCTTTTTTTTTTGATAAATTTAAAAATAAATCATAATCGTGCGCTTTAAATCTCGAACCATAACTTCTATTCAGTGATTTCATATAGTTCTCATCATAAAAATTTTCCAGGCATGATCTTTTAATTATTGTTCCAAATGATGGCATGTACATATCAAAAATTAAAAGATCTTTAAACTCATTTCTTGAATTAACATAATTATTTGGCAAATATCCTGGATGAGAGAATTTAAAAACTTGATTTTCTTTCTGAATTGCCATTTTACCATATGCAATTTCAAGATCATGATTTAACAAGTAATAAAAAAGTTTATCTATTTTTTTTGGAATGAAAAAATCATCTGAATTACACATTAATATATAAGGAAAATTTGAGTGTTTTATACCTTTGATAAAGGAAAATCCTACGCCAACATTCGTTTTATTTTTAAAGTACTTAATTCTATTAGAATGCTGTCTAAATTTAGAAATTAGTTCTGGTGTTTTATCAGTAGAACAATCGTCAACAATTATTATTTCTCCTAAATTTTTTAATTCTAAAGCAGAAGCAACCGCTATTGGGAGAAAATCAAGATCATTATATGTTGGAATTATTATTGATAACATTATAATTTTATCATTTCGTCTCTGTATAAATCTTGAAAATGTTTAGCTCCTTTAGGTCCAAACCAATTTTTAGGTGCAATTACTTTTTCTTTTTGATCACCAAACCAACTTCCCCACCATGAAAAAGTGCTATTACTCATTATAACTGAATCACACATAGACAAACTAATCATGTCTTCAATTTCGTCATTATTGTTAAGAAAATGATAGTTGGATATATCAAAATTGTTTTTTACAGATGCTAAATCATCTGTAAAAAGAAAAAAATCATGATCTTTTTTATTAAAAAAAGATAACGCTTTGAAAATGTAATTTTGAGAAATAGGTGGAAGAACCTCTTTTATTTTCTGATAGTCCCCCATTCTAATATGAACTCCAACTTTTTTTTTTTTAAACTTGCTAAACTTTTCTCTAATTTTTAGTTTTTTTTCCTGTGGAAAGACAAAAAGATTTCTTATTTCATCTTGATAGTCCTCAAAATATTTTTGACTTTGAAAATAACCAACCAAACACACATTATCAATTAGAGGAATTGGAACAAAAATATTTATTTCAATGTCGTCCATCATAAAATCCTGTTTATAAGGTTTAAACACAATATTTGTTGTTGTTTTTATTTTCGAATATAATGTTTGTTTGTATGTTTTATTTGTTTTCCCTTGACCTGGACCCATCCCTCCTATTTCGTAATTAATACCATAAGTTGTTTTCAATCTAAGTGATAATGCAAAACCAGCAGAAATTTGAAATAGTTGGTTACCTAAACCTCCGCACATTGAATTAATAATCATAATATATTTCTATAAATTATATTTTGTAATTATATTTTCTAAAATTTCTTTAACTCTTGTTAATTGTGGAATAAGATTCCTATGGTCATTTCCAAGAAAAAGACCATTAACGTCAATATTTTCTGTATTATCTAATTTATCAAAAATCGAATATTCTAAAAATTTAGCCATCGGGTTTTTAAGAATATTTCCAGTTACAATTGGTCTAGTTTCAACTCCATTTTTTTTAAGTTCGAATATAACTAGTGATCTTTTATTAGAAAGTTTGCCTTTTAAAACTAAACCAAATCCAAACCATGAGGATTTACCCAAACTTTTTTGAATTTTACAATAGTCACTTGAGTTAAATAAATACCTAAAATATCTTGCATTTTTATGCCTTTGTAATAAAAACTTAGGAAATTTTTTTAGTTGTATTCTTCCAACAAGACCATTGATTTCATTTGGTTTCAGGTTGTAACCTGGTAGCACGAACTTAAAAAAGTCTTCAAATTCATTTCCACTTTTATTTGAAATGTAGTTTTTAAAAGGAAGTTCTCGTATCCAACCATGAGATCTCAAAGACAATAAATAATGATAGAGTTCATCATCGTTAGTTGAAATCATACCTCCTTCAATTGTCTGAATATGATGCGAGAAATGAAAACTATTAGATCCTGCGACTCCAAATGTACCAGTATGAATTTGATTAATAGTTGCACCTAAAGCTTCACAGTTGTCTTCGATTAGAATTAATTTATTGGATTCACATAGATCTTTTAAAATCTTGAGATTAGAAGGGTTCCCTAAAATATTAATTGCTAAAATCGCTTTAGTTTTTTTAGTAACTGCTTTTTGCACTTTAAACTCATCAATATTCCAAGTATTTGGGTTCACATCAACAAATTTTAGTTTTAATCCATATTGACTTAAAGGTGCATAACTAGTGCTCCAACCAATAGCAGGAACAATGATTTCATCACCTTTATTAAAATTATATTTTGGTGAAAGTATTAGACTTGCAATAATCAGCAAATTTGCTGATGAGCCTGAATTTACCATTACAGAATATTTTGTATTGTTATATTCTGAAAATTCTTCCTCAAATTTCTTTACATTTAACCCCATTGTTAATTGTGAATCTTTTAGTAATTGAAAAATATTATATTTTTCTTGCTGATCCCAAGAGCACGATTTAAGAGGATAAAAACATTTATATAAAGATGGTTTATTTGATTGCTCTATTTCTTTTGTATAATCACTTATTAAAGTTTCAGAAATGATATTTGATTTACTATTTTCAAAAAAACTATTAATTTCATTAAACATTTAAAACTTAAGCATTAAACGTGCCATTTTTGAAAATTTTAATTAAAATTCTGAGGTTAATGTAGACTACTCATAAAATTGGGTTAAAGTGTAGTACATAAATGATAAGAGGTTTTTTTTGAAAAGAAAAATAGCATTAATCACAGGTGTAACTGGTCAAGACGGATCTTATTTGGCCGAATTTTTAATAAAAAAAAATTATATTGTTCATGGTATAAAAAGAAGATCTTCCTCTTACAATACAGAAAGGGTAAATCATATATACCAAGACGCATTCGAAACCAAAAAAAGAAATTTTATATTACATTATGGCGATATGACAGACTCAACTAATTTGATTAATATAATTAAAAAAGTTAAGCCTAATGAAATATATAATCTTGCGGCTCAAAGTCATGTACACGTTAGCTTCGAAACTCCTGAATATACAGGTAATGCAGATGCACTTGGAACTTTAAGGATGTTAGAAGCTATTAGGATCCTAGGTTTAAATAAATTTACAAAATTTTATCAAGCATCAACATCTGAACTTTTCGGAAATTCTAAAGAAAAAAAAATGAATGAAAAAACCAGTTTTGCTCCCAATAGTCCATATGCAACTGCAAAATTATATGCTTACCACATAACAAAAAATTATAGATCAGCTTATAATATTTTTGCGTGTAATGGAATTCTTTTTAATCATGAAAGTGAAAGAAGAGGAGAAACATTCGTAACTAGAAAAATTACTTTAGGGATTGCGAATATTTTAAAAAAGAAACAAAAAAAATTATATCTTGGTAATTTGAACTCAATAAGGGACTGGGGACATGCAAAAGACTATGTTGAAGGTATGTGGAAGATACTTCAACATAAAGAACCTGATGATTTTATTTTATCTACCGGTAAGAGTTATTCAGTCAGAGATTTTATTGAAGAAGCATTTAAATATGTTAACATAAATTTAATTTGGAGAGGAAAAGGTAATAGCGAAAAAGGTTATGATTCTAAAACTAAACGATGTTTGGTTGAAATTGATCCAAAGTTTTTTAGACCTAATGAGGTTCCTTATCTTCATGGTGATGCTTCTAAAGCTGAAAAATTATTGAAATGGAAGTGTAAGGTAACTTTCAAACAGCTTGTTGAAGAAATGATGAAAAATGATTTAAAAAATTAATATTATCTCCATTTTATGCTGCAGCCAATACTTGGTATTTGTACCTTGGGTCCATTACCAGTAGTTGCAATTATCTTTATAGCACTAAGTAATTCGTTTTTTTTTGGATTTACTGGAATTAAATTTTTCATTTCAAAAATACGACCACGGTACTGCAAAAAATCATTATTGTTGAAACAAAAAAAATCTGGAGTACAAACAGCACCATATTTTTTAGCAACCATTTGATCATCATCTAAAAGATAAGGAAAATTAAAACGATTTTGCTTTGAAAAAATTTTCATATTTTCAAAACTATCTTCATTGTAGTGAATAGTATCATTTGGCATAATAGCCACAACACCAAAACCAAGTTTCTTAATTTGAGGAGTAATTTTGACAACCTCACTAATTATAGCCTTTACATATGGACAATGATTACAGATAAACATAATAAGGGTTCCATTTTTACCTTTAATTTTATTAAGATTAACAAAAACATTATCAGTTGAGATTAATTTGAAATTTGAAATTTGAAAATTATTATTCGCTAATGGTGTCGATAACAAAACCATTATTAATCTCCTATAAAATGAAAAAAAATTTCTCGTTTTCTTTTTGTATTTCTGTGTTCAAATAAAAAAATTCCTTGCCAAATTCCTATTTTTAATTTTTTTTTTAAAACACTAAAAGTACAACTAGTTTTATTTAAAGATGATTTTATATGAGCTGGCATATCGTCATCTCCCTCATAATTATGTCTAAATAGAGTATCTTTTGGGATAATCTTATTGAAAAAACTAATTAAATCGTCTTTAACGTAATCATCAGCATTTTCTTGAACTATCAAAGAGGCAGTGGTGTGCTGAATTGAAATATTAATAATTCCTGAGTTTAATTTATTTTTATTAATTAGATTATTGATATGATTTGTTATGTCAATTAGACTTTCACCATGTGTTTCAATCATAAATGAATCAGTTATTTGTTTCATAACACCTCAAAAGTATTGTTATTATTTAAAAATTATATTATAAATATTTAGGGAGTTAAATAATGACTGAAGAAAAAAAAAATATGAAAAAAGAAGATGTCAAAGAAGTTTTTACAAGAGTTCTCAAAAAACTGAAGAATCTTAAATAATTTTTTTTAAATCTATTTATGTCTAGGGTCTGGATAGAATGCCAAAAATGTGGAAAAGTCTTTTGGGTTTTTTCACACGAACTTGAAGTGTTTTATCCTAAAAGATCAATTAACTATCAAATATGCTATAGTTGTGAGATCAATCATTCACTAATAGACTAATGTCCGATTATTTCAGAAATACTTTTGAGTATGTAGTTTCAATATTTCAATTTTTTGAATATTTTTTTTATTTTCTTATTGGTTTAACAATATTTATAGTTTCTAAACTAATGATTAAAATAACAAAAGTTTTGACAATTTTTCCAAAAAAAATTACTGACATTAAATTTCACAAAAGTATTTTTCTTAAAACATTAAAGGTATTTTTGTACATAATTTGCATAACATTAACAGGAAAAATAGTCTTTTACTGGTTTATAAGTTATTAACAATTACCAGTAATGTAACAAGTCATTTTTATTAAATTTTATTAACACTTTTTCCACATTCAATTCATTCTTACCATCTTTCCAAACTTAAACCTTGATTCTTTTGAGGTCTTGCATTTCCAAACCAATTTTTAGAAAAATAACATTTTTCTTATTTTCCTAATCCCGCACCCCCACTATAAAAAAGTATTATTTATAATCACATAGTCAAATTAGAAAAGTGTATATAGATTTTCAATTTAATTGTTATAATTTGTAAAAGAATACGATATGTATT
>CABZFH010000012.1 GCA_902524895.1 uncultured Alphaproteobacteria bacterium | reverse complement strand
TTTCCAATTTTTATAATTACTGCATTATTTATTTCAATATTTGAACCAAACTTATTAAGTAGCTTGAAATCATATATCCCTATTTTTCTTGGTTTCGTTATGTTTGGGATGGGACTAACAATAACTTTTGATCAAATCAAACAAGTGTTTTTAAACCCTAAATGGTTGATTACTGGACTACTTTTACAATTTACAATTATGCCAATTACTGCTTTTTCTTTGGCAAAATTATTTGGTTTCAGTGAAGAGTTACTTATTGGATTTGTTGTGTTGGGTTGTTGTCCAGGCGGTACTGCTTCAAATGTTATTGCATATTTATCAAAAGCTCATTTACCTTTATCAATTTCTTTAACTATAGCCTCAACATTTTTGTCATTATTTTTAACACCTTTGTTGGTTTTTGCATTAATCAAAGAAATAATTGATTTTGATATTTTAGCTTTAGTAAAATCTACATTTTGGATAGTTATATTTCCTCTTATTGATGGAATTATTTTAAGAAGAATGTTTATAAAAAAGATTGATTTGCTAATTAGATTTTTTCCAAAGTTTTCAGAACTGATGATTGCCTTGATAATTGGAATCATATTTTCTGTTTCTTCAGATTTGTTAAAGGAAGTTACCATAACTTTTTTATTAGCAATTGTCATGCATAATGTAATTGGTTTATCATTAGGCTATAGCATCTCTAAATATTTAAAATTTCCAAATAACGTAAAAAAAACGATTTCTATCGAAGTTGGTATGCAAAATTCAGGATTAGGAATTGCTTTAACTTTAATTCATTTTGGAAAATTGGCTTCATTGCCATCAGCAATTTTTAGTCTCTGGCATAATTTAGCAGGTTTATTTTTAATTTTTCTTTGGAAAAAAAAATAACTTAGCTATTGGCTTTTAAAAAAAAAACTTATTATATCTATATGTAAAAATATAAAAGGAGATATTATGGAAATTAGCGCCAAAAATCAGATTAGAGGAAAAGTGAAAAATATTCAGCATGGTCAAAGTTATTCTCAAATTGCGATCGAACAAACGGATGCAAATGGAGAGGAGACTGGGAGCTTTATTCATGCTGCTATTCCTGTGGACATTGCAAAAAAAATGGAACTTGGAAAAGATACAAAAGTTATTGCAATCTTTCCCGCTGCCACTGTTATTGTTGCAAAAGAAAATACATAGTTTAGTGGAAATAAATTTATGAAATTTTTTTATGGATTATTTTTTTCAAATTTTTTCAAAAGCAATAAATCTAATTTTAGAAGCTGATAGTGATTTATTTGAAATTATATTTTTGTCTTTAAAGGTTTCTTTAACTGCACTTTTTTTTTCATGTTTAATCGGATTGCCAATTGCAGCATTGTGTGTGATAAAATGTTTTTTTGGAAGAAATATCCTAATAATTATACTTAATTCTTTAATGGGATTACCCCCAGTTTTAGTCGGTTTAGTGTTGTATCTTATTTTTTCCAAATCAGGACCTTTAGGTTTTTTTGAAATTTTGTATACACCAACTATAATGACGCTTGCTCAATTTATTTTGATTGTCCCAATTATAGCCTCTATGAGCATTCAGGTTTTAGAACAAATTCTGAATGAATATGAGGAAATGCTGACTTCAATAGGAGCAAATAAAAAAGATATTGCATTGACAATATTATGGGACGCAAGATTTCCATTAGTTACATGCGTTTTAGCTGGTCTTGGAAGGGCTCTTTCTGAAGTTGGAGCAATTATAATTGTTGGCGGCAATATTGCTCATCACACACGAGTCATGACTACATCGATTGCTCTTGAAACATCTAAAGGTAATTTAGAATTGGCAGTTAGCTTAGGTCTAATTTTAATTTTTCTTTCACTTTCTATTAATGCTACAGTCTCAGCTTTGAAAAAGCTTTCAAAGGAATTTTCTTATGACTAGCAATATTTACTGTGAAAAAAAAATCAATTCAAAAATAAAATTTCTTATTAGAACAAAGAATCTCACTCATAAAATAAAAGCAAAAGAAATTCTTTCCAATTTAAATTTCCAAATTCTTCAAACAGGAATATCCTGTATAATGGGACCTAATGGAGCAGGAAAATCTATTCTATTGAAAATTATTTCAGGTCTCATTGTTCCAACTGCAGGAACTCTATCAATTAAAAAAGATTGCAAGATGATTTATGTATCTCAAAACACAATTTTTCTTAGAAGGAGTGTTTATCAAAATTTAGTTTATCCACTAAAAATTAATAATATTTTTTCAAAAACAGTTCACGAAAAGATTATTAACTTTTTAGAGATTTCTGATCTTGTGAAGTTTAAAAATCACTCTGCTAGAAACCTTTCAATTGGGCAACAACAGTTACTTGCAGTTATAAGAGGTTTAATTATTGAACCAAATGTTTTACTTTTAGATGAACCATGTAGTAATCTTGACCCAAAATCTGCGAATATTATTGAAAAAATTATTAAGAATTCTAGCAAATCTGGAATCAAAATAATTTTTGTTACTCACGATATATTACAAGTAAAAAGACTGGCGGATGATATAATTTTTTTACATAATGGAGAAATTATTGAACACTCAAAAAAAAGTTTTTTCTTTAATGAGTCAAAATGTAATCAAGTTAAAAATTATTTAAATGGAAAACTTTTAAAATAAATCGTAATCAAAGCAATAGTTTTTATAATGAGAAAGTTTTTTTTAAAAGTTATTATTTTTTTATGTTCTACCTTTAATTCTGTAGTTAAGAGTGAGGATAAATTTATAATCATTCAATCAACAACTTCAATAAGAGATTCTGGTTTTTATGAGCATATTCAAAAAAAATTTGTCGAAGATCATGATTTTGAAATAAAAGTTGTTGCAGTTGGAACAGGGCAGGCAATAAAAAATGCTGAAAAATGCGACGCTGACATATTATTTGTTCATCACAAACCCTCAGAACTAAAATTTGTAAGAAATGGTTTTGGAGTTTACAGAAAAGACGTAATGTATAATGAATTTGTATTAATTGGTCCAAAAGAGGACCCAGCCAATATTAGAAATTTTAAAAAAATAAAACTGGCTCTAGAAAAAATTAGAAATAAAAAAAAAAATTTTGTTACTAGAGGTGATCAAAGTGGAACCCACAAGAAAGAATTGGAATTATGGCAACAAATAAACCAAGAAATTCCTAATAATTTTGAAAATTGGTATATTGAGACTGGAGCTGGTATGGGGTCTTCATTAAATATTGCAGTAAACAAGAATGCCTATATTTTATCTGATCAGTCTACTTGGTTAACTTTTGGTAATAAAAAAAATCATAAAATTTTACTAAAAAATGATCCCCCTTTAATAAATACTTATGGAATAATACCTATAAATCCAGAAAATTGTCCAAAAGCAAAAAATGATAAAGCTGAAATATTTATTAAATGGTTAACCTCTAAAGAAGGTCAAATGCAAATTAATTCACTTCAAAAAAATGGAACACAATTATTTTTTTCATTTTATGCATTTTAGTTTTTTATAATTCGACTTCAATATCTCCGTCAATTTGTTTTTTAATACTTAATTCACTTATTTCAAGTGTAAATGATACTTGAATTTTTTTTGAATTATTAATTACATCATCATCGATGGCTTTTCTTATACTGTTTTCAATAATTCGTTGAGAGTTAATTCCAACATTTTTTAAAAGTTTTCTTGTTGAAATATTTAGTTTTTCTTCATCCATAATAAATCCTTTCAATTTACAAAATTTGACTTTAGAGTAGTTTAATCATAAAAACTAGTCTTCATCCTAAAAACAAACTAAGTGACTAATATTAATTGGGGTTTTAATTCCAAATTTTTGTTTGATTTTATGTTGGTGTTCATGATGTGAGTGTACGAAAACTGAAATAAGTTCATCATTTTTTGTTTTCAAAGTGTAAATAAAATCTGTACCTCTAAATTTTCTGTCAATGATGTCAAGCTTAAGGCTGCTATCATCGTCATGCTCTAAGTCATCAGGTTGAATTAGTAATTTTACTGTTGAACCAATTTTATTTTTTTTTATAAGTTTTCCACTTATTTCTCCTAAACTGTCATTATACAATTTATTTTTACCTATTACCTTTACGTCTATTAAAACACCTCTTTTTAAGAAATTAACAACTTCAAGCGAATTTGGATAGTGATAAATATTGTAGGGTGTATCAAATTGTTTCAGTGTACTTCCAATTATTAAGCCACATTTGTCAGCTAGGTAAAAAGCTTCGTGAGAATCATGTGTAACAATAATTGTTGTAATTTTCCTATCTTTTAAAAACTTTTTAATTTTAATTTGTAAATCATCTCTCATAATCTGATCAATATTAGCAAAAGGCTCATCAAGTAATAAAAGTTTAGGGATAGTAACTAATGATCTAACTATTGAGACTCTTTGTGATTCCCCAGCACTAATTTCGTGGGGGTATTTATTGAGAAGATTATTCAACTGAAAAATTTCTATAAGTTCATTTAAGGTTCTATTTTCTTTGTTTTTTTGGTTGTTTTCTAAACCAAGGCTAATGTTTTCAATTACATTTTTATGAGGAAAAAGACTATTTTCTTGAAAAGAAAGAGCTATATTTCTTTTTTCAGGTTCTAAGGTAAAATTTTTTGATGAAATTAATTTATTATTAAGAAGAATTTCTCCTTTAATTATTTTTTTAAGACCAGCAATAGATCTTAAAATTGTTGTTTTACCAATTCCAGACGGTCCTAGTAAACAAATTATTTCCCCTTTTTTTTTTATATTTAAGTTAACACCAAAAATATTTTTTTTCTCGTTTGCTTGAAATGTAACATTTTTTATATCGAAATAATTAAACATTTTTTACTTTTGGTAAAATAAAATTTATAGAAATAATAATAAATAATGAAGACCAGGCAATTAGAAATAACGAAGGGAATGCAGCTGCTTCTACTAAATCTTGTTCGGCATATGAAAAAGCTCGGGTGGAAAATGTTTCAAAATTGTAAGGTCTCAAAATTAGTACAATTGGTAATTCCTTGATAATTTCAATTGATATTAAAACAAAAATGAGTACGAAGCTATTTTTTAAAAAAGGTAAATGAATATTTGAAAATACTTTATATTTTGAAAAACCAAGTAAATATGCGCTTTCATCTATTGATTTGTTTATTTTTAAATAATTTGAATTTATCGAATTGTAAGATAAAGCGTAAAAACGAATAACATATGCTAGTACAATACCAAAAGAGGTACCAATCAAAAAATATTTAAAATTTATAAGTGATACAGAATTCAACCAGGAAGAAAAAGTTAACAATGTTAATCCTAGGATTACTCCAGGGATGGCATATCCAGAAATGGAAAAATTATTAAGTGTATTTAATATTTTATTTTCTGAAAATCTATTGCTTATATTAGCTATAAAAGCAACTAAGGTTAAGATAATTGAGGAAACAAAAACTAAATAAAGCGTATTAAAATTTAATCTAATAATATCAAAATTTTCTAAATAGTTTAAATTTTTTAAAGCCCAATAACTCATTTGACCAAATGGAAATATAAAGCTAATTAAAAACAAACAACTACAAAAACTAAATACCAAAAAATTATTGAGTCCTTTTAATTTAGTTTTATATTTTTTTCTTGGATTAAAATTTTTAGAATTATGATACTGAGCATTTCCTCTTGATAGCTGTTCGAGAACAAATAATACAAAAATAAATAGGATTAGAATGAAAGAAAGTCTGTTAGCTGTTGCTAAATCATCAAATGTAACCCAAGATTCATATATTCCTGTGGTTAACGTTGACACACTAAAAAATGACACAGTGCCAAAGTCTGAAAGAACTTCCATTGTAACTAAAGTTAAACCTACAAAAATTGAAGGTCTAGCGATTGGAAAAATTATATTTAAAAAAGTTTTCTTCAATGAAAACCCTAGATTTTTTCCAACATCGAATAAATTATTAGATTTATATAGAAATGCTGCACTTGATAAAACAAAAATATATCCAAATAATGTGAATGATAAAGAAATAATTGAACCAATTATACCATCAAATTTAGGAATTGTTTGGTTATAGTTACCTTCTCCAAAAAGATGAGTCATAATAGAGTAAGCCAACCCATAATTTTCAAAAAAAGAATTTAAAGAATATGCGAAAATATAAGGTGGAATAGCAAATGACAAAATCAAAGACCACCTAAAAAAATTTGCTCCTGTAAATGAGAAAAATGAAATAAAATATGCCGCAAAGAAACCAAATATAAAAGTAAATGATAAAGTACCAATAAGAATAAAAAAAGAATTACTAATATACTTAATTAAAAAAGTATTTTTCATCAGTAAAAAATATTCAGAAGTATCTTCAAGGAAACTACCAACCACAATTACTATAGGGATTGCTACTGATGCAGAAATTAATATTCCAAAAATAAAAAAAGGGTTAATATTTCTAAATATTTCTTTTAAGAAATTTAGCTGAATTTTATTGCCATCCATTCTTTAACATTATTTCAAGTGCTTTAGATTGAAATTTACCAAATGAGCTGATATCAGTAGTTACGTCCTCAACTATGTTGCCAGTCATTTTTTTTACTATTGGATTAGGTTCTACATTTTCAAGTATGGAATATTCGTAGGTATTATCAACAATATGTTTTTGCGCAAAATCAGTTGTTAAAAACTCTAATAATTTCACAGCATTTTCTTTATTTTTGGAATATTTTAAAACCGCCCCGCCACTTATGTTAATGTGTGTTCCTCGATTTTTTTGATTTGGAAATATAGGTTTAATTCTTTGTGCTGCTTTTTTTTGATCTTCGCCTTTTTTTCCTGATAGCATAAGGGCGTAATAGTAGGTATTAGCAATTGCAATAGTGCCCTCACCTGAAGCAAGAGCTAGTAATTGAGCCCTATCATTACCCCTAGGTTTCCTCGCCATATTATTTACCAATCCTTTTACCCAGGTTTCAGTAAATTTAGTACTATTATTTTCAATGATAGAAGCTACGAGGGACTGATTGTATATATTATCAGATTTTCTTACTAAAATCTTATTTTTCCATTTTTGTTTTGATAAATCCTCATAAGTTATATCGACTAAATCTTCTGATTTTATTAAATCAGGATTGTAAAATAAAATTCTTGATCTTTTAGTTATTCCAAACCAATAATCATTTCTGAGATGATTTGGAATATTTTTTTTTAGTATTTCAGATCTTATTTTTTGAAGAAGACCTTTTTTTTCAAAACTATAAAGTGCACCTACATCGGCAACTATAACTAAATCAGCATTAGAATCCTTATCTTCTTCAACTATTCTTTTTTCTAAGGCTTTTGCTTTTCCTGATATAACATTTACATCAATGCCAGTAATTTTAGTAAATTTTTTATAAAGTTGGATGTCTGAATCATAATGACGTGAGGTAAAAATATTTACTTCTTTGGCATTTAAAAAATTAAACGCGAAAATAAAAATTAAATAAAGAGAGATTCTTACAAGCATAAAGTTATTATAATTTGTAATTTTATCAGATTAACTAATTATAATAAGAATTAATTGCAGTCAAGAAATAAAAAAAAGGGAGGAAAAGCTTCCTCCCTTTAAGAATTATTTGATAGAAATTTTTTTAAGTTTTCGATGGTCAGGAATAATTCTTTCTAACATAATTGTTAACATTCCATCTTTCATTTCGGCATTCTTGACATGTACCTCATCAGAAAGGGTAAATTTTCTTTCAAAGCATTTTGTTGAAATACCTTTGTGAACTATTGAACTGTTAGCAAATTTATCATCATCAATTTTTTTTGATCTAACAGATAATTCACCTTCGGATACCTCAACTTCAATATCTTTTTTTGAATATCCAGCTAAAGCCATTTCAATGGAGTACTGATAATCATCAACTTTAATAATGTTGTATGGAGGGAAACCCACCGAATTATTTTCAATCCCGTATAAACGATCGAACATTTCGTCAAATCCTACGGTAAATGGGGTAAGTCTGTTAGTATCAATTGTAGTAAGTGTATTTTGCATATTTATCTCCTTAATAAGCAAGATTAAAATTAACATCATCCCAAAAAGGCAATGATATTATAATTATAGTGTCAAATTGTCTTATTGTCAATATGTCACATAAAATTTATTGCCATACGTAATCGTTTTTATGAGTTTGAACAGCATTAAATACATGTTTGTATACTCGAAAATTTGACATTACTTTTTTGATGTAGTTTCTAGTTTCGTAAATAGGAATAGACTCAATCCAATTTTCATAACTTATTTGATTCTTTCGAGGATCTCCATACCTCTTTATCCAAATTTTTACTCTACCAGGTCCTGCGTTATATCCTGCAAGGGCAAGTGGTAATGAATTTTCAAATCTTTCTAATAATTGTTTTATGTAGGTTGAACCTAATAGGATGTTGTAATTTGGATTTTTTGTTAAAGCCTTTTTATAATATTTTACCTTAATATTTTTTGCTACAACTTTTGCAGTATATGGCATCAGTTGCATTAATCCTCTTGCACCCGCGTGACTGTAAGCATTTACTTTAAAAGCACTTTCCTGAAGGATAATGGCGTGAATAAGAGCCAACTCTTTAGGGCTTTGAAATTGATAAGGTATCAATTTCTCTAAAGTTGGAAAAGAGAAATCAAACGATTTAAAATTATCTATTTTTGATAATCTAACCATAAAATTTTTATTCTCCATTTTTGATGAAAGGTATAAAATGTAATTTTTTTCTTCTCTTGTTTGAGAATCTTTATAGGCTTGTTCTAAAAAAGGATATACTCGTCTCAGCTCACCTGCATCTTGTAATATTTTAATAACCTCAAATAACTCTTTGCAACAGGTAGGTTTTTTAATTTTACTAGCATTTTGATTAAAAGTTAAATTTTCATTTTTGAGAATTGAATTTTGCCCATAAAATGAATATGGATTTTTGAAAAACTCTTTTGTCTGAACTTTTGTTTTCTTTACGTTATCACTTGACCTATCCATCCAATATAGTGCTTTAGCTTTATTCAGCGGGTGCTGAACGTTATTATACATCTTCTCAAAATGTGAGTAAGCTTCAACTTTTTTATCTAAAAAAATGAGCGCCACCCAACCTGCTAACCATTCGGCCTCAGATCCAGAAATTGAATTTAAAGGAATATTATGATTAGACAAAATTTTGTAAGATTTTTTGTATTTTTTTTTGTTTATCAGTCTTCTCACTACCACTCTTGTATTAATCCACCAGTTTCTATAATTTTTTATATTTTCTGGAGGATTAAATAAAAAATCTTCAGCTGTATTCAATTTTGCTTTTCTTCTCCATCGCATGCGTTCATAAATTAAGCCAGAATCATTTAAAAGATATTTGGGTACATTACTTATTAACTGTGAAACATTTCCAGTTCTTCTACTAAGTGCCAATCTAGCTTCACCTAGTTTTCTATAATCGCCCTTAATTCTCATTAATGTTCTCTTTGCGGATAATGTCTTTCCTTCCCACATCAACCTATCAAATCTCTCCCAATTATCTTTAGTAGTCCAAAATTTACTGTATTTTTTTATGAAATATTTTTGTTGACTTAAGGTTAAATTCTTATTTACCCAGATATTTCGGATATTTTTAATTTTATCATTTTCTATTCCTAATTTAAGCTTTGCTTCTAAGAAATCTATAGAACCTTTTACAGTTAAAGGTTTATTGTTATCAAACCAATTAATAATTTTTTTTGTTGAAGTAGTTTTATCAATAGATGATTCTATTTTTTTTTTAATATCATTATTTTTTGGCCAGTTTGGATTTTTTTCAAGAAAACTTTTTAAAAACTCAAAATTATGTTTACTTCCTGGTCTTGTTATATCTAGCCATTCTAAGTATTTTATCAAATAAGGATTTTGATAATCGTAAGCAATAGACTTTGCCACTTGCCATTGTTGTTTCTTTACTGCATTAAAAAAATCTTTGTATTTTTTTTCTACAAATGAGGGTTTAGGAATCGGTTTTGGAATATTTTCGACAAAAGCAATATTTGAAAAAAATAGAACAATAAAAAAAAAAAATAAAGATATATATTTTTTCATAATAATAAATTTTGTATAATATTTATATTAAAAATTATGGCAACATCTTAAAAATATTCTAGATTAACTATTTTTTTTACGTAATAATAAAGTCATAAAATTATTTTTAATTCACTAAGAATTTAAATCCTTTTTTTGAAGAATTATGAAAATATCAATACTTTGTAATTTTTTAAAAATAGTATATTTTTAGAATATAAGTTTTTACTTTGTCTTAAAAAATAAAAAGATTAAAAATGTTTAAAGGATCCATACCAGCAATAATCACCCCTTTTGATAAGAAAAAAGAAATTGATTTTGAAGCACTTGAAGATCATATCAACTTTTTAATAAATCAAGGTTCAAGTGGATTAGTTTCTTGTGGAACAACAGGAGAGTCTCCAACTTTAAATCATGATGAACATATGAAAGTAAATGAATTCATAATTGAAAAAGTAAAAAAAAGAGTTCCAGTAATAGCTGGTTGTGGATCAAACTCAACTAAAGAGTCTCAAGAGTTAGTACAACATGCTGCCAGTATAGGAGCAGATGCTACCTTATTAGTTTCTCCATATTATAACAAACCAACTCAGTCTGGATTATATGAGCATTTTAGCAGTATAGCGAAAGTAGTACCTGAAATTGATATATTTCTTTACAATATACCCGGAAGATCCGTAGTAAACATTAATCTGGATACGATGAAGAGATTATCTGAAATAAAAAATATTGTAGGTGTTAAAGATGCAACAGCGGATCTAAGTTTACCTATTGAAACAGAATTAACTTGCGGCCCCAATTTTATTCAACTTTCTGGAGAAGACGCCACATTCCTTCCCTTTCTTCTATCTGGTGGAGTTGGATGTATTTCTGTCACAGCTAATATAGTTCCAAAATTATGTTCTGATATGTATAACTTTTGGGCAGAAGGAAAAATCGAAGAAGCTGTAAAAATAAATAAAAAGTTATTTCCATTAAATAAAGTTTTATTTGCTGAAACTAGTCCAATGCCAGTTAAATTTGCTTTAAGTTTGATGAAGAAATGTGAGAATATATTTAGATTACCTCTTAATGGTGTATCAGCTGCAACCGAAAAGAAAATTTACGAAGTCTTAAGTTCTTTAGAACTTGTATAGAAGTTCATTTAAATGACTCAACAAAAATGACTCAACCAAAAAAAAACATTTCAACAATTGAAAATCGAAAAGCAAAGTTTAATTTCGTTATTGAAGAGTCAATCGAAGCTGGAATCGTTTTAAGTGGAAGTGAGATTAAGTCTATAAGAAAAGGAAAAATATCTTTAGATAATTCATATGCCTCTGAAAAAAACGATAGTATTTGGTTATTTAACGCACATATACAAAACTACGCCGGTAGTCAAAAATTGATGCAAAATTGCAATCCTAAGAGACCAAGAAAATTATTACTAAAAAAAAAAGAAATATCTAAAATAAAAAAAAAATTACTTGCATTAGGTTATACGTTGGTTCCTTTGAATGTTCACTACAATTCTAAGGGTTTCGCAAAAGTTCAAATTGGTATCTCTAAAGGAAGGAAGAAAGAAGATAAGAGACAGTATAAAAAAGAACAAGACTGGAAAAGAGAGAAAAGTAAGATATTTAAAAAACAAAATTATTAAAAAAAATTTTTGAGGTAATTATGATTTTCGTAGCAGTTGGTTCAAATTTAGATTCAAATAGAGCCGAAGAACCGGCAAAAAATTGTGACAATGCGGTAAAGTACTTAAAACAAAATTTTTACATAGAAAATGTTTCTTCATGGTATAAAAGTGAACCGATTCCTAAATCTAATCAACCATGGTATGTAAATGGTGTTATAAAATTACAAACAGATATTAATCCATTTAGTCTTTTGAAAGTTCTTTTAAAAATAGAAAAAGAGTTTGGAAGAGTAAGAAATATGAAAAATGAAGCAAGAATTTTAGATCTTGATCTTATTTCATACAAAAATTTTATATTTCACTCAGATATTCTTGTATTACCTCATCCAAGAATGCACGAGAGAAGTTTTGTGCTCGACCCATTAAAGGAAATAGAACCAAACTGGATACATCCAGTTTTTAAAATGAGTATTTTAAGACTTAAAGACAAATTTGTAAAAAACCAAAAAGTCTATAAAATTAAAAAGTAATTGAAAAAAAAAAAAATTATTTTATAAATTATAATTATGGCTCGCGTAACAACAGAAGATTGTGTAGGTCTGATACCTAATAGGTTCCAACTAGTTATATATGCTTGCAGGAGAGCAAGAGATATTATTGCCGGAAGCCAGATTAATGTTGAACCAGATAATGATAAAGATACTGTTATTGCTCTTAGAGAAATTGCTGATAAAAAAGTTGATTTACAAGAGGTGAGAGATTCAATCATTAAAAGTTTACAAAAGTATTCACCTATTGAGGATTCGGATATTGAAGATATTGATGCTGTTCCATTGAAAGATGATGCCTCGGAAATTTCTTTTGATAATTTTGAGAAAGAAAATGCTTCAGAGAAAAAAAGAAAAAAGATTTATGTTACTGAATCTGACATACAAAAGCTTATCGAAAATAATAGAAAAGAAAAACCTGATTCTGAAACTGATCAAACTATTGAAGAATAATATTTTGTTTGTTGTAGTTTAAAAAACTATTATATATTAAATTAAACTACATTTTGTGTTTTCGAGTGCTTAGACAATTTGAACTTTTAGAAAAAATAAAATCCTATGATCCTGAAGTTGAGGAGAAAGCTCTAAATAAGGCATATGTTTATGCTATGCGTGCACATGGATCCCAATTAAGAGAATCTGGAGCTCCTTATTTTTCCCATCCGGTTGAAGTAGCTGGAATCCTTGCTGATATGAGGTTTGACTCAAGCACTATAATAACAGCTTTACTTCATGATATTGTTGAAGATACGAACATAAAATTAAAAGAAATAACAAAAAACTTTGGAAATGAAATTTCAAAATTGGTAGATGGAGTTACAAAGCTTTCAAAACTTGAGGGTAGGTCTGATAATTTCAATCAAGCAGAAAATTTTCGTAAATTATTGCTAGCAACCTCCGACGATTTAAGAGTCCTTATGGTAAAGCTGGCTGATAGATTACATAATATGCGAACTATTAATTATATAAAAGATAGAAATAAAAGAAAAAGGATAGCAAAAGAAACAATGGAGATTTACGCGCCCATTGCTGAAAGAATGGGTATGCAAGAAATCAGAAGTGAGTTAGATGAGATATGTTTTGAAGTTATAGAACCCTCTGTAAGAGAAACAATTGTAAAGCGTTTAAACTTACTTAGAAGTCAGGATGAAAATATTTTAAAAAAAACAATATTACAGCTATCAGAATTATTAAACAAAAATAATATTGATTCAAAAGTATATGGAAGAGAAAAAAAACCCTTTTCGATTTGGAAAAAAATGAAAATCAAATCGGTTAATTTATCTCAATTATCAGATATCCTAGCATTTAAAATAATTGTTGATGATATTGAGGTCTGCTACAGTGTACTAGGTATTTTACACAATGTATATTCTTACGTCCCAGGTAGATTTAAAGATTATATTTCAACTCCGAAACCAAACGGGTATCAATCTATTCATACAACTTTAATTGGACCAATGAATAGGAGAATTGAGATTCAGATCAAAACAAAAAAAATGAATGAACAAGCAGACTTTGGTGTTGCAGCGCATTGGATTTATAAAGATAAATTAAAGGTAAAAGATGGCAAGCAATACAAGTGGATTAGACAAATTTTGGATATACTAGATCAATCTAGAGAACCAGAAGAATTTTTAGAATACACAAAGCTTCAAATGTATAATGATCAGGTTTTTGTTTTTTCACCTAAAGGAGATTTGATTGCTCTTCCAATAGGGGCAATGCCTCTAGATTTTGCTTTCTCTTTACACACCGACATTGGGAGTAATTGTATTGGTGTAAAAATAAACAACTCAATTAAACCACTTAGTACCAAATTAAAAAATGGTGACCAAGTTGAAATTTTATGCGGAAATAAAATTTCCATTTTACCCTCATGGTTAAATTTGTCATCTACTGGAAAAGCTAAAGCATGCATTAAAAGATTTATTCATAATAAGGAAGATGACGAATTTGTGAAATTAGGCAAAAAAATGTTATTAAATGCTTTTAAAATAGAAAGTATTTCTTTTAATGAAAAAACTTTAATCTCTATCTTAGAAGATTTTAAGGTTTCCTCCGTAAAAAATTTATATCTAAAAATAGGGCAGGGACATGTATTAACATCAGAAATAGTTATAGCATTATTTCCGGAAAAAAAATTAATCAAGCAAAGTAAAAAAATTATTTTATTGAACCAAGTTAAAAAAAGAAGAGAAATTAAAAAATCTTCTATACTTTTAAAAGGTCTGATACCAGGAATGACGATTCACTACGCAAATTGTTGTCATCCAATTCCAGGAGATGATGTTGTTGCTTATATAAGTTCAGGTAAAGGGCTTATGGTACATATTGAAAACTGTGATTCGCTTAAATCCACAAAAAAAAAATATGATTTTGTAAATGTATCTTGGGATAAAAATTTAAATAATTCCTCGAATTTTATCTCTAGTTTAAATGTTGTTTTAAGCAATAAAATTGGATCTTTAGGAAATTTAACTTCGATTCTAAGTGATAATAAAAGTAATATTAGAAATTTAAAAATAACCGAAAGGACTAATGATTTTTTCAAACTAAATATTGATATTGATGTAAGCGGTCTAGAGCATTTAAATAAAATTATAGTTTCTTTAAGAACTTCAACGCTAATACAAAATGTAACTCGATTATAACTTGATATTTTTGTATGTTGTTATTAAAAAAATTTAACGTATTAAGATCCTTTAAATTTATTAAGAATAAAATAATACGAATTAAAGATTTCCCAGAAGCTATTTCAATTGGATTAGCTTGGGGTGCTTCTGTTTCAGTCACTCCACTTTTAGGTTTACACATAATTATTTGTTTTTTAGGTACTCATATTATGAAAGGTAATTTGTTAGCTGCGGCAGCCGGAACTGTGTTGGGAAATCCATGGACCTTCCCATTTTTTTTTTATTTAGGTTTTAAAATTGGCTGTTTTTTTTATGAACCTGATATAGATATTTTTGAATTCAGAATCTCTTTTTTTACTGAAAATTTTGAAGAGTTGTTTATACCAACTCTCATTGGCAGTATCCCTATTGCAATTTTAATTTGGTTTATAACTTATAGGGTATGCAAATTTTTTTTGATAAGAAATAAAAAGTGGAGAGAACAAAAATGAGATTAGGAGTCAATATTGATCATTTTGCTACATTAAGAAACGTAAGAACAGAGAAACTTATAGAAATTGAAAGTGCAGTAAATATTCTAAGAGAAAATTTAGTTGACAGTGTTACAGTTCATTTAAGAGAAGATAGGAGGCACATCAATGAATACGATGTAAAGTTGCTTAAAAAAAAAAATATTTTACCTGTGAATCTTGAAATAGCAGCAACAACAGAAATGCAGGGTATTTGCATAGATGTTAAACCTTTTGCATGTTGTATTGTTCCTGAAAAAAGAAAAGAACTTACAACCGAAGGTGGTTTAGATGTCAAAAATCAAATGAAAAAGTTAGAAAAATTTTTAAATCCAATATTAAAAGAAGGAATACGAACTGCTTTATTTATTGACCCAGAGGAAAAACAGTTGGAAGCTGTGAACGAACTTGGAATAAAAGTTATTGAAATCCATACTGGAAATTATGCAAAATCATTTATTCAAGGTAAATATAAAAATGATATAGAAAAAATTCAAAATATAGTTAATATAGCCACAAGCTTAGGTATAGAATGTCATGCTGGACATGGCTTAGATTTTAAAAACGTAGCTCAAATATCAAAAATTCCTAATATAGTTGAGTTAAATGTTGGATATTCTATAATTTGTGAGTCCTTGTTTTACGGTTTAGGTAGCTCAGTAAAAAAATTTAAGCAGTTAATAGGATAAATATAGTGATTATAAATCAGGGTATAGATATTGTTGAAAACAATAGGGTTGAAAGAATAATCGGTTTGTATAACAAGAAATTTTTGAGAAAGATTTTTTCAATCAATGAAATTTACCAAGAACAATTATATAAAAATATTTCTACTCAAAAAATGATTCAAAAGTATGCTGTAAGATTTGCAGCAAAAGAAGCAGCATCAAAGGCCCTTGGAATAGGTATCTCAAAAGGAATTAAATTCTTTGAAATTGAGGTTTTTTCGAACTCTGATGGTATGCCTTTTTTAAAATTTAATGGATTAGCTTATAAAAGACTTAAAATGCTTCAAAAATCAAATAAACCTGCTAAGGTGAGCATTTCTATGTCACATGAAAAAAAATATTCAATTGCGATAGTAACAATTTCTGAGTGAGTAGATAATGTCAAAAAAGGGTAAGTCTTTTTTATATAATTTAAAAACATTCTTTTTAGCTATTATCGCAGCATTGACTATAAGAAGTTTTTTGTTTGAGCCATTCAGCATACCATCTGGATCCATGTATCCAACTTTAGTGGTTGGAGACTATTTATTCGTCTCGAAATACTCTTATGGATTTTCAAAACACTCATTTCCTTTTAGTTTACCAATTATACCCAAACGTATTTTTTATGCATCACCAAAAAGAGGAGATGTTTTAGTTTTCAAAACTCCAACTGATAATAAAACAGATTATGTAAAAAGGGTAATTGGTATTCCAGGTGATAAAGTTAAAATGATTGATAATCAAATTTTTTTAAATGATTTAAAAATTGAAAGAAAAAAAATTAAAGAAGATAATTACTATGACACATATGGTAGAAATATAAAAGTTGAAAGATACTTAGAAATATTACCAGATGGTACAAATTATGAAGTATATGAGTTTAATGAAAAGATGTCAGTATTTGACACTAATAATTTCTCGGAAGTATTAGTTCCAGAAGATTATTTTTTTGTTATAGGTGATAACAGAGACAATTCTCAAGATAGTCGATTTATCGGAGGTATACCAAAGGATAACTTAGTTGGAAAAGCATCATTAGTACTTTTATCTTTTGATTCTTTGAAAGGAAGTTGGTGGAGAGTTTGGACTTGGTTTACTGCACTTAGAAAAGATAGATTTTTTAAAAGTTTATTACCAAATGATGGAAGTAAATAAAAAAAAATTAGAAAGTTTATTTTATAAAATAAAGTATAATTTTAAAAATATAATTTTTTGTGTAAATGCTTTAACTCACTCAAGTTATGATAGTAAAAATTACAAAACAAATTATCAAAGACTTGAGTTTTTAGGTGATCGAGTCTTAGGTCTTATTATTTCTGAAGCAGTCTTTAAAAGATTTAAAAATGAAGAAGAAGGAAAGTTATCAAAAAGGTTTTCAGATTTAGTCAGCAAAAAGACCTTGATAGAAGTTTCAAAAGAAATTGAATTACAAAACACCATAAATACCTCAAAAGAATATATAGACAAAATAAAAATAACTGATTCCATGTTGGCTGATTCTCTTGAGGCACTAATTGGAGCTATTTACATTGATAGTAACTTTGAAGAAGTTAAAAAAGTTGTTCTTAATTTGTGGAGTAAAAAATTATCCTCACAAGAAAAACCACCCGTTGACGCTAAATCATTTCTTCAAGAATGGTGTTTAAGCAAGAAAAAAAAAATTCCTGTTTATAAAATTTTAGAAAAAAGTGGTCCAGATCATAAACCAACTTTTTTAGTTGAATTGAGGATTGAAAACTTTCAAAAAGTCCAAGGGGAGGGTTCAACTAAAAAAAAAGCAGAAATAGACGCTGCACAAAAAATTATAGAAAAAATAAAATGAAAAAACAGCAGAAAAGAAAATATAAATGCGGTGTCGTATCAATATTAGGACTTCCTAATGCAGGTAAATCAACATTTATAAATAATATCATAAAAAAAAAGATTTCAATAATATCTTCAAAGGTTCAAACAACAAGAGATGTAATAAAAGGTATTTTGACAAATGAAGAGGATCAAATTATTTTTATAGATACGCCTGGATTAACATTAAATAAATCTTACTTAAATAGAAAAATATCAAAATCAATATACAATTCCTCAGTCCAATCTAATATTAATTTAATTATGTTTGACTCAAATACTGAAATTACAAAAAATAAAAAAAATCTTTTTTCGAAACTTATTGATAAAAAAAAAAAAAATTTTTTGGTTATAAATAAAGTTGATTTGGTAAAAAAACATAAACTATTAAATATATCAAAAGAATTAAATAGTATTCATAATTTTGATGAAACATTTTATATTTCGGCTCTTAAGAAAATTGGATTTAAAGATTTGTTGGTACATCTAAAAAGAAATATACCTGAGGGACTTTGGTTATATAGTAAAAAAGAAACAACAGATCAAAAGCTTGAGTTTACGATTTCAGAGATTACTAGAGAAAAAATTTTTCAACTTATGAATCAAGAAATTCCATATTCAGTAAAAATAAAAACAAAGATAATTGAAAAAATAAATATAGTTAAGATTTTTCAAACTATCTTTGTAAATAAAAAATCGCAAAAACCAATTTTATTAGGAAGAAATGGAAATAAAATTAAGGAAATAGGTATGAGAGCAAGAAGAGATATTGAAAAAAAATTATGTAAAAAAATTTATTTAGATATTTTAATTTCAGTGGATGACAAACATCATAAGAATTATGAAAATCACTGATTCGGGTATCATTATTGGTCAAAAAAAATATGGAATAAATACTTTAATAATTAGTATTTTTTCGAAGAAAAATGGAATTATAAAAGGATTTTATAGAGTATCTAAAAAAGGAATAAAACCAATTATTTTAGATTTAGTTGACTTTCAGTGGAAATCAAGAGTAGAAGAAAGTTTAGGCTATTTAAATTTTGAAATAAGGAATTCTTTTCCATTATATAGTGAAGAGTATTTTAGCAATCTAATAAAAATTTCTGCATCTGAAATTTGTTTAAAACTACTTCCACCTAAAGAAGAAAACGAATTATTGTATGAGGATTTAAAAACCTTCATCATGAGCAACAATCAAGATTTAAACGATCTTGAAAAGGTGAAAAAATATATAATTTGGGAATTGAGATTCTTAGAAAAGGTTGGTTATGGTTTGGATCTAAAAAAATGCTCTGTAACAGGAAGTAAGAAAGATTTGTATTATGTTTCCCCAAAAACAGGTCAGGTTGTTACTAAAAAAGTAGGTCATCCTTGGAAAAATAAACTTTTAGTTTTACCTCAGTTTCTAGTTTCTAATGAACCAGTAAATATCAAAGATATTCAAAATGGGCTTCAATTAACTTTTTTTTTTCTTAATAAAATTTTAGAGGGTTTAAACTTAAAACAAAAAAAATTTATATTTAGAGAAGAGTTGAATAAAAAATTTTCTTAATTTTTCAGAATCTCCCAACAGTTATTGCTATAAATTTCAAGATTATTAAATGCTGCTTTATAGTTCATTTTTTTTGACTCGCGAACCCAATAACCTAAATAGAGATAGTCTAACTTTAATTTTTCTGTTATTTCTACTGCTTTAAGTATCATCAGGGTTCCTAACCCTTTGTGTAACAAGTTGGGATCAAAAAAACTGTAGACTGCTGATAGTCCATTGTCTAGACAATCCAAAAGCATTACTCCTAGAACATTATTCTTGTCGTCAATTAAATCGTAAACTTTATTTTTAACTGGAGATTCATAAAGAAAACTATTAAATTCATCCAATGTCATCAACCTCATCTGGCTATCACTATGTCTTGAATGTGAATATTTTAAAAAAAGCTCATATCTAATTTTTTTATCACCCTCAATATTTTCAATAAATTTCAAATTTGTATTTGAGTTTATATTTCTTCTTTGACTTCGACTTTTTTTAAATTCTTTAATTTTAATTCTTGAAGACATACAACTATTGCAATTGCTACAAATTGGAAAGTACATATGGTTTAGATTTCTTCTAAAACCTTTTTTCATTAGTTCATTAAAATATATCTGATTCTTGTCCTCTCTGTCTAATTTTACAATTAGTCTTTGTTCTTTTTTTGACGCTATGTAAGAACATTCAAAAGGTAGTGATTTAAAAACTTGTTTATTTCTTATACTTAACTGTTCCATTTTCTAATCTAATAATGCTAAAAGCTGCACATCAGCAACATTCGTATTTGTTCCTTTAATTATTACAAGAGATTTTATTTGTTTCAATATATTATATGAATTATTATTATTTAGTTCTTCAGAAAAATTTATTTTTTTCTTTTCAATTTTATCTAAAGATGTTTGATCTACGATGGCTCCAGCTGCATTTGTAGGACCATCTCTACCATCAGTTCCAGCAGATAAGAAAGTATATTTTAAATTTGCGAAATCTTTCTTAATGTAATTGATAAAATGTAATGCTAATTCCTGGTTTCTACCTCCAGTTCCAGTTCCTTTAATTTTTACAGTGCTTTCCCCTCCCGAAATTAAAATGATCGGTTTTTTTTTTTTAAAACTAGCTATATTATCAACGAAATCTCGAGCAACCTTTTTTACATCACCTTCTATATTATGCTTCCAAATTATACAATTCACATTTAATTTTTTACACTCATTCTTAATTTCATTTAGACATTTTATATTGCTACCAATAAGAGTATTTTTTGAGTTTTTAAATATTTTGTTAGTGTTTTTTGGCGTTTCAGGTTTTTTTTTTAAGATTCCATCTTTCACATGTCTGACAATAGATTTTGGAGAATTTTTCCATATACCATATTTTTTTAGAATTCTTCTTGCATCTCTAAATGTTGTATTATCAGGGACAGTTAACCCACTAGAAATTGAACTCAAATCATCACCAACAACATCTGACAATATTAGAGAATGAACTTTACTTGGAAAACAATATTTTAATAAATTTCCACCTTTAATTTGTGAAAGATGCTTTCTAACTGTGTTAATTTCATCAATAATAGCACCACTTTCTATTAGTTTTTTATTTATAGATATCTTATCTTTTAAGCTGATATCTTGTGCAGGTAAAGGTAAAAGCGAAGAACCACCTCCAGAAATTAGAATTAATACTAAATCATTCTCGTTAGTATTACCCAGACTTTTGATAATATACTGTGATGCCTTTACTCCACTTGCGTTTGGGAGTGGATGACCTGAAGAAAAACATTTAAAATTTTTTACTTTTCTAAAGTTTTCCTTATTTGATACCACTATCCCTTCTTGAATTTTTAGATTACTATTTTTAAAAATTTTATTTACGGTTTCTGCAGTTTCTACTGAAGCTTTTCCAATACATAAAATATAAATTTTTTCAATATTCTT
Organism: uncultured Alphaproteobacteria bacterium; assembly: GCA_902524895.1. Classification (GTDB taxonomy): domain Bacteria; phylum Pseudomonadota; class Alphaproteobacteria; order Methylaequorales; family Methylaequoraceae; genus SP4073. The sequence continues at coordinate 5,594 of CABZFH010000012.1, read as the reverse complement.
ATACTTAATATATTTGTTTTGATTTATGTTGACTAATAGAACTTTTTTTTGAATTTTAAGATATTTATCTAATATTAAGTTGGGTTTAACAACTCGGATACCAGAATTTAAAAGGTTTAATAAAAAATTTTTAAGATTTCTATCTTTACCATTAATTTTAATGGAATTCATTTTACAAACATTTGATGTTAAACAACTCTATCAAGGGGTGGTTTGTTATTAGAATATAATTCAAGATTATTTAAAACTCTAAACCCCATCGCTTCCCTTGTTTCTTCAGTTGCACTTCCTAAGTGTGGCAAAAGAAAAACGTTTTTAAGATTTTTTAAAGAATTCGGTACGTTAGGTTCTTTCTCGTATACGTCTAATCCAGCACCTTTAATTATTTTGTTTTCTAAAGCATTTATTAAGTCAATTTGATTCACGATATCTCCACGAGCTGTATTTATTAGGTAAGCAGTTTTCTTCATTTTAGAAAGTGTATTGTTATTTATAATCCCTCTAGTTTCGGTTGTAGAAGGACAATGTAAAGAAACAAAATCAGATTGAGACAAAAGATCGTCAAGTGTACGGCAAGCAGTTGCGTTTAAATCTTTTGATATTTTTTCATTTTTAAAATATGGATCATAAAACAAGATCTTCATGTCGAATCCAAAATGGGATTTTCTTGCCATTGCTTGAGCAATCCTGCCCATGCCAACTAATCCGAGAACTTTTTTTGTAACCTTAGTACCCATCATGTGTGTGGGTCTCCAACCCACCCACTCATTTTGTCTTACATGAATTTCTCCCTCGTATGCTCTTCTCGCAATGCCTAACATTAAGAGCATTGCTATGTCCGCAGTACAGTCTGTTAAGACTTCAGGAGTATTTGTAACTATAATATTATTTTTTTTTGCTGAGTCGACATCAATATTATTGTATCCAACTCCAAAGTTTCCAATAAAATTTACCTTTCTATTACTACAACTTAATATTCTATCGTTAATATTATCAGTTACAGTTGGTAACATTGCATCATAATTCTGCATAGCTTCAAAAAGCTGATCTTCAGTTAATGGAATATCGTCTTCATTTAGTGTAGTATCAAAAATTTCTTGGAGTTTTTGTTCTACTACTTTAGGCCACTTTCGTGTTACGATTATCTTTAAATTTTTCATAATTAGTGTTTAGACTTTCTCTCCAATATTCAGAAGCAGCAGCTATTCCACTTCCAGGTTTAACATTTATACCTGAGTCAATCATTGCCATCTCAGCACCATTAATAAATGCTGAAGCTTGTAACTCGTTTAAATCACCCAAATGACCTATTCTAAATACTTTGCCAGCAACTTGAGTTAGTCCAGCACCTAATGACAGATGATATTTATTGAAGGCTGTTGACAAAACCTCTTTGGCATCTTTTCCTTCAGGAACAACTATAGCTGAAACTGTATCTGAATACCAGTATCTGTCCTTTGCACATAAATTTAACTCCCATCCTTCGAGAATAGCCTTTCTTACTCCTTCGGCTATTCGATGGTGTCTATTAAAAACGTTCTCTAAACCTTCTTCAAAAAGCATATTGCAAGACTCTTGAAGTGCTCTCAACATAGGAATCTGTGGAGTATATGGAAAATATCCGTCTTTATTTGTTGCAATTTGATCTTCCCAAGAATAATAGCATCTTTTAAGTTGTGCTTTTTTGTGTGCTGCAAGAGCTTTTTCACTAACGCACATTATAGCCATTCCAGAAGGAAGCATGAATCCTTTTTGAGAACCGGAAATAGCACAATCTACTTTCCATTCATCCATTCTAAAATCAATTGAAGCAATCGAACTTACACCATCTACAAATAAAAGAGCGGGATGATTTGCAGCATCCATTGCTTTTCTTATGTCTTCTACATTGGAAGTAACTCCAGTTGCAGTCTCATTTTGCGTTACACAAACAACTTTAATCTCATGATGAGTGTCATTTTTGAGTGTCTTTTCAACTTCATCAGGAGGAGTTCCTGTGCCCCACTCTCTCTCTACCATTTCAGTATCAAGCCCTAGTCTTTTAAACATATCTGCCCATAAATGACTAAACTGACCATATCTATATATCAGAACCTTCTCATTTGGTGACATAGTGTTAATAATTGCAGACTCCCAGGCACCTGTTCCTGAACCAGGAAATAAAAAAACGGTTCCGTTTTCAGATTTAAATACCTTTTTAACATCTTTATAAAGAGGGATTGTTAAGTTTGGTATTTCAGGGTTCCTCTGATCTTCAGATGAAATGTGCATAGCATTAAGAATTCTTTCAGGTATATTTGTAGGACCTGGAATTGCTATATGAAATCTGCCTGGATGTGTTCTTGTCATTAAAATCTCCTCAATAAAGTTGTTGTACTTTATTTTTTATATTTTTAAAGAGACAAAATCAAGTTTATTATTTGATAGCATATTATAACCATTTTGCTACTTCTTTTGAAAAATATGAAAATATTATGTCAGCACCTGCTCTTTTGATACATGACAAGCTTTCCAAAACTGTTTCGTTATAATTAAAAATATTTTTTTTTGCACAATTTTTTATCATACAGTATTCACTGCTGACTTGATAAGCAGCAATCGGTAAAAAAGACAACTCTTTCAAATCTCTGACAATATCTAAATAATATGCAGCAGGTTTGACCATCAAAATATCAGCACCTTCGGCAATATCAGCTAATGCATCTTTTACAGCTTCTATTCTATTCTTACTGTTTAGTTGATAGGAATTTTTGTTAATATTTTTTTTGTTATTTCCAATGATGTCTCTAAAAGGACCATAAAACTGTGAACTGAACTTTGCAGCATAAGAAATAATTATTGTATCAGTATATTTTTGATCTTCTAAATTTTTTCTTATGTTTATTATTCTTCCATCCATCATATCGCTAGGTGCTATAACTTCACAACCGGATTTCACGTAATTTATAGACATTTGAGATAAAACTTCAATCGTTTTATCATTATCTACCTCATCAAATTTATTGATTATTCCGTCATGTCCCGAAGTCGTAAATGGATCAAGTGCAATGTCACATATTATTCCCAAGTCTGGAAACTCTTTTCTCAACAATCTCAAACATTTACAAATTACATTATTAGGGTTTGTGGCTTCTTTGGCCTCAAACGATCTTTGAGATTTGTCAATTACAGGAAATAATGCAACTGCATTTATTCCCAACTTACAAAGTTCTTCAACTTCTTTTGAAATATTTTTTAGAGAAAATCTTTCAAGGTCGGGCATTGATGAGATTGTTTTGTCTTTGACTTTTTCGTCTCTAATAAATATTGGTTGAACTAAATCATTAACAGAAATTTGTGTTTCCGATACAAGATTTCTTATCCAGTTTAATTTCCTTATTCTCCTAGCACGAAACAAAGGAAATTTTAAATATTCAGCTGATCTTTGCATCTATCAATTACGTTTTCTCAAGTGCTTGTTCAATATCAGCTATGATGTCATCAATATGTTCAATTCCTATAGAAAGTCGAATATAGCCTGGTGTCACGCCTGCAGCTAATTTCTCTTTTTCTGAAAGTTGTGAGTGTGTAGTTGAAGATGGATGAATTGCAAGTGATCTTGCATCTCCAATATTTGCCACGTGAAATAAAAGTTTTAAATTATCGATAAATTTCCTTCCTGCCTCTTCACCATTTTTTAATTCAAATCCTAACAATGATCCGAATGAATTGTTTAGGTATTTTTTTGCTCGTTCAAGTGGTTTATCATTCATCAAAGAAGGATAAATAGTTTTTGAAACCTTATTATGTGTTGACAAAAAGTTAGCAACTTTTTGGGTGTTCTCGCAGTGTCTTTCTATTCTTAGCGGGAGTGTCTCAAGACCCTGTAAAAATGTAAATGCATTAAATGGGCTCATTGCTGCCCCTAGATCTCTTAACAAAGTAACTCTTGCTTTTAATATATACGCTATTGGCCCAAGAGGCTTAGCTGCTTGACTCCAAACAGCTCCATGATAACTAGGATCTGGTTCATTCATCATTTTGAACCTTGAACCGGCTTTTTCCCAATCGAAATTACCACTATCAACGATCATACCTCCAATCGAAACTCCGTGACCACCAATATATTTCGTTGTTGAATAAACAACTATTGAGGCACCATGACTTATAGGATTACATATAATAGGAGCTGCGGTATTATCCATTATTAATGGAATATTATTTTCCATGCCAATTTTTGCAACTTCAGATATTGGAAAAACTTCAAGCTTTGGATTTGGCAATGTTTCAGCGTAAATACATCGAGTTTTCTCATCAATTGCATTTCTGAAATTATCCGGGTTTGATGGATCAACAAATCTGCATTCAATGCCCATCTCTTTCATAGTGTTAGAAAATAAATTCCAAGTGCCTCCGTATAAGTCTGTTGAGCTTACAAAATTGTCTCCTGCGTGACATATGTTTTGAATAGCCATAGTTGATGCAGCTTGACCTGAACTAGTAGCCAATGCAGCAACACCATTTTCAATTTTTGAAATTCTTTCTTCTAGCACTGCAGTAGTAGGGTTCATAATTCTTGTATATATGTTCCCTAATTCTTGAAGTCCGAAGAGTTTTGAAGCATGATCGGTATTTTCAAATTGATATGAGGTTGTTTGATAAATTGGAACAGCAACAGAATTTGTTGACTTATCACTTCTGTGTCCTGAATGTAGAACAATTGTTTCTGGTTTCATTTGTTTAAACTCCTAATTATGATAATAATTAATCTCTGGATTTTAAACTGTGAAAAAGATAAATACAAACATAAAAAATAATAGAAAATTAATTTATTTGTCCTTACTAGATTCTAACAATAACACTTTGGACAATGGAAAAATCAAATTTTATAATAAAATTTTATACAATTTTTCTAGTAACGATTATTTAGGTCTTTCTAAAGATAAAGATTTGATTAATGAATCTATACTGTGGACAAAAAAATTTGGTACTAGTTTATCATCTTCGAGGTTGGTGAGTGGTACATTAGATAAGATTAAAGATATTGAAAAAAAAATCAGTAAATACAAGAAAAAAGAAAATACACTGATATTGGGTAGTGGTTTTCAATGCAACGCCACTGTAATTCCTGTTCTAATAGATAACACTATTGGTGAAAGAAATAAGGCTGTTTTGTTTAGTGACAGGTTAAACCATTCAAGTATTAACTATGGTTGTGTTGTATCAAGACAATTAATCAAAAGATATAATCACTTAGACTATAACCATCTTGAATCATTAATAAAAAAAAATAAACACATTTCAAGAAAAATAATTATTTCTGAAACAATCTTTAGTATGGATGGAGATAAAGCAGATATCAATATTTTGAGATTTTTGTCAAAAAAATATGGCTGTTTATTGTATTTTGATGAGGCTCATGCAACAGGAGTTTTTGGAGTTCATGGTTATGGATTAACGCCCAATAGTGAATTTTTACAATCAGATCATGAAGTTGTTGTTGGCACTTTCAGCAAAGCATTTGGTTCTTATGGTTCTTATGTTTCTTCCTCAGATTACATAATAAAAAAAATTATCAACTCATGCGCAGGATTAATTTATTCGACTGCACTGCC
>CABZFH010000011.1 GCA_902524895.1 uncultured Alphaproteobacteria bacterium | reverse complement strand
TAAGGCTTGTAAGAAAATATCAATTGGGTTTTTATTTTTAATAACTGTAGCTGCCTTATCCATGGATTTATAAACTATTTTTTCAGCCAAAGATTTTTTTCCATCAAGCATCATTATATTAATAAACTTTGATAAGACTTGATCTTGATATTTTGGATCGGGATAAACGTTTCTTTTTATAGCAGCTCTTCTTCTCGACATTTTTTTACCTATTTTGGCCTTTTTGTTCCATATTTCGATCTTCGTTGTTTTCTATCTTTCACACCTTCGGTATCTAAAACACCTCGCAGAACATGATATCTCACCCCAGGAAGATCTTTAACTCTACCTCCTCTTAACAAAACTACCGAATGTTCTTGAATATTATGGCCTTCTCCAGGTATATAACTTGTTACTTCAAACCCATTTGTTAGTTTTACACGTGCAACTTTTCTCAGTGCTGAGTTAGGCTTCTTTGGGGTAGTTGTGTAAACACGAGTGCAAACTCCTCTTTTTTGAGGACAGGCCTCAAGAGCAGGAACTTTGTTTCTTTTAACCTGTTTCGATCTTGGAGATCGAATTAACTGATTTATTGTAGGCATAATTATTTCCCAAATTAAATAAAATTGTGTTTGGCACTTAGCCACGACCAATTATTTGTTGGATATTAATACATCTTTTAACTGAGTCAACAAAAGAATATTTTTTTCTATATTTTACTTTTGAGCGGGTTCAGTTGAATTTGTATTGGTCTCATTCGCAACATCCAGCAGTTCTTTATCTCTTTTTGCAGCCTCAATTTTTGCTTGTGCTAAGAACGAACCTGTGCCACATGGTACAAGTCTTCCGACAATGACATTTTCTTTAAGGCCAACTAAACTATCAATTTTCCCTGATACTGAAGCTTCAGTCAAAACTCGGGTTGTTTCTTGAAATGATGCAGCAGATATAAAACTATCAGTTTGTAGAGAGGCCTTTGTTATTCCTAATAATATAGGCGATGCTTTTGCCTCCTTCAGGTTTTCAGATTTTGCTTTTTTATTAGTCTCATCTAATTCCTTTTTACTAATCTGCTCACCAACTAAGAGAGTAGTTTCACCACCATCAATTATTTCAACTTTTTGCATCATTTGTTTAACGACAACCTCAATATGTTTATCATTAATTTTTACACCTTGAAGTCTGTAAACATCTTGAACTTCTTTAATCATATAGGCAGATAGCGCTTCGACACCTTTTATTCGTAATATATCATGTGGTACTGAACTACCATCAACAAGCACATCTCCAATCTCAACATAATCCCCCTCTTGCACAGATAAGTGCTTTGATTTTGAGATTACATATTCAACTGGTTCTAAACTCTTATCGTCTGATCGAATAAGAATTTTTCGTTTCATTTTGTAATCTTTACCAAACTCTATTTTTCCAGAAATTTCCGCAATAATAGCATGGTCTTTTGGTTTTCTAGCTTCAAAAAGCTCTGCTACTCTTGGCAGACCTCCAGTAATATCTTTTGTTTTTGAGGATTCCTTCGGAACTCTTGCAATAAAATCACCGCGTTTAATTTTATCTCCAGAGTTGATTCCTAAAATTGCATCAACAGGAATTTCATAAGAAGCTGGACTACCATTTTCTAAGGTTAGAATATTACCAGACTTCAACTTGTCGTGAATTTCAATCCTAGGGTTTAAGGATTGGTTTTTTGCTTGCTGCTTCCAGTCAACAACCATCTTACTAGCTAATCCAGTTGATTCATCAATAACTTCTCTAGTTGAAACACCATCATCTAAATCTTTAAAAATTACATATCCACTAATTTGTCCAATTATTGGTATTGTAAATGGATCCCATTCAGCAAGTATCACACCTTTATCAATTTTTTGATTTTCTTTAACATTTATTTTTGAACCTAAGGGCACTCTATGCTTTGCTTTTTCCTTATCTCCTTGAAATATACAAAGTTGAGCACTCCTGGATAAATTAATATTATTACCATTAGAATCTAATGATACCTGAACATTGTTAAATTTTATAGTACCACTTACATTAGATTCTACATTGGATATCTCAGAACCTTTTTGCGCTGCACCTCCAATATGGAATGTTCTCATAGTAAGTTGTGTTCCAGGCTCACCGATTGATTGAGCAGCAATTACCCCAACAGCTTCTCCAATATTAACTGGTGTACCTCTTGCAAGATCTCTACCATAGCACTTAACGCACACACCAAAGTCCGCCTCGCAACTTAACACAGATCTAATTTTAACTTCTTCAATATTTAACGATTCAATTATTGGAATATGCTCCTCATCAATTATGTCACCTCTTGAAATTATTGTTTTTTTTGATTTAGGATCTATAATATCCTCCGCAATCGTTCTTCCAAGTATCTTTTCAGACAAAGCATCTATGACTTCTCCGCCTTCAACCTCTGCCCTTACCGTTAGATATTTTTCGGTAAAGCAATCATCAATTGTTACAATACAGTCTTGTGCAACATCAACTAATCTTCTTGTTAAATAACCTGAATTAGCAGTCTTTAGAGCTGTATCAGCAAGTCCTTTTCTGGCACCATGGGTTGAATTAAAATATTCTAAAACCGTCAAACCCTCTTTAAAGTTTGAAATAATTGGATTTTCAATTATTTCTCCTGACGGTTTAGCCATTAAGCCTCTCATACCGGCTAATTGTTTTAATTGAGCCGCCGAACCTCTAGCTCCAGAATCAGCCATCATGAAAACAGAGTTTATATCATCAACTTTATTGTTTTTTTGAGGAAGCATTTTATTCATCATTGCTTCAGCGACATCATCAGAACATTTAGCCCATGCATCGACAACCTTGTTGTATTTTTCTCCTTTAGTAATTAAGCCCTCAGAGTATTGCTTTTCGTAGTTCTTGACTTGCTTTTCAGTTGTACTTAAAAGATTATTTTTCGTCTCAGGAATTAGAAGATCGTCTTTTCCAAAAGAGATTCCAGCTTTGCAAGCCTCTTGAAAACCAAGAGCCATTAATTTATCAGCAAATATTACTGTTTTCTTCTGACCACAATGTCTGTAAACAAGATCAATAGTATTAGAAATTTCTTTCTTTGTCATAAGCTTATTTATGATGTCAAATTTGACTTTTGGATGTTTTGGTAATATTTCACTTAAAAACATTCTTCCTGGCGTGGTTTCTACAACCTCACTTATCTGCTCATAATTTTCATCTACGCTAAAAAACCTAGACTTAATTTTTGTTTGTAATGTTATGTGCCCACTATCTAATGCAATTTGAATTTCTCCTAAATCTGAAAAAATCATTCCTTCTCCTTTAGCGCCCTCTGAAATAATACTTAAGTAATAAAGTCCAAGAATCATGTCCTGAGAAGGGACAATTATCGGTTTTCCACTTGCTGGTGATAGAATATTATTTGTAGACATCATTAGGACTCTAGCTTCCAATTGCGCTTCAAGAGATAAAGGCACGTGAACTGCCATCTGGTCTCCATCGAAATCCGCATTAAACGCTGTACAAACTAATGGATGTAGTTGAATAGCTTTTCCCTCAATGAGGATTGGTTCAAACGCTTGAATTCCTAATCTATGCAATGTTGGAGCTCTATTTAATAAAACTGGGTGTTCTCTAATTACTTCCGCTAGTATATCCCAAACCTCTGGTCGTTCTTTTTCTACCATTTTCTTAGCGGCTTTAATTGTAGTAGCATAATTGTATTTTTCTAGTTTTGCGTATATAAAAGGTTTAAACAGTTCAATAGCCATCTTCTTTGGAATTCCACATTGGTGTAACTTTAATTCCGGTCCGACCACAATGACTGATCTACCTGAGTAATCAACTCTTTTACCTAAAAGGTTTTGTCTAAATCTCCCTTGTTTACCTTTTAACATATCTGAAAGCGATTTAAGTGGCCTTTTGTTTGTTCCAGTAATAACTCTTCCTCTTCTTCCATTGTCGAATAAAGCATCAGCCGCTTCTTGAAGCATTCTTTTTTCATTTCTAACAATAATTTCTGGAGCCTTCAAATTTAATAGACGTTGTAATCTATTATTGCGATTTATAACTCTTCTGTATAAATCATTCAAATCAGAGGTAGCAAATCTTCCTCCGTCAAGGGGCACTAATGGTCTTAATTCAGGGGGAATAACAGGAATTACATTCAAAATCATCCACTCAGGTTTAAGTTTTGAAGAAATAAATGCATCTATTAATTTTAGTCTTTTTACAAGTTTCTTTTTCTTTGTTTCGGAATTTGTATTTTTTAAATCTTCTCTGACTGACTTTTTCTCTTCATCTAAATTAATTTCAGATAACAATTTTTGAATTGCTTCAGCACCAATCATACTTTCAAACTCATCACCAAATTCTTCTTTAAGTTCCGAATTTTCCTCTTCACTTATAACTTGAAACTTCTTTAATGATTTCACCATTCCGGGTTCCGTGATTATAAAACTTTCAAAGTATAGAACTTTTTCTAAATCTTTTAAGGTTAAATCTAATAATAACCCTATTCTACTTGGCAAAGATTTTAAAAACCAAATGTGTGCGACTGGTGCTGCAAGTGGAATATGCCCCATTCTTTCTCTTCTGACTTTTGTAACAGTGACTTCTACACCACATTTTTCACAAATGATTCCTTTAAACTTCATTCTTTTGTATTTACCACAAATACATTCATAGTCTTTAATAGGACCAAATATCCGCGCACAAAACAAACCACTTCTTTCTGGTTTAAATGTTCTGTAGTTAATAGTTTCAGGTTTTTTGATTTCACCATGAGACCAAGAAATCATATTTTCAGGACTTGCAATTGAAATTTTTATATGATCAAAGTTTGTAAAATTAGGTTTTTCGATCAACTTCATTAAATCATTCATGATATCTCCGATAATTAAACATTTCTTTCTAAAAGTTCAACGTTAAGCCCTAATGATTTCAACTCCATGATTAAAACATTAAAAGATTCAGGAATACCTGATTCAATATTATCTTCTCCTCTCACAATCGTTTCATATGCTTTTGTTCTTCCTGAAACGTCATCAGATTTGACAGTCAACATTTCTTGAAGAGTGTAAGATGCTCCATAAGCTTCTAGAGCCCAAACTTCCATTTCACCAAACCGTTGACCACCAAATTGGGCTTTGCCTCCAAGAGGTTGCTGCGTTACTAGACTGTATGGGCCAATTGATCTAGCGTGAATTTTATCGTCTACCAAATGATGTAATTTTAACATGTATATTTCACCAACAGTTACTGGTCTATCAAAATATTCTCCAGTTCTTCCATCTATTAGCCTTTTTTGTCCACTTGTATCTGAACCTGCAAACTCAAAGTACTTATCGAGATCTGTCTCTTTTGCACCATCAAAAACAGGAGTTGCAAAAGGCACACCTTCTTTAAGACCTTTTGCATGCTTTAATAAAGCCTCTTCGTTAATTTTTTCAAATCGCGATTTGTAGATCTCATCACCATAAACATTTTTGAAAAGTTCTCTCAACTTTTTAATTTTTGGTTTGTCATTTTTTGAACTTTCTGCAAGACTGTAAAATTTCTTACCTAAATCAACTGCAGCAGCTCCGAGATGAGTTTCAAGTATTTGTCCAACGTTCATTCTTGATGGAACTCCTAATGGATTTAAAACTATATCCACTGGGGTTCCATCCTCCATATATGGCATATCCTCCACAGGTATTATTCTTGAAATGACTCCTTTATTCCCATGCCTTCCAGCCATCTTATCTCCAGGAGCTAATTGTCTTTTCACAGCCACAAAAACTTTAATAAGTTTCATAACTCCGGGTAATAAATCGTCACCAGATTGAACTTTATCAACTTTATCTTTAAAATTATTTTGTAGAATTTCTAAACTCTCATCGAATGCCTCACATAATGACTCGATTTTTTCCATAGATTTATCATCTTTTACTTTAATTTTTCTAAGTTTTGACAAGTTAAGTCCACTCAGATTTTCCAAATCAATCTTTTTATTTTTCTTAATTTCGTCAATACCACTTAAAAACATCTGATTTTCTAATAGGTCATTTAGTCCATTTTTGAAACTGGACTCTAAAATAAATTTTTCATCTTCCATATCTTTATGTAATTGCTCAATTTGCGATCTCTCATTTGAAAGAGCTCTTTCATCTTTATCTATCCCTCTTCTAGAGAAAACTCTAACTTCTACAACAGTGCCAGATACACCCGGTGGGAGTCTTAAGGAAGTATCTTTTACATCAGCAGCTTTTTCTCCAAAAATTGCTCTAAGTAACTTTTCCTCTGGTGTCATAGGAGACTCTCCTTTCGGCGTTACTTTTCCAACCAAAATATCACCTGGGTTTACTTCTGCTCCAATATGAACTATCCCAGCTTCATCCAAATTAATGAGGGCCTCATCACCAACATTTGGAATATCCCTTGTAATATCTTCTTGACCTAATTTAGTGTCTCTAGCTAGAACCTCGAATTCCTCAATGTGAATTGAGGTAAAGACATCATCAACAACCAATTTCTCAGAAATGAGGATTGAATCCTCATAATTATAACCATTCCATGGCATAAATGCTACTGTAACATTTTTACCTAATGCTAACTCTCCTGTTTTTGAAGCTGGTCCATCGGCAATTATATCGTTTTTTGAAACGTAATCTCCTGCTTGAACAAGAGGTTTTTGATTAATACAGGTATTCTGATTGGATCTTTGAAATTTACTCAATCTATAAATATCTACTCCTGTATCTTTTTCTTGTTTTTCATCTGCTTTAATTACTATTCTAGAAGAATCAACTTGATCAACATAACCTGATCTTTTTGCAACTACAACCACACCAGAATCTCTAGCAACAACACTTTCCATTCCAGTACCTACAAAAGGAGCTTGAGATTTAAGTAGAGGCACAGCCTGTCTCATCATGTTTGATCCCATAAGTGCTCTGTTTGCATCATCATTTTCCAAAAATGGAATCAAGGCGGCTGCAACTGATACAAGTTGTTTTGGAGATACATCCATTAACTCAATATGTTTGGGATTTAAAAGAAAAAAATCACCATCTTTTCTGCATGAAATTAAATCTCTCGAAAACGATCCATCGTTATTCAGTGGTTCGTTAGCTTGAGCAATTGTTTTTTTCTCCTCTTCCATAGCCGACAAATAAATTACATCATTAGTAACCTTTCCATTAACTACCTTCCTGTAGGGAGTCTCAATAAAACCAAAAGTATTTACCTTTGAATAAGTTGACAAAGAATTAATTAGTCCAATATTTGGTCCTTCTGGAGTTTCAATTGGACAAATTCTTCCATAATGGGTCGGATGAACGTCTCTTACTTCAAAACCAGCTCTTTCTCTTGAGAGTCCTCCAGGACCTAATGCTGATAGTCTTCTTTTATGAGTAATTTCTGACAAAGGGTTAGTTTGATCCATAAATTGTGATAGCTGACTTTGTCCAAAAAACTCTCTGACTGATGCAGAAGCCGGCTTAGGGTTTACAAGATCATTGGGCATAACAATTTCTATTTCTGAATTACTCATTCTTTCTTTAATTGCTCTTTCCATTCTAATAACACCCAAAGTGTATTGATTTTCTAAAAGTTCTCCAACTGATCTTACTCTTCTATTTCCTAAGTGATCAATATCGTCAATTTCTCCAATACCGTCTTTTAGTTCCGCTAAATATTTTATTATTGTTAAAATATCTGTATTTTCCAAAACTCTTTTCTCTAAATTAGTGTCTAGGCCTAGTCTTGTATTTATTTTTAATCTGCCAACTGGTGACAGATCATATCTTTCTTTGTCAAAAAACAGACTTCTAAATAAGTTATCTGCTGATTCAATAGTCGGTGGCTCTCCAGGTCTCATTATTTTATAAATTTCGAATAACGCATCGTTTCTATTTTTATTTTTATCAGCCAAAAAGGTATCTCTTATATAACTTCCTTGTTTGTTATTATTAATATCCAAAATATCTAAAAAGCTAATATTTTTATCAGAAACGTGTTTAAGCAGATTTTCATCCACGACGTCTCCAGCTTCAAAGTAGATTATTCCTGATTTATCATCAAAAATATCTTTTGCCAAAAACTTTCCTTCTATTTCTTCATTAGAAATCAAGAGTTTCTTTACCTTAAGTTCCTTAATTTTTTTGGCGAGTAAAATATTGAATTTTTCTCCTGCTTTTGCAACAACATTACCATTTGAAGAATCAATAAGATCAAAATTTAGCTTTGAACCTATATAATCTTCTTTAATATAATCAATTTCCCAGCCATTATCTTTTTTTATAAATTTTTTGGAACTATAAAAAAATGAAAAAATTTCTTCATGGCTAAGTCCTATGATTTTATTATAATCAAGTTGTTCAGAATCTGTTTTTTCCCTGTATTCAACTGATTTCTCATTCTCTAGGGCTAGTAGCAATGATGAAGCTAAAAGTTTTCTTCTTTTATCTATTCTTACATATAAAAGGTCTTTTGAATCGAATTCAAAATCAATCCATGATCCGTTGTAAGGGATTAATCTAGATGCAAATAAGAACTTCCCAGTAGAATGGCTTTTTCCTTTATCATGATCAAAAAAAACACCAGGAGATCTATGCATCTGGGAAACTACAACTCTTGTTGTTCCATTAAATACAAATGTCCCTTTATCAGTCATAAGAGGTATATCGCCAAGATAAACCTCTTGTTCCTTTATATCTTTTATTGACCTCGACCCACTCTCCTCATCAATCTCCCAAACAATTAGTCTCAATGTAACTTTTAAAAGTGATGCGAATGTCCCACCTCTTTGAATACACTCTTTAACATCATACTTAGGGTTTTCGAGCTCATATTTGACAAATTGAAGTTCAGCCTTACCTGAAAAATCTTTAATGGGAAAAACCTTATTAAATACTGCTTGAAGGCCTATATCTTCTCTATTTTGTGGTTTTATATTTTTTTGTAAAAATAATTCGTAAGAATTCTTCTGAATTTCCAAAAGATTTGGCATTTCCAACAATTCTGGAATTTTTCCAAAACTTTTTCTTACATTATGCTTAAGAGTAAATGAGCTTTTCATCTAAATATTTATCCAAAAACTTATTTCAAGTCTACTGTCGCACCAGCTTCTTCAAGCTGTTTTTTAAATTTTTCGGCGTCTTCTTTATTCACCCCTTCTTTAACATTCTGAGGTGCTCCTTCTACTAAGTCCTTAGCTTCTTTTAGACCTAAACCAGTAATTGTTCTTACTTCCTTTATAACATTTATCTTTTTTTCTCCAGCTGCAGAAAGTACGACGGTAAATTCGGTTTTTTCTTCAGGTGATGCTTGTGCATCTCCCCCTGCAGCTGGTGCAGCAACTGCAACAGGAGCTGCCGCCGATACACCCCATTTTTCTTCTAAAAGTTTAGATAATTCAGAAGCTTCTAAGACTGAAAGGTTAGAAAGGTCTTCGATTATTTTTTCAAGATTTGCCATAGTAATGTCTCCTTAAATTTGTTAGTGGTTTTGTTGTTTTAAATTTATTAATCTTACAATTTTTGAGGATGGTTCATTTAATAGAGACACAATATTGGAAAGAGGCGAAGAAATCAAACTTACTAATTTTGCTCTAATTGCTTCCATAGAAGGAAGAGAAGCCAATTGTTTGATTTCATCATAATTAAGCTCTTGTGTTCCCATCGCACCACCAATAATTTTTAATTTCTCATTATCTTTAGAAAAATCATATAAAACTTTAGCTGCACTTACAGGGTCTTCTGAAAAAGCTACAGCTGTTGGGCCAACGAAAAATTGCTCTAGTTTTTCATAATCTGTGTCTTTAATAGCTCTTTTAGCTAAACTATTTTTTGTGACTTTAAAAGAAGCATCTTTTTCCTTCACTTGTCTTCTGAGAGAGGAAATTTCTTCAACGGAAAGTCCTTTGTATTGTGTTACCAGCACAAATTTGGTATTACTTAATAGGCCATTGAATTCTGATACAAAATTTTCTTTTTCTGTTCTATTCATCTAAATATTTATTCTCCAATTCAAAAATGCTTAATTAACATCACTTTTTATATTTAAATCCTGCCCAAGCAAATCTAAGTTTAACTCTGTCTAATTTAGGCCATATCATTTAAGCAAGCCACATAAAGTCTTGGACAGTAAATTAATACCCTGTAATAAACAATTAAATAATGCTTGTCAAATCAACTTTCAATCCTGGACCCATAGTCGAATTTAAAGAAATATTCTTAATGAAGGTACCTTTTGATGTTGATGGTTTAGCTTTATTTAATTCTTTATACAAAAACTTAATATTATTTACAATATCCTGAGAAGAAAAACTCGATTTACCTACGCATACATGGACGATACCACCTTTTTCAGTTTTATATTCAGTTTGCCCTGCTTTAATTTTTTTTATCATATCCTCAATATTTTTAGTAACTGTTCCCAGCTTTGGATTTGGCATTAATCCTTTGGGACCTAATATTTGCCCAAGAGTTCCTACTTTTGACATCATTTCTGGAGTGGAAATACACTTATCAAAATTAATATTACCAGATTTTACTTTCTCTACTAACTCATCATCACCATATAAATCTGCACCTGCAGATTTAGCTTTTTCAAGGTCTGATCCACTTGCAAAAACCGCAACTTTAACTTTTTTTGCAATACCTTTAGGTAGTGAAATAGCACCTCTTATAAGTTGATCTGATTTTTTAGGATCAATTCCAAGTGAAATAGCAACATCTATGGATTCATCAAAATTTTGTGATGTAAATTTTTTTGTAATATTGATTGCATCTTCAATTTTATAACTAGTTTTTTTATCTACTTCTTTAAATATTTTTTTTTGTTTTTTTGAATTTAACATTGCATTATTCCACACTTATACCCATTGATCTCGCAGTCCCAGCAACCATCTTTTCAGCAGCATTTAGATTAGTTGTATTAAGATCAGACATCTTTTGTTCTGCAATTTTTTTTACATCATCTCGACTAATTGTTGATACAACACTCTTTCCCGGTGTTTGCGAACCTTTTTTTAGTTTTGCTACTTTTTTGATGAAAAAGGAGGTTGGAGGCGATTTAGTTACGAACGTAAAGCTTTTATCTGCATATACTGTTATAACCACTGGAATTGGCATGCCTGCCTCAGAATTTTGGGTTGAAGCATTAAAAGACTTGCAAAATTCCATTATATTAACACCTTTTTGCCCCAAAGCTGGTCCAACAGGTGGTGACGGGTTTGCTTGTCCGGCAGGAATTTGTAATTTTATATATCCATCAATCTTTTTAGCCATTTATTACCTTCTTAACTTCAAACTTTTTCTACTTGCGAGTACTCTAAATCAACAGGGGTAGATCTCCCAAATATTGATACAGATACTTTTAATCTTGCCTTTTCTTCATCGACTTCTTCAACCATTCCGTTAAATGAGGTAAAAGGACCATCTGAAACCCTTACTTGCTCCCCAACTTCAAAGCTTACAGAAGGCTTTGGTCTATCCAGTCCTTCTTTGACTTGATGAAGAATACTGTCAATTTCTTTTTGAGAAACTGGTGATGGTTCTCCTTTTTTTCCACCTAGAAAACCACTAACTTTAGGGATGCTTCTGACAATGTGCCAAAGTTCATCATTCATTAACATTTTTAATAAAACATAGCCAGGAAAAAACTTTCTTTCAGAGTTAATTTTTTTTCCTTTTTTCATCTCAATAACATCCTCGGATGGGATGAGAATTTCTTCAATACTAGTTCTCAAACCCTTCTTTTCTGTTTGCAGAATTATTTGATCGCTTACTTTCTTTTCAAATCCAGAGTAAACTTGTAATATGTACCAATTTGCAATCATAAATTTAAATAAAAAGAATATATTTAACTAAAAATGATATTATTTTATCAACTAGTAGAAAAAACAATGAAGATATAAATACAAATATAAAAACCATTACAGTTGTAGTTATAGTTTCTTGTTTTGTTGGCCAAGTGACTTTTTTAGTTTCCTGTTTAACTTCATTATAAAAGTTTTTTAATTTTATCATAATCCACAATTTAGAAATGAATAATAATTATCAGAAAGTATTTAATAAGCAATAACTTTTTAAACTTTTTTAGCCTATAATTTGGCAGGGGCGGAGAGACTCGAACTCACGACCTACGGTTTTGGAGACCGTCGCTCTACCAACTGAGCTACACCCCTAATTAAGTGGAGCGGGTGAAGGGAATCGAACCCTCGTAATCAGCTTGGAAGGCTGGAGCTTTACCACTAAGCTACACCCGCAGATAATTGTTTAATCTATATTATAATTGAAATTTGTAAATAAAATTGAATTTAAATATTTGTTGATTACTCCAGATATCGAAGTATTTGTTTTTGGTGGAGGGAGTAGGATTCGAACCTACGTACACTTGCGTGGTCAGATTTACAGTCTGATGCCTTTAACCACTCGGCCATCCCTCCTAAAAAAAGAATGTATACTTTGCATTATATGATAATTAAAGTAAAAAAAAAAAAAGATTTTTTACATGAATGATAATTTAAGTGATATAGAAAAAATTTTCGGAATCCATGCTTGCATCAGCGTTCTCAATAATAGTAGAAGAAAAATTAAAAAGATTTGGTGCACAGAAGAAACATTGAGAAAAATCAGAAAAAATATTGTTAATGAAAAAAAAATTAAAGAAATAAAAATTTATAATAGGTCAGACCTTGATAAAAAACTAAAAACTACCATCCACCAAGGTATAGTGGTTTTTTGTAACAAACTCAAAACAAATGATGTGAGTAAGTTACTTCAGAATGAAAAAAATATTTTGATTCTTGATAGTTTAGTTGATCCACAAAATGTTGGATCTATTATGAGAAGTGCCTACATTTTTGGTATAAATTGTATTTTTTTCAACGAAAGAAACTCCTTTTCTATTAATGAAGTTTTGATAAAAGCTGCATCAGGTTCCTATGAGAAAGTAGAGTTAATTCCTGTAAAGAACATTGTAAATTTAATAAAAAATTTAAAAAAATATAATTATTGGGTGATTGGTTTAGATAAATTTGGAAAAAAAGATATAACAACTATAGATAAGAATATTAAAAAAGCGTTAGTTTTAGGTTCAGAGAATAAAGGTATAAGAGATTTGATAAAGAAAAAGTGTGATTTTCTTGTAAAAATTGTTATGCATACTGATGATAAAGATATTGATAGTCTTAATGTTTCAAATGCGGCAGCAGTTTTATTTTATGAATTGAATAGAAAATGAAAAGCAAACCATTTTTTTTTGATTCACTAGATCAACTAGAACAAGAAGTAATAAGAAAATTATCAAGGGGATGTCTAGACAAGAAGTCACCATTTAGATATCTCGTTTTTTCTACTGCAAAAAATGATTTTGTAAATTCACGAATTATGGTTTTAAGATTTTTCTCATATGAAAATTGGGAATTGTTTGTTCATTCAGATAAAAGAAGTGAAAAATTAGATGAAATTAAAACCAATAATAAAGTGTCAATAAACTTTTGGGATAAAAAACAAAATTTTCAAATCAGGTTGTTTGGCGAAGCAAGTAAGTTTAATTTTGAAAACAAAAAAGTATGGAATAATCTAAGCGCTTGGTCTAAAAGAACATATTTAACAAATTCGAAACCAGGTTCTATTTCTCAAAGACATACTTCTGGGTTTGATGAAAAATTTTTTGATTCACCACCTTCACCGGAGGAAAGTAAAAAAGGACAAAAAAACTTTTGTCAGATTAAAGTAAAAATAAAAAAATTAGATGTTTTGATACTTAATCGTATGGGTTATAGAAGAGCCTTGTTTGAAGTGGAAAATAAGAAATTGAGGAAAAAATGGTTGATACCTTAAGAAAATCTTAAGATTACAAATCAATGTTAATTTTTTTAAGATTACAATACCCATTAGGATTCTTAATTAAATATTGTTGATGATAATCTTCAGCGTAAAAAAAGTCTTTAATTTGTTTAATTTCCGTTGAGATTAAACCTAGATTATTTTTGGTAAAGGTCTCTTGATTTGAATTTAAAATTTGATTTGCTTTTATAATCTCATTGTCTTTTTCTAATAAAATAATAGACCTATATTGAGTTCCAATATCGTTACCTTGTCTGTTTACTTGGGTTGGGTCATGAGATAGAAAAAAAGTATTCAACAAATTTTTAAACAATATTTCTTCAGAATCATAAACAACTAAAACCACTTCAGCATGATTAGTTGTTCCAGTACATACTAATTCATAATTTGGGTTTGGATGATCTCCACCGGCATAACCAACTGCAGTGGTGTGCACTCCCTTGATATTCCAAAACACTTTTTCTGCGCCCCAAAAACAACCCATTCCAAAATAAGCTATAGAATAGTTTTCAGAAAATGGAGGTTTGAAAGAATTTCTAAAATACAGATGCATCGTGTACATATAATAATGTTTTATGAAATACACAATTAAATATTTCTAAAGCTCAAAAAAAAGAGAGCAAATATCTCTTTACAAGAACAATCTTAGTTCTATGGTTATCAATTATGATTACTGTTCCAGTCAAATTGTAGATTTAAACGATTACGATACTTTTAATGGAACATCTGTTAGGAAAATATTCCTCAAATCCAAATTTAAGAGTAAAATTTGGTTCCATTCGTGTTTTCATAAACCTTTTTGGCTATACACATGATTTAGTATTAATCGATTACTCAAAATTATATCTCAAAGTCGGTATTTCGTGTATTTTTGGTGCAACTTCATTATATGTGCAAAATGTCCTAATTTCATGCTTAATTGATCCGCATGTAAGATTTATAATAGTTGAAGATTTAATTAGAGTGTTCTTTCCAATTTTTTTCCTGTATTAGAAAACATTTTCTGAAAGTAAACACCATATTGTTAGGAGGGCATTAAAATATTAGAAGAGATTTAGATTCACAATAAATTAATATTACAAGTTTTTTGGCGTCCCCTACGGGATTCGAACCCGTGTTGCCGCCGTGAAAGGGCAGTGTCCTAGGCCTCTAGACGAAGGGGACGAAAAGACTTGCTTTATATTTTAAAACATATATATATATATCTTTTTTTAAATATTTCACAGTAAATTATTCAAATGTTTAAAGTTTTAGTTTTTATTTTAGTTTTTATATTTAAACCATTTAATAGTTTCTCAAAAGAAACTTACAGTGAGTTGTGTTATAAAAGAGGAGTTGAAATAATTTTACCATACGAATATGGAATTGAAAACATTAAGAAAAAATCGCATAAATCTATTGACACTCTAAAAACTGAACTCAGAACTTTTAAAGTCAAATTTGAAAATACTTTCTTCGGTATAAATCTCTACGAATCTTTAGGTTGTTCAAAGGCTAGAATGTCTGAATATTTAGACTGCCTAATAGAAACAGATGGAAAGGACTGTAAAATTTATTATAGTCAAATGCGGCTAGTGGACTAGGAAATTATTAAATCCTCTATTATCAACTGTATTTCCTCTCGTCCCTCCCAAACATTTTTATTTAAAGAACATATTATAGCTAAAAGCTTACCGTTATTCTCAAATAAATTTTGTCCTAATTCATTGTCGTGAGCTTTAAAAGCTATAGCTTTTATAATGTTTCCATATATATCACTCAAGAAACATGAAACGTGATTATTTCCAACTAATTTTGGAAATTTTACAAAGCAATTTTTCAAACAAAATTTTGGTTTAGGATTATTTCTGCCAAATGGAGAAAGTATTTTGATTGAATTATAGAAATTCATATTTAAAATACTAATTTCAATAATTTCATCGAATTCTTTTATTTTATTTAGAATAATATTATGATTTTTAGAGTTAATATATTTTTGGAATAAAGCTATATTTTCTGATTTGATTTGTAATCCTCCAGCCATTTGATGACCTCCCCCACCTTCTAAAATCCCATCTGAAAAAGCTTTTGATAATAACCCTCCAATATTAAAGTCTCCAATAGATCTTGCTGAACCAAAGCACAAATTTGTATTTTTTGATATTACAATAGATGGTTTTAAAAACTTTTCTGTTAATTTACTAGCAACTATTCCCAAAACACCTGGATGCCAATTCACTCCACTGACACAAATAATTTTATCTTTATCATTAATCATGCCTAGCGCCTGATTTTCAACATTACTCTCAATTTTCTGTCTTTGCAAATTTAAATTACTTAATTCATCAGAAATTATCTCAGCTTTTGTTGAATTTTTTGACAATAATAGATCAACCCCCCTAAGAGCATTTCCAATTCTTCCACTTGCATTGATTTTAGGTCCAATAACAAAACCAACATGATATTCATCGATTGGGATTGACAAATTTAAATATGAGCATAGAGATTTTAAGCCAACATTTTTCATCTCATTTAAAATTTTTAAACCCTGTTTTACAAAAGTTCTATTTAATAAATCCAGAGGGACAACATCACAAATAGTTCCCAATGCTACGAGATCTAAATAATTAAGTAAGTTAATTTTTTTATTCTTTGGTCCTAAGTTTGTATCATTTAGTTTTCGATTAATCGATACAAGAAGTAAAAATGTAACTCCTACTGCAGCTAGATTTTTTAAACCAGAGGTATCATCAATTCTATTTGGATTGATAATTAGACATTTTGGGATGTCATCAGCTTGCTGATGATGATCAACAACAATTACCTGCATTCCCCTATCAACAATATAATTTATTGATTCAGTAGCCGTGGTACCACAATCAAGTGTCATAATTAATTCGCAATTTTTATTAGATAATTCAAGTAAAGCATTTGTATTTGGTCCATAACCCTCTTTTGTTCTATTGGGTATGTAAATTTCATAGGGATGATCTAAAAAATCAAAAAACTTACAGAGCAATGCCGTGGATGAAATTCCATCAACATCATAGTCACCAATTATGCCAACTTTTTTTTTTTTTAGAATACTACTGAATATTACATCAGTGGATTTATCCAGATCTTTAATTATACTTGGGTTGGGTAATAAATTTTTAATTTTCGGTTTAACAAAATTTTCATATTTTTCTTCACTTATACCCCTTGTTGAAAATATATTAGCTGTAAGTTGATTTAGCCTGAATTTTTTTATTAAATTATTAGTAAATAGTTCATTAATTTCTTTTTTTTTCCAAACAAAACCCTTACAAGAAGATAATTTAAAATTTCTCTTATTTCTATTTTTAAAAGTATTTTTCATTTAATGTTCTTAAAAAATAACATATAACTTTAACTAATGAAAAAAAAAAAAATACTTATTGCACAAGGTGGTGGACCCACAATGGTTATTAATAAATCATTGGTTGGAATTATAGAAGAAGCAAAAAAGAATAATTATGATATTTTAGGTTCAAAGAATGGAGTTAACGGTA
This sequence comes from uncultured Alphaproteobacteria bacterium, assembly GCA_902524895.1. GTDB lineage: Bacteria > Pseudomonadota > Alphaproteobacteria > Methylaequorales > Methylaequoraceae > SP4073. The sequence goes on along the minus strand of CABZFH010000011.1, from coordinate 15,365 downwards.
TTATAAATTCAAAATTTGTGGAATTAACAAAAATAAGTAAAGAAAAACTTTTTCTTGTTGAAAATTCTCCAGGTGCAGCACTTGGATCAACAAGAGATAAACCAGATAAAAATTACTGCAAAAAAATTTTAGAAGTATTATTTAAAAAAAAAATAAATACTTTTTTTTATATAGGCGGAAATGATTCTTCTGATAGTTTAAGAATTATATCTGAAGCTAACCCAGATATCCAGTGTGTGCATGTTCCAAAAACAATTGACAATGACCTTGTTCTTAATGATCATACTCCAGGCTTTGGATCAGCAGCAAAATATGTTGCATCTGTATTTGCTGGGATCAACTTGGATATCAATTCACTACCTGGTGTTTACCTGGGAGTAATTATGGGAAGACATGCAGGTTTTCTGACTGCCGCTTCCTCATTATTGAAAAAAAAAATTACTGATGGACCACATTTAATATATCTGCCCGAATCTAATTTTTCTTTAGACAATTTTTTGTCTGATGTAGATAATATTTTTATAAAAAAACAAAAATGTATTATTGCAGTTTCTGAAGGAATAAAATTTTCTAATGGTCAATTAGTTGGGGAGAAAATTTCTAAATTGAATGAACAGGATGCTCACGGAAATATTCAACTTTCAGGAAGCAGTGTACTTGGAGATTACTTATCTAATCAAATAAAAATTAAATTAGGAATAAAAAGAGTGAGGGCAGATACGCTAGGATACGCTCAAAGAAGTTTTTTAGGTTGTGTTTCCGAAGTTGATCAAAGAGAAGCAAAGAAGTTAGGAAAAGAGAGCGTTAAATTTTCAAAACAATATGATTCCTCATTCTCAATTTGCATTAAAGAAAGAGGTAGGAATTTAAATACTTATAGTTTTGAAATAGGTCAAAACAAACTAATAGACATTGGCGGGAAGACAAAATATATGCCAGATTATTTTATAAATAGAAAAAAAAATTATGTTTCTAATTCTTTTTTCAAATATGCATTACCACTTATTGGAAAAAAGTTTCCTGACTTTGGTAATTTAATATAAAACTTAAGATTTTAAATATTTTCAATCCTTAATATTTTCGTTTTCTTTTTTACAAAATCTATTTTGTTTATATTAAATATTGCTTTTTTCATACTTAGTTCTTGGCACATATGAGTAGTCACTACAATTGACGCTAGATTCTTTACTTTAGAGTCTCTCTGAAGCATAGATTTCATAGAAATATTGTTTGTTTTAAATTCTTTTGAAATACCTGAAATCACTCCAGGTTTATCCTCAGTAGTAAATCTTAAATAATATGAACCAATTCTGTTATTGATTGAAAAATCGTCAAATTTTTTTATGTGTTTATATTTTAAGTCAAAAAAATCCTCTTTTACAACGGAAAGATCAATTATATCACTCATAACTGATGATGCAGTAGGATGAGAGCCAGCACCTTGTCCTTGAAAAAAAAGGTTATCATTATAGTCTGATGCGATACATATTGCATTATAGACGTTGTCAACATTAGCTAAATTTGATTGAGTGTTCAACAAACAAGGATAAACAAATTGAGAAATTCTTTTTCCAATTTTTTCAGTAATACCAAGTAGTTTAATTTTATAACCCAACATCTTGGCATAATTAATATCTTCCAATTCAATATTTTCTATACCTTCTGTATAAATTGATTTTAAATTTAAAGAATTTCCAAATGCTACTAATGATAATATCGAAATCTTGTGCGCAGTGTCTGTTCCATTTATATCAAAAGAAGGATCTGATTCAGCATACCCAAGGTTTTGTGCTTCTTTTAAAATTTGAAGAAAATCTGATTTTGTTTCATACATTTTTGACAGAATATAATTAGATGTACCATTTAAAATACCATAAATTTTTTTTATCTTATTAGAAATCAAAAATTCATTTGCTATTTTAATAATTGGAATTCCACCAGCAACTGACGCTTCAAATGCAAGTCTACATTTGTTTGCGTTTGCAATTTGAATCATTTTTACACCATGTTTTGAAATTAATGCTTTGTTTGCTGTTACAACATTTTTTCCCTTTCGAAGTGCATCAAATGTAATTTCTTTGGCAACGCCTTCATCTCCACCGATCAGTTCGACTAATACATCGTAATCATCAAAGTTTAAAAAATCCTTAGCATTGTTAAAAACAAGGGTATCATGATCAATATTTTTTTTTTCTTGTCTCTTACGTTTTGCGATTGCCTTTACTTTAATATTCTTTTCAATTTTTGACTGAATAAAATTTTTATTTTTATCAATTAATTCTAGTAACCCTGACCCTACGGTTCCAACACCAGCAATAGCGATTCTCAAGGTATCCATAAATACTAATAGATTATAAATATTTCAGTTCTTTGATTTCCAAAAGTACCAGCTGGCATTGATTCATGAAATAAAGGTTTGGAATCTGAAACAGCTTCGGTAATTAATTTTGAGGGTGGAAATTTATTCTCGACAAAAACTTTTGCAACAGCTTGGGATCTTTTATCTGAAATATCGAAATTTGCCAATTTATGCTCTAATTGTGACATATCTTTTGTTCTGGTACTCGCATGACCAACAATTCGAACTTGTGCATTCTTATCGGCAGCTATTTTTATTACTTTTCTAATTTTTTTAATATCTTTTGAAGAAATAAGACTAGACCCAGATTTAAAATTTATTGTAGCTATCTTAAATTGTACCTTATTTTCTAAAATTAATTTAGATTCTAACTTCACATCTTGATACTTAAAAGTTTGTTGATCTAGTTCTGATCTAAAATTTTCTACACTAGAAGATTTATCATTATTCGCTTGTTCTTCTTCATTATTTATTGATTCTTTTTGATTAGTTACTAACTCTTCTTCAATACCTTTTACTGGGTTGACATTGAGATCCTCAGGTGGAACAGCTTCCAAGACTTGATCGGAATTTTCTAAAAATTCATTTTCTACAGAAACGTCTAATTCAACATCATTCTTTTGATTATTTTCTGTAATTTCATCACCCGAAGCTACTTCAGAATTATCATTGGTCCCTTTGATTTCGTTATCTTCAGTTTCATTTTCAAAAACCGAACCAACATAATCAATAGCGTCTGAACCTGTTTCTAAAACTTTTCCAGGAATTTCAGATAATGTTTCACATGATTGCAATACTAAAAAAAGGCTAGCATTTATAAATAAGAATTGTATTTTTCTAAAACTTATTTTCATTTTATTTACCCTATCATAATCTTAATCTTAAAAGTAAGTTTCTAAAACTATTTTTTTAAAAATTCTTCCCTTAACTTTGAATACACTTCAGGAGTATTCATTATTAGTTTCTTTTCCTTTTCGCTGATTTCTCTAATAAACTTAGCAGGATTTCCTGCCCATAATTCGTTACTTTTTACAATAGTTCTAGGAGTAATCAATGCTCCAGCTGCGACCAGTGACATTTCATTAATTATAGCACCATCTAATATAGTAGAACCCATGCCGATTAGTGCGTAATCACTAATGTGACATGCATGAATAGTTGCATTATGACCTATAGTAACATTGTTACCTACTATGGTACTAGAACCTTGTCCACCAGTAGCAGAAAAACCAGTAGATGATACATGAATTACTGTTCCGTCTTGTATATTTGTTTTTTCTCCAATTCGAATATAATTTACATCACCTCTTAAAACACAATTAAACCATACACTACTTTCATTTCCTATAAAAACATCCCCAATAAGTCTTGAACCACTTGCTAAAAAAACTGATTTGTCAATTGATGGGAGAGTACCATTATATGGAATTATCTGATCAATACTATACATTATTTTGGAGCCAATTGGTAAATATTTAAACCCACTGTTTCATTAAAATTAAACATTAAATTCATATTTTGTAAAGCTTGACCAGCCGCTCCTTTAATTAAATTATCTATACAACTAACTATAATAATTTTTTTTTTATCATAATCTTGATGAATTGAAAAGTTTAGATTATTAGTTCCATTTACAGACTTCAAAGAAGGAATTCCATTTGAAAAGAAATTTACAAACTCTTCATTTTTAAAAAACTCTGTATAAAATTGTTTAATTTTTTTAAAAATTGTCGAATCGCCATCAAAGTAAATTGTCGAAAGTATACCTCTTGACAGTGGAAGGAGATGCGGTACAAAAGAAATATTTATTTTTTTTTTATATAAAAAAATTTCTTGCTGAATCTCGCCCAGATGTCTATGTTTTTCTATGTTGTAGGATTTAAAATTTTCATTAACTTCAAAAAAAAGTTTTTCTATGGTTGCTCCTCTACCAGCACCGCTTATACCTGATTTTGAATCGATTATTAAATTCTTAGGAAAAAAAACTTTTTCTTTCAATAATGGTAGAATTGGGATTAAAACTGAAGTGGGGTAACATCCTGGATTTGCAATGTATGAAGCTTTTTTTATTTCATCTCTGTTTAATTCTGTAAGTCCATAAACGAATTTTTTTAGAATTTTTGGATTAGGATGGGAATACTCATACCATTTTTTATAGGAGGATGCCGAATTAAATCTGTAATCTGATGACAAATCAATTACCTTTAAACCCTCAAACTGCTCGAATAATTTAAATGATTCCTTATGTGGGAGACAAAGGAAAACTAGGTCAATATTTTTTTTGTTAAATTTTTTTGAAGATAAAATCTTTACATCTTTTTTCTTCGGAATCAAAATAACATCTGATAAAAACTTACCTTCAGAACTATTACCCAATACACTAGAAACATTGACATAAGGATGATTTATAAGCAACGACAAAAGTTGGGAACCAGTGTATCCAGAAGGTCCAAATAAAGCTACATTTTTTTTCATGATAGGTAGCTTATCGTTTTGAAAACTGAGGTCTCTTTCGAGCCTTATGCCTACCGTATTTTTTTCTTTCTACTTTTCTTGCATCTCTTGTAAGAAAACCTAATTTTTTTAATTTAATTTTTAAAGTTGGTTCATATCTTGTTAAGGCTCTGCTAATTCCATGTCTTAACGCTCCAGCTTGTCCAGATAAACCACCACCCTTTACTGTGGAAAATATTTCAACTTCAGATAATCTTTCAGTTTTTTTTAACGGTTCTTGTAATAACATTAACAAGACTGATCTCGAAAAATATTTCTCACTGCTTTTTCCATTGACAGTAACTTTGCCAGTTCCCTTTTTGATCCATACTCTAGAGACTGACTGCTTTCTTCTCCCGGTAGCATAAGCCCTTCCTAACTTATCCAGCTTTGGTGCTAGGTTATTTTCAATATTTATGGGTGTAGATGAATTTTCAAATTTATTTTTCATAAAATTTTATTTGTTCTTTTTGTTCATATTCCCAAAGTCAATAATTTCTGGCTTCTGTGCCTGTAAATCGTGATTTTCTTCAGGATAGATTCTTAAATTCCTCATTTGATCTCTAGACAGCTTATTATTGGATAACATTCTTTTTACTGCTAGTTTGATTACATCCTCAGGGTTTTTACCACTTATAACTTTCTCAGGGTTTGTTGTCTTAATACCTCCAGGATAACCTGTATGTTTATAATAAATTTTTTCTTTTAATTTTTTTCCTTTAAGCTTAATTTTTTTTGCATTAATAACAATTACATTATCACCACAATCCAAGTGAGGAGTGTAAGTTGGCTTGTGTTTACCCTTTAATAGTTTTGCTACAAACGAAGCTAAGCGACCAAGAACCAATCCATCAGCATCAATTAACAACCACGATTTATTAATCTCTTTTTGTTTTAACGAAAATGTTTTTAAATTCTCCATAGATTGTGAAAATAACTTAATTTAAAAATGTGTCAACCATTGATAAATTTATTTTGATATACATTTATATCAAAGCAACTAGGTTCGAAGGCTTAATATCTCATTCTCAAATATATATGCTGCCAAGTTAAAGTATATACTAGAATCAGATAAATTTTTTTATTTTTTTTTGTAATATTTTCAATTCTACTAATAAATCATCTTCATTTAGCTTTTTACTTTTTGATAAAAGTTTTTGGGCTCCTTTAATGGAATAATGCTCATCATAAAGAAGTTTTTTTATTTTGGTAAGTAGTGCTATATCGTTTGAAGAATAATATCTTCTTCCCTTATTTTTTTGTATAGGATTAAGTGAAAAAAACTTTTTTTCCCAAAACCTTATTACATGAGATGGAACTTCAAGAACTTTTGAAACCTCGCCTATTGTCTTTAATGCGTCCGGTTCTTTCATTATTTATTAATTTTGTTAATTAATGCTGAAGATGGTTTAAATTTTATTACTTTTCTTGCAGAAATTGTAAACTCTTCTTTGGTTTTTGGGTTTCTTCCAATTCTACTATTTTTACTTTTTATCGTAAAACTTCCAAAATTAGCTATTTTTATATTTTTACCTTCTTTTAACGAATTAAGAATTTTTGAAAAAAAAGCATCTAAAAAAATAGAACATTCACTTCTTGAAAGGCCAATAGAGGTATGAAGTTTTTCAATAATTTTTATTTTAGTTAAAGCATTCATAAAAAGCTAAATATACATATTAAATTTTTAAAATACAACTACCCCACGTTAAACCTCCGCCTATAGCACATAGAGCAATTAAATTATTTTTTTTAATTTTTCCCTCCAAAACACATGACGATAATGCAAGTGGGATAGACGCTGCTGAAGTATTTGCATGTAAATTTACAGTCTTAATAACCTTATTTTCACTAATTCCTAACTTTTTAGCACTGCCATTAATGATTCTTAGATTAGCTTGATGGGGTATATACCAATCAATTTGATTAACAGTTTTTTTTGATTTTTTTAAACTTAGTAAAGTCGATTCTGACAATTTGGTTACAGCTTGTTTAAAAATATCTTTCCCTTTCATTCTTATCTTTCCTACCTTCTGGTCAAGTGATGGCCCTCCATCAGCGTACAAACTATCATGCCAGGAACCATCAGAAAATAAATTAGTAGACAAAATTCCACACTCAGAAGAACTATGGTCGGCAGATATTACAACAGCACCAGCTCCATCTCCAAACAAAACACAAGTTCTTCTATCTTTCCAATCAACGATTTTTGATAATGTTTCCGCTCCAACAACTAAGACATTTTTTGCTTTTTTTGATTTTATTAGGGCGTCGGCTAATTCTAAAGAATAAATAAATCCTGAACACACTGCCTGAACGTCAAAAGCAGGTTTATTACCTATAGCTAAACATGATTGAATTTTACAAGCAGTTGACGGAAAGGTTTGATCTGGTGTAGTTGTAGCAACAATTATACAATCAATATCTGAAGATAGCAGGTTTGAATTTATAAGAGCATTTTTGCTTGCTTTAATAGCAAGATCTGATGTAAGTTCATCTTTTTCAGCTATATGTCTTTGACTTATGCCAGTACGTGACAATATCCATTCATCGTTTGTATCAACAATTCTTGACATATCATGGTTTGTTAAGATTTTTTTTGGAAGATAATGACCAAAACCCTTAATTTTTGAATTTATCATAATTGTTTTCTAAATATTGGACAAAAAGTCTAACTTTTTTTTAATTTCTGAATTATAATTATTTTCAATTAAACTTATAGCAGCAGATATTGCGTTTGAAAAGCCAAAAGAATCAGCTCCTCCATGACTTTTAACAACTATTCCATTCAAACCAAGTAAAACTGCACCATTATACTTTCTTGGATCTATTCTAGCCTTAAATCTATTCAATGCGGGTTTGGAAAGAATATACCCTAACTTCGCAAGTAATGAACTTTTGAAATAACATTGTAAAAAATGCACAATTAATTCAGCTACTCCCTCAGCGGTTTTAAGGGCAATATTTCCAGAAAATCCATCAGTTACTACAACATCAACTATTCCTTTGTTGATATCGTTGCCCTCTATAAAACCATGAAAATTAATATGTGATGATAGCTTGTCAAGTTCTTCAAAAGTTTGTTTTACAACAGCATTTCCTTTTATTTCTTCAGAGCCAACATTTAAAATTCCAATGCTAGGGGTTTTTGTACCTAACAATGACTTTGAAAATACCTCACCCATTAAAGCAAATTGAACTAAATTGTCATCGGTACAATCAATGTTAGCCCCAAGATCTAAAATGACTATCTCACCTTTCAAAGTTGGCATGATTCCTGCGATTGCTGGTCTGCTTATTCCATTAATGGTTTTTAAAACAAATTTAGAAATAGCCATTAATGCTCCTGTGTTGCCAGCGGAGACAAGACCATGACTTTTTTTTTCTTCTACATCATTAACAGCAAGCCTAAGACTAGATTTTTTTAATTTTCTTAGAGCATTAACAGGTTCGTCATCAGACTTGATATATTCTGAAGTATGAATTATTTCAAAATTTTTTAATAAATCAGTTTTAGCAATTTCTACTAATGCTTTTTTCTTGTCACCAAATAATCGAAAATTTACATTTGGATGAAGTTTTGATGCCTCACTTACTGCTTTTATCACAGTTTTAGGGCCAAAATCGCCACCCATAATATCTACAGCTAAGTTAATTTGACTCAAATTATTGTCCTATTTTTAGATCACTCTTCTTCTTCGATTTCTTCATCTTTTTTGATGATTTCTTTTTTCGAGTTTCCGTGTCCGTAAAATCCACATGAAGGACAAACATGATGACTAATTTTCAGTTCCCCACAATTGTTGCATTCAGAAAAATTCAACGGCCCTATTGAATCATGTGATCTTCTTTTGTTTCTTCTAGAAGGTGTTGTCTTTCTTTTAGGTACTGCCATGATACAAACACATTTTATAAGTTAAAAGTTTCTTATACAAAATCTTAAAATAATAACAATATAAATTTTAATTTTTTTTTTTCTTAAATATATTTGAATTGAAAATCAGCATTTTGCACTTGATGTTTTTTTAAATTCCCAAAATATTTTATATTTGTTAAAATATACTTTTTAAGAAATTCATTTAGGATCTTCTCGTCACTCAAATCTCTAATATTTTTTCTGATAGAACTTCTAATTTTTGAAAATTCTCCTTTTGTTAAATATTTCTCAAAACCTAAAGTATATGAGTTTAATCTTCCAAAAAAATTTTCAGCTAGAATTTTTATTTTTTTTCCGACTGATAAATCTGATACCCCTAATTCTCTGAGTGAATTATCTAAATCCTGAAAAAAAATGTCCATCAATTCTTGAGATAAGTTTACTTCATTATTTTTTTTTAAAGACCATAGAATCATAATAAGGTTTAGTGACAGTATCTCTAACCTACCGTCAAAATTATTGGAAATTTTAAGTTTACTAAAAAAATATGGTTTTCTTGATTGTTCCGCAATTATAGTATAAATGGTTAAAGAGTTTTGTTTTTTTTTTTGCATTTTATTTATGAAATTTAACCATTTTAAATTAATATTAATTTTTTTGATACTTTCACTTAACATATCTTGTGTAAATACTAAGGTTGTCAATGGCCAATTACCTGATGCTAATGTCTTGACAACTCTAAAGATTGGAAAAGATAAAAAAAAATTAGTTAAGAACATGTTAGGTTTTCCTTCATTTGAAGGTGATTTAGGGGATAATTCATTATATTATGTCTTTACGGTAAAGAAAAAATTTGCATTTCTGGAGCCTAAAGTATTAGACCATAAGGTTCTACAATTAAAATTTTCTAAAGACAATATACTTGAAAATGTAAATCTTTATCAAGATAATGATTTGGAACAAGTAGAAATGTCAAAAAACTTCACTGTAACCTCAGGAAGAAAAATCACTCTTTTAGAACAATTAATTTCAAACATTGGCGTTCCAGGAATGGGAAGAGGTGGGCCTATAATAGGAAGTGGAAGAGCTTCAGATTGACCTCAAGACAATAAAGCCAACATCAATATTGATACAATATTAATAATTTTAATCATTGGGTTAATTGCAGGGCCAGAGGTATCTTTATATGGATCGCCTACTGTATCTCCAGTTATTGAAGATTTATGTGCTTCAGAATTCTTTCCTCCATGATTACCGTCTTCAATATACTTTTTAGCGTTATCCCAAGCTCCACCGCCAGATGTCATTGAAATTGCAACAAATATTCCAGTAACAATGGTTCCTAATAATGCTGCTCCTAAGGTAACGAAAGCTGCTTCTTGACCACCAATCAAGAGTATTACAAAATAAATTACAAACGGGGCTAAAACCGGAAGCATTGAAGGAGTAATCATTTCTTTAATCGCAGCTTTGGTTAATATGTCAACTGCTTTACCGTATTCTGGTTTACTTCTACCAGTCATAATTCCTTTGTTTTCACGAAACTGTCTTCTAACTTCATTAACTATTTTCTGAGCTGTTTTTCCAACCGCTGTCATGCCCATTGAACCAAACAAATAAGGCAACATACCGCCAATAAAAAGTCCAATGACAACGTATGGATCTTCCAGAGAAAAGTTTACATCTAAAGATGGAAAATAATATTTAAGGTCTTGGGTATATGCACCAAATAAAACTAATGATGCCAAACCTGCAGAACCTATAGCATAGCCTTTAGTTACTGCCTTAGTTGTGTTTCCAACTGCGTCTAGAGCATCTGTAGTTTTTCTAACATTTTCTGGTAAATTTGACATCTCAGCAATACCTCCAGCATTATCCGTAACAGGACCATATGCATCTAAGGCAACAATCATACCAGCAAGTGCTAACATAGTTGTAGCAGCAACTGCAATTCCATACAAACCAGCAAAGATATATGAAAAAACAATACCAAATATTATAACAAGTGTCGGTAGAGCTGTTGATTGCATTGATATAGCTAATCCTTGAATTATGTTAGTTGCATGACCAGATTCTGATGCTTTTGCTACAGATCTCACTGGAAAATATTCAGTGCTTGTATAAAATTCCGTAATCCAAACTAACAAACCTGTAACAACTAGTCCGATCATTGAGCATATAAATAAGTCTAAGCCATTAAATGAATGAAAAAATAAAGTGTTGTCATTCATAACATAGTCTAAACCGATATGATAATAGGTAACAGCAAAAATCAAAATTACTGACACAGCACCAGTCACAACTAACCCTTTGTACAAGGCTCCCATAATATTTTCTGATTCACCTAATTTAACGTAGAATGTTCCTACTAAGGATGAAATTATACAAACCGCTGCAATTAATAAAGGAAACAACATCAAAAGTTGTTGATCAATATCAGAAAACATTATCATACCTAATGCCATACAACCCACGATAGTAACCGCGTATGTTTCAAATAAATCAGCTGCCATTCCCGCACAATCTCCAACATTGTCGCCAACATTATCCGCTATAACTGCAGGATTTCTCGGGTCATCTTCAGGAATACCAGCTTCAATCTTTCCTACTAAATCCGCTCCTACGTCTGCTCCTTTAGTAAAAATACCACCACCAAGTCTAGCAAAAATAGAAATTAAAGATGCCCCAAAACTTAATGCAACCATCGGTTCAATTATATTTCTACCACCAGTTGGGCCGAAATAAAGATGAAGATAGATGTAATACCCGATCAAACCTAAGAGACCAAGACCCACCACTAAAAATCCGGTCACAGCACCCGATTTAAAAGAAATATCTAAAGCAGGTTGAATACCACTTTTTGATGCTTCAGCAGTTCTAACATTTGCTCTAACTGATACAAACATTCCAATGTATCCTGCTAAACCGGACAAGACAGCACCGATAATGAAACCTATAGATACAAAACTATTAATTCCATAAAATAAAGCTATAGCTATAATCAAACCCACTACAGCGATTGTTCCATATTGTCTATTGAGATAAGCTTGAGCACCCTCTTGAATTGCTTTTGCAATATCTTTCATCTTATCTGATCCTTCAGGAGCGGATAATATTGTCTTACATGCGAGGGCTCCGTAAAGCAGAGAAATAATTGAACAGATTAGTATTAAATAGAATTCTAAAGACATGGAACCTCAAATAAAAATTTACAGAATTTTTATATAACAAATTATCATTTATATCAAACTTTCTTTAAAAATGACTAAATCCTGAAAAATTAAGTTTAATTTTTGTTAAATCTTTCTCATAAATATTTATTTGTCTATCATTTCTTATACTTCCAACTTTAAAAAGTTTATGATGTGTTTTGTTTTTTTCAAACACCTTTTTCTTTTTTGATGACATTGAAAAAACTAATTCATAATCTTCACCCCAATTTAATACTAATTCCCAGAATTTCTTTTTATCTGAAAAAAGTTTATAGATTGACTGTAAAGTTGCTGAAATTGGAATTTTTGATAAATAGATATCAGCCCCCAAATTTGAAAAATGTAAAATTTTTTTTAAATCAGAAATTAAGCCATCTGAAATATCTGTGCAAGCATCCGCATACCCGACTAATGCTTGACTTAGCTCTAAGTTTGGCTTTGGCAAGAAATATCTTTGCTTTAATTTTTTTAATGAACTTATACTTATTTTGTTTTTAATGAAATTATATTTTTTGTCATTTTCACAAAGATAACCAAATACAGCATCTCCAATATTACCTGAAACATAAATGTCAGATTTCTTTTTTGCAGAAGTCATTAAATGAATTCCCTTGGAAACTTTTCCAAAAATTGTTATAGACATAAATATTTTTTCTGATTTTGATAAATCACCACCAAAAAGTTTTAATCCATAATTCTTTTGTTCCTTCTCTAGTCCAGAAATAAACTTTTTAATCCATTGCGAGGCATTTCTATGCGGGATGGCTAGATTGAGAGTATAACCATAAGGTTTAGCACCCATTGCTGCAAGATCTGAGATGTTTATTCTTATCAGTTTTCTTGCTAATAATTCAGGTGGATCATTCTTAAAAAAATGAATTTTTTCTATCATCATATCAGTTGAGATAACTATTTTATTTCTTCCAAAATCAACTTCTGCTGCGTCATTTTTTAGATTCAAAGATTGTTTATTCAAAGAAAGTTTTGAAAAATATTTATGAATGAAAAATTGTTCTTTGTTCATCTTATTTTCTATTCAACTGATCATATATACTTTGAATTAAGCCATTTACAAACGAGCTTTCATTTTTGGAAAAAAAAGATTCAGTTAATATTATGTACTCACTAGCTATAATTTTAATTGATAATTTTGGAGATTCTAACATTTCTGCAACGGCAATTTTAATAATTGCTTGTACTACCTTTGGCAAACGTATAATTGTCCAGTCATCCTTAAGGTTCGATTCAATCAGTTTATCAATTTTTATCCTTTTATTTTGGTAGGTTTTAATTAATGAGTTAAAATAATTTTTATCTACATATAAATCAGATTTTTCATAAGAATTTTCAAAATCAAAAATTACATTTTTTACATGAAAACTATTAAACTCAAACAAAATTTCTTCTAGGTTTTGCCCTGTTTCAATGTATTTATACATTGCTTGAATTGATAAATATCTAGCTAAAGAAATGTGAGTTTTTTCTCTCATTTCATTTAAGTTGTTTTATCATCTTGAAACATACATCAGCCGCATTCCCACCTATATTTTTTTTTTTAATATCAGCTCTTTCTTTAGCTTGCAAAATATTTTCTACTGTTAACAACCCAAATCCAAGCGCAAGCTTATTCCTATTAACTATTTTATATATTTCAAAGGCTGCTATTTTTTGCACTAAATCATAGTGGGTTGTTTCTCCTCTAATCACGCAACCTAAAATTATAAATCCATCGAATTTTTTTTTGTATCGTTCCAAAACTACAGGTATTTCTAAAGCTCCAGGGACCGTTATTTTTTTGTATTCAGATTTCATTTGTTTAATCACATTTTTTGCACCTAAAAATAATTTTCTGGAAATACTTTCATAATAATTAGATTCGATCACAAGAATTTTTAAATTTTTCATTTTAATCAAGCCTCTTATTATATTTTATGCGAATACCAAAACCATCAATACCTATGATACTTTTATTTTTGTTAGTTAATAAAATAATATTTTTTACGCCAATTTTTATTAATATTTGAGCACCAATTCCATATTCTTTTAAAATCATTTTATCATTTTGAGAACTTTTATTATTGTCTGACATAATTTCCTTTTTTGGATTTCTTAGAATAACTATAACTCCTTTACCATTGTTATTTATCAATTCCATAGATTTATCCAACTCATTGTTATTTTTTAAATCCAAAAAATCTTCGAAAATATTGAAAGTGTGCATTCTTACTAGAACATTGTCTTTTTTGTTAATTTTACCTTTTATTAATGCTAAATGTTGTGTCCCATCGATCTTATTTGAAAAAACATGTAAATTAAATAATCCAAAAGATTTTATATTAATCTTTTTTTTTTGTATGCATTCAACGAAATTCTCTTTACGTATTCTATATTCAATCAAGTCTTTTATGGAAGATATTTTCAATTCATGTTTTATACAAAATTTTTTTAAATCTTTTAACCTTGCCATAGAACCGTCATCATTCATAATTTCACAAATAACCCCACCAGATTTTCTACCAGAAAGTCTTGCTAAGTCGACCGCAGCTTCTGTGTGACCTGCCCTTACTAAAACTCCACCTTCTTTAGACACCAAAGGAAAAATATGTCCAGGTGAAACTAAATCCTCAGATGAAGACTTTTCAGATACAGCAACTTCTATAGTTTTAGCTCTATCCATTGCGCTTATACCTGTTGTAACACCTTTTCTTGCTTCGATTGAGACTGTAAATGCTGTTTTGTGACGACTTAAATTACTCTCAGACATAAGTTTTAAATTTAGTTTGTCTGCTCTTTGTTTACTTAATGCAAGGCAAATTAGACCTCTAGCGTATTTAGCCATAAAATTAATTTTTTCTGCTGTTACTTTATCAGCACTAAAAATTAGATCACCCTCATTTTCTCTATTTTCATCATCAACAATAACAACCATTCTTCCTTGAGAGAGATCTTTTAATATTTCTTCGATGGGTGAAAAAAAAAAAGACATTAAATCTTTCCCTCTAATGCTCTAAATGTATATCTGGCAATCATATCAATTTCAGTATTGAGAAGGTCACCAACTTTAATATTTTTAAGAGATGTATTAGCCCATGTATAGGGAATGATACTTATTTTAATAACATTTTTTTTTACTTCATTAACAGTTAAAGAAATGCCATCAATTGTAATTGAACACTTAGGAGCCATATACTTTATCAAATTCTTTTTAAGCTTTACAGTTAAAACAAAGGCACTTTCAAGTTTCTCGATTTTTTTCAAAATTGAAACTCCGTCAACATGACCAAAAACTAAATGTCCACCAATTTCGTCACCTACTTTAAGTGATTTTTCTAAATTAATTTTAGATCCTGATCTTAAGTTGTTAAGACTTGTTTTTTTTATAGTTTCCTCCGAGACATCAACCCAAAAATTATTTTTAAAAACCTTT
>CABZFH010000010.1 GCA_902524895.1 uncultured Alphaproteobacteria bacterium | reverse complement strand
AATCTATTAGTATAAAAAGGCCTGAAGAAAAAAAAATAAATGAAATAAAAAAATTAGAAACCAAGGAAATCAAAAAAAATTTAAATAATTCTCAAAAACAAATAATGGAACCTAAAAAAAAAATGGTTTCAAAAAAAAATCAACTGACATCAAGAAATACTTTGTCAGAAAATGATAAAAAAATTCAAAATAAAGAGTTGGAAAAGTATTTTATGTTAATTGTTGAAGAAATGACAATATTAGCAAAAAAAAGTTATCCAAGAAGATCAAGAATGTTGGAAGAAGAAGGTAAAATTTTTATAGAGATAAAAATAAATAGTAATGGGACAATATTAAATACGAAATTAAAGACCAAAAAACCTAAAAGGTTAGCTAACGCAGCAGAAGGTTTATTAAAAAGGAAAAAACAGTTCCCTAACCCACCCTCGTACCTATTTGAGAAGAAACAATTTTTTACTTTTGAAATACCAATAAACTTTATATTGAAATAAACATTGAATCTAAAAATAAATACATTTTGTTGTAAAAAAACAACATTGTGATAATTTTGTAATAAAATAGCCAAATTTAATTTAAAACTTAGTACTAAGTATGGTAATAGTATATTATTATTAACATTTACATAGGGAGGAAGAATTGAAAAATTTTTCTAAAAAACTTGCTTTAGCGGCTATACCTGCTGTTATGGCTCTTTCAGCTTCTCAAGCTGATTCAAAGATCCTACTTATGAGTCAAGAAGGTTGGGAAGTATCATTTGATGGTGCAGCTAACGCATTTTTGATGAAACAAAGTGGAAGTGCTACCGCAGATATAACAGCGGGAGCGAACGGTATAACAACCTTTGAAACCGCTGGTGGTGCGGTTACTAATGCAGGTACTGACGGGATTGGTATTGTAACTGGTCTTTTGCCTAACGTTTGGGGTATGAGTTTAAAAGCTCCAACAGCTAATGGTTTAGACGTAACTGGAAGAATTGGATTCTATACACACATGCAGGGTAACCAAGGAGCTTTCGGTAACGGTTTAATTAACTTACGTGAAACAAATCTTTCCGTTGCTGGCAGTTTTGGTACTGTAACAATTGGTAGAAGTATCGGTATTGCTCATTCTAATGCAATTTTAAATGATATGACGCTATTTGGTGTTGGTGCTCTCACAGGTGCTGGTGATCAGTCAAACACTTCATTGGGTAGAATTGGTTTAGGTTATTTATATACAGATTTCCATCCGCAAATTTCATATGCTTCACCGGCTTTTGGACCATTATCATTTAAAGTTGGTATATTTGATCCAAGTGACGTTAAATCTTCTGGTGACGCTGCACTTACTTTTTTATCACCTGACGCTACTGAGGGGGATACGCCAAGAGTTGAAGCTAGCGTTAACGCGACGCTTCCTTTAGGCGACGCAACTGTTGCATTATGGGTTGATGGATCTTATCAATACACTGAATTTACGTCCAGTGCGGCCCCAGGTTCTGGTGTTTCCGGTGATGCTCTTGAAGGAGTCGAATCAGCTGAGGTTGCTTTTGGAACTAAGATTTCTTATCAAGGTTTTGCAATTGTAGCCAGTGGATTTAAAGCACACGGAGTTGGTACCAGAGGTAGACATGACGCTGGTGCGCTTGATATTGCTGGTAAAGGTAAGCACTCTTATGGTGGATATTTACAAGGTACTTATGACTTTGGACAAGGAACCAACATAGGTTATTCTTTTGGTGGTAACTATTCACTCCAAAATGGTGCTGAGCTTGGTACTACTGCTGTAGCTGAAACTAATGCTCAAACATTACACTCAGGTATGCTGTGGCATAACGTTACTGACAATTTCAGAGTAATAGCTGAAGGTGGTTTTACAGAACATTCATTCCATATGGGTGGTGCTCTTGATGACACGTTTGGTGGTGTAGGAGCATTCTTCTTCTGGTAAAATCATTTAATTGATTTTATTTAACAAAAATTAAAAGGGAGAGATATTTACTCTCCCTTTTTTTTTGTTATAATTCTTGATATGATAAAAATTATTAATTATAAAATTTTATTTTCTTTTCTTTTTTTATGCTCATGCTCTATTAATAATGCCTTTCAAAATACCTTTGGAAGCAAATTATTCTACAAAAGTGGTTATGAAGCTGTTCAATTAGTCAGTCAAGATGTTAAAACTATAAAAAATATTCATCCCATTAATATTTCAAGGGAAAGAGTTGAAGGTGCATTAAGGTTGATACTCATAAAAAAAAAAGCTACATCACATCAGTTATTTGATGAACGTGATCTAAGCAACTATTCGATAGCAATATCTGACGCATTAAGAGAGGCTAAACCTCACCAAGATGTCGTAATTACAGTTGAGGGTTGGTATAAAAATAAATATGTAAAAAATAATCATGTTTCATCCGCTAGAATTTTTTACAATAGAAAAGGATTGCATGTTATATTTGGTTCAATAATGAGAAAAGGTATTCAACATGAAACAGATGCTTTAGTTGCAGCAACTGTTAATCCTGATTTAAAAACAAATCCCTATGTACCAGGCTCAAGAACAAAAAGTATCAAAAATCCTTATGCTCTTACTGCACCAGTTAATTCAGGTGTTTTTAGACCAAAAGAGGCAAAAAATAGGGTGGATTGGCTTGTTTTTACTCCCAAAGCTCTAAGAAGTAGAGGACCTATTTCAGTTGAAGATAGAAGGTTAGCATTTAGAAGTAATATAGAAGTTCAAAATTTTAGAAATGAATTAAATAAACTTAAAGCAGAGCTGAGAAATTTTAGAAATAATAGAAATTTAAATTACAGTAACCAATACAATAACACTGAATATCAATACTATCAAAATAATAGTAGATATATTAAACCAAGCTATAACTATCCATATAACCAACGATACTTTAAAAATCCTAATATTTCCAAAAAAAGTGATCAGAGAATAACTAATTCATCAATTAGAAACTATAAGATTAATGAAATTATAAATTTGAGAAAAAGAGGTTTAATAAGTAAAGATGAATTCGATCAGCGTATTAAAAATTTATCCAAAAATTAAAATTCGCTTTCTACATTCCAAATTATTGTATTATCTGGTGAATTTTGCGTTAAACCAAATAAAAATCCTAAAGCAAATTCAAATTCAGAATTGAGAAAACTAAAATCTTTTTCTACCTGAATTCCATATTGATGCTCTTGATTTTGAAAGCTGTTAAAATCTGATATTTTACCAAATTCTGAGAATCCTATCAAACCAAGTTTTACTTCGTTAAATATTTGTTGTTTGAAAAACAAATAGTTGCTTAACGAAAATTCAGTTGAACCACTTGAATTTTTACCAACTTGTTTTTCCAATATAAAGTTATTGATAAAATTCACAGACGAATTTGTATATTCATTTAACAATTTGTATTCTATCTCATCAGCTTTATTTTCTGAGGACACAAAATTATATGAAAAATATAATGAAGTAAATAAGTTAGTTTTGTTAATAATTTCAACCTGATTTTGAAATTCAATTTTCTCAAAATCCAAAGAAGTATTTTCCTTATCAGACAGGTGAAACTCTATTTCTGATTGCCAGTGATCATTCCAAGAATTTTCTGTTTCAAATACCTGATGATGTTCTTTGTCCATACCAATTTGATTGTCTAGATTAAAATGTCCTCTCCATTCAATTGATTGTCTTCCCTCTTCAACTTTAGCGCTGTAAATTTTGTGGTGTGCTTTAATCTGAAATGAAAAAAAAAAAATAAAAAAATAAAAAAATATATAAAAATTACGCATCCAATAAATCCTCATCCAAGATAGTCATGTGGAATTGGTATGCTACTTCTCCATCCTCGTCATCTTTGTAAATTAATCCTAAAAATTCGTCATTATAGTAAACCTCTGCGGAATCATTATTATTTTTATCGATCTTTAAAGAAAAGTTTTTACTATTAAACTGTTTATTAAAATAATCCGAAATTTTTTTTATTTCAAAAGTATCCATTATTTTTTTTAATTAGTTATAAATAATTCAACTAGATTTATACTGATCATAATGCTTTTTATCTACAATTAAAAAATAAATATGAAAAAATCGGTAATATTTTTTTCAATAATTGGTTTAATACCTTTTTATTTAGATTTATTCTTATCAAACACATTTTTGAATAATTTAAATTTTGAAAAAATTTCTTTTTTTTACGGTTTACTAATCATTTCTTTTTTATCAGGAATGCAATGGCAAAGATGGATAGAAATTAAAACTAGTAATTTTTTGTATTTGTCGATTCCTATGTTAAATTTTATTTTTAGTTTCAGTTCGGTTTTTAATTTTTTTCTATCGCCCATAATTATTGTGGTGATTGGTTTATTAGTTTCACTAATAATCGATGTAATTTTTCAAAAGCAATTTTTACCTCTTTGGTTTGTTAATTTAAGGATAATTGTAACTTTTTTTGCTATAATTTCGTTTTTTTTATAATTTTTTTTTATTTAAAATCAATGCTTTATAAATAATTTTAACAATTTTCTTGAATAAAAACACATTGTTAGTCAAAGTATAGACTGTTTAATAACTTACGGGGAGGGTTTAAACTGTAATTCGTTACCGAATCTTAGTTTTTTTTCTTCTCAATATAAATTGTAACTTTAAAATTAATTTTTTAATTTTATTTATAACGAAAGGATAATACTATGCTAGAAACATCAGATTTTGTTGGTGTGACTTTTTGGATCATTTCTGTTTCAATGGTCGCTTCAACTGCATTCTTTTTCTTCGAAGCTAACAATGTCGGAAAACACTGGGGAACTTCAGTTAGAGTAGCAGGTTTGATTACTCTTATAGCTGCAGTGCACTATTACTACATGCGTGATGTATGGGTTACATCAGGCGAAACCCCAACAGTTTTAAGATATATTGATTGGTTATTAACCGTTCCTCTCCAAATGATAGAATTCTATCTAATTCTAGCTGCAGTTGGTGCTGCGACCGCTGGTATGTTCTGGAGATTGCTAATAGGAACTTTAGTAATGTTAATTGCCGGTTTCATGGGTGAAGCTGGAATGATTAACTCAACTGTAGGTTTTGTTGTAGGTATGGCTGGTTGGATATATATTTTATATGAAATATTCGCTGGTGAAGCTGCACAAGCTAATACCGCAAGTAATTCTGAAGCTCAAAAATCTGCTTTTAACGCAATGAAATGGATTGTGTCAATTGGATGGTCTATCTATCCTATTGGTTATTTCCTAGGTTATCTTGCTGGTGGTACCGATGAAGCATCACTAAATGCAATATATAATCTTGCAGATTTTATCAATAAAATTTTCTTTGGTTTAGTTATTTGGGCTGCTGCTAAGTCTGAAGCTGCTAAAGCTTAATTTTAAGAGTTATTAAACAAACTATAAAAAAAAAAAGGGGAACTGATTCCCCTTTTTTTTTGGAGTTTTAATGATTGAATTATTAAATAAATTATCAAAAAAAAATATTGATACGGTTATTGAATCGAATAACTGGGAAATAATAAATAATTTCAAAGTTAAAAATCTAAATTTAAATTTTGATAACAGCTTATTAAAAAGACAATTAGAAGAAGTCGAAAAACTAATTTACGAAAGTACATGCGACAATAGTTGGTTAGGAGAGTGTGCGAAATATCATTTAAATTCTGGTGGAAAAAGATTCCGTGCAGCTCTCGCTTTGGTTTCTGGCCAAATTTTTGGGTTAGATTCAAAATCGTCTGTTTATGTGGCTGCTTCATGTGAATTAATACATAACGCATCTCTAATTCATGATGATCTTCAAGATAGAGATCTTTTAAGAAGAGGAAACCCGACTATTTGGAGTAGATTTGGCGATTCCTCTGCTGTAAATTTGGGTGATTTTTTTATTACCTCTTCTTTTGAAATTTTATCTGAATCTCCAAGCGATAACTATTTTAAACATAAAGCTATAAAAGAATTTAGTAGAGCAATCAAACAAGCTTTAGCTGGTCAGACCAGGGAGATACAAACAAGAGCAGATCTGAATTTAAAAATAAAGGACTATGAATCAACAGCAAGAGCTAAAACCGGCAGTCTTTTAAGTTTGCCAGTTAAACTTATAATGCTTTTAACTGGGAACAACTATGATTTAAAATCTTTCAAGTCAATTTACGAAACTGGACTTGCTTATCAAATTCAAGATGATTTATCAGATTTTATAGGAATAAAGGAAAGAGGTCTGCCAGGCAGAGATTTAAAGGAAGGAAAAATGAATGCACTTGTAATGCAATATTTAAGTGAAGCTTCTTCATCAGAAAAATATTTACTAAATATGTTTTTGAAAAAAAGGTTTGAATCAATTTCGGAAGAGGAAATTTATTTTTGGATATCAAAAATGCAAGAAAAAAATATTATCGAAAAAACAATAAACTATTTATATCAAGTCATCCAAAACTCAATGTATCTTTCGCAAAATGCTGGAAATGATTTTTATCAAATAAATAAATTTATTATTAAAAATATCTTGTTGAGAATCTCAAAAAAACTTATTTAATTAATTAATAGTTTATTATGCTTAATAAAACTGCAACAGTAATAGGATCGGGTTTTGGTGGAATATCAGCTGCTTTAAGATTAAAGAATCTTGGCTATGATGTAACAATTTATGAGAAACTTGATCAGTTAGGAGGAAGGGCTCGTGTATTCAAAAAAGATGGTTACACGTTTGATGCCGGCCCTACAGTAATAACTGCTCCTTTTTTATTTGACGAATTATTTGAATTATTTAAAAAGAAGCGTGAAGATTATGTAAAATTTAGATTGCTTAACCCTTGGTATAGTTTTTATTTCCAAGATGGAAATTATTTTAATTACGGAGGATCGATAAGTGATACAGAAAAAGAAATAAGTAAATTTGATAAAAAAGATGTAGAGGGCTATAGAAAACTTGTTAAGATGAGTCAGAAAATATTTGATGTTGGATTTAATAAACTATCACATGTTCCTTTTGATAATTTTTTCTTTATGATCAAGCAAATACCAACTCTCATTCGCTTGAAAAGCTATTTGACGGTTTATCAGCTTGTAAGTCGTTACATAAAAAATCAACAAATCAGACAAGCTTTGAGCATTCAGCCGTTATTACTCGGAGGAAACCCGTTAGATACAACCTCAATTTATAATCTAATCCATTTTCTAGAGAGAAAATGGGGTGTTTTCTATGCTATGGGTGGTACAGGTGCAATTATTAATGCTTTTAAAAAACTAATGAAAGAAGAAAAAATTAGAGTTAATTTAAATTCTGAAGTCAGTCAAATACTTGTTGAAAATAAGAAAGCTGTTGGAATAAAATTAAAAAACAATAAGAACATTCATTCAGATTTAGTAATATCTAATGGGGATCCGGCATTCGTATATTCAAATATGATAGAAGATAAAAATCTAAAAAGATGGAAAAAGTCTAAAGTAAAAAAATTAGACTTCTCAATGGGCCTATTTGTAATTTATTTTGGAACTAAGAAAAAATATAATAATATCGCTCACCATACAATATGGATGGGGAAAAGATTTGAAGGGTTATTAAATGATATATTTAAAAGAAAAATTTTAGCGAAAGATTTTAGCTTATACCTTCATAGACCAACTGCTTCCGATCCTTCAATGGCACCAAAGTCCTGCGATTGTTTTTATGTTTTATCTCCAGTTCCAAATTTAATTTCTAATATTAATTGGAGAGAGATATCAAAAGAATATATGAATGCAATTTTTTTAGCTCTAGAAAAAACAATACTTCCTGACTTGAGAAAAAACCTTACAACTTATTTTTTTATGAACCCCGAAGATTTTAAAAATGATTATTTATCAATGAATGGAAGTGGATTTTCAATTTCACCTATATTTCAACAATCTGCATGGTTTAGATTTAATAATAAATCTGAAAATATAAAAAATTTATATTTTGTTGGTGCTGGAACCCATCCTGGCGCTGGTGTGCCTGGAGTTATGAGTTCTGCGAAAGTACTTGAAAATATTTTAAAAAATTAGAATGCATCATAGTAAGTCTATTAAAAAAAGAGCAAAAACATTTTTTTGGGCATCATTATTTTTTTCAAAAAGTCAGCAAAAAGATATTGCAGTATTATATTCTTTTTGTAGATATATTGATGATATATCTGATAGTCATGAATTTGATAAAACAGAGGCTAAAAAAAAACTAGAATCCGTTAAAAAAGAATTAAAAACTTTAAAATCACAAAATCCTCAAATCAATAATTTTATTCAATTAAAACACAAAAAGAAAATTGATTTAAACCTCGCAATTGAACTAATAAATGGTGCCAAAAAAGATCTCAAAAAGGTTAATTTAAAAAGTATTGAGGAATTAATAATCTATAGTTATCAAGTCGCTGGTACGGTTGGTTTAATGATGTGTTCATTAATGAATGTAACTAACAAAAATCTTCTTCCTTTCGCCATTGAACTAGGTATAGCAATGCAATTCACAAATATCTCGAGAGATGTAAAGGAAGATCTTGAAATGAATAGAATTTATTTACCTGAGTCTTTTAGATCCTTTAACTTTTCAAGTTATAAGGAGTTACTTAATAATAACAAAAAGAAAAATTTAATGGTAGGTGATGTTCTTAAACTAATAAATTATTCAAATAAAATTTATAAATCCTCTATGAATGGTATTCTTAGACTTCCTTTTAAATATAAACTTCCTATTTTAGTAGCATCGAG
The DNA here is from genome assembly GCA_902524895.1 of uncultured Alphaproteobacteria bacterium. GTDB lineage: Bacteria > Pseudomonadota > Alphaproteobacteria > Methylaequorales > Methylaequoraceae > SP4073. The sequence goes on along the minus strand of CABZFH010000010.1, from coordinate 24,400 downwards.
ATTATATCAAAATATAGGATTTATAATTTTAAAAAGAAGAAAGCAATTATTTAGAAAAAGAATATACGTTTCTAGATTAAAAAAAATGTATATAACGTTAAATTGCATTTTATTTTTGTTATTTAAAAATAACTTTAATAAATCTAATGATTCTTATCATAAAGAGGTAAAAATAATATTATCTAATTACTTAAGAAAATATGATGAAAATTCAGCCTATTACGAAGTTTGATATTATAATAATTGGTTTCGGTTTATCAGGTATCACACTTCTTTTAGAATTTTTAAAAAGAACTAATAAAAAAATTCTAATTTTAGAAAAAAAAAAAAAATTAGAAAGAGATAAAACATGGTGTTTTTGGAATAAGCCCGCAAATATTTTCACAAAAAAAAATAGAAAATCTTGGAAAAAAATTATTGTAATGTTTGGGAATAAAAAAATAACCAAATACGATGAATCGATTTCATACAATCAAATATTTTCAGATGACTTGTACGATTATGGAAAAAAAAAACTAAATCAGACAAAGAACTCAAAACTTTTACTTGGGCAAAATATTAAAAAAATTAAGGAAAATAAAGATGGAATTTGTATTGAATCAAATAATAAACTTTATTTAGCTAAATATGTTTTTGATAGTAGACCTTCAAAATTAATTTCAGGTAGGTTAGTTCAACACTTTTGTGGCATTGAAGTTGAAGCAAGTAAAAATATTTTTAAAACCGATGAAGTAATATTAATGAATTTTCAGAAACATACAGATAAAGTACAATTTTTTTACATATTACCTTTCACCGAAAAAAAAGCATTAGTTGAATCAACATACTTGTCAAATGTTATTTTTAAAAAAAATAAATACATCTCTGATATTCATAAATTTTTATTAAATAAATATCCTAATGTATCTTTTACAAATAACTATAGAGAAATCGGAGTGATTCCAATGTATCGATTAAAGAGAAGAAATTCCTACAATAATTTTTTTAAAATTGGAACAGCTGATAATTGGGTGAGAATGTCTTCAGGTTATGCTTTCCAAAATTCTTTTAAAAACAGTAAAGAAATAGTTAGAAGATTTATTGCTAATCGTAAGATAAAGATCAAAGAAAGAAAAATAACCATATTTTTAGATAAAATTTTTTGTAAATTTATACTAAACTATCCAAGTGAAGCACAAAAAATTTTCTTAATTTTTTTTGAAAGATTAAATATTCAAACTATTGTGAAGTTCATGAATGACGATTACAGTATTTTAGATGTATTGAAAATATTATTTATATTACCAAAAATTAGACTATTAAAATGTATGTTTATTGTGTTGTTGGAAAATGAGTAAGATAGAATCAAATTTTTTTTTTTTAATACTGTTATTATTTATTCCCATTTTTCATTTTTTTGAACCACATATAAGTAATAATTATAAAAATCAATTTCTAATTTTCCTTGCTCCCCTTATATGGCCAGGTGTTGCACATGGTAGCTTAGATTTTTTAATTGCGAAAAGATTAGGTCTAGTTGAAACTTTTATAAAAAAAGTGTTTTTTATATTAATCTATATATTTTTAGCAATTCTTTTTGCAATGTTATGGACAAAAAAACCGGAGTTATCTTTAACAATTTTTTTAATAATTTCTGTTTTCCATTTCGGTATAAGCGACAGTTTAATAAAAAATAAAATCAGTTCTTTAGAAATTTTTATCAGAGGCTCAATACCTATCTATTTTCCAATTTATTATTATAGTGATCAGGTTGGTATGATATTTAACAATCTTTATGTTGATAAGTTTTTTTTTGAAGAATTAAAATTTATAATTGTTTATTTATTTTTTTTTATCCATATTTGTATTGTAGGTTTTGTTCTAACTTTAATTAAAAAAAATGAAAAAGAAAAAAATAATATTTTTTCAGAAATTTTTCTTCTATATTTTTGTTTTACATATTTTGAACCATTCATAGCTTTTTCGATTTATTTTTGTTTTTTTCATTCATTAAGACATCTTTATGACGAGAAAATAGAAAATGGAGTTTCATTTTTACAAATTATAAAAAAAACAATTCCTTTGACTCTTATAGTTTTTATGACATCAATTTATTTTTTCTTTTTTGTTAACATTGGAGTCGAAAAAAATAAATTTTTACCAATATTATTTATTACATTAGCTTCTTTAACAGTTCCTCATATGATATTGGTATGTATTTCAAAAAGTATAAAAAATAACTTCAAATCAAATTATTGAACCATTCACGATGTTTTTTTTTGTAACCACCATCTAAATTTTCTGGAAGTTGAAAATTATATTTATCATCTAAAGTAATTGTTCTAGTTTCTAAATTTAATCTAGAGGAACTTCCTTGGTTACTTCCGTGAATGTGAGTTCCTGAAAAACATAAAACATCTCCAGGTTCTAATGAAAACGTTTTTTTAAACCTGCTATCTATTTCATAATTTACTGTTGGCGTTGAAGAAAGAACTTTTTTTTTTTTATAATCATTAAAGGACCATTCTTTACTATTATTGCCAACTGATTTTGAAAATAAATCAGGACATAAGTAAATTGTATTTGATGAATCTGTTTTATTCAATGGAAACCACCAATTTATTTGCTCTTGGAGATTCGAAGCCCATGTATCTCTGTGTCCTTTAACAAAATTCAAGTTTCCTATGCTAAAATCATTTGATTTAATATATCTAACACAGATTAAATCAGACTTTGTGTTTGAAATATTGAAGTTCAAAAATTTTAGAAATTTTTTAAACTCGATTTTTATTTCAATATTTTGCTTAACTAGTTTTTGGCATTCAAAAAATCTTTTTCTTAAATTCGAAAAGTTAGTTGTTGAGTTTTTATTTTTAAATAAAAATGAGTTTTCCTCTTTAGATAAGTGAATATTTAAAATTTTTTTCACAAGATCAATGATTTTCAAAATAAATTCATTATTCTTTATTATAAAAATTTTTCCTTTAAATATCTGACTTTTAAAATATTCATGAAAATTTTCTTTTCTTAATAATTCTAATTTACTATTATCTAAATATATTTGTTGATATTTTTTAACAATCATTAGTTAACTTATATTTTTTTATTTATACTTGCAAATTATGAAATATTTAGATGTTAAAAAAGCAAAAACTTTATTAGGACTTGATTTAATTAATCATAGTGTTGTTATATCTGATCCTAATATAAAAGATTGTCCAATGGTCTTTATTAGCAAAGAATTTACAAATCAAACTGGTTATACATTAGAGGAGTCTTTAGGAAAAAACTGCAGATTTTTGCAGGGTCCAGAAACAGATTCTAAGGATATTGACGCAATAAGATTTGCAATAAAATCTAAACAAAAGATTACAATAGATATTTTAAATTATAAAAAAAATGGTGAGAAATTTTGGAACCGTCTTAGAATTAGACCTTTATATGATCAAAATGGAAAAGTAATTTTTTTTGCAGGTGATCAAAATCCAATAAGAGTTGATGAAGTAAGAAGATATATTTTTAATAAAATTATAGATTAATTTTTTTTGTTGTATTCATATTGTCGATCAAGGTATGTTCCACCCTCACATTGTAAAACATTTTCAGGTCCTCTGTTATTATTCTTAGTTTTAGAATGAAATAAAAAAAGGTTTTGATAAAAAATTGCTTGCCTTTCTTGCAAAGTCCAAAGAGTTCTTTCGTCTAAGTCAATTTTTTTTTCATCATTTTTTTGATAATGATGAATCATTTCGTGCAAAACAATTGACTGATCACATATGTCATCATTAGGCTTTAGTTGATCAATAAGAAAAATTCCTTTATTTTTAACATAATATGCTTTTACTCTGCAGGTTTGAGAGGAAAAACAGGCTTTATCTGACATTTCTTTTTTTGTTATTTCAAAAAAATCAGGGTAATCAATTTTTTTTGAGAATTCAGTGTTCTCAACAATCCAACTTGTCAAAAAAGCTAAAATAGTTTTAGATATCATTTATTTAAATATATTACTTTTATAAGGTTGTTATTATCTATATCAAAGACTTTAATCATTTGGTCTCCATTTTCATCTTTTAAATGAATGAATAAGTTACTGTTGTCAACATTACTAGATATAATGTGATCTTGATTTACATTTAGGTAAATAATAGTTTTATTAGTTGTTTCAATTTGTTTTTTTTTAAATTTGTCAAATAATGCTATTATGATAATTGTTAAAACCAATACAATAAGAAATCCAAGTGTGACTACAATTATTTTTAGGGGTCTAATCATTGAAAAATAATACTATCAACTTTTTATCTAATAACAAGGATATAGGAAAAAGAATTGATTCTCTAATAGCTGAAAAAATTACCAGTTTTTCAAGAAATAGAGTACAAAATCTAATTAGTTCAGGTCATGTTCTATTTAATAAAATAAAAGTAACTAACCAATCTTTTAAAGTTAATAAAATTGCTAAAATTGAAATATACATTCCGCCCAAAAAGAAACTTTCAATTGAACCCCAGAAAATAGATCTAAATATTATTTATGAAGACTTTGACTTAATAGTAATTGACAAAAATGCAGGTATGGTTGTTCACCCTTCTTTTGGTAATATTGATAATACACTTGTTAACGCTCTTCTATATCACTGTAAATCGTCATTATCTGGCATAGGTGGTGTTGAAAGACCTGGAATTGTTCATAGACTTGATAAAATGACAAGTGGTTTACTTGTTATTGCTAAAAATGACCTAACACATATTGAATTATCCAAACAATTTAAAAATAGAACTGTAACAAAAAAATATATAGCAATTACCCAAAACAAAATGTTGAGTAAAACAGGTAGTGTTGAGGATAATATCGTTAGATCCAGAAAAAACAGGAAAATAATGACAACAACAAAACAAAATATTGGAAAAGAGGCAAAAACAATTTACAAACTTGTTAAAGAATTAGAATTTAATAGACAATTATTTTTAAATTTAATCGAATGTACTCTTGAGACTGGAAGAACCCATCAAATAAGAGTTCATTTAAAAAAAATCGGAAATCCAATATTAGGTGACAAAACCTACGGAAAAAAACTTAAAAAAGGCGATCTAAATGAAAAGTTAAGTTTAATAATAAATAATTTTTTTTATTCAAAAGAAAGACACGCATTGCATTCACAAAAATTAGGTTTTTTTCATCCAAAGTTAAAAAGAGAAATGTTATTTAACTCACAAACCCCTGCTGATTTTAAAAAAATTCTAGATTTAAAAAAATTCTAGATTTTTTTGAGACTGCATTGGAATTATTCTAAATTAAGGTTGACATTTTAAATAATTTGCACATATATTACAACATGTTAAAAACGATTAAATCTAACCTCTCTAAAGCCTTAGATGAAAATGGTTTATCTAAATTTCTAAGTGAGATTAGAAAGTTTCCAATTTTATCCTCTGATGAAGAAATGAGTTTAGCTAATAAATGGGTGAAATCAAGAGATACCAACGCTGCTCATCGATTAGTCAATTCTCATTTAAGATTGGTTGTCAAAATAGCCATGGGATTTAGAGGTTACGGAATACCTTTAAATGAACTAATATCTGAGGGTAATGTAGGCATGATACAATCTCTTGAAAGGTACGATCCAACAAAGGGTTTTAGATTATCAACATATGCAATGTGGTGGATTAGAGCCTCAATTCAAGAGTATATTTTGCACTCTTGGTCTTTAGTGAAAATTGGTACAACCGCAGCTCAAAAAAAACTTTTTTTTAACCTTAGATCTTTAAAAGGAAAGCTTAAAGCTGTTGAAGATGGCGATCTTCAGCCTGAATTAGTTACAGAAATTGCTGACAGATTAGATGTTTCAGAACTTGACGTCATTGACATGAATAGACGTATGTCTGGACATGATCATTCTCTTAATTCGCCTCTCTCTGAAGAAAGTGGTGGTGAATGGATAAATTGGTTAGTAGACGAATCCGGTTCTCATGAGAATGATATTATAAATAAAGATGAGTTGTTAAAAAGAAAAAAGATGTTGTCCAAAGGTCTAAATGATCTTAACGAACGTGAAAGACAAATCCTTATGAAAAGAAGATTGACTGATGACCCACTTACCCTAGAAGAATTGAGCAAGTCCTACGGAATATCTAGAGAAAGAGTAAGACAAGTTGAAGTCAGAGCATTTGAAAAATTGCGAAAAGTAGTGAAAAACATAGATTATAAATCAAGAAATTTTAATCAATAAATGGATCTTTTACCATTATTGTATCATCCCTTTGCGGGCTAGTTGATAGTATAGAAATCTGTATCCCTATTAACTCTTCTACTCTCCTGACATATTTTATTGCTAATGCTGGCAAACTCGACCAACTTTTTGCACCTTTTGTGCTCTGTTTCCAACCTGAATGTGTTTCATATATGGGTATAAGATTTTCCTGTTCGTATTCGGAACTTGGAAAATAATTGATTTTTTTATTAAAAAGTTTGTATCCAACGCAAATTTTTATTTCTTCAAATTTATCTAAAACATCAAGTTTAGTAAGTGCAATACCATTAATACCTGAAACGTTTATGGAATACTTGGTCAACACAGCATCAAACCAACCACATCTTCTTTTTCTTCCTGTAACAGTTCCAAATTCATTTCCAATCTGACCTAATTTTTTACCAATATCGTTATCTTGTTCACTTGGAAATGGTCCACTTCCAACTCTTGTCGTATATGCTTTAACTATTCCTAATATAAAACCTATCTGTTTTGGAGAAACACCACTTCCTACAGCAGCAGAACCAGAAATTGTATTTGATGAAGTTACAAAAGGATAAGTACCATGGTCTATGTCGAGAAGAACACCTTGAGCTCCTTCAAATAAAATTCTTTTTCTTTCTTTTCTTGCTTTATCTAATACCTCAGGAACTCTTTTTGCGTATCTTAATAACTCTTTTTTAAATTTATTTATTTCTTTTAAAATTTCTTCTACTTTTAATTCTTCTACACCTAACCCTTTAAGAACAATATTATGAAAATCTAATAAAGATTTAACTTTTTTTTTTAAATATAAATCATTTTTTAAATCTGAAATGCGAATCGCTCTTCTTCCTATCTTATCCTCATAAGCTGGACCAATTCCTCTACCAGTAGTTCCTATTTTGTTGATCCCTTTTTGATCTTCTCTTAACTGATCTATTCTTCTATGCAAATTTAGTATGATAGAAGCATTTTCAGCAATTATAAGATTTTTTGGTGAAATTGAGATGCCACTATTTTGAATCTTCTTAATTTCGTCAATTAATGCTTCAGGATTAATTACTACTCCATTACCAATAATAGCAACTTTTTCTTTTCTTAAAACACCAGATGGTAGAAGACTAAGTGCAATTTTCTTTTTTTTTATCACAATTGTGTGTCCAGCATTATTCCCACCTTGAAAACGGACAACAACATCAGCCTTGTTAGATAGCCAATCAACAATCTTACCTTTTCCTTCATCGCCCCATTGAGCTCCAATAACAGTTACGTTAGACATACTATTTATTTTTCATAACGCTATTATTTATTAAAATATAATCACAATCATTTTTAATTTCTTGATTCTTAGTCATATCCCCTAGTACCTCGCGAAACCCATCAACTATAAAAAACTCTTTTTTAATTAACTCTGCTCTATTAACATTTTTTTCTGAGTGTGGAATAAAAATCTTTTTTACTATTTTTTGTTCTATGTATGATTCTTTGGACAAGTTTTCTAACAAACAAGAAAACCCAATACAATTTTCGTTGCTGATATTATATTTACCACCACTGATTAGCTCTTCAAAATTTTTAGAATAAAATTTAAATAATATCCCATTATGATAACCGAATTTATCAATTTCGATAGGATCAATATTTATTTCAGTATCTTTTAATTTTGATTTTATAAATTTTAAAGACGTTATGTAATCGTCTATTTGCTCTTTTGTATTTGTAGGAAAATTAGATTTCTCTAAAATTTTTATGTTTTTAGAAAATGGTCCAATTGAATTAATAAGAATTGTTGATAACTCTTTTAGCTGCTTAGATATTTTATTTATCTCCGATAGATTTTTATTTTCATAACAGTTTTTTAAAGCCTGTTTTTGAATTTTATCTAAATTAAAATCTCTACTAACTGCATTGAATAATGAAGGCATCGAAAAACTAATAGAATAGTCATCAATTTTTAATTTATTTAAAAACATTATCACTAACTCTATCATCTCAAATTCATCACATGTATCGTTTATTCCTATAAATTCAGCACCTAATTGAGTAGATTGACGAGAAATTTTTAATTGTGAATTTTTTACTTTTAATATCTCTCCAAAATAACTTAACCTTAATGGTCTTTTTTTTTTTAAAGTGCTAGAAGCAATTCTCGCTATTTGAGTCGTCATGTCTGAGCGTAAGCCCATCATTTTTTGTGACAAGGGATCTAATAATCTAAAAGAATTTACATTTTCTCTGTCAATATTAAGGAAAAAAAGTGACTTTTCAAACTCTATAAGAGATGGTTTAACTATTTGATATCCAGTCTTTAACATTAAATCACAAAAAATAGAAAGTATAGAAACCTCTTTTGCTGCTAAGTTAGGCAAAGTATCTCTAAATCCTTCTGGTAATAAAAAATTGTTCACAATATTATCAAAACTTATAAAAAGACCAATCTAACCAGTTTGTTAGCGCAATCAAATCTTTTTTTAAAATTGTGGGTCCGGTCCATATTCTAATACCTAGGGGTGCCTTCCTGTAAGAATTTATATCATAAGCAATTCGTTTTGACTCTAAAAAAGCAAATATCTTCTTTAATTTTGATTTTTTTATGGCTTTATTCGGAACTAAGAAGCTTGATGAAGTTGATCTATATTTTTTATTATCACAAAAAAAACGTAAATTTTTATTATTTAGCATCCAGTTCTCAATAATTGTATAATTTTCTTTACATTTTTGAATGCCCCAAGAAAGACCTCCCTTTTTTTTGAACCACTCAAGACATAATTTAAAATCTGATATACATAAAACTGAAGGCGTATTTATTAAAGTATCTAAATTTGAAATATCTAAAATTTTTGGAATATCTTTTTTTTTAATTTTTTTTTTTTCTTTTAGTCTCTCCTTTGCTTTCGGACTAATAACAACTAACCCATGTTGTCCCTCAGATCCTAGAGCTTTTTGCCACGAAAAAACTGAAATATCTATTTTTTCCCAATCTATATCATTCATGAAAACAGCAGAAGTTACATCTGAAACTACCAAACCATCATGTTGATCAGAAATCCATTCAGTATTATTAACTGACATACCTAAGGATGTTCCGGTCCAAACAAATGCAATATCATCATTTTTATTAATTTCTTTTAATAATGGCATGTAACCCCATTTTTCTGTTCTAATTTCTAATTCATAATTTAATGACAAAATATCTTTCGACCACTGTTCTCCCCAAAAATCATAAACTATTCCAGTAATTTTCCTTTCACCTAAAATTGACCAAATAATAGACTGCATAGCTCCGGTGCATGAACCTGGTGTTAAAATTAATTCATATTCTTTTGGTATATTCAAAATCATTTTCAAATCTTTTAAAATACTCTTCAGATAATTAAGAACAGAGCCTGATCTGTGATATCTTCCAAGATAAGAATTATCAATTGCATTTAGAGACCATCCATCAGGTTTTTTAGTTGGTCCAGATGAAAAATTTGGTGACGAAGGTATAATCTTAGGTGCTTGCATTACAAATTATAATATAGAGGAAAAAATAAAGTAAAAGTAAGCCAACAGATTAGTGTTAGAGGCAATCCAAATTTTATATAATCAACAAATTTGTAATGCCCTGGTCCCATAACTAAAAGATTTGTTTGATAAGCCATTGGCGTCAAGAATGAGGTATTTACAGCAAAAATTATACTAATTGCAAATAATTTAGGATCAACCCCAGCTTTTTCTGCTAAATCTAACCCTATAGGTGTGAATAGTACGGCACAGGCATTATTAGATATAAAATTAGTCAATAGTGATACCAAAATAAAAAATGTTGATAACAAAATAGTCGGAGACGTGTCTTCTAGTACATTAAAAAATATATCCGAGATAAATTGAGCTGTACCTGTAGTACTTATTAGATTTCCAAGGGCAAGTGATGTAACAACTATAAGAAGTAAATTTTTGTCTACAGCTCTAAATGATTCACGAATAGAAATAATTTTTGCTGAAAGCATGAGTAAAACACCAAGAAGTGAAGACACTACCAACGGGAGTATTTCAAAAATGCTTAATAAGATAACAGATAAAAAAATTAATAGTGATTTGAATGCCAAATCACTTTTAATAATTTCTGTTGATGACCACTCCATTGGTAAAATATCGCTGTGAGTTCTAAGGTTTTTTATTGACTCTTTTGTGGATTGTATTAGCAAAATATCCCCAGGTTCAAGAGCTATTTCTGTCATTCTATTCCTGATCATCCTGGCTTTTCTCTGCAAACCAATAACAATACAATTAAATCTATATCTAAAACTTATATTTTCAATTGTTTGTCCTACCAAACTTGATGTTGGTGTAATCATGGCCTCTGACAAAATTTGGTTACTACTAAAATCACCATTTTCTTGACCTAGATGAGACATATTTGATAATTCCCCGGTAGAAATACCATTTTTTTTTGAGATAAGTTCACTTAATGCTTCTCTTGTGCTTGCTATAACTAACACATCGCCTGCAACTAATTTAAAATCAGCAAAAGGAGGAATTACAGCATGTTCTTTTCGTTGAATCATGAGAATTGTTACATTTTTTAAATCCTCTAACAAACTTTTCTGAATTTCTTTATTTAATAAAACTGACCCTGTGGATACTGTAATTTGAGTAATAAATTGTTTGCCAGAAGAACCTATTAGCTCACTAGCCATTGGGGCATTATTTTTAAGCAAAAACTTCGAGAAAAAAATTACATAAATTAAACCTGCAAATGCTATAACTGATCCCGGTACAAAAAAATCAAAAAATCCCAACTCAATTCCTTTCATTTCATTCAAAGAATTTGCAACTAACAGATTTGTACTAGAACCTATTAAGGTTGTCATTCCTCCTAATATAGCAACATAACTTAATGGCATCATATATCTACTTACAGGAGCACCGACTTTAGAGGCAATGCTTTGAAATATTGGAATAAAAATTATAACAACAGGGGTATTATTTAAAAAACCACTCAAGACTAAAACAAATAAAAGAGATAAAAGAATAATTAACTTTTGATTGCCAGGAAATATATCAATAAAATTTGAAATGAAATTATCTAATACTCTTGTTTTGACCACACCTTGGCCAAGAATTAAAAGACTCAAAACACATATTAATGTTGTATTACTAAAACCTGATAAAATAACAGAAGGTGACAATAAATTATTTCCATCACTGTCATTCAAAGGAAATATAGAAAAAAAAACTAAAAGAGTTGAAAGTATAAATATACTCTTTACGACTATTGACCATTTATCTAAAATGTATAAAAAAACGGTTAGAACAACGAAAATAATACTGGAATATATATAGAAATCTTGTGATAATGATATCATATATTTAATTGTTTACTTGTTTGATAATTACGTTTAACATAATTTGAGTCATATTAATTCTTAATTTAGATAATATCAATGCTTAAAAGATTGAAACCAGATAATAATTTTAAAAAAGATAAGGTAGATCCGGATCTAACCAAAGCACTTCCAGCTTCTAGAAAAATTTATATTAAAAGTAAAAGATTTGATGACGTGAGTGTTCCGATGAGAGAGATAAAGTTAAATGATGCATCTACACCAAGTTTAATTGTCTACGATACATCAGGCAAATTCACGGATGAAAATTATGAGCATGACCTAAAAATTGGGTTACCAAAAGTAAGACAAGAATGGGTTTTGAAACAAACTAATATCGAAAATAAACAAAGGACTAAACTAAAATATTTAAAGCCTAGCAATAACTTAGGTGAAAAGTTTTTAAATAAGCCTCAAAAAATATTTTGCGCGAAAAAAGGAACAGAAATTACTCAGATGTATTTTGCAAAACAAGGTATAATTACTAGAGAGATGGAGTATTGTGCTATAAGAGAAAATGAAGGAAGAGAAAATTATTTAGGGAAAGAATTTAAAAAAAATGATCTAGTTACACCAGAATTTGTAAGAAATGAGATTGCAAACGGCAGAGCAATTATTCCATCAAATATCAATCATTCAGAACTAGAACCTATGATTATTGGAAAAAATTTCCTCGTAAAAATAAACGCAAATATCGGTAATTCTGCAGTATGGTCTAGTACAAAAGAAGAAGTAGAAAAATTAATTTGGGCTACCAGATGGGGAAGTGATACTGTTATGGATTTGTCAACAGGTAAGAATATTCATAATATGAGAGAATGGATTATCAGAAATTCACCAGTTCCCATTGGAACTGTTCCTATTTATCAAGCACTAGAAAAAGTTGATGGTATTGCTGAAGAATTAACATGGGACGTTTTTAAAGAAACTTTAATTGAGCAAGCGGAACAAGGAGTCGATTATTTTACAATTCATGCGGGTGTTAAACTAAAATATATACCACTAACCACAGATAGAATTACTGGTATTGTCTCAAGAGGTGGATCCATAATTGCAAAATGGTGTTTGGCTCATCATAAAGAAAATTTTTTATACACACATTTTGAAGAAATGTGTGAATTACTTAAAAGTTATGATATAAGTTATTCGTTGGGTGACGGGTTAAGACCTGGAAGTATCAAAGATGCTAATGATAATGCACAATTTGCTGAGTTAAAAACCTTAGGGGAACTAACAAAGTTTGCTTGGAAGAAAAATATTCAAGTTATGATTGAGGGTCCCGGACATGTGCCAATGCACTTAATTAAAGATAATATGAATAAGCAAGAGCAATATTGCGACGATGCTCCATTTTATACACTTGGTCCATTGACAACAGATATAGCACCTGGATATGATCATATTACAAGTGCAATAGGCGCAGCTATGATTGGTTGGTTTGGAACATCTATGTTGTGTTATGTAACCCCCAAAGAGCATCTCGGTTTGCCTAACAAAAACGATGTAAGAATAGGTGTCATTACTTATAAAATTGCTGCTCATGCAGCAGACCTTGCAAAAAATAATAAAGGTGCTTATCACAGAGATAATCTTCTTTCAAAAGCGCGTTTTGAATTTAGATGGATTGATCAATTTAATTTATCACTTGATCCAGAAACGGCTATGGAATTTCATGATCAAACACTTCCAGCTGAAGGTGCTAAAGTTGCACACTTTTGTTCAATGTGTGGTCCAAAATTTTGTTCAATGAAAATTTCTCATGAAATAAAATCTGAGACAAAAAAAGGTCTGAAAAATATGTCTGAAAAATTTAAAAAATTAGGAAGTGAGTTATACATTAAAAAGACCTAATGTTTTATGGGGCCATACGATAGTCCAAAATTAGGTGCATTTTTAATAGATTTACTGATATAATCTTTAGCTGAAAAAATTGCTTCTTCAATACTCTTACCTTTTGCTAAGAAGAAGGTAACTGCTGAAGAATAAGTACAGCCAGTCCCATGTTTATTAGAAGAAATGATTCTTCTATTTTTAAATTTATACACTTTATTATTAAAAAAACAGATATCTGTAATTTTTTGTTTTTTAAGTTCATTTCCTTTGATCAAAACATTAATATCAAATTTTTGAGAGATTAGCTTGGAAGCATTGATCATATCAGTCTCATTTTTGATTTTTGATTTCAATAATAATTCAGCTTCTAAAATACTTGGAATAATGAGATTAGAAAAACTCATCAGTTTTTTTTGAATTCTCAAATAATCTGTGCGAGAGGAGAATTCAAATCCGGTTGTTGATTTAAATATAGGATCAATAATAATGGGAATTTCTTCTTTCACAAAATATTTTTTCAAGGTCTTTGCGGTTTTGATATTGGATACTAAACCTATTTTTATACCGTCAATATCGTAATCGTGTAAAAGACAATTTATCTGAGAAGAAATCAAACTATCAGGAATATTGAAGATTCCCATTACCTTTTTAGAATTTTGAGCTGTGACATTAGTTACAACTGTCATACAATAACCTCCGAGAGATTGTATGGTCTTGATATCGGCTTGTATGCCGGCACCACAAGAACAATCACTTCCAGCTATTGATAAAATTTTTTTTATATTATTTTTTTTCCTAAATTTCATTTATTATTTTTTTAATATCATTAACAGTTTGATTTAATAATCTTTTTTCATAAGTTTGAACCATCACTCTTAATTTATTTTCCGTCCCAGACTTTCTCACTAGTATTGACCCTTTATTTTTGATTTTTCTTTTGATATTTTCAATATTCGATATAAATTTTGAATTTTGAAGAATATCACCATCTTTTAATTCAAAATTAAATAGTTTTTGAGGAACAGAAGTATAGCCATCTAAAATTTCGTCTATTGTTTTGTTTTCTAATTTTATTGTGATTAATATTTGGAGAGCACTTAAAATTGCGTCGCCTGATTCTGAAATATCTTTGAATATAATATGGCCAGATTGCTCACCACCCAAGTTGCACTTCTTATCCTTCATTTTTTTTACAACATATCTGTCACCCACATCACATTCAAAGAGTTTTATTTTATTTTCGTAAAGAAACTTTTTAAGTCCTAAGTTAGACATTTTTGTTGCTACTATACCTCCACCTTTTAGTTTTCCTAATTTTGAAAAACTTACCCCTATAATAGCTAATATTTTATCGCCATCAATAACTTTCCCTCTAGAATCAACAACTATGAGTCTATCTGCGTCTCCATCAAAGGCAAATCCTAAATTAGCCTTTTCTTTTAGAACTTCTTTTTTTAAATTATTTAAAAATAATGATCCACAATTCTTATTAATATTTTTACCGTCTGGACTATTAAAAATAGTCTTAAAATTAACATTAAAATCCTTAAATATTTCTGGGGCAATTTTGAAAGCAGCTCCATTAGCGCAATCTAAAATAATTTTTATATCTGAGAAATCAATCGATTTCGGGAAAACTTTTTGAATACTTTTCTTGTATTCAGTAAAATCAGAGTCATGTTTAATTATCCTACCAAGTTGTTTTGTTACTAAAAATCCAGGAAATTTGAATTGATCAATCATTTCTTCGATTTTAATTTCATCTTTGTCAGTTAATTTTTGTCCATTGCTTTTAAATACTTTTATACCATTGTCATAAAATGGGTTATGTGATGCAGAAATCATTATACCCAAACTACACTTTAACTTTTTAGTCATGAAAGAAACTAATGCTGTAGGCGTTGGCTCAAAGATTATACAATCAATTCCAAGTGATAAAAAACTCGAAACCAAGGAGGCTTCAATCATATCACAAGAGATTCTTGTATCCTTTCCAATTAGGACTTTGCAATTTGACTTACTATCTTTTTTTATATTTCTTCCTAGTGAATATGCTAACTTCTGAATAAATTCCTGGGTTATTGGATGCGCATTTGCTAGTCCTCTAATACCATCTGTTCCAAAAAATTTTTTCATTAGCTCTCTATAAAGTCAAAAATTTCTAAAGCTTGTTTCGTTTCAAATACATCATGAACTCTAAAGATTTGTATACCTTGGTTAAATGAATGTAAGGCTACTGCTATTGAACCAGCTAATCTTTCTTTGGGAGTTGTTTGACCATAGATATTGGATATAAATCTTTTTCTAGAAGCACCCAACATTATTGGACAACCAAGAGAATGGAATATTGAAATATTTTTCAAAGCTTCAATATTTTGTTTAGAATCTTTACCAAATCCAATTCCTGGATCAATAATAATATTCGAACGACTAATTCCATTTTTGACACAAAATTCAATTCTTTCTTCTAAATAATCGTAAATATCTAATAGAAAATTTTTATAAATATGATTCATCATAGTTTTTGGATTGCCTGGCATATGCATTAAAATAATAGGTTTTTTAAATTCCTTGATAACATTGATACTATCCTTATTATTCGTCAATGCACTAACATCGTTAATTATTGAAACACCAGATAATAAACCCAACTTCATCGTTTCAGCATTTCGTGTATCAAGAGAAATGTTTACTTTATTTTTATGTAAATATTGAATTATCGGCAAAATTCTCAATATTTCGTCATTTATACGAACTTTTTTAGCACCTGGCCTAGTTGATTCTCCCCCCACATCAATGAAATCTACTTTATTTTTAATCATTTCTTTGGTGTTATTGATAGCATTATCTAATAATAGATTATCTCCTCCATCTGAAAAACTATCAGGAGTGATGTTTAGAATTCCAAATACGTAATACTTTTTTTTTTTAAAGGGACTTTTGCTTAGAAGAGTCCTCTTTGACTTGAGTTTAGATAAAGTATTCATTAAATCTTGATTTTTTTTTTTTTCAATCAATTCAAGGAACTTCTCAACGGACATTATTTCTGAAATTATATTACTTGTTTTTTTTATAATTTCAATTTTTGTAAAATATCTATAACCGTCTGCCAATTTAATAGCTTTATTTTTCTTTTCTAGTAACTTTCCTTCTTTGGATCCAAAAAATCCAAATGGTCTTAAATAAATTTTTGATTTTTGTTTCAATAGAGTAAAGCTAAGAACCTATCACTGGCTCAGGGTTCAATCCTATTTTTTTTTGTTTGACCTTTGACTGATTGCTTCTTGGAATAGACGTTTTCTTTGAATTGATGTCAACATCGTCGTTAATTTTGATCTTTTTACCTTTAATGAGGTCATTGACCTCTGCACCACTTAGTGTTTCAAATTCTAGTAAAGCATTAGCTAACGAGTGTAGATGTTTTATATTTTTTTTAAGCACTTTTCTTGCATGTTTCTCTGCATTGTCAATTAATAATCTAATTTCTTCATCAATAAGTTTAGCAGTTTCATCAGACATTGTCTTACTTTGTGTAACAGATCTCCCAAGAAAAACTTCTTCTTCATTTTCAGAATATCTAAGTGGGCCTAGTCTGTCGCTCATTCCCCATTCAACAACCATCGCTCGGGCTTTGTTTGTAGCTTGTAAAATGTCATTAGACGCACCAGAAGTAATGTTATCTTTACCAAAAATAATTTCTTCTGCTACCCTCCCACCAAATATCATAGCTATTTTTGCTTTCATTTCCATTTTAGATTCAGAATATCTGTCTCTTTCTGGTAGGTTCATCGTTACTCCAAGAGCTCTTCCACGGGGAATAATAGTAACTTTGTGAAGCGGATCATTCCCAGGTGTAAATATTCCAACTAAAGCATGACCTGCTTCGTGATATGCTGTTAATTCTTTTTCTTTTTGAGTCATAACCATTGAACGTCTTTCAGCGCCCATCAACACTTTGTCCTTGGCATCCTCAAATTCCCTCATAGTGACAAGTCTTTTATTTTTACGTGCTGCTAGAAGAGCAGCCTCATTGACTAAATTAGCAAGATCAGCACCAGAGAATCCAGGGGTTCCTCTTGCTATAACTTTCACTTCAACATCTGGAGATAAAGGTAATCTCCTAATATGCACATTCAGTATTTTTTGTCTTCCTTGAATATCAGGGTTTGGGACTACAACTTGGCGATCAAATCTACCGGGACGAAGTAAAGCAGGATCAAGAACATCTGGTCTATTCGTGGCTGCAATTAAGATAACTCCTTCGGCTGCATCAAAACCATCCATTTCAACAAGTAGCTGATTCAATGTTTGCTCTCTTTCGTCATTTCCTCCGCCTAAACCGGCACCTCGATGTCTCCCGACAGCATCTATTTCATCAATAAAGATTATACAAGGAGCGCTTTTTTTTCCTTGTTCGAACATGTCTCTTACTCTACTAGCACCAACACCAACAAACATTTCTACAAAATCAGATCCGGAAATAGTAAAGAAAGGAACATTTGCTTCTCCAGCAATTGCTCGCGCAAGTAAGGTTTTACCAGTACCAGGAGGTCCAATAAGAAGAGCTCCTTTAGGAATTTTTCCACCCAATCTTTGAAATTTCGAAGGATCTTTAAGAAATTCAACTATTTCTTCGAGTTCAGCCTTAGCTTCATCAATGCCTGCAACATCGGCAAACGTAACTTTATCTTTTTTCTCATTTAAAAGCTTTGCTCTGGATTTACCAAAACCCATAGCTCTTCCACTTCCTGATTGCATTTGTCTCATAAAGAAAATCCACACACCAATGAGCAACAACATCGGAAACCAAGATATTAAGACATCTAATAGAGTAGGAGAGTTTCCTTCCGGTGGAATCGCGATAATTTCAACGTTATTTTTTTCTAATTTATCAATCATATTTAAATCGCCGGGAGTGAACGTGGAAAATGAAGAACCATTAGAGTAGGTACCAAAAATAGTATTCCCTTTAATTTTGACAGTAGCAACTTGACCTTTCTGTACTTCATTTAAAAATTGAGAGTAAGAAATGTTTATTTCCCTGTCTTTTCTTTCTCCACTCTGGAAAAAATCTAGGGCTAAAAATAGAACAAAACCTATTAATGCCCAAACTACTATATTTCTTAAAGTATTATTCAATTAATTTATCCTAATTTATTATATAATTATTTATTCATTAAACACAATGTTAATAATTAAAAATTATTATTCACAAGTTCAACCCTTGAATCAAAAAAAAATCTTATTCCCCTTTTGTTTAGTTCTTCAAATCCTGACAAGAATGGAATGTAGATAGTTTTTGATTCTGTTTCGATAAATGGTAACGATTTTATTATTTCAAATGAAATGTTTTTATTTTTAAAATTTTGATTCTGCTTTAGATCAGGCCAATTTTTTTCATTTATACAACCACACTCTAAATTATATTTATTCGAAGCGAGTGAAAATCTATTATCCCACAAAACATTTTCATTTTTTTTACAAGTTAAACCCAAATGCATATTGGTTTGAGTTTTCTGACTCTCTCTACAAAAATAAATTATATCATTTTTTACCTTGATTAATGAACAATGGAGGGTTTTAATGATATTTTTTTCTGACTTTATTGTTCGCAAAATATTTTCAACTGACTTTTTTTTAGGTGGGTAAAAATTACCAGAACTGGTTGAAAGAATTTTTTTAAGTGCAATTATCATCAATTCTTCACTCAATTTTAATAAGTCTTCCCT
This sequence comes from uncultured Alphaproteobacteria bacterium, assembly GCA_902524895.1. GTDB lineage: Bacteria > Pseudomonadota > Alphaproteobacteria > Methylaequorales > Methylaequoraceae > SP4073. The sequence goes on along the minus strand of CABZFH010000010.1, from coordinate 5,261 downwards.
ATGAATTTTGAAAACACCCCATGGATAAAAAAATAATTTTTTTATAAAAAATAAAGATAATTCATTTTCAATTTCCTCTCTTCTTTTTCTCTCTGTATAAATTTTATTACTTATGCCTTTTTTAAAACATCTTTTTGTTTTTGCCAAATAGTTCCTTACTCTTACTCTTTCAAAATTTAAGTTATTATTATTTGGATCTTGAATAAATTCAGCTTTGAAATGTAAGCAGGTATCAATTAACCTTTTTTTTTCAAACTTTAATAAAGGTCTTACTATTCTTAACCCACCTATTTCCCTTACAGCTGGTATGGAAGATAAACCAATCATATTAGAACCTCTTAACGATCTCATGTAATAGGTTTCTAAATTGTCGTCTAAATGATGTGCTACCAAAAGATGATAAATTCCAATTTTACGACATTCTTGAAATATAAGATTGTAACGATTTACTCTTGCTAATAACATGTATTTTGATGATAATTGTTCGTGTTCCCATTTCAGGATCTTGCATAAAACGCCCTCCTTATCAGCCTTAGATTGAACCTTTATTGCAGATTTAAATGAACCTCTTCTAAGATCATGATCAACCGTAAAAGCGATAAGTTTGCCATTTTTTTTTTGAACCCATTTTTTTGCTAAACACATTAAAGCTAAACTATCACTACCCCCAGAAAGTGCTAGACCAATTTCAGGGTTATTTTCAAATTTAGCGATCTTATCTAATTCAGTCTCAAATTCATTTAATAAGATTGGCCTTAATTTGTTCATCACTCTTCAGTACAGTTTAATTTTTCTCTTTCTTTATTAGCCCTATCAATCACATTCGCTGCACCTTTCGGATACTTTGATAATAATTCTAAAAAGACATCACAGGCTTCTTTATTTTTTTCAAGATTTGAAAATGATAAACCTAATTTTAGCATATTATCCGGTCCTTTAATTGAATCAGGAAATTTTTTCAGGCCTTCACCAAATTCGAGTATGGCTTGATTAAAATTTTTTTTTGCGTAATAAACTTCACCAAGCCAATATTGAATATTGGGCATTAAATCTGGAGGATTTAACGTTTTTAAATTTTTAAGTTCACTTAAAGCTTCATCATATTTATTTCGCCACAACAAATCTATGGCATTAGAATATTTTTCCTTCGGAGATTTGTCAGAATCTTTTGATTTATTTTTCTCAAATGTCGAAGTGTTCTTTTCTTGAAACTTTAAATCTTGATTTTCTAGATTTTTATCAACCTCTTTTTGATCTTCATTAACATAAATTTTTTCAAACGAAATTTCAGGGGTATCGTTAACCAATTTGTTTAGCTTTATTTCAATATCTGATAATCTTATGTCTAGATCAGTATTAATTAAATTTATTTTTTCTTCAAGATTTTGTATTTTATTCTCTAATTCTTCATTTTTTCCAAAGTTATTTTGACTATCGGTTTCAATTTGATCAAGCCTAGATTCATTTCTTGATATGTAACCCGATGATAGATTATCTTCAAAATCACCCAACTTACCTTTTTGAAGATCTTGAATATTTCTTTCTAATCTATCCAATCTATCAAGGAATTCGTCAGAATCTAATTCTTGAGAATTTAAAAAATTAAAATTAATAAAGAGTAATGAGATTAAAAAGTAAACTTTATTAAACAGCAGAATTTTAAAAAAGGTCGCAAAAAAATTACGACCCTTAAAAAAAAAGAAACTATTCACCAATTATTGTTACAACTCTTCTGTTTTCAGCCCAAGCCTCAGCTGTACTTCCCTCAGCTGCCGGTCTTTCCTTACCAAAACTTCTAGTTTCAATTCTAGAGGCGTCAACACCGAAAGAAATCAAAAAGTCTTTGACAGCGTTAGCTCTTCTTTCTCCTAAAGCTAAATTGTACTCTCTTGTACCTCTTTCATCGCAGTGGCCTTCTAACCTTATATTGAAACCTGGAGTACTATTCAACCAATTTGCCTGAGATTCAAGAGTTCGAGAAGCTGCAGCACTTACATTGTGTTTATCAGTATCAAAAAAGACTCTATCTCCAATTTCACGTTGCAAATAATTTTGGAGAGTACTAGAATCAGCTACGCTATTATTATTTAAAGTAGCATCACCTGAACCTGATCCAGTGGTTTCACAACCGGCTAATATAAATAATCCAGCAACTAGTAAAATATAATTTTTTTTCATGAGTAATCCCTTAATAAGTTAACTTTTTATTTTTTTACCGCTAAGTTACTACAAAGTCAATGATTTAAACAATACACAGTAAGTTTAATCTATGGTAGAAGTGCAGACCAAGCAGGATCTGAAGCGTCTGAAGGTGTAATTAATTCTCTTAAATTATTACCAGTGAGATCAATTACTTTAATTTTTGGAGACGAAATATTATTTTTGGATTTTTTAAATTGGCTGTAAAAAGCTAATACTCTTCCATTTGGCGACCAAGTCGGACCTTCGACTAAATATGATTTGTAAACAACCCTTTCACCTTTACCATTTGTAAACATTACACCAATATAAAATTCACCCTGTAAGTATTTAGTAAAAGCAATTATATCGCCTCTTGGTGACCATACTGGAGTAGCATACCTTCCATTTCCAAAACTAATTCTTTTCTTTTTCTTTGTTTTTAAATTCATTGAATATAATTGTTGTGAACCACTTCTATCAGATTCGAACACAATAAACTTTCCGTCTGGTGAATATGATGGTGCAGTGTCAATTCCGCGATTCGATGTTAACCTTTGCAATTTGCCAGATTTTAAAATCATTTCGTATATATCAGAATTTCCATTCTTAGCTAAACTCATAATAATTTTTTTTCCATTGGGAGAGAATCTGGGTGAAAATGTCATACCTGGAAAATCTCCTAAGACCTTTTGAAAACCTGTATTTAAGTCAAGCAAATATACTCTTGGCGCACCTTTATGATATGATAAGTATGCTATTTTTTGTGCTGCAGGTGAAAATCTTGGAGTTAATGTAAGATACGATCCATCAGTCAAAAATTTATGATTTGCACCATCTTGATCCATTATAGCTAATCTTTTTTTTCTATTTTTTTTTTCTCCAGATTCAGATATATAAACGATGCGACTATCAAAATAACCTGACTCACCAGTAATTCTTTGGTATATTATATCCGATATTACATGTGATATTCTTCTCCAATTTGTTTTTTTTGTTGTAAGTTGTTGTGCAATTAACTGTTTTTCAGTTAAAACATCCCATAATCTAAACTCCAATCTTAATTGATTGTTGGGCAACATTAATATTCTACCATGTACTAATCCTTGTGCTTCGGTAATTCTCCAATTTGAAAAAATAGGCTTTTTATTAAAATCTAAACTATTTTCAATTAATACTGACTTTGGAAGCATTTTAAATAAACCTGATCTTTCTAGATTATTATTTATTACATTATTAATATCCTGAGAAATTTTTTTTATATCTGAATCTTTTGTACTGAATTCAGTTATTGCCAAAGGAATTGGATCTATGTTACCCTCAGTTATATCAATGACGAGTTCAGCATTAACATTGTTAAAAAACATAAAGACAAAAAATGAGGCAAAAATATGTGTCATTTTTTAAGACCTTGCATAATAATTGGATCAAAATTAAGAGTCATATTTTTCCATGAATCGTACTTTTTAGAAGGCACTTTAACTTTCTTACAACTAGGATGTCTGACAGCTCGCATTGCTCTTTCGGCAGCTGATCTATAAAATGGATCATTCATATTTCCTCCTCCAATTAATTTTGAATCCAAAACATTACCCTCCTGATCTAATGTTAGTTTAATCAATACTTGAAGTTTATCAATATTTTTTGAACCGCTTGGGGGATTCCAACACGAAGCAAATTGCCTTCTTATTAAATCTTTTTCAGTTATTGTTACTTTATCTGATGAAATTTTTGATACAATATTTTTTGTCTCTTTTCTATCCTCTAAATCAATTTTTTTATTATTTTTACTTATATTTTCAATTGACTTTAATATTGAAGCAAGTCTATCCTCTTTGATCTTTTCCTTTTTTTTTACCTTACTTTTAACAATTTTTTTTTCAGAAAATTCAGGAGGTTTTGGTTTAGATTTTGGTTGAGGGGGAACAAATGTTTGTTTCTTTTCTTCAATTCTTTTTTTACTAGTTTTTTTAACAATTGTTTCCTCTGAAACTTCTACAATTTCTATAGGAATTTCTGTGTAAATTTGATTCTTATTCAAATTAATAAAATTAACAAAAAAAAATAATGAAAAAATAACTGAAATATGAAAAAAAATAGATTTTATAAAACCAAAAAACATATTTACAAAAATTTTATTGTAATTTAGTAACTAGGGCTACTTTTTTAAAACCAGCTTTATTTATTGTACCCATGAGCTTAATAACTTGACCATAATTTAAATCTTTATCTCCACGTATATAAATTTTCAAATCCTCATTTAGTTTTTTTAATTCGAATAATTTTTTAATAAGTTCCTCTTTATTAATTTTCTTCTTTTGTAAAAAAATATCACCATTTCTTTTTATACTCACAGTAACAGGCTCTTTTTTTTCAGAAATAACCTTGGCGCTACTCTCTGGAAGATTTACCTTAATACCTGTTGTTAAAAGAGGCGCTGTTATCATAAAAATTACCAAAAGAACAAGCATTACATCAACAAATGGTGTTACATTTATCTCAGATATTGGTTCTCTTTTTTTCTTTGATTGCCCTACTCTTATAGCCATTTAAATATCTATTCTTTATATACTTCTTTGGAAATTATTATCATCATTTCTCCTGAAAAAAGATCAACTCTATTTCCAAATCTAAAAATTAAATCATTAAATTTATTGTAAGCTAAAACAGCTGGAATTGCAGCAATTAACCCTAACGCTGTAGCAAATAATGCTTCAGCTATACCTGGCGCCACAACAGCTAGGCTTGTATTCTGTGATATACCAATTGCAGTAAAGCTATTCATGATTCCCCAAACAGTACCAAATAATCCAATGAAAGGAGCTGTAGATCCAACAGAAGCTAAAAAATTCATATTATTTGATAATTTATTAATTTCTCTTTCAGCTACTATAAACATTTCTTTTTCAATTCTCTCACAAAAGTTTTTTTTAAAATCGTTATTTCTTAAATTATTTGTGATAGCAATTTTTTTAAAATATGTCATAGATGATAAAAAAATAGCCTCCATAGGATGAGAGGCTTGACTGCCTAGTTTCTTAAATAACTTTTGCAAAGATTCAGCTGAATAAAAATCTTCTTCA
>CABZFH010000009.1 GCA_902524895.1 uncultured Alphaproteobacteria bacterium | reverse complement strand
TTTAAATAAATCTTTCAACTTTTTATCCTTCAATAAAAAACCGTCATAATCAAAAATTTTGTGGAAGGGGATATTTATACTGTTTGGTATTGTTCCTTTTGTAACTAATTTTCTGGGTTCTTCTACTTTTCCTTTAAATCTCTCCTCTGATCGAGCATCAATTATTAAAAATTCACTCTTTGAAATTGCTTTTCTTACATCTAATTTACTTTTTATTTTTGTTTTATCAAAATTAACTGTGTAGATAGATTTTTTTCTAGTAGAGATTTGATTTGTAATTCTCAGCCCTCTTTTTATCCAATTTTTCAAACCTCCATCTAAAATTAATACTTCTTTATGTCCAAATATTTTAAATGTGAACCAAACCCTGCACGACGTAAAAAAGCCTATTTGGTCATAAATTATGACTTTATCACAATTTTTAATTCCCATTTTTTGAACCTGGGTTTTAAAAAAACTCTTTTCAGGCATCATATGTGGAATATTTTTTTTAGTTTTATAAAAAAAATCTATATCAAAAAAAATTGCACCAGGGATATGATTTTTTTTATATTCAATATATCCTTTTTTAGGATCTTCTAGGAACCAACTCGCATCCAGGACTTTAGTATTATCATTAATTAAAATTTTTGAGAGCTTGGTGCTACTTATTAGATTCATTTCTCTTATTTTTGTAACCATTCTGGGACTTGTAAATTCTTAGAGATTAAAAACTTTCTATTAAAAATTTTGCTTTTGTATCGTGTGCCGTAGTCACATAAGATCGTAACAATTGTTTTTCCAGGACCAATTTTTTCTGCCAATTTTTTTGCCCCTACAATATTGATACCTGATGACCCACCTAAAATAAGTCCTTCATGTTTTAATAAATAAAACACCTCAGATAACGCTTCGTTGTCACTAACTCTAAATGATTCATCAAGTTGTAAACATTGGAGATTTTTCGTTATTCTTCCTTGACCTATGCCCTCTGTTATAGAGTCACCTTCTGCTTTTAATTCTCCCTTTTTATAAAAATTATATAAAGCTGAACCATATGGATCAGCTAATGCAATTTTAATATTTTTTTTTTTTTCCTTAAGGAATTTTGAAACACCTGATATTGTCCCACCTGTTCCAACTGAACACACAAATCCATCAACTTTTCCCTCAGTTTGATTCCATATTTCTGGCCCCGTGGTGAGAAAATGTGCTTTCATATTTGAAACATTGTCAAATTGATTTGCCCAATAAACACCATTTTCATTTTTTATTTCCTTTGATAAAGATTCGGAAAATCTTATATAATTTCCCGGATCTTTGTAAGGAAGTGCTTTTACTTGCCTCAAGTCTGCTCCACAAAGTTTTAGCATATCCTTTTTTTCTTCGCTTTGTGTTTCAGGTATAACAATGACCGTATTAATGCCTAATGAATTACTTACTAAAGTTAATCCAATTCCTGTATTTCCAGCTGTACCTTCGACTATTATGCCACCTTTTGTTATTTTTTTTTCTTTAATCGCATCATTAATTATTTGTAATGCTGCTCTATCTTTTACACTTCCTCCAGGGTTTAAGAATTCACACTTTCCATAAATATTACACCCAGTTTCTTCTGATACTTTATTTAATTTTATTAGTGGAGTTTTACCCACACATTCTGAAAAATTTTTGTAAAGATTCATCTATTTGTTTCTCTTTAAATAATCTTTGAACCATTCTAATGCAATTATCGTATTTACAGAATGAATTTTTTTTTTAAACAAAAGTCTGAATGCTTTTCTTGGTGATAACTCCAAAACCTTAATATTTTCATCTTCATTGAAATTCCCTTTAATTTTTTTTAGTTTTTTAAAAGTACACTCACAAAAGAATATACTTGTAGATTCATTTGTACTACCAGAACTATTGAGAACGTCTCTAATAGGCTGGATTTTTTTATATTTTACATCTATTCCAGCCTCCTCTTTTGCTTCTCTTATTACTGCTGATTTTAAATCTTTATCAGACTTTTCAACTAAACCTGTTATAATTTCAATCTGAAAAGGGTTGTAATTAGACAGTATGGCTCCCAGTCTAAATTGTTTAATTAGTATCACTTTATTTTTAACTTTATCGTATGGGAGAATTGCAACTGCATTTTTTGTTATCAGTATTTCTCTCGAAATTATATTTGACCAAGAAGAGTCGAATAACTTATGTTGAAATTTATATCTTTTAACCTTATTGAAGCCATTGAAAACTTTATTAATATTTTTAAATTTTAGATTAATTTTTTTTATTTTCATATTTCCTATTTTAAAGTAGTCTAGAAGTTAATTTCAAAATCTTCTTAAATTGTTTAAATTTTGCTATCAAAACATTATCTAATAATCATTAATAGAACGGTATAAGGATTGAGTTTAAATATAACCAGTTTGTCTAAAAAGTATAACGATTTCTTTGCTATAGATAATGTAAGTCTTAATATTTCAAAACCTGGTATTTATGGTTTGCTTGGTACAAATGGTGCAGGTAAAACAACTTTAATGGGTATGATACTAGGTTTGATACTTCCAACTAATGGCGTGATAAAGATTTTCGGTGAGGAATTCTCACATAAAAGATCTGATATTTTAAAAAAATTAAATTACGAAAGCCCATATCTAGATTTACCTAAAAAATTAACAGTTAAACAAAATTTAATTTTCTATTCAAGAATGTACGGTGTAAAAGAGTTTTTAGAAAGAATTCATGATTTATCAAATAAGTTAAAAATAAACGATCTTTTAGATAGACAGTTTGGTTCATTGTCAGCTGGCCAAAAAACCAGAGTTGGTATATGTAAATCATTAGTGAATAATCCTAAAATTCTTTTGCTTGATGAACCCACAGCCTCTCTTGATCCTGATACATCAATTTTCATTAGAAATTTTTTAAAAAAATACCAAAAGTTGAATAAAACTATTATTCTAATAGCTTCACACAATATGCATGAAGTAGAGAAAATTTGTAATAGAATTATAATTCTTAATAAAGGAAAAATTGTTCTTGAAGGAATACCAAAAGTTATTTTAGAAAATAAAAAATTAAATAATTTAGAACAACTATTTTTAAAATTGAGCAACTGAATGTTTCAAAGACTTTATGCAATGATAAATAGGTATGTAATTCTTGTGATTGGTTCGGGACCAAGGATGATGAGTATTTTTTATTGGCCATCCATTCAAATAATTTTATGGGGGTTTTTTTCAGATTTTCTTTTAAATAATAATTTGGCAAATAGTATTAATTCACTTTCATTTTTGCTAAGTGCAATAATCCTATGGGACGTATTATTTAGAGCACAACTTGGCTTATCAATGACCTTTTTTGAAGAATTATGGTCAAGAAATTTAGGACATTTATTGATTACCCCAATTAAAACTTCAGAAATAATATTAAGTCTAGTGATTACCAGTTTTTTGAGAACATCATTAGGTTTAATCCCGGCTATTTTTGTGGCAAACTACTATTTTAAACTACAATTTTTTCAATTAGGTTTTTATCTTGCATTTTTTTTACTCAATTTAGTTTTCGTTGGTTGGTCTATAGGATTTGTTGTAAGTGGTTTAGTTTTAAGATACGGTCAAGCGTTTGAAGAGTTGGCGTGGGCCTTTATTTTTGTTTTATTACCCTTTTCTTGTGTATACTATCCTTTACAGGCACTTCCCGATATTTTCCAAATCATTGCTCTTTTATTTCCTCCAGCACATATTTTTGAAGGAATGAGACAGATTATTGATAATGGACAGGTGCTAGTAAATAAATTAATGATATCTTTTTTATTAAATATTTTTTATTTTATGTTGGCTGTCTTTATGTTTAAAAAAATGATTAAATCATGCAGAAAGAAAGGAAATTTATTTAATTTGGGTGAATAAATTATTGAATTTTATATCTTATATCCACATCCTTTTTATAAAATACTTCGCATGATTTTTTGATAAAATCATTTTCATTATTTTTGGTTAAATAATATTTAAATCTTAAAAAATTAATATTTGAAAAAAAAGTTTTTTTGTAATTTCGTCTATACCATTTTTCTGCTCTTCCAAGGCATTTTATACATGCAATAATTTTAATTTTTTTACAAATATTATTTTCTTTTAAAAAATAATAAATTGCTGCGTTATAATCATGGAGTAACTGAGCTTTTTTTCCTATCATTATTCTTTTTTCATCATCGGCTGGCCCAAATGATAGTATATTTTTAATAAATGAAAAATTTCCGTATTTTGACAATTTCAAGACCAAAGAAAAGTCTTCCACAAAAATTTTAGCATTACAACCGCCCGATTTTTTGACAAATTTATTATCGTATAGATTTGGTGTTGTGCCAGAAAAATTCGAAACTAAAGTTTTTTCTATTGGATTTTTGATAGTATAAAGATTTTCAAATCTACCTCTTTTAAATTTAATTTCATCAAATTTTTTAAATAATTTATATTTACTGAAAACAGCTACTGATTTTGTTTTTTTAATTACTTCTAAAAGAATTTGAGTGCAGTTTGGTGCCATTATATCATCTCCTCCAACAAGCTTTAAAAAATCACCTTTTGATCTTTTAATGCCGTTTTGAGTTGCAATTGCTGGTCCTTTATTTTCTTGTGATAAAATAGTTGTATTTGGCCATTTTTTGGTTTTCTCTTTGATAAAATTCAATGAACCATCTGTAGATCCGTCATCAACAAAAATATACTCTTTATCATAGTCACCAATTTGTGAAGAAATCGCACTCAACACTCTCTCTAAATAAAAAATTTTATTAAAAACTGGACAGACGTAACTTATCTTGGGCATCTAGAATAATCTATCTTTCCAGGTTTTAGGAGTAAGTTCATTAATAATTTCAAGATCAAGGTGATATCTAAATTTTTTAGTTCCTTTCTTCTTTATAAAAGAAATCATTTTTTTAAGTCCATCGTCAAGAGATGTTCTAGTTTTATAACCAAGAATTTTTCTTGCCTTATCAGCAGAACATGTAGCATTTAGAACTTCCTTAGGTCTTCCCTTAACATATGTTGGATTAAGATTGAACCTTAGATGATTAGAAAGTTTGTTCGCCAATGTGTTTATGGAAATAAATTCTTCATCAGGTCCAATATTTATAATTTCTCCTACAACTTTGTCACTAAATGCCATTTTTTTTAAGCAATATAAATCATCATCAATGTAAGAAAAACATCTTTTTTGATTCCCGTCACCATATATAATAGGTTGTCTATTTTGTAACATTAGGTTAATCATAATTGAAACTACGTTTCTGTATGGATCATCGTATTTTTGTCTAGGACCTATAATATTATGAGGAACTGCAATTACATATTCTACTCCGTGAGTTTCACATAGGTTTTTTAAAATATTTTCTGCTGCAACTTTTGCTATACCATATGGATCTTGAGGATTTGGTTTGAAATTTTCTTTGAATGGTGTTTTATTAGTACCATATCTTGCCATTGAAGAACAAAATACAATTCTTTTAACATTATTTTCAATAGCTGCACTAAATAATGCAACAGATCCAGTAACAATATTTTGTGCAATTAGGTGGGGAGAAAATACAGATAAACCCTCATAAGCTGTGGCAGCAGTGTGGAAGACTAAGTCACAGTTCTTTGTAATTTTTAACATCGAGTTTCTATAACAACAGTCATACTGATAAAATTCTGCTTCGGATGGAACATTATCAATTTCTCCGCCTATGAGACTATCGCAACCTACGACTTTATGCCCTTCTTTTATAAAATTATCTGCAAGATGACTTCCTAAAAATCCAGCAATGCCACTAATAAATATTCTCATACGTTTTTTTTGGCTCCGGCGACAGGACTCGAACCTGTGACCCAGCGATTAACAGTCGCTTGCTCTACCAACTGAGCTACGCCGGAAAATTAAAATGTTATATTAGATTAATTTTTGTATTTGTAAAAACATTTATTCTTATACTTTGGAGGTGCGGACCGGATTCGAACCGGTGTAGACGGCTTTGCAGGCCGCAGCGTAGCCTCTCCGCCACCGCACCATTGGAAAAGAAACAGAAAAAGCTTATATTGTAATAAAAAATATAAATAATATAGTAGTTAGTTTTAAATAGGCTTAAAATGTACGATAAATTTTTTGATGTTTCTAGGAAAAACATGGTTAATAATCAAATTATTACAAATAAAGTAGTGAACCCTTTGATTATAGACGCTTTTTTATCAATACAAAAGGAAAAATTTATACCTAAAATTAAAAAGTCAATAGTGTACAGTGATTCGGAGATAGCATTTAATAAAGAAAGATCAATGATAAAATCTTTTTTGCTTGCTAAAATGATCGAATTCTCGAAAGTAAAACAAAATGATTCTATACTAGTTATCGGTTGTCTTTCTGGTTATTCTGTTGCAATTATATCACAATTTTCAGGTTATGTTTTCGGACTTGAAAATGATTTGACCATGGTGAAGGAGGCAAATACAATTCTAAGTAATATGGCATGCCATAACTGTTCGATAAATTATGGAAAACTATCGGAGGGCTTAAAAAAAAATATGCCATTTGATAAAATTTTTGTTGAAGGAAGCGTTGAATTTATTCCGAATAATATTATTCAGCAACTGAAAGAAGGTGGTGAAATTTTTGCAATATTCAAGGAACAAAAATCCATAGTAGGAAAATACAAAGTTGGCTTAAAGTATGAGGGACTAGTCTCTTACAGACACTTGTTTGACGCAAATGCTAAACTTTTAAAAGATTTTAATTTGAAAGATGATAGTTATGATTTTAAGACTTAACTTAGTTTGTTTTTTTTTAGTTTTTTTTCTTTTCAAATCTTCTAAATGTGATTTTTTAAGTCCTGAACTTGTTGAGGTTTTGAAAAGTACTTATCTGTATAGCCCTAAATTAAAAGTTGAAAGAGAATTACTTATGAAAGAAGACGAGTTGATACCTCAGGCATTTTCAGAATTTAGACCAAAAATTGACGGTTATTATAATAAAGGGAAAATAGACACTGCAATTTCTGGCTCAAATTTTATTGCAGATGGTGTCAGGACAGAAACAAATGCAGGTATAAAAATTACTCAACCTATATTTAATGGAGGAAGTACAATAAATAGTATCAAGTCAGCAAAAAAAAAAATTAAAGCTCAAAGATTAAAACTTAAATATACTGAACAAATTGTTTTGCTTGAAGCTATTAATATATTTGCAAGTTTGGCAGCAAAAAAAAAAGAACTCCTTTTAAATCAAAAAAAAGAAGAGTCTTTAAAAAAAAAATTTGAGTTAGCTGAAAATCAATTTGAAATTGGTGAAATCACAATGACGGACGTCTCTATTGCTAAAGCTAGATTATCTCTGGCAAGATCTGATTTTATAAAAACAGAAAGTGAATTGTTTGCTATAAAAGTAAAATTTAAATCTTTAGTTGGAATAGAATCACAAAAACCAGAGTTATTTTTTGATTTTCCAGTCCTTAAAAAAGATTTAACTCAACTTACTTCTAGAATGATTGAACAAAATCCAGAACTTTTGAGTATTTTATTTAATATTAAAAGTTTGAATTCAGAGATAAAAAGTTTGTATTCTAGAAAACTACCTTCTGTGAAACTTGAAGCAGAATTAAAAAAAAATAAAGGATATTTTAGGTCAGATAGTTCTAGAGAAGTAATGAGTGCATTTGCATCCGTTTCTATTCCATTGTATCAGTCAGGTCTTGCATCATCAAAAATTCGAGAATTAAAGAAAGAATTATCTTCAGAAAAAGAATTTCACAAACTTAAAATGAATGAATTCAAATATAATCTAGCCAACTCGTGGTCTGGTTTTAACTCTTCAAAATCAAAAATCGATGCATATAAAACTCAAATTGAGGCAAATCGAAAATATTTAGAGGGTTTGAACCAAGAAATGATGCTAGGTGAAAGAACTTTTATAGATATATTAGATGCTGAGGAAGAGTTAATAGAATCAGAATATAATCTTATAAAAAGCTTTGAAGAAAACTTTAATTCATATTTTGAAATTTTATTTTATATTGGTGAGTTAAATTCGAAAAGTTTAAATTTAAAGGTAAATTTTTTTGATGAAACAAAAAATTTTAATGAGGTCAAGTTTAAATGGCTTGATATTATAGAATAGCAAATGTTAGATAAGCGATTTAATACAAAAAAATCAGAAGATGAATGCTTGGCATCCTGGGAAGAAAAAGCTATTTTTAAGTTCAAGGATGAAAAAAAAAAAGATCCTTTCTCCATTATGATGCCCCCACCAAATATCACTGGAACTTTACACATGGGACATGCTTTAACTTTTTCCTTGCAAGATATTTTGGTACGTTTTCAAAAGAAATTAGGGAAATCAGTACTTTGGCAAGCTGGGACTGATCATGCTGGCATTGCTACTGAGATAGTAGTAGAAAAAAACTTAAATTTAAACACAGAAGAGAAGAAACATAAGGGAAGAGAAGAATTTCTCAAAGAAGTCTGGAAATGGAAAGAAAAATCAGGAAATACTATAGTGCAACAACTTAAAAGACTTGGTGCAGCTGTAGACTGGAGTAGACAAAGGTTTACAATGGATCAAGGTTTGAGTTTGGCAGTAAAAAAAACCTTTGTAGAACTATATAACGAGGGAATTATTTATAAAGATAAAAGATTGGTAAACTGGGATCCCACATTGCAAACAGCGGTGTCTGACCTAGAGGTTAATCAAAATGAGGTTAAAGGAAAACTTTGGTTTCTTAAATATCAAATTCATAACTCTAATGATTTTATTGAAGTTGCGACAACCAGACCTGAAACAATTTTTGGAGATACTGGCATTGCAGTACATCCAGCCAATAAAAAATATGCTAAATTTATAAACAAATTTGCTATAGTTCCTGTTATAAATAAAAAAATTCCAATATTTGGCGATGAATACGCAGATCCTAAAAAAGGAACTGGAGCAGTAAAAATCACTCCAGCTCATGATTTTAACGACTTTATTGTTGGAAAAAGACATTCTTTAGAAACAGTCAACATATTTGACAAATCGGCAAAACTTAATATTAATACTCCTCAAGATTTTCGAGGTTTAGACAGATTCTATGCTAGAAAAAAATTAATAAAATTTTTAAAAGATAAGTCCATAATATCTAAAACTAAGGATCATTTAATGACAATTCCAGTGGGGGAAAGAACTGGAACAATAATTGAACCATTATTAACTGATCAATGGTTTTGTAACGCTAAAAAACTATCAGCACCAATACATGACTTAATAAAAAAAAAAAAGATCAAGTTTCATCCCGAAAGTTGGACAAAAACTTTTAATCATTGGATTAAAAATATTGAACCTTGGTGTATTTCAAGACAAATTTGGTGGGGGCACAGAATTCCTGCCTGGTATGGCGAGAATGGAGAAATATACGTTGCAATTGATGAAAATGAAGCCATTAAAAAAGCTAAAGATAAATTTAACGAAAAAAAAATAAAACTTATTCAAGACGAAGATGTTCTTGATACATGGTTTTCTTCAGCATTGTGGCCTTTTTCTACACTAGGTTGGCCAGACAAAACAGATGAACTAAAAAAATATTACCCCACAAGTGTATTAATTACGGGTTTTGATATAATTTTTTTTTGGGTTGCTAGAATGATTATGATGGGACAAAAATTTATTGATGATGTTCCTTTTAAAGACATTTATATTCATCCACTTGTAAAAGATCATGAAGGTAAAAAAATGTCAAAGTCTAAGGGTAATATTATTGATCCATTAACTTTAATAGAGATTTATGGAGCTGATGCCTTAAGATTCACTCTCGCAGATTTATCAACACAAGGAAGAGATATAAAATTATCAAACAAATTGGTAGAAAATAGTAGAAATTTTATTACAAAAATTTGGAATGTGGCAAGATTTTTTGAGATGAATAAATTTAAATATGAAAATAATTTTAATACAGAAGATAATAAACTTCTAATAAATTTCTGGATTGTAAAAAAGTTTTTGAATACTCAGGAAAAAGTTATTAGCCATGTTGAAAATTTCTATTTTAATAGAGCAACTGAAAAGTTATATCATTTTATATGGAATGATTTTTGCGATCTATATATCGAATTTATTAAACCGTATTTAAAATCAAAGCAATATTATACTGAAATAAATAATACATTTTCATGGGTGTTTAAAAATATTCTAAATTTATTAAACCCATTTATGCCATTTGTTACTGAGGAAATTTCAATAAGACTGCATTTCATTAACGATCACGAGCTTTTCAACGAAAAAATTAATGTCTTTGAAAATTTAAGATTGAAGGATACTAAACCTTTTGAGGAGTTTATAATGTTAGTAAAAAGCTTAAGAGAAAATTTTCAAAATGAAAAGTTAAATACAGATTTATACATAAGTACAAAAAAAGATATTAATTTTTTAGTAGAAAATGAGAAAATACTTAATTCAATGTTTGGTTTAAAACAAATAAAAAAAGCAAAAATATTGGAATCTAATAAATTTAAAATATTCGTTTCGTCTGAGACGAAATATGGAATTTACAATCACAAGAATAATCCAAGTAGTGATATCCAAAAACAAATAAAATTTTACGAAGAGGAAATTAAGATTTTTGAAAAAAAATTATCAAATGAAAAGTTTAGAAAAAATGCTCCTAGAAAAATTGTTGAAAAAGATCTAGAAAAATTAGCAAAAGCAAAAGAAAATTTGAAACTTTTAGTTTTAAAAAACGATGAAGAAAATTTATTTTAGAAATCTTTGTTTTTTGACCAATAAAAAACTTAAAAATGATGATATTTTGTTTGTATTACCAGGACTTGCATCAAAAGCAGAAGAATATGATTATTTTTTTAAAATTAAAAAAAAGAATTTTCAAGTTCTAATACTTGATTTTTTTTTCTTTAAAAATCTTTCACATACATATGGTATTGACTATTTATTTTATATTTCAAGACAAATTTATTTATTTTTAAAATTTAAAAAAATTAAAAAATTTCATTTTTATGTTCACTCAATGAGCTCTATTATTCCAATTTTACTTTTTAAATATTTTGTAAAAAAACGAAGATTATCTAATTTAATTAATAATGAAGGTAATCTAATCCCTTCAGATTGTTCTTTTATTACACAAAAAACAGTTTCATATGATAAAAATTTTTTTAAGAACAATGGATATTTCAACTTAATTAAAAAAACTCAGTTTTCAGATAAATTAGAGATTAAAGATTGGTCAGCAAATTTGTTAGATTTTGATGCTAATAATTTTTATAATTTTTGTAAATCTACTTATTTTTGGTCAAATAAAGTCAATTTATTATTTTATTTTAAACTCTTTTTTAAAAAAAAAATTTACTTATATGGAGAAAAAAGTAAAAATCCCATTTTATTAAAAAAACTTTTTGGGTGTAAAATGATAAAGATTAGTAATTCAAATCATTTTTCTCATATTTATAACAAAAGTTTTTTTAATAGATCACTTTTAAAACTTTTAACTTAAATTTGTTGATGAAGAAAGATAAGTTACCAAGTAGACATGTCAGTTTGGGCCCCGAGTCGGCTCCTCATAGATCATATTATTATGCTATGGGAATGACTGAAAAGGATATAAAGCAACCGTTTGTTGGTGTTGCAACTTGTTGGAATGAGGCTGCACCATGTAATATTTCACTTTCGAGGCAAGCACAATCCGTTAAAGAAGGAGTTATAAAAAAATATGGTACTCCAAGGGAATTTACAACCATCAGTGTAACCGATGGAATTGCTATGGGACATGAAGGTATGAAATCCTCCCTTGTATCAAGGGATGTTATTGCTGATTCAATTGAAGTGACTATTAGAGGTCACTGTTATGATGGGTTAGTAGGCATAGCTGGATGTGATAAATCATTACCAGGGATAATGATGTCAATGTTAAGACTCAATATACCTTCAGTATTTTTATATGGAGGTTCAATATTGCCTGGAGTTTATAAAAAAAAAGAAATTACGGTTCAAGATGTTTTTGAAGCTGTTGGCAAATATGCTGCTCATCAAATCTCTGAAACTGAGTTGAAACAAATTGAGAAGGTTGCTTGTCCTTCAGCTGGTTCATGTGGAGGTCAATTTACAGCAAATACAATGGCTTGTGTTTCAGAGGCTATAGGATTAGCATTACCAGGATCGACCTCAACACCCGCACCGTTCGAATCTAGAGACAAATTTGCTCTTGAAGCTGGAAAAGTTGTAATGGAGTTAATAAATAAACAACTTAAACCAAGAGATATCGTAACAAAAAAATCGTTGGAAAATGCAGCAAGAATTGTTGCTTGCAGCGGGGGTTCAACAAATGCAGCACTTCACATACCAGCTCTGGCAAATGAAATTGGTATAGACTTCAGCTTATTTGATGTCGCAGAAATTTTTAAAAACACTCCGTATATCGCAGATTTAAAACCAGGAGGTAGGTATCTTGCAAAAGATCTTTATGAGATAGGGGGAGTTCCAATATTAATGAAAGCTCTGCTAGAGGGAGGCTATCTTCATGAAGATTGTATGACAGTTACAGGCAGAACAATTGGTGAAAATCTATCTAATATAAAATTTAGCACAACAAATCAGAAGATTATTTATTCAACCACAAACCCAATAACTGAAACGGGTGGTGTTGTTGGATTGAAGGGAAATCTCGCTCCTGATGGCGCGATTGTAAAAATAGCAGGAATGAAATCTTTATACTTTGAAGGAATAGCTAGATGTTTTAATTGTGAGGAGGATGCTTTTGAAGCTGTAAGAAAAAAGGATTATAATGAGGGTGATGTTATTATTATTAGATACGAGGGACCAAAAGGGGGACCTGGAATGCGAGAAATGTTAGCAACAACGGCAGCAATATATGGGCAAGGTATGGGTGAAAAAGTTGCTTTAATTACTGATGGAAGATTTTCTGGCGCAACAAGAGGATTTTGTGTTGGACATGTTGGGCCAGAAGCAGCTCTTGGTGGACCGATTGGATTGATAAAAAATGGTGACAAAATTTTAATTGATGCGCAAAAAGGTATTATTAGTTGTGACTTAAGCATTGAAGAACTGGCAAGTAGAAAGAAAAAATGGAAGATAAAAGAAACTGAATTCGCCTCGGGAGCTTTATGGAAATATTCTCAATTAGTTGGACCTGCAAAGGATGGAGCTGTTACTCATCCAGGTGGAAAATATGAAAAAAAAAATTATTCTGATATTTGATCAATTTTCATCCAAATAGGAACATGATCTGAGGGCTTTGGAAGACCTCTAAAATTTGAACAAATTTCAAATTTATTTATTTTGTCAATTAAATTTGGCGTCACCAAAAAGTGATCGATTAAAAGTCCGTCATTTCTTTCCCATGCAGCTTTTTGATAATCCCAAAAACTAAACTTTTCACCTGGTAAAAAAAATTTTCTTATTACATTAAACATTCCTAATCCAATTATTTCTCTAAAAATACTCACAATCTTTTTATGGCCAAGCGCATCGTTTTTCCACTCATTAAAATTTTTTACATCTTTAAAGTTTTCTAAAACATTAAAATCTCCACCCAAAATTAATTTTTTTTCTCCAAAAATATAAGATTCCAAAAGACACTTTAGGTTTTTCAGCCATTCTACTTTATATTCAAACTTTTTATCATCTGTTACTGGATTCCCGTTTGGAACGTAAACATTACATAAATCAATATCGTGATCTACTAAATTAATCATAATGAATCTTGCTTGAAAATCAGCATTAATTTTTTTATTAATGTTCTCACAAATATTTATTTTGAGATCTTTTTTTACAGCAATTGCAACACCGTTTCTGGCTTTTTGACCAATCACAAAACAATCATAATTTAGATTTTCAAAAAAAAGATAAGGAAACTGACCTTCTTCACATTTGATCTCTTGTAAAAATAAAATATTTGGCTTAACTTTATTAATAAACCTTAATATTAATTCTTCTCTAATTCGCACTGAATTTATATTCCATGAAGATAGAATCATTAAGACTCAGATTGAGAAAGATGTGCCACAACCACAAGTTGATGAAGCTTTTGGATTTTCAATTTTAAAATAGGATCCCATCATATCAGAAACAAAGTCTATTTTTGATCCACTAATTATCTCGAGGGAGGTTTTGTCGACTAAAATTTTTACTTCATTAAAGTCAAATACTTGATCATCTTCACTGATCTTATCCTCGAA
Source organism: uncultured Alphaproteobacteria bacterium (assembly GCA_902524895.1). Lineage (GTDB taxonomy): Bacteria > Pseudomonadota > Alphaproteobacteria > Methylaequorales > Methylaequoraceae > SP4073. The sequence goes on along the minus strand of CABZFH010000009.1, from coordinate 26,816 downwards.
ATAAAATTTGTAAGAGAATCCCTGACACCCACCTCCATCAATAGAAACCCTAAAAAAACATTTTTCATGATTTTTCTTTTTATTTACTTCTAAAATTCTTGAAATAGCGCTATTTGTAACAGTAATCATTGCTGAATTTTTTTTTTAGTTTAATCTCTTATACCAGAATATTTTTTAAAATCAAAGCTAAGGTATATGAATTATTCTAAATTTTCAACATTCGCTTCGCAAACAAAAGGAAGGGTTTTTTTAGAAAAACCAGATAAACATCGAACATGTTACATGAGAGATCGCGACAGAATAATTCATTGCGCTGCTTTTAGAAAATTAAAGTACAAAACACAAGTTTTCGTTTACCATGAGGGTGACTATTATAGAACGAGATTATCTCATAGTATTGAAGTTTCACAGTTGGCAAGATCAATTTCAAAAATATTTAAAGTAAATGATGACCTCGCAGAAGCAATTTCATTAGCACATGATGTAGGTCATACCCCTTTTGGTCATGCTGGAGAGGAAGCACTCAATAGTAAATTGCATAAAATTGGAGGATTTAATCACAATTTCCAAGCATTAAAAATTTTAACTTTATTGGAAAAGAAATATTTTGGATTTGATGGACTAAATCTTTCATGGGAGACTCTTGAAGGTATTTTAAAACATAACGGACCGGTTAAAGAGAAAATTCCTTCATACATTTACAAATTTGTTAATTTTTTTGAAGGAGATTTGGGATTGAATGCTTCATTCGAAGGCCAGATAGCCTCTATTTCAGATGATATTGCATATAACAATAATGATATTGATGATGGTCTTCATGCCGAATTGTTTACAATAGAAGAACTTGAAAATGTAACTCTAGTTAAGGAAAGTCTTAAAAAAATTAAAATTAAAAACTTTAGAAATGACAATTATAAATTAAGACACGAACTAGTGAGATTACTAATTAATACCATGATAAATGATCTAGTGAGTAACACAAAAATAAATCTTTTACATTTAAAACCTAAAGATGTTTTTGATATTATTAGAATTAAAAAAAATATTGTAAGTTTTAGCGATGATATGATTCATAAAGAAGAAGAATTAAGAACATTTTTAAAAAAAAAAATGTATAATCACATAACTGTTAAAACAATGACATTTAAGGCTAAAAAAATTGTTTTAGAACTTTTTGATTTATTTGTTGAAGAATTTCAACTTTTACCAAAAGTTTGGAGAACTTTTGAAACAAAAAGGGAGCTAATGCTTAATGTGGCAGATTATATTTCGGGTTTGACAGATAAGAACGCTATTTCGATTCATAATAAATTTTTTAATTTGTATAATATCTAAAATGTACTTTTATGAAAACTTAAAACATACTTTATTCGATATCCTTAAACTTATGAATCAACAAAAGATTCTGACAAATAAAGATTTTGAAAAAAAAAAATTTAATGTTGAGACTTCTTCAAACTCTGATTTTGGTGATATTTCTACAAACATCGCCATGGTATATTGGAAAGACTCAGTCTTTGATTTATATGAATTCGCAGAAATTGTAAAAGAGAAACTACTTAAAAAGTCAGATATTGAAATGGTTGAGATCAAAAATCCCGGGTTTATAAATATTTTTCTAAAAAAGTCATTTATTCAAAATCAATTAAAACTAGTTCAAATCAATAAAATAAAGAAGGTTAATAACAAAAAAAAAATAAATATTGAATATGTTTCAGCCAATCCTACTGGTTTAATGCATGTTGGTCATGCAAGAGGTGCAGTTCTCGGAGACTCCCTCGCAAATTTATTAAAATCAGTCGGTCATGATGTGGTGAAAGAATATTATGTTAATGACGCGGGAAAACAAATTGAATTTTTAAAAGATACAATCTTATTCCATAAAAATAATAAAAAAAAAAAATATAAAGATGATTTTTTAAAAAATTTGTATCCAGGTGAATATTTAAAAAATATTTCAGAAAATATTAGTGCAGACTTACTTGCAAACGAAAATCTCAAAAATTCAGAAGAGTTAAAAAAAAATGCTGTAAATTATATTTTAAAAGATATCAAAAAAGATTTGAAGGCAATTGGAGTCCACCACGATATCTTTGTCTCTGAGAAAGAGATTTCTACTGATATGCAAGTAAAAAAAATTATTTCAATTTTAAAAAAAAAAAAATTAGTATACGAAGGATTTCAAGATAAACCTAAAGGAATTGATAAGAAAAATTGGATCAAAAAAAAACAATTATTATTTAAATCTAAATTGCTCAATGATGATTCTGATAGAGCTCTAATTAAACCTAATGGAGATTTAACTTATTTCATGTCTGATATAATATATCACGGAAAAAAAATTGAGAAGAAGTATGATATTTTAATCAATATCTGGGGCAAGGATCACAGTGGATATGTAGCAAGACTAGAAAATGCAATAAAATCAGCATTTAATGAGGATTTTAAATTGAAAGTTAAGCTCACAGCTTTAGTAAACTTGATCAAAGATAACAAAGTACTAAAAATGTCAAAAAGACAAGGTACATACATTACTTTGAGAGATGTATTGAAAGAGGTTGGAAAAGATGCATTGAGATTCATGATGATATCTAGAAGCTCAGATAAAGTTTTGGATTTTGATTTTGACTTAATTAAATCTAGAAATAAAGATAACCCAGTTTTTTATGTTCAATATGCTCACGCTAGATGTTGTTCAATAAATAAAATTGCCAATCAACTCTTTGAAGAAAAAATTACAAAGAAGGAACTAGACTTTTCTTTGCTTAATTTGCCAGAAGAAATATCACTTATTAAATTATTATGTTTATTTAATAAAAACATAGAATTGGCAGTAGAAAGTTATGAACCTAATAAGTTAACTAATTATTTATATGAGTTATCAAAAAATTTTCACTCTTACTGGTCTCTTGGCACTTTAAATAGCGATAAAAGGATTTTAGTTGAAAAGAATATAAAATTATCTTCAGCAAGATTAGGTTTGGTAAATGGTGTTAAAAAAATTATTTCTCAAGGTTTAAAAATATTAGATATTTCTGCGCCAAGTAGTATGTAAAGATTATGAAATTATTAAAATTATCATTTATTACAATTTCTTTTATATTGAATGTAAGTTTAATTTTTTACACATATAAGGTTGTAGTGCCAGAAAAATCATTGATAGTATTAGAACCAGAAAAGCAAAAATATAAAAAAAAAATACCATATTTAAATGAAAAAAAAAAGTTAGAGGTTTATGAAATTATCAACTTAGAAGATAAAATTAAAGTTACAGATTCAATAAAAATTAAAAAAAAAAATTATGATAAAGTTTTAAACACTAGGATAAACTCTCAAAAAAATAAATATCGTATTCAAATTGCGTCATTAAAAGATGAAAATAAAATAAAAACAATTTATGAACAGATTAAAAATGAGTTCCCAAAATATTTTCAAGATAAAGAACCATTTATAGAAAAAAAATATATTGAAAAAAAAGGTAATTTTTATAGAGTTCAAAGTCAAGAGATGTATAATAAAGAGGATGCAAAAAAATTGTGTAAATTATTAGCTTTGAAAAAATTTAATTGTTATATGGTAAAAGTTGGTGCCAAATAAAACACCAGATGGTATTATTTTATCTTGTAAATCTTTTAGACTAGAAAAAAAAGAAATCGATTTTTTTTCTAAAATTAATCCTTTTGGATTTATCTTATTTTCAAGAAATTTTAAATCAAAATCACAAGTCAAAAAGTTAATTTCAGACCTAAAAATTATTACTAAAAACTCTGAGGCTCTTATTTTCGTTGACCAAGAAGGAGGGAAAGTTCAAAGATTTAATAATGATGAGTTTAGTACTATTCCTGATCAAAGATATTTCGGTAATATTTATAAAAAAAGTAAAAAAAAAGGTCTAAAACTCTCCTACTTAAATGCAAGAATAATCGCTCACGAATTAAAAGATATAGGAATCGATGTAAACTGTTCACCCGTCTTAGATTTGTATAAACAAAATGCTAATAAAATAATTGATAGTAGATCTTTTGGTTCTAATGCAAAAACTGTAACAGAACTTGGTAGACAGTATTGTATCGCATTTTTAGATGGTGGTATATTGCCTGTAATAAAACATTTTCCTGGACATGGTAGAGCAAAAGTAGATAGTCATCTGGATTTACCCATCATAAAGACAGCCAAACATATTCTTTTTAATCATGACATCAAACCTTTTAAAAAACTAAATGATCAAATTTTTATAATGATTTCACATATCCTGTATGAAAAATTAGATGAAAAGATCGCTCCATATTCCAAAAAAATATTAATAAAACTTCTAAAGGAAAAATTAAAATTTAACGGATTAATTATTTCTGATGATATTTCCATGCTAGCTCTTAAGGAGTCTTTTAAAAAAAGAATTAAGAATTGTTATATGGGAGGTTGTGATTTGGTAATGTATTGTTCAGGTGATCTAAAAGAAATGAAAACGATCTATAAGTTTTCAAAACCGATTGAAAAAAAGAAATTTGAATACTTTAAAAACTTTATAAGTAATAATAAGGTAAAAAAAATTAATATCAAAAAAGCAAGAAAAAAAGTATATGAATCAGGAATTATATGAAAAATCAGAGGATAACCAATTAACTGTTAATATAAGCGGTTATGAAGGCCCCTTAGATCTATTGTTAGATTTGTCAAAAAAGCAAAAAGTTGATATTTTAAAAATATCAATTTTAGAGTTATCAGAGCAATATTTACTTTTTATTAATGAAAATATAGAAAATATAAAATTAAATGCTGATTATTTAATTATGGCTTCTTTTTTAGCATTTTTAAAATCTAAACTTCTACTTCCTGAAAAAGACGAAGAGATTGCAGAATTAGAGGAAGACATTACTCAAAGAATAGCTCATTATAACGCAATAAAAATAGCGACTTCAGAATTATCAGGTCTACCAAGACAAGATATTGACTTTTTTATAAACAAATTTAGTAAGGAATTTTTTATAAGCGAAAATATTGTAATTAATGCCAATCTTTCTGATTTAATTAACGATTACCTTAAATTGTATAATAGAAATCATAGAGAAAGTCTGAAAATAAATGAAGATAAATTATACTCAGTTCAAAACGGTTTAGAATGGCTTAAAAAAATTTTTAATTTTCATCATGATGAATGGAGAAATATATTTGAATTTCTGCCAAAAAATATTTGTGACTTGAAACTAAAAAAATCTGCTACAGTATCAATACTTTTGGCTTCGTTAAATATGGTTAAAGACGGTTCAATAGAATTATCGCAAAAGAAAAATTTTAGTGATATCTTTATTAAGATAGGAGAAAAAAATGGATAGCAACTTAGCAGAAAGTTTGATTGAAGCACTTATTTTTTGTTCTGAGGAACCTTTGTCAGAAAACTATTTAAGCATTGTATTAAATAAGCATGGAAAATTTAATGTCAGAGAAATACTTTTAAAAATTAAAACAACTTACGATAAAAGAGGTATAAATCTCGTAAATATAGAAAAAAAGTGGTTTTTTAAAACATCACTTTCAATTAAAGATTACCTAAAAATAGAACACGAAAAAAAAAGAAAACTATCTAAAGCTACAATGGAAACACTTGCAATTATATCATATCATCAACCTGTGACTAGAGCAGAAATTGAAAAAGTAAGAGGAAAACCGGTATTCAAAGGCACCTTGGATATTTTATTAAATCTTAAATGGATTAAACCTCATGAAAGACGAGAAACACCTGGACGTCCAGTAACATGGGTTACAGACTTTGAATTTTTAAAACATTTTGGATTAAGTAAAATTTCAGATTTACCAAAGATTGATGAATTAGAATCAATAAGTTTTAATAAAAATTTAACATAACTTTTTAAGGAGAAAAACATGTTTGGACTTGGTCATTGGGAAATAATATTAATTTTAGTTATAGTACTTATCCTATTTGGTGCAGGCAAATTACCAAAAGTAGCCGGTGATATAGCTAAGGGAATAAAATCCTTTAAAGCCGGACTAAAGGAAGAAGATTTAGAAAAAAAACGTGTTTCTAAAAAGCAAGAAAAGAAATAATAATGTTCAATATCGGATTGATTGAATTACTTATTATTGTTTTTTTTTTCCCTTATTTTGGTTAAGCCTCAAGATTTCCCTAGAATTGCAAATCATCTTGGTTTGTTTTATAGAAAAATAAACAGATACTTTTTTAATCTTAAACATGAATTTTCAAACTTTGAATTAGATGAATCACCAAAAGAGATCAAGGCAAAAAAACAAAAGAATAAAAAATGAGCTATTTTGATCATATTAAGGAGTTAAGAAAAAGATTAATTTTCTGTTTTTTATTCATGCTTGTTTGTTTTATTTTTTTTTTTTTTAATGCAGAAATAATAAGCAATATTTTGTCTAAACCATTATATAATCTATATTCAGACAGCGATGAAAAAAGAATGATTTTCACAGGATTACCTGAAGTATTTATTTCATATTTGAAAATTTCGTTGTTTGCTTCATTTCTTAGTTCATTTCCATTCTTCATTTTGCAATTTTCTATATTTATTTCTCCAGCTTTGTATAAAAAGGAGAAAGTTTTTTTTAAGCCAATTTCATTTCTTATTCCCATTCTTTTTTTCCTAGGAGTGATTTTTGCTTATTTTATTTTGATTCCAATCATTTGGAAATTCTTTTTGTCGTTCGAATCTGCTCAAAGTTCAGATTATTTTTCAATTGAATTAGAGTCTAGAATGGGAGAATATATGAAATTAATAATGTATCTTCTATTTTCTTGCGGGTTGTCATTTCTGTTTCCTATATTATTAATCATTCTTGCTAAATTAAAAGTAGTAAGTGTTGAAAGTTTAAAGAAACAAAGAAAGTTTTTTTTTATAGGAATATTAATTTTTAGTGCAGTTTTTACTCCCCCTGATATAGTTTCTCAATTAGGAATAGCAATTCCTTTAATTTGTTTTTTTGAAATTTCTTTATTACTTATAAATGTTTTAATTAAAAAATAGTCATATGCATGATATTAAGTTTATAAAAAATAAACCAGAGATATTTGATAGGCTTCAAAAAAAAAGGAATGAGAAAGTTAAAAGTTCCGAAATTCTTGAAATATACAATAAGTATTTATCTCACATCAATAAGATTCAAGAACTTCAAAAGATTAGAAACAATGAATCAAAAAAAATAGGACTTATCTCTAAAATTGAAAGTAAAACCAAAGTAGATCTACTCAAGAAAAGAGTAGGCAATTTAAAAAAAAAAATTTCTAATCTAAATCATCTTGCTGATAAAGAGTATAGTAACTTAACAAGAATCTTATCTCTAGTACCTAATCTACTTGATGAGAAGACACCGTTTGGTAAAAGTGATTTAGATAATAAAAAAATTAAGGAATTTGGTAAAAAAAATGAATTTAGTTTTCAGCCATTAGATCATGTTGTTATTGGAGAAAAACTTGGTTTATTGGATTATACTTCTGCAGCTAAACTTTCTGGAGCTAGATTTTCAGTACTAAAATCTGAATTGGCTTTATTAAGCAGAGCCCTTATGAATTATATGTTAGATAAACATACAAAACAAAATGGTTATAAAGAAATTAAAGTCCCTGAATTGGTCTTGAAAGAATGTTTATATGGAACTGGTCAATTGCCAAAATTTAAAGATGATTTGTTTGAAACTAAAGAAGGTCTTTGGTTGATCCCAACTGCTGAAGTTTCTTTAACAAATTTATGTAGAGAAGAAATTTTAAATTATAAGAATCTCCCATTACGATACACTTCGTTTACGAATTGTTTTAGATCTGAAGCTGGATCTGCTGGAGTAGATACCAAAGGATTAATTAGAGAACATCAATTTGGAAAAGTAGAATTAGTTTCAATTACTAAACCAGAGTCTTCAATGAATGAGCTTGATCGAATGATTGAATGTGTTGAATCAATTCTCAAAGATTTAAATTTACACTATAGAGTCATGGAATTATGTTCTTCTGATGTTGGGTTTTCTTCATCTTACACTTTAGATTTTGAAGTTTGGATGCCGGGACAATCAAAATTTAGGGAAGTTTCCAGTTGTTCTAATTGCAAAGATTTTCAATCGAGAAGAATGAAAATGAGAACTAAAAATAGTGAAACGGGAAAAATTATTTATCCTCATACACTTAATGGAAGCGGTTTGGCAATTGGTAGAATAATAGTAGCAATCTTAGAAAATTTTCAAGAAAAAAACGGGGAAGTAAATATTCCTAAAGTTCTTTGGAATTATATGGGAGGTACAAAAAAACTATTAAATTTAAAGAATGATTAGATGAAAAACTCAAAAGAAGAATTAATGCAAGAATTAAAAGCAAATGGAATTGTGGATACAAAAGTATTAGACTCTATAAAACTAGTTCCAAGATCATTTTTTGTTGAGAACTCAATAAAGTCTAGATCAAACTCTAATATCGCCCTACCAATTGAATGCGGACAAACCATTTCTCAACCTTTAATAGTAGCTTTTATGACGCAAAATCTACTCTTAAATAAAAGACTTCGAGTTCTTGAAATTGGCACAGGAAGCGGTTATCAAACAGTCATTTTATCAAAATTATCAAGATTTGTTTACACAATAGAAAGATATTTATTTTTAAAAAAAAAAGCCGAAGAAAAGTTTAGAAAATTAAATATAACTAATATCTTTTGTAAGCATGGAGATGGAGGTTTGGGTTGGTATGATCAAGCACCATTTGATAGGATAATGATAACAGCGGCTGCTCCAGAAATACCAATGCTTCTTTTAGATCAACTCAAAGATGAGGGAGTGATGATCATACCAATTGGTGAAGAAAATGATGTCCAATATCTAACTCTGATAAAAAAAAAAGGAAAATCTTTTTCAAAAAAGAATTTAATGAAGGTAAGATTTGTTCCATTGCTTGAAGGAAAAATTAACAAATGAAAATCTTTTTTATTTTTTTTTTACTAATATCATTAAATAATTGTGAAAAATTTTTCTATGGTGAATATGAAATATTTGAAAAAAACAAAATCAAAAAAGATTTTAGAAAAAACATACATATTGTAAAAAGAGGAGAAAATTTATATTTAATTTCAAAAAAATTTTCAATTTCAATTGATGAAATAATTAAAGAAAATAATATAAAGTCTCCGTTTAAAATCTTTCCGAATCAAAAACTGATTTTACCAAAGAAAAAAATTTATACTGTCATTAAAGGGGATACTTTGTATTCAATTTCTAGAAAATTCAACGTTGATAAATATAACCTGTCTAAATTAAATAAACTAAAAACTATTAATATTATTTACGTTGGGCAAAAACTCATAATTCCAAATTATTCAAGAATTATCAAGTCAAAAGTCGATTTAGATAGTGGTAAAATAACCAAAAAGAAAAATACAAAAATTAATCAAAAAAAGAAGAAAACAATTTTTATGTGGCCTGTTAGAGGCAAAATAATTTTAAAATATGGAATGATTAGGCCTGGATTACACAATGATGGAATTAACATTGCTGCAAGTAATGGTGAAGATGTTGTTGCATCTAGACAAGGAAAGATAATTTATGCAGGTAATGAAATTCCTGGTTATGGAAACTTAATTTTAATTAAACATGATAAAAAATGGGTGACAGCTTATGCTCATTTGTCTGAAATTACAATTACAAAAGGGGCTCAGGTTAAGAAGGGTGAAAAAATTGGAAGCGTAGGCAGTTCTGGTACAGTAAACACCTCTCAACTGCATTTTGAAATAAGAAAAGGTAAAAAAGCCTTAAATCCAAGAGAATACTTATTGTAACTTTCATAGTGTTTTAGATTTTAAATTTGTAATAAATTGTACTGCTGTTCTTCCTGAATAATCACCTTTGACAATTGACCACTGTAATGCCTGCTTTTCTAAATCTTTATCAATTTTAATTCTATTAATTTTTGCATAAAGACTAACTAAACTTAAATATTCATCTTTACTTGCCTTGTAAAAACTTAATATCAAGCCAAATCTGTCATACAAAGCGATTGCATTATTCCGTTGATCATTGATTTGAACCTGATTGAAATTTTCATTACTATCCGGATTTATAATATTCCTGACATTTGAAGTAACGTAAAACTTTATATTTTCCGAGTTACTTAACATACTACCCTGAATTAGAACCTTTAGAATCTTAAATTCTTTAGAGTTTACATCTAAATTAACATCATCAATAAAGATAATAAATTTTTGTTGATACTTTCTTAAATTATAAATGATTTCAGGCAGATATATTAAATCACTACATAGTATTTCGATAAGTTTGATATTTTTATTAGCGTTTAACAAATATTGATGATTTGACAAAACTAAGGAAGATTTTCCCATACCTTTGGATCCCCACAATAAAATATTGCAACTATCAAAATTATTTATAAATGAAAGAGTGTTTTCATATAAAATTTTTTTTTGTTTCTCTATACCAATTAAATTTTCAAGAGATGTTTTAATTGATGGTATTATTCCAACTATTTTTTTTAATGTCGAAATGAATACAAAAAAATTATTTTTATCTAAATCTTTTTTTGATAGCATTTGAAAATTATTCCTTGTATTCATCTTTTACTACAATTATTGTGTAAAAAAAAAATATTTTTTTAAATTTTAATTAAAATTTTTATCAGAGGTTTTAAATGTTTAATTATGCTTTCGCTCAATCAAGTTCTCAACAACCATCATTATTTGCTTCTTTCATACCGTTAATATTAATTTTTATAATTTTTTATTTTTTATTAATTAGACCTCAACAAAAGAAGGCTAAAGAACATAAAATTTTATTAGATTCAATTAAACGTGGTGATCAAATTCTTACAAGTGGAGGTATGATAGGTAAAGTCATAAAGGCTGATGCAAATGAACTAACCGTTGAAATATCTAATAATGTTAATGTAAGAATATTCAGGTCAACTGTATCTGACGTTTTAAATAAAAAATAAGATGCTAAATTTTAGTAAATTCAGATTTTTTTTCATTTTTGGAGTGTGTTTGCTGAGTATTATTTTTCTAGTACCTAATTTTTATGGTAAAAGTGAAATCACGGCTTTTCCATCATATTTTCCAAAAAAACAATTTAATTTGGGACTTGATTTACAGGGTGGTTCTCATCTTTTATTAGAAGTAGATGTCAATACAGTTTTAAAGGAAAAATCAAATGACATAGTTGATGAGGTAAGAAAAACTTTGAGAAAAGAAAAAATTAAATATAGTAATCTAGGCTCTAGAGGAATTGGTGCGACTGTTACTATTAAAGACGAAAATCTTTTCAAAGAAGCAAAAAAACTTTTAAGAGATTCTTTAAATAGGGATATAATAATAGAGGAAATAACAAATTTAAAATTAAACTTTTCCTTTTCAGAAGAAAAATTACTAGACATAAAAGTTAAAACTGTCAACCAGTCAATTGAGGTTATAAGAAAAAGAGTAGATGAAACTGGAACTAGAGAGCCAAATATTCAGAAACAAGGCGATGATAGGATTGTAGTTCAATTACCAGGCATTAAAAACCCTGAAAGAGTAAAAGCACTTATTGGAAGAACAGCTAAACTAAATTTTCATTTGCTAGATCCTACTACTGTCGAATTAGCAGAGCAAAGAGGAAAACTACCACCAGGAACTTTTAAAGTACCCAATGCAGATCCGACTGCTTATGAAAAAGAATTTATTGTAAAAAAAAGAATTCTTTTATCAGGTGATAGGCTTAATGATGCGGCTGCTACGGTAGATCCCCAATCAGGAGGTTATGTTGTAGCATTTGAATTTGATAGTAAAGGGGCTAAAAAGTTTGGTAAAATTACAACTGAAAATACATATCAAAGATTGGCAATTCTTTTAGATAATAAGGTTATAAGTGCCCCACAAATTAGAGAACCTATTACAGGCGGTCAAGGAAACATTTCAGGAAGATTCAGTCCAGAAGCAGCAAATGATTTAGCAGTTCTATTGAGAGCAGGTTCTCTTCCAGCCCCTATAAAAGTAATAGAAGAGAGATCGGTTGGACCCAGTCTTGGAGCAGATTCAATAGAGGCGGGAAAAAAAGCATTAGTTTTAGGATTTATATTAGTAATATTATTTATGTTTTTAAACTATGGAATTTTTGGAATATTTGCTGATATTGCAATAATATTTAACTTATTTTTGATTGTATCAACCTTAAGCTTGATTGAGGGAACTTTAACAATGCCTGGAATTGCTGGTATTGTGTTAACTGTAGGTATGGCGGTTGATGCAAATGTTTTAGTTTTTGAAAGAATCAAAGAAGAACTTTCTTCTGGCAGATCTCCAATAAATTCTATCGATTTAGGTTATAAACAAGCGTTTAAAACAATCTTAGACGCTAATATTACGACTCTTATTGCAGCATTATTATTGTTTAATTTTGGATCTGGTCCTATAAAAGGCTTTGCAGTGACCTTGTCCATAGGAATTCTTTCATCAATGTTTACAGCTCTTATGCTGACAAAAATTTTAATAACAATGTGGGTAAAAAAAACAGAGCCTGAGAAAATTTATTTATGATAAAACCTATAATTAACTACAAAAGAAATTTCAACCTTAACTTTTTTAGCGTAAGAAAAATTGCTCTTTTACTATCAATATTTTTAATCTTTTTCTCTTTTTTTACATTCACTAAAAAAAACCTAAATCTTGGAATAGACTTTATCGGGGGCATAATGATAGATGCTAAATTTGAAAATTCCCCAGACTTAAACTTGTTAAGAAATGATATTGATTCCTTATCCTTAGGTAACTTTGAAATCCAAGAATTTGGAACTAGTGATAATATTCTTATCAAATTAGAGAAACAAGAGGGTGATGAAAATGCCCAACAACTTGCAATAGACAAAATTAAAAATATTTTACCTCCTAATGTTGATTATAGAAGAATAGAATACGTTGGTCCTAAAGTAGGAAAGGAATTACAGTTAATGGGTTTAAAAGCTATTATCTTTTCATTGATTGCAATGTTTGCATACATTTGGTTTAGATTTGATGGCTGGCAATTTGGTTTAGGAGCAATCATAGCCGTTATTCATGATGTTTTTACAACCATTGGTTTTTTCGCACTCACTCAAATTGAATTTAATTTGGCATCTATTGCTGCAATTTTAACAATAGCAGGTTATTCGATTAATGACACAGTTGTTGTATTTGATAGAATAAGAGAAAATATAAATAAATTAGACAATTTCGAATTTAGTAAATTACTAAATAAATCCGTAAATGAGACATTAGCCCGCACATTAATGACTTCTATTACTACATTAATAGCACTTTTATCATTAGCAATTCTGGGCGGAGACGTAATAAGAGGATTTATTGTTGCAATGCTATGGGGTGTCATTATTGGAACATATTCTTCAATTTTTATTGCTTCTCCTTTAATTGCATTGTTAGGTTATAATGCCAAAAAATCAACAGAAAAATAAATTGTATTCAAAAAAAATTTAGAATTAATTTTACGGTCATTTGTAAAAATAAATATAGTATTGATTTATCAATGCTCAGACTCAAAATATGAATTTAAACAATTTAAAAAAAAAAAATTATTTTAGATATATTCAAATGAAAAAATTTGAATATAGAAAAATTGAAGAACTCTCATTAATTTTTTTATTTGAAATTGAAATTCTAAAAATCTTTACATCAATCACCGAACCAACTTTAAAAAAAATTAGATATCAATGGATAATTGAAGAAATTGAAAAAGAAAGAGAAAATTTAACCATAGTTTCTAAATTATTAAATTTATTTAAAAAAGAAAAAATAAAACAGGATATTATTAATATTCTATCAAACTTTAGAGATTTTGAATTTGATTTTCATAATACTGAAGAATTAATTATTTTTTTTAAAAAAATTAATCAAATTTATAATAGGATTTTTTTAACGTTGACAGTGAAGGAAAAAAATCCATTTAATATTTCTTTTTCTAGCCAATTAATTTATTTTTTTTATTTTAGAAAATTAATAGAAGAAGAACTTTCAAAAAATTTATTAGCTTTTTATGAAGGATCTAGATTTAAAAGTAACGACAATGTAGAGAAATCATTTATAAAATTATTCTTTAGAAAAGTATCAAAAAAAAAAAAATTGAAAATTACTAAACTTGAATTTATATTTAACCTAATTTTTGATTATTTAAATTAATGAAAAACAAGATTTATATTATATTTTTTTTGGGTTTTATAAGCCTATTGTTTTTAGTATTAAGTCTTTTTTTGAATATAAATTTTTTAATATTTTTTTTTATATCTTTTTTTATTTTAATATTCATTCAATTTTACACTTTACTTAAATATATTCTGAGAATTGAGATGCTTTTTAGTAATAAAAGTAAAAGAGATGATGAACAAATAATAGAAAAAAACAATCAAAGTGCTCAAGAACATCCAATTATAATGGCTGCCAAAAAAAGACTCGAAAAAAAATTATAAACTTTCCCTTAAGCAATTTGCTGTTGAATTTTGTTTTTCAGATAACAAACCCTCTACATTACCTTCATATAAAATAAAACCTCCTTTATCTCCACCATCTGGTCCTAAATCTATAACCCAATCTGAGGATTTAATTACATCTAAATTATGTTCGATGACGACTACGGTATTTTTTTTCTCTACTAATTTATGCAGAACTTCAAGCAAATTTTTTACATCATGCGAGTGCAAACCAGTAGTAGGCTCATCTAAAATATATATTGTCTTACCTGTTGATCTTTTAGATAATTCTTTAGAAAGTTTAATTCTTTGTGCTTCTCCACCTGATAATGTAATAGCCGATTGTCCGATTTTAATGTAATTTAAACCTACTTCATTTAGAGTTTCTAATTTTTTGTATATCGACGGTATTGCCTTAAAGAAGTTCATACCCTCTTCAACTGTCATGTCAAGAATATCTGCTATATTCTTATTTTTAAATTTTACCTCTAAAGTTTCTCTATTAAATCTTTTTCCCTTACATACTTCGCATTTAACAAAAACATCAGATAAAAAATGCATTTCAATTCTTATCATTCCATCGCCCTGACAATTTTCACATCTACCTCCTTTAACATTAAATGAAAATCTGCCTGGTAGATATCCTCTCACTTTTGATTCTGGTAAATTTGCATACCAGTCTCGTATAAAAGTAAAACAACCTGTATAAGTCGCTGGATTTGACCTTGGTGTTTTTCCAATAGGATTTTGGTCTATTTTTATTACTTTATCGATATGCTCGTATCCTAAAATTTTTTTACAAGGTAAAGGATTTTCTTTGGATGAATTTAGTTTTTTGGATAAGTTTTTAAATAATGTTTCAATAATTAATGATGACTTCCCACCTCCAGATACCCCAGTAACAGAAATAAAATTTTCTAGAGGAAATGTGACATTAACGTTTTTTAAATTATTACCAACAGCACCTTCAATGTTTATTACTTTGTAACTTTGAATTCTTTTGTTCTTTTTATTAATTTTAAGCTTATTATTCAAGTATTTTGCAGTAAGGCTTTTATGATTTTTTTTTACTTTTTCTGGAGTTCCATGCGCCACAACTTCCCCTCCATTAATTCCCGCACCGACTCCAATATCGATAAGGTAATCAGCAGCCAAAATCGTTTCTTCATCATGTTCAACAACTAGAACACTATTTCCAAGATCTCTTAATTTATTAAGGGTTTTAATGAGTTTTTTATTATCTTTTTGATGAAGTCCAATTGATGGTTCGTCCAAAACATACAACACCCCTGTTAAGCCAGAACCAATTTGTGAAGCCAATCTTATTCTCTGGCTTTCGCCACCCGAGAGAGTTCTTGAGCTCCTTGAAAGATTTAAATAACCCAGACCTACATCTTTTAAAAAAGTAAGTCTACTTTTTATTTCTTTAATAATCTTTTCAGAAACCTTTTTTTTAAAATCAGAAAGTTTTAAGTCTATAGAATCAAACCACTTATGACATTCTAAAATTGACATTCTTGTAACTTCAAAAATAGTTTTATTTTCAATTTTTATTGCCATAGCTTCACTCTTTAGTCTTGAACCATCGCACTTTTCACAAATAAATTGATTTAAATACTTTGTCAACTCCTCTCTTTGCCATAGATCAGACCTAGCTAATTTTTTTTTAAGGAAACCAACAACACCTTCATAAATTTTTTCTTCACTATAATTACGTTTGTAATAAGAAAATCCTATTTTTATTTTTCGATCGCTACCAAATATAATCTGATGTTTAATTTTTGAATTAATATCTTTCCATTTTTTATTTTTATTAATTCCAAAATGTTCTGCTATATTATTAATCAACTCAGTATAAAATGGATTATTTTTTTTATTCCATGGGAGTATAACACCCTCGGCTAAAGATAAATTTTCATCTCCAATGAAAAGATCTGGATCAAACCTTTCTTTAAACCCTAATCCGTCACATTCAGCACAAGCACCATTAGGACTATTAAAAGAAAATAATCTTGGTTCTATCTCTTCAATTGTAAATCCAGAGATTGGACAAGCAAACTTGGATGAAAAAATTATTCTTTTATTATCTTGTAATAACTCTACATAAATCACTCCATCTGATAAATTTAATGCAGCTTCAACTGATTCAGTTATTCTAGATCTATATTTTTCATCAACTATTAGTCTATCCACAACAACTTGAATTGAATGTTTTTTATTCTTATCTAAGTCAGGTAAATTTTCTACAGTATGATTTATCTCATTTATTTTAAATCTGACAAACCCCTTGCTTTGTAGCTCAGCTAATTCTTTTTTAAATTCTCCTTTTCGATTATTTATTATTGGTGATAGTAATAAAAACTTTTCATTTTTTTCTAATTTTAAAATTAAATCTACAATTTCGCTCACAGATTGAGACCTTATTTCTTTACCGGTTGTAGGTGAATAGGGTACGCCAATTCTAGCAAAAAGTAATCGCATATAATCATAAATTTCTGTAACTGTTCCAACAGTAGATCTAGGGTTATTTGAAGTTGATTTTTGTTCTATGGATATTGCCGGTGATAAACCCTCTATTAAATCCACATCTGGTTTTTCCATCATATCTAGAAATTGTCTAGCATAGGATGATAAGCTTTCTACATATCTTCTTTGTCCTTCAGCGTAAATTGTATCAAAAGCTAATGAGGATTTTCCAGAGCCTGAAAGACCCGTTATTACAACTAATTTATTTCTAGGTATGTTAATTGATATATTTTTTAAATTATGTTGTCTTGCCCCAACAATTTGAATAAAATTATGAGGTTTATTTATATTAACTTTTTTAAGCATACAATTAAATTATTCTATGTTGATTAGGAAGTAAATATGGTATTAATACAAAATATTTCGATAGAAGAAAGAATTTAATGGTTGGCACGGTTAATAAAGTAATACTTTTAGGTAGACTTGGAAATGATCCAGAGGTGCGAATGTCACAAGAGGGTAACAAAATAGTAAGATTATCATTAGCCACTTCCGAATCTTGGAAAGACAAACAAACTAATGAGAGAAAAGAAAAAACTGAGTGGCATAGAGTGGTTATTTTTTCTCAAGGCTTAGCTGATATTGCTGAAAAATATTTAAAAAAAGGTTCAAAAGTTTTTCTAGAAGGTCAAATTCAGACGAGAAAATTTACTGACCAAGCTGGTATAGAAAAATTTACAACAGAGATTGTATTACAAAATTTTAATTCTTCATTAACAATGCTTGATTCTAGATCTGAACAAAGTGATGAAATGCTTAACTCAAGTTTTTCAACTCAGGATAAAGGAGAGACATCTAAAAAAATAGATAATGTTAATATTGATGATGAAATTCCATTTTAAACTAAGTAAATAAATGATTGATGACATAGACTCTGAAAATGATTTAAAATCTGAAAATATAAAAAAAATTGATATAGAAAAAGAAATGAGGAGCTCATTTCTCGATTATGCTATGAGCGTTATAGTTTCTAGAGCTCTTCCGGATGTTTGTGATGGTTTAAAACCAGTTCATAGAAGAATAATTCATGCTATGAACGAGGCTGGTTACGTAAACACTAAGCCTACCAGAAAATCAGCTAGAATTGTTGGTGATGTCATGGGTAAATATCATCCTCACGGTGATTCAGCTATATATGATGCCATGGTAAGATTAGCTCAAGATTTTAACATGCGTGTTCCATTAATTGAAGGTCAAGGTAATTTTGGCTCAATGGACGGAGATTCAGCTGCTGCTATGAGATATACGGAAGCTAGATTAGCCGAAATAGCTACTTACCTAGTCAATGATATCAGTTTTAATACTGTGAATTTTAGAGATAATTACGATGGCTCAACTAAAGAACCTGAGTTGTTACCAGCTGAATTCCCTAATTTATTAATCAATGGATCAGAGGGAATAGCTGTAGGAATGGCAACAAAAATACCTCCACATTGTCCTTCTGAAGTTATAGATGCTTGTTGTGCCTTTATTAAAAATCAAGAAATAACAAATGATGAGTTATTTACCTATATTAAAGGACCAGATTTTCCAACAGCTGGAATAATTATAGGAAAAAATGGATTTAAACAGGCATATCTGACTGGAAAAGGATCAGTAATCATAAGAGGAAAAGTAAACGTAGAGGAAAGTAAAAGGTCTAGAGAATCAATAATCATTTCAGAAATTCCATTTTCAATTAAAAAATCTCAACTTATTGAAAGTATAGCCAAAGTAGCAAGAGATAAAAGTATTGAAGGAATCTCAGAACTAAGAGATGAGTCAAATAGGGAGGGAGTAAGAATCGTAATCGATCTTAAAAGGGATGTTCAGTCTAGTGTGGTCATTA
This sequence comes from uncultured Alphaproteobacteria bacterium, assembly GCA_902524895.1. GTDB lineage: Bacteria > Pseudomonadota > Alphaproteobacteria > Methylaequorales > Methylaequoraceae > SP4073. Next base: position 8,007 of record CABZFH010000009.1, on the reverse strand, counting down.
ATCAATTATACAGATATACATCTCTTCAAACTTCTTTTGGAATAAATATGTTAGCTCTGCATAACGGTGTTCCACAAGTATTATCCCTAAAAAGTGCCCTAAAGTTTTTTATTGATTTTAGAAAAGATATTGTTTTTAAAAGAACGAAGTTTCATTTATCGAAAACTAGAGAAAAAGCGCACATTCTTTGTGGATTAGCAATTGCATTAGAAAACATAGATGAAATGATTGATGTCATTAAAAATTCCGCAGATACTGCAGAAGCAAAGAAAAAGTTGATTGAAAAAAAATGGGAGGTTTCGAAAGTTAAAAGTTTGATTGAAATAATCAATGATCCTGAGCATAAAGTTGTTAAAAACACTTATTTTCTTTCAGAAAGACAAGTTAGGGCTATACTAGAAATTAGACTAAGCAAATTGACTGGCCTAGAAAGATCAAAAATTTCAGATGACTTAGAAGAGTGTAGTCAGTTTATTGAAGATTATTTGAAGATATTATCTTCAACAGATGAACTTAACAAAGTTTTGATCAAAGAATTGCAACAAATAAAAGAAAAATTATCAGAAGACAGAAAAACTGAAATTTCTGAAATTGAAGAGACTATTGATGATGAATCTTTGATAAGTTCTGAAGAAATGGTTGTTACTGTTACCCATTCAGGTTATATAAAAAGAGTCCCGCTTTCCACTTACAGGTCACAAAAAAGAGGAGGTAAGGGAAGAGCAGGGATGTCAACAAAAGAAGAAGATTTTGTAAATCAGGTGTTTGTGGTTAATACTTTAACTCCATTACTTTTTTTTTCGACGCGAGGGATTGTTTATAAATTAAAAACTTACAAAATACCTATAGGTAATCCCCAATCTAAAGGAAAAGCCCTGATAAATTTATTGCCACTTAAATCTGATGAAAAAATAACAACTCTTACCCCTTATAATTCAGGTGAAAAATCAAATAATATTATATTTGTAACGTCAATGGGTAATGTAAGGAGGAATAAATTAACTGATTTTCAAAATATTAATGCTAATGGAAAAATTGCTATGAAGCTAGTTGAAGGAGATAAGTTGATAGATGTTATTACTTGTTCAGCAGAATCACATATTTTTTTATCTACAAAGTTAGGGAAGTGTATAAGGTTTATTGCTAAAGATGTAAGATTATTTTCTGGAAGATCATCTGTAGGAGTAAGAGGTATTAAACTACAAAATAAAGATTCAGTTATATCCCTTGCGATACTGAAAGAAATTACCTTTGATATTGAGGAAAGAGATAATTATTTGAAAATATCAAATTCAATAAGAAAAAAAGAAAAATACGACAAGAGTTTAGTTGATGAAAAAAAACTAAATGATCTGCAGGACAATGAAGAATTTATTTTAAGTGTAACAGATAAGGGCTTTGGCAAAAGGAGTTCAGCGTATGAATATCGTGTAACTAAAAGAGGCGGGATAGGAATAGCTAACATGCAACTTTCAGATAGAAACGGTTCAGAAATTGTGGCTTCATTTCCGATAAACAATAATGATCAACTTATGTTAGTTACAGATAATGGTAAATTAATAAGATGTCCTGTAAAAGGGGTAAGAATTGCTGGAAGACAAACTCAAGGTGTTACATTATTTAATGTGTCAGATAACGAAAAAGTTGTGTCAGTTGCTAAGTTAGAAGAAAATGAAGAATAGTAATGAAATTATTGGTATTTACCCCGGTACCTTTGATCCAATTACTTATGGTCATTTGGATATAATTAATAGAGCCACTCACATAGTTAATAATTTAGTCATTAGTGTGGCAGATAATAAGCACAAAAAACCATATTTTGAATTGAGTGAAAGAATTTCAATGATCAAAGATTCGATTACATCAATTAAAACAAATTGTACAATAAAGGTTGTTGGATTTGACAATTTACTTGTAGAGCATGCAAAAGACTTTGGCGCAAAAGTTATTATTCGTGGGTTGAGAGCAGTTGCAGATTTTGAATATGAATTTCAAATGGCTGGAATGAATTCTAAATTATCTCCTGATATTGAAACAATTTTTCTTATGGCCTCAGAAAACTTGCAACTTACATCAGCTAGATTTGTAAAAGAAGTTGCTTTTCACAATGGTAATATAAAACCTTTTGTACCAAGGAATGTTCTAAAAATTTTTAATAAAAAATTAAAGGAGTCTAAAAATGAAATTTAAATTATTGAAAACACTTTGTCTTGGTTTAATTTTCCTTAAATCATTTTTTACTTCTCATGAGATTAAATCTCAAGAGATTAAATCTCAAGAAGGGAAGATTATTTTTATGGTTTTGGAAACTGGTTTAGTAAAAATTGAAACCTTTCCTGAAATTGCTCCTAAAACTGTAAAAAGAATAATAGAATTATCAAATAATGGTTTTTATGATGGACTAACTTTTCACAGAGTTATAAAAGGCTTCATGGCTCAGGGTGGTGATCCAGAAGGAAATGGAACAGGTGGAAGTGGAAAGAATTTAAACGCAGAATTTAGCGAATTGAAGCATACAAGAGGTATTGTATCTATGGCTAGAGCAAATGATCCTGATTCTGCGGATAGTCAATTCTTTATTTGTTATGATTCTCACCCTTTTTTAGATAATAAATATACCATTTGGGGTAAAGTTATTGAAGGAATGCATTTAATTGATAGAATACCTGAAGGCAAGGGGTCTAATGGACAAGTATTAGAGAATCCAACAAGGATTCTATCGATGAGAACAAAAAATTAATTTTTTTATTGTTTATTTTTTAATTCTTCATTATATCCTTTAAATATGCGCCGGTAGCTCAGTTGGTAGAGCACTCCCCTTTTAAGGGAGCTGTCATGAGTTCGAGCCTCATCCGGCGTACCATAACATTTATGAATGAAGATAAAAAAAAAATTGCTCCCTTAAGATTACTTGTTATTAAGTTACGAAGTTATTTTTTTACAGGTATTCTAATAACAGCTCCAGTAGTAATTACATTTTGGATTGTTGTAACTCTTGTAAAAGTCTTTGATAGTTTAGTAACACCTTTGATACCTTACAAATTTAATCCTAATGTTTATTTACCTTATGAAATTCCCGGGATTGGTTTAATTGCACTAGTGACCTTCCTAGTGATAATAGGTTTTGTAACTGCAAATTTTTTTGGGAGATGGATTTTAAAAAAAACAGAATTAATACTTCAAAATATTCCTTTAATAAAAGTTTTCTACAAAACTATTAAACAGATATTAGAAACTGTTTTAAAAAACAATTCTACTGCTTTTAGGAAAGTAGTTCTGGTTGAGTATCCGAGAAAAGATGTTTGGGTAATTGGATTTACAACAGGCGAAACAGGTGGTGAGGTAAAAACTAAAATCAGATCAAAATTGATTAACGTGTTTGTTCCGACTACTCCTAACCCTACGTCTGGATTTTTATTATTCGTTCCTGAAAAACAATTAAAATACTTAAACATAAGAGTTGATGATGCTATAAAAACTGTTGTTTCTGCTGGAATTGTTACTGCTAAAAGTCAACCATTAAAATAGTTTTCTACCTCTTCTTTTCTAAAAAACATGTTGATTAATAAGTATATTTGATCTTTGTGTGCTTTGATATCTCTGATCATTTGTTTAGAGTTTTCCTTTGCACAATTTATAATATCTAAATCCAAATAAGGATTAAAAAACTTCCATTGTGGTAGACCAGTTTGTTTTGTACCAAAAATTTCTCCTGATCCTCTCATCTTTAAATCTTGTTCTGCAATAAAAAAACCATCGTTTGAGCTTTTCATAATCAATAATCTTTTAATACCATTTTCATTAATATTCTCAGTGTGAATGAGAACACAATTAGATTTAATTTTACCTCTTCCGACTCTTCCTCTTAATTGATGAAGTTGAGCCAATCCAAATTTATTCGCATCTTCAATTACAATTAACCCAGCTTCTGGTATATCAAAACCAACTTCAATCACAGTTGTTGAAACAAGTATTTTATACTCATTTTTTCTAAATTTTTGTATTTTTTCATCAAATTCATTTTTTTTCATTTTACCATGTATACAAGTAACTAAACCCGGAAAAATTTTTTCTAGAAAGTTGTATCTGAATAATATCGATCTTTTATCATCATTATCACTCAAACCAATTTCTGGCATCACCCAAAAAATTTTTTCATTGTTTTTAATTTTTCTCTCCATCCCTTGAATTAGTTGATTAATTTTATTTTTATTTATTATGTTAGTTGTTATTGGTTTTTGACTAGACGGTTTCTGCTTTAAAACCGAAACATCAATTTCACCATATATTGCAAATGCAAGGCTTCTAGGTATAGGTGTCGCAGACATAATAAGAACGTGACTATTAGCGGCTTTGTTTAAAAGCTTCATTCTTTGATTAACTCCAAATTTGTGTTGTTCATCTATAACAATCAACCCCAGTCTTTTAAACTTTATATCTTTATTAAATAATGAGTGAGTACCAATTATTATTTTAATTTTATTAGTTGCTAGCTCTTCGTAAATTATTTTCTTTTCATTTAATTTAGTATTACTTGAAATTTTTTTAATATTTATTTTAAAGGGATTAAGTATTTTTGAAAAATAATCAAAATGTTGTTGTGCCAGAATTTCGGTCGGAACTAATAATGCTGCCTGAAAACCAGAACTCACCACGTCAGAAATAGCTAAAAGTGAAATAATTGTTTTTCCAGAGCCGACGTCACCTTGAAGAAGTCTGTACATTCTAATTTTATTAGATAAATTTTTTGATATCTCTACGTAAATATTTTTTTGTTGATCTGTAAGTTCAAATGATAAACTACTGATGATTTTATTCGATATACTTTTTCCGCAAATAACTGATGATTGCTCTTTCTTATATGATTTCTTAAGAATAGAAAGAGTTAAAAAATTTGACAATATTTCATCATAAGCCAATCTTTTTCTTATCTCATTATAAGATTTATCTGAGAATTCTTTTGGTGGAGAATGAAGTGATATTATGGAATCTTTGAAACTCAACCAAGTTTTCTTGGAAAAAAAATCATTTGATATCCACTCTTCTGGCAATTCTATTTTTTCAAAAAACTCTAAATTTTTCTCAACAAGCTCGGTAAATTTGTTTTTATTTATTCTTAATTTAGAAATATTGTAAACTGGTTGGCATTCGACAAAATTACTTAGATTACTAATATCAAAAAAACTTTCTGGATGAATAATTTGATAAAAATTATTTTGAAATGATAAGTTACCAGTAAATCTATATATTTTTCCAATTAAAAAAACTTTTTTAATATAAAATTGATTTATATTGAAATAAACTATCTTAAAATATTGATTAAACCTATTTTTACCATTAATGATAAATGGCTTTCTTTTATTATATGTCGGTTCAAAAGAAATGATCTCCAAATCAATCGAGATAAATTTATTTATATCTTTATCATCGATTTTTCTATCCAAAAACTTTCTAAATATGAATCTATTTGGGTTTAAAAGTAACAAATCAATCACTCTTTTTCCTATTGATGAAGAGATTTTTTCAAAAAACTGCTTGTTTTTATAATCAATTTTTGTAATTTGATTAAGAATTTGATTTGAATTGTATTTAGTGTTCATCATAAATTCAGCCTTTAATTACTTTTTTAAACTAGTATGTCTGAAAATTATTATATAAAAAAAAAAAAAGATTTTATATAGATTAAAATATAGGGGTATTAAAGAACTAGATCTATTATTTGAGAGGTTTTCTGAGAAATATTTTAAAAACTTGTCTGAAAAAGAATTAATTGAATTAGATGAACTGTTAACCGTACCAGATCAGGAGCTCCTTGATATGATTATGAAAAAAAAAAAGTTACCTAAAAAACTCAACAATAAAACGTTTGAAAGGCTAATCTCCAAAAATTAGATGTTCACCAATCATAATCATCTTAAATTTGATTTAGAGAAAACAAATATAAATCTAACCAGGGACTCAGTACCGTGGTTTTTAATATCATTGCTTAAAAAATATGAACAGATAAACTTTTTATGTAAAAGTAACGAAGAAATTGTCAGTTTATCAAATAAAATAAATATTCTTTGTCCCCAGATTCAAATCTTATGTTTTCCTTCATTTGATTGTCCAATCTTTTCTTCAATATCTCCAACTTCTAACAATAAAGCTCATAGAATTAGTACATTAATAGAATTATGTAAAAATGATTTTGATAAAAGAATAATTTTGTATAGTTTGAATTCATTATTCCTAAAAATTTTACCTAAAGATGTATTTAAAAATAGATATTTAATCTTAGAAAAAAAAAAAATTAAGAGTGTTACTGTTGAAAATATTACTTTTTTTTTGAAAAATAATTCTTATTCTAGAGTCGAAACAGTAAGACAAAAAGGCGAATTTTCTATACGAGGAAATATTATTGACTTTTTCTCTCCGAATAATAAATACCCGACTAGAATTGATTCTTTTGCATCTGAAATTGAAAGCATTAAAAAATTTGACCCTATTTCACAATTAAGTTTTGATAGAAAAGAAAGAACTATGTTGATTCCCGCCTCAGAAGTTATACTAAATGAAAAATCAATTCAAAAATTCAGAGTAAATTTTAGAACATTTAATATAAAAAATAAAAATGAATATTATGAGAATATTTCTCAAGGTATAAATGTTGATGGAATAGAGCAGTTTTTACCACTGATGTCTGATAACCCTGAGTGTTTTTTAGACTATTTAAAATCTGGAATTTTTATTTTAGAACATAATTATAAAAATTTAATTCTTGAGGCAAACGAAAAAATTTCTAAAGATTTTTTATACTCGTTTGATTCAACTTCTTTAATAAAAAGATTTTTAGAAGATTCTGAAACACTTATAAAAAAGTTAATATGTTCTAATAAGATAGAGGTATCAAATATTTTAGACTTAGATAAAAAGGTCTTTAAAACTGTTTCAAAAAAAATCAGCAACATCGAAAAGATTAAAAATGAAAATGACATTAACAGTTTTATCAACTTTGCAGAGGAATTATTAAAAAAAAATGATCTTTTAATCACTATTAAAAACGATTCCTCTATGCAAAAATTTAAAAAATATTTTAAAATTAATCTTCAAGAGAAGATTTGTTTCAAGAAAATTAATATTGAAAATAGTTTTTTTAATCCTGTCGAAAATCAGAGAGGTCTAGCTGTCATAAATGATTCCGAACTTTTTGGTAAAAAAGTTTACAAAGACACAAAAAAAGAAATTAAAACAGACAATATCATCACAGAAATTTCCTCACTAAGTGAAGGTGACTTGGTTGTTCATAATGAGCATGGCATAGGGAAATATTTAGGTTTAAGAAGCATACTTATTTATGAGTCTAAACATGAATGTATGGAAATAGAATATTATGGGAGTGACAAATTATTAATTCCTGTAGAAAACTTAGATCTTATTAGCAGATATGGTAACAAGGATATTAATATTTCTTTGGATAAGTTGGGCTCACAAGGTTGGCAATTACGAAAAGCTTCAATTAAAGAAAAAGTTAAAATTATAGCTCATGATTTAATTTCAATTGCAGCGAAAAGAGAGATTAGAAAAGGTAAAATTATGATCTCAAATGATGAAATTTATGATGAATTTTCTAATAGATTTCAATATGCAGAGACATCTGATCAATTAAAAGCAATATTTGATGTGGAAAGCGATTTATCCTCTGGCAAACCTATGGATAGATTGATTTGTGGTGATGTTGGATTTGGCAAAACAGAAATTGCAATGCGCGCAGCGTTTATAAGCGTTCTTTCTGGTTATCAGGTAGCTTTTTTATGTCCAACTACTTTGCTAGTTAATCAACACTTCAAAAACTTTAGTGAAAGATTTTCTGATTTTAAAATTAAAATAAATAAAATTTCAAGATTCAACTCAACATCTGAAAAAATTAAGATTGTTGATGAATTAGAAAAAGGTAATATAGAAATATTGATTGGAACGCATGCATTATTTAACGATGAAATTAATTTTAAGAATTTAGGCCTTTTA
>CABZFH010000008.1 GCA_902524895.1 uncultured Alphaproteobacteria bacterium | reverse complement strand
GTATTCATTGTTTTTCTTTACGACTCTATTTGCTATCTTTGAAAGAGTTTTTGTTTTTCCAATTCCAATGCTAACAGGTATCCCCGTCCATTTAAGAATTTTATTTTTTAGATTAAAACAAAAAAGTTCTTTATTTTTAATATTACTTAAATCAAAAAATGCTTCATCAATAGAATATTTTTCTAGAATATCACAATCTTTTCTTATAATTTCCATTACTCTATTTGAAATGTCACCATATAGGGAATAATTAGAGGAGCAAACATGTACTCCTGCGTCATTTAATTTTTTTTTAACCTTAAAAAAGGGTTCCCCCATTTTAATACCCATGCTCTTTACTTCCTCAGATCGAGAAATTATACAACCATCATTATTTGATAAAACAGCGACTGGCTTGTCATTCAGACTGGTCTTAAATAGTCTTTCACAAGAAACATAAAAGTTATTACAATCTAATAATGCAATCATACTTTTTATTAGATTATATGGTGTATTGCGTATGTAACAACACCCCAAATTTTAATATTAGATTCCAATCCTAATTCAATATTTGGATATTTAGAATTTTCTGATTGTAAATAGCTTTTTTCATTCCCGAATTTAATTATCAATCTTTTTACAGTTAATTCTCCATCAATAGACGTAATAACAATAGAATTATGTTTTGGTTCAATACTTCTATCAACGATCAAAATATCACCATCTAATATGCCAGCATTGTTCATCGACTCTCCTGTAGCTTTAACCAAAAAGGTAGCTTCAGGATTTTTGATTAGATATTCTCTAATATCTAGTTCCTGTTCAATATAGTTGTCTGCTGGAGATGGAAAGCCAGCTTCAACTTTAGAACTATAAAAAGATGTGTTATTTAGAGTATTTTTCATAATAATGAATATAGAACAAAAGTAGAACATTTCCAACTTTTATTTTTATTATTTTTTAATTCTCATTATATTTCTTAGAATGATATACTCTATTTTGAGATCTAAAAAATGATTCCAATAAAAGATGATAATCCTACTAAAAAAAAACCTATAATAAGATTATTAATCCTATGTATTTGTACAACTGTATTCTTAATTCAAACAACTTCTTCTTTAAATAACGAATATATATTTTTTTTTGGATTTAAACCCGCAAGTTTATTTAATCAAGATTTTAATATGCCAACATTTTATCCTATTTTAACAATTTTTACATCCATGTTCATGCATGGTGGATGGTTACATTTTCTTGGAAATATGCTTTATTTATGGATATTTGCAGACAACATAGAAGATAGAATAGGTCATAAAAGATTTATATTTTTTTATGTATTGTGCGGAATAATTGCAGCTCTAACACAATACTTTGGTAACACAAAAACACCTATACCTATGATTGGGGCCTCTGGAGCCATAGCAGGAGTTCTTGGTGCCTATATTTATCTGTTCCCTAAAATTAAAATTACAGTAATTATACCACTAATTATTTTTTTCTTCGCAGTTAAACTACCAGCATTAATAGTATTGGGTTTTTGGTTCATAATTCAATTTGTAAACTTTTCAATAATAACCGATCAATCTTCAGGTACTGCATGGTTAGCTCATATAGGTGGATTTTTAGCTGGACTAATTTACGCTGTATTTTTCATCAAAAGGAAAGAGTATGTTAGAGGAAAATCTAAATTAGTAATAAAAAAGACACGAGACAGCCCATGGACATGAATTTATTATAAACAAAATTGCTTTTAAAATTTAAATTTTTATTATAAATTGCTTAAAAGTTATGGATAGACCAATTAAACTGACTAAATTCTCTAAAGGTGGAGGTTGTGGTTGCAAAGTTCCACCCAATGTACTTGATGATTTACTTAAAGACTTACCTAATAAACTCTCCAAGAAATTACTTATAAATAATTCTAAATCTGATGATGCGGCAGTTTATAAAATCAACAAAAAGAAAGCGATTGTAGCAACAACAGATTTTTTTATGCCTATTGTTGACGATCCATTTGATTTTGGAGCTATAGCAGCAACTAATGCTTTATCAGATATTTATGCAATGGGAGCAAAACCTCTCTTTGCTCTTGCAATTGTGGCTATGCCAATTAACAAAATTGAAATCAAATTAATAAAAAAAATTATAGAAGGTGGACAAGCAATTTGTAAAAAGGCTAATGTAATGGTAGCTGGTGGTCATACAATTGAATCAAGTGAACCAATATACGGACTTGCGGTTGTTGGAGAGGTTAAAATTAAGAATTTGAAAACTAACTCCAATGCTCTTGGAGGAGAAGATATTATTTTAACAAAACCTCTTGGAACAGGTATTTTATCAACGGCTTTAAAAAGATGTAAAAAAAATAAAATCTTATATAAAGAATTGATTAAAAATTGTACAAAGCTAAATGATATTGGAATCATATTAGGAAAAAAAAAATATATATCTTCAATTACAGACGTAACAGGGTTTGGACTTCTTGGACATCTGAAAGAAGTTTGTAAGGCCAGTAATGTATCTGCCACTATTTTTATCAAAAATTTACCCAAGTTGAGAGGTGTTCGCCAATTAATAAATAATTCAGTTTATACCGCTGCATCTGGAAAAAACTGGAAGAGTTATAAAGGTTTTTTAAAAAATAACAAAGAATTAAATAAGAATGATAGAATTCTACTGACTGATCCTCAAACCTCTGGAGGACTTTTAATCTCTTGTAAAAAAAATAAATCGAAAGAAATTATTGAATTATTAAAAAAAAACGAATTTTTTTCTGCAAAAATTATTGGATTTTTTTCTAACACCCCACCGTCTATATGTTTAAAGTAATTTTTACAATTTTTTTAATATCTTCTTTTATCACACCAATACAATCTCGAGATAAATTGATTATTTCTTCCATACCAGATGAATCGATTACAGAACTTCATAAAAAATTTTTACCTTTAACAGAATACTTAGAAACAAAAACTAAACTAAAAGTTAAATTTTTTTCTGTTACTAATTACTCATCTGTTGTAGAAGCTTTATCTCAAGGAAAAGTGGATATGGCTTGGTTAGGAGGGCTTACATACGTTCAAGCCAAAATTAGAAGTAATGGAAATGTGGAGCCTGTTATTCAAAGAGTAAAGGATTCTTTGTTTACTTCTGTGTTTATTACGCATGTAGATAATGAAATTAAGATATTAGAAGATTTAAAAAACAAATCTTTTTCTTTTGGATCTCCATCATCAACTTCTGGACATCTTATGCCAAGATTTTTTCTAGAAAAGCAAAATATTAACCCTGAAGAATATTTTAGTGAAATTGGTTACTCTGGAGCACACGATGCAACTATTTTTTCAGTTTTGGGTAAAAAAGTTTCAGCAGGAGCTCTAAATTCGCTTGTTTGGGAAAAATTCGTAAGAGAAAATCCTAAAAAGGCAAAAAAACTCAGTGTTTTCTTTACTACTCCTGAATATTACGATTACAATTGGACATTAAGAAAAGATTTGAAAGATGAAATCAAAAAATCCTTAGTAAATGCCTTTTTAACACTAGATTACAATAACCTTGATCATAAGAAAATATTAGATCTTCAAAGAACAAAGAAATATATTAAAACTAATGAAAGCAATTATTTAAATATTTATAAAGCAGGAAGAAAAACTGGTTTAATTAAGTAGTTATCTACCAGTGTATTTTGATCGTAGAAAGGAACTTAAAAGATCAACTAATATCACCATTGATACAGTAAAAAATAGTATTGTTGATACTTCATCATAATGAAATAGGCTAAGTCTATAGAATAGAAGTTGACCTAACCCCCCCGCTCCAATTATTCCGAGTATGGATGCAGCTCGAATATTATTTTCCCATCTGTATAAGATATAACTTATCATTTGAGGAAATATTTTTGGAAATATATAATAAAAAAAATATCTTAAAAATGATCCATTGTTGGTTTTGAAGTTAGACAGCGTATTTTGCATCTTTTGATTTTCTAATAATTCAACAAAGAGTCTTCCTAAAATTCCAGAAGTATGAAGTGTCAAAGCCAAAGTACCAGTGAATGGTCCGAGACCAAAAAACATTAGTAAAATTACCCCCCATAACAAATCAGGAATTGATCTTAAGAAATTAGTTAAAAGTTTTAAAAAGCTTATTAAAAAGAAATTTTTAGTATTTGAAACAATCATTATGAAAAAAGCGAAAACTGAAGATATTATAGTACTTACAAACGAAATCATTACTGTTTCAAAAGAAGCATTAATTACTTCAGACAAAAATTTAGTACTTATATTAGGGTTGGAAAATTCTTTAAAAAAAATTAAAAATGATAAAACTGTTTCATATTTAAAAACCTCGAATAAATTTGTTTCAAGAAAAATAAAACATGTCGTTAAGAAGATACTAATAGTTACAATAGTAAATATTTTTAATTTATTTAAGTACATTTTAAATAAATACTTTCCTTATGAAATTTGAAATTTGATCACAAATATAAACTAAAAATATCAACAAAAAAACTATAGTTGAAACCTCATTCAAGTCCATCATCTTAATTGCAAGTTCCATTTGCTGACCTAATCCTCCCGCCCCTACAATTCCAAGGATTAAAGACGTTCGTATTGCACATTCCCATCTAAAAACAATATATGAAATTATTTCTTTTGAACATAATGGAAGTGTGGCGTAGAGAAAAACTTTAAATTTACCTGCTCCACTTCTTATTAAGTTTTCAGAAGATACAGTATTACTGGAATCAATTATTTCAATAAAAACCTTAGTCATAAAACCCGTGAAAGTTATTACAATTGATAGGATTGCTGCATTAACACCTAATCCAAGAATTTTGACCAATAATAATGCTACTATTATTTCTGGCAAGCTTCGAAGAAATAGAAAATTTGTTCTTAAAAAATATCTACTTAAGTCTTTAATTTTATTTTTATTTTTAAAAATTGTTGATGAAGATAAATTATTTGAACAAATAACCGACATTGGTAAGGATATAAAAGTAGATATTAAAACACTGATAGTTGCGATAGATATGGTTATGAAAGTATTTTCAATTGTGGTGTACAAAAATTCTTTGGAATACTCTAAAGGAAAAAATAAAAAAAATACTTCATTGACGTTATTAAAATTGAGATTTAAAAGATTAGATTTTTCAATTATTAAACCAGAGAAAATTATGGTTAAAAATAGAATAACTAAATATAGCGTGTTTTTAATTAAAAAATAATTTTTCATAATATTTTAAAAAAAAGAATTTTACTTACCTTTATAAATTTTTTCTTGCTGTGTTTGAGATAATTTTTTTGATGTCCCATCATAAACTATTTTTCCATTATTAATTCCTATAATTCTTGTAAAATATTTTTTTGCAATATCAGGTTGATGTAAAGAACAAACTATCGTTGCCATTGTTTTTTTTTGATATTCCAAAATTTTTTTTAACAAAAAATTTGATCTATTTGGATCTACAGCACTCAGTGGTTCATCTAATATCATTATTTCAGGTTGAGATAAAAAAATTCTAGCTAAAGAAATTGCTTGTTTTTGCCCACCTGAAAGATTTTCTATTGTTTCATCAATTTTTTCAAATAAACCTAGTTCTTTAAGGACTAGTTCAATGGATTTTTTTTTAAAAGGAAAGAATAGTGACGCAATCACTTTTAAAAGTGACCACTTATTAATATAACTTGCATGTAAAGCTGACATTACTCTTTGTCTATTCGGCATATCTGGAACTTGAGGAATAAGATAAAAATATTTTCTAACTTGGTTTTGAAAAAAATTATTTTTCTTCCAGAAATTTTCAGTATTAATAAATATTTTTCCTTCACTTGGCCTTAACCCAAAGCATAGTAAATTTAAAAATAACGTTTTTCCTGCCCCCGTTGGACCAATTACAGCAATTTTCTCTTTTTCTACAATTTCTATATTTAAATTGTAAAGTAAAATTTTTTTATTATTCTTCAGTGAAATATTTTCTAATTTTAAATGATTAAACATGATTGAAATAAATATTTAAATAATTTAATAATTATCACATAATAAAATATATTCATAAGTGATTAAGTAATTATCACAAGATAAAAATATTGAATTTGGATACAAACTTTTACATAAAAAAAATTGATTTTGGAAAAAATACTTTAAATCATTTTAATAAAATCATAGACGTTAGGTCAGAAAAAGAATTTATAGATGATTCGATCCCTACTTCAATAAATTTACCAGTTTTGAATAATAATGAAAGAGCTATTGTTGGCAATCTTTATTCAAAAAATATTTTTGAGTCTAGAAAGCTTGGAGCAGAGATTATTTCAAAAAATATTAGTAAGTTTTTAAAAAAAAATGACTTTAAAAAAACTGATAAAATTCTTTTATATTGCTGGAGAGGTGGCATGAGATCATTAAGTATGTATTTAGTTATGAAAAGTATTGGTTATGATGTTCAAATCCTTAATCAAGGTTATAAAAATTTTAGAGCCTACATTAGAGATTTTTTAGAAAATCAAGTGAACAAATTCAGTTTTAATGTTTTGGGTGGACTAACTGGTTCAGGAAAAACATACTTTTTAAATTTATTATCCAAAAAATATAATGTATTAAACTTAGAAAAAATTTCTAGGCACAAAGGTTCAGTTTTTGGAGATATCCCTAATGAAAAACAGCCCACTCAAAAAAAATTTGAAACAAATATTTGGTTCGAAATTCAAAAATTTGATGTTAACCAAAAAATTTGGGTTGAATCCGAAAGTAATAAAATTGGAAAACTATCAATTCCAAATAAAATTTTTTCAAATATGTTAAACGGAAGATTACTAAATTTAGATATTTGCATAAAAGATAGAGCCAAATTTATTACGAAAGATTATAAATATTTTATAAAAGATCCAGAACCAGTATTTGAAAAACTAAAGATTTTTAAAAAGTTTGTAACAAATAATAATTTTGTGATGTTAGAAAGAAATTTAAAAACTAGGGATTATTTCAGTTTCACCGAAAACCTACTTAAATTCCATTACGACAAAGTATACAAAAAAAGGAAATTTTTTACAGATAAAATGATCACTTTCAATCTTAAACTTTCTGGAATTAATAAGAAGAATCTTAAATTTATAGTAGAAGCTATAGAAACTAATTTTTCTTAGATTCTTCTCTTTTGATAAGCTTTTTAGCTTTCACATAATCATTTTCAGAAACAAGAACTCTTATAGGAAATGCATTTATATTTCCCTCTGTTGAACTTATAAATTCATCGAAAACTAGAAAATTTATGTCATTTTCATTTAACTGATGTTTTACCCAGCTAAGAAAAATTAATTCATTTGTTTTTACAAGAATCTTCATATTTGTTAAATAATATATTAATTTTCTTTCTAAAATCGTCATTAACAGTAAAATAAAATCCATTTTCTTCATGTATGCTTTCACCATTGTTGTGAAATACATCAATATGAGTTTTAAAATTCGTTAGATTCTTAATTTTAAATTTTTTTCCATTGTCGTCAAAAATATACATTTTTTCTTTATATCTTTTTGTTAATACATAATTAATGAAATTTTAAAAAAAAGTATTATTTAAGATTTATGCGAAGAACATATGAGAATGATTTTAAATTTATTGATTCCCCTGAGGATATAGAAACTCTAGTTATTGATAAAAGAAGAGACTGGAGAGCATCACCTTCAAAGGCAAAACGTCGTCAAAGAAGATATAAAAAACGTATTGCACACCAAATTTTAAGAGAAAATATTTAAATTAAATAGATAATTTTTTAAATCATTTAATCATTCTTTTGATCCGAGAAATTTATTATTTTTAAAATAGCCTTCCTGTTTGTTACCATTTGAAAATTTAAACTTTCCGTTTCCATTGAAAAGATTATCTTTAAATTCTCCAACATACTCGTCACCATTAACAAAAGTTAAAACGCCTGCTCCTGAACGAAAACCATTAATAAATTGTCCAGTATACTTGTCACCATTTGGCAAAATTTGTATACCCTTTCCATTTGGTAAATCATTTTCAAATTGACCTACGTATTTTTCACCACTTACATATACAGAGGATCCTTTTCCATGAAAAAGGCCATCTTTAAAATCACCTTCGTATTTATTTCCATTAGAAAATGAAAAAATTCCATACCCATTCTGTTGACCATTTTTAAACTCTCCCTCATAAACATTGCCATTCACATAAAGATAAGTGCCTTTACCTTCATATTTATAATTTTTAACTTCACCAACATATCTTTCACCATTTTTATGGTTTATGTTTGCAAAACAATGTCTACTAAAATCTCCATTGCACTTAGGAAGAGCCAAAAGATAGTTGCAAGATAATGATACAACCCAAAAAATGATAATAGTTTTAATACTCATTATAAAATTTATGTAATTTGAACTTTTAAACAGTAATTCTAATAAAATTTGTTTTATTTCAATTCCTAAGTTAAAAATTATTCTTTTTCCATACCAATTTCATATAACTCAATATTAGCTTCCTCGATCTTTCCCGTTACTGCGTCAACATCAACTTTTATCTCATAACCGACGTCTGTTTGTATATCAAATTCATATGTTAGACTTCCGTCCATACCGATTTCCCTCTCTTGTGATACAACTTTACCGGGATGAATAGCTATTGCATTTGACTTAGCCTTTTCAATTGAAATTTTTGCACCACTACTAAAAATTTTATTATCAGCTGAAACTTCTTTTTCTACCTCAATAATAAAACCTTCTTCAGCATTGCATTCAACGTTATATGTGAAACCATCATTTATGGATTCAATATCAAACTCGTAAATAGGATCGTCACCCTCAATTTTAAATTCGAGTTTTCTAGCATGACCAGGAATAGTGTCATAAGCTTGATCAAGACAATGCTCAACTTTTACTATATCGTAAAGTTTTATATCGTCTAAATCAGCAGTATCAGATTTATGATTATTAGCAAAAAGATGAGCAGTAGAAATTGTAATTAAAATGGTAAAGAAATATTTGAACATAATTTATGAGAATTTATTTAATTGTTAAAATTTGTATAATGAAAATAATAAATAATTTTAGACTTTTATTCAAATCATTATTTTTTTAACTTATTTGCAAGTTATAAAAACAAAGGGCAAAGAGAGGAATTTGAAGTCCAAAGTTTATCATTATTGGTTTATCATTACTTAAATAACCAAAATAAGTCCATAAAATGACCCCAAATCCGTGAAATAATAAATTTACAGGGTACAAATTGAGGTTAGTTAAGAGTATTCCTACCAATACTAAAAAAGTAGCAATCCACTTAAGATTTTTTTTTAATAAATTCATAATTTTTCCGTTGTAATACTGTTTTGTTAATGGAAGTTTGAAATTTAAAATTAAATGAATTCTATGATTTTTTGACTGAAAAAGCTTGTTCACCCTCAAAAACCTCAACTTTAATATTTGGATTTGACTTCATCTTATTGAGATAAAGTTCTTTTGCCTTTTCAGCAGAGTCTTTGTTATTAAATTTTAAAATCACAATACTGTGAAGTTCAGTAATTTTTACTCCCTCCATTGAAATAATTCCTGGTAACATATTAATCATTTCGTATTTAGCCAATGCGGTCATTGCCTCAGCATCTATATTAGATGCAAATTTAATGTTTAAAACTCTTATGTACATAAACTAAAATTTTATTACATAAGGTCTCAATAATCAAAAAAAACTTTTTGAGTTGCAAAATAAATTAATAATATGATCAATTTTAGTTAAGAAATTAATTTCAATTATAGAATTAATAAATAGTAGGTATTGAAAATAAAAATTTAAAATATGATAGTTTTACTAGTATGTTTGAAGATATGCTAATATTTTTCATTCTACTAGGTCAGGTTTTTTTGTATCTTTACAAAAAAAGAAAAGTTTTAACCACATTATCTTTTGCATTTTTTCTATCGAACTTAATATACGCTAATTATGAAGAAATTAGATATAAAACCAAATATGACAAAAATGGAAGTAAATACACTAAAGACTTATTAACTGGAAAACAATGGAAAACTATTTCAACCTATTAATAATCACATTAACCTATAAAGATAAAAAAATAGCTTAAACTATTTTTCGCAATTATTTATTTTAAATTACAGACCGCTTTCATTGATTTATAAGTTTCATCGTCTACATTTGGATATACCCAATTTGAATTATCAGAATAATCCGTAACATTTTTTCTGTAGTTAAATTCACGTCCCTTACCCATTTGTGTTTTGTAACTTATAATAGTTAAAACCTCATATTTTATTTTATTGCAATCATATCGTGAATAAAGTTTTAAACTTTGTTCTTTATCCATTTGTTTTTTTACAAAATTCCTCAAAGTCCATAGATAAACAATCTCGTTTTCTTTTTTTACACTATCTGTTTCTACAAATTCGGTATAAGTCTTTGTTTCAATAATTTTTTTCCATTTTGCAAAACATGGAAAGGATAGGAAAGAACAAATTAAAATTAAAATTAATTTATACATTTTAATGAAGGTTTTATTAACATAAAAATTTCAATTAAGTTCAAATTCTTAAATTTGATACGAAAATCACACGCCTGTACCAGACAGACATTTCCCTTCAAAATATATAGTTTCCCATGGATCCAATGAATAAGTTTTCAAAGTTTTTAGAGATATTTTTCCTCTTTTATTATACAAAGAGAAATTTTTGGAATTCTCATTTTCAAGTTTTTGAATTTGATTAAAAAATTGTGGATGATCAAATTTATAAAAAGTTCTTTTGGTTTTTCCTGTAGTTCTATTAATATTATAGGATTCTAAAAAATACGCTTGCGAGACAAATGTATTTATAGTGATAATACTTTCTTCTTCAATGTAATCGTCAAGCAATATCCCTTGGTGATTGAACCATGAATTTCTTAAACGATAATCCATTTTGTTTTCAGATAAACTATTATATCTATTTACTTCAACCGTATCTTTACATCCAAACATCCTACAAATTTGAGTGCGGTCTAAATCAGTACTTTTTAAAAAACCAATATTTTTTTTCTCTTTTCTTATTAGGTTTGGGTCGTATTCACAGGATAATTTTAAAACGTTTTTTGGTTCACTTTTTAATTCAAAGTTGATTAATAATACAATTAAGATAATAATTATTTTTTTCATTAAACAAACCATTCTTTTAAACCCTCTGTTATTAAATTTGATATTAACTTATAATGAATACTTTAATTTTTTAGAAAAAAAAACCATAGAATAAAAAAACAAGACCAAAAAATTATTAAGGCTCTGATTATTATTTTTGGTTTAATTTTTATTTTCATAATATATTAAATTTTAGACAAACAATTAGTAACCATACTTTTAGTCTTTTTATTTAATAGCATTAATGACACTCTATCATCTTCATTTAGTGTTTCCAATTGACTCTCCAATAAAATCAATTCTTCTATTGTAAATTTGTTGATTCCATTATTCGCAATACATTCACAATAGACTTTTGCATCAAATAGAGTTAAACTATTTAAACCCTTAGTTGTTGATGGAATACAAGAATTATACATATTATTATTTCATACTTTTGGATCTTCAATTTTAGAAAAAAAATCAGTAAATGCTAAAAGAAAAAATATAAAGATGTAAATTAAAATCAATTTCATAATTGAACGCTATTAGAATTAAAATAAATTTTCAATAAAATTTTATGAAATTGAAATCAATAAAGCGAATATTTATTGTTTTATCTCGATATTAAAGCTTTCGTAAATTTGAAATCATTATATAAAAGAATACAGATAACTAAGGTAATATTTTCCAATTAAATTTAAATTTATCAATGAGTTTTTTAAGTTTTTTTGGTTTTATTATTTCAATTTTTTCGCCCCACATAAAAAAGTACCAAACCATCTCAATTAAACCACCAGCTTGAAATTTTATAGTCGTAGTACCATCAGGATTTATTATTTTAAGTTGATTTTCATGAAATTGAAATTCATCAACTAAATTTTGAATGCTATAGTCAAACTTAATTTCAACGTAAAATGGTTTTTCTTCGAATATTCCAAACGATTTTTGACGAAATTTCTTTAAACTAAAGTATTCATCTCTTTCAAAGTAAGAACTTGTAACTTCAATAGATTTGATTTTTGGTAATGAAAAGTATTTGATTTTTTTATCTTTAGTATCTTTGACAACCAAATAATGTCTATGACCATACAAAATACCATAAGGTTCAAGATTATATGATTTTACTTCATTTTTATTATTTTGATATTTAATATTTACTGTTTTACAAGATTTAATACAAAATCTTATTTTATTTAAAATATCTTTTTGATATATAGGTTTAGGACCAGATTTAAATATAAAATCTTCGTTTTCATCTAAAACTTCCAAATCAGTTTCTAATTTTAATAAGAACTGCTTTCGTAATGTTGATTTTAATTTTTTTATTAAACCAAACATTGATTCTGCTTGTTTTTCTAAATTGTTATTTTTTAATGTTTTCGCGGCAAGAGTAAGATCAGAGATATCATCATTGTTAAAAGGTAATAATTTGCTGAATTGGGTTTCATGTATTTTCCATCTTTTGATTCTAGAATCATCTATTGTTTCTTCTATATCTAAAAATACATTTAAGATTAGATCTTTCATTCTTACTGCTGTTCTTCTACTGACTGAAAACTTATTTTCAATATCTTTAATTGATACCCCTCTCCTACTAAGTTGCATGTCAAGAGCAAGATCTAAAAGATATTCTAATTTTTCGTATCGCATGTGTCCAATTTTGACATACTAATAGGTTTTGATGCAAGTAAAATAAAAGGAGTAAACTAAATGAAGCAAAGAATAAAGAAAATCGACTTTAAAAAACTAGACGAAAAAGTGATTAAAGAACTAAAAAAAATTGAATATCACAAAATTATATATATTTTTTTTCTCATTTTTTTTTTCCAAAGTTGTACACAATGGAATAATTCTAAAACAATGAGTATTTTAGGGGGAGGTACTGGAGGTTACAGTGCTTATTCGCTTGGTTCTAAATTGGTTGGTGCAGAATATGGACTACCAATTGCAATAGCAGGTACATTAGTTGGAGCCTTTCTAGGCAGTGAAATTGGTTCTAATATGGATCAAAACACAGAGTTTATTAACTTATCATTAGATGAATTAAATATAAATGAAAGTAAAGTAGAAACTAATGCTAATAAAAGTACTTCAGAAACTCTTGTTGCGAAAGATGCAATTCAACTTTCTGACAACACACTATGTAAAAATTTTGAATGGGTTATTGAAAAAAATGGAGAAATATTGAGAGGTAAAGGTACTGCATGCAAAAATTCAAATGGTGATTGGGTTACCTTAAGGTAATATAATGATTTAATTCATCCGTTAATTTAAGTCTAAATTTGACAAACCATGTCTTTGATAATAATAAATTAACGAAAATAAATATCTTTTAGATTGGAAATTGTTCCAACGAGGTTCAAAATTTCCAAATTGAGTGTCAATACTTAGATCATTTGATTCATTGATTTCTAAACTTTCTACCATTAATTTAATACATTTATCTAAATATAGATTCCTTTTTTTTAATTCGTGGTAGATCGAATTGTAATAATTACTTTCAACATCAAAAATAAAATTTTCTCCACCATCAATAGATTTAATTGAAGAGAAACACAAATCTTTGTTAGTATAGCTAGAAATATTTACACAACCAGTTAATAAAAAAACTATAATCAATCTAATAGAAATCATTATGTAATAAAAAAAACGCACTTCCTTCCAAAAAGTCATTATATAATTCAAGTTTAATTTCAGGTGGGAGTTGCCAATGCGGAACATTAATTATACTTTCTTCGCAATTATATAAACATTGAATTTGCTCTGGTTTATAAATTTTTTTATGAATTTTAATGATATGATTATTATAGTTTTTAGTACACGATGTAATTAAAATCAAAAATACAACTATCAGATAAAATTTATTCTCCATTGAAAAGTTCTATGCAAATTTTGTCAACTTCAAAAACTCTTAAATCTTTAGAAAAACATTCAAGTATGAGAGGAGGGTTTTCTTTAACCACTATAATCATATTTTTAAAAGCATTAAAAAAAATCCTAAATAATTCATTCTTAGTAACCTTTTTGTGATTTAATTCCAACATATGCTTTCGTTAATAGAATGCCTGATCACTAACAAATAAAAATCATCAGCTTTAACTACTTTCATAGTAAAAAAAAGACCAACTACAACAAATAGAATAAAAACAATGTAGAAAAATAAAATTTTTAATAAATAAAAAAACATATCTTTTCTCCTTTATTTTTATAATAAGAGATTTGTATGTCATTTTTGGACACATGCAAGTATCTATCTAAATAATATTTAGAATAGATTTTATAGATTCATAATTTTCTAAATTAAAATGATCTGTACCTTTTTTAAATTCCCAGGCAAAACAATACTTATTTGTTATTATAGCAATACCTTGGTTAGATATTTCATTTGCATAATCTAACTCGATTGCTGGTGACGACAGTACAATAATATTTGGACTGTTACATTCATTATTTAGTTTTATAGGTAATTTTTTATTTTGCATTAGCATTTCAGTGAATACAAATTGTTCTTTTTTTATACCTTGATTAATTTCAGTTTTATAATAATGAGCGTTTTCATAAATTTTGAAATAGACTGCCATCAAAGACTGATTATCAAGATTCAGTTTTTTATAAACTAATTTTGCTCCACCGAAAGTAGAAATGGGATTTAGGAAAAATTCTTTTAAAAGTAAATTTGTATTAACTCCACTAGTTTTATTATTATTAAATAAATTAAATATTTCTTTTGAACTTTGTTTTTTGTCAAATATTATTGCGGGATTGCTGGATCTTGTCTCCTCTAAATCTAGAAAAACATTTCTAATAGCTTTATCGTCCAATTGCTTAAAATCCTGAATTTTATGAGCAGAATACCCATAATTAAAGTCAACTAATGGGAAATAATTACTATTTTTTTGAACTACTAAAAATTTAGAAAAATCTATTTCACTATCAGTATCAATTAAAATATCCCTACCACCCTGCCATGAATATTTACCTAATACCTTTCCATTAAAGGTATAAACTCTTATTGCCGAATTTGGAGTACATCCATTATCTTCCAAATATTCTATGAGTTCATTATCATTGCTTTCTTCCGCTCTTTTTTGTAGATAATCATGAAATAACTCACTGTTACAATCATCTAAGAATTCCCACCAGTCATCATGATTAGCTTTTGGTGCAACCTCTGTATCAAATAAAGATGGTTGTTTGTCAAACCCAAAATTAGAAATCATTTCGATATGCATTAAAAGTTCACTTTGATCTTCTCCACCTGGTTTCTTCTTTCCCCAAATCAAATCTTTAACTGCAGGATTTAATTCTTCAACATGAGCAAAAGACATTCTAACGTCAATTTGATCTATTGCTTCTTCATGCAATAATTGTGTACCACTCTCCTGGAAAAAAAGTTTTCCCTGATTTTCTGCTAACCATTTTTTTCCTACTTCATCAGAAAAAAAATTGTACAATTTAAAACCCTGATCGTCAGAATTATTTTGTTTTCTTTTTTTTTCGTCAAATAAAAAAATATCTAATTTTTTTGAATCTTCTTTTATTTCTCTTTTTTGATTTGCTTTTTCCATAGTGATTAAAACTTCTTCAAAAGAATTTAATTGGAAAGTACCTTTAGGTTCATTATTTTGAGAAGATGTAGAGATTTGACTTTCAGTTTCTTTTTGTTTGGTTCTAATTTCACTGACAAGTTCAGTTTTTAGTTTTCCAGATAGAACTAAAAATATTTCATACAACCACCACAAAATTAATACCAATAACAATATTACTGCAACATTATTGATGCTCATGAGCATAAGAGTGAAAAAAGATATAAAAAGACTTAAGAGTACAAAGCCGATTTTAGGTTTGTTGAGATAGAAACGATGAATTCCAAGAAAACCAAATAAAACTACCATTAGAACAGATAATAATTTTGATTTCATTTTATTAATAAAGTAAAATTAATATTAGCTAATTATTGTAATGATAAAAAATCAAAAAAGTCAAATTAATCCAACAACAAATTTTGTTAACCCAAAATATAAATATCATAATTTAGTGGGAGTAAAAGATGAAAAAACTTTTAAAGAAAAATACGGTTACATCGAAAAAGGTTTTGCAAAATGTCTAAAAATCTTTTTTGGTGTCGATTTCAAAACAGAATATAATATTTATAATACAAAAAATGGAAAAAACACTGGAAGCCCATTTAAATGTGACTTTTATAAATGTATTGACAACAAGCATATAGTTTTTGAATTTAATGGTCCCATTCATTATCAAATTCCTTTTAAAATTCTTACTGATAAAAGAAAAAATTCAATCTTGAAGGATCCCTCAAAAAACAATCATGAAGTGAGGTTTGAAGTTTTTAAAATTCCTTACTATATGCAACTCACCAAAGATTACGCAAAATTTCTATTTCAAGATATAGCTTTAAAAAAAATTGGAAAATCATTTTATTCAGAAGAAAAATTTAAATCAGCAATCAAGGCAATTTATAATACTGATTGTGAAGAAAAAATTTTTGCCCCTGGATTGCATAATACTTTAGAAACGATTGCATCATTTTGTGAAGACGGGTTGGAAAGATTTATGAAAGAAGTTGATGAGATGGCAGTAAAATATCCAAGTATTAAGCATCAAATCATAAAAAGTCTTGAATTATATATCGATGATGTAACACAGCATACAAATCCGGAGATGAAAAAACTTATTATTCCTGTTCAAAATGAGAAGTTTAGTATGTTTTATAATTTTAAACTGAACGAAAAATATTTAAATTGTATCTTTATTAGAGAGAAAAAGAATTATGACAAGACATAGGGGACAGTTTGATATCAACAATCCTGAACCTTACGAAATTAGCCGTTCCAGAATTGAAAATTTTGTAAGGTGTCCTGCGTGTTTTTACATGACTCAAGTTGAGGGTATTGAATTTCCTAGTATTCCTGGATTTAATATTAACGAAGCTACCGATATTTTGTTAAAAAAGGATTTTGATAATTACCGAGAAAAAAAAAAATCTCATCCTTTTTTAGAAAATCATGGCTTCTCTCATTTAATTCCATACCAGCATCAACATTTTGAACTTTGGACACAAAGTATGCACTTTGGAGCCATAGACAGAATGCATTTTGATCATCCAGAAACAAATTTAAGAGTTGGTGGAGGACTCGATGATATTTGGTTAAATACGAAAACTAATAAACTTCATATTGTTGATTATAAAAGTACTTCTCAAAAGAAAGATAATGGACCTATCAACTTGGACGATAAATGGAAAGCCTCTTACAAAAGACAAATGGACCTTTATTCCTGGATCATGAGAAAGAAAGGATTTGATGTTGATAAAATTGGATATTTTTTATATTGTGATGGCGATCGTTTTACCCGAAATTCATTTCTAAAAGCTGAGAATGCGATAATGGAGTTTAAAATAACCCTAATACCATACGAGACTAATTTTGATTGGATTGAAGATACTTTTAAAAAAATCTATTTGACTCTTAGGTTCAAGGAAAGACCACCTCATACGTATGATTGTGAATATGGCAAGTTTTTAGATAATATATAATTTAAAAAAAATAAAATATTAAAAATATTTATTTTAGTTTTGTACTGATACAAAAATTAAGCGTTGAAACTTAATCATTTATTAGTATGATTGCCTCTAAGATCCGATATGGAGAGATGGCAGAGCGGTTGAATGCACTGGTCTTGAAAACCAGCATAGTTTCACGACTATCCAGGGTTCGAATCCCTGTCTCTCCGCCACCAACCCCTAACCTGCAGATTCGTGCTCACTGATGGGCTTTAAAATCGTTTTTTACCCCTAATCTTTACCCCTAAAATAGATATCACCTATATATATTTTTATCCGGGTCATAAAAAAACACCCGCTTTGTTTTAGTTATTATTGTGCCTTAATTATTTTAAATTTCATATTTAACAATTAAAGGAGAATGATCACTCAAATTTTTGTATTGATTATGATTAAATTTGATTGTTCTTTAACAGATTTTAATCTTTTTGCAGTGTTCCATGTCAAGCAAGTTAGAAATGTCATTATAGTAAATTTATTATAAATTTTTGATCTTTTAGTAAATAGCGTTTTTAGAAGAAATGAGAACCTTGCTCTAAATAAGCACAATTTTCACAGTGTGGGGTTTTTTCAGGAATCTGATTTGAATCCATAGTTTTCTTCATTTCTAATATCTTTTCTTTAACCCAATCTATCTCGACTTTATAATCAATTAACGAAATATCAAAATTCATTTTAGCATTGAAACTATTAGCACTTTTAATACCATTACAAACCATAAAGTAACTTATATCAGAAACTTTAAAACCCATTTGTCTCATAATATAAACATAAATATCCATTTGGATTTTATAACCTTGATGATAAACTCCGTTCAAATAAGTTTCTTTTTCCACCTCATACGAAGTTGATTGCGCTTTATAATCACAAATAACTAATTCTTGAGTATCTAAATTAAACCACACATCATCTACTCCCCCCTGAAGTATGATGTTAGTATCTTCATCTAAATAGGAAATACCTCCGCTTAAGCTATTTCTCCAATTATTAATTTCTTCATGAACATAGGGAATAAAATTTAAATTATACTTTTTAAAAATTGGATGTGGCTCTTTTTTTGCTCGATAATAATCAAATTCCTTTTTTAATAAGTCATCTACTGTTGTATTTAATGACCAACCCGGCATACTTGGTTCTTGCAAACCTTTCACTCTGTCAAGATAAAAACAACGTTTGCAGTTCAAAAAATTAGAAAACTTGGAACGGCTGATTTTGAAAACCTCATTTTGACCAGATGTATAAATTGAACTTCGTCTAGATCTAATTCCAGTTGCTTCTTTAAAATTTCCTTTGGAATCTCTTTTAAGACTAACCATGGAACTATTGGTTTTCTAATTGTCTTTGATTCCAGTATTCATCAAACTCATCAGAAGATAGTCTTTTAGTTTGATTTCCATCTCTAACAAAAGCAAGGCTATCTTGTTCCTTTGAAAAATTTACCCACGTTTTTGAATGTAAATTTTTCTTAACAACAATATGTGCAATTAACTTGTCGTCAAAGAGCCTCTTAAAATGAATATTATAGAACGGTTTTTTATCAATTCCTAATGAGTTAGAAATAATCTCTGACATATTTCTTTCCAATTTGTCTGAATCATTTCTGACCAGTAATAAATCTCTAGCTAAACCCTCAATTTCATTATCATCAGTCATTCCTATAATTAAATCACCACCATTTGAATTCATAAGAGCTGCTATTGTCTTAATGCATGACAACTGCATTCTTGTATCTTTAGTTGGTACTTTTTCATTTTCACTTGTACGAATGTTATAAGCCCAAGTTTCCTTAAATTCTAACCTTTCATTTTCTGGGAGTAAAATAATCTTATTTAGATGATCTTGGGTTTCATCTTCTATAGTTTTTATATTATTTGATAAACTATCAAAATAATCTTTAAACCCTTTCGCAATTAATCCTCTTCTCTCTTCCAAAAATAATTCATAGGATTTAATTTTCCATAATTCTTTATCTTCTGGAATAAATTGAAGTTTTAAGGCTTCAGGATATTTTTCAATAATCTGAGGCAGGTAATCTTCCGGAGATTTATCAGAAATTTTTAAATTAGTTGGTGCAGTAATAAATGCAAAATTAGCAATTTCATTGATCTTTGATAGCTCGTAACCATTTTTCAGCAAAAAGCTTTTGGGGAAAATATGATGAATATGAATTTTGAAAGGGTTATCATTTTGTTTTCCAATTCCTAAACCATTAAACCAGTCCATTGCATTGTTATTTTTAACCAAATTGTAAAAAGGTATAAATACTGGAGATCTAGAGTTTTTTTCCTTAAAATCAGAACTCTGAATTGTTACCCTCCCTCTTTGTTCTTTAATATGTCCAATTAATTGACTCCATGGCTGATTATTTACTTTGATTACGTTTAAATCGGTTTCCAAAGTACTGTCTACCGAAGTAGAATATCTTTGCCAAATCATAGAGTTTACTAACCAACTTATACATGACTTTATTTCTTTATCCGAACCAAACTCACCATTATTTTTTTTTAAATACAATAATATTGGTATTAAAACAATTGGTGTTGACATATTAGAGGAACTTTCAATACCCTCAGACTTAAGAATACTAATTATGTAATTAATTAAATTCTCTGTTTGATTCCATCCTTTTATTAAATCTTCCTTTTGTATAGGATGAATGATTGCGTATAAGGCTCTTTCAGTTGTAACTACACACAGGGCTCTTGTAAGGAAATTTAAATTAAAATCAAAGAATTTTTCCTTTAATCTTTTTGAAAAATCTTTCATTTTCATTCTTGCCTCACCCCATTTAGCAGTCACATGAGTCAATGCTAATTCTGCTTCAGATAGCTTTTGTCCTTGTGAGTTAATTTTATCAAATATATCAACTGCATCAGAAAATTGAGCATTCATAGGAACAATTTGAACAGGAATTTCCTTGCTTTTTATTAAGTTTAGATCTTGGTAATTTTTATTGAACTTTCTCATGAAGTAATCTAAATCTTTATCAAGATCAATTTTATCTTTAATTGGAGCTATTACTTTATTTTTCCAAAATTTTTCCAATAAATCTATTGAAATTTCTCTATCATTCTCACTCCAGTTTTTATTTCTTTCTCTCCAAGAGGGATAAAAGTTATTAACAAATCCATAATGAATAGATTCCATTTCATCAAAAGTGAATGAAATAGTTTTTCCAGCAATTAATATTTTCCACAATTCTCCTCCGTAAAACATTTCTATGTCAAACATTCGGAAGATATCCCTCAATTGTGAAAAAGCCTCCCTTTTATTTTGTTTTGGTATTTCAATAGTTCTAATATCAAATTCAATTAAATGTTTTAGTTTTTTAAATGTGTCATAACAATTCTGAGCCAATTCCCATGCCTCTATTTTTCCAGGCAAAAAACAATCCTTAAGTAATTGCCACCTAGGATTTTCTTTCATCGCTTTTTTCCAATAATTAAATTCTCTAGTTTCAAGGTTAAATGCTAACTCCCGAGGATCGAAAGTAACATCTTCTTCATTGTAATAAGGCGGTATTTTTCCAGAAATTAACATATAAAGTGTTGTTAACCTTTGTTGACCGTCAAGTAAGACTTGAAAAGTTCTATTATTAGAATCAACTTTTGAAAGATTTTTAAGTGCTGGCGGATTATTTGTTTTCCAAATAAGAATACCCCCTACTGGATAATCCTTTAAAAGAGAAATAAATAACTCCTTTGCTCTTTTTAAATCCCAAACATACTCTCTTTGAAATTCTGGAAGAACTATTTCTTCAAGATTAATACTTTCTATTGCGCTTTCTATCTTCACAAAACAACCTTGGTTAAAAAATTACAATCACCTATTAAATTTTATTTTTTTATAATTCCAAGATATTTACCATATGGGCTGTAAATTTTTCCATCCTTAGTTATTTTACCTTTATACTTTCCGTAAGGATTGAAGATTTTTCCCTCTATTGTAATTTTACCTTTGTACTTACCATATCTATCATAGATTTTTGTATCATCAGTTGCTAACTTTGAAGTAGGAATTTCTGATCTTACAGAAAAGTTAAAACCAACTAAAAAAATTACAAAACTTAATAATTTAATCATCATTACATAATAATTTGTTGTGCATTTATTTGTCTAGTAAAAATATCTAACCTTACTTTATAGAAAATAGACCTCATATGAATCAAAAAAGCTAGCTAAAATGTTGTAGTCAAGTCAGACTATAAAGGGGGAAATGTAATTGTTATTTAAAATAATAAGTTACTTATACTTTTGTGTTAAAATAAAAGGTGTATGCAGGTGTGCATTTAACTCTTAGAGACCACATCTAACTGTACTCTTAGAGACCACATCTAACTGTACTCTTAGAGACCACATCTAACTGTACTATAAGTATCTTATGGTTAACCCTTAGTGTTACTATTAGTATCTAGTATATATATATATCTGAACCCTTCTAAAACTAGTATAACATGAAAATTGCTATCCAGCTCAGTTTGTAGTGATGTAAAAATGATAACAGAAAAGGAATAGATGATTTAAAAACAATACAATGAAAACAGTGATTTAAAAAAAACAATTTGACAGACACAATTCATTTTAATATAGTTATAAAATCAAATTTTGTTTTGCCTGGCTTTCTGTCAGGTTTTTTTTTGCTTAACAATCCAATTACAATTTGTAATAACTTTTCATATTCAAGATTGTATATTTTTTCTCTATTCAGCTAAATGGCTTTCAATCAACAAATGTATTGGTTAAAATTATTGTATGGCAAATTTTAATCAATTTATTCATTTCTTATTAAAAGATGTTAAAAAAAACAATTCTTGATTTTAATTTTTCAATTAATATTTTTGATAAATTTCAAAAAGAAGCAATTTTTTCTAAACATAAAACCTCACTAATTAATGCTGGAGCAGGATCAGGAAAAACCACTACAATTATAGGAAGAATTATTTATTTGTTAGCTGATAAAAATGTATCGCCTGAAGAAATATTAGTTTTAACTTTTAATAATTCTGTAGCTAAAGAGATAAGATTAAAGATTAAAGTAATAGCAAAAGAAATCTCTAAAAATAAAAATCTTCTTAAAGAATATCCAAGCCTCGATATAAAATTATTAGATTTAAGTACAGATGATCCAAGACAAAAAAGAATTCATACTTTTCATAGTTTTTGTCTTTCAGAATTAAAACTAAGTAAAATTAAATACCATACTTCAAAAATGTCATCTAGAAATACATTTCAATTAAATAATGTATATAAGGATTTACTAACGAATAGAAGAATTAATGACCTAGTTAGGGTTTTCTTTATAAATCAAATAGAGCCGATAAATATTTTTAAAGATATTGAAAATTTCAATGATTATAAAATCAAAGTTAAGCCGAGAAAAAAAACTTTAAAAGGTTATGATGTAAAAAGTAATGAAGAATTAGAAATTGCAAATTACTTCTTGTTAAAAGGTATAAACTTTGAATATGAAAAGGCACGTGATTATGGTTCAGGAGTAGCTTACCCTGATTTTCACCTCTTTAAAAAGGATGACCAAAATAATATTGAATATGATGTATATTTAGAGCATTTTGCGTTAGATAAAAATTTTAAAGCACCAAGTTATTTTGATGAGGAAAAAAAAGGGGGTAAGCAAGAATACGAAGATAACTATTTCCTAAAAATACAAACAATGAAAGATGATGGTAAAGATCTTATAAGTACTTTTAGCTATCAATTTGCAGATCGAAAAATTTTTGATTTCATAGATAAAGAGTTAGAAATTAGAGGTATTAAACCAGATGAAGTAGATATAGAAAAATCTGTAGAATTATTTAGAAAAAGTCAGGAATCATCATACTTACTTGAATGTTTAAATACTGCGACATCTCTTTTTAAGTTAAATGAATTAAGTATACTCGCATTATTAGAAGCTTCCACCGAAGATGTAAAAAAAGCACAGAAGGATGTCGATAAAAAACTAGATGAAGTTAAAAAAAAATCTAATAAGGAAAAAAAGGAGGATCTAAAAGAACAGAAAATCACAAACAAAAATATTTTAACTATATTATTCGAAGCTATATTTTCATTTAAAAAAAATGAACCATTGTTTAAAAAAAGGGACTACGATCCAAATATGCATCTTATAGCTTTTATAGAAATTTTTTCATTCTTTTTTAAACAGTATCAAGAAAAGCTTAAAGGAAGTGTTCCTCAAAATTTTAAGGGTATTGATTATGATGATCAAATAATTTTGGGTTGTAAATATATAGAAAAGGAATTTAAAAGAAACATAAAACATTTAATTGTTGATGAATTTCAGGATATTTCAAATAAAAGATCAGAAATTATCAGAAATGTAGAAAAAAAATGTCAATCAAAATTATTCCTCGTTGGAGATGATTGGCAATCCATAAATAGCTTTTCTGGATCAAATGTAAAATTAATGCTTTCAAGTTTCCAAAAAATCTTTGGTGATCATAAGAAAATTAACTTGAATTATACTTATAGGTTTAATGATAAAACATGTAAACTTACAAAAAGATTTGTTGAACAGGATGAAGATCTTCAAAAAAAAGATTTGAAAAGTTACAAAGGAACTCTTCCTGAATATGAAAAATGGAATGACGCTGTTCCCTTGAATATTATTTCTTTACCTAATATTAGAAATTTAGAATTAGGAAGTGAAGTTTATGTGAAGAAAAGAGGGTATGGAATTATTAAAGGAATTTATGGGGCACAAATTAATGATAAAGAAATAGAAAAAAAAGGTTACAAAGTCAAATTAAAAAAGACAAATAAAATAGGAAATTTTGAATATAACGAAATTGAAACTTTCGGGGTTTTAGATGACAGTATTACAGTAGATATAATTAAAAAACTTGATTTATTAAAAAATAAAAATAAGGAAGTTTTATTTCTTACTCGTTTGAGAATTAATACATACAATTACAAAAATCTTAATGAAAACTTAATAACATATTTAAAAAAAATATTTTCCCTAAAAGAAGAAAAAAATAGATCTGGGAACTTAATTTTAAGGGGAGAGATGTTCAAAAAAATAACTTTTATGACTGTTCATGGCGCAAAAGGATTGGAAGCAGATATTGTTTTTATATTAAGAATGTACGACACTCAAAATGAATTTCCTCAAGGGTTCCCTTTTGAACGAAAAGAAGACTCTTTATTAAAACCTTTTTATAAACTTTCAGATTATGTTGATGTGAGAGAGAAGGAAGAGAGAAGGTTATTTTATGTAGCTTTAACAAGAGCAAAGCAAAAAACAATTGTATATACCGATCCAGAAAATAGATTTATAGAAAAAATTAAATCTCTCAATGAGGAGGGTATAGATTATAATTATGAATTCTTAAAGTCTAAAACATCCTCACGAAATAAAAACAAATTGTTAAATTTAAAAAAAGAGATAAATACCTCTCTCAACAAAGATTATTCAGCTGAAAATCATATAGAAAATATTAAAAGTAAAACACTTACGTGTACAATAGATATTGAAAAGTGGGTTAACTTTATTTATCATGAACCAAGTGTAAAGGAATTTTTCGCCAAAAAGGATTTAACGAAACTTATTGATTTACATAAAAAAAGATTATTGTTCATTAATAATCATTCTCTAAGAAACGGCTCTCAATTCATAGGACAATGGTATATAGACAGACAAACTCGAAATCCTACAATAAAAGTTTGGGATTGGTTATACGATATAGGTAATAGTTCAGATATAAATCAATTATTTAAGAAAAGAGATTTAGATGCTGATCTTATTTTAACAGCTCATTATTTATCAGAAACAATAACTTATACTGAAGTGTTACAAACTGGAAACTGTTTAATAAGTGGTAACGGTTGTTTTATTAATTCTGATGGAACTTGTGAATATGGTTATTGGTTTAAAGATAGTTTCATAAAAAATGATGATGAACAACAAGATATTTTATTGACAAATCTTGATATTTTGAATTCAGGTAATTTTTATAAGTTTGAGGATAAAGATACATTTACTCCGTTTAATAAAAAAATGAAGAAATCATTTGATGATTTTAAAAAAGAAGTATCAATGATTCGTGCTAAAAATTTTGCAGGTAACTTTCTGGTAAATAAGGGTCTGCCCTTTACTAATGAAGAATTTTCTCATGCAAAAAAATTTTTAGATGAGGGTGCAAAAGCTTCTACTTTTAGAAGATATTTTGAGCGTAGTATTGTGACTATTTCCTTATATTTTATCAGAGAGACTAATATTAGTTTAGAGTCAATTATTAAAAAGTTATTTAAAAATAATAAAGGATATAAAGATAATGAAGATGAGGATGATATTGAAAGTATTAAAAAAAAAAACTAAATTAATGGCTAGATTAGTTTATTCCTATTCTCGACGCTATAAACTGAAATGTGTTTTATTAAATACAACCGGATCCTATTATTAGCTATATTTAATTTTATTAATAGCTTCTATTTTTTGCTTTAAACTACTCCCTCCACTATATAGCCCATAGGTCATAGTTTTCTTCTCATGACCAACTATGTCAGCCGTAACGGATTCAGCAACTCCTGCTTGCTCTAATTGAGTTATAACTGTCTTTCTTATAGAATGAAAAACTTTCGTAGATCCAAAACCTAGACTTTTCTTTATTCTACCAAACCTTTTACCAATATAGGCAGACCTTTCACCAAATTTGTTAGGTACAAGATTATCTATTAAATACTCACCAGAAGAAGATAAATGCAGTTCTTTTATTAAACTTATTAATTTATCATGAATAGGAACCTCACGAATTCCAGCTTGAGTTTTTGAGTTAGCTATTTTTATTACCTCTGATTTTATGTCATTTTTGCTAATCTTACATATTTCCTCAATTCTAGCCCCAGTATAAATAGCTATTTGAAATAAATGATTGAGCTCAGGATAAATATTAGATTTTTTCTTTATCTCAACTTGAAGCTGATTAATCTCTTCAACAGAAAATTCTTCCCTGCTCTCTTTTGACTGCTTTGTTTTATCAATCCCTGGAATTTTTAAGTTTATAAAGGGATTTCTATCAGGATCAACATATCCTTTAATTTGAAGATACTCCCAATAACTTTTACAAGGAGACAAACGACACTTAATTGTCTTTTTAGATAACCCTTTATCAACGATTAATTCATTACACCATTTCAATAAGCTTTGTTTGTTAACTGTGTTAGTAGATACAAATCGTTCACAAAATTTCCTTACATATCTACCACCCTGCTCCCTACTTTTTTGGTTTACATTCCATAGCTTAAGCCATTGTTTTAACTGTATATTAGTAAGAACTTTTTTCCCTGTTAGTAGTTCATATTTATAAATAGCTTTTTCACGTTCTTTCTCGTTTAATTCGTCTAGAAACATTTTTCCATGATCATCAGCAATCATATCTTGATACAAACCTTCTAAAATCTCCTTTCCCTCATTACTAGCATCTTTATACTGTTGTGCGAAATATTGGATGTTTCCACCCTCTCCTCTTGCTATTTCAATTTTTTCTTTCCAACCTGCTACTATAAGTGGTTCTTTTCTCTTTGCTTCTTTGATATCTGTAGTTTTTAATGACTTTCTAAACTTATTTTTTCCAATAAAATGTTGGATATCTTTGGGAACTTTTAACTCAGCGTGATATATATTTCCTTGTTTAATTATGGTCATTACCCCTAGAGATTACCCCTAAAAAGAAAACATGTCATCAAGAATGTAGTTTATATGGGATTTTAAGAGCTTTAAGAGGACAATCCCTGTCTCTCCGCCAACTAAACCTAAGCCCAAGATTACTTTGTTTCCGAGATTCTTAAATTCCAGGTTACACACTTAAGTTTATACCAACAGTAATTAGAAGATTCCCTGCACTAAATGCTGACTGAGAGGGAAGAAAAAGTATCCCAAATTTTAAATTTTTTGAAAATTAAAGGGGAAAGCAGTAAGAAAATTTTTGTATAAAGTAACAACTGCACTAAAAGTACTTTTTATGTTATATTAGACTTTAAAACTTTTTATTTAAAATTATATTTAGAGTATGAATTTTATTTTTGTTTTATTTTTTTTATTTTCATCAGATTTATTTTCTAAAGAGAAAAATGTTTACGAAATTATTTCAAGGAATGCTGACCTATCGATTTTTAAAAATTATCTCGACAAAACCGGTCTTGACGACGTTCTTAAAAAAAAAATTCCATATGATTGGACTATTTATGCTCCATCTAACAAAGCGTTTAAAAACATACCTAATGAGTTGGAAGAGCAAATACTAAGCGATTCCTATTTCACAAAAAGACTTTTCACTGATCATATTTTAGCAAAAGAAGTTGTCGGCTCTAAATTAACAGATCAAATTACGACAGAATTAACAGTAAGTAACAAACCTGTTGAATTGTATAAAAGTGAAAGTTTATTTATAAAAGATGTAGTTATTATTAAGGAAGACTTACTTGCTTCAAATGGAGTTATTCATATTATTGATTGCATAATGTTCATTCAACCAAGCTTTCAAGATGATAGGTTAAGTACTGTTCAAAGAGATTCTTTTCCAATAACATCATGCTGCATGCAAACTTCTGATGAAGTTTCGTTATGGAAACTAAACACAAAAAAATGAATTTAGTATTATTACATTAAAATATATTATTAACCTTCGTAGTATTTATTCTCTGTTTTATGTAAAATAGTAAATCTTAAAGGTTACCGGTCGATGACATTGAAGAAAATCCGTACTCTGAGACGCATATCCTTATCAATGATAAGATGGCAGAGAGGTTGAACGCACTGATCTCGAAAACCAGCATTGTTTCACGACTATGCAGGGTTCGAATCTCTGTCTCTCCGTTACCAACTCAGACCCTATGATTAGTGTGCTGCTAACGGATTTAAATTGTCATTTTATACCTAAAACATATACTCCAATCCCATAGATATCGACTAAGGAGAGGAAAAATTCTTTGTCAAGTCCTTAATCTCTTACCCAATTAAGATTTTAGACAAAATAGCACGGATAGTTACCTAATTAGTGATTTTACCGAAAAGAAAAAAGTTGAATTAATAAATTAAGGGTTGATATTAATAACTAGTATCAATAATTGTTAAATATCACAAATAATATGATTAAATTTGTTATTTTTTTTTCTTTTTTATTGTTTGATAAATTTAGTTTTGCTAACTGTTCTGAAGCTAAGGATACTTCTAGAATTGTAGTTGCGGGCGGTTCAGTAACAGAAATACTTTTTTTTTTAAATGAATCTAAAAATATCGTAGCTGTTGATACAACTTCAAATTACCCTGAAAATGCAAAAAATTATCCATCCATTGGATATGTAAGAGCATTATCTGCTGAAGGTGTACTATCTTTAAACCCAACATTAATTATCGGTGAAAACGATATGGGACCTGAAAATGTTTTAGAACAGTTGAAAAAAACAAAAATTGAATTGAGAGTTTTGGATGAAAAAAACAGTGTAAAAGGAATACAAGATAAAGTTTCATGTATTGCAAGTATTTTAGGTAAAAACAAAAATGGTAATTTTGAGAAAAACATAAGTCTAGAAAAATCTGTTAACAAATTAAAGGTTATTTCAAAAGCTAATTCAAAAAAAAATATAAGAGGTTTAGTTATTCTAATGATGCAAGGAACATCTCCTGTAGTTGCAGGAAGAAATACCTCAGGTGAAGATTTTTTAAAAATGATTGGAAGTAAAAATATTATGAGTAGTTTTGAAGGCTGGAAGCCTGCCAGTAAAGAAGCTATTTTATTATCAAATCCAAATTTTGTATTAATTACAAAAAGAGCAACTAAAAATTACGGTTCGTTAAATTCTTTTTTGAAAGAGTCAGGTATCGAAATGACTGAAGCAGCTCGAACTCAGAACGTGTTTTTATTAGATGGAATGTCATTCTTGGGTTTTGGACCAAGAACAATCAGCTCAGGTTTAGAAATATCGGATAAAATTTATGAAAAATTTAAATAATATTAATTGTTTTGATTTTATAAAATTCATTAATTCCAAACAAAAGTTTATTTTGTTTTCCTTCCTAATTTTATTAATTTTTTCTTTTATTTTAAGTTTAGGAATTGGAAGTTTTAGTATTCCTATAATTAATTTGATGAATTTTGAACTTTCAGATTTAGAATTTAAGGTTCTTTCTGAAATTAGAACACCCAGAGTTTTGCTTGCTTGTTTAGTTGGTGCAAGTTTAGGTATAACTGGTGCTTCCCTTCAAGGTTTATTCAGGAATCCTCTGGCTGATCCAGGACTTATTGGAGTATCTGCAGGAGCAGCACTAGGCGCTACATTTGTAATTGTTCTTGGAACAAAATTTATCCCTGAATTTTTATTTGGAATATTTATTTTACCAATTTCTGCAATAAGTGGCGCATCAATAGTTATTTTCTTTTTATATGCATTTACTAGTGGTTTTGGATCTAAGGGAACAACTTATATGCTTCTTATTGGAATAGCAATTAATGCACTTGCATCTGTAATAATAGGTTTTTTAACTTACGTGAGTACAGATTCCCAATTAAGGGGTTTAACTTTTTGGATGATGGGCAGTTTTGGTGCCTCAAATTGGTTGTTAATTTCACCGGCAATAATTTTAATTTTAGGCTCAATACTTTTAATGCTTCCTATTTCAAGAAAAATAGATGTTTTACAACTTGGTGAGTCTGAAGCTTTAAGACTTGGTGTAGACGTTCAAAAGCTTAAATTGAAGGTTGTGCTATTTTCAGCAACTTGCGTTGGGGCAAGTGTTGCACTCTCAGGAATGATAGGTTTTGTAGGTTTAGTTGTTCCGCACTTGGTAAGATTAATTGGAGGTGTTAATCACAGTTTTCTTTTAGCCGGCTCAGCTATTTTGGGTGCAGCTTTGATGACATCTGCTGACTTATTATCAAGAATTTTAATTCAACCAGCTGAATTACCAGTTGGACTTTTAACAAGTGCTATAGGCGCTCCATTTTTTTTATGGTTAATCGTTAAAATCAAAAGATGAGTATTGAAATAAAAAATGTATCTTTGGATATTGATAACAAAAGTATTCTAAAAAATATTAACTTGAAAGTAATGCCAGGAGAAATTCTTTCAATCATTGGACCAAATGGAGCTGGAAAATCATCCTTAATCAATTTAGTTGCTGGAGATTATTTGCCATCAAAGGGTATAATATTTTATGATAAAAATGACTTAAGGAAATTATCATTAGAGGAAAAATCAAGAAAGAGAAGTGTAATGGGTCAATTTTCAAAATTAGCATTTGATTTTAAAGTTAAAGAAGTTATTCAATTCGGTTGGGTTGAAAACGGGATTGAAATATTCTCTGAAATCTTTGAGGATGTAATTTTAAAAATTTCAAAGCTTTGTAATGTTGAATATTTATTAAGTAGAAATATCAATTCTTTGTCTGGTGGAGAATTGAAAAGGGTTCAACTAGCTAAAACTCTAGTTCAACTTTATAGTCCCTCCTCCAATAATGAGCAGAATAAATATGCATTGCTTGACGAACCTCTTGCAAATTTAGACCTCTTCTACGAAATTGATGTTTTAAAAATAATTAGAAATGTTTCGAGAGACCATGGCCTAGGAATTATGTTGATTATTCATGATTTGAACTTAGCTGCTAAATTTTCTAATAAGGTAGCATTACTTCATTTAGGAGAGATAAAAGATTTAGGGAAACCAAAAGATGTGCTTAGGCCATCAATCTTAAAAACGATTTACAACATGAATATGAAAGTTCAAAAAAATCCTTTTAGAGTCATTCATTATTAAATGAAAAAAAAATATGTTACTTGTAAACAATCTGTGTCTCTTCCGCTACCTTTCCCTAACCCTACGATCTTCGTACTTCCACGGGCTTTATATTTGCTTTTTATACCGATAGTGTTTACCTAGAATAATTAAGATATCCCCTGCATTAAATACTGATTATGGGGGAAGAA
Organism: uncultured Alphaproteobacteria bacterium; assembly: GCA_902524895.1. Lineage (GTDB taxonomy): Bacteria > Pseudomonadota > Alphaproteobacteria > Methylaequorales > Methylaequoraceae > SP4073. Next base: position 11,351 of record CABZFH010000008.1, on the reverse strand, counting down.
AAATAACTACAGTTTGTTAGATTTGTTATAATGTTTTAAATTATTGGATAAATTATATTTTTATAGAAAAACAATATACTTATAAAAATAATTAAACAGACGTCTTTCATTTTAATGTTATTACAATGTAAAATTTTCATTTACCTAACTTTCTGTTGGTTTATTTTGCAGAAATAATTCTAATAAAGATACTTGCCTTTAAAATATTGAACCAGGATAGAAGAATAGCTTGCTCCATACTGATTTTTAATTAAGACAGAATTTTGATGAAATTTATTTTTAATGAATAGAATTTAAATTAAAACCAGAGCTAATTACTTCTTCTTTAAAATTATTTTTGTAGGGACAATTTTCAGTTGAATGCTTCTGAGCAATAGCTAAGATTCTCTCAGACTCTCTTAATAACCTTGATAATATATATTTACTTAATTTAAGTTTATTTTTCTTATTTGAAAATTTAAGTTTTTCATAAATTTTTAAGTATAATAAATGCTTATCATTTTTTTGTTTTAAAACCATTTCTATTAAAACAAACTGAAATTTAATGTATTGATAATTGTCCATATATTAATGATAATAATTATTAGTTGCATTTTCAATTAAATTATATTACTTTACTTTTTTAATCAATAAAAGGAATTATTTAATGAAAATTTTATGTGTACTGTATGATGATCCCACAGATGGTATGCCAGATAAATATCCAATCACTGAACTACCAAAGATTGACATTTATCCAGATGGGCAAACTCTTCCTAGTCCAAAAGCTATAGATTTTAAACCAGGAGAGCTATTAGGATGTGTATCAGGTGAACTTGGCTTAAGAAAATTTTTGGAAGAAAATGGTCATACCTTAGTTGTTACCTCAGATAAGGATGGAGATGGATGTCGAGCCGACAAAGAACTTCAAGATGCAGATATAGTCATTTCTCAACCTTTTTGGCCTTATTACCTAACAAGAACTAAAATAGAATCTGCACCAAATCTTAAGATGGCAATCACAGCTGGAATTGGGTCAGATCATGTTGACTTACAAGCGGCTATGGATCACAAAATTGATGTCATGGAAGTAACTTTTTGTAATTCAAGATCTGTTGCAGAACACATTGCAATGATGATAATATCTATGGTTAGAGATTACCACAATCAGCATGCTATCGTAAAGGCAGGAGGCTGGAATATTGCTGATGCTGTAAAAAGATCATACGATGTAGAAGGAATGCATGTCGGGACAGTAGCTGCAGGTCGAATTGGACTTGATGCCTTAAGAAAAATGAAACCTTTCGGAACACATCTTCATTATTTTGATAGGCATAGATTATCTGAAAGTGTTGAAAAGGAATTAGATTTAACTTTTCATGAATCTGTAGAGTCAATGGTTTCTGTTTGTGATGTGATTACAATTAATTGTCCGTTACACCCTGAAACAGAACATATGTTTGATAAAACAATGATAAATAAAATGAAAAAAGGAGCTTATATTGTTAATACAGCTAGAGGGAAAATCTGTGACAAAGAAGCTATTGCAGAAGCACTTCAATCCGGTCAGTTAGCCGGTTACGCTGGAGATGTATGGTTTCCTCAACCAGCTCCTAACGATCATATTTGGAGAACAATGCCCAATCACGGAATGACTCCTCATACTTCTGGAACTTCTTTGTCAGCTCAAGCTAGATACGCTGCTGGCGTCAGAGAGATATTAGAATGCATGTTTGATGGAAATGATCAAAGAAGTGAATATACAATTGTTGCAAACGGTGAACTAGCTGGTACTGGTAAGCATTCTTACAGTAAGGGAGATGCAACTGGTGGATCTGAAGAAGCAGTAAAGTATAAAACTAAAACTGCATAACTCTAATAATACTTTGTTAATCTAGGAAAGAACATAAATAATTATTTAGTTTATGTTCTTTCCTTTTAAAAAATACACTTTACAAGCTTGATCTTATAATTTTACCCCCTGAGATTACACCTCCATAAATGCCTCATGCGTATGGTCTTATCACCAAAAACGAGCTTACTCATTGAAACTCCCAATCCGCCTACTCTTAGACCATAAAAAGATCCCCTGTAGTATGAAATTCAATATTTATATTTTAAACAGTAAGTCCCAACCAGTAATAAGCACCATTAAGTTTAAAAATGCTATTATAGCGGGGGCAACGTAGCCTTCAGCAGATGTTTTTACACCGTCAACAGAACCCCAATAACTATGGATAGTTTGAAAGCAAACAACTGCCCCGATACATGCTTGCACAAAACCATAGACAAACAGTAACCAAGCGCCTTCGATAGAAGTGAGTAAAGCAATAACCAGAGTAACTGCAAAGCCGGCAGCAAAAGTGCCAACAAGTCTCGTCATAATTGCGCTACCTTCACCAAAGCCATATTTCTCAATGTATTTGCGTGTTTGGAAAATACATTGATAAGCGTAAATCAAATTTCCAAATATTATTAGTGCTATGAGTGCAAAAATTAGCATTTCAATAAACCTCCCTAACCCTATCAACTGGTGAACAGATTATCAATGACTTAGGTATACTATTCAAAATATAATTGAAAAAAGTGTTTTTTAATAAATAATCTACCAAACGCTTCTCCCAATAAATTTTATATCACTTACTTTCAACAAACCTTTCCTCAAAAGCATCGACAAAACAAGATGTTTATCAGAAGCACCTAGAAATGAGGATTGAATTTTAGTATTACTGATTAAATCATAATAAATTATTGAACAAATGATTGTCTACTTAAAACCCTGACCTTTTTCCTTTCTCTGCACTACACCTAATCCTGAGATTTCTGTGCTCCTAACAGCTTTAAATTAAATTTTTATACCCAAACTTTATACCTAAAACAGATAACTCATAATTTTCAAGTAGAATATTAACGAAATATGAATAACACCCTCAGATTTTATTAAGAAAAAAATAATATTGTATCATGAATTTATATTAACTTTTTATTTAAGGAGTAAACAATGGCTTGGACAAAACCAATGATTTCTGAAATATCTGTTGGTCTTGAAATTAATTCTTACGCTTGCGCTGAGAAGTAGTTTCGATCTATAAAGATCAATCTTCAAAAAACCTGGCTAAGTAGTCAGGTTTTTTTTTTGCTAAAATTAAACTGATCTCTCCCTTCAATATATATATCAATACCATGAATATTAAAAGATGGGGGCATATATTTTCGTAAAAATCTACTTAAAATTTATATATTTTTGATAGTTGAATTTTTTTTACTGCTTTTGAAGACTTTTCTAGAATTATTATTCTTTTTTTTTCGAGTCATTGAACCTTCATTATTTGATTTAAAAAACCTTCCTTTAAAATTTCTAGAATTAGTTTTCCTTTTTTTTGGAGTCATTGAATCCTCGTTATTTGATTTAGAAAACCTTCCTTTAAAATTTCTAGAACTATTTTTCTTTTTTTGAGTTTTTGAGCTTTTATTATTTTGTTTGAAAGATTTACCTATTAAACTATTAGAATCATGAATACATTTTTCATCAGGAGTTATAAGTTTATATATATTCCTCCAAATCTTTTGGTCACTTTCTGAAATAAAACTCAACGCTGAACCTTTTTTTCCTGCTCTTGCTGTTCTTCCAATTCTATGAATGTAATCTTCGGTTCTTTGAGGTAGATCATAATTTATTACATGCTCTATATGAGGAATGTCTAGACCCCTAGCTGCAATATCAGTTGCAATTAAAACTGTAAATTTTTGATTTCTAAATTTGTTTAAAATATTTAAACGTTTATTTTGTCTAACATTTCCATGTATTGCATTTACTGACATGCCATCTTTTTGTAGTTTAAAGTATATTCTTTTGGAGCTATGTTTAGTTTTCATAAAAACTAAAATACTACCGTGTCTTGAATTAAGTTCTTCCAATAACTTTTCGTATTTGTCAGCTTGTTTAATATTAAGAACACTGTGATCGATATTTCTAAGAATATTCTCTTTAGTCTCAACTGTTATTTTTAGTGGATCATTTAAATACTTTTCTGAAATTTTTTTTATTTTATTTGGTAAGGTAGCTGTAAAAAGAAGAGTTTGTCTGTTTATGGGCAAACAATTTATAATTTTTTGTATTTGATTAATAAACCCTAGGTCTAGCATTCTATCAGTTTCATCAAGAACTAAAATATTAATATTCTTAAGGCTTATAGTTTTTCTTGATATATGATCATTTATTCTTCCAGGTGTCCCTATAAAAATTCTTGGTTTTTGTCTAATTAATTCTATTTGTTTTTTTATCGAATCTCCTCCAATTAAAACTGCAGTTTTAATTTTTATACTTTTGCCCATTAAGTCTCTTAGGTGTTTACCAACTTGGACAGCTAATTCTCTTGTTGGAGTAAGAATTATTGCGGAATATGATTTATTTTTGTTTAGTCTTTCTATAATGGGTATGCCAAATGCTGCTGTTTTACCCGTTCCAGTATTTGCAATTGCTAAAATATCCTTACCTTCAAAACCTGGTCGAATTGCTTTTTGTTGAACAGGAGTTGGATGTGAAAGGTTTAGAAATTTTAAATTCGAAAGAATTTCTTTTGAAATTCCAAGTTTATCAAATTTTTCCATTTTAAATAATATTAAAATGCACTTAGTCATGTACATACAAAATAAGCAAGTGAAAAATAATTATTTATTAAATTTTAAATAGATACGGTTGCGAACAGTTTTATGAAATTAACTACTTTTTTGAAGACTCGATTGCCTGTTCAACATCATTAATAATATCATCAATATGCTCAATACCCACAGAAATTCTTATCAAGTCTTCGCTAACTCCTGCTAAAACCTTTTGCTCTGGAGTTAATTGTCTGTGCAATGTTGATGCTGGATGACATGCAAGAGATTTAGCATCACCCATACTTAATACCCTTAAAATCATTTGAAGTGCATCAATAAACTTAGCACCTGAATCTTTTCCGCCTTTAATGCCAAAACTGATAATACCAGATGCTTGACCATTGGTAATTTTTTTACAAACATTATGATATTTATCGTTAGGTAGAGCAGCATAATTAACCCAGTTCACACTTTCATGACCATCAAGATATTTCGCAAGCGCAAGTGCATTTTTACAATGTCTTTCCATTCTCACACCCAATGATTCAAGTCCAAGCATTATTAAGTATGCATTATTAGGCGATAGACAAGCTCCTGTTTCTCTTAGTGGAACAACTCTACAACAACCAATAAAGGCAGCTGACCCAAACTTTTCAGTATATTTAATTCCGTGATAAGAAGGATCTGGCTCGTTTAGCATGGGAAATTTTTTTGGTTCTTTGCCCCAATCAAATTTTCCTGAATCAACAATGATTCCTCCGATAGTAGCACCATGACCATCTATATATTTTGTTAAAGAATGAATGACAATATCAGCTCCAAAATCAATAGGCCTACATAAATATGGTGTTGCTACTGTGTTATCTACAATTAATGGTACCCCGTGTTTGTGAGCAATATCTGCAAATCTTTTTACATCAATAATATTACCAAAGGGATTACCAATTGACTCACAATATATAGCTTTGGTTTTTTCATCAATTGCCTCTTCAATACCTTTATAATCATCTCCGTCAAACATTTTAACTTTAACACCTTGCTTGGGGAGACTATGAGTGAAGCAATTATAAGTCCCCCCATATAATTGATTTGTACTTATAATATTATCCCCTGCTCTTGTAATGGTTTGAATTGCATATGCGATTGCGGTCATTCCAGAAGCCAAGGATAAAGCTGCAATTCCACCTTCCATCTCCGCAATTCTTTTTTCAAGAACTGCATTGGTTGGATTGCCTATTCTTGAATAAATATTTCCCTCGACTTTGAGGTCAAATAAATCCGCTCCATGTTGTGTATTATCAATAGTAAATCCTGAGGTCTGGTATATGGGGGTTGTTGCTGACTTTTGGTCATTTTTTTCTGATTCATAACCATGATGAAGTGCAATTGATTCTAATTTCATATTAACAATCCTTTAATCATTTTAAAAAGTCTAATGCTCCATCGTTTATTTTTGTAAATTTAAAACTCAAATATTCTATAATATAATTTTGATAAAACTTGTAGGTTCTATTAGGAAATTTGTCCATTGCTCGCAAAATATAATTTGCTTGAATTGATGGCTCTGTTTTTTCTCCAATATATTTTGGAGTGCAACTTAAAAATTTATTTTTCTTTATATATCTAATAGTTTTACAAATACGTTGGCTAACTATTTCACACCTAGCTGTCCAACTAAAATTTATATATCCCGCATGTGCGAAGAGATTTGGTATTCCACTAAACATCATACCTCTATACCAACTTGTATCATTAATGTTTATTTGTTTATTTCCAATAAAGATATCAATGCCTCCCAATAATTGAGAATTACCACCAGTAGCCATAATTGTAATATCACTTTTTATAACCTTTCCATTTTTTAACTTTACACCAGCTTTCTCCCAATTACTAATTCCTTGCCGAACTATAGTTACTTTTTCTGACTTAACAGCAGAAAAATAGTCGTTATCCAAGCTACTTGCAGGACGCTGATCCCAATAATCATATGAGGGGGTGGTAGTTTCGTTATAATAAGTGTTACCAGAAATCATTTTTTTTCTTTGAAACTTTTTAAAAATCCTACTTGAAAAGTAATTCCATAAAACTTGAAATGTTTTATAGAATCGTGTTGATTTTTCTTTACTATCAATATTCATAATCCATGCGGGACTTCGCTGAACCAAAGTAACTTTTTTTGCTTCTTTGATAATCGAAGGTGCCATTGTTATGGCTGTACATCCGCTACCAACAATGGTTACATTTTTGTCTTTAAAATTTGTGTTTCCCCAAGCTTGAGTATGTACAATTTTTCCTTGATATATTTTTTCATTTTTAAATTTTGGTAGATGCGGTTTTTTACGGTCTCTTGAACCGGTGCAGCAAATAATGTATTGACTAGTAAACTTTTTGAGATCAGTTTTTATAATCCATTTATTATCTTTCCAGCTCAATGATTTGACTTCGGTATTAAATAAAATATGTTTTTTGATATTAAATTTATCGGTAACATTACTTAAATAATTTTGAATTTCCTTCCCATTACCTATTATTGATCCTTTCCATGGGTCAAAGCTGTATCCATAAGTATACATATCGTTATCTGCACGAACACCCGGAAATCTCATTTGATCCCATGTGCCACCTACACTACTTCTTGACTCCAATATTTTTAGTCTAATATTTGGAAAGTTTTTTCGCAGATAATAAGCTGACGCAATTCCAGCAATTCCAGCACCAATGATGACTATATCTATTTTTTCCATTTATACAAAAAACATTCGCATACCAATAGATTGATGTAATATATGCATATGACTTAAATTTAGATTTATTATCAATTATAAAAATATCTACTATTATATATGTAAATATCTTTTTTTTTCAATTAAAATTGAAACTTCTATACTAAAGTTAATTAGAATTTTTTATGCTATTCTCCCTTTTCCTTCCCTTAATCTCTAACCATAGTATTTCTGTGCTTCTGCAAACTTCAAATTGGCTTTTATACCCAAAGTTTATACCTAAAACCGATTTATATACTTTGGTATTCACTGGATGACAATCTATAATATTTCTGATAGAGCTACCAATAAAACTCGTACACGCATCATTTTTGCCAAAAATATATATAATGAATTTACATTTCTATTATTCATTTTTTTTGAAACGTTTTTCTTAACTATAGAAAAATAGAATTTTTATGATTCTTTTGGAGGATACGGAGAGTATAAAGTAATTAATATTTATTTAACCAATTTTTTTTAAAAATTCTCTAATATTTTATCAATAAAAGTAACATCCTCTTCAGATGATAATGCTGTTGACATATCTCCAACCAAATGTCCATATTTTGTATTGATAACTTTTAGTTCCGCGTTTTGCATTTCTTTAACCTCAGGAATATTATTGCGCGCTGGAAAAGATAAATCAGTTGCGCTTGGCATAACTAGAGCTGAACATTTAATATGAGAGAGCTTCTTTTGTATTATTGTTAAATTTTTCGTGTTTTCCAATATCTCCCATTTTCCATGTATTTAACATACCTAACAAATCATTAGCATCAACACTACCAAAAAAACTATCCATAAAATTTAAGTATAACTGAGTATTTTCAAATCCATCAAATAAGTTGAGATGTAAATCCTCCTCATATTCTTCCTTGTCAAATAGGGTTGATGTGTAATTTCTAGAGAAAAGCCTTTAAACCCTTTTTAGGAGGTGAGATATAATTTCCATCATTATAATTAGTATCTGATTGCAAAGCTAGCTTAAATCCCGTTGAAGTTATCCAATTCTGTGTTGTAGTTAATGTAAATCTTTTATGCATTAATTGAGCTAGCTTTTTTTCCTGTCTTTTCGTTCATATTTGTGAGACTAAAAATTGAAATTTAGGGCCTTTATTATAAAATTTAACTGCTAAGTCATCTTCATAAGTTTTAATAAAAATATTAACCTTGCATGAATAACACCCTCAGAGTTCATTAAGAAAATAATAGTATAAATGAAATAATTATAATTTTAATTTAGGGAGTAAACAATGGCTTGGACAAAACCAATGATTTCTGAAATCTCTGTTGGTCTTGAAATCAATTCTTATGCATGCGCTGAGAAGTAATTGATCTACAAAGATTAACTTTAGAAAAGCCTGGCAAAGATGTCAGGTTTTTTTTTTGTCAATATTTCACCTAAAAATTTTTTTTAGGAATACCTGCAAGATCAGTTTCCAACAAATCTACTAAGTTTAAGATTTCTTACTTATATTAAGCGCTTACACTAATATATTTATTCATAGAGTTGTACAACGTAAAATAACAAGTTACCATTACCCAAAGTAGCTTAACAATATTTTAAAGGTTAAACATATGAAAGATACATTTACAAGAAGTTGTCAACATTGGAGTGAGACAAGTCGCAAAGAAATGGAGAATTTTTATGCTTTAGCCTCCATTGATTATAAACATTTAGCAGAAAAATTTGAATGGAAGAAATGGTTAGAAATGCATCAACTTAATGTAGGAGAACGAAGCCTTAAACTCTTAGATGTTGCTTGTGGTTCTGGAAAATTTCCATCAGCACTAGTTAATTACGCAAAACTATCAAATGCAAAAATATTACCAATTGAATACGCACTTCTTGATCCCTCTGATTTTTCAATTGCTGAAGCACGAAAAGTTCTAAAATTGCCATTTTTAGCCGGTACAGAGTATGAAACTACTTTGCAAGAATTTTCCTCTGAAGAAGGAGCGTATGATATTGTCTGGGCAACACATGCTCTTTATGCAATTCCAAAACATCAGCTTAAAGATGCGTTAAAGAATTTTATTTTTGCAATGGGTAAATCAGGTTTTATTGCTCACGCAAGCAGTAAATCACACTATCTTAAATTCTACAAACATTATTTAAATGGTTTCAAGAATAGTTTTGGGGAACCATATTCTAGTGCTGAAGACATAATAAAAACTCTAAAAGACATTGGTATTTCTCACAAAGTGAAAATAATAAATTATTATAATTACATATCTGAGAATGCACTTTTACAGGTTGAAGGATACCTCCAACGTTGTATTTTTGACGATTCAATTGACCTTAAAACAATGCTCAGAAATTCAATAACTGGACCATATTTAAATGGTTGCATCAGAGACGCACAATGGCATTTTAAGCAACAAGTAATGTTGATTTTTCTATCAAAATCCTAACGTTTATGTCGGGGTAATTTTTTTATTGTGAATGTGAAAGTCTAGTTATGATTTGTTATAAATGTTTTTAAAACCAACATTACTTGCTTTTAAACCGGAGCTTAGTCTGGGTATGTTACTAATATTTTGCTCGAGCATTGGTCAAACTTTCTTTATTTCTCTTTTCTCTGGAGAATTAAGAAATGAATTTAATCTTTCCCATGGAATGTTTGGAATACTTTATTCTTCTGCTACACTAACTAGTGCAATAGTTTTTTTGTGGCTAGGAAAACTTACAGACCAATTTAACCTTACCGTTCTTGGATTAATTACTTTAATTATACTTAGTGGGTTTTCATTTCTAATATCAAGTGCCGAAACACTTCTTATTCTCTTTTTATCTTTATTAGGTCTTAGGTTGTTCGGCCAAAGTATGATTAGTCATATAGCAGTTACTGCAATGACACTTTGGCATTCAAAAAAAAAAGGGCGAGCTCTTAGTATAGCATTAATGGGACATCCAATTGGAGAAGCTTTATTACCCGTTATAATAACTATATTTTTATTAAATTATAATTGGCGTGAAATTTGGATGGGGATAGGAGCATGTATAATAATTATTTTTTTACCTCTAATTTTCTGGTTAGGAAGGCATCACAAGTCACGACATTTAGGTTCATCCAATATTAATAGTTTACCAGAATCAAAAAAAAGTTTGAATGTTTCTTGGAATCGTTCACAAGTCCTCAGAGATTCAAGATTTTACCAAATTATACCTGGACTACTTGCTTCTCCCTTTATAGTAACTGGAGTCTTTTTCCACCAGATTCATTTAATAGAAACAAAATCTTGGTCGATTACACTTTTAGCATCCTCTTACCCTTTTTTTGCATTAAGTGTAACTGGGGCTACTTTTATTGCGGGTTGGATCGTTGATCGATTTAGCACAATACATTTGTTACGAATTTTTTTGTTACCTCTTGCTTTTGGGTTAATGCTAATAACTAATACAGGCAATAGTTATGCTGCTCCAATATTTATGATCTTAATTGGTGCATCGACTGGAGCAGCAACCATTGTTTTAAGTACTCTATGGGTTGAGCTTTATGGAATTGATTATCTAGGTTCAATCAGATCTATGTTTTTTTCTATTGTTGTACTATCTACTTCTATTTCTCCAACACTTATGGGATTATTATTAGACATAGGTGTAACATTAGAAATTCAATTTATTATATTTGCAATTTACATATTCATTTGTTCAGTTAGTTTTGCGATTATGACACCCAATCTTTTAATTGAGAGATTTCCTCCACCGTAGCGCAGCATGTAGGGATACTTTTAATTAAAAAAAGAATCTATTTTCCAAATATTTTAAAAATAATAAAAATAAGAATACCGGATGTTATACCCGGAGCCACCTCGTATATAAATTCATTTAATCCATAATATCTCCAGATTATATGAAATGGTTTCCCACAACAAATTTTTCAGAATTTTTCTTAGCTCCATACATGTTTATTCTTGGTTGGTTTTTTTCAGGTTTAGGTGTAATAGGTCAACCTCACGTTATGGTGAGATTCATGACAATTGATAAAACGAAAAATGTTC
>CABZFH010000007.1 GCA_902524895.1 uncultured Alphaproteobacteria bacterium | reverse complement strand
GAATTTATATAAGGGTTATAATATTGTTAATTTAATTTTTTTTGTCTGAAATTTTACGATTAATTTTTCTTAAATTTTTATGAATAAAAATTGCATCATCTATATTTGCAAGTTTATTTTTTGAACCGCTATTTTTAATAAGTTTTATAAAATCTTTAAGCATTAAGTATGTAGGCAGCAGCCTATTATCATAATTTGAAAAAACCTCTTGACTTTTTTTTAATACTTTAATTTTTTTTAGCTTATTAGTTTGTAATTCTAACTCACAATTGTTTGTTTTATACGGAAATGCCCAATTTAACTTTATCCTACCATTTAATCCTTTGAATAAAATTTTATGTCCAAAATTCTTTTTCTCATTATTAGATACTTGTACTTTGACAATTATATCAGATATAATCATCGAAAAATTAATTCTTCTCATAAAATTATTCTCATTATCACTATTAATTTTTAAATTTTTTATTAATTCTTTTTTAGAATTTATTGTCCAACTTAGATAATCTATAATGTGGGGAATATAATTCCAAATGATGCCCCCTCCCATAGAACTTTTATTTTTCCATGACTTGGGATTGATTTTAATCGATCTTTTTGAGTTCCAAATAATATGAACTTCTAAAATTACGCCAATTAATTTATTATCTAGAATATTTTTTACTTTTTTCAACCACGGATCATATCTGAATTGATATGCAAAACAATTTGCTAGACTCGATTTAGTTATAATTTTTTTTATATACTCTAATTCTTCAATACTCAATCCGGCAGGCTTTTCGCAAATAAATGGTATTTCTTTAGTAATTAATTTTTTTATTAAACTTGTATGCGTGTATGTCGGAGATGCTATAATTGTAAAATCTGTATTATTATTATTTATGTTTGTTAAATTTAATTTTGAATCTACCTGTTTATTGTAAATCTTTACTTTACAATCTCTGATTAAAGATAGAGCTTTCTCGTGAATATGCTTTCCATGTCCAGAACCAATGATACACGCATTAATCATTTTTAATTCACGATCCTTGGAAAAGGTAAGGGAATTATATACTTACCTTTAAAACCTTTTTTTCTAAATATTTTTATTAATTCATCTTTTATGTGCCACGAAAGAATCAATAGATAATCAGGTTTAGTCTTATCAAGAATAATTTCATCAACAACAGGAATTAGTGTTCCCGGTAAATACTTATTTAATTTATTAGAATTTTTAACCTCTAAAATGTAACTAATAATATTCTCGTCTATACCAGTAAAGTTTATTAATGTGGTTGCTCGAGAAGGGGCTCCAACACCAAAAATTATTTTTTTTTTCTGTTTCAACTCGATTAAAAGATTTAATAGCTTAAACTTTGATCTTAAAATCTTATTTCGAAATTTTTCAAAAACCAAAGAACCATTGATACCAAATTTTTCCTCTTCTGAAAAAGATGGTCTAGGGTTGTCTTTATTTTTTCTACCCACATCAATTTTTGGTAATAAAGGTATCTTATCAATCACATTAAATTCATAAGCGACTCTGAATATTTTTTTGAGTGTAATAAGATATTTGTTCTTTGTAGAAAACGATAGGGGCTGGGGTCTATCTGAATCAAGATTAATAAAAAATTCTCTGATGTGATTGGTTGTAATTTTTGAAACATCTTTATTACCGAAAAATGCAATCAACCCTTTTTCATCTCTATGAATTACTTGTTGGGTATCTCTACTAAATCTTTCACTTCTTGTTTCACCTTTGGATAATTGTTTTTCTTGTTTAATTAATTCATTTGCAAAGTATTTAAATGTTCTATTTTTTGGAACTCCAATTTCTTTATTGGTTTTCATCTCAAGGTAAAGTTCCTCTGCAACTTTCTTCGCTTTTATTTTTGTACTTTCTCCAGTTGAACGGACAATGTGTCTATTATTTCCTACGAAGATTCTACAATGAAAAAACTTAGATGTAGGTAGATGTAGGGTATTTGAAAATAGATAATCCACAAAAGACGCTATGGGTATCGGTTCTAGGTTTTGGAGTACTCATATGAAGAGTATAGTATCAATGTGTATCAATGTCTATAACACTACAAAATGTTTGTTTTAAGAACAATATGAATAGTATAAAACCCTTACTCACATTAAGTTTAGATGGTACCCCTAGTCCGACTCGAACGGACATGAACCGAAGTTCAACGGATTTTGAATCCGTCGCGTCTACCAATTCCGCCATAGGGGCTTTAATGATGCAGTTAAAATATATATAATTATTATCGTAGGTCAAAGATGTTATCCAGAAATTGTTATGAAGCTTAAAATTATCAAAATGATTTATTTACATACCAAATAAGTGATTGATCAAAAGACTTTGAATTGAGACCTTTTAAATATGCAATTGTTAAATCAACTTCAGATGAAGTATTTTTATAAAAAGATCTCTTGATACCTAATCCATACTGATGCTTCTGATTAGTATATGTACTAAACTTTGAAATTTTTCCAAAATCGCTACTTCCAGCAATTGCCAAATGAATATCGGATATAATAGGTTTTTTGAAGTAAATTAACGGAAAGTATTTTAAAACTGTTTTTTTTGAATTTACTCCATTAATGTTTTTGTAGAAACCTAAACCGTTATTAAAAATAAAATATTTAAATTTATTTTGGAATAGAAATTTATATTCTATTTGATCTGAGCCATTTTTTTCTGTTGCGACGTTAAATGAAAAAAAAGTAGAAAATAAAAGATTCTTTTTATTTATGAGATTAAATTTATTTTGGAATTTTATTGTTGGGATTGCCAATGAACTATTTTTTAAATCAGCAATGTGAAGCTCAATATCTGTTTCATGTATCTTATTCCAACCTTTGCCAAATTCTAAAACTTGATGATAAGTTTCGTGATTATTTTTTTTTCTATCAATATTAATATGACCTCTCCATTCAAAGAAAAGGTTTTTTATTTCCGGTGAATCGGAAAACTTTATTATTGGGTTATCAATTTTGTGATGAGCTTTCAAAACAAAAGGAACTCCGATATATGCTAGTATTATCCAAATAAAAATTAATTGCATAAATGATTTTAATTTATTCCTGGTCAATATAAATAATATGTACTTTAATATTTAAGCATAAAATGAAATCATCTAATAGCTTAAAAATTATAATAGCAGGTATTTGCTCTACTCTGATTGCCATCGGTTTTGGTAGGTTTATTTACACACCGATATTACCGAATATGCAAAATGACTTAGATCTAAGTTCAACGACTATGGGGATAATTTCTTCATATAATTATTTTGGTTATCTTGTCGGATCAATCATTCCAATAATTTGGAAATTTAATAATTTTAAAAATATAATTATTTTTTCTTCAATATGTTCTGTAGTTACAATTTATCTAATGGGATTTACTACAGATTTAAAAATCTTCATTGCTTTAAGATTTTTTTGCGGAATATCCAGTGCTTTTGGCTTTGTATTTACAATATCACTAATGTTCAATTTTTTCAAAGATGTGAAAAATAAAACCTTACAACTTTATCATTTTTGTGGAATTGGTCTTGGAATAGTTATTGGAACTGCAACTGTTTGGGTTATTTCAACTTCATATTTTTTTTGGAATCATCAATGGATGTTTATCGGTTTTATTGGAATTTTAGCATGTATCCCAATAATTTTTTATACTCCAAAACAAATACTTTTACTAAACGATAAAATTGATTCAATTGAAAATAAATTTAAGATAGATTTTTTGTCTATAGCATTTGGCTATTTTTTTTTTGGTGTTGGGTATATAATTTTTGGAACGTTTATTAGTGCAATAGCAAAAGATTTATTTGAAATTTCTGCATATCAATATCTTTCATGGATTGTTGTTGGAATTTTTGCGATTCCATCGGTTCTTATTTGGAATTTTGTATCAAAAAATATCAGCACAGACTTTTTACTATTTTTTTCATGTTTAACAGTTGCTTTAGGCGTTTCACTATTATTTTTTAGTAATAACCCAAATTATTTTTTAATTTCGTGTATGCTTTATGGCTTAGGAGTTCCAGGATCTGTTGCGTTAGTACTTGTTGAGGGGAAAAAAAGATTTATTGGAAATGTCAATATTTCAGTTGCCATTATGACAACTGCATTTAGTGTAGGTCAAATATTAGGACCTTTTGTTTCTGGTATTCTTATTGACTCTCAAGGTGACTATAAAAGCTCAATTCTTTTAGCTATTATTTGTTTGTTGTTTTCAAGCATTTTGATGGTCAGTCCAAAAAGGTTTAAAAATTTTAATTATAAAATGCTATTTTGACTCGAACAGAAATGGATTTAAGTTCAACGGATTTTAATCATTTGCATCTCCCAATTCTGTCAAAGAGCCTTTCAAATAAAGTTAAAATATTTATTGTTATAAATCTAGATTTAAGCAATTATCTTCAAACCTTAATTTTAAGAAATTAGATTTTTTTGTAAAACTCTTCGGAAAAAGTTGGCATACATATTGCTCAAATTTTTGGATTACTGAAAATAATAGTAAAAAATTAGGAATAAGATTCGTCATTATGTATCTCAACCCAACATCACATTTTCAAAATACATTAGAAATCATCCAAAGACTTTTTAATTTATCTCAAGAATATAAAAAAATTGGACTAATTCATAAGTCTTCTATTTCCCTAATCAAAGCCATAAAAATTAATAAAAATATAACAAATCTTTATATTAATCTTGCATCAAATCTTGTGGTGATGGATAAAAATAATTTTGCAATGGCTGTTATAAATCAAGGTTTAAAAATAGATTCTAGAAACATTTTATTACTTAATAACAAAGCTAATCTCTACGAAAAACAGGGACATATAAATTTATCATTAACAATTTTAAAAAAGATAATTCAAATAGAACCAAAATATTTTGTCGCGTTATTCAATCTAGGAAGAATATATAGAAACCTTGGAAAGTTTGAAAAATCTTCAAAATTCTTTAAAAAAGCACGAATACAAAAACCCAATAATTTGAAACTACTTTTTGAATCTTATCGTATGAATAAAAATAAAATATATGTTGAGAAGTTAAATAAAATAATGAAACTAGAACCAAGTGTAGAAAATTCAATCTATTATTATTTTTTAAAGGGAAAGATAGAGTATGAAAATAAGAATTTTGTGGAAGAAATTAAAAATTTAACAATTGCTCATAATTTATATTTTAAGCTTAATACTTATTTTTCTGAGTTTAATTTGACTTATGATAAAAAAATATCTTACATAAAAAAATTGACAGATAACATTCGTGAGTCCAAATTATCAAAAAAAATTCATCCAATTTTCATTGTCGGATTACCGAGATCTGGTTCAACCCTAATAGAAAAAATAATTTGTTCATCAGAATCTAAAGTTCAGTCCTTAGAGGAAACACAAATTTTCTTCAATAAATTAAGGAAAATTAATGTTAAAAATAAAAAAATTAAATCAATAGATGAAATACTCCAAATTTATAAAAAAATTAAAAATGTCAACTTTGAGTATAGATTTACTGATAAGTCATTAGAAAACTTTGAATTTATAAATCTGATAAAAAGGTGCTTACCTAATGCAAAGATAATAAATTGTATCAGAGATCCTAGGGAATCTATAATTTCAATACTTAAAAATAATTTAATATCAGTTCCATGGGCTCATAGAATGGAAGATATTTTAAAATATTTTGATAGATATTACAAAATAATGAATAAGTTTAAATTTGAAAATCAAAATTTTATCTACAATTTAAATTTTGAGGAGTTATTGAAGAATCCCAAAATAGTGACAAAAAATATTTTTGATTTTTGTGGTATTAAATGGACAGAAAGTTGCTTGAACTTTTATAAAAATAAAATCTATACCCAAACCACAAATAATGAACAATTAAGAGGGCCAATAAATATTAATAATTTTCTTAAATATAAAAATTATGATTTTGTTTTTCAAACAATCAACAATGAATATGGTTGGTTAAAGTAATTAGTTATTTAAATAACCTATTTCATCTTTATATTTTTTCCACGAATCAATAGAACTTTTAAATATAGGTCTACGAACCTGAAGGAAGCTTGCAGTCTGTACTACTCTTTTATTTTTATGAAATTCTAAAATTGAGTCATCCACATTTAAATTTAAGTATTTAAATAACGTTGACGTTTCAGTTTTGAAGTCGCGAATTAAACTTTCATAATCAACAATGTGAAAATTTATTCTTTCTTTTTTCCAATAAGTAATAACTTCATCATATAATTTTAAAAAATCATTAATGTCACTTAAGTCGTAACTGAAATTATTACCTGAAGGAAAAAAATTTCTATAAAGAGAAATAATATTATCCATTTTTGATCTTTTGCATAATATAATCTTAGAACTTGGATAGATCAGATTTATTATTCCAACATAAAAAAAATTTAATGGCATTTTGTCAGTAAAAAATTTTTCTTTGACCTCTAAATTCTCTACTACATTATCTATATATGTTGTACTTAACATTTCAAGCATACGAATTGAAATATCTTCTTCCTTAATTGATTTAAATATTTTTGAAAAATTATCATCTAGAAATGTTAATTCACCACAACTTTTAATTTCTTTTTTGGATGATAAAATTTGTTCAACCAGAGAGGTTCCTGATCTTGGTAATCCAACTATAAATATAGGACAAATATTTTTAATTTTTTTATTTAAGTATTCTTTTTTTCTCGTGTAAAATCTGTAAATACTTTTAATTTTATCATACTTTTCTTTGTAGTAATTAATATTATATTTCGTTAATTCCTTTTGGTAACTATTAAACCTTTTTAGGTATTTAAAGCTTTTTTTAAAATTATTATTTTTCTCTAAGAAATTTGAGACTGCTAGACCTAGTTGAATCAGATTAGGATCAAAACTTTTTGAATTTTCAATAAATTTTTCGAGGTCACTTAGCTTTTGAGCATCTATTTTTTTAAATAAACTTAACATTCTCAAAGCTGGCCCAAAAAAAGGTCTATATTTTAATGAAAGTTCAAAAAACTTTTCTGCTTCAACAACATTATTACTTTCCAAAAAAAGTGTGGCAAGAATAAGAATAAGATAACTATTTTCCTTTTCAATTTTCATTGCTTCAGAACAATATTCTATTGCCTCTTCGTGTTTTTGAATATCTCTCAGCAAACCAATAAGAAGGATTAACACATTTATATTAGTTGTAGATTTATTAAAATCTTTTAATAAGTTTATAGCTTGAATAGTTCGATTTGACTCACGAAAGTAGTTGGCTAAATTAATTATATATCTGGAATTTTTTGGTTCGATATTTATTGCTTTTTTAAAATTTTCTATAGCCATTTCATTTTTACTTAGTTTTGATTGACAAATGGCGAGCAAGGAAAGATTTTCAGGAATTTCGTTAATTTTTATAATTTTTAAAAAATATATTTCTGCCTCCTGAAACTTATTTAACTCCAGCAATGAAATTGAAAATATCTTTAATATTTGTTCATCTAGAGTGTCCTTACATAACGATAAAAAAGCTGCAGTTACATTCTTGTATTTTTTCTCTTTAAATAAAGTATCTAAATAAAATCGTTTTAGACTATTATTATCTTGATCCGTTTTAAGTAATCTTTTGAATAAAATGTCGGCTTTTTTAACATTATTCTTTCTTACAAGATTTTTAATTTTAAGTAGAATTTTATTTGACATCTTAATTTTTTTTTCATTATATTTTAAGAATCTTTCGTTCAATAGTCTAGATTAATTATGTAATCCTATTAATATTGTAATAATTTTACTAACATAAAATCATGATAGATTTTGAATTTACAGTTGTAGGTGGTGGGGTAATTGGATTATCAATTGCTAAATCCTTAAGTTCAGAAAATAAAAAAGTTCTACTTCTTGAAAAAAATAATACATTTGGACAAGAAAATAGTTCAAGAAATAGTGGAGTGATTCATGCAGGCTTATACTATATTAAAAACTCTCTTAAAGAAAAATTATGTATTCAAGGGAGACATTATCTTTACAAATATATAAAAGATAGGGGTATAAAATATAATAAATGTGGAAAAATTATTGTTGCTTCATCATTGGATGAAATCCAAAAATTAAAATTTATAAAAAAAAACGCAGAAAGATTAGCTATTGAGTTAGTTGAGTTAGATAAAAAAAATCTAAAAGAAATGGAACCAGATTTAAATGGTTCTGCTGGTTTGTTTTCTAGAGAAACTGGAATAGTAGATGTTCATCAACTTATGGCTAACTTCTTAATAGATGTTGAAAATAATGGTGGTACAATTGTATTTAATACAGAGTTTTCAGAAGGATTCATAAATCAGAATTCCATAGACTTTATTGTAAACAATCAAAAAAATGACGTATTTAAGACCAAAGTTTTAATTAATTGTTCAGGACTCAACAGTTATAGGGTAGCTAAAAGTATTAAAAATTTTCAATTTAAGATTCCAAAGATTAGGTTTGTTAAAGGTAATTACATGAAACTTGAAGGTGATTCTCCATTTTCAAGACTAATTTATCCCATTCCCCAAAAAGATGGACTTGGGATACATTCGACTATTTGTTTATCTGGAGAAACTCACTTTGGACCAGATACTGAACAACTAAAGTCTGTAAACTTTGATGTAAGTAGAGATCTAGAAAATAAATTTAAGAAATCAATATCTAAATATTGGTCCAAAATAAAAGATAGAAATCTTGTGCCAGATTATAGCGGCATTAGGACAAAAATTGTCGGAAACGATTTTTGTATACAAAATAATAAAATTAATCAGAACATATCTTTAATAAATCTATTTGGAATCGAGTCTCCGGGATTAACCTCCTCAATTGCGATTGGTGAATTTGTAAAAAATTTAGTCATAGAAAATAAATAACTTTTAGCTAATTGATATTTTATGTGTATATTTTTAAAATGAAATTTGTAGAATTTGTATATTTTCACTTTATAAAATTTACCAAAAAAAAAAATTCATGGATTTTCCTTTCGTTTATATCATTTGTAGAGTCAATTTTCTTTCCGTTACCGACTGATATTTTTTTAGCACCAGCAATCATTTTCAATAAACACAAAGTATTTTTTTTGACTTCAATAACAATTTTATTTTCTGTTCTCGGAGGTATTGCGGGCTATTTTATTGGTCAGTATTTGTGGAGTTCTTTTTCTCAAGATTTAATTTCTCTTTATCCAAAATTTGAAAATCAGTTTAAAATATTTAAGGATAATTTTGCAAATTATGGTTGGTTTTTAGTAATTATTGGTGGCTTTACACCGATGCCGTACAAGATTGTTGCATTATCAGCAGGTATCCTTAATTTAAATTTACTTATATTTATCATATGTTCAATTATTTCTAGAGGGGCAAGGTTTGCACTGGTCAGTTACTTGTTTTTTATATATGGGAAAAGAATTAAAGAAACAGTAGAAAAAAATATAAATGTTCTTAGTTTTATATTGTTGTTAATGTTTATTTTTTATTTATTTGTAAGATAAATGACAATTAGAAGAGATACTTTGCTTTGTGGATACAGCTTTTTTGTTAGTATTATTGCTATAACCTTTGCATTTTATTATCAATATATTGAAAACTATCCACCATGTGAATTTTGTATTTATCAGCGAATACCATACTTTTTTTTGATTTTTTTTATTCCTCTATTATTCCTTGCAAATAAATATAAGACTACTTTTTTGTATATTATTCCTACAGTTTTTTTATTTAGTCTTGTAATCGCTTCAGTACATGTAGGCATAGAAAAAAGTTTTTTTGAATTTGGCTCATCATGTTCTTCAACAGGAGAACAATTTAGTGATATTGAATCTTTGAGAAACTTTTTAGATGAGGCTCCTATAACTAAATGTAATGAGGTAATATGGTCTTACTTAGGTTTTTCAATGGCACAATATAATTCGTTATTTTCTTTAATGAATTTTGCCATTACAATGTTTATACTTTTAAATAAAAAATTGTGGAAAAAAGATGAACATGAACTTTAAAAAAAGATTAGATCAAATTATAAGAGTTGATCATGCTGGGGAATATGGAGCTCAACAAATTTATTCAGGTCAAATAAAATTTACGAAAGATAAAAATTTAAAAAAAATACTGGAAAAAATGGCTGATGAGGAAGAAGAACATTTGAAGTATTTTGAATCGGTAATGCTAGAAAAGAGAATAAGACCTACCATTTTAGGAGGAGTATGGAAAATTGGTGGATTTTCGCTTGGAGCATTGACCGCACTATTTGGAAAAAATTATGTAATGGCTTGCACAGAAGCAGTAGAGGAAACTATTGTAAAGCATTATGAAAAGCAATTGCATGAAATACCAAGTTCAGAAGAAAAAGAGATAAGAAAAAAAATTAAAAAATTTTTGGCAGATGAGGACAAACATAAGGAGACTGGTGCATCTGGAATAGACTCCAACGATATACAACTTAACGTTTTTAAATTTTTAATAAAAGGTTTGACGAAAACCGCTATAAGATTATCTGAAAAAATTTAGCTATGGTTCAAGCTCTGAGTCCCAATATAGAAAGTCATTCCAACTTTCATGCAAAAAATTTGGTGGAAACTGCCTTCCAATATCTTTCAACTCATAATTGTTCGGGACCCTAGGAGCTACTGCTAGCTTAATATTGAGATTTAAGAGCGATTTACTCCCTTTTCTAGTATTACAAGTTCGGCAAGAAGTAACAACATTTTCCCAAGTGGTCTTTCCTCCTCTAGATTTAGGTACAACATGATCAAAAGTAAGTTCTTCAGCTTTATAAATATTCAAGCAATACTGGCAAGTAAATTTATCTCTTAAAAATACATTAAACCTGGTAAATGCTGCTTTTGAGGGTAAAGGGATAAAATCCTTTAGAGATATGACACTTGGAAGCTTAATTGATTTAGAAGGAGAGTTTACAAATTCATTGTATTCAGATATTACATTCACCCTATCTAAAAAAACAGCCTTGATTGCATTTTGCCAAGACCATGTTGATAATGGAAAATAACTTAAAGGCTGAAAATCTGCATTTAAGACCAATGCTGGACAACTGTTATCTTTAATAGTCATGAATAGAGTATATAGTTTTATTTCTAATGAATTAAATAATTTATTTAAAAAGTGAGTTCAGTAAAAACTCTTTTGCGTCTACGATTGCTCCTTCATCAATTCCATGCCCAAGATTTTCTTTAATTTTACATATAACATCAAAACCTAAGTTTCTTAAATCTTTTTCGGCATTAAGAGAAAAGTTATAATTTATAACTTCGTCGTTTTTCCCATGATGTAAAAGAATGGGAAAATTAATCTTGTGATTATTCCTATGTTTATTAAAAAACAAACCTGAAAAAGCTATAATGCCAGCACATGAGTTCTTTCTTCTAGTAAAATTGTAAAGAGATAATATAGTCCCTTGCGAAAATCCAATTACCGCAAGATCTTCAATCTTTAGTTTGTGAAGATCAAGAATATATTCTACAAACAAATTAAGATAAGGTTCACAATCATTCAATCCGTTTTGAATTTCATCTTCCGTTCTCTTATTTAATGGAAACCATTGAAAACCCGTCGGATTTACATCACAAATAAATGGTGCATCGGGGGAATAAAAAATTGTATTTGGAAGATAACTTTTTAAATAATCAGCAATACCAATTAGATCGGCACCATTTGCACCATAGCCATGAAGAAAAAGCACAATCTTTTTTATTTCTTTTTCATTTGGTTGTTTGATTTCGGTATTTAAGATTTTAGTGCCAGTCATATTTTTATGATAAATATTTTTTTATTTCTTTCAGAGATTTATTGGTAAATGTGTCTGGTTGATTTCTAATTAGAAAATCACTAATTGGTATAATGCAATTAGGTTTTAGTTTTTTTTCCTCAAGCAATTTTAGTGTCTCATTTAGTTCAAATTTTTCAATTTTTTCAACTTCATTTTTGTTGTTACTAAACTTAAATCCTTTAGAAACTTTTACGTCATATGTAGCTATTATGGATGAATGTAGTAAGTTATCTTTGACATGACAATAATTTATTATCGATTCTAGTTTACTCCTCCTAAAAAAACTTTTTTGTACTCCAACCTCTTCAAATCCCTCTTTGTAAAGATTTTCTTTAAAAGATAATTTTTCAGGTTGACCACCACCAATCAAATTATCATACAATCCTGGGTATTTTTTTAACTTACTAGACCTTTTGGATAAATAAAAAAACAATTGTTTTTTTTCTTTAGACCAACCATTACAGTGCACACCATAAGCTGGGAAACCGAAGAAAAAAAGTAATGACCTTGGCACCGTTATTATTTGATTAACGCATACTTTTTTGTTCTGGTTGAATATTTTTTTTGGTTTAATTGATTGATTTTGAAAAACTGGGCATTTTTCATTACACTTAATTTTTAAAAATGATTTAATTTTTTCATACCAAATTGGTTCTTTCAAAATAATTTCTTTCATATTTAATGCTTGTCTGGATTTTAAATTAAATAGACCCTCCAATAACTTTTTATTATTAGAATTGATCCACCCGATTTTTGTTTTTTCAAAATTTACTGCAAAAAAGTTTTCGAGATTATAGGTATTTAATTTTCTGAGGGAATCTATAATTAATTCAATATTTTTTCTTGACAACATTACTTATTCAAAAATATCAACAATTTTACTCATAATGTCTTCAATTTGAAAATTTTTTGGAGTAAAAACAGCTTTAACTCCAATTTTTAGTAATTTATTTTCATCTTTTGGAGGTATTATACCACCAACTATAACCGGAAGCTTATCAAGACCTATATTTTTCAGAAGCATTCTTATCTCCTTAACTAGGTATATGTGGGATCCTGACAAGATAGAAAGACCTATAATGTCTATACTTTCTTCAACACAAGTATTAACTAATTGCTCAGGTGTTGATCTTATTCCGTCATAAACTACCTCAAAACCTACATCTTTCGCTCGGACAGCAATTTGTTCTGCTCCATTTGAATGTCCATCAAGACCAGGTTTGCCAACCAGCATTTTTGGTCGTTTTTTAACTTTCTTTGAAATAATATCTACTCTTTTTCTAATTTCTAAAACTTTTTTTTCTGCTCTTTTGTTTTGTTGAACGTGAGATGAGGCAATACCCGTTGGAGCTCTATATTCTCCAAAAACCTCTCGCATTACTTTTCCCCATTCTCCTGTAGTAACCCCAGCATGTGCACATTTAATTGAAATTTCCATAATATTTGATCCATTTTTAGCTGTATTTGAAAGTTCTTTCAAACAGGATTGGATTCTTTTATGATTCCTTTTTTTCTTCCATTCGACGACATTTATTATTTGATTTTTTTCAGCAGTTTGGTCAACTTTCATAAAACCGCCGTCGTCAGAATCCATTAATGGAGATTTTGCACCTTCTGTGAAACAATTAACACCAACAACTCTTTGTTCTCCTGATTCAATGTTTTTTTGTCTAATTGTTTGTGAATGAACAAGTTTTTTCTTCATGTATCCAGTTTCAATAGCAGAAATCAAACCACCTAATTTGTCAATTTCATTAAGTTCATATTTGGCTTGTTTTTTTAGTTCACTTACTTTTTTTTTGATTTCCGATGAACCTTTAAAAATATCACCAAATTCTAATAAATCTGTTTCATAAGCCATAATTTGTTGGAGCCTTAAGCTCCATTGCTGATCCCATGGTCTTGGAAGTCCAAGGGCTTCATTCCATGCAGGAAGTTGAACAGCTCTAGCTCTTGAATTTTTAGCAATTACAACTGGTAACATTTGAATTAGAATTCTATAAACATTATTTTCTGGCTGAGATTCTGTTAGTCCAAGAGAATTTACTTGCATTCCATATCTAAACCTACAAAACTTTGAATTTTTAATTTTAAACCTCTTCCTGCATATCTCATCCCACATTTCTGTAAATGCAATCATTTTTGCTGTTTCAGTAATAAATTTCATACCAGAGTTTACGAAAAAGCTTATTCTTCCAACTGTTTGTTCAAAAACAGGTTTAGTGATTTTGGAGTTTTTTTTCATGTATTCCAAAATTCCTGTGGCTGTTGCCAAAGCAAATGATAATTCTTGTTCAGGAGTTGCACCTGCTTCTTGAAGATGATACGAACAAACGTTCATTGGGTTCCACTTTGGCATCTCCTTAGTAGTAAAATTTATTATATCAGTGGTTAATTTTAGACTTGGATCAGGTGGGAAAATGTAAGTACCCCTAGATAGATATTCTTTCGTAATGTCATTTTGTGTAGTTCCTGATAAGTTTTTTCTTTTAATTCCCCTTTTTTCTGCAGTCGCGATGTATAAAGCTAAAAGGTAAGCAGCTGGAGCGTTGATCGTCATTGATGTGTTCATTTTATCCAAAGGAATATTGTCAAAAAGGGTCATCATATTTCCAATATGTGATACCGGAACACCAACTTTTCCAACTTCACCTTTAGACAAAATAAAATCAGAATCGTATGCTGTTTGAGTAGGTAAATCGAAAGCAACGGATAAACCAGTTTGTCCTTTTTTTAAATTCTCTCTATAGAGTTTGTTAGATGCTTTTGCGGTTGAATGACCTGCATAAGTTCTAATAACCCAGGGTTTGTCTCTAGTTTGCATAATTTTTAATAATAATAATGAAAAATAGTATTAATTTTTGAATTCAACAAGAAAATTATGTTTTTTTTTACAAACAATGTTATAAATTTTACTTTTTAACGTTAATTATTTAATTGTATAGTGGAAAAATGAAATAAGGAAAAATTATGACTGAAAAAGAGATTTATGAGATGGGAGAAATTCCACCCCTAGGCGTCGTTCCTAAAAAGATGTACGCATGGGTAATTAGAGAAAATAGGTTGGGAGTCCCTGAAAAAGCTATGCAGTTAGAGAAAATGCCGATTCAAAACCCTGGAAAAGACGAAGTTTTAGTCATGGTAATGGCAGTTGGAATTAATTATAATAATGTGTGGGCTTCTCAGGGTATTCCGATATCAGTCATAGGAGAGGATACCGGTTACCACATAGGTGGATCAGATGCGTCAGGAATTGTCTGGTCAGTTGGAGACAATGTAAAAAGATGGAAAGTTGGTGATGAAGTGATCATTCACTGTAATAGAGACGATGGTGATGACGAAGAATGTAATGGCGGTGAGCCTATGTATTCTAAATCTCAACAAATTTGGGGATATGAGACAAATGATGGATCATTTGCACAGTTCACAACAGTTCAATCTAGACAGTTGTTAAAAAAACCAGAACATTTGTCATGGGAAGAAAGTGGTTGTTATACACTTACTTTAGCTACTGCTTACAGAATGTTATTTGGTCATCCTCCTCATGCAGTAAAACCAGGAATGAATGTTCTAGTTTGGGGCGCTTCAGGAGGAATAGGAAGTATGGCAGTTCAAATTTGCAAAGCTGTTGGAGCAAATGCGATTGGAATTATTTCTGATGACGACAAAATACCTTTTGTTAAGAATTTGGGTGCTATTGGAGTTTTAAATAGAAGAAACTATGATTGTTTTGGAAAATTACCAGACGTGAAGGATCAAAAAGGTTATTCTGACTTCATAAAAAAATGTCGTGTACTAGGAAAAGATATTTGGTCTTTAACTGGAAAGAAAGACGTAGATATTGTTTTTGAACATCCAGGCGAATCTACTTTTCCTGTCTCTTGTTATTTGGTAAAAACAGGTGGAATGGTTGTTATCTGCGCTGGAACATCAGGTTATAATCTTACAATGGACGCTAGATACATTTGGATGAGACAAAAAAGAATTCAAGGTAGCCACTTTGCTAATTTATTTCAAGCTAATGAAGCAAATAATATGATGATAAATAAATTAATAAACCCCTTGATGTCTGAATGTTTTACGTGGAATGAAATTCCAGCTGCACACACCAAAATGATGAATAATCAGCATTTGCCCGGTAATATGGCAGCTTTAGTTCAGGCAACTAAAACGGGGATGAAAACTTTTAATGAAATATAAACTCTTGTTGATTGAATATTAATTTAGAAATACTATGTTTATATATTAAAACGGAGATAAAAATGGATAGTTCTGTAATCATTAATAAAAACATTGTTAAAGAATTTGATTTAACTAAAAAGTTGTCCACTTACAAAGATATTTTAAGTGAGTTCTCAAAAATAAGTGCAAAAATAAAATCTAACTTAAAGAGCAAATGTATTGTGGAAGATAAGATTGACCCAAGATTGTTTGAACAAAATCAATTTATTTGCCACGGATATGCTTGGTTTGAAACATATAGGATATCTTTGGAACACACTTTTAATTGGTTTAATGATTTATGTATATCCGGTGAATCATCAAAGCTTGAGGAGCTAGTACTAGCTTCAGCTTTCTCAGAGTATTCCTTACAAATGCGTGATGGTATAATGATGAGTCAATCCGAAATTATAAGACCATTAAAAAATCTTGATTTGGATCCCTCTGATTTTAACTTCTTAAATTCTAAAGAAACAAAAGAACTTATTAA
The DNA here is from genome assembly GCA_902524895.1 of uncultured Alphaproteobacteria bacterium. GTDB lineage: Bacteria > Pseudomonadota > Alphaproteobacteria > Methylaequorales > Methylaequoraceae > SP4073. The sequence continues at coordinate 42,686 of CABZFH010000007.1, read as the reverse complement.
TTATGGATTAACTGAAGAGGTAAAATTCGGTATTGTCGATTTTCTAGATAAAGGTCAATTTCCTAAATTAGGTCTCAAAGATGAGACATTAGAAATGATTCAAGATCAATTTAAGAAATTTACTGATGACGAAATTATTCCTCATGCACATGAGTGGCATCTTAAAGATGAGTTAATCCCTGATGAAACTCTGAAACAAATGGCTGACTTAGGTGTTTTCAGTATAGCCATACCAGAAGAGTTTGGTGGATTAGGCATGGGTAAAACTGCAATGTGTGTTGTTACGGAAGAACTTTCAAGAGGGTTTTTAGCTGCGGGTTCTCTTGGAACTAGAGCAGAGATTGCTGGGGAACTTATTAGACTGGGTGGTACCGAGGATCAAAAGAAAAAATATCTTCCCAAAATTGCAACTGGTGAAATTCTAACCACTGCTGTATTTACAGAACCTAATACAGGTTCTGACTTAGGTAGTCTCTCTACAAGAGCAACTAAGAGTGGAGATGATTATATTATTAATGGAAACAAGACCTGGATAACTCATGGCGCAAGATCTGACTTAATGACAGTTCTGGCCAGAACAGATTCTAATCAAAAAGGATATAGAGGTCTTAGTATGTTCCTAGTCGAGAAACCAAGAGGAAATTGCCAGAACCCTTTTCCTATGGAAGGAATGAGTGGTGGTGAAATAGAAGTTCTAGGTTATCGTGGAATGAAAGAATATGAAATTGCTTTGGATAATATTAAAGTCTCTAAAGCTGATCTTCTTGGTGAAAAAGAAGGCCAAGGATTTAAACAACTTATGGAAACTTTCGAATCTGCAAGAATACAAACTGCCGCGCGTGCTGTCGGTGTTGCGCAATCAGCTCTCGAATTAAGTCTTCAGTATTCAAAAGACAGATCTCAATTTGGTAAAGAAATAATTAATTTTTCAAGAATAGCTTCTAAGTTAGCATGGATGGCTGTTGAGACCACAATATCTAGACAAATTACTCTTTTTTCTGCTAGAGAAAAAGATAATGATATAAGATGTGACATTGAAGCTGGAATGGCCAAATTACTTGCAGCAAAAGTAGCGTGGAGTAATGCAGATAGCGCTTTACAAATTCATGGTGGTAATGGTTATGCCTTAGAGTATCCAATAAGTAGAGTCTTATGTGATGCAAGAATTTTAAATATATTTGAAGGCGCAGCAGAAATTCAGGCTCAAATAGTTATTAAGGGCCTTTTAGGGAAATAAAATGTTAATTTCCTTTTTAAATATTTTAATATTTACTACCGTTATCATTACCTTTTTGACTCTGATTGCCGGATTAATTTACACATCAAAATCCGGCCAAGACTCAAGTAATAAAATTAATAAATTCATGCGATACAGAGTTTATTTTCAATTTATCGCAATTATTATTTTAATTATTGCTATTTATTATAAACAAACGCTAGTTGGTTAAACCATAAGTGGTCAGATTAGATAAAATTTATACAAAAGGCGGGGATAAGGGCTTGACCTCTCTAGGAGATGGGAAAAGGGTTAAAAAAAGTTCCTTAAGAGTCAGATGTTATGGTGACATTGATGAATCTAACTCTGTGATTGGCATTGCAATATATCATTGCTCAGAAAAATTAAAAAAATCACTTTCTATAATTCAAAATGATCTGTTTGATATCGGTGCTGACTTATGTGTCCCCGGAGATGTTAAAGATGCCTTAAGGTTGAGAAAGAATAGAGTGGAATTTTTAGAAAATGAGATTGATGACATTAATAAAGGTCTTGGTACTTTAAAATCTTTTATCTTACCTGGAGGCTCACTTGCCTCATCGTATTTACATCTAGCCAGATGTATTGTAAGAAGATCTGAAAGAAAAATTTCAAATTTAATGGATAGTGAATCTATAAATGAAGAAATTTTAAAATATGTTAATAGACTTTCAGACTACTTATTTGTCAGTGCAAGATTTGAAAATAAAAAAATTGGTGATGTTTTATGGAAACCTGGAAAATTTCAAGATAGGAGTTAACTTATGAAAATTTTAGTTTGTGTTAAAAGAGTTATTGATTATAACGTAAAGATTAGAGTTAAATCAGATAAAACTGGTGTTGAAAAAGATAATGTAAAGATGTCAATGAACCCATTTGATGAGATTGCTGTTGAGGAAGCTGTTAAGATGAAAGAAAATGAAATTGCTAAAGAAATAGTGGTTGTTTCTATTGGAACTGAAGCCTGTAAGGAAACAATAAGATCCGGCCTGGCTATGGGCGCTGATAGAGGAATTCATATTAATTCAGATGAGGATCTAGAACCCTTAAACATATCTAAGATATTAATGAAAATTGTTGAAAATGAAAAACCGGATATTGTTTTAATGGGGAAACAGGCAATCGACGATGATTCAAATCAAACAGGCCAAATGTTAGCGGCGTTATCTGGATTTTCACAGGCAACATTTGCCTCGAAAGTTGAAAAAGTAGATAGTTTTTTAAATGTGACAAGAGAAATTGATGGCGGTTTAGAAACACTAAAATTATCTCTGCCGTGCATAATAACCACTGATCTTAGGTTAAATGAACCGAGATATGCCTCACTACCAAATATTATGAAAGCGAGACAAAAGAAAATAGATTCAATTGATGTTTCTACATTAGGTCTTGATCTTTCTCCACGTTTATCCGTAATAGAGGTAAATGATCCGCCGGAGAGAAAGGCTGGTATTATGGTAAAAGATATTGACGAACTTATGGAAAAACTAACAAACGAAGCAAAGGTGATTTAATGAAAATTTTAATTGTAGCTGAACACGATAATAAAGACCTAAAACCATCAACACTCAGCTGTATTACAGCTGCCAAACAAATTGACACTAATATTGAGTTATTGATTCTAGGTTTTAATTGTGATGCTGTTATTCAGAATGCTTCAAAGATATCAGGGTTAAAAAAAATAAAATTCATCAATAATGAAGATTTTAAACATCAGATTGCTGAAGATTTGACACAACCCATTATGAATATTGTTAAGGATGCAAAATACACTCATGTAATGTCTCCTTCCGGAACTTTTGGAAAAAATTTACTCCCCAGGATTTCTGCACTTTTAGATGTTCAACAAATATCAGACATCACACAAGTAATAGATCATGAAACTTTTGAAAGGCCAATATATGCTGGTAATGCTATGTTAAAAGTGAAATCAACAGATAAGATTAAAGTTGTAACCGTTAGGGGTACATGTTTTGAGCAAGCATTATTAGACGGTAATGTTGATGTTGAAGAAATAAAATTTACGACAAACAACTCAGAGAAAGTTAAATTTTTAAAACATGAATTATCTGAATCTGACAGACCAGAACTCACTTCAGCAAAAATAGTAATATCAGGTGGTAGGGGTATGCAAAATGGTGATAACTTCAAGTTATTAGAAGGTATAGCTGATAAGCTTGGTGCAGCAGTTGGAGCTAGTCGCGCTGCTGTTGATGCTGGATTTGTTCCAAATGATTGGCAGGTGGGGCAGACCGGAAAGATTGTTGCGCCCGATTTATACATTGCAGTAGGTATTTCTGGCGCAATCCAACATATAGCTGGAATTAAGGATTCAAAATTTATTGTTGCAATAAATAAAGATGAGGAAGCCCCTATCTTTAATTTTTCTGATTACGGACTGGTAGGAGATTTATTTGAAGTACTACCAAAATTAGAAGAAAAGTTATAGGTTTTCAAGAAGATTAATTGTTTCGGGACTTAACCAATTGTGATATCCAGTAATTCTGGAAATTTCTTTTAGATTTTTATTTATAATTATTGTCGTAGGCATAATCCTAACATTAAGTTTTTTTGATATACTAAAATCAGTATCAGTATATGTTTTAAACTTATTAAATTTTCTTTTCTTTAGAAATTTCGATACGGTTTCTTTAGGGTTTGAATCCATAGATATAAATATGATTTTAAATTTATTATTAAACTTTTGTTCAACTTTTAAGAGATCGGGTATCTCTTTAATACAAGGTGTACACCATGTCGCCCAGAAATTTAGTATAAAGAAATCAGATTTTTTGAATTTTTTTAAATCTATTTTTTTCTTTTCTAAATCTATTAATTGAAAGGACTCTACTTCTTTAATAGTATTATGAAAAGTTAATTCATTGCTATCTTTTGAATTTGTTGTTGAATGAAATAATATTAATAGTACAAAGGTTATTAAATTTAACAAAAACATACTCTAAATATAATAGCTGACTATGAAAAATAAAACTAATCCTTTGTGGGGTGGAAGATTTAAGCAAAAATCATCTGAACTTTTAAAAAAAATCAACAATTCCATATCTTTTGATTATAAATTAGCTTCACAAGATTTGAGAGTATCTAAAGCATATTGTAAAGCTCTGTGCAAATCAAAAATAATTTCAAAAAAAGAGGAAACCTTGATAGTTGATTGTCTTAAAACAATTGAAAATGATATTCTTGAAAAAAAATTAAAACTTAACGAAGATTTCGAAGATATTCACATGAATATTGAGATGGAATTAAAAAAAAGAATTGGCACCACAGCCGGAAAACTTCACACTGGTAGATCTCGAAACGATCAAGTTGCAACTGATTTAAAATTGTGGATAAAGGAAAAAACACTTTTTATTTTGAATCTTTTAGAAAATCTTCAAAAAGTTCTAGTAAAGAAATCCGAAGAGAATATTTTTACAATTATGCCTGGATTTACTCATCTTCAGAATGCTCAACCCATATCATTGGCGCATTATTTTATGGCTTTTTTTGAAATGTTTGAGAGAGATAAAGGCAGGTTTTTCGATATGATTAACAGATTAGATGAATGTCCATTGGGATCTGGAGCACTTGCTGGTACAAATTTTTCAAAAATTGACAGGAAATATTTAGCGAAATCACTTGGTTTTAGAAAGCCAACAGAAAATTCTCTTGATAGTGTATCTGATCGAGATTATGCCATTGAGTTTTTATCAAATTTATCAATTTTAGCCGTTCATTTTTCAAGAATTGCTGAGGACTTTATAATTTGGTGTAGTAATGAATTTTCGTTTATCAAGTTTTCAGATCTGCATTGCACCGGTTCGTCAATTATGCCTCAGAAAAAGAATCCTGATGCAGTTGAATTAGTTCGCTCAAAAGCATCCAGAGTTTTTGGGAATCTTTTGTCATTACTAACTACCTTAAAAGGTTTACCAATGACTTATAGCAAAGATCTTCAAGAAGATAAAGAACCAGTGTTTGATTCATTTGATACTATGGAGATTGTAATTATTATAATGACCGAACTTCTGAAAGAACTTGTTATTAATAAAGCAAAAATGTTAAAATCTTCAAATAATGGTTATTCTACAGCTACCGATATTGCTGACTGGCTGGTTCAAAACACAGAATTAACCTTTAGAGATGCTCATCATAAAACTGGAAAAATAGTACTTTTAGCTGAGCAAAAAGGTTGTAATTTAGATGAATTAGATATTACAGATTTTAAGAAAATAGAACCACAAATAAATAATCAGATTTTTGGTTATATTGGTATTAAAAATTCTGTAAAAAATAAAAGTTCATATGGCGGAACGGGTTTTAAAAAAATTAAAGAAGCAATTCAAAGAGCAAAGAAAAAAATAAAAAAATGAGAATAAATTTATTTTTTTTATCAATTACTTTAATTTTTATTTTTTGTTCATGTGGTAAAAAGAGCTCACTTGAAGAACATGATAATACTCCATATCAAAGGAATATAGATAAATAAAATGAAACAAAATCCACAAATATTTTCTAATAGCTTATCATATAAAAAAAATGGTCTATTATATTTTGATGATATAAGTTGTTCTGATCTCGCTAAATCATATGGAACACCTCTTTACTGTTATTCAGCAAATGAGATAAGAAATAATTTAGAAATATTCAAAAAATCTATTTCTCCTTTTCAATCATCAATTTTTTTTGCAGTAAAATCTAATTTTAATCCTTTAGTGTTAAATATGTTTGCTAAAGAGGGAATTGGCGCTGATGTTGTTTCTAAAGGTGAAATTGAAATGGCTTTGATGTGTGGAATTAAACCTGAAAATATAGTTTTTTCTGGAGTTGGTAAAAGCGAAGAGGATCTTCTATTTGCTATAAAAAAAAAAATACTTCAGATTAATGTTGAGTCCTATGAAGAGATTGAAGATATTTTAAAAATTCAACAAAAATATAAGACAAAACTAAATATTTCTCTTCGAGTAAATCCAGATGTTGATGCAAATACTCACAAAAAAATATCAACTGGTAAATTTGAAGACAAGTTTGGAATACCAATTACAAGAATCGGAAAGATATTTGAGAAATTTAATAATAATTATTTTAAAATTAATGGATTAGCAGTTCATATAGGATCTCAAATCACAAATGTAAAGCCATTTGATGTAGCTTTTAAAAAGCTAAGAGACTTAACTATAAATCTAAAATCATCTGGTCATAAAATTGAGAAATTGGACTTAGGTGGTGGCATTGGTATTGTCTATTCAGGTAATAAAACAATTGATTTTAATGAATATCAAAAAGTCATTAACAAGCATTTCATAGATTTAGATGTTAAACTCCTTTTTGAACCAGGAAGATCTTTGGTTGGATCCGCAGGAATTCTTATATCCAAAATAATAAGAGTAAAAAAGGGAGAAAAGAATAATTTCTTAATTATCGATACTGGAATGAACGATCTTATTAGACCGTCAATGTATGATGCATATCATGAGATTCTGTCAGCAAAGAAAATAGAAAATGGAAAAAAAGTTTTTTATAATATTGTAGGTCCAATCTGCGAAACAGGAGACACATTTGGTAAAAAAAGAAAAATCCAAATATTAAGAAAAGGTGATTATGTTGTTATTTGTTCAGTAGGTGCTTACGGTTCTTCAATGTCTTCGTACTATAACTGCAGGGTACCAGCGAACGAAATTTTTATTGATAAAAAAAAGGTATTCCAAACAAAAAAAATGTTACATCCTAGAGATTTATATCTTAAGGTCTAATTATGTTTAAAATTGATAAGATAATTCTTATTGAATTCCAATTAATTATTTCTTTATTTTTTAGAGTTATTATAAGAATTCTGGAATACTCAAAGTTTTTAAGTTTTTCGTTATTTTTTACTTTGATTTTAGTTTTAAATGATTTTTGGCCAAAGAATGAATTTTTTAAACTCCTTTTCTTTGTATTATTAATAATAATTAATTTGATCTACTTTGTTATTTTTCTAAATAGTGTCGAAAAAGAAAATTTCATAAATTTAAAAAAGATTAGAGTTTTATTACAAAAAAAACTCAATTTGAAAAACTATGAACTTTTTTCAATAAAAGATACTAAAAACGTCTATGATAAAAAAAATAAAAATGAATTATGGTCTAGTTTTAAAGACTCAGTTCAAAAAAAAATTAAAGATAAATATACTTTTAAAATAGAATACTTTTTTTTAATTGAAAAAAATATTGATAACTTTACTAAGCTTAGTGTCTTAATTTGGTTTTCAATATCTTATTTATTAATATCAAATAATTACTATAAAGACTTTGCCAATTCTTTTACTGTAGTGAAAGACATTAATACTAATTATATTGATATAGGAATGAATATATGGATTGTTCCTAAACATGACACAAATCAAGAAAAAATTTTTGTTGGTAATCTTAGCATCGAAGATGAGAAAACAAAATCATTTTTGGTTCAAGACGAGAGTAAATTATTAATAAATTTTTATAATGCAAAAAAAAAAAATATTAAAGTTTTAATAAGAAATAAAAACCAATCTGCATTAAGTCAGAAATTTACTTTAAAAGATCCTAATTTATTAGAATATAATGAAGAGGCACAAGAGGGTGAATATAATATTTTTTATAAAAAAAAAATTATTAAAAAATTTATTATCCTAAAAGATAAACGACCAGAAGTAAGTTTTCTTACAAGACCTGAAATTTCAAATGACCAGGATATTAGGTTTACATATTCATTTAAGGATGAAAATAACTCATTTGTTTGGCTTGAAATATTTAACTTAAAATCAAAAATATCAGAAAATTTAGAAATAGACTTTAAGGATTTCAATAAAACATTATCTAAACCAAAGAATTTCATTACTCTAATGAAAAATCGAGGTTCCACAAAACAGGAATTAGACTTTTTATTTAAAAAAAATTTAAGTTATTTGCCATCAGCAGGGAAAGAAGTTTTTATGCGTTTGGGGGCAAATGATCAAAATAATCAATTTGGATTTTCAAAAACTACTTCATTAATTATACCTGAAAAAACATTCAATGATAAATTAGCAAAAAAAGTAATATTTATAAGAAAAAATATAATGAATGAAGAAGACCTTAGTTTCATTTCAAAAACTTTAAAGAAAAAAGAATTTTCAAAAAGTCCAGAAAAAGCAAAAAGAATCATTGATGATATACTATTTTACCATAAAAAAAATAATTCAAATATTCAGGAAAAACGTGAAGTGTTAGTTAATGAACTTTGGAAAGTCGCCATTATCCTTGAAGCTGAGAATTTAGAAAATTTAGAAAAAGAAATTTCTGATTTGAGAGAAGAAATTGAAAAAATTATAAGTTCAAATTTCTCAGAAGAACTTTTAAACTCAAAAGTTTTAGAACTTGAAAGACTTTTGGAAAAGTACAGAAATAGGACTGAAAGTGATAATATTGATAAACTAGAAATTGAGGATAAAGATTTAGCAAAACAAGAAAATAATAGCCAACAAAAACTTTCAACACTGGACAAAGCAAAAAGACTATTAAATGAAATCGACAATCTAATTAACAAAAATTCTTCAAAAGAAAACAAAAGTAAAATACTTCAAAAACTTCAAGAAATTTACAAAAATCAAAAAAAATTAGTGGATGAATCGTTTATCCATAAAGATAAAATGAACAAAAGTACAGCAAATATAATTTACAAAAAACAAGAGGATATTTTTAGAACTTTTAAAGGTATATCGAAAGATATTGAAGAAAGCATTCCATCTGAAAAAGATATTATAGACAATATTTTAAGTGAGTTCCAAACTTCTTTGAATTCAATAAATTCTATTAATGATGAATTCATCAAAAACCAAATTAGATTATTAGAGCAGATAAAGGAACTTTTTTTAAAACTTTTGAAGAATGCAAAAGATAAAAAACAAAGGAAAAAGAAACCAATAATAATTTAAAAAAAAATAGGAATAATAATGAGTTTGACGTGCCAATAATTTTTGAAGAAAACCAGTATAATAAATTAATAGAGAGAATTAGAAGAATGACAAACGAAGATAGAAGAGTAGAAAAAGAAAAAAAATATTTGAAGAGATTGTTACCTGACTTTTAAAATGATAGTAAAACTAGAAAAAGTTTATTTAGGTTATCAAGATAATAATGTCATTGAAAATATTAACCTGATAATTCAAAAAGGTGATTTCATTCATTTAAGTGGTGACAATGGTTCAGGTAAATCAACTTTCTTAAAATTATTGTATATGAAATTACTCCCGAAGAGTGGAAACTTTTTTTTTCATAATAAAAAGATAACGAAAATATCTCAGCAACACATTTCAATTTTAAGAAGAAAAATTGGAGTTATTTTACAAAATAATTTTCTTATTCCATATTTAAGTGTTTCTCAAAATATTGACTTGGTAAATCAAATACACAAATTAGAAATATTAGATTCTCAAAAAAGAGTGAAAGAAATAATAAATTGGGTTGGATTAAAGGATATTTGCAATAATAAAGTTGATGATCTTTCGGAAGGCGAAAAAAAAAAAGTTGTAATTGCAAGAGCTCTTGTTGGAAAACCTGATATTCTTTTAGCCGATGAACCAACTACTTATTTAGATAACATAACTAAGGAAAAATTTTATTTCCTTTTAAATACATTAAACAACTTTGGAACTACGGTTATTTTATCAGAAAAAAATGATTTGATAAAAATTGAAAACAATCATAAGAGATTTAGAATATCAAACAAACAAATTAACGAAGTATGAATGATTTTAAAATAACAAATATATTAAATGAAATTTTTTTTAATAGTGAAACCAGACTACTTTCAGGATTTTCCTTTTTTATTGTTAGCATCATAAGTGTACACTTCATATTTTATCTAAATTTTTTTAATTTTTCCGGTGACTTGATAAAAAATGAATCTAAGTTAGTTACATTACAGGTTGTACCCCAAGAGGGTGAGAAGAGAATTCCAGACGATGTGAGAAGGCAAATTGTTAATTTTCTATCTAAAGAAAATATGATTTCAAGTTTAAATATTTACGATGAAAGAAAAATTATAAATGAAATTGGGTTTGATGACCTTAATGCACTCTCAAAAATAAGAATCCCCCTTATTATCCAGCTAAACTTGAAGAACAGTAATCATGAAATTGATCTTGAAGAATTAATAAACCTATCCACCAATAGAAAAGTTGATATCGAATACCACAAAAATGACCTCTATGAGGTTAATGATTATGTATATAGAATAAAACTTTTTATATTTATTTTTGGGTTAAGTATAATTATTCTTTTTTTGTTCTTCTTGACGTTACTTTTAAAAACAACTTTACAAAGCAACTATAAATTTATTGAGATTTTACAAATAATGGGTGCGGAAAATAAAAATATTTCTTTAAACTTATTGGTAATTTTAATAAAAAAAATTTTACCAGGATCAATATTTGCAATTATCTTTATTGCATCATTTTCTTCAATTATATTGAGAATTTTTAGCATACCACTCAATAATTCGATTAATCTGTTAAGTATGAATGATTTTTTCTCAAATATTTTTTTACTTTTACTATTTTTACTTTTTGTATTACTGTTTTTATTTATCTATTTATTTATATATTTACAAAGTTTTTTAGAAAAGAGATTTTTTGAGTAACATAAAAAAGCATTGCATATTTTTAACTTCTATTATTGTAATAAGCGTAACATGGTGGTCAATATATCTTTTTTTTATTTTTCCGAAGTACCATTATGACTTCAATAAATCTTCAAGTAATTTAAGTTCAGCAATTGTAGTACTAACTGGAGGTAAAGGTCGACTTGAAAAAGGTTTAAATTTTTTAAAAAGTGGTAAACTGAGTAAAAAACTTTTTGTTTCGGGTGTTTTTTCTGCAAATGAACTAAGAAAAAAATACGCTCAATCTGAAATTGAAAAAAAACTTTTTGAATGTTGCATTTCTTTCGATAACAAAGCTACAAACACCTATCAGAACATCACTGAAATTAAGAAATGGGTAGAATTGAACGGTATAAATGAAATATATCTTATTTCCTCATACTACCATCTTCCAAGAGTTAAAATTTTATTTGAAAAAAAATTTCCTTCTTTAGAATTAAATCTTCTTCCTGTTGAAGCTAATCTTTTTACTACTAAGCATATTTTTTTTAATTTTTTTTTTCACATAAAAATTATTTTTACAGAATATATAAAGATTTTATATATAATTTTTTTTGATACAAGATGAGATTTTTGAGAAGTTTAATTTTTTATATTTTCTTTTATGTTTGGACAATTTTGTATTTTTCAACTTTTTCAATGGTTAAATTCTTTACAAGAAACTTTGCATTTAAGATTGCAAATTATTGGTCAATAGTAGTAATTAAATTTTCCAATGTAATATTAGAAATTGATTACAAAGTAATCGGTTTAGAAAATATTCCCAAAAAACCATTTTTAATTGCATCGAATCATCAATCAGTTTGGGAAACATTTTTCTTACCAATTATTTTTAAAAGGTCAATATTTGTACTTAAGCACGATCTTAATCGAATACCCATTTTTAGAAGTTATTTTAAAAAATTGGGATTTATATATGTTGATAGGAATAATAGGTACATATCTATGAAAAAAATATTGACAGAATCAAAAAAAAGATTCACTGAAGGAATACATTCAATAATAATTTTCCCAGAGGGGACAAGATTAAATCCGAATCAAAGAACAATATTAAATCCTGGTATCACGGCTTTAGCAAAAAATCTTTCACTACCTATTTTACCTGTAAAACACAATTCAGGAAGATATTGGGTAAACAGAAAATTTATTAAAAACAAAGGCAAAATTAACTTAAAAATTTTTCCTGTTATTCCGTTTAATAACAACAAAAATGAAGTATTGGAAAAGCTTGAAAAAATTTATTATGAAAACTTACTCTAACTTTACAATTTCTTTTCTTATCTTTTTTGTCTCATTAATAAAATTCATAATCTGACTTGATTTTTCATATTGAATTAAATTTTTAAAAGAATTCAAATTTTTAATAAACATTTCCAACGTTTTTAAGATATCTTTACGATTACTTAAAAATATGTCTTTCCACATTTTAGGGTCGGAAGATGCAATTCTAGTAAAATCCTTGAACCCACCCGCTGAAAAATTTAACAATTGTTTTTTTTCTTTTTTACTATAATTCAACGCTAAACCTACTATTGTAAATGCTATTAAATGAGGTAAATGAGAAGTTATTGACATTATTTTATCATGTTCCTCAGGACTCATAGTTGCCACCATCATTCCAATTTTTTTCCAAATTGATCTAATTAATTTGACTCCTAGTATCTTTCGATTGACAGGAGTAATGATACACCATCGATTAAAAAACATATCTTGGCGGGCATTTTTTGCGCCTGAGAACTCAGTTCCTGCTATAGGATGAGCAGGAACTAAGAAACCGATTCTGTTTACTTTAGAGATGACATTTTTTTTAAAAACATTTTTAACTGACCCAACATCTGTTACTACTGAGTCTTTTTTTAGAAATGGTATTAATTGTTCAATAACATTGTTCAGTTGACTCACTGGTGTGCATAAAAAAAATACATCCGTATTTGTAATTCTATTATCAATTTTATGATAACCAAAATCTATTGATTTATTATTAATTGCATCTCTCAAATTCTTTTTACAATTATCGATACCAATTATTGTTTTGCAAATTTTTTTACTCTTCAAGGCTAAACCTAACGATGCACCAATTAAACCAGGTCCTATAATTGCGACTTGATTTATTATGTATTTATTTTCTTTATTCATTTTTTACTATTTCTTTTAGACTTAATATTAGTTTTTTTAATTCACTACTTTTACCAACCGAGATTCTAAAGTAATTTTTAAGTCCATAGCTTTGCATGTGTCTAATAAAAATTTTTCTTTTTTTTAGACAAGACACTAAGGATTCTGCTGTAAATTTTTTTAAATTACATTTTACGAGTATAAAATTTGCAAAGCTATGCTGAGTTTCGAATCCAAGTAAATTAATTTCATTTGTAAGCCAAGATTTCCACTTTTCGTTATGTTTTATTGATTTTCTTAGAAAATTCTCATCTTTCAGCATTGCCGCTCCAGCAATTTGTGCAATAGTGTTTACATTAAATGGTCCTCTAATTTTTTCTAAAGTACTTATTACTTCTTTTGAGGAATATGCCCAACCTAATCTTAATCCTGCCATTGCATAAATTTTTGAAAATGTTCTAGTTACTACAACATTTGGAAAGCTTTTCACCAACTCTAAACCATCAGAAAAACCTTTTTCCTTAACATATTCTGCATATGCTCCGTCGATGACAACTATTACATGGGGTGGAATTTTTTTTAGCATCCTAACAAGTCTTTTTTTTTCTACTATCAACCCCGTTGGATTATTTGGATTTGCAAGAAATACAAGATTAGTTTTTTTACTAACTTTTTTTACTATATCGTTTTCATCAACTATTAACGAATTTTTATTTGAAAAAACTACTTTAGCACCAACAGCATTTGCTATTATTGGATAATATAAGAACCCATATTTGTTACAAATAATCTCACAACTTTCTTTAGAAAACGCTAGGCCAATTAGAGATAAAATATCATCAGAACCATTACCACAAATAATTTGATTAAAATTAATTTTATACCTATCAGAGATTGCTTTTTTTAAAATTAAACAGTCACCATCTGGATAGAGATTTAGTTTATTAAGATTTAACTGCATTTTTTTTTTAATTGTTTGAGGAATCAAGAATGGTGATTCATTTGACGAGAGTTTAATACCATCAATAGATTCATTTTCACTTTCTCCTGGTTCATATTTTGCAATTTTGTTGATACTTAGCTTTATTTTATTTAATACAATATTTACTTTTTTATTTTTCATATTATTAACTGACTTCAAACAAATAAATTATTTTGACTACTGCATCAACATAGCTATGATGTGATCTAAGTCAAGTAATCTAACATCACATTTTAAAAAAATGAAAAAAATTAATAAAATTATTTTTGAAGATGACCTTAAACTTGATAGTGGTTTATCTTTACAAAAGTGTGAAATAGCATTCGAAACTTATGGGAAACTTAATAAGGATAAATCAAATGCAATCTTTATATGTCATGCATTGAGTGGTGATCAATATTGTAGTGGAATTAGTCCAATAACAAAAAAAGAAGGTTGGTGGAATAAATTAGTAGGGCCTGGAAAACCAATTAATACTAAAAAATTTTTTGTTATATGTAGCAATGTAATAGGTGGATGTCAGGGAAGTACTGGTCCGTCAAGTATAAATCCTAAAACTGGTAAAAGATATGATTTGAATTTCCCAGTAATAACAATTTCGGATATGGTTAAAGCACAAATTAGATTAGTAGACTATTTTAAGATTGATAAATTATTTGCTGTAATTGGGGGTTCTATGGGTGGTATGCAAGCATTAGAATGGGGAGTATCATATGCCGAAAGAGTACATGCGATAATACCAATAGCAACCTCGTATAGACATTCAGCTCAAAATATTGCTTTTCATGAAATAGGTAGGCAATCAATAATGTCAGATCCTAATTGGCACAAAGGTAAATATATAGATAAAAAAACAAAACCAAAAAGAGGTTTGTCTGTGGCAAGGATGATTGCGCATATCACTTATCTTTCGGAATCAGCACTTCAAAGAAAATTTGGAAGAAATTTACAAAAAGGACAAAAGTTTTCATACAAATTCGATGTTGATTTTCAAATTGAAAGCTATCTTAAGCATCAGGGCTATTCATTTGTTGATAGATTTGACGCAAATAGTTATTTATATATAACTAAAGCTATGGATTATTTTGATTTATCTATAGTGCAAAATCGATTGTTTAATAAATTTAAAAAAATTAAAATTAGATTTTGTTTTTTTACTTTCTCTTCTGATTGGCTCTTTCCGACTTCTGAAACTAAGGCAATGATAAAATTTTTGAACAGTTGCGGCTCAAATGTAAGTTTTGTAGAAATTAAAACAGACAAGGGTCATGATGCATTTTTACTAAATGAAATTGAATTCCATAAAACCTTGAATGGGTTTTTAAATGGCTTACAAAAAAGTGTATTTTAATGGTCAATACTTTGAGAAAGGATTTAAAGATAATATATGATATAATCAATCGTAATGAAGTAGTTCTAGATGTTGGTTGTGGAGAAGGTATATTACTAAGTTACTTATCCGAACATAAGAATGTTGACTGCAGAGGAATTGAGATCAATCAAAAAGGAGTAAATAAGTGTGTAGAAAAGGGGCTTGCAGTAATACAAGGGGATGCAAACATCGATTTAAAGGATTATCCAGATAACTTCTTTACTACTGCTGTTCTAAGTCAAACAATACAAGCAATGATATCTCCAGATTTAGTTATAAATAATTTAGTAAGAATTAGTAGAAGGGCAATTATTTCATTTCCTAATTTTGGTTATTGGAAAATTAGGAGAGATTTGATGCTTTCTGGTCAAATGCCTCAATCAAAAATTTTGCCATATAATTGGTTTGATTCTCCAAATATCCACTTGTGTACGATTAAAGATTTTGAGATATTTTGCGAGGATAATCAAATAAGAATCCAAAAAAAAATATTAATTAACTCAAGAAGTGATGTCTTTTTACCTGTTTTTTTTGGAAATTTTTTTGCATATCAAGCTATTTTTTCAATTATTAAAGACTACTAATGATAGATGTAATAATAGTCCCAGCACTAAGTGATAATTATATTTATATTCTTACTGATAAAGAATCAGGTGTAACTGCATGTGTAGACCCATGCGTATCTGAGTTAGTCTTGAAAACTCTAGAATTAAATAATCTAAAATTAGATTTTATTTTAAACACGCATCATCATCATGATCATGTGGGAGGAAATTTAGAGTTGAAAAAAAAAACTAACTGCAAAATATTAGGAGCCAATATTGATAGAAAAAGAATTCCAGAAATTGACATAACCATTAAGAACGGAGAAACATTCAAACTTGGAAGTTCAATTTTCAAGGTACATGAAACTCCTGGCCACACAATTGGTCATATTATTTATCATTTTTTCGAAGATAAGATTTTGTTTTGCGGCGACACCCTATTTTCATTTGGTTGTGGAAGAATATTTGAAGGAACTCAAGAGCAAATGTTAGAATCTCTGAAACTCATAAAATCATTTCCAAACGAAACTTTGGTTTATTGTGGTCACGAATATACAGAGTCAAATTTAGAATTTGCTATTAGTTTGACTCCTAATGACCAAGTTTTATCTTCAAAATTAAGAGAAATCAAAAAACTTAGAAATAGAGGAAATCCTTCTGTTCCCTCAAAATTAGAAATCGAAAAAAAAATTAATCCTTTTTTTAAAGTAAATGATAAAAAATTTAAAGAAGATACTGGTTTAATAGGTGAGGAGCTTGAAAATTTTAAAAAGATAAGAAAAATGAAAGATGAATTTTAATTTAATCCATATATAACCCACCATTAATTGAGAATGTTGCACCGTTAATATATCCTGCTTTTTCTGAAACTAAATATAGAACCATTTCTGCAATTTCATTAGATTCACCAAGTCTTTTGGCTGGTATTGTTTCAATTATACTACTTAAAATGTCTTCTCTAATTGCTGCAACCATTTCAGTGTTAATGTATCCTGGTGAAATAACATTAGATGTTATTCCTTTACTTGCGCTTTCTAACGCTAATGATTTTGAGAATCCTTCCATGGCAGCTTTTGTTGCCGAATAATTTGTTTGTCCAAACTGCCCTTTTTGACCATTTACGGAAGATATATGAATTATTCTTCCAAAGCCGTTATCTCTCATATCGTTAATAACATTGGACGTTAAATTAAAGATTGAATTTAGATTCACATTGATCACAGCATCCCATTTTTCTTTTTTCATTTTGTGAAGAGGTGCATCTTTAGTAATACCAGCGTTATTAACCAATATATCAATTTGTCCATACTTAGATTTAAGCTTTTCAATTGCTATTTTTGTCTCTTCGTAAGAACTTACATCCCACTTTTTTATTTCAATTTCGTTTTTAGAAGCAAATTTTTGAGCTGCTTCATCATTACTATTATAGGACGCAATAACAGTATAATTATTCTCATTTAGTAATTTTGAAATAGACTCCCCAATTCCTCGAGTTCCTCCTGTTACCAGTGCAACCTTATTCATAAATTAACTCCTCTCTACACACATTGCTATACCCTGTCCTCCACCTATACATAAAGTAGCAAGACCTCTTTTCTTATTTCTATTTTTTAATTCATGAATAAGTGTTATCAAAATTCTTGCACCCGAAGCTCCAATAGGATGACCTAACGCTATAGCTCCACCATTGACGTTTACTTTTTTCATATCCCAGTCTAGTTCTTTACTTACTGCTAGTGCTTGTGCTGCAAATGCTTCATTAGCTTCAATTAAATCAAGGTCTCCAATCTCCCAATTAGCAATACTTAATGCTTTTTTTACAGCATTTATTGGTCCAATTCCCATAATTGTTGGATCTACGCCAACCGTAGCCCATGAAATTATTTTTGCTAATGGTGAAAGATTTAGGGAGTTTGCCTTTTCTTCACTCATTAAACATACAGCTGCAGCACCATCATTAATGCCAGATGCATTTCCAGCTGACACACTACCGTCTTTTTTAAAAACAGGTTTAAGTTTGTTAATGGCATCAAAAGTTGAACCATGTCTAGGAAATTCATCCGACGCAATTTCTATTTCATCTTTTTTTCTTTGATATTTTATTGGTATGATTTCATTTTTAAATTTGGAATTTTTTTGCGCATATTCAGCTTTGTTTTGGGATTCAGTTGCAAACTGATCTTGATCATCTTTTGATATCTTATATTTTTCAGCAACATTTTCTGCTGTAATTCCCATATGATAATCATTCATTGCGCACCACAAACCGTCAATTATCATAGAGTCCTTGAGCTCACCATCCCCCATTTTTATTCCGTTTCGAAGATTTGAGGTATGGTGCGCGTTACTCATTGATTCTTGACCACCAGCAATAACTATTTCTGATTGACTAGTAATTATAGACTGTGCACCCAAAGATATTGATCTTAATCCAGAACCACAAACTTGATTTATAGTGAGTGCGCTTTTGTCTTCAGGTATACCAGCTAATAATGAACTTTGCCTAGCTGGATTTTGCCCAGAACCTCCTGTTAAGACTTGCCCCATTATGGTTTCATCAATTTGTTTTTTTTCTAATTGAGAATCTTGAATTACGCTTTCTATACAAATTTTTCCAAGCTCACAAGCCGAAAAGTTACTTAAACCTCCAAGAAATTTTCCTATTGGAGTTCTTTTAGCTGATGTAATAACAATATTTTTCATAAGAACTAAATTAATTAAAATTAAAATTCGATAAACTAATATCAAAATCTAATTTAATAAGCAATACAACAATTTTTTTCAATTAAAATAAAAATCTTTTAAAATCTAAATAATACTTTTATTTCTTAAATTTACATGTATAAATAACAATTTTAGGGTGGATTATGTTTTTAATTTTTGAAAATGGTGGAAAACAATATAAAGCAAAAAAAGGTGATGTGTTAAAACTTGAGAGTTTTGATTGTAAAAAGAACGATGTAATAAAGCTTAAAAATATATCTTTATTTTCAAATGAAAATAATGAAATCACATTAGGTTCTCCTTTTATTAAAGATGCATATGTTAAAGTAAAAATACTTGATATTGTAAGAGATGAAAAAGTTATTATTTTCAAAAAAAAAAGAAGACACAACTACAGGAGAAAAATTGGTCACAGACAAAGTGTTATTCTGATAAGAGTTGAGGAACTTTCATTAAACTCAAAAAAAAATCTTTCAGTTACATCTGATCAAAAGCGAGAACAAACTAACAAACAAAAAACAGAATTTAAGGATTAAATTATGGCACACAAAAAAGCAGGTGGAAGTACTAGAAACGGAAGAGATACAGCTGGTAGAAGACTTGGTGTAAAGAAATTTGGAGGAGAATCGGTAGTACCAGGAAATATAATTATCAGACAAAGAGGAACTAAGTATCATCCGGGAAACAATGTTGGAATAGGAAAAGATCACACTATATTTTCCCTAGAAAAAGGACATGTTCTTTTCAAAAAAAAAGCTCAGGGTAAAACTTTCGTAAATGTAGTTCTTTCTTCAGAATAAATATAACTTTTGAACTTTTGATTAGGTTAAGAAATGAAGTTTCTTGATGAGGCTAAAATTTTTTTAAAAGGAGGTAATGGTGGTTCGGGATGTTTAAGTTTTAGAAGAGAAAAAAATATACCTAAGGGTGGTCCTGATGGAGGTGATGGAGGAAAAGGGGGTTACATTTATATCAAGTCATATGAAAATCTTAATACCCTGATTGACTTTAGGTATAAACAACATTTTTATGGAAGTGCTGGTAAAAACGGTTCTGGGAAAAAAAAAACTGGTTCTAATGGTTCAAACTTAATTATTAAGGTGCCAGTAGGAACACAAATACTTTCAGAAAATAAAAAAAATTTAATAAAAGATTTTAAAGAATCAGGAGATTCATTTTTAATTGCTAGGGGTGGATCAGGAGGAAAAGGTAACTATAATTTCAAAACATCAACGAACAGGGCACCGAGAAAATTTGAGAGTGGGAAAATAGGGGAGGAAAAGTGGATATGGTTAAGGTTAAAATTAATAGCAGATATTGGAATTGTAGGTCTGCCAAATGTCGGCAAATCCTCACTACTTAAATGTTTATCTTCGGCTAATCCAAAAGTAGGAAATTATCCATTCACTACTCTTAAACCTCAGCTAGGTGTTGTCAGATCAGGCGAAAAAGATGTAATAATTGCAGATTTACCAGGCCTGATTAAAGGAGCATCTGACGGAATTGGACTTGGTCATAAATTCTTGGCGCACATTGAAAGATGTAAATATATAATTCATATGTGCGATATATCATTTTCTGTAGATCAAATTTTATCCGATTACAATGCTATAAGAAAAGAATTATTGAAATATGGTAATATTACGGGCTCAAAAAAAGAAATACTGGTTTTTAATAAATCGGATTTAATAAATGAAGAGGAAAAATATCAAAAATTAAAAAATTTAAAAGCAATTTTTAAACAAAAAAATAACGTGATATCTTGTAAAACTAAATTAGGAATAAAAGAATTGATTGGGCAAATATTAGAATTATTTAGATGAAGTAATGATTAATAAGTTTTCAATTTTAGATTCGAAATTAGTAGTTATAAAAGTAGGATCCTCATTGCTTTTTAATAACAATAAATTTGATTACATTTGGTTAGATTCATTTGCAAAAGAAATAAAGTATTTAAGAGAAAGAAAAGTAAAGGTATTACTGGTTGCATCCGGAGCTGTTTCATTAGGAAAGAGATATTTAGACATTAAAGACTACAAAATTCTAAAAATTAATGAAAAACAAGCATGCGCTTCTTGTGGACAAAATATATTAATGCAAAATTTTATAAAATCGTTTAAAAAACAAAAAATTAAAGTAAGTCAAATACTACTTACTTTCTCGGAAATAGAGGATAGAAAAAAGAATCTTAATGTAAGAGAAACTATCAATACACTTTTAGAATATGGCGTTATTCCGGTAATAAATGAAAATGATTCAGTTGCAACTGATGAATTAAAATTTGGCGATAATGATAGACTAGCTGCAATTGTTGCTCAAATTAGTGATGCTAATAGTTTAATACTTCTTAGTGATGTAAAGGGTTTATATGAAAAAAATCCTTTTAAAAATAAGAAAGTTAAATTTATTCCAAAAGTTATGGAGATAAGTAATAAAATAAAGAAGATGGCGTCAAGTGATACAAATATATATGGATCTGGTGGTATGTCTACAAAAATTGAAGCAGCAAGAATTGCCATGAATTTTGGGTGTAATACTATCATTTGCTCTGGAAAAATAAAAAACCCAATTAAAAAAATAATTAATAATGGGAATGAAAATGGAACTTGGTTTATTTCTAAGAAAAAGAAACTGAGTCATTTTAAAAGATGGTTGGCATCTAGTTACAACGTTTTTGGTGAAGTTATTATTGATAAAGGTGCTATCCTTGCTATTAAAGGTGGATCTAGTTTATTACCCTCAGGAATTCTAAAAATAATTGGAAAATTTTCGAGGGGAGATATCGTTGAAATAAGATCAGAAAAAAAAAAATTAATTGGAAGAGGAGTTGTTTCTTATGATTCTGATGAAATAGAAAAGATTAAAGGGAAAAAAACACCTGAAATTTTTAAAATACTTGGTTATTCTGATCGAGATGAGATAATTCATAGAGATAATTTCATTTTAGATGATAAAATAAAATAATATGGATTTAAAAAAAGAAATTTTGGAAATTGGAAAAAAAGCAAAAGAAGCATCATACGATCTTGCGCTTTTAGATACTGCGATAAAAAATGAAGCTCTAGGTAAAGCTGCAGAGAATATTAAAAAAAAAAGCAAAGAAATAATTGCAGCCAATAAAATTGATTTAGCCAAAGCTAAACAGAAAAAATTAGCTTCATCTTTAATTGACAGATTACTACTTGATAATAATAGAATTAATTCAATTGTAGATGGAATTTTGGAAATAATAAAATTGGACGACCCAGTAAAAAAGATATTATCAGAATGGGAAAGACCTAACGGATTATTAATTCAAAAAGTTTCTGTTCCTTTAGGAGTCATTGGAGTGATTTATGAATCAAGACCAAATGTTGCAGCTGATGCTGCAGCATTATGTTTGAAATCAAGTAATGCTACGATATTGAGGGGAGGATCTGAAAGTTTTTATTCATCAACAAAAATTATTGAAATTATTAATGAATCTTATAAAGAATGTAAATTGCCATTAGGCACGTTACAAACAATACCAACCATTAATAGAGACGCAGTCGGAATACTTTTAGGAATGGATAAATATGTAGATGTTTTTGTTCCAAGAGGAGGAAGATCATTGATTGAAAGAGTTATCAACGAAAGTAGAGTTCCAGTATTTCGTCATTTAGATGGAATATGTCATACATATGTTCAAAAATCTTCAGAAATTAAAGAAGCTGCAAAAATTGTTGTTAATGCAAAAATGCGAAGACCTGGTATTTGTGGAGCAACTGAAACTTTATTAATTGATCAAGAGATTCTTGACACACACCTACCAGAAATTATTAAGTTATTAAAACAAAAAAATTGCGATATTATTGGAGATGAGGCTGTGTGTAAGTACGACAAATCAATTATAAAAGCTACTGAAAAGGATTGGAGTACAGAATATCTTGATTCAATAATTTCGATTAAAACAATTCAAAAAGGTGTGATAGAAGCTGTTAATCATATAAATAAATACGGATCAGGGCATACAGATTCTATAATTTCTTCAGATAAGATAAGTGTAGATTTTTTTTTGGATAAAGTGGATAGTGGTATTGTCATGCATAATACTTCAACTCAATTTGCGGATGGAGGTGAGTTTGGAATGGGTGCTGAAATTGGCATATCAACATCGAAACTTCACGCAAGAGGTCCTGTGGGTGTGTCTCAACTGACAAGTTTCAAATATAAGGTGAGAGGAAATGGTCAAATTAGACCGTGAATCAATTAATTATTATAAACATAGAAAATTAAAAAAGAATATTGGTATTTTGGGTGGTACCTTTGACCCCCCTCATTTTGGTCATTTAAGGATAAGCATCCGAGCCCTTCATCTACTGAAATTAGACGAGATTTGGTGGGTCGTATCTATGTCAAACCCTTTAAAGAAAAATAAACAAATAACTGAGTTTAATAAACGATTCTGTAAAGTAAAAAATTTTATTAATCATCATAGGATTGTTGTTTCGGATATAGAAAACAGACTTAGCACACAGTACACTTCAGATGTAATTTTATTTCTAAAAAAAAATTATGTTAATACAAACTTTATTTGGCTGATGGGTATTGATAATTTAGATAAATTTCATTTGTGGAAAGATTGGAGGTTTATTATAAATAACATTCCAATAGTAATTTTTGATAGACCATATCACACATTAAATATTCTTAAAAATTCAAGCTTTAGTTTCTTTAAAACAAAAAGAATTCGTTCAAATCAAGTAAGTATTTTTAGAAAAATGAAACATCCTAGATGGATTTTTTTAACAGGTTGGTCGAAACATGTTTCATCATCACAAATAAACGAATATAATAATAAAAAATGAACAAATCGTTAAATGTTGAAGAGCTTTTAAAAAAGATTAAAGATGTCCTAAATGATCTCAAAGCAATTGATATTCAGATTTTAGATATTCAAAAAAGAACCTCATTAGCTGATTATATGATTATTGCAGATGGTAATTCATCTCGGCATGTAAACTCTATTGTTACTAATTTATGTAAAAAACTAAAAAAACATATTATTTCTATTGAGGGGACAACCTTATCAGAATGGGCTCTGATTGATTTTGGTGACGTAATCCTCCACGTTTTTAAGCCAACTATTAGAGAGATTTATAATTTGGAAAAAATCTGGAGTGATAAAGCACCTGACGAAAAAAAAAAGTTTGGATAGTATGGAATTAAAAATAATATCTATTGGAAAGTTTTCTGGAAGTTGTCCTTATGAAAAAATTTTTTATCATTATGTGAAAAGGATAAAAAACAAAATCATTTTAGAAGAAATTAAAATTAAAGATTATGTAAAGAAAAATTTTTTTCTAAAAAAAAAAATTTTGCCATTTTGTGATGATCCATATACGAATGTTATTGTTTTAGATAAAGGTGGGGAAACTGTTTCAAGTGAAAATTTCTCAAAAAATATTAGTCAAAAAATATCAAATGATTGCAAGAAGATTATTTTTCTAATTGGCGGACCTGATGGTTTTGATGAAAGTTTTATCAAACAATTTGAAATCATGTCTTTTGGAAACCAAACATGGCCTCATCTTTTGGTCAGAATAATGCTAATTGAGCAAATTTATAGAGCATTTTGTATTATAAATAATCATCCCTATCACAAATGAATTCTTTAAAAAAAAAAAAAATTGTTTTATGTATAATGGATGGTTTTGGATTAGCCCCTGGATCTGCTGAAAATGCTATTTCATTAGCAGAAACAAAAAATTTAGATGAAATTTTTAAAACATATCCGCATTGCAAGCTTGGAGCCTCAGAAAATTTTGTAGGTTTACCAAAAGGTCAATTTGGGAATTCCGAGGTAGGTCATATGTGTATTGGTTCTGGAAGAGTCTTACTCCAAGATATATTGAGAATTAATGAATCAATAAAATTAGGTGATCTAAAAAATAAAAAAGCCATATTAGATCTAAATTCAAAAGCAAATAGGATTCATTTACTTGGTTTGTTATCAAGAGGAGGAGTTCATGGACATGAAGATCACCTTTTTTCACTTTTAGATATTTTTGAAGAAGAAAAAAAAGAAGTCTTTATACACTGTATTTTAGATGGTAGAGATAGCTCTCCAAATAGCGGTATTGATTCGATAAAAAGACTTATAAAAAAAATTAAACATAATAAAAATTTTAAAATTTCAACTTTAGTTGGTAGATATTATGCAATGGATAGAGACAATAGATGGGATAGAGTTGAAAAGGCATACAGAGCAATTTTTGAAGGCATCTCAACCAAAAATTTCCAAGATCCAATTAAAGAAATAGAATTAAGCTATAAAAAACAACTTACTGACGAATTTTTTATTCCGTCTTGCATGAAAGGTTTTGAAGGAATTAAAAAAGGCGATGGATTTTTGATTACAAATTTTAGAGCTGATAGAGTAAGGGAAATACTAACAGCTTGTTTCAATGATATGTTTGATGAATTTGAAAGAAAAAACAAATTTAACTTTTCAATAGCATTAGGAATGATTGAATATTCTAGGAGATTAAAAAAATTTATTAAGCCAATTTTTGAACCTCAAATTATAAAAAATACATTAGGTGAGGTATTATCGAAAAATGAATTCAACCAATTACGTATTGCAGAAACCGAAAAGTATGCGCATGTAACTTATTTTTTTAATGGTGGAACTGAAAAAGAATTTTCTAGAGAACATAGAACTTTGGTTCCGTCTCCACGAGTTGAAACTTATGATCTTAAACCAGAAATGTCAGCTTTCGAAGTTACAGAAAAATCGATGCAAGCAATTGAATCCAATATGTACGATTTCATTGTTATTAATTATGCCAATACAGATATGGTAGGTCATTCAGGAAAAATCTCTGCAACAATTAAAGCAACAGAAACCATTGATGCTTGTATTGGTAATCTTCACAAATTGTGTAAGAAAAAAGATTATTTGTTAATCATTACATCAGATCATGGAAATGCAGATTGTATGATTGATTCACTCAATCAACCTTGCACCACCCATACCTTAAACCCTGTTCCATTTATCATTTGTTGTCAAGATGAGATTGAACTAAAGGACGGGTCCTTGGCAGATATTTCACCGACAATTTTAGATCTTATGGGTATAGAGAAATCTAATGAAATGTCAGGAGAATCACTAATATTATAATTATGAAATACACCTATTTTCTCTTTATAATTTTTTTATCTACTTCAGTTTTAAAAGCTAAAGAAAAGGATTTTGTTTCTCAAGAGCAATTAAAAGCCATTCAAATCAAAACAATTGAAATTCATAACAATATAATTCAAACTCAAAAATCAATTTATAACTTAGAAACTGAAATTAAAAAAAATAAGCAAAGTCAACTAATATTTAATAAATATATAAATGATGAAGAAAATTTAGCAGAAAATATAATTTTATTGCTAAATAAAAAAATGACAAAAGGTCCTGAACAAAAATTTCTTAAAAATTTAATTAAGGGTGAGAATAGTCTTCTAGGCGAAAAAATAATAATGACTTTTATTTTAGAAGCAATTAAAAATGATATAAACATTTTTCTAGAAAGAATTGATAAATCCGAGGTTTCAAATTTACAGCTCAATGATAAAATCAATATTTTAAATACTGAAATCTCAAAGTTAGAAAACTCTAAAATAAAACTTGCACAAGAATTAAAAAAAAAACGTAAACTTCAAAAAAAGAACCCAAAGAGCGTTATTTTTGCAAAAAAACAAAAAAAAATTAAAAATAAAGTTAAGAATATTAACGAATTAGTAACGGGTGTTAGTTCTGCAAAAAAAAAAAAAGATGTTGATTTTAAATCTAAAAAAATTATTTTTCCTATTGATGGCAACATAATATCAAATTTCAAACAAGTAAATGATAATGCAAATTATGTAAATGGTTTAACATTTGAAAGTAATAATGATCCATATATTGTTTCACCTCTTAACGGTGTAATTGTTTTTGCTGGAAAATTTAGAAGTTATGGAAATTTGATAATAATAGAGAATAAGAATGAATATCACTCAATTCTCTCTGGTATGGATGAAATATTGACTTATTCAGGTAATGAAGTCTTAGTTGGAGAACCTATTGCGAAAAATTATCTTAACAATAAAAAAAAAAGATTATATTTTGAATTAAGATTTAAGGGTAAACCAGTAGATCCAAAAAGAGAAGTTGAGATTTTATAAAAAAGAGGCATAATTGAAATATGAAAAAAATAAATTTTATTATATTTGTCTTTCTTGCATCATTTTTATTTAAAAATGTTTTAGCAAATGATGAAATTGACCAAAAAAAAGAAGTTTACAAGTATTTAAATCTTTTTGGAGAGGCTTTTGAAAAGATTAAAAATAATTATGTAGAAGATGTTACAGTTAAAGATCTAATTGAATCGGCAATTGAAGGTATGCTGACTTCTCTTGATCCTCATTCAACCTATTTAAATACAGAAGAATTAGACGAATTAAGGGTCCAAACTAAAGGAGAGTTTGGTGGATTGGGAATTGAGGTCACATTGGAAAATGGGGTTGTTAAAGTTATTTCTCCTATCGATGATACGCCTGCATCAAAAGCTGGAATAATGGCGGGTGATATGATTACTCACTTAGACGGCGAACCAGTTTTAGGTATGACTTTATCTGAGGCTGTTAGCCTAATGAGAGGAAAAGTCGGTTCGAAAATTAAGCTTAAAGTTGTTAGAAATGAAAATGAAAATTTAGATATAGAAATTGTTAGAGCTATCATTGAACTTAAATCTGTGAAGTCAAGAATAGAAAATGAAATTGGATATATCAGGGTCTCATCTTTTAATCAAAGAGTTGATGACGAAATTAAAAAAGCTATAAAAAAATTTAAAAGTGATAACGATCAGTTAATTGGTTACATCTTAGATTTAAGGAACAATCCTGGTGGATTATTAGATCAAGCAATATCAGTGACGGATATTTTTCTTGAGAAAGGAGAAATTGTATCGACAAGAGGTAGAAATGATAGTGATACAAATAGATATAGCGCAGTTAAATCAGATCTCACTGACGGATTACCTTTAGTGGTCCTTATTAATCAAGGTAGTGCATCAGCTTCAGAAATTGTTGCAGGTGCTTTACAAGATCATAAAAGAGCTATAATTATGGGCACTAAATCATTTGGCAAAGGATCAGTTCAAACAATTCTACCTTCAGGTGAGAATGTAGCAATCAAATTAACTACAGCAAAATATTATACACCCTCCGGAAAAT
Organism: uncultured Alphaproteobacteria bacterium; assembly: GCA_902524895.1. Lineage (GTDB taxonomy): Bacteria > Pseudomonadota > Alphaproteobacteria > Methylaequorales > Methylaequoraceae > SP4073. The sequence continues at coordinate 14,811 of CABZFH010000007.1, read as the reverse complement.
CCATACAACAAACAGGTATCAATCCGGATATACTGGTTGAACAGTCAGAGCTTAAGCCTATTATTACAAATAGTAGACAAGAATCTGATTTAAAGAATTCTATAGAAAATGAACAAATCAATACTAATGATTCTGAAAATGATTCTGAAAAAAAGAAATCTACTGAAGTAAGTGATTATCAACTTATGAGGGCTTTTGACTTGATTGCTGCGCTTAATATTACAAAAAACTTCTAAAAAAACTAGTAAATGAATTTAGGCTATAGAAAAGGAGTTGGTGTATTTCTTTTAAACAAAAACAAGCACGTATGGGTAGGAAAAAGATTAGATGTAAAAAATAACTTTTGGCAGATGCCCCAAGGGGGAATTGATTCTGGAGAAAATGCAAAAGAAGCAATGATGCGAGAGCTCTTAGAAGAAATAGGTACAAATAATATTAAAATTATTGGAACTAGCAAAGAGTGGCTTAGTTATAACATACCAAAGGAGCTTGTGAAAAAAATCTGGAAGGGGCGATACTTAGGTCAGTCCCAAAAATGGTTTGCTTGCAGATTTGTTGGTAAAGAAAATGAAATAAATTTAAATACGAGAAATCCCGAGTTTACTGATTGGAAGTGGATTAAGCCCCAACTATTAATGAAGAGTGTAATTCCATTTAAACGTGAATTGTACAAAAAAATTTTAGAAATATTTAAGGACTTGTATAATTAATTATAATATTTTTTATTTATGATTGTTTTTTTGAGTTTTAAATATTCTTCATCATCTATTTTTTCATCGGACAAGTCTATATCTTGAGTTTCCTCAGCACGCTCTGTTAATATGATACATTTATTTTGAGTTATTTGGCAAACACCTTGCTTGATGAAAAAAATATTAATTATTTTGTTTTCTATGTATATATAAATTAAACCTGACCTTAAATTTGAAATCAAAGGACTATGATGATTTAACACACCAAAGTCTCCTTCGGCACCAGGAAGTATAACGAAGTCCACATCTTTTGAAAAAAATAATTTATTAGGACAAACAATTTCAGTAAGCATAATTTAATTACTTTCAGACATTTTTTTAGCTTTTTCTAGTGCTTCTTCAATTGTACCAACCATATAAAATGCAGATTCAGGTAGATCATCGAATTTACCTTCAACCAGACCCTTGAACCCTTTTATTGTATCATCTAGATTTACAAAAACACCCGGTGTTCCAGTAAAGACCTCTGCAACATGAAATGGTTGAGATAAGAACCTTTGTATTTTTCTTGCTCTACTCACAACTAGTTGATCCTCTTCAGATAGTTCATCCATCCCAAGAATAGCTATAATATCTTGAAGTGATTTATATTGTTGAAGTGTTTCCTGAACTTTTCTGGTTACATTGTAATGTTCTTCTCCTACAACTCTAGGATCTAGTACTCGTGAGGTCGAATCCAGAGGATCAACTGCGGGATAAATTCCAAGTTCAGCGATTTGTCTTGATAAAACTGTTGTTGCGTCTAAGTGTGCAAAAGAAGTTGCAGGAGCAGGATCTGTTAAATCATCTGCTGGAACATAGATCGCTTGAACAGAAGTAATTGAACCCTTATTTGTCGAGGTTATTCTTTCTTGTAATGCACCCATATCTGTTGAAAGTGTGGGTTGATACCCAACTGCAGAGGGTATTCTTCCAAGGAGAGCTGAAACCTCAGAACCAGCTTGAGTAAATCTGAAAATATTATCAACGAAAAAAAGCACATCTTGACCTTCCTCGTCTCTAAAATATTCTGCTAGTGTTAATCCAGTGAGCGCAACTCTGGCTCTAGCGCCTGGTGGCTCATTCATTTGACCGTAAACGAGTGCCGCTTTTGAATCGTTGGAATCCAATTTAATAACTCCAGATTCCATCATTTCATGGTATAAATCGTTCCCTTCTCGTGTTCTTTCCCCAACGCCAGCAAATACAGAGTAACCACCATGTCCTTTCGCAATGTTATTTATTAATTCCATTATTAAAACTGTTTTACCTACACCGGCTCCACCAAATAATCCTATTTTTCCTCCTTTGGAATAAGGAGCAAGTAAATCAACAACTTTTATACCAGTTACCAAGATTTCTGTTTCTGTAGATTGATCAATAAATTCAGGCGCAGATTTATGTATTGGTGCTTTCAATTTAGTTTTTATTGATCCTCTTTCATCAATTGGTTCACCCACAACATTTAGTATTCGACCAAGTGTTTCTGGGCCAACGGGAACTGTGATTGGTTTACCTGTATCACTTACTTTTTGTCCTCGAACTAATCCATCTGTGGAGTCCATTGCAATTGTCCTAACTGTACTTTCTCCTAAATGTTGCGCAACTTCCAATACCAGTTCTTTATTCTCGTGTTCAACCGTAAGAGCATTTAAAATTTCTGGCAATTGATCTTTAAAACTTACATCAATGACAGCACCTAAAATCTGTTTTATTTCTCCAATGTTCGTACTCATCTCTCCTCCTATTAAATAGCTTCAGCTCCTGATATTATTTCTATTAATTCTTTAGTTATGACGGCTTGTCTAGATCTATTGTAGAACATTGTTAAGTCGTCTATTTTGTCATTAGCGTTTCTAGTTGCGTTGTCCATAGCTGTCATTCTTGCACCATGCTCGCTTGCTAAACTTTCAAGCAAACCTGTAAATATTTGGGTTGCAATATTGTTTGGAACAATTTCTTGTAATATCTCTTCCTCTGATGGTTCAAAATCATAAGAACGTTTCTCATCACTGCTATCACTTTCGTTCTTTAGAGGAATTATTTGTGTTTTTACAACTTCCTGAGATATGGCACTTTTAAATTTCGTATAAATTAAAAAACATCTATCAAAATAATTTTCATTAAAATATTGTATTAACTTGTCTCGTATTTTTTGGACTAATTTAAAATCTATAGTTGGATTAGCCACTTCTGAAAAAATATCTAACGTATCATTTTTGAATTCTTTTTTCATTGCATTACCAGCTTTCTTTCCAATAAACATAAAAGACACCTTGCCACCATTTTTTGTAATTTTTTTAACGACCTTTTTGGAATATTTTATTACTGAGCTGTTAAATCCACCACACAACCCCCTATCCGCTGAGCAGACTATCAACAGTGTAGTATCGTTTTTTCCTGTTCCAGAAATCAGAGATGGGGTAGGGAATTCAGTTAATAAATTATTTTTTAGCGATTCTATTATACTTTTCATCCTTTCCGTGTAGGGCCTAGCGTCTATTGCAATATCCTGTGCTTTTTTTAATTTGGCTGCTGCAACCATTTTCATTGCTGAAGTAATTTTTTTGGTAGACTTAACACTCGAAATTCTATTTCTTAAATCTTTTAAACTAGGCATTAATTTGATTCCTGATTATATTTTTTAGAAATTTCAAGAATAAATTCTTTAAGTTGAATTTCTGTTTCTGGCAATAAACTTTTTTCATTTCTGATGCTGTCCAGTATTTTTTTTCCAGTAGAATTGATTTCATTAAGAAGATCATTTTCAAATTTGGTAACTGCATTGATTTCAATATTGTCTAGAAACCCGTTTACACCAGCAAAAATAACAACAACTTGTTCTTCAACTTTTAGGGGTGAATATTGTGGTTGTTTAAGTATTTCAGTTAATCTTCTACCTCTATCTAAAAGCTTTCTTGTAGATTGATCTAGATCAGAAGCAAACTGAGAAAAAGCCTCCATTTCTCTAAATTGTGCTAGATCTAGTTTTATGGAACCCGAAACCTGTTTCATTGCTTTAATCTGTGCTGCAGAACCTACTCTACTTACTGACAACCCAACATTAACTGCAGGTCTGATACCCTTGAAAAAAAGTTCCGTTTCTAAAAAAATTTGTCCATCTGTAATTGAAATTACATTCGTAGGTATGTAAGCTGATACATCGCCGGCTTGGGTTTCAATTACAGGAAGAGCTGTTAGTGAGCCTCCTCCATTTTTTTCACTCATTTTTGCTGCTCTTTCTAGAAGTCTTGAATGCACATAAAACACATCCCCTGGATATGCTTCTCTTCCCGGCGGTCTTCTGAGTAAAAGTGACATTTGCCTGTAAGCTACAGCTTGCTTTGATAAATCATCATAAAAAATTACCGCATGCATACCATTATCTCTAAAATATTCGCCCATTGCACAACCAGTGTATGGAGCTAAAAATTGAAGTGGAGCTGGATCAGAGGCGGTTGCAGCTACAACAATTGAATATTCAAGTGCATCATAATCTTCAAGAGTTTTGACGATTTGTGCAACAGTCGATCTTTTTTGTCCTATAGAAACATAAATACAAAATAATTTTTCGGACTCTTGTTTATCTTTATTAATCTGTTTCTGATTAAGAATGGTATCAACAATTACTGATGTTTTTCCAGTTTGACGATCTCCAATAATTAATTCTCTTTGACCTCTCCCAATTGGAATTAGACTATCAATTGCTTTAATTCCAGTCTGCATAGGCTCACTTACTGAAGTTCTAGGTATTATTCCAGGAGCTTTAATTTCAACTCTTTTATTTTCTACATTTTTTAATTCACCTTTTCCATCTATTGGATTTCCTAGACCATCAACGACTCTTCCAAGAAGTCCTCTCCCAACTTTAACTTCAACGATATTACCAGTTCTTTTTACAACATCTCCTTCTTTTATTGATCTATCATCTCCAAAAATAACTACTCCAACATTATCTTCTTCAAGATTTAAGGCCATTCCTTTAATATTTCCTGGGAAGTCAACCATTTCACCAGCTTGAACATTGTCTAAACCATAAACTCTAGCTATACCATCGCCAACTGTCAGAACGGTTCCGATCTCTGATACCTCAGCACTGTCGGAAAAATTTGTTATCTCTTCTTTTAGTATCTCTGAAATTTCTGAAGCATCTATATTCATTTGTTATCCTTTACCTTTCATAGAAAATTTACATTTTTCTAGTTTCGTTCTTAGTGATGAATCAATCATTATGGATCCAATTTTGATTATTATCCCTCCAAGAATATTTTGGTCAATTTTATTTTCTAAATTTACTTTTTTTTTGGTTAGGTTTTCAAGTTTTTTGACTAATTTATTGTTTATATCTTTACTGATTTCAACTGAGGTCACAATCTCTACATTTATTTTATTATTCTTAGTTTGAATAATTTCATCAAAATGTTTGTTAATTGTATTTAACTGAGATAATCTATTGTGTTTGGCTACAACTTTAAGAAAGTTTGAAAATAATTTTTGAAATTTTAATTTTTTTGAGATTTTATCTAGAACTACAACTTTTTTTTTGGTCGTTAGTAAAGGGTTACTAAAAAAATCATTTAGTTCATTATGCTTATTTTTTGTTGAATATAAGACCTTAAAGTTTTCAACATATCTTTCTATTTCCTTTTTTTCTTCTCCAATAGAAAAAAGGGCTAATGCGTATCTTCTGCATAACTCATTATTATTTAAAGAATCGGTTGCCAACTAACTTACTTAATAAAAATTAATTAAAAAACATTGTCTATCACAAGTATTGAAACTATTCAATAATCTAAAAATTAATTTATTTAAAAAAAGCTTATTGGATCAACATCAATTTTTAAGGAATTATCTTTTTTAATATCTGTTAAAAAATTTTTAAGTTCATTTTGTTTAAAATAATTCAAATCATGTTTAATTAGAATTCTCCACCTAAATTTATTTCTAAGTCTGTACTGTGGTGCCGGAGAAGGACCAATACAAATAATATCCTTAAAGAACTTCCTTAACTTTATAAAAATCTCCCTGCTTATTCTCATTACTACATTTTCAATTTTATGACTAATAACAATTGATATAAATTTTGAAAAAGGTGGCTGATTGTTTTTTCGTCTCTGAATAAATTCCCAATTTAAAAACAAATCCTTTTGATCACTCAAAATCGCATTGAAAACTGGATGTTTAGGTTGAAATGTTTGTATAAAAACTTTTCCTTTTGTTTTCTCTCTTCCTGCTCTACCAGAAACTTGAGTTAGAAGTTGGAATGATTTTTCTGCTGATCGTAAATCAAAACTATTTAGTAAGTTATCAATATTTAGAATTCCTACTGTTTTTAGGTTTGGAAAATGATGACCTTTAGCTGTAATTTGGGTTCCAATTATTATATCTATTTTATTCTCAAAAATAAGATTAATAATAGTATTCAATTGTTTTTGATCTTTAATTTTATCACTTGATATCATTGCAATTTTTGAATCAGCAAAAGTTTCTTTGACCTCCTCAAATATTCTTTCTATGCCTGGACCTACAGGAATGAGATCAGTTTTCCCACATTTTTGACATTGACTGGAATATGGTTCTTTGTAATTACAATAATGGCATATTAACTCTGCATTTGTCTCTTTTTTTTTATGTAACACTAATGCTACATCACAATTAATGCAATTTTTTGAATATCCACAATTTTTACATAACGTTACTGGAGCATATCCCCTTTTATTTATAAAAATAAGAGATTGTTTTTTTTCTTTAAGAGTTTTTTTTATTTCTGATACAAGAGTATTAGTTAACCACTTATTCTTTTTTTGATTTTCGTTTCTTAAATCGATCAATTCAATAATTGGAAGTTTTGAATCTTTTACTCTTTTATTTAAACAAAATCTAATATATTTTTCTTTTTTTACATTGTACAAACTTTCTAGAGAAGGTGTAGCAGAACTCAAGATAATTAGTGAATTTGAGTTTTTTGCTCTTACCACTCCAAGATCTCTCACATTTAATATTGTTCCTTCTTCTTGTTTAAATGAGCTATCGTGTTCTTCATCAATAATTAATAACCCTAAGTTTTGAAATGGTAAAAAAAGAGCAGATCTTGTGCCAATTACAACATTTATTTTCCCAAGATGTGCCCCTAACCAGATTCGATATTTTTCTTTTTTTGAAATTGATGAATGATAAATTTCCGGAACTATTCCAAAATCATTTGATAATTCTTGAATCCATTGTTTTGTTAGAATTTTTTCTGGAACAAGTATAACAGATTGCAAGCCTTTATGAATATATTTCATTAAAATATGCATATAAACTCTTGTTTTTCCTGAACCAGTTATTCCATCAAGTAAAACAGCACTAAATTTCTTTTTATTTAAATTTAGAATTTTTTTTACAACTATGTTTTGTTCTGAAGTTAAACTGGGTTTAATTTTCGAATTATTTTTTAAAGCTAAAAATTTTGGTAATTCTTTAGTATTATCTTTGAACCCTGACAAAAAAAGTTTCAACATAGAAGAATAAGAATTACAAGAATATTTTGCAAAGAATTTTAAACTTTTTAATAATTCTTTATTAAATAATATATTTTCATAAACTGAAATAATTGATTTAAGTGGTTTGTCTGATTCTTTATCTAAATGAATATTTATGACCAATCCAGTAATTATTTTATTTCTAAATTCAGCTTTAACTAGATTTCCAATTTTTATTTTTTTTACATCATTATTTTTATTGTAGTAAAAGGATTTATTAATGGGTAAAGGAAAAATAATTTCAATAATCATAAAAAATAGATAAATAAAAAAAATTATAACAATTTATAATATGATCTTATAAAATAACTTAAAATGGAAAAAAAAAAAAAAGAGAATCAAAAAATCCAAAAGCTTTTAGAAGAAAATCCTGATTTTTTCGTTGAAAACCCTCATGTGCTTCAAAAGATAAAGTTCCCTGATATTAATATTAGTCAAGACAACAACTCAGTAATTTCCTTCAAAGATTGGATCATTAAAAAATTAAAAAACAAGCAAAGAAAAATTATTGAAAATGCAAGATTTAATTTTCTAACTCAAGAGAAATTACATAGAGCTATTATTAATTTAGTAAGCATAAATGAAATCAAAACACTAGTGGAGTATATGACCAAGGAGTTAACAAAAGAAATTGGAGTGGATTCTATATTATTAGTCTCTTCTTATCAAAAAATTACAAAATTTGGAGGTGTTTTTCTAGAAAAAGAAAAACTTCGACTAGTTACAGGGAATGAGAATAAAATTATATTAGATGCAGTCGATGATGATTTAGAAATTTTTAACTCTATTCCTTATAAAATTTACTCTAATGCATTATGTGTTCTAGATGAAAGTATTTTTAATGAACCTTCATTAATTGCACTTGGAAGTAAACAAAAAATATTTTTTAAAAATAAAGGTGCTGAATTAATTTCTTTTTTTCATGAATTTATTAGGCAGCATCTTAAAAATATAAAAAATAATTGTTATGGATAAATTTCAAAATATTATTAATGAATGGTTGATTTGGCTTAAATATGAAAAACGACTCTCATATAATACAATTAAATCTTATCAATCGGACCTAAAGTTTTTTTTAGATTTTTTTAAAAATTTTGAAAACTCAGAATTATCGATTTCAATCATTGAAAAAATAGATAAAAAAACAGTTAGAGCTTTTTTTTTTAAAAATATTGAAAAAGGTATAAACCAAAGAAGTAATGCTCGATATTTGTCTTCCTTAAAGAGTTTCATTACATTTATATACAGAAAAAAATATATAAAATCTTCTAAAGTATTATCTATAAATTCTCCAAAATTCTTAACGTCTCTTCCAAGACCACTCTCTACTTCTCAAGTAGAAAAGATTATTTCATCTTTAAAAAAAGATAAAGAAACCTGGATTATAAAAAGAAATCTTTCTATAATTTTATTAATGTGGGGTTTCGGACTAAGAATCAATGAGGTATTGAATTTAAAAATAAGTGATTTAAAAACAGGAAATTTTATATCTATCTTAGGCAAAGGTCAAAAAAATAGATTAATACCAGTTTTTTCTGAAATATTAAAATTTTTAAATGAATTGTTGGAATCAATGCCATTTGAAAATAAACCCGAACATTATATCTTTATGGGAGAAAGGGGGAAAAAACTCCATCCATCTATTATTCAAAAGATAATTAAAAATTTAAGAATTAAGTTATCCTTACCTGACAATACCACTCCCCATTCATTTCGACATAGTTTTGCAACGCAACTTTTAGAAAATTATGTTGATTTACGATCAATTCAAAAGATTTTAGGTCATGAATCACTTTCAACAACTCAAAAATATACTTCAATAAGTGTAAAAAAAATTAAAGAAGTGATTAAGAACTTTCATCCAAGATCTAAGAGATAATCAAGAGGTTTCATATCTAAAAGTTAATTTCATCTCACCTGCAACTTTCACTATTTCAGATAAACACTTAGGAGCATTATCTTCTCTTACAGAAATTGCAAACCTCGATATATATTGAGTGTGTTCTGGAAACGTTATTTTCTCAGTGTTCATTCTAACGATCACTGCTGAATTTTCATCAAGAGTATTAATTATTTTGTGTAATAAACCTTTTTTGTCTTCTCCTGATAGAATTATTCTGTGTGTTATTTTCGTTGTAGGACCTGACTCAGTATTGAATTCAAATAGTTTAACATTAAATTCACCATTTTTGCAAGTTTCTATAGCCTCTAAATCTTTTTTAATTTTTTTTATATCTAAACCATCATCTCGAGAATAAACCATAGTTAGCTCACACCCTCTGCCCAAAGTGGCAAAAGTAACACCGGAAAATTCTCCGCCCAAATCTGTTAATAGTGTTGTTATGTCTGTAATCAAATTAGGTTTATTTTCTCCTAAATAAGAAATTATTGCGTTATTCATAATACCTCAATCAATTTATTTTTTTTCCATTGCTTTTATCATAGCATCTCCAATGGTAGTAATTGTTTCTGCCACAATAACACCAGCTGATTTAAGAGCCTCTTTTTTTGCATCAGCAGTCTCATCTCCACTACTAACTATAGCACCAGCGTGACCAAGCTTTTTTCCCTTGGGTGCAGCAGCCCCTGCAACAAATCCCGCAACCGGCTTAGATATTTTTTTCCCCCAAGATTTAATAAAATCTGCTCCATCAACTTCAGCTGTTCCACCAATTTCTCCAATTAAAACTATACCATCGGTATCAGGGTCATCTAAAAAAAGTTCTAGAGCATCAACAAAATTTGTTCCATTGACGGGATCACCACCGATGCCAATAATCGTTGATTGCCCCAGTTCAGATGTTTGTACAGCTGATTCATATGATAAAGTTCCAGATCTAGAGACGACACCTATTCTTCCCGGTTTACAAATATGACCAGGAATAATTCCAATTTTTCCAACTCCAGGTGTTAAAACCCCAGGACAATTAGGACCCACCAATCTAGTTTTTGAGCCTTTCATCTCTCTTCTTACTCTTTGCATATCACTTGTTGGTATTCCATCGGTTATACAAACTATTAAATCTAATTCTGCTTCAACTCCCTCTAGTATCGCATCGGCTGCAAAAGGAGGTGGAACAAAGACACCACTAGCATTACAATTTGTTACTTTCTTAGCTTCTGCAATTGTATTAAATACAGGGAGGTCAAGATGTGTCATTCCTCCTTTATCTGGTGTTACTCCTCCAACAAGATTTGTGTTATATGCAATAGCTCTTTCGGAATGAAATGTGCCCTGGGCGCCAGTAAAACCCTGACAAATAATTTTAGTTTCTTTTGTTATTAATACTGCCATACTACTTTTTTTTGACCAGTTGCACAATTTCTCTTGCCGCTTGATCCATAGTTGGTACAGGTGTGATAGGAAAACCAGATGATTTGAGTATTTCCATTCCCATTTCTACATTTGTTCCTTCTAATCTTACAACTAAGGGTTTATTTAAACCCACGTCCTTCGCTGCATTTACAAGACCTTGAGCAATATCATTGCATCTCATCATACCTCCAAATATATTTATTAAAATACCTTCAACGTCTTTATCCCTGTAAATTAATTTAAATGCAGCTGCGACTCTTTCGGGTGTTGCCGCCCCGGCAACATCCATGAAGTTAGCAGCTTTGCCACCATAGAATTTAATAATATCCATAGTTGCCATAGAGAGCCCAGCTCCATTAACCATAAGGCCTATATCACCATCTAATTTTACATAATTTAAATCATGTCTTGCTGCCTCTAATTCTAAAGGATCATATTCATTATCATCTTTCATTTCAGCAACTTGTCTTTGTCTGTATAAGGCATTATCATCAAATGACGCTTTACAATCAACCGCAACAACTTCTTCTTTGTCAGTGACGACAAATGGGTTTACTTCTAATAAGGAAGAATCTAGGTTAGTAAATGCTTCATAAAGAGCTATAAAATTTTTTTGAGCTGCTCTGGCTATCTTGCCTTTGAGACCTAATTCATAGGATATTGTTCGAGCATGATGAGGAAGAAGTTTGTTTCCTGGTCCCAATTTTACTTTAAAAATATCTTGAGGACTTTTCTCAGCAACTTCTTCGATATTAACCCCACCTCTTTTTGAAGCTATTATTGTGTTGCCCCCGGTTTCCCTGTCAATAGTTATACAAAAATATAACTCAGATTTGATATTGTATGCTTTTTCAATATAGACTCTACTGACAATCTTTCCTTCTGGTCCCGTTTGTGGTGTAACAAGTTTCATTCCGATCATTCTGTCTACTTCGGCAATTATTTCTTCTTGACCTTTACAAATTTTTATTCCGCCAGCCCTACCCCTGCCACCTGCGTGAATCTGGCACTTAACAACAACATCATCTTCATTTAGCCAAGATGCAACCGTTACAGCCTCATGAGGCTGATAAATAACTTCACCAACAGGTACTTGTACACCAAATTTAGAGATAAGTTGTTTAGCTTGATACTCATGGATATCCATAATAAACCTTAGTTTCAATTTGTAAGTGTGTGAGAATAACCAGTAAAAAGAACTTACTCAAGAAGTTTTTTACATTTTTTAGTCAATTCAACAACAGATTTTACAGAGTGATTGAAATTTTCCTTTTCGTCTCTATCAAATTTAAGCTCCACAATTCTTTCAACTCCGTTTTTACCAATAATAACTGGAACACCAACAAATAAATCTTTAACACCATATTCACCTTCAAGATATGAGGAACAGGGAATCAGTTTTTTTTCATTTCTTAAAAAAGATTCAGCTATTTCAACGGTGCTTATTGCTGGGGCGTAAAATGCTGAACTACTTTTTAAAAGCTTTACAATTTCACCCCCCCCATTTCTTGTTCTTTCAATAATTTCGTGAACTTTTGACATTGAAATAAGTTTTTTTTCAATAAGTTCAATTAAAGGAATACCGCTAACTGTTGTATATTTTAATAACGGAACCATCGTATCACCATGTCCTCCAAGTACCATTGTTTGTATGTATTTTGCTGAAATTTGGAGTTCTTGAGATAAAAAAAATCTGAATCTTGAAGAATCAAGAGTGCCTGCCATGCCAACAATCATTTGCTTTTTTAAACCACTAACTTTTTTTAGTGTCCATACCATTGCATCAAGTGGATTCGTGACACATATTACGAATGCATTTGGGCTATAAGTTTTAATTGCAGAGCCAATATTTTTCATAACTTTAAGATTGATTTCAATGAGATCATCTCTTGTCATACCCGGTTTTCTTGCTACGCCAGCAGTTACTATAATAACTTGACTATTATGTATGTCGCTAAAATTACTAGTGCCAATGTATTTAGTAGAAAAACCATTTATTGCTCTACTTTGAGAAAGATCTAGAGCTTTTCCTTGAGCTAAACCTTCTAGTATGTCAACTAGCACAATCTCCTCACACAAATTTTTTTCAGTAATTATAGAGGCTAATGTTCCACCAATATTACCTGCTCCAATTAGACTGATTTTTATCATTTTATCAAACAAATCTAAATTTTTGTTAACCACAATATCAGATTTTTTAAATTATATCTAATCCAATATCAGTGGGCTCAGGATTTTGTGTAATAAATCCTACAGATATAAAATGTATTTTCAAATGTAGAAATTTTTTTATGTTGCTAACGTTTATACCACCACTCACCTCGAACTTAACATTTTTGCATTTAATTTTTAGAATCTTTTTTATTTCTTCAATCTTCATATTATCCAACAAAATATATTTTGCACCCGCTTCTATGAAAAATCTTGCTTGATTATAATTATCACATTCAATTATGTAATCCCTGATATTTTTTCTATTAATAATATTTTTTATATTTTCAATGCCACCAGCAATTTTAATATGATTATCTTTGATGAATATTTTGTCATAAAGGCCAATCCTATGATTTTTGGCTCCTCCTTTTTGAGTTGCATATTTTTGGACAATTCTTAGTCCTGTTATGGTTTTTCTTGTATCTAAAAGTTGAATTCTGGTATTTTTTAATTTTTCTTTTATAAAATAAGTTGTAGTTGAAATGCTACTTAAATGCTGTAGAAAATTTAGTAGTGTTCTCTCTAATACAAGAATTTTTTTTGCATCACCCTGAAGCGAAGCAATTTTTTTATTAGCTTTTATAATATCACCATCCTTGAAGAATAACTTAATAACAATTCCATTTTTTAAGCTTTTAATAAATGATTCAATAAAGTTAATTCCGCATAAAATAATTTTTGTTCTTGCCACAAAATACGCTTTGATCGATTTATTGCTAATCACAATTTGAGAGGTAACATCATTTTTAAAACTTTTTGATCCAAGATCAGTTTTTAATTCATTTGTTAAAAGTTTGTGTGCTGTTTCTAATGCAACAGAATATTTCATTCTAACTTAATTCTAACATTTTAAGTAAGGGTTTCTTTGCAGAAAATATTAATTCTTTAGACATCTGAATTGACGGAGAAAGTTTTAATAAACAATCTCTTAATTTTTCCATGGTATTTAATTCCATGTAAGGACAATTTGAACAAGAACACGTGCCATCAGAAGTTGGTGCAGGAATAAAAGTTTTGTTTGGTTCGTTCTTCTTCATTTGATGAATTATATGAGGTTCCGTAGCTATTATAAATTTTTGGTACTCACTAACTTGAACCCTTTTTAATAAGGATGAAGTTGAACCAATATAATCTGCATGATTTAGTATTTGTTCAGGGCATTCTGGATGTGCCAATATTTCTGCATCATCATTCCTCACTTTGAGCTTGATTAGTTGTTTCTCAGAAAACGTCTCATGAACTATACATGACCCGTTCCACAAAACCATCTTTCTATCAGTTAATTTATTCAAGTAATTTCCCAGGTGTTTATCTGGAGCAAAAATAATTTTTTCATCTGTTGGTAATTTCTCTACTATTTTTTGAGCATTTGATGATGTTACTATTATATCTGATAAGGCTTTTATTTTTGCAGAACAGTTTATGTAGGATATAACTTTATGATCTGGATGTAATTTTTTAAATTCCTCAAATTTTTTCGGCTGACAAGAATCTTCTAGTGAACAACCTGCTCTAAGATCAGGTAAAACGACAATTTTTGATGGACTTAGAATTTTTGCAACTTCAGCCATAAACTTTACCCCACAAAATACAATTACATCTGCTTCTGTATTTGCAGCTTTTCTGGAGAGATCTAATGAATCTCCAACGAAGTCGGCAATATCTTGAATTTCTTCATCTTGATAAAAATGAGCTAAAATAACAGCATTCTTTTCTTTCTTTAATTCAAGGATTTGCTTTTCTAAGAAACTATGTTTATCTAAAATATTATCCATTATTTTAAATCTATTGTTTTATTTATGTTTTTAAATATATATTTTTCTGACCTCATCTCATTTAGTCTAGAAAATGTTCTATCGAAATTTATGTTATTTTTATCTTCAGGAAATATATCATTGAGTGGATTCATCAAAGATAAAGATAAAATTTTTTTTTTTTCGTAAATTAGATCAATCAAAATCATAAATCTTCTTATTTTATCATTAATAGTTTTTTTGAGTGTAGGCAAATTTTTAATAAATATGAA
>CABZFH010000006.1 GCA_902524895.1 uncultured Alphaproteobacteria bacterium | reverse complement strand
GAATTTCAATCCTTTCAACATCAAAAGGAATTATGTCTGATCAAGAGGCGAGAGAAGAGAATGTTGGCGGTGAAATTTTATGTAAAGTTTTTTAGGAGAAAAGATGTCAAGGAGCGGAAGAATACCAATAACAATTCCTGATTCGACTCAAGTAAGAGTGGAAAATGGTATATTCTATGCCAAAGGAAAGTTAGGAGAACTTTCTTTTGATGTAGGTAAGGCTGCAAATATCGACATTAATGAAAAAGAGGTTAGTATTACACCATTTGATGACTCTAAGGTTTCACAAAAGATGTGGGGGACTATAAGGTCTCAGATTAATAATACAATAATAGGCGTAACAAATGGATTTGAAAAAGAACTTCAATTAAATGGGGTAGGATATAAAGCCGCGCTTAAGGGTAAGATACTTGAACTACTTTTAGGTTTTTCTCATCCGGTAAATTTTCCCATACCTGAAGATATTAAAATTGAATTACCAAAACCTACACAAATTAAAATTTCTGGTATATCAAAGCAAAAAGTTGGGCAAATAGCAGCTAATATAAGGTCTTACAGAAAACCAGAGCCATACAAAGGTAAAGGTGTAAAATATAGTGATGAAATTATACGAAGAAAAGAAGGAAAGAAGAAATGATAACTGCAAATAATCAAAGAATAAAACGCGCAAAAAGAAATAGATTTAAAATTTTAAAAAAATCCTCTTCTTTATATAGACTGTCAGTATTCAGATCCAACAAGCATATATATGCACAAATTATTGATGAAGTTAATCAAAAAACATTATTTTCTTCGTCTTCACTTGATAAATCACTTAAACTTGAAAAAGGATCTAACAAAGATGCTGCTTTTAAGGTGGGTGAAAACATTGCTTCAAAGGCTGTTAAAGGTGGATTTAAAGACTCCTTATGTTTCGATAGAGGTGGTTATATCTATCATGGCAGAATTAAAGAACTAGCTGAGGGCGCGAGGTCAAAAGGCTTAAAATTTTAATGAGGGAAAAATGACAAAAAAATTAGATGATGAAAACCAAAATAAGCCTTCTGAGAAAATGAACAAAGAATTAAACATGTCTCAACAGAATGATAATTCTTCGAAGGATATTGATGGTAAAGATAATAAACCTTTAAAAAATAAATTTGAAAATCAAACAAGCCAAATTGAAAAGCGAGATGACAAAATTATTTCTAACAATAAAACAGTTAATCCAGCTGGCTTACCAAAAAAAGCTGATATTAAGGTAGAAAATATTAAAGATAAAAGATCGAATAGTAACGAAAATTCAGTAGGTAATAAACCAAAAGACTTTAAAAATAAAAGCTCTAAACAAACACCAAATAAAAAAGGGTCTAATAATAATGAAAATTCAAGCAAGACATTTTCAGAAGATAATGAATTTATCGAAAAGTTAGTTAGTATAAATCGTGTTGCAAAAGTAGTTAAAGGGGGTAGAAGATTTAGTTTCGCAGCTCTAGTAGTTGTTGGGGACGGAAATGGTCTTGTAGGTCATGGTAAAGGCAAGGCTAAAGAGGTGCCAGAGGCAATTAAAAAAGCTACAGATGAGGCTAAATCAAGTATGATTAGAGTTCCGCTTCGTCAATCTCGAACATTACACCATGATATTAATGGTCGCTTCGATTCAGGCAAGGTTACATTAAGAAGTGCTCCATCTGGTACTGGAGTTATTGCGGGCGGACCTATGAGATCAATATTTGAAGCTTTAGGAATTAAAGATATAGTAGCGAAGTCTGTTGGGAGTTCGAATCCTCATAATATGATTAGGGCTACATTTGAGGCTCTCAAATCGGCCTCATCGCCTAAATTGATTTCAACAAGAAGGGGTTTAAAAGTAAATGAAATAACAAAAAGAAGAAAGGACTCAAATTATTTAACGGAGAATTCAG
Organism: uncultured Alphaproteobacteria bacterium; assembly: GCA_902524895.1. Classification (GTDB taxonomy): domain Bacteria; phylum Pseudomonadota; class Alphaproteobacteria; order Methylaequorales; family Methylaequoraceae; genus SP4073. Next base: position 105,963 of record CABZFH010000006.1, on the reverse strand, counting down.
ATGTCTAAAATTAAAATCACTCAAATTAAAAGTCCAATTGGAAGACAATCAGGACAAAGAAAAACTCTTATAGGGTTAGGTTTAAATAAAATTAGTAGGGTTAAAGAACTTGATGATATACCGTCTGTCAGAGGTGCAGTTGAAAAGGTTAAACATCTTTTGAAAATTGAAAAGATATAGGACAAAACAATGAAACTTAATAATATAAGAACAGAAACTTTAAAATTGAAAAAAGCTAAGAGAGTTGGAAGAGGTATTGGTTCGGGAAAAGGTAAAACATGTGGAAGGGGGATAAAAGGTCAAAAGTCTAGAACAGGAGTAAGTATAAATGGTTTTGAAGGCGGACAAATGCCCCTTCATATGAGAATGCCTAAACATGGGTTTAAAAATAAATTCAAAAAAAAATTCTTTATCATTAAAACAAGTACAATTAATAAATTAATAAAAGAAAAAAAGTTATCTGATAAGAAAAAAATTATCTTTAGTGATTTCCAAAACGCAAATTTATTAATTAAACCAGTTCACTCTGGTTACAAAATACTCTTTAATCAAAAACTTGATTGCTCGCTTAATATTCAAGCTCATAAGGCATCTAAGGCAGTAATTGATGATATTAAAAGAGCTGGTGGTAACCTTGAGATAGTTAAATTCAAAAAGTCTGACTTTTTTAAAGCATCAAAAGGTAATGATAAAGATAAGTATGGAAGTAAGTCAATAGATGTTAAAAAAACCAATGAAAAAAAACAACAAAAAAAATCTGTTCTTAAACCAACAACAGTAAAGAATAGACCTGAAAAGAAAAGTAAAGAAATCAAAGAAGGTAAATAATGGTATCAGCAGCTGAACAACTCGCCTCAAACATAAATTTTAGCTCTTTAGCAAAAGCGGAAGATTTAAAAAAAAGAATATTTTTTACTTTATTAGCTCTAATTGTTTACAGATTAGGAACTTACATTCCTATTCCTGGTATAGATCCTGTTGCTCTTGAGCAAATATTTAAACAAAATGTAGGAGGTATTCTGGGAATGTTTGATATGTTTGCTGGAGGCGCATTAGGAAGAATGACGATTTTTGCTTTGAATATAATGCCATACATTTCAGCAAGTATTATAATGCAGTTATTAACGGTGGTGTCACCTCAACTTGAGCAACTAAAAAAAGAAGGAGAATCAGGAAGAAAAAAAATAAACCAGTACGCACGATATGGGACAGTCCTCTTAGCTACTGTACAAGGATATGGAGTTGCTGTTGGAATTGAGAATATGTCTTCTCAGGGAATGGAAGCAGTAATGAATCCAGGGCTTTTTTTTAGATTTATAACTGTAATAACTCTAGTAACAGGTACACTTTTCGTAATGTGGCTTGGAGAGCAAATCACACAAAGAGGTATTGGAAACGGGATTTCTCTTATTATTTTTACGGGAATAGTTTCTCAACTTCCATTGGCTCTAAGTACAACTTTTGAATTAGGTAGAACAGGAGCTCTATCAGCTTTATTCATTGTTTTTCTTATAGTAATGTCAATTAGCGTGATAGCTTTTATGGTATTTGTGGAGAGAGCACAAAGAAGAATCCTAATACAATACCCCAAAAGACAAATGGGTGCAGGCGGAAGAACAGGAGAGTCGAGTCATCTACCCTTAAAAATTAACACTTCGGGTGTTATTCCACCTATATTTGCAAGTTCTCTTCTCCTCCTTCCAGTTACATTTGTGAGTTTTAATGCTGGATCAGGCCCTGAGTGGTTAAACTTTTTGAGTATAATTTTAAGTAGAGGTCACCCAGTTTATTTATCTTTATATATTGCCATGATTGTTTTTTTTGCTTTCTTTTATACTGCTATTGTTTTTAATCCGAAAGACACAGCAGAAAACTTAAAAAAATATGGAGGTTTCATTCCAGGCATCAGACCAGGAGAAAACACTGCCAATTATCTTGATTTTGTTTTGACAAGATTAACAGTTGTAGGAGCAATTTATTTATCTGCAGTATGCTTATTACCTGAATTACTCATATCAAAATATAAAGTTCCATTCTATTTTGGAGGAACCAGTTTATTGATTGTTGTAAGTGTAACCATGGATACCGTAACTCAAATTCAATCATATTTGATTGCTCATCAATATGAAGGTCTAATCAAAAGATCAAGTTTAAGAAATAAAAAAAGATGACTAACATTATAATTTTGGGTCCACCTGGTTCAGGTAAGGGCACACAATCAAAAATTTTGGTTGAAAAACAAAATTTTTTTCAGATTTCAACTGGAGATTTATTAAGAAAAACAGTTGAATCAGGAACCGAAGAGGGAAATAAAATTCAAAAGATTATGGAAAGTGGAGAATTAGTATCCGACGAGATGGTCATAGAAATGATTTTAGTTGAAATGTCTACAAATAATTCAAAAAAATTCATATTTGATGGTTTTCCAAGAAATATTGCACAAGCAAAAGCTTTAGATAGCGCTTTTGAAGACAAATCAATGATATTAGATTTTGTTTTATTACTTGATGTCAAATTAGACTTTTTAGAGAACAGAATTAAATCGCGAATTGCTGAAAGTGATCCAAGTAATATTCGTAAAGATGACAACGTGGAAACGCTTAGTAAAAGATTGAATGTTTATAAAAAAATTACCTATCCAATTATAGATTTTTATGAAAAAAAAAATAAATTAGTTAGGATTAATGGTATGGATTCAATTGAGGATGTGACAAATAAAATTATTCAAATAATAAACTAGAACAATATTGACTTGGGAGAAAAAGAATTTATAATCCACTTTTAATTATCATTCATAATCGGAGTTTTAATTGGCAAGAATAGCAGGTGTAAATATTCCATCCAATAAAAAGTTGGAAATAGCTCTAACTTATATATTTGGTATAGGCAGAAAATTTTCCAAACTAATTTGTTCAAGTACTAATGTTGACGGTAATAAAAGGGTCAACACCCTTACTGAAGGTGAAGTAATTAAAATAAGAGAATATATTGATAATAATTATACAGTTGAAGGAGACCTTCGAAGAGAAATTTCTACAAATATAAAAAGATTAACCGATCTTGGTTGTTATAGAGGATTAAGGCACAGACATAAACTTCCTGTTCGTGGGCAAAGAACTCATACCAATGCTAGAACTCGAAAAGGAAAAGCAATTCCAATTGCAGGTAAGAAAAAAGCAAGTTAAATATGGTTAGTAAATCTCCAAAAAATAAGAAAAAAATTAAAAAGAATGTCTCATCTGGTGTAGCATATATCAATTCTACATTTAACAATACAATAATTACCATTACAGACACCTCGGGCAACACAATTTCGTGGTCTTCATCAGGGAATAAGGGGTTTAAAGGCTCAAGAAAATCTACACCGTTTGCCGCTCAATTAGCTGCTGAGGAAGCAGGAAAAAAAGCAATGGAACATGGAATGAAACATTTGGAGGTTATAATCAAAGGTCCTGGCTCTGGAAGGGAGTCTGCTATCAGAGCACTTGGGACAGTGGGTTTAAATATAACAATAATTAAAGATATTACCCCTATCCCGCATAATGGTTGTAGACCTCCAAAAAGAAGAAGAGTTTAATTTTAATAAAAGGTATTTTAAGTGATTAATAAAAATTGGAAAGAATTAATAAAACCTAACAAAATTAGTTTTAATAAGGGTAAAAATCATTTAACCAATGCTGAGCTTGTAGCAGAACCTCTTGAAAGTGGATATGGTCAAACACTTGGCAACCTTTTGAGAAGAGTTTTGCTTTCTTCTATAAGAGGCGCTGCTGTTACGTCGATAAAAATAGAAGGAATTACCCATGAATTTTCATCCATACCAGGTGTGATTGAAGATGTAACAGAAATAATTTTAAATGTTAAACAATTAGCATTAAGACTAAATGATGTTGAAAATACAAAAATAAATTTAACGGTTTCTGGTCCAAAAGAAGTAAAAGCAGGCGATATTGACTGTGGTGCACACGTTGAAGTTTTAAACAAAGATCTTCACATTTGCACACTAGATTCTAAAGCATCCATTAACATGACATTAAATGTTTCGGAGGGAAAAGGATTTGTTCCAGCATCGATGAATGCTAAAGAAGAAAAGGTACTTGGGGAAATACCTATCGATTCTTTTTTTTCTCCTGTAAAAAGAGTATCATTTAAAGTTGAAAATTCAAGAGTCGGTCAAGTAACAGATTATGATAAGTTGATAATGAATATAGAAACGAATGGTTCCGTCATTCCTGAAGACTCTGTTGCCTATGCTGCAAGGATTATGGACGAGCAATTAAAGCTTTTTATTAATTTCGAAGAGCCTACAGAAGAAGTTGAAGTTGTTGTTCCAGAAGAATCTAGTTTAAACGTAAACCTTTTAAGAAAAGTTGAGGAATTAGAATTATCTGTAAGATCTGCAAATTGTTTAAAGAATGACGAAATTGTGTATATTGGAGATTTAGTTCAGAAATCTGAGTCTGAAATGTTAAGGACACCTAACTTTGGCAGAAAGTCCCTTAATGAAATTAAAGAGGTTTTGACTGTAATGAATTTAGAATTAGGCATGAAAATTGAGGGTTGGCCTCCAGAAAACATCGAAGATATAAGAAGGAAATTAGAAGAACCATATTAGTATACTTGAGGTAAAAATGAGACATTCAATTTCGAGAAGAAAATTAAATCGTACTTCTAGTCATAGAAAGGCACTGTTTAAGAATTTATCTAATTCATTAATATTAAATGAGCAAATAAAAACCACATTACCAAAAGCAAAAGATCTCAAACCTTTTGTTGAAAAAATCATAACATTAGGAAAAATAGACACACTGCATTCAAAAAGAAAAGTTTTTTCTATTTTGAGAAGCAATGAAAGCGTTGATAAAGTTTTCAATATTTTATCAAAAAGATATAAAAGTCGTAATGGAGGTTATACAAGAGTAATTAAAGCAGGATTTAGATATGGTGATGCATCACCCATGGCTGTTATTGAATTTGTTGAAAGAGATGTTGAAGCAAAAGGCTTGTTAGATAAAAATAGAATAGCCAAAGAAAACGAAAAAAAACAAAATGTAGAAAATGTAAATAAGCAAACAAAATCAGAAGATAGGGAAAAAATTGACCTAAAGAAGAAGGATGATTTAGATAAAAAGTCTGCAGAATCAGATAATAAAGAAATAAAAGAAGAGACTAAAGAAGTAAAACCTAAATCTAAGTAGTTACCTAACACCATAATTGAATTTTTATGGAAAAAAAAATTGAATTATTGCAAACAATCGAAGATCATTTTATCAATAAAAGACTTGATTACTGGTTAAGAAAAAAATATCCAGATAGTTCATTTAATTTAATCTGCAAATTAATAAGAAAGGGTGTGATAAGAGTAAATGGCTCAAGAGCAACGCAGTCAATTGTGTTGAGTAAAAACGACAAAATAAAAGTACCAAAGGTATTAATTGATAATAAGAAACAAGATTTGGAACAAACCTTTTCAAAGAGATTCAGAGATAAAGTTTTAAAGTGGATAATTTTTTGCAATAAAGATTTTATTGCTATTAATAAGCCAAGTAAACTTTCAGTTCAGGGTGGCTCAAAAATAAAAATGAGTTTAGACAGTCTCTATCAAATTTTTAAGCTAGATTATCAAGAAAAGCCAAAATTAGTTCATAGAATTGATAAAGACACTTCAGGACTTTTGCTTATATCTAGAACACTAGAATACGCGCAATATTTAACAAAACTTTTTAAAAATAGAAAGATTCAAAAAACCTACATTGCAATCACTTCAGGTCAGGTAAAAATAGATAAAGCAATTATAAATATTTCAATTAAACATAAAGATAAAATTTTAAATGCTAAAACTTATTATAGAGTTCTTACGAAATCTAAAAACCATTCATTATTAATAATAAGGCCTGATACTGGAAGAAAACATCAAATAAGAAAGCATCTTATGTATTTAAATAATCCATTAGTTGGTGATAAAAAATACAATAATGAAAAAACATCTGGTGATTTGAATTCTGATTTTTTAAATTTACATTCATATTCTTTAAGTTTTCAGGATAAAAATGGAGGAGACATTACTTTAACTGCAAAACCACCATGTGAAATGCTGCAAAACTTAAAAAAATTAGATTTCAATTTTAAAACAATGAAATCAGATTATTTTTTGAATTCAAAAAAATGGCTAACAATCAATGAAGATTTTTAAATATTTAAATGTAAATGGAATATTTTATATTCTTAAAAACCAAAAAAAAATTTTGACACCTAATAATTTTTATTTTTTGGTAAAAACAGAGAAATTAGCTAAATTAATAATAGACGAACTTAACAAGTTTAAGAATATTAACAATACAAAAACTCCAATCAGCTATTTAGGATTTTTTTCTTGTAACATTAGTAAGAAAGATAAAAAAAAAATTATTGAAGAGATTATAGAAAATTTATATTTTGATAATCTGCTTTACAGAAGTCCAGATAAAAATAAGATAAATCAGTTAATGAAAAGAAATTTTGATAGTTTTGTAGATATTTTTAACACAAGATTTAGCTTGAGTTTAGAGATAAAAAATACTTTTTTTTCTTATCAAACAAGTCAAAATTTAAATAAATTTTCAAAATTTTTAGATGATCTGTGTAATTATGAAATAACATTAATATATAAATTGCATAAAATTAGTAAATCTGTGATTTTAAGTTATTTTTATTTTAAAAAAAAAATTAATTTTAAAACATTTATAAATTTAATATTCCTTGAAAGTGATTTTCAAAAAAAAAAATGGGGATCAACTCCTGAACAAGAGATTATCGATAAAGATCTAAAAATAAATATTAAAATTTATTCGATTTTTTTTAATAATTTATATTAAATAATATATAATTAAGTGATTAACAGAATCAGAAGAAAAATAAAATGCATGATATTTTAAAAAAACTAAATAAAAAAAGAGAACTTGCTGTAGATGGCGGAGGAAAAAAAAGAAGAGAAAGTCAACATAAAAAAGGAAAGTTAACTGCTAGAGAGAGAATTGAAATTTTACTTGATCCAGGAACATTTGAAGAATGGGATATGTTCGTAGAGCATAGATGTTCTGAATTTGGAATGGATGATCAGAAAATTCCTGGAGATGGTGTTGTAACAGGCTATGGAACTATTAATGGAAAATTAACTTTTGTCTTCAGTCAAGATTTTACGGTTTTTGGTGGTTCTTTATCTGAATCACATGCTGAAAAAATTAGTAAAATTATGGATAAAGCACTACAAGTTGGTGCTCCTGTAATAGGTTTGAACGATTCTGGGGGAGCCAGAATCCAAGAAGGTGTTTCTTCTTTAGCAGGTTATGCTGAAGTTTTTCAGAGAAATGTTCTATCGTCAGGTGTTATTCCTCAAATTTCAGTTATTATGGGCCCTTGTGCTGGAGGAGCGGTATATAGTCCAGCAATGACTGATTTTATATTTATGGTTAAAGATACTTCTTATATGTTTGTTACTGGTCCTGATGTTGTAAAAACTGTCACTCATGAAGAAGTTACTCATGAAGAATTAGGTGGTGCCTCGACTCATACTAAAAAGTCAGGAGTAGCAGATTTAGCATTTGAAAATGATGTAGAGGCTTTATTTCAATTGAGAAGATTTATGGGCTTTTTACCATCCTCAAATAAGGAATTACCACCAACAAGAAAATCAGAAGATCCAGCTGATAGAATAGAGCTATCATTAGATAGTCTTGTACCAGATAACCCTAATAAACCCTACGACATGAAAGAGTTGATCACAAAAGTTGTAGATGATAGAGATTTTTTTGAACTTCAACCAGAATTTGCTTCGAATATTTTAACTGGCTTTGCTAGAATGACTGGATCTCCTGTAGGTATAGTTGCAAATCAACCAATGGTACTTGCAGGCTGTTTGGATAATAATTCGGCCCGAAAAGCTGCAAGATTTGTTAGATTTTGTGACTGTTTTAATATTCCAATTATTACATTTGTTGATGTTCCTGGATTTTTGCCAGGTACTTCTCAAGAGTATAATGGTATTATAAAACATGGTGCAAAACTACTGTTTGCTTTTGCTGAAGCTACAGTCCCAAAAATAACAATCATAACAAGAAAAGCTTATGGTGGTGCATATGATGTTATGAGTTCAAAACATTTACGGGGTGACGTTAATTATGCATGGCCTCATGCCGAAATTGCGGTTATGGGTCCAAAAGGTGCAGTTGAAATTATTTTTAGAGGTGAGTTAGGAAATGAAAAAAAAATAGAAAAGAAAACCAATGAATATAGAGAAAGATTCGCTAACCCCTTCATAGCAGGTAGTAGAGGTTTTATTGATGATGTTATTAATCCACACACCACAAGAAAAAGAATTTCTCGATCATTAGAAATGTTACGAAATAAAAGGCTTACTAATCCTTGGAAAAAACATGATAATATTCCACTTTAATTTGAGATAAGAATGTTTTCAAAAATTTTAATAGCTAATAGAGGTGAAATAGCATGCAGAATAATTAGAACTGCTCAAAAAACTGGCATAAGAACAGTCTCAGTGTGTTCGGATGTCGATATTAACTCACCGCATGTTGAACTTGCTGACGAATCAGTCAATATTGGAGGAATAACTTCAGCTGAAAGTTATTTAGATATAAACAAGATTATCGAAGCAATGAATAAAACCAATGCTGATGCTGTTCATCCTGGATATGGATTTTTATCTGAGAATGTAAATTTCAGCGATGCAGTGGAAAAAGCTGGAAAGATTTTTATTGGTCCCCCTAGTTCAGCTATTTCAGTCATGGGAGATAAGATTAAATCTAAAAAAATCGCAAAAGAATCGGGGGTTTCAGTTGTTCCTGGAGGAATAAAAATTATTAATTCTGTTGAAGAGGCTATTAAAGAAGCCAATTTGATAAAATATCCTGTAATGGTCAAGGCATCAGCTGGAGGTGGTGGAAAAGGAATGAGAATTGCCTTTAATGATAAACAACTAAAAGAAAATTTTAATTCGGCCATAAATGAAGCTAAATCAAGTTTTGGAGATGATAGAGTTTTTATAGAAAAATTTATTCAAGAACCTAGACATATAGAGATTCAAATAGTTGGGGATCAGTACGGTAACATTATTCATTTGGGAGAAAGAGAATGCTCAATTCAAAGAAGACATCAAAAAGTATTGGAAGAAGCTCCAAGCGTATTTGTTGATGATGTATTAAGAGAAAAAATGGCAATACAAGCAATTAGTTTAGCTAAATCTGTAGGGTATTATTCTGCAGGAACAGTTGAATTTGTTGTTGATAAAAATAAAAATTTTTATTTCTTAGAAATGAATACTAGGTTACAAGTTGAACATCCTGTAACGGAATTAATAACTGGAATAGATTTGGTTCATTTAATGATTAATATTGCTGAAGGAAAAAAACTAAACTTGAAGCAAGAAGATATTAATTTCAATGGTTCAGCAATAGAAGCAAGGATTTATGCAGAGGATTCTTCAAGAAACTTCTTGCCATCGATTGGTCGTTTAACAAGGTATATAGAACCAGTAAGCAAAGGAATAAGAATTGACTCTGGTGTAGTTGAGGGGTCAGAAATTAGTATGTATTATGATCCGATGATTTCCAAATTGTGCGTCTACAGTAAAGATCGAAAATCTGCAATTGAGTCTATGGTTAATGCTCTAGATAGATATTTAATTGATGGGGTAAAAACTAACAGAGATTTTTTATCCAATATTTTTCAAAATGAAAATTTTATTAATGGAAAGTTTTCAACGGATTTTATAGGAAAAAATTATGCAGAAGGTTATAATTCTGAGGAAGCAGAAACTCACTATTTCGATGAAATATGTGCTATTGTTACATTTGTTCATTATAAATATATGCAACGAGCTGCTTCAATATCTAATCAAGTAAAAGGATTTAATAGAATGATAGGTTCTGTTTGGAATGTAATTACAAGCCAAAAAAAAATCAGAACAAAAATTTCATTCAATGCATACAATAAAAATTATGATTTATACGTAAAAAATAAGTATTTCAAAGTAAAAAGTGATTGGAAAATAGGGTTTCCATTACTGTCAGCATTAATTGACAATAAAGTACTTTATTTTGAGGTAAGTAGAGATGGTCCTCGTTACACCATAACTCATAAAAGTACAAAGATGACTATGATAGTTCTTTCAAATGAGCATACCGCATTAAACTCTTTAATGATTCCAAGAAAAAAAAAAGATACATCAAACTTTTTATTGTCGCCGATGCCTGGATTACTTACAACTATACTAGTTAAAAAAGGACAAAAAATTCAAGAAGATGAACCTTTAGTTATTATTGAGGCAATGAAAATGGAAAACATTATTAAGGCTGAAAAAGATTTGGTAGTAAAAAAAATTTTTGCCAAAGAAGGGGATAGTCTTGATGTAGACCAAAGCATAATAGAGTTTGAGAAATAAATTTGCGGTCGTGGCGGAACTGGTAGACGCGCAACGTTGAGGTCGTTGTAGGTTATTAACCTGTGGAAGTTCGAGTCTTCTCGACCGCACCAAATAATTAAAAAAGTTTAATTATAGATTAGATACCTTGATTTTAGTTTTCTGTTTCAGTTACTGTTATTGATACGGTAGAGCCAATAATTGCATTTGGAAAAATTTGAATTGAAGCTAATCTTTCTTCATTGGTATAATTTAAAATACTGTAATCCGCTCGCACTTCAGAAAGCTTTTTCCATCCAAATTTTGGCAATTCATTTCTAAAAAAATCAAATATCCATAATTGTTTTTTATTAGAATCAAAAACCAATCGCCCTAGCCAACTTTTTTTTTTGGATATTATAATGGAGTCTTTATGATTTAAAGATGATCCTATTGGAATAGGAATGTCGTCAAATTGCGCAAAATTTAGTTCAGAGCCAGGCTCACCGTCAGGTCCCTTAGTGGGTATTAACCTCTCACCTGAGCAACCAACGAGAATGATCAATAACAAAAGAGGAATAGGTTTAATTGAAAAAAAAAAATTCATGAATTAATATTAAAAATAATACTTTTTTTTTCAATAAGAATTATTATTTAATTATTATGAAGGTATTAACTGTATTATATTTATTTTTTTTTGTTACAATGGTTGAATCAAAAACACAAAGCTTCCATGACTTTTCAATAGAGACTATCGAAGGCGGAAATCTTGATTTATCAGATTATAAAAACAAAGTTGTGTTGCTTGTTAACACTGCTTCTAAATGTGGGTTTACGCCCCAATATTCCGGATTACAAACTATTTATGACAGATATAAAGATGACGGTTTCGTCGTTCTCGGAGTGCCTTCAAATGATTTTAATCAGGAGTTTAGTAAAGACTCAGATGTTAAAGAATTTTGCGAGATTAGATTCGGAGTTAATTTTCCACTTACTAAAATCACAAAAGTTAAGGGCGATAATGCTCACCCAATATATAAATGGATCAGTGAAAATGTATCAGTTATTGGCACTCCTCGATGGAACTTTCATAAATACTTGATAGGAAAAGATGGTCAAATAATCAATTGGTTTTCTTCAATGACAAGCCCTACTTCGCAAAGTTTTACAAATCAGGTTGAAAAAGCCTTAGATTAACACTAAACTTCTCATCACAATTTTTAAAATTTAAGTACATCATTATGATTAGTCTAAATGAATCAGTGTTAGTAGTTGTTGATGTTCAAGAAAAATTATTTCCATTAATCTCCCAAAAAAAAAAGTTGATCAAGAATATTAATATTCTCTTAAAAATTTTTTCTCAATTGAATTTACCCATATTTATCAGTGAGCAATATCCCAGAGGATTGGGAAAAACAATTCCGGAAATTGAGATTAATACTAAGAAAGTAATTAAAAACGAAAAAACTACTTTTTCTTGTTGGAAAAACTTGAATTTTAGACGCAATTTAACAAGAATTTCAAAAAAACAAATTATCGTGTGTGGCGTGGAAACACATATTTGTGTTTTTCAGACATGTATGGATTTATTTAATAACTCTTTTGAAGTATTTGTATCTGAAGATGCTGTAAACTCAAGGAATAGTGAAAGTCATTTATTAGGAATTGAAAGGATGCGTTCAAAAGGAATCAATGTTGTAAATTCTGAGATGGTTTTATTTGAATTAATAGAAGATTCTAAACATAAAGAGTTCAAAGAGTTATCTATGTTAATTAGATAACTCTTTGAATGTTAAATTATACTGAGTAATACATTTTAAACTCTACAGGATGTGGATGATGCTCAAATTGCAAAACTTCATCCATTTTCAAGGATATATATGCATCAATCAGATTGTCTGTAAAAACGTTACCAGCTTTCAGAAAGTCTCTATCTTGGTCAAGAGACTCTAATGCTTCTCGCAAACTTCCACAAACAGTAGGTATATCTTTTAACTCTTCTTCAGAGAGTGCATAAAGATCTTTATCCATGGCATCACCAGGATGTATTTTATTTTTTATTCCGTCAATACCTGCCATAAGCATAGATGCAAATGTAAAGTAAGGATTTCCAGATGCATCCCCAAATCTTACTTCAAATCTTGCTGCCTTTGGACTACTAACATAAGGAACCCTGCAAGCAGCCGATCTATTTCTGAAAGAATAAGCTAAGAGTACAGGAGCTTCAAATCCCGGTATTAAACGTTTATAACTATTTGTAGTTGCATTTGAAAAAGCATTAATAGCTTTAGCATGTTTTATAATACCACCAATATAGTAAAGACATTCATCTGAAAGACCATTATAACCGTTTCCAGCAAAAACCGAATTTCCTTCTTTCCAAACTGACTGGTGTACATGCATTCCCGAACCATTGTCATTATAAACAGGTTTAGGCATAAATGTTGCTGTTTTTCCATAAGCCTGAGCAACCATGTGCACACAATATTTATAAATTTGTAAGTCGTCTGCGCTAGATACTAAAGAGTTATATTTCATTCCAAGTTCATGTTGCGATGGAGCTACTTCATGGTGATGTTTTTCCATATCTAAGCCCATTTCCATCATTGTAGAAACCATTTCGGCTCTAATATCCATTGCAGAATCAACTGGAGGTACAGGGAAATAACCACCCTTATCTTTGGGTCTATGTCCCATATTTCCACCTTCCATATCTGTTCCAGTATTATATGCACCTTCTTCAGAATCTATGCTGTAAAATGTGTATTCTTGATTAGTACTCCATTTTACATCATCAAACATAAAAAATTCTGCTTCTGGACCAAAAAAGCATTGATCGCCAATTCCAGATTCTTTTAAATAATTCTCTGCTTTTTTTCCAGTGCTTCTTGGGTCTAATTCGTATGGCTTACCATCATCTGGCTCAATTACATCGCAAAACAATACGCATTGAGGTTGAGCTGTAAATGGATCCATTACAGCAGTAGAAGGATCAGGTTTCAATATCATATCAGCCTCATTAATGTCTTTCCACCCTGCTATCGAAGAACCATCAAACATTATCCCGTCTTCAAATGTAGAAGCGTCAATAGTATTAACCGTTTGTGCCGTATGCTGAAGTTTACCCTTTGTATCAGTAAATCTTAAATCAACATACTTTACTTCTTTATCCTTAAGCATTTTTAGTACTTTATCTATTTCTGACATAATATCCTCCTTTAAAATTAAATAGCGTCATTACCAGTTTCTCCAGTTCTTATTCTAATGATATCTTCCACATTAGATATAAAAATTTTTCCATCACCAATTCTTCCAGTTTGAGCATTAGATTTTATTACATTCAAAGCCTGATCAAGCACATTATCTTCAATAATTAGATCGATTTTGATCTTGGGTAAAAAATCAATAGTATATTCAGCTCCTCTGTAAAGTTCAGTGTGACCTTTCTGTCTACCATAACCTTTCACTTCTGTTACAGTAAGCCCCATTACACCAATTTCGTTGAGAGCTTCTTTCACTTCGTCAAGTTTAAAAGGTTTAATGATTGCTTCAATTTTTTTCATAGTTAAAATATGCAGGAAATATGCCAAAGCCTAAAAACCAACAACTTTAACTAAAATCTAAACACTTATCATACAATATGATTAAATTTTAAACAATTTAAAAAGCAAAAAAGCTTAAAAATTATTCACTCATAAACTCTTCAATTAAATGAATAGCTCTTTTTAAGTTTTTAATTTTGCTTGCGTATGATATTCTCAAAAATCCTTCACCTTCTGAACCAAATGATGATCCTGGAACAGTAGCTAAATATTTTTTTTCTAGCAATTCATTTGAAATTTGCTGAGAAGTAAAATTATCTTTTAAAATTTGTGGAAAAACGTAAAAAGCACCACCTGGATTTACGCATGAAATATTTTTGATTTTATTGAGTTCTTCAACCATAAAATCTTTTCTTAACTTAAATTCTTTAATCATTTTTTCAACTTCGTCTTGAGGTCCAGATAAAGCCTCAATTCCTGCATATTGTGTTGCTGTATTAACACAAGAGTGACAATTTGTTGCAAGTTTTTCAGCAAATTGAATTAATTTTTTGGGAAATATTCCATAACCAAGTCTCCAACCTGTCATAGCATATGTTTTTGACCATCCGTCAAGAACTATAACTTGATCTTTGATCTGTGGATATGAAAGTAAACTCTTATGGTTATTGTTTTCAAATATTATTCTACTGTATATTTCGTCAGAAAGTATAAAAATGTTTGGATATTTTGAAAGACCGTCAACAAGTTTTTCAAACTCTTTTTCATTTACAACCCCTCCTGTTGGGTTACCTGGAGAATTAAAGACTATTAATCTTGTTTTGTCAGTAATCAAAGATAAAAGCTCATCCGCATCAAACGAAAAATTATTTTCCATCTTATGGGGTAAATTAACTGGAGTTGCTCCTGTATAATCTACCATTGACTTGTAAGCCATAAATCCTGGATTTGGTATTATAATCTCTACACCAGGTTGGCCAAACATAAGCATAGTGTAAAAAATAACAGCTTTTCCTCCTGGTGTTATTAATACGTTATTTGGATCAATGGGTGTTTTATTATTTCTTTCAAAATAATTAGCTACCGCCTCCCTTATTGAAGACATTCCATTTGATGGTGTGTAACCATGATGTCCATCTCGAATCGCTTTACATGCTGCTTCAATAATGTTTTTGGGTGTAGGAAAATCTGGTTGACCGATACACAGATTAATTACGTCATTTCCTTCAGTTAAAAGTTTGTTAGACCTTGCCATTATTGAAAAGGCGTTGTCTGTACCGATATCATACATTGACTTGTTTAATCCATCCATAGGCAAAATATATAAGAATTTTATAATTATGCAAATTTCTAAGTAAAGTTTATCAGTATAATGAATTGACTTACGTTTCAAAATTGCGTAATTTCCAAAATATGGTGGCTGTAGCTCAGCTGGTTAGAGCGCTGGTTTGTGGTACCGGAGGCCGGGGGTTCAAATCCCCTCAGCCACCCCAATAAAATAATTATTATCTTTTTTAACTTAATTAAATTATATTTATTTTTATATTTAATCTCAAATACATAGTTATAAAAGTAATAGAGTAAAGTTATGTTTACGGAATTATCTAATAAATTTAATCAGATTTTATACAAAAAATTTAAAGTATTTTCTTTTTTTCTATTGCGATTTGGTTTAGGAATATCTTTCATATTACATGGAAGTGATAAGTTTCCACTACCACCAGAGAATTTAATGAAATTTTTTAATTTCGGTCCAATTTTATCTTCATTTGTAGCTTTGTCTGAAGTTTCTTCTGGAGTTTTATTAATCGTTTCTGGTTTTATTAATAAAAAAGTAGGAAACTATCTGACTCGTCTCTCAGCATTTATAATTGTAATAATAATGATTTGTGCGTTTTATTTTGCCCATTCCGATTGGTTTATAAATTCTAAACTATTTAAAAGTGAACAAATTTTTTTGTTATTGATAGGTATTTTTTTTCTAGTAAACGGAAATGAAATAAAAAAATAAAATATAAGAAATTTTCAAAATTTAACTTTCCCATTTTTGGAAATCTTTTTTTTTTATAATTTTATGTTCTTCTTGATCTAAACCCTTCTTCCAGTAGCTTGAAATATAAATATTTTCTTTTAGGATTTTTTTATCTTTTATTAAAAAGTTTCTTAATTTTTTCATCAGTTCAAACTCACACGCAGCCCAAACACTTGGTTGGTGACTTAACCACGTGATATTTTGCAATTTATTTTTATATTGAGAAAAATTATTAACTTTGGAACTTAAAACCCACTTTATTTCAAAGTTGACTGGTTTTTCTAATTCAATTTTGTCTTTTTTAGATTTTATTTCTATTATTGCTAATCCTCTTGATTTTTCGTCAAGATTTTTCAGATAAACACTAATAGCCGCCAATGCAGTAAAATCACCAATAAACAAATACCATTTTGACAATAATGACAATGATTTATTAGATCCAGGTCCAGAAATTAGGATTTTATCGTTTATTTTTATTTTTTGAGACCATTTCGATGCTAGTCCACTGGACGATTGCAGATTAGTAAACAATATTTCTAATTCTAGTTTTTCTCTAGAAAAGTTTTTTATAGTGAATGGTCTTACAAATTGATAATTTAAATCTAGAGGTTTTTCAGAAAATAATAACTTTATGTATCCTCCATTTTTTAAAGTGGGAAAATCATTTAGATCATCCCCAGTAAAAGTGACTATTTTGAAATTCGCACTAAGTTTTGTAATCTTAGAAACTTTAACTTCTCTTATTTTTTTCATCTTCAAGCATGAGTATAATTTCTTTTTGGATATTGTTACTTATAATTTTAATGCCTTTTTTATTTGGATGTTTTCCGTCTGGAAGGTTATATTCTTTTTTCAAAGCTACACCTTCAAGTAGAAAAGGAATGTAAAAAATTTTAAATTCTCTTGCAAGATCTGCATATATTTTATCAAATTCAGATTTATATTCTAACCCATAACTTCTTTGAGCCAACATTCCAGCCAGTAAAATTTTAATTTTTCTTTTTTTAACAAGCATAATTATATTTCTAAGATTCTCTTTAATAATTTCTGGTTTTAGGCCTCTGAGCATATCATTAGCACCTAAACACAGAATAAAAATTCCTAAATCTCTCTCTTCTAATGTCCAATTCAATCTATTAAGACCTCCATTTGTAGTGTCACCTGAAACACTTGCATTAATAACCTTGACGTCATAACCTTTATTTCTTAAGCTATGTTGAAGAATAGTTGATAAGTGGTCTTTTTTTTCTAAACCATATCCAGCCATCAAGCTGTCTCCAAATAGAACTATTTTTGTTTTACAGTAAAGTTCATTTGAATTTAAAATAAAGAAAAATAAGTATAGAAATATAAATTTGATCATGGGTTATTTATTTTCATTAAAAAATATAAGTCTTCATTATATGTTAAAGCAAGAAAAAATTAACATATTAAATAATATAAGCTTAAAGATCAAAAAAAATGAAAGAGTCTCGATTATCGGTGAAAGTGGTTCTGGAAAAACAAGCTTGTTGATGATAATGGCTGGATTACAAAGAGCATCAGGTGGCTTAATGACTTTCGAAAATTATAATTTTACAAAGATTTCCGAGGAACAAATAATTGAAATAAGAAAATCTAAAATTGGGATGATATTTCAAGATTTTTATTTATTACCAAATTATTCCGCACTTGAAAATGTTATGTTTCCTCTAGAAATTAATAAATTAATAAATCCAAAAAAAAAAGCAATAGCAATACTTGAAGAATTAGGCCTTGGTAAAAAAATTAATAATCTCCCTTCAGAACTTTCTGGAGGGGAGCAGCAGAGAGTAGCAATTGCAAGATCTATTTCTTTTAACCCAGAAATAATTCTTGCTGATGAACCAACAGGAAACCTAGATGCAAAGAATTCTAGTATTGTGATCAAAATTTTATTTGATTATTCAAAGAGATACCAAAAAAGTCTAGTTTTGGTAACACATGATGAAAATCTAGCAAAAAAATCTGACAAAATTATCAAAATTAAAGATGGAGAGATTGAGGATAATGATTGATAAAACCTTTATTTTTATTTGTTTGAAAGATTTTTTTAGAAATAAAAAAAAATTATCTAAAATTTTTTTCACATTTTTTTTAAGTTTATTTGTCTTTTCAAGTGTTCTCGTTTTAGAATCCTCAATTAAACAAGAACTAAATAAAAGTTCAGTAATGTTACTTGGTGGAGATTTTGAAATAACATCAGGAAAAAATCCTATTCAAAAAGTGATATTAGAAAAAATAAAAAAAAATTTTCAAATATCAGAAATTATTGAATTTAATACAATCATTAGAAATGAATCAGAAAGTTTACCTATCAGAGTAAAAGCATTTGACGAAAATTATCCTTTGGTAGGGGAACTAAAGATCACACCAGAAAAGGTAATGAAAAATAATGAAAACAATATTTACGTTAATAAAAATACAGGTTTCATATTGGACTTAAAGATAAACCAGAAGGTAAAAATTCAAGACACTTTTTTTGTTGTTTCTGGATTTATCGAAGATTTACCAGACTTAAATAATTTTTTTTCATATGGTGATTTTGCCTTAATTCAAAAAAAATCAATGAATTCACTGGATTTAAATAACTTAGGAAGTTTTTTGCAACATAAATATAAGGTAGTTAAAAATCAAAAGAATGATCAAAGTCTTAAAAATTTATTAAAAGAAGAAAAAAATTTAAAGATAAGATCCTCTAATGACTTGAATGAACAATTATCAAAAAACTCAAATAATTTTATTTTTTTTTTAAGTATAGTTTCTATTTGTTCATTACTAATATCAGGCATTGGATTGTATAATTCTTTATTGTCTTTTATTAATAGCAATCGATTACAGATTTCAATATATAAATCTTTGGGTATATCAAAATTTAGAGTGAAGGTATTGATGATCTTTCAAATTATTTTGATGTTAGTCTTTAGCTCCCTTTTTTCCTATTTACTAAGCATATTAACTGTAAATAATCTTAATAAAATTTTTGATACAGATCTTTTTTCATCTAAATATAAATTTTCTTTTTTTCAATATTTTGCAATATTATCTTTAAGCTTAATAATTTTAATGACGTTTCTATTTCCAATTACGAAATTATTAGATAAATTTAACATATCTGATTTGTTAAAAAAAAATAGACAAAATTTAGAATTTTCATTTGATAAACATTCAATTTTAATTTGTTCTTTTTTTTTAACTATCTTTATTTCTATTACTTCAATAATAAGTAGCAAGACTTACGAAACTTTTTTGATATTTATATTTTTTATAATTTGCTTAGTACTCTTTTTTTATTTTTCAAAATTTCAAAATTATTTAATTTATTTCCTAAACACAAACAATATTACTTTGAGAATTATTA
Organism: uncultured Alphaproteobacteria bacterium; assembly: GCA_902524895.1. Classification (GTDB taxonomy): domain Bacteria; phylum Pseudomonadota; class Alphaproteobacteria; order Methylaequorales; family Methylaequoraceae; genus SP4073. The sequence continues at coordinate 86,617 of CABZFH010000006.1, read as the reverse complement.
AAAAAAATATTAAAAATTTTAGTAATTTTAATTCAATTATTTCAATTTCAATGGGCGTAGGGTTTTCCATTGTTTTTTTTATTTTTATTTCATCATCAAGTATAAATTCGCAAATTAACAAGTCGATGCTGAATTTTGCTCCTGACTATTTTTTTGTAGGTATTCAGAAAGAGGATTATAAAAAGTTTAAGTATGCTATTAATGAATTAGATGAAAATGCAAAAAATAAGATTGTAAAAATTTCATCAGCTAGGGTTACAAAAATTAATGACCTTGCTGTGGAAAAAATTATATCAAAACAAAATGACAGTTTTTGGTTTATTAATGGTGAAAGAAGAATATCTTGGCAGGAAAAAATACCAGAAAACAACTATCTAACAAAGGGTAAATGGTGGGATAAAGAAAGTAAAAACTTACAATTATCTATTGATGATAAAGTTGCACATAATTTCAAGTTAAACTTGGGAGATAAATTGACACTTAATATTGCTGGAAGAAATGTGGTTGGAGAAATAATAAACTTTAGAAAAGTTGACTATACAGATATGACAATTAATTTTGCTATATTAATTAATCCACAATACGGAAACAAGATTCCATTTGAGCACCTAGCTTCAATAAAGTTCAGTGAAAATAAAAAAATAAATTTAAAAGGTTTAATTGATTCATTTCCAAATATTACTTACTTTGATTTACGTATAATAGTAAAAAAAACAAACGATTTTTTGAATAAAGTATTCTTAGGTGGAGGGTTGATCTCTTCTTTTGTAATTTTCATTGGTCTTTTGGTCGTTTGCAGTTCCTTTAAATTAATAGAAAGTTTTAAAAATTACCAAAATATGATTTTTAAGATTCTGGGATTAAAACCAAAACATATTATCAGAATATTATTAATTGAAGTTTTTCTAATTTCTATTCCAATTATTGTTTCATCTTTGTTACTTTCAACTGTAGTATCGTATGTTTTTATAAATTATATTATTGGTTTTGAATGGCACTATCCTGCCACCACAATTCTTTTAATTTCGTTAACTTTTTTAATTTCTTTGACTACTGTAATTTTTATTAGTAACTTCAAAAATTTAACAAAAAATACCTATAGTCAATTAAGAAGGTTATAATACTGCGAAAAAAAACTTTAATTTTTGATTGAGTAAAAAAAAGTGTTTGTACCCGAGGAATATCCTGTCTCAGGGTTGAATTCCGTTTTGCCTTTACCAAATCCAGATATACCTTTATAAGTTCCAGTACCACCTGTTATTTTGCTCGTTGAAACTACAACTCCATTTTTGGATTGATCTTTTGGAGTATGGGATGTCCCTTTAAATTTTGAAAAAATCAAACTGCCATCATCGAAAGTAGCAATTGAATAACCAGTCACGTTTCCGTTTTTATTTATGTAGTCACTAATACCCCAGAAATCCGTTTTAATAAGAATACGTCCTTCACAATTTTTTTTTGAGTTTTTATGTGTGGTTTCAGTTTTGAATATTCTAATTGAATGACCATCTACATCGTTTACTTTAAGGCTTTGTTGTGAAGTATACTTAACTTCATCACTTTTTGTTACAGTAGTTGATTCACATATTTCTTGAGATTTAACTTCTGAAAAAAATACAATAAGAAATAAAAAAATATAATTCATATTGTATATGATATAATTTCTTAAATTGGAATTTAAACCTTTATTTAAATTCTATCCATCTTTGCACGTTTGGTTTAGGATGAAAAAGTTCGGGATATATTATTTCACATAAAATATCTAAGCTTTCAACTAGACTGGGCCCAGGTCGATTAAAGTATTTATTTCCATCTACTATAAATTTTTTTATGTTTTTAAATTTTTCTAGATAATCATAATTTTTCAATTCTAGCTCTTTTTTTGTTGTCTTTATATCATACCCACAGGGCATAAAAATTATGGCATCAATTCCAGTAAAATTCATATCTAATGGTTTTCTGAAATGAGATTTTTCTGATAAACTAGATTCTACCGCTCGTGCATTACATATTTTTAATAAATCAGGAATCCAGTTATTAGCAATCATAAATGGATCCAACCATTCAATACACAAAATACTTTTTTTAGACTGCTTATTTAATTTTTTTTTAATATCCAAAATTTTAGTCGTGTATATTTCTTTGAATTTAAAAACCATATCATTTTTTTTAAAATAGTTGCCAATTTTACAAATATCAAACATAACATCTTCAAAAGTATTAGGACGTAAATCAATTAATATAGGTTTTTTATCTAGAAATGCTCCAAGGGATTTTTCTACATCTTTAATTGAAACCGCACAAACAGAACACTGAGATTGTGTTATTATAACGTCTGGATCGAGGGATTTTAATAATTTAGTGTCAACTTCGTATACTGATAATGTTAGATTAAGTATTTTAATTATGTCTCTGTTTACTGTAAATGAGTCTGTGTCTTTTTTAATATTGCTTTTAGTAACTTTTGGTAGAGCCTTTACTTTTACTGAATTATCACATTCGTGAGAAACGCCTACCAAATTTTCTTCTAATCCTAAGAAGGAAATAATTTCAGTTGCACTTGGAATTAAACTTATAATTTTCATTACAATATTTTTTTAAAAAACTTCAAAAAGTTTAATTCAAATTCTATTACAATTATGCTAACTTTAAAAGTATGTTCCATGTAATTAAAATATTTTTGATTTTAAGTCTATTTATGACAAATTTAATTGCTACTGAAAATTCAAAAAATTCTTGTGAAAATCTTTCTGTTGATTATGAAGAGAACGAATTTTTAACGCAACGAGAGCAGTTAGATTTAATGGACTCCGCATTATTAAAGTCTATAGAAAATTTTGACGAATGTATTGCTAATACAAACAAAAAGACCAAAAGTAATTCGATTAAAGCTGTTGATAACAATAATGTCAGAGAGTCAAAAAATGCCAGAGAGTCAAACGAAGTAAGGGGTACATCTATCAATAATTCTCAATATAAAGATGATGGTTTTGAGCAAAGTTTTTCAGCAGATATAGAAGAATCCATGAAATCTGAATCTGTAAATCAAGAATCAGTGAGTAATGATAATTTAATTATGTCAAACGAAGTATCCGAAGTTTCAGGAAGTAATGGAAAAATTCCAGATGACATACCTCTTGATGATAATGATGATGTATTAGCTAGACAGATAAAAAATGCTGCCCTAAATGAAGCTGATCCAGAAAAACAAAAAAAATTGTGGAATGAATATAGAAAATATAAAAATTTAAAAATAAATTGATATTTTTTTTTTTTTTAATAAGTTTTTAATATGGCAAATAAAATCATTACATATTTCGTACTATTAATTTTTTTTCTGACTAGTTGTAAAACTACAAACTCAATAATGGACTTTGGTCCCAGTACATCAAATGAAATTTTAGAGAATGATATTGTTGAAGACGCTGAAGATATAAGTAGACCACGACTAGATGTAGCCATACCCGTTTTTAATTCTGGAAAATTAATCTCAACAGAAGAGGAAAAATCGTGGAATGAACTGAGAAAAACAGAATCAATAATTTTTGCTCATAGACTGAAGAAATCAATAGAGAAAATAGACAAATTTGGAGCTGTTCGAGTTACTCCAGATTCTAATGCAACAAGCGATTTATATATTTCAGGTGAAATATTAGAATCAGATAGTCGCGAAATAAGATTAAAAATTCAGGTTGTAGATATTGCAGGTAACATGTGGTTGAGTAAAAAATTTAAAGAGAAAGTATCAGAAAAATTTTGGAGTGATCCTAAAAACTCTCGATCGTCATCAATGACAGATCCTTACCAAACTCTATTTGATAAAATAGCTGACGAGGTAGCAAAAAAAATTAAATTTACATCTAGTGGAAATTTGAAGAAATTAAAGGATATTAGTAATTTAAGATTTGGACTTAACCTATCAGAAGAATCCTTTAATGAATACATTGGAATCAATAAAAATAAAAAATACGAGATAGTTAAAAAGTTAAATGAAGATGATCCTAAATACTTAAGACTTACAAATTTAAGGATACGAGATCAGATGTTCATAGATGAATTGCAGTACAATTATAAAGCTTTTGATGACGAAGTTTCTAAAAGCTATAGAGTTTGGCAACAACAAACTTACTTAGAACTTGAAGCAGAGGACCAAGCAAAGTCTGAAGCATTTGGAAAAGCCTTAGGTGGAATACTTATGTTAGGAGCGGCTGTTTTAGGAGCATATGCAGCTGCTAATTCTGGAGCTTATGACTATAATACTCAAGCACTTGGAGGCGCAGCAGCCATCGGTGGAGGTATAGCTGGAGCATCATTACTTAAAGAAAGTTTTAAAAAGAGTGAAGAAGCGAAGATCCATAGAGACGCAATTAATGAGTTGGGACAATCATTAGATTCAGAATTAAGTTCTAGGGTAATTGAATTCGAGAAAGAAACAGTTGAGTTAACAGGAACAGCTCAAGAACAATTTTCTCAATGGAGAAATTTTTTAAAATTGATTTACGCTAAAGAAAACATTCAAAATGATGAAATAAATATTAATTAACTCGGTTAATATTTGGTTTTTTGATGAAGAAATTTTCAATAATTATCTGTCTTCTTTTTGTTTCACTTTTAAAAGCACAACAAATAGATAAATTGTCAATTAGATGTATCGATAATGCTGGCAACTTTATTGAATATACTAAAGTCATGATGGAAATGTGTGTTAAAGATAATGAAAGTTCTAAATGCTTCAATTTTTTCTCAAAAGATGACCTTAATAAAAAGTATGCAATTGAAATTAATTCAGAAATTCAAATTATTGATTTTAAAAAAAATAGAATAATTAAAAATCAAAATAATGTTTATGAAGAATTAGAATGTGAAACCAATCATATTGAATTAATTGAACAAGATTCTTTATCTGAAATAAATGTAGATTTGAAAGAAAGCGATCTGTATGAAATAGAAATAAATTCAAACAATAATCAAAATACAGTTCATAAATCAAAATCATCAATTGAAAAAAAAATTTTTCATCTTGAAGAAAATTTCGAAAAACGTCTAAAAACTATTGATTCAGAAATTTTTAGTAATGAGATAGTTGAATTAAAAAAATTAAAAAAAGAATTAAAATATTTCGTAAACTCAAATGATTTATTAAACACATCAAAAAGATTAAAAAAAATTGAAAAAATTTTTTCTGATATAGATAAAAAAGTTAATGATTCATATTATTTTTTTTATGAAAAAGCTCTTTTAAATTACAAAAATAAAAATTTTGAAGAAGCCAAAAAAAATATTAATCTAGCCCAGAGATATAAATCGGATTCAAAAGATTTAGTTATGCTTAAAGCTAGGATACTTGAATTACCAATTATAAATGAATTAGAAAAAAAAATTTATATAGCTAAAAAAGAAAATAACTCATCGAAAGAGTTAGAATTATTAATTTTATTAAGTAGATATAAAAATCAAGTTACAACTTCGCAGAGAATTAAAGAACTAAAAATAATTTTAAAAAAAAAAAAATTTGAAAAAGTGCAAACCAGTTTTTTTGAAGAAGTAAATAAAAATAATTTTATCCGAGCAAAAGAGTTATTAAATAAACTAAAAAAAATTGATCCATCAAGAGATGAATTGGATATTTTAACAGAAGAATTATCCTACAAGAAATTAGAATTTGAGAAAAATAGATTGTACTTAAGTTTTCAAAGACTCTCTAAGAAAGATCAATGGGTCGATGCATTAAAGATTTTATATCAATTAAAAAAAATTGAAAATAACAGTTTTGATCTAGTAAATTTGGAAAAAAAATCCAAAAAAATTATTGATTTTCAAAAAGATTTTAGAGATTATATAAAAAATTCGCATAGATTAATTAACGAAAAATTTAGATTTAAAGTTAATGATGATCTTGAAAAATCAAAAGAATATTTATCATTAAGCCCAAGCTTAAAATTATTGCATCAAGATTTATTAAAAGAAATAGCAATATTTGAAATAAAAATACCTGTAAAACTTATATCAGATAATATGACTAACATAAAAATAAGAGAATTAGGTACAATAGGCTTTTTAGAAGAGAAAATAATTAATTTACATAAAGGAAAGTATCTATTTCAGGGCTCAAAAAAAGGTTTTAAAGATAAAATATTAGATTTAGATTTAACTAAACTGAAGGATAGAAAAGTTCCCATTGAATTAAAGATCATATGCAATGAACAAATATAATTTTATTTCGGAAGTGCTATAAATGTCCCAAAATTTTGTAATGTCATTTCTCGCATTAGAGTTGAAAACCTATTGGTCGTATTTCTTGCCAAAAAACCAATCCCATGTATCTTAGCTTTAATTTTTTTCTTACTATTTAACATTGTTATTCTTTCAATAACGTTATCAAAGGATGATCCAGTATAATCATCCCCAATTACATAAATGGATACTGTTTTATCGTCTGAAACATAATTATTTAAAGATTTAAGAATTCCTTCTACAGGACTGCTATTGGATGCAACATTCCATAACTTAAATAGTTTTATAGCTCTTTTTCTCCAGGAAGTCGTATCAGGTATCCATTTATTTTCATAAGAAGATATTAATGGACTACCCATATCATTTAAAATTTGAAATCCTTTAACATCCGGATGAATTTTTAGTATTCCTTCAATCTGAAAAATAACTTTATTCCAAATTTCAAGCATACTTCCTGATGTATCTACAACAAATATGATGTAATTACTGTTAACTGGTATTCCCCCAATATTTTCGTCCCTAATAAGATTTTTTTTATTTGAAGTTTTAAATACTTCTATATTTTGATTTACAATTTTTAAGGCATCAATAGAGTCATTTAAAGTTTTACTTTTTTCCCTAATACTACCTAGTTCAATTTTTCTTTTTTTGTTATTTTCTGACTTTTTTGTAATTTGATTTTTAAAAGAACTTAATTGATTATTTAGTGATTTTTTTTCTTTTTCTAAATTTAAAATTACTTTATTTAGAGTTTCATCCTTTAGTATGAGTTCAAATATATTGTTATTTTTACCTTCATTTTTGTCATTTGGTGAAAATTTATATATTAGAATAAGCATTACAATTGCTCCAAAACCACACGAAATAATATCTAAAAAAGAAAATAAAGTATTTTCCATTTTTCTTCTTTTTTTAATCATGGCCAATTTCTCGCAGGACTTATCAACATTCCATTGGATTTCGAAGACCAATCCCAAAATTCTGGTGATGCCTCGGGGTCACCTTCAAGCGGTAATAAAATGATATTTACTTCAGCCATATTAAGACTTATGGTGTTTATGGTTTTTCTAAATAAAATCTTTCTGCATTCTCCAGATATATTTTTTGACTTGCCAATTATTGAATTACATTTACTTAATGGATTAAAACTTACAAAACTTGGATCGCCTTTTGTAGGTAATCCATCGGTAATTAAATATATATTTGTTGGATTGATATTTGACGCTAGTTTTAGTCCGGAATAAAGATTTGTTGAGCCTGTCGGAATAATTTTGTCTATACCTTTAATGACAGACATTACATCTTTTTTATTTTTTTTTAAAAAGGTTTTTTTATGAATATATTTTGCATCTTCATTAAATTTTATCAAAGAAAGAGTACTTTTTTCTGGTGATCTACTAATAATCCATTTTACTATCTTATTAGCTCTTTTCCATTTTGGACCAATTAGTTTTTCACTGTTATCAGAATTTTTCCTCTTTATAATATCTATAAGTTTTTCATCAGTCATCGATGCGCTTGAGTCAAGTAAAATTACAATTTTGTTTCCCTTTACATTTAATCCAACAATATAATTAGCTTCATAGCTTTTTTCATTTTTTACAATATCTATTTTTTGATTTAATGGTTTTTTTTTAATTATTTGTTGTAATTGATTTATATTGTCTTTTTTAAGCTTTATCTTTTCGTCAAATAAACTTATGTCATCATCAATTTTTTTTCTTTCAAGAGTTAAGGCTGAGATTTTCTTCTTGTTATCATCAATCTTTGTGTAAATTAAGTCTCTTTCTGTCTCAAGATTTTTTTTTTTAAATTCTTTTAATTCAATTATTTCTAATAATTTTTCAAATTCTGCTTCATAATTGTTTTTTATAGATTTATCTTTTAATAAAACGAAGATTATTATTACTGCTCCTAAACCACAAGCCATAATATCCAGAAATGACAAGCTAAAATCAATTTGGCGATTTTTTTTTTTCATAATTATTTAAATTTAGAATAAAAATACTTCTCACAGTACTTTTGTATATTTATAATATTTTCGTCTTGAACTTTTTGTAACTGATGAAAAAAGAACATCAAGACTATACTTATCAAAAGAGCTACAAAGGTTGAGTTAAATGCAACACCTAAATTTTCAGTCATTAAGGATATATTCCCTTGAATTGCTTGATCTGCATTTGCAAGAGCACCACCAATTCCTCTAACTGTACCAATGAAACCAACTGATGGTATTGCCCATATAAGATATCTAATTATTGAATTTTCAGAATCTTGTTTTATTGATAACATTTCAAGGCTGTTGGAAATTGAATCTGAAACATTTTGAACATTATGTGTTTGCGAATATCTTAATAGAGCTAATTCTAAGGCCTCAATTAAAGGATTATTTTTTAATGTAGAATCTAGTTGTTTATTTATCTTACCGATTAATTTATCTGCGGATTCTTTATTTGTAATTTTACTTTCAATTAAATCAATATTAAAAAGATAATTAGAGTTTAAAATCTTAAAATATTTTTCGAATATTATTATTAGTCCCCAGAAAAAAAGAATAAAACAGAACTCCTGCTCAAAATCTTTTACTATAATAAAAAAATTTCTTGGAATTGACGTTTGTGAATTTTTGGCATTTTCAATTAAAATATTTGCTTCTGGTCTTATAAATCCCGAAAATATTAAATGAACTATTATTACTAAAAAAATAAATAAAATTAATTTTTTAAGTATATTATTCATCTAAATATCTATTGGAAAAGAAACAGGGTTGTTCAAACTAATATTTGGAAAATTACCATAAGCAAGTTTAAAGAGAAAAGAAAATAAAATAATTGAAAAGAAAATTAATAGTCTTTTGCGTTGATCTTTCATCATAAATACCTTCCTATTCGAAAACCAATTTTATCACTACCGTTTATAGCATTTTCTCTATATGATGGTCTAATTTTTGTTAAAGTTCCTGAACTCCAATTTGCCCCTTTTACGACATGACTAATACCATTAAATTTTCCAAGTGGATCATTTAAAATCTCTTTTTTAAAAGTGACGGAATAATAATCATGAGTCCATTCACTTAAATTTCCAGATAAGTCATAAAGTCCAGACTGCTCCATATCAAAACTTCCAACTGGTGCAATGTTTTCAAAGGTATCATTATAGTCTTTTATATAATATTTTTGTGAATTTTTAGAACTTTCATCCGCTATATTCATAAAATTATCAGGTATAATAAAACTATCACCCCAACTAAAATAAGTCTTTTTTTTCTTATTAGCTTTTCTGGCTAACCATTCCCACTCAGCTTCTGTCAATAGTCTATAACCATTAGATTCTGAATTAAAACTCTTCAATTTTTCACCCTCGATATTATAAAATTTGGGTAAACCTTCCTCATTGCTTAACCAATTGCAAAATTTTGCAGCTTCTAGCCATGATACATTTTTTACTGGATAATTAGGTTTGCTGGAATCTATATTTTTATTGTTATACTTAGAAAATTGTAAATTAGTGATTTCATAGGTTGATACATAAAATGGTTTTGAGAGTTTTACAGTTCTTACAGATTCATTGGCCCGTTGTCCTCTTTCGTGTCTTTCTGACCCTAATTTGGTGATTTCACGTTTGGGATTAAATAACTTAAAATTTATCCCCAAAGGATTTGTAAGTTGAGGTTTTGATTCCCGAAGTTTTGCAGTAGTTTCTTTTATTAAATTTACATCTATAATTTTTTTCGAAATTTTATCAGGAATAAGTTTATGAATTTGGGTTCTATACTCATTTCTTTTAATCTCAATTTCTTGTTCGAATGTCTGTAATTTTTTTGATAAGGGAGTCGTGCCCACCAGGATATTGTTAATCCAAACCTCAGCTTCGAGATTTGAAATGACATCAACAGTTCCAAACTCTTTTTTTAAATTAAATTGAATTTTTCTAGTTTCGTTTGGCTTTAGTTTAATTGTTTTTTTATAATCTTCATAGCCTTTCCTTGAATAAAGAATTTGGTACTTTGTCTCTGAACTTAAATCAATTTTCTTTTGATGATCATAAAGAATATTATTTATTAAAAGTTTACCGTCAGGAGGGAATGCATTTATGGAGATAGAGGATCTAATTTTTTTTAATAGATAATTTCTATCATTAATTATATTTTTATTTGAAATTAAAATATTTTCTTCAATTACTTGATATGAATCTTTCTCAACTTTAATTTTGTGCTCTCCTCCATTAGTTTTAAAGATTAATGGAGATAGACCAATTTTTTTCATATTAATAAAAATTTCTGATCCTGAAGGAGTTGTTTTAATATTTAAAATTGCATTTAATTTATCCAATGAAACTGATTCAACAAACTTTTCATTTTTTTTAAAAGTTTTTTTAATAATTTTTTTTTCATGAATTGGATGATCGATTGTTATTTCATAATCTCCAGGCGAAACCTCTTTTGATATATTTTCTCCAGTTTTAATAAATTCTCCATTAATAAACCATTTGGTGTCCTTAAGATTTTTTTTGGTTGATAAATTTATAACTGCTGGTAGTTCTTTTAGTGTAACTTCAAAAGATATACCTTTTTTTTCTTTTGGAAGAATTGTTTCTAGTTCTTTGTAATCCTTAGCTATTATCTTAAAACTTGGACTTTGAGAAAAAGAGTAGATAAATTGACCATATCCAATATCCAAAAAATTATTAGGAATTATTTTGGCTGTATTCCTTGCATCCTCAGGATAAACAATAATTTTAGTTCCTTTTGACAAAATTAAGAAAAAGTATGATGCAACGATGATAATTGAAAGAAAACTTGTTACTAAATAAATATTTTTTCTATATTTAGACTGTTCATCTTTAAGCCTCTGATTTATATTATTTCTTTCCATAATTTATTTTACAGATAGTTGATTATAAACTAAAAAAAAAGTAAGACCAATATTTTTAATTCAACAAACTTTAATAAGTTTTTGCAAAGTTAAACAACCATTGAGACTTTTACGGCAAATGAAGATCCTTTCCTAACAACTGTACTCCAAAAACGTTGAAAAAAATTTAGATTTTTAAACTTTTCATGTGCTTCATTCTTATGATCTACTTCGTCATCCATTAATTTTTTGATTAAATGTTTTATTTCTTCGTACTTTTTATCCTTAGAAATTAAATTTATTTGATCTTGATAATGTTCTTCAACAAATGATTCAACTGCAAATATAGTCGCATATATAAACTTATCACCACACAGTGCAGGAAAAAAGCCAGTTATAAATCCCAGAATTTTCCATAAAAAAACTAATTTGCTATGGTGTTTTTCTGGAAGAATTTCAGTAATTATCTTTAGATGATCACTTTCAGTCTGCAAGTGTCGTTTTGAAAATTCAATAATGTCTTTATTTTTTGAAATCGCTAATATTCCTTTATAAATAAAAACAGCACCAGTTTCTCCAGCATGATTTGTTCTGAAATATGGGATAAGAAAATTAGGAATTTTATTCATCAGCAAAACTATTTTGTACTAATATATATATATATGTTTAAATTTTTTTAAATGTAGATTTTTAGTATTTCTTAAGTTTTTTTAATTTCTTATTGAGTTCGTCATCTTATTATTTTAGTTTTAAAAGATGAACTTTGATAATTTAACATTAAGAAATCAGATTTGCTTTACTCTTTACAATGCTACTAACTCAATTGTTCGATATTATAACCCTCTTTTATCTAAACATGGACTTACTTACACACAATATTTAGTAATGATAATTGTTTTAAAGAAAAATAGTTTGAGAATTTGTGATATTGCTGAAAAACTAAACCTTCCTGCTTCCACTATCACACCTGTTGTCAAAAAGTTAGAAAAATTGAAGTTATTAAAAAAAACTAGAAATTTATCTGATGAAAGAAATGTTAATGTGATTATTACAAAACATGGTATTAATGTATGTGGTGATTTAGCTAAAATTCAAAATAACGTTTTTTGTAAAGCAGATTTGAGCGTAATAGAATTTAATAACTTAAAAAAAACACTAGATAAGCTAATCAGCAATCTGGTTTTAAAAACTAAAAAAAACTGAGGAAAAAACTCAGTTTTTTTTAGTAACGTATTAACTTTTTTTAAGGAGGTCAAATAAAAATTAATACTCTACCATAATAATTATCACTATAATTGTCAATAAATATTTTTGTTATTGTGCTTGCGATATTTGAACTTTTACTAATAGATTTTCATTTCCAGAATAATTAGTTTTAACACCTTTAATTGTCGAGGCATCTAAAAAATCGTATCCACAACTAACACGGACATATCTTTCGTCAATACATTTTTTATGAGATGGATCAAACCCAATCCAACCAATATTATTAATAAAAATTTCAACCCAGGCATGCGTTGTATTTTCATTTGAGTTTGCATCTTCAAATAAGAACCCATTTACATACCTTGCTGGAAAATTATGATATCTAGCCATACTAATGAGAATATGAGCAAAATCTTGACATACTCCTTTACCTAGAGAAATTGAGTTTTCAGCAGAAGTATATACTGAAGTGGACCCAGAAACATAGGTTATCGAATTACCTGCAATTAAGTTTAGTTCATGACAAAAATCTATTTCTTTTTTTATTAGTGATTTAGCTTCATTAGAAAGTTTTTTAATTTTATCGCACGCTTTTGTCAGTGGGGATTGCCTTAAAAAACAATTTGGATGGACTGTTTTACTTAAACCTTTCATTATCCCTGAATTGTCTTTAGTTTTTACCACACCCTCAGCAATTATAGTCTGGTTACCTTCCAAATTTTGGTTAAAAATGTTGAAAATTTTGTGATCTAATGAATCTTGGTGTGATTCTATTAACTTTCCTTTATTGCATTTTATTGACCAAGCAAGTACATTTTGATTATAAAAATTTGTGGGATGCAGTCTACATGACTGGACTAATCTTGGAACAATTGAAGAGTAGTTATAAGTAGTTTTATGACTAATTTTAATTTTTATTTTTCAGCTCCTAAAAAATATTTCTTCTCAAGATTCTTATATACTGATGAAAGATCATAAATAAATTTTTTTAAAAAGTCATGAAGGCCAAACTTTAAAACTTTTTGTGCAGAAAGTTTTTGAAATTTCTTATGCATAGAACTTATACCTGATTCTGCACTTGTTTTTTGTTTATAAAATTTTTTGAGTCTCTTTAAATGATGATCTATTTTTTCTATTGAAAAAATTAATGATCTTGGACACATCATATTTAAAATTAAAAAATCTATTATTTTTTTGGAGTCAATTTCGTTGTTTCCGTAAGCCCATTTGAAAGCTCTATATGAAGAAATTGATCTCAGCATTAGACTCCATTGAAAATTATCTATTTGACTACCTACATAATTGGCGCTAGGTAGCAATATGAAGTATTTTACATCTATAATTCTTGCAGTAAAATCTGCTCTTTCGAAGTAAGTACCTAAAATTAGAAAATCGTATCCATCATTTATTAACTGAGTGTTAAGTATTGTTCCGCGAATAAGATTTACTTGTTTTTTTACAAAATCAATTATTGTTGGCAGTTCTCTTGATAAATATTTTTTTTCAGATATTTTTTCAAGTTCTTGGAAACTTGAGTTGATTGAATTCCAGACTTCGAGCGTTACAGCTGTTCTCACCATTCTGATGTTTTCACGAGCTTTCTCAATACATTTTATTATTGAAGAGTCATTTTTAGTGTCAAATAATAAGAAAAATTCTATTTTATTTTTTTTTAACTCTTTGTAGTGAAATAAATACTCATCTTTTATGTCGGAAGTTTGAAGAATTGACTCCCATTCATTATTATATCCTGATTGTGTATTAGGGATAAGCGATATTCTATAGCCCACTTCTAGTAGTCTAGCAATAGAGTCAGCTCGTTCAATATATCGTGCTGCCCAAAATAAATTTTCTGCTGTTCTACTTAACATCTACTTTCTATATTATTCTGTTAATACCCATGTGTCTTTGACCCCTCCGCCTTGTGAAGAGTTAACAACTAAAGAATTTTCTTTAAGTGCAACTCTTGTAAGTCCACCACTTACGAGTTTTACTTTTTTATTACCCACAAGACAAAATGGTCTTAAATCTACATGCCTTGGTGGAAGATTTTTTTTCAAAAAAATAGGAACAGATGAAAGTGAAAGAGTAGGTTGAGCAATATAATTTTCAGGAAATAATTTAATTTTAGTTTTAAAAATATCTATTGTTTTTTTTGATGCTTTAGGACCAATTAACATTCCATAACCTCCAGAACCATGAACTTCTTTGACAACAAGTTTTTCAATATTTTTTAAAACATATTCTTTTTCACTTTTTAAATAACATCTCCATGTTCTAACGTTTTCCAGAATTGGTTCTTCACCTAAGTAGAATTTTATAATTTCAGGTAAATAAGTATAAATTGCTTTATCATCAGCAATTCCAGATCCAGGTGCAGAGCAAATATTTATATATCCAGCCTTATATGAATCAAACAAACCAGGCACTCCGATAAGTGAACTTCTATCAAATGTAATAGGGTCAATAAACAGATCGTCGATTCTTCTGTAAATAATGTCAATTCGTTCAGGACCTTTGGTAGTTTTCATATAAGTGATATTTTCATCAACATAAAGATCAGTGCCCTGAACTAACTCCACACCCATCATATCAGCAAGAAAACTATGTTCATAATAAGCACTATTAAATGAACCAGGAGTAAGTACAACAACTTTGGGTTTTTTAGAGCATTTTTTTGGTGTTAAACTCTCTAATGTGTCTAATAAAAATGAAGGATAGTTTTCAACTGGTTCTACTTTCAGACTTTCGAATAGTTCTGGAAACATTCTCATCATTATTTCTCTATTTTCTATCATGTATGAAACACCTGATGGTGTTCTACAGTTATCTTCAAGTACCAAGAATTTTTTTTGATCAGTTCTAATTATGTCCGTACCAATTATAGGACTGTAAATATTTTTTGGCACATCAAACCCAGCCATTTTGATCTCATAAGCAGGATTTTTATATACTAGATTCGCAGGAATTATTTTTGCCTTAATTATTTCAGCTGAATGATAAACATCATGAATAAATGCATTCAAAGCTAATGATCTTTGAATTATTCCCTTACTTATTTTAATCCATTCTAGACTAGAGATTACCCTTGGGAACATATCAAATGGAATTAGTCTTTCAGTAGTATCAAAATTATTATATACTGAAAAAGTAATACCAATTTTCTTAAATAAGTCTTCTGCTTCTGTTTTTCTCTTTATAATGATGTTTTCAGGCAAAGATCGAGCCCAGTCCATTATTAAGGAATAATGTTTTATAATTTTAGAATTATTTAAAGTTTCATTAAACATATGCGTTCCTTCGGCATCTTACCTACTTCCGACCATAAAGGTTGAACGATAGTTTAAGGTTATAATGTTGTTATTATAAAATCAAGATTAATTTAATAATAAACTTTATTAACGGCCTTAAAATCAATAATGTTAACTTACATGAAAAATTTAGATAAAGATATAATTATTTTTTCTGATATCGATGGAAGTTTTATGAATCACAACGATTACTCATTTGAAGAACTTAAACCTTTTGTTGATAAAATTAGCCAAATTAGCCAAATTATTTTTGTATCTAGTAAAACTTATACAGAGATAATAAAGCTAAAAAAAAAATTAAAAATTTCTTTTCCCTTTATAGTTGAGAATGGTGCTTGCATTTTTTTTCCTAAAAATTATTTCAAAAAAATTAAAAGCAAAATAAATTTTTTTGAGATTGGTGATCACATTGGTTGCAAAATTTCAAAATTTGTCTCAAGCGATTATAAAATAAGATTAAACTTTCTAAAAAAAGAATTTAATTTCAAATTTTTTAGTGAAATGAGTATTAGTAATTCAAAAAAAATTACTAATCTTGATTCTTCTAATTTAATAGATAGTAAAAAAAGAATGTTTACAGACCCAA
Organism: uncultured Alphaproteobacteria bacterium; assembly: GCA_902524895.1. Taxonomy (GTDB): domain Bacteria; phylum Pseudomonadota; class Alphaproteobacteria; order Methylaequorales; family Methylaequoraceae; genus SP4073. The sequence goes on along the minus strand of CABZFH010000006.1, from coordinate 70,427 downwards.
TATTTTGGCAAGATAAAGAAAATAAAATTTTTGACTTTCAATCCAGACTGAAAGATCTACATCTTAAAACTTCATATGGTGGAAGATTTATACACGTATCTGATAATTTTAATAAAGGAAAATCAATAAGAAAGCTTTTAAATTTAACAAATGTTAATCAAAATAAAACTCGGTTAACCATCTCACTAGGTGATAGCAATAATGATGTTAGCATGCTAGAAATAACTGATTACAGTTGTATTGTTAAAAATATAAAAAAAAAAAATCTTATTCTTAAAAAATCAACAAATAAGTATTATAGTAAAAGTATTGCACCAGAAGGCTGGAAAGAGTCATTAATTCAAATATTTAAAAAGGAGAAGATTTATTTCTGATTTTTATCAAAATGGCATTGTTGCAACTTTGCATAATTTTTCTATTAGAAAAACTGAAGAATTAGAGGCTGAGTTAATAGAATTTTCAAAATTTAGACCAATAACTTTAATTCTTCCTTCTTTGTTCTCTGAATTAAAAGGACAAGCATTACCAAAAATTATTGAAGAAATAAGTAAGGTAAAGTACATCCAAAATATAGTTATTGGTTTAGACAGAGCAAATGAGAATGAATTTTTAGAGGCAAAAGAATTTTTTAAAAAATTACCTCAAAAGCATGAAATATTATGGAATGATGGGCCTAATCTCAAAAATTTAGATAATCAATTGAGGGAACAAAATTTAGCTCCTCAGGAAATGGGAAAGGGGCGAAATGTTTGGTATTGTATGGGGTATATTTTAGCAATGGGAGATACCGAGGCTGTTGCACTCCATGATTGTGATATCTTAACATATAATAGAAATTTACTAGCTAGACTGATATACCCAGTTGCTAATCCCAAATTTAATTTTGATTTTTGTAAGGGTTTTTATCCCAGAGTATCAAATCACAAAATTAAAGGAAGAGTCGCAAGGTTATTAGTTACACCTTTACTGAGGGCATTAGAAAAAACAATAGGTTTTAAAGAATATATTTCTTTTTTAGATTCATTTAGGTATCCGTTAGCTGGTGAATTTTCTTTTAGAAGAAGAGTTCTTAAAGATATAAGAATACCATATGATTGGGGTTTAGAGATTGGTGTTTTATCTGAAATGTATAGAAATTATGCTGGCAACAGACTATGCCAAGTTGATATTGCTGATTTATATGATCACAAACATCAAGATATTTCACTTGATGATAAATCTCTAGGATTATCCAGAATGTCTATTGATATTACTAAAGCAATAATAAGAAAGTTAGCTTCTCAAGGTGAAACTTTTTCTATGTCTATTTTTAGATCCTTAAAAGCAACTTATTATAGAGAGGCATTGGATTTTGTGCAGATCTTTAAAAAGGATGCTTTAATGAATGCTTATGACTTAGATGTCAACGAAGAGGAAATAGCGGTTGAACTTTTTGCGCAAAATATCATGGTGGCTGGAAAAGTTTTTCTGGACTCACCAATGGAAACACCAAACATACCAACATGGAATAGAGTAGATACAGCATTACCAAATTTTCTTAAGAACTTAAGACTAGCTGTAGAAAAAGACAATAATTCATAATTTTCAAAAAGATGACAAGAAATACCTTTAGTAAAATTGTTAAAAAATATATTCATTTGATTTATGGAGATAGTATAAATACTTCTCAGGTAAACAAGTTATTTCTTACTATAGAAAAAATTTTTAAATTAAAAAAAAAGAAAAGTTCAAGAGATCAATTGTGGAGCGAGAAAGATATTCTTTTAATCACATATGCCGATTCTATTTCACATTTTGGACAGAAAAATCTTAAAACATTAAATCAATTTCTTAAACAATTTTGTAAAGAATTTGAAATTATTCATATTTTACCTTTTTTTCCTTATTCCTCAGACGATGGGTTTGCGGTTATTGATTACAAGAAGATAAAAAATGATCACGGAGATTGGACAAATCTTAAAAACATAACAAAAAATTTTAAAGTTATGATAGACCTCGTTATAAATCATTGTTCATCTGAAAATCAATTATTTAAGAATTTTTTAAATAACAAAACCCCTGGCAAAGGATTTTTTATTTCTGATAAGAATAAGTTTAAAGAATCAGTGAAAATTGTGAGACCAAGAAGTTCTTCGCTTTCTAAAAAAGTACATTTAGCAAATAAGGAAGCTTATGTCTGGTGTACGTTTAGTCATGACCAAGTTGATTTTGATTTTAAAAATCTGGATGTTTTAATATATTTTTTTGGTATTATAAAATTTTATCTAGATCAAAACATAAAAGCGCTAAGATTGGATGCTGTGGCTTTCTTGTGGAAAAAGTTAGGTACACGATGTATTAACTTACCGGAAACACACGAAATTATAAGATTAATAAGAATAGTTGTAGAATATTATTATGACGAGGTTTTAATAATAACTGAAACAAATATTCCTAGTCATGAAAATTTGAGTTATTTTGGTAATAATAATGAAGCACACTGCATATATAATTTTACTTTTGCACCTTTGTTAATTCACTCAATTATTTCCGGAAATAGTTTTTATTTAAAAAAATGGTCCAGAGGAATGCCACCGGCTCAAGAAAAAAATGCATATTTAAATTTTATATCTTCTCATGACGGAATAGGTTTAAGACCTTTAGAAGGAATTTTGCCTGAAGAAGAGATAGGTAAATATATCTCTTTTTTGAAAAATCAAGGTGCTTTATTAACTTATAGAAAGTACAAAAAAAAAGAATCTGTATATGAGGTTAATATTACATTGCTCAATTCTTTACAAGAAACTTATTATGGTAAGGATAAACTTGATATGCAAAGATTTATTTTAGCTCATGCTATTCTATTTTCAGTTGAGGGTATACCTGCTATTTATATCCAAAATTTGCTTGGTTCTAAAAATGATAATTTAAAAGTGAAAAAAACTGGCTTGAATAGATCCATCAATAGAAGAAATTGGGAATATGATGAGGTTAAATATAAATTAAAGAAAAGTGAGAATAAAAATTGTAAAATATATAATTCACTTATCAATTTAATGAAAATTAGAAAAAAACAACCTGCATTTCATCCTAACGCCACTCAATTTACCCTACAATTAGAGGAACAATTTTATGGTATATGGCGTCAAAGCATTGATAAAAGTCAAAGCATTTTTTGCATAAATAATTTAACCAAATTCAAAAGAAAAATATCACTTCTTGATATAAATTTAATTTCCACGGATAAATGGTTTGATTTAATATCAAGAAAGAAATTAAACAACATTGACGATGAATTAATTTTTGACCCCTATCAAACATATTGGATAACTAACAAAAGGTACAAATAAAAAGGTTTTTAATTTACATTTATAATGGTTGATAAGAAATAGACAAAATTAGCTGTTTAGGTCAAATCTATCGAAATTCATTACTTTATTCCATGCGCGGATAAAATCACTGAGAAATACATCTTTTGAATCATTAACTGCATACACTTCCGAAATGGCCCTAAGTTGAGAATTAGAACCAAATATTAAATCCACTCTTGAAGCAGATTTTGTTTCATCACCAGTATTTCTATCAATCCCAATATAATGATTGTTTTCAGATTTATTCCATTCTGTTGACATGTCCAGTAGATTTAGAAAAAAATCATTTGATAGTTCATTTATATTTTCAGTAAATACTCCAAAACCATTACTACTGATTCCAAGTGAGCGTAAACCTCCAAGTAGAACTGTCATTTCGGGTGCTGTGAGACCCATTAATTGAGATTTGTCGAGCAACATTTCCTCAGGACTAACAGAAAATTCTTGTTTTTGATAATTTCTAAATCCATCTGAAAGCGGTTCCAATACGGCAAATGAATCAGCATCAGTTTGTTCAGCAGATGCATCGCCTCTGCCAGGTGAAAAAGGAACTTTCTTACCAGAAGCTTTTTCAATGGCAATACAGCCACCATACACAATTAAATCGGCAATTGATACATCATAGTTTTTCGAAACAACGGTATATATATCAATAACTTTTTTAAGTTGTGAGGGTTTGTTAACTTCCCAATCCTTCTGAGGCGCTAGACGAATTCTTGCACCATTAGCGCCACCTCTCATATCCGTAGATCTAAAAGTGGAAGCACTTGCCCATGCTGTTTCGACAAGTTCTTGAATTGATAAACCCGATTTAAAAATTTCATTTTTAATTTTTTCATGATCAAATTTCTTAGATCCTTCTGGGACTGGATCTTGCCAAATTAAATCTTCTTTTGGTACTTCAGGACCTATATATCTTGTTTTTGGACCCATATCTCTGTGTAATAATTTAAACCAAGCTCTTGCGAACGTATCAGCAAACTCATCAGGATTTTTATGAAATCTTTTGGATATAACATTATATTCTGGGTCTTCTTTCATTGCCATATCAGCAGTTGTCATAATAGTAGTAACTTTTCTAGAAGGATCAGCAGCATCGGGAGCCATATCGTTTTCATCCGGATTTATGGGATGCCATTGATAAGCACCAGCAGGACTTTTGACTAATTCCCATTCGTATTTAAATAACAAATCAAAGTACCCATTATCCCATTTTGTTGGATTAGCAGTCCATGGGCCTTCAATTCCACTAGTAATAGCATCACCGCCTTTACCAGTACCGTGAACATTCTTCCAACCTAAACCCATTTCTTCAATTGGAGCACCTTCTGGTTCTGCACCTACATTTGATTCAGGTGCAGCTCCATGAGCCTTTCCAAATGTATGACCACCAGCAGTTAATGCTACTGTCTCTGCATCATTCATAGCCATTCTTGCAAAGGTTTCCCTGATATCATGCGCACTAGCTAAGGGATCAGGTCTTCCATCTGGACCTTGGGGGTTAACATAGATTAAGCCCATTTGAACAGCGCCTAACGGTGTTTCTAATATTCTTTTTCCAGTATATCTATTATTTTCCAACCATTTGTTTTCTTTTCCCCAATAAATATCCTCAGGTGGTGTCCAAATATCTTCTCTACCTCCACTAAACCCGAAGGTTTTTCCGCCCATCGATTCAATTGCTACGTTTCCGGCTAAAATAAATAAATCGGCCCAGCTAATTTTGTTTCCATATTTCTGTTTTATAGGCCAAAGTAATCTTCTGGCTTTGTCTAAATTACCGTTATCGGGCCAACTATTTAAGGGAGCAAACCTTTGGTCACCGGTACCTCCACCACCTCGTCCATCCCAGGTCCTATAAGTTCCCGCAGCGTGCCATGTTAAACGAATAAAAAAAGGTCCGTAATGTCCATAATCAGCAGGCCACCAATCTTTTGAATCAGTCATTAAATCTGTTAGGTCATTTTTAAGAGATTTATAATCAAGCTTTTTAAATTCTTCTTTGTAGTTAAATGCAACTGCCATTGGGTTTGATCGTTTATCGTTTTGATGAAGTATGTTGATGTTTAACTGATTGGGCCACCAATCTTTGTTAGACGTACTTACGCCTTTATTATTTGTTGCTGAACCGTGCATTACTGGACATTTACTTATATCATCCATTTCGAATAGACCTTTCTTATTAAATTTAAATTACACGGGATAAATTTTACTCCCATTATATAAAGTTAATGCAAGCTTGAACAAAGTCAAGACCCTAATTAGAACTATTCTAATTTACTATTTTTCTAGGTTTATAATCACGGACACATTTTTAATGTTATACCCTTTTGGAGACTTTGGTAACTTCTGAATGATAACGTGATCAGTATTGATATCGAGAAGTTTACCAGTCTTTTCACAATAAAAATGGTGATGATTATCTAAATTTGTATCAAAATAAATCTTATCTGAGGAAGCCTTAACCACATTTAGCATTCCAAAATTTTTAAAGGAATTAAGATTATTGTAAACTGTAGCAAGTGAAATTTTTATTTTATTTTTTTTTGCTTTCTTATAAATATCCTCAGCTGTGAAGTGACAATGACCTTCGGAATAAATAAGATTTACAAGCTGCTTTCTTTGATTTGTAAGTTTCAGAGAAGATTTTTCCAGCATATAAAATACTTTTTGGATTATTTTGTTTTTATTTAACATATTGTTAATTTAGTACTTAACCAAGGTAATTGCTATATAATTTTTAATTAATTTAATTTATATTGTATCGAACAGTGATTTTTTTTTAAAAATTACTAAATGTATATCATGCCTTATATATCCGGATTGTGTTCAAGTTTTCCAACCCATCAAATCTCTCAAAGCCAAGTTGAAGAATTTAGTAAAAACGTTTTTAAAAATAAACATATTACAAATTTGTTGAAGGTTTACAAAAATTCTGGCGTAAAAAAACGATATCTTGTTGAAGATTTAAATTGGTACACCAAAAAGCATACTTGGAAGGAAAGAAACAGTTTGTTTAAAAAGCATTCTTTGGGACTATTAAAAAAATGTATATCTTCAACACTTGAAAAAACAAATAAATCTCCGGGCGATATTTCTGGAATCGTTCTGATTAATAGTACCGGAATAATCACCCCAACTTTAGATGCAGAATTGATAAATTATTTTAATTTTCCAAGTCAAACAAAAAGATTACCAATTTTTGGGTATGGTTGTGCTGGGGGCGTTTTAGGCTTATCAAGGGCAATTGATATGTATAAATCTTCTTTGAAAACAATTTTAGTTTGTTGTGTCGAAATATGTAGTTTGACATTTAGACCCCAAATTTTTTCTAAGGCAAACATCGTTAGCACTGCATTGTTTGGTGATGGTGCTGTTTCATTTTTAATCGGCAATAAGGGAGATTGTAAAGTGTTGAAATCATCTGAATATACATGGAAAAACACTTTAAATCTTATGGGATGGACTATTGAAAATGATAGTTTAGGAGTATTATTTGATAAATCTATTCCAGAATTCATATCTTCTAAATTAAAAACTGTTATAGATGATTTTACATCTAATAGCGTTGATGGGTTTATCATGCACCCAGGTGGATCTAAAATCATTAATTCTTATAGAAAAATTTTTTCTGATCATAAATCACTGTCAAAGGCTAGAGAAGTTCTAGAAAATTATGGTAATATATCTTCTGTAACGGTATTTCTGGTTTTAATGACTTTTTTAAATGACCCTATTTCAAGAGGTAATTTTTTAATGTCAGCGTTAGGCCCAGGATTTACAGCAGGATTAGCTGAGGTAAAAATATAATGACAAATTTTGGACTATTACTGATTTTATATATAGTTTTTTCAAGAATTTTAGAATTATTTATAAGTTATAGAAATACGAAAAAACTTTTAAAGTTAGGCGCTAAAGAGCACTTTAAATTTCATTATTACTTGTTAGTTTTTTTTCATTTAACTGTTATTGTATATTTTTTAATAAAGTCTTTAGAGGTTGATATTAATCTTGATATAAATCTAATAGTTTTCATCATTTTACAATTTTTCAGATTAAAGGTTCATTTAGATTTAGGAAAATATTGGACAACAAGAATAATTGTGTTAGAGAAAACACCAATGATTAATAACGGTCTTTATAAACATTTTAAGCATCCAAATTATTTAATCGTTATAATTGAAATATTTTTTCTATGTTTAATTTTTAAAGATATCCTAGCGTTGTTATTTTTTTCCACTATCAATATATTTTTAATATTATGGAGAATTTTTTATGAGGAAAGAGCAAACAAAAATCGTGGAAGGTTTTAATTTTTTACAACATAAGATTGAACACTTATATTATTCAAGTATTTGTTACCCATGTACACTTCAGTAGTTTGGTTTAGATACGATTTGCGAGTTAGAGATAATGAGGCTCTCTTTCAAGCCGCATTGAATAGCAAATGTTTGCCTATTTTTATTTTAGATTCGGATTTTTGTAAATTAAATACAACTAGTCATTTTCATTTAAGTTTTATAAATGATTCACTTATAGATTTGGACCTTCAACTTAAAAAGTTTAATGGAAATTTGAACTTTTATAATGGATCAACAATTGAGATTTTTAGACATTTATTTGAAAAATTTCAGTTTACAAAAGTTTTTTCAAACAGAATTTTTAAAAATTATTTTCATTCAGATTTAGATAAAAATTTGAAAAACTTTTTTTTGCAAAATAATATTAAATGGATTCAAACTAATCAGTTTGGAATACAATTAGAAAATAGAGTAAGAGGAACCTGGTCAAAAAATTGGAATTACCAAATTTCTAAGCCTATTATTGCTGGTATACCATCTTCAGAATTTTTAAACGATGGCGGAATGACAAATTTTAAAGCGAAAAATTTTAAATCAGTTCATACAGCTTTCTGCCAGTCAGGAGGAACTGATAATGCAAAAAAGTTGCTAAAGTCCTTTCTTGAGAAAAGATGCATTGATTATCAAAAAAAAATGTCTTCTCCACTGCATGCTGAATTTGTATGCTCACGTTTAAGTCCACACATAACATTTGGTACTATTTCTTTAAAAGAAATAATAACTCTAATTAATAAAAGCATAAAAAATAATTCTGTTGTAGATACAAGATCAATTTACTCTTTTAAGAAAAGACTTGCTTGGCATTGCCATTTCATTCAAAAAATTTTTGATCAACCTGATTTGGAATCAAAAAACCTTCACCCTTTCTTTAAAAATATCAGAGGAGGGCGCTTTGATGAAAAAAAATTTGCTTCATGGAAAGAGGGCATGACTGGTTATCCTTTTTTGGATGCTTGTTTAAGATTCCTTAAAGTTCATGGATGGATAAATTTTAGAATGCGAGCAATGATAATATCCTTTGCATCTTATCAACTCTGGTTGTGTTGGCTTAAAACGTCAGAATATTTAGCTTCTGTTTTTTCTGATTTTGAACCAGGGATTCACTATTCTCAAATTCAAATGCAATCAGGTACTACCGGTATAAACACAGTTAGAATCTATAATGTTGTAAAACAATCTTATGACCAAGATCCAGAAGGCCAATTCATAAAAAAGTGGGTGCCAGAATTGAGTAAATTACCTTTACACCTTATACATGAGCCATGGAAAATTAACTATTTAGAAGAAAAAGATTTAAGCTTTAAATTAAACAAGCACTATCCGGAAAGAATTGTTGATAATTTTGAATCAACTAAAAATGCGAAAGATAAAATTTGGAAAATAAGAAAAAAATTTGGGTTTAAAGAATTGTCTGATGAAATAGTAAGAAAACACGCTAGTTTGAAAAGAAATTGATTGTTTTTTTTTATTTTGTGATACAATTATTGTGTGAGATTAATAATTATTTCTACTTTAGTTTCTTTTTTTGTTTCTTGTTCTAACGACATTGATAGTTTCTTTAAACACAAAAAATTAATGGAAAAATTATATGGTCCTTGCCATTGGATTTATGTTGGATATGATTCTGAAATTATAAACCCTGCAATTGTAATTACTCCTCCCAATCAGAAAGAATATGTTTTGTGGAATCAAAGTTGTTCAAAAAATAATTAAATATGAAAACTAGAATACTAAGACTTGTTACTGATCACTCATCATGGTGGAAAAAAAAAAAATATAGAAAGGAATCTTTTAAAGAACTAAATGGTTTAAGAAAACTAGGTTGGAGATTAAAAAAAAAAAAAAAAGTTTTTCTTAAACTTGATGATATTGAAACAAGGGGTTTCCATAAGTATTACTTGTTTAAAAAATAATTGAATAATAATTCATTATAAGGTAATAAAATATTTCACATTTGTTATAGATCAAAAAAGGGAGTAATTTTATGAAAATTTGTGACAGACCAGAGTTCAAAAGTAAAAAACCACCATTAACCTTTAGAGAAAATGATCTAGTGTTGAACGCGGTAAAAAAAATGTCTAAAGAAAATTATGGTTCTGTTGTAATCACTGATAACAAAAAAATAGTTAAAGGCATTGTAACCGAAAGAGATTTGATGAAAAGGTTATTAAACAATGGAATGAATCCTAAGACAACCAAGTTAAAACAAATAATGACAAGTCCTGTAAAGTTAGCCGATAAAGATGATGAGCTAGTGATTTGGTTAAGACAAATGTCTAATGAAAGATTCAGGCATGTTCCAGTCGTAGATAAATCAGGAAAATTGATTAATATAATGTCACAAGGAGATTTTGTTTCTTACACTTGGCCAAACCTTCTTTATCAAGTAAAGGAATTAGCAAAAGAAGGATACCCTCGCGTTAATCAGGTTGCAATAATTTTACTTGGTGTTTTATTTTATACATTAGTTTTAATGTATGCTTTTGAAACTTTAGGAAATTAATTTAATAGGATCTTTTGTTTAATTCTAAAAAGTATTTCCTATTTTATTATAATTTTTCCAACCATACCCATGTCTTTGTGACTTATACTACTATTTTTGTCTTTAACATTACATTCTAGATCATTAAACTCGCCTGTTTTAATTGGAACGAACCACCATTCAATTTTGTATGAGGGAAATACTTCAATTTCTCTTATATTACCTTTTATTTCAGCAACTTTTTTTTCTCCTAATGTTAGTTGAACTTTTCGCGTGAATATCGAATTAGAAAATTTTGTTGAAGCAAAATAATGTTTAGCATCACTTTGGTTAATTAAATCTAATTTGTAAAGTTTCCCAACGTTAAATTCTAAGGTGGATGGCTCAAAATAATATTTTGTACTACGTTGCCCTTTAAAGTAGACTTTTTTTGTAATAGGTTTTTGTTTTGTTAGGTCAGCTGAATAAAGAGGAGTTTCTTTATAAATTAAACTAAAAATAATTAAAATAAAAAAAATTCTAATCATTTTTTTTTTTAGCTCTAAAATAATTTTGGTTCAAGCTTTTTTATGCTTAAAAGCTTTTTTTCTTTTTGGGAAGCATTTCTTACAAATTTCACATAAAGTTCCATTACAACCTCTAGCTGTACAAAACTCTCTTCCATAAAAAATAATTTGTAGGTGGAGTTTATTCCATGATTCAACTGGAAATAGTTTTTTTAAATCCATTTCTGTTTGTTTAACATTTTTACCGTTTGTTAATCCCCATCTTTGTGCAAGTCGATGAATATGTGTATCAACAGGAAATGCAGGAATCCCGAAACCTTGAGAAATTACAACGCTAGCTGTTTTGTGTCCCACACCTGGAAGTTGTTCTAATAATTCAATTTTTTTAGGAACTATACCTCTATACTTTTCAACAATAATTTTTGACAATTCTATGATTGCTTTTGATTTTTTGGGTGCTAATCCACAAGGTCGAATAATTTCATAAACTTTTTTAACATCAATCTTTTGCATTTTTAAAGCAGAGTTAGCTAATTTAAATAATTTTGGTGTTACTTTATTTACTCTTTCATCTGTGCACTGAGCACTTAATAAAACAGAAATTAAAAGTTCAAAAATATTTCTATGATTAAGAGGAACAGGTGTTGATGGATAAAGCTTTTCAAGAAAATGTCTTATAAAAAGCGCTCTCTCAGTTTTTTTCATATTTTATTTTGTCATCTTTTAAATTCTTTTAATGAAAAAAAGTATACTTTACTAAATTCTTTTGATATGTATCTATCCGAAAATTTTTTTAGAACTAATTTTCTACTATTAGTACCCATAAGCTTCAATTTCTTTTTGTCAGAAATTAATGTTTTAATGTTATTTGCGAGTTCAAGATAATTTTTAGGTTTGCAATTTAATCCATTATATTCATGGAGACTTATTTCCTTACATCCTACTACATCACACGAAATCAAGGCTAAACCACAGCTTGCTGATTCTAATAGGCTCTTTGGAAAACCCTCGCGATAAGAAGGTAATACCCCAATCTTTGATTCTCTTATATATTTTATGACGTTTCTTTTAGAATCAATCCATGTTAATCCTTTAAGTGTATTAAATTCTTTAAGTTGAGAGTTTGAAATAGATGCTCTATTATTATTATCTGATCCTCCAAGTAATAAAATTTTTAAATTATATTTTTTTGATCTTAAGTATTTAAAAGCTTCAACTAGTTCAAATATACCTTTATCAATTAACATTCTTGAATGTAAAATTAAATCATACTTTTTTCTTACTTTTTTATCAGGACTAAATTCATTTACGTCAACTCCTGAACCAGGAATAATAAATGTTTTACATTTTTTGATTATGTTTCTATTTTTAAAGAAATTGAAGTCATCTTTGTTTTGAAAAACGATCAAATTATTTGTTCTATTAAAAAAAAGTCTAAAAATTTTTTCAACTATGAACCTTATCATTAATAAATTTATTCCCTTGTTAATAAATAGATAACCTAAACCTACAATACAGTGAATTCTGATTATTTTTGGAAAAAATATTGAGCTTAAACAAGCATAAATAATTGGTTTTAGAGCAATACTTTGGAGAATATCAGGTTTTATTTTTTTTAAAAGAATAAAAAAAGTTATTATTTTTTTAACTTCTTTTAAAATGTTAAGATTTTTTCGGTCGAAATTAAAACTCAATACTTTTATTCCGTGTTTTTCAATATCTTGCATGAGTGTTGAAGTTTTACATATAACAAAGACTTCAAACCCATCTTTGATAGCTTTTTTTGCATGCGCTAATTTATGGGTTAAAAAATATTGATCTTCACTTACAAAGTATAAAAGTTTATATTTTTTCATAAATATATTTTTTTATTAAATATTACAATGTTAGCATACTTAATAGCCGGAACTCTCTTTTTATTTTTAGTATTTTACTTTCTTAATAAGTTTTTTCACTTACCTCACAAAATTTTTAAGAAATATACAAAAATATTTTTTATTATTATTATTTTTTCACTAATACTTTTTTTAATTAGAATAAACCCAAACTTTCTTTCGATTCTCCCAGGATTAGTTATTTTTTTCATCAGGTGGAAACCAGTTATAGACTTTGTGAGAAAATATTTTTCGTCTTCATACAGAAAAAAAAAAAATAACAATATGATGAGTAGGAAAGAGGCTTTAAAAATTTTAGGTTTGCCAGATGATGCAACAAAAAAAGAAATTCTAGATAGTTATCATTCGTTAATTAAAAAAAACCATCCTGATCTTGGGGGTTCAGATTGGATAACATCACAAATTAATAAAGCAAAAGAGACGCTTTTGGGTTGAGATTTCTTTTAGTTTTGATAGTGTATAAATTCAACATATATTTGTAGTGAATAATAAAATAAAAAAAGCTATTTTTCCTGTAGCCGGTTTAGGAACAAGATTTCTGCCTGCTACTAAATGTGTTCCAAAAGAAATGTTAACTGTTTTGGATAAACCAGTAATAGAATGGGCAGTGACTGAAGCACACGAAGCAGGGATTGAACAGATTATTTTTGTTTCATCAACAAAAAAAAACCTATTACTAGAACATTTTGATCGTTCTAACCTTCTAGAAGATTCTCTTTTAAAAAAAAAAAAATATAAGGAAATTGAATCAATTAAAATTCAAACTCAACTGGGAGAGGTCGTAACAGTTATTCAACATGAACCTAAAGGACTTGGTCATGCAATTTGGTGTGCAAGAAATTTGGTAGAAAACGAAAAGTTTGCAGTGATTCTTCCTGATGATATAATTAGATCGAAGAAACCAGTAATTAGGCAGATGATTGATTTAGAAAAGAAATTAAATGGATCCATCATAGCTGTTGAAGAAGTTGAAAAAAATGAAACTCATAAGTATGGTATTGTCGATATTAAAAAGAAAAAAGATGATTATTTTGTCTTAAAAGATATTGTTGAAAAACCGAATCCAAAAGATGCTCCTACAAATTTGTCGGTGATTGGAAGATATATACTAGATCCAAAAATTTTTACTTATTTAAATAAACAGAAAATTGGCTTTGGAGGTGAAATTCAGCTTACAGATGCAATTCAATATTTAATCCATAAAGAAAAAGTATTTGGATATAAATTTAAAGGACAAAGATATGATTGTGGGAGTAAACTAGGTTTTATTAAAGCAAATCTTGGATTCGGATTCAATGATAAAGAAATAAAAGACGATTTGTTAAAATTTGTGAAGAATATATGAATATTTCAATAATTGGAACCGGATATGTTGGACTAGTGTCTGGCACTTGTTTAGCCGAATTTGGTATGAATGTCACCTGTATTGATAATAATAGTGAAAAAATTAAAAATTTAAATGATGGTATAATTCCGATCTACGAACCTGGATTAGAAAGTCTTGTAAAAAAAAATATTAATGAAGAAAGGATAAAGTTTGTTACAAATTTGTCTGATGGCATCAAAAACTCTGAAGCAATTTTTATAGCAGTTGGCACTCCATCAAGAATTAAAGATGGTCACGCTGATTTGTCATTTGTATTTAAAGCAGCTGAAGAAATAGCTAATTGTTTAAATGGCTATACAGTAATTGTTAACAAATCTACCGTTCCAGTTGGAACAGGAAAAAAAGTTTTTGATATTATAAAAAAAAAAAATAAAAGTGTTGAATTTGATGTTGCCTCTAACCCAGAGTTTTTGAGAGAAGGTTCTGCAATTAACGATTTTATGAGACCTGATCGAGTTGTTATTGGTTGTGAAAGCCTTAGAGCCAAAAAAATTTTAAGTGAGGTATACAGACCATTATATTTATTAGAAACCCCAATATTATTTACTAAAAGAGAGACTGCAGAATTAATAAAGTATGCAGCAAACTCTTTTTTAGCAACGAAAATTACTTTTATAAATGAAATTGCTGATTTGTGCGAAAAAGTTGGTGCAAATGTAAGTGATGTGTCAATCGGAATTGGATTAGATGGAAGGATTGGAAAAAAATTTTTACACCCAGGGCCAGGGTATGGTGGTTCCTGTTTTCCAAAAGATACCCTGGCTCTTGTAAAAACAGCTCATGATTATAACTCACAACTTGGACTTGTTGAACATGTTGTAAGAAGTAATGATTTAAGAAAAAAAAATAACATTAATCTAATTAAAAAAGCATCTGTTAATAAGCTTAATGGAAAAAAAATAACAATTCTTGGTCTTACTTTTAAACCAAATACTGATGATATGAGAGATAGTCCAAGTCTGATTTTAATTCCAAAACTACTTGATGAAGGATGTAGCATTTCTGCATATGATCCAGAGGGATTAGAGTCAGCAAAAAAAGTCTTTGATGACAAAAGAATTTCATGGTTTGACGAAACTTACTCAGCGATGGTGGATTCGGATATCTTGGTAATTCTAACTGAATGGAATCAGTTCAGAGCTCTTGATTTTAAAAAAGTTAAAAGATTATTAAAAACGCCTACTCTAGTAGATTTTAGAAATATTTATAACCCTAAAGAAATGAAAGAGATAGGTTTTAATTATTTTTCTATTGGTAGACCGGAAGAACTTTTTCTATGAAATATTTTTTTGATCCAACAATTATCAGAGAGTATGATATCAGAGGAATTTACGGAGATACACTTAAGAAAATTGATGCAAAAGTTATTGGGCATGTTTTTGGTTTAAGTTTAAATAAAAATAAAGTTGTCAATATTTGTTGCGATGGAAGAAAATCTTCTCAACCATTAAAAGAAAAGCTAATTGAAGGTTTATCTGAAGTAGGTTGTAATATTATTGATATAGGTGTGGGACCTACACCTATGCTATATTATTCGAACTTTTTAAATGATAGTGAAGCTGGGATAATGATAACTGGTTCACACAATCCATCAAGTCATAATGGTTTTAAAATTGTTAAAAATAAAATGTCATTTTTTGGAATTGATCTTAAAAACTTGGCAAAATCAGCAGAAAATTATGATCTCTTCCTAAAAATTTCATCTTATAAAAAATTTGACATAGAAGATAAATATGTCAACATGTTGATTAAAAGTCTAAAACAAAAGAAAAATTTGAATATTGTATGGGATGCAGGAAATGGTTCTGCAGGCAATGTAATGAAGAAAATTGCTCATCATGTAAAAGGAGAGACAATTTTATTATATGATGATATTGACGGAGACTTTCCTAATCATCACCCTGATCCATCTGATCCGAATACACTTAAAGATTTGATCAAATCAGTCAAGCAGAACAATATGGACTTAGGCATTGCGTTTGACGGTGACGGCGATCGCATAGGAGTTGTTGATAATGAAGGCAATATTATACCAGGTGATCTATTACTACTTTTATTGGGGATTGACGTACTACAAAAAAATGAGGGAGCTTGTATAATAGGTGATGTCAAGTGTAGCCAAGTTCTATTTGACGAAATTGAAAAAAATGGAGGAAGAGCAATTATGTCTAAGACTGGACATAGTTTGATTAAAGATTCTATGAAAAAAGAATCTGCGGATTTAGCTGGTGAGATGAGTGGGCATATCTTTTTTGCTGATGATTATTACGGTTTTGATGATGCTTTATATGCATCGATAAGACTTTTAAATATTTTGTCTAAAAGTAAAAAAAAATTATCAGAACTAATTTTTCAATTTCCTAAACTGTATAATACACCTGAAATTAGAATTAATTGTGATGATAAAGAAAAATTTAAGATCATCGAACAAATAATATCTAATCAAAAGAATAATAATTATTCAGCAATAGATGGTATCAGAGTCAAATATGAATACGGATGGTGGTTAATGAGGGCCTCAAACACTCAAGCAGCGATAGTATTAAGATGTGAAGCAAATACTTTAGAAGGGCTCAATATCATGAAAGAAAGAGTAAAGGAAGAATTAAAAAGAGTCAAACCCGAATTAGTGCAACAAATTACTTGAAAATAATAATTATTTTTTCTATTTTTAAAATATGATCAAATCAATTTCAAACAATTCTTCTAATTCAAATAACGATAATCTTAACGATGTAGTATTGGTTACAAAAGAAGACATAAAGATTAAAAAACCTAAATTATATAAGGTAATTTTACTGAATGATGACTATACTCCTATGGAATATGTTGTTAGTCTATTAAAAAGTATTTTTAGCAAAACACAAACTCAAGCGGTTAATATCATGCTGACAGTCCATCAAAAGGGCTCAGGTGTTTGTGGTGTTTATACGTTAGAAATTGCAGAAACTAAAGTGGAAACAGTTATGAAAAGAGCAAAAAGTGATCAGCATCCTTTGCAGTGTATTTTGGAGAAAGAATAATGTTATCTGAAGAACTTGAAAATACTCTTCAAAGAGCTTTAAATAAAGCTTTGAATTTAAAACACCAATTTATAACGTTAGAGCATTTGCTTTTTGCTTTACTTGAAGATAAAAATGCACAAAATATTTTTAATGCTTGTAAGGTAAATATTGAAATTCTAAAACGAGAAATTGAAGGATTCCTAGAAAAAAATCTATCAGATTTGGTTCTATCATCAAAAAATGACCCAAAACCAACCTTGGGTTTTCAAAGAGTAATTCAAAGAGCCGTTATTCATGTTCAATCTTCTGGAAAAAGGGAAGCTAATGGTGAAAATATTTTAGCAGCTATATTCTCTGAACGAGAATCTCATGCCGTTTACTTTTTACAAAAACAAGATTTAACCAGACTTGATGTAATTAACTACATTTCTCATGGTATCAAAAAATCCGATGAGTCTAACAACGAGAATAGTATTTTTGAAAATACGAGTGAACCTAATGACAGTGTGGAAATACCAAAGCAGAACTTTTTAGAAAAATATTGCTCTAATTTGAATCTTAAAGCAAAAGACAATAAAATAGATCCAGTTATTGGAAGAAAAGACGAAATCTCCAGAACAATACAAATATTGTCTAGAAGAAATAAAAATAACCCTATTTTTGTAGGTGACCCTGGTGTTGGAAAAACTGCACTTGCAGAGGGCTTAGCTATTGAAATTGTTAATGGAAATGTTCCAACAAATTTAAAAGATTGTATAATTTTTTCTCTTGATCTAGGTGCTCTAGTAGCCGGAACAAGGTATAGAGGTGATTTTGAGGAAAGATTGAAAAAAATTATTCAAATATTCGAAAAGAATGAGAATTATATAATATTTATTGACGAAATACATACATTGATTGGAGCAGGTGGGACCAGTTCTGGAACAATGGACGCATCTAACTTATTAAAACCAGCTTTGTCAAAAAGATCTTTAAGATGCATAGGATCAACAACATACTCAGAGTTTAGAAATTTCTTTGAAAAAGATAGGGCATTAAGTAGAAGATTCCAAAAAGTTGATGTAGATGAGCCAACAGCCTCAGATAGTATTAAAATTTTGGAAGGTATAAAAAATTATTATGAGGAGTTTCATAACGTAAAATTTTTAGAAGGTTGTTTTAAATTAGCTGTTGAATTATCAAAAAAGTATATTTCTGATAGAAAACTCCCTGACAAAGCTATTGATGTTATAGATGAGGCTGCAGCTGCTGTAAAAATTGATATTAGAAAAGATAAATCTGTTTATGAAAAAGATATTGAGAAAATTATCTCTAGAATGGCGAAAATTCCAGAAAAAACAATTTCTTCTAGAGATAAAATTAAATTTAAAAATTTAGAAAGAGATTTAAAGACACTAATTTTCGGTCAAGATAATGCGGTAGAATCACTTGCTTCTGCAGTAAAATTATCTAAAGCTGGTTTGAGTAATTTAAATAAACCAATAGGTTCCTATTTATTTACTGGACCGACAGGTGTTGGCAAAACTGAATTAGCAAGACAGTTAGCTAACATCTTGGGAATTAATCTTGTAAGATTCGACATGTCTGAGTACATGGAAAGACATAGTATCTCGAAGCTCATAGGTGCACCCCCGGGTTATGTTGGATATGATCAAGGTGGAATGCTAACAGATGCAATTGATAAACAACCTCACTCCGTTTTATTGTTGGACGAAATAGAAAAAGCTCACCCAGATCTGTTTAACATCTTATTACAAGTTTTTGATTATGGAAAACTAACAGATCACCTAGGAAAGACAGTTGATTTTACAAATACTATAGTAATAATGACAAGTAATGTAGGTGCGAGAAACTTATTTAAAGAAAATATTGGATTTTTAGACCAAGACGCACCAATTAATATTGACGATTCGTTAAATGAATATTTTAGTCCAGAATTTAAAAATAGATTAGATGCAATTATTCAATTCGATAAATTAAATGAATTAAATGCTATGAGGGTGGTAGAAAAATTTGTGTTAGAGTTAGAGACAGTATTTTCGGAAAAAAACTTAATATTAGAGATTTCTTATAAAGCAAAAAAATGGCTTTTGAACAAAGGTTTTGATCCTTCTAACGGTGCACGCCCTATGGCTAAAGTTATTAGTCAATACATCAAGTCACCAATAGCTAATGATTTACTGGACGGAAAAATAAAAAATGGGCAAAAGATATTCGTAAACGTTGATAGCAAGAAAGATGAATTAGAAATAAAACTTGGCGAACCAAAAGGTAAAAAAGTTTTGAAGAAACAATAAGTACTATTTGTATGGAACTCTTTCTTTTAGATATTCCATATTTTGAATAATTATTTTTCTCTCTCTCTCTAAATAATCTTCGATGGCCTCTCTCATTTGTTCATTTTCAATCCAATGATTACTGTATGTGAAATGAGGAGAATATCCCCTTGATATTTTGTGCTCACCTTGGGCACCAGCCTCGATTATTTTAATTTTGTTATTTATTGCAAATTCGATAGATTGATAATAACAAAGTTCAAAATGTAAGTTTGGAGTATCTTTAATACAACCCCAATATCTGCCAAATAGCTTATTTTTACCAATAAAATTTAGTGTACAAGCTAGATTTTCACCTTTTTGATCTTTAGCTAAGATCATTAGTACCTTTTTATTTAGTTCAGTATTAGACAAAAACTTAAAAAAACTAAAATTCAAATACTTGTAAGACCATTTTTTATCAATTGTAGATGAGTAACAATTGTAAAAGAAGTCCCAGTCAGACTTTGAAATTTGATCACCTATAAGATGAAATATTTTAATTTTTGAATTTTTAATATAATCTCTTTCTTTTAAAATATTTTTTTTTTTTTTATTCTTAAGAGTTTTTAAAAAATCATCAAATTTTTCATAACCATCGTTTATCCAGTGATATTGTATACCAATTCTTTGTAAGAAATTAAAGTTCTTGAGAATATCAGATTGCTTTTTGTCAATAAAATTTAAGTGAAAAGAAGAAAGTTTATGATCTTTTAACTTATTTTTTAAAATAGGAATAAAATTATCTAATATATTAGTACTATTTTTATCATAAAAAATTCTGTTTCCATTTACCGGTGTGAATGGAACACCAGCTAGAAGCTTTGGATAATATTTTATACCTAATCGATGATAAGCATCTGCCCAAGCATGATCAAAAACAAATTCACCGTTTGAATTAAATTTTCTAAATGTTGGTACTATACATATTATTTTTTGATTTTTCTTGATAATAAAATGATTTGGTTCCCAACCTGTTTCCGTTCTTGTACAACCACTTCGTTCAAGACAATTTAGAAAATCATAATTAAACAATGGAGTATCTTCTTTGACAAGCGGATCCCATGCTTTTTTTTGAAGAGAACGAATACTTTTTATTGACGAAATTTCCAACTTATAATCTTTCCTATTATAATATTGCAAATAATCCTTCTATTTCAACTTGAGAGTTTTTAGGAAGTGTTTTTACCCCAATCACACTTCTGGAATGAACACCAAATTTTGGACCAAGCACATCAACAATTAAATTAGAGGCTTCATCAAAAAATTTTGAATGATCATTAAAACCTTCTTCACATTGAAGATATCCTTTTATGTTAATAGTTTGCACAATTTTTTTTTTTTTATATGACATTGCTGAATTTACAATCCACAACAAATTTGATGCCGCAAGTCTGATCGCTTTTTTTAACTCATCCCTATTAGTGTTAACTGAAATTTTGCCTGTATATATTACCTTTCCTTCTGATACAGGTAATTGCCCTGATATATATATATAATCCTTATGGATAATATATGACTTATAATTAGCGAATACAAAATTCTTTTCTGGTTCTTTGAAACCAAGTTCTATTAATTTCTCTTTTATGTTAATCAAGTTTTTTGTTTATAATTACATGATAAACAATGTAATTCGTCAAGTTCTCTGTACATTGTGAAATTTCCGCATCTCTTACAAGGGTCTCCTTCAAAGTTAAAGTTTTTAGCTTTTTTGAAATCTTCAGAATTTAAACTTTTATCTGTATTTGAAATCAATGTTAAATTATTATCAAATATTTTTTTCCTAACGTAACCTTTACTAGTAAAAGATAACAAAACTTGTTCTGCATCTTTTTGTTCATTTTTTTCTGTTTTTAACATAGGAATTAATTCTGTAGTCTGGTCACTTTCGTTCAAATTACTGAAATCGTCTCTACCAAGATATGAAATTGCTAATTCTTTAAAAATATAATCTAAAATTGATGTAGTGAATCTAATTTCTTCATTACCTTCAACTTTTCCTGAAGGTTCAAATTTTGTAAAAGTAAAAGCCTCAACAAATTCTTCAAGTGGAACGCCGTACTGTAGGCCGATTGATATTGATATTGCAAAATTATTCATAAGACTTCTAAAGGCTGCTCCTTCTTTATGCATATCTATAAAAATTTCCCCAAGAGAACCGTCCATATATTCTCCAGTTCTTAAATATACTTTATGATTATTAATTGAAGCTTTTTGAGTATAGCCCTTTCTTCTGTGAGGTAATTTATTTCTTTTTATCTCAATATCTCCATTTAAACTATTTGATAATTTTGATAATTTTTCTTTGAAAAACTCAATTTGAGACAACATTTTTTTTCTATCTTCCTCTAATTTTAATTTCTTTGAATTTTTTTCTTGATTGACTAAAAAATTATCTATTAGTTTTTTTATATCTTTAATATTTTCCATAATACTTTATATTTTAACATATAATTAAAATGACTGTATCATATAATAAAATATTTTTAAAAATTTATAGCTATTTTTTTGCAAAAAAAATTGGTCTAGACGATTATGGTAATGCTTATTATCTTGATAAAAGAAGATCATCTGCAAATAATGGCAGAGAAAGAAGATGGATCATTTATCAAGGAGATGTTGAAGCTAGTAAGGTACCACCAGAATGGAACGCATGGCTTCACCATGTCACAAGTGAAATACCCAGAAAATCCAGAAAACCTAAATGGATAAAAGAACATTTACCAAACCAAACCGGAACTGCAAAGAGTTTGAATAGTAAATCATCTAATAATAAAATTTATACCTCATGGAGACCTAATGATGAGAGATAAATTAAACTTTGTCATCGGAATAACTTTTATTATTTTCTGTATTTCATTGGTAAATTACAGCAGAAATGTTGATGAAGATTCTTTTATGATAAAAGCTCAATTTAATAGAATTGACGGATTAGAAATAGGCTCGCAGTTGAGGCTATCTGGAGTTCAAATTGGTAAGGTTGAAAAAATTTTAATTATTAATAATAAACCGATGGTTTATTTTGCAATAAATAATAGTCATATGATTCCAATCGATTCCTCAATTTCTATCCAGACTGATGGTTTATTTGGAAATAAATATGCTATAATTGAACCTGGAGGAGCTGAAAAAAGTATAAACAGTGGAGATCAAATTATTTTTACAGAAGATTCAATTTTGGTTGAAGATTTATTGAGAAAAATAATAAATTTAGGAGAAAATAGATTAAAGAAAGATAACTTATGAAAAAAAATTATTTTGAAACTATACTTGGTACTGTAATATTAATTTTTTCTATATTTGCTTTATCAGTATTTATTAAAGGAAACTCAGTTCAGGACGACAAAAGTATGATTAGCTTAAGTGCTAAATTTCTAAAGGCTGGGGGTGTTATAGTAGGTAATGATGTAAAGCTTAGGGGAGTTAAAATTGGGACAGTTTCAAAAGTGTATCTTGATGATGAGTTTTTTGCAGTTGTTGAATTTTACATTGAAGAAAAAATCAACTTACCTTCAGATAGTCAAGTAAGTATAAACAATGATGGATTATTAGGTGGAAAATATTTGTCAATAGTCCCTGGCACAACTGAAAATAAAAGTCTAATTAATAAAGATGAACTCTTAAATGTTGTTGATTACGAATCAATTGAAGATCAGGTAAGTAAAATTATTTTTTTAGCTACACAATGAATAAAATTAAAAAAAATAAATACATATGGCTGAATAAATCCCAAGAGATAATTTCATGTGACGAAAAATTAAAAATTCTAAATGAAAATATTTTAGAATTAGAAAACAACTTTCAAAACATTTTTGATGATGCTGTAATAATGGGTTGTGATGAAAAGGATTTCAAAAAAAAAGTGGTTAATATTGTAAATAATTTAAAATTTTCATTTGACAAATAGTGCTAATATTAACTTTCTTAGTATATTTACTTTCTCATTTAGTATTTGCTGAAGAGCTTGAAATGAAAGAAGACCAAAGAAAAGAGGGGGCTCATTTGCAAGTTCTAAATAAATCTACAACTAAAAATTATTCTCTTAAAATACCATTGGGACAGTTCTTTAAATTTTCTGAAAAAGAATTAGCAGTTTATCAGTGTATTCATCAAGATAGAAAAAAAGGTAATGACGAAATCGCCTTAATTAAATTTATTTCAGAAAGTAATAATGAAAATACTTTTCTTGGTTGGTTATTTAAATCATCTCCTTCTTTAGTAACAATCGAAGACGAAATATATGATATTAAATTATTAGGTTGTTTATCAAAAGATCCATTATTTCCAGAATTCGAGGAAATTAAATAAAATATTCAAGAACATTTCTCTTAATTTTATTTGGAAATACGGCATCTTTATTGATGTTTTGACCCAGTAGAATCAAATATTCTTTTCTGGTTATTTCAATTGCTCCAAATTGTTTAAGATGATTAGTAATGTATTGAGTATCAAGAATATTAAAATTACCTTCTTTCAAGAAGGCAGCTAAATAAACTAACGCTACTTTACTGGCATTATCTATTTTACTAAACATACTTTCACCAAAGAAAATTTTACCTAATTGGACTCCATATAAACCACCTACTAATTCCCCATCCTGATATGACTCAATTGACGTTGCTAGCCCTAATTTATTTAACTCGTGATAGCTATTTACAATCTCATCGTTAATCCATGTTTCTGTTCTCTTATTATTTAATTCTGAACAATTCTTCAAAACACCAATAAAATCGTTATTTACTTTGATTAAAAATTTATTTTTTCTAATAATTTTTTTCAAACTCTTTGATAGTGTAAAATTATTTAAATAGATTATACCTCTATATTCTGGACTCACCCAACAAATGTATGGGTTATATTTTGATTCGGCCATTGGGAAAATTCCTTTTTTATAACCATCAATTATAGAATGCGCAGTTAAAAACATTAAAGATTTTCCAACCAGTTAATATCGTAATTAGCAGAAAGAAATTGTTCTTCTTTAATAATTCTTTGGTACAAAGGAATGGTGGTATCAATACCATCAATAACAAACTCAAGTAAAGCTCTGTTCAATCTTAACAAGCATTCCTCTCTGTTTTTTCCATGTATAATTAATTTGGCAATTAGACCATCGTAATAGTTTGTAATTTTCAAGCCATTATAAAGTCCCGAATCTATTCTGATACCAGGCCCTCCAGGAACATGATAATTTCTAACATTTCCTGATGAAGGAAAAAAACTTTCAGGGTTTTCTGCATTTATTCTGCATTCAATCGAATGACCATTAACAGTTAAATTTTTGTCGATAAATGATACTTCATTACCATAAGCAACACTTATTTGTTCCTTTACTAAATCAATCCCATATACCATTTCAGTTATTGGATGTTCAACTTGTAATCTTGTGTTCATTTCTATAAAAAAGAACTCTCCATCTTGATAAAGAAATTCTATTGTTCCAATATTTTCATAATCTAACTTTTTCATTGCCTTAACGCAAATTTCTGAAATATTTTTTCTTTCATCATCATTCAATATTGGTGATGGACACTCTTCAATGAGTTTTTGATTTCTTCTTTGAATTGAACAGTCTCTCTCTCCAAGTGAGAAAACATTGCCAAATTTGTCAGAAAGAACTTGAATTTCAATATGTCTAGGATGAGTGAGATATTTTTCGATATAAACAGAATCACTTCCAAAACTCTGCTCTGATTCGGCTTTTGCAATAAAGAATTTTTGCTTTAATTCTTCAATTGAAGAAACTTTTTTGATACCTCTACCACCACCACCATTTGTAGCTTTGATTAAAATTGGAAAACCAATTTCTTTAGCAATTTTGACTGCTTCTTGATACGTTTTTACATCACCCTTGCTTCCTGGAAGAATTGGAATCCCAATTTCTTCAGCTTTTCTTTTGGCAAGTATCTTGTTTCCCATTATATGAATGTGTTCCTGTTTTGGTCCAATAAATATAAATTCGTGATCATTTACAATTTTTGCAAATTCTGCATTTTCTGAAAGCAAGCCAACACCTGGATGAATGGCATCAACATTTGCAATTGTGGCAGCTGAAATGATTGAAGGAATATTGAGATATGAATCTTTAACTATAGCTGGTCCGATACAAACACTTTCATCTGCTAGTCTTACATGCATTGAGTTTTCATCGGCTGTTGAGTGGACAGCAACGGTTTTTATACCCATATCTTTACAAGCACGATGTATTCTTAATGCAATCTCACCTCTATTTGCAATTAATATTTTCTTAAACATATGACTATTCAATTAAGACCAATGGTTCCCCAAATTCAACCGGTGTTTGATTTTCAACAAAAATTTTCTTCACTGTTCCAGACTTACTTGCAGTAACTTCATTCATTGTTTTCATGGCTTCAATAATCAAAAGAACTTGACCAATTTTAACAGTTTGTCCAATATCTATAAAAGTCTTTGAACCTGGTTCAGGTGCCAAATATACCGTTCCTACGAGTGGTGCCTTAATAATATTTTCTAAATTATTTTCCCTTAGAGACTCTTTTTTTAACGAACTAGGGTTGGAAAAATGTTCGGAACTATTTTTTGAGTTAATATTTTTTTTGAGTTTATATGTATTATTAGAGTCCGAAAATTCAAATTCTGATAATTCAAATTCTTCCATAAGTTTGGATATTTCTTTAATAAGGGATTTATTTATTTTACTCATTAGCTTGTTCCAATATCTGTTTTATAGCAAAAATCGCTGTAATGTACACACTGTGACCCAAGCCACTAATAATACCGTCAACAACGGGACTTACAAAGGATTTATTTCTAAAATTTTCTCTGCTATATGGATTCGAAATATGAATTTCTATTTTTTTACAGCCTACAATTTTTAAGCTATCATGGATTGAAATTGAGGTATGAGTTAATGCAGCAGCGTTTATTATAAGTCCAACATACTTATTTTCCATTCCTTGCAAACACTCAATAATTTCTGATTCTGAATTACTTTGAAAAAATTCAATTTCATAATTTATTTTTTGGCTAAATACCTCACAATCTTCTTTAATTTGATTAAGAGTTTTTTTTCCATATATTTCAGTTTCTCTTTCTCCCAACATATTTAAATTTGGTCCATTAATAACTAAAATTTTATTCATTTTTTTCTTTTTGTTTAATTATTATTTTAAGATCCGTTATTTGTGTAGAAATGTTTTTGTTTTTATCGTTAGAATTAAATTGAATAGCCCTATTCAATTGTAATTTAGCATTTTTTATATCATTTAGTAGTAAAAATTTTTCACTTAAAGCCAAAGATGATAAGGAATATTGTTCCATTTTACCATAACATAAAGCTAAGAAGTGCCAAGCGTCAACTGGAAATTCTTCTACACCAATATATTTTTTAAGTAAATCAATTGATTCTAAATAATTCTTTTTGTCGCCAGTGGAATAAAGAGCTTTAGCTAAACCAAAAAGAAAATGTCTTTCGTTTTCAATTAGGCTTAACGCCTTTCTATAATTATATGAAGAATTTAAAGCTTCTCCATGTTCATAAAGTATTTGAGCTTTAATTTCATAAAAATAAGGATTTTTGGAATCTGACTTAATGCACTTATCAATAAACTTTATAGCTTTATTTTTGTCACCTACCAAATGAGATCTAATAGAATTAGAATACCAATATTCCACACTATCCTCATCATATATACTTGAAATGTATTCGTCTGAGGATAAGAAACCATTCAATTTAGCTTGTAGAAGAATAAGTTTTTTTTCTAAATATGGATTTTTTGAATCATTCTTGTCAACATGAAATTCTAATATTTTTTTTCTCTCACTCGATAAAGGATGAGTCATATTGTATGGATTGAATCTAGAAATCCTTTCTTTTTTTTCTAGTATCTCAAATAATTCGTACATTCCATTTGTAGAATATCCTGATTTTTGAAGTAATTTTATAGCTGTTTGGTCTGCAAAAGATTCTTGATTTCTAGAAAAACTTAAAAATTGTTTTTGTCCTATATGTTGTCCACCCAACATTATCGCAGTGCCTGCATCTGGTGCGCCCGCAGCAATTGCTCCAACAGCTAAAATTGAAGATAAAACTGATGTTATTAGTGAATTATTGTACGCTCTATTTCTTTTGTTTAAATGTCCACCAACAATATGACCAAATTCATGAGCTATAACACCCACAATTTGATTGACATTTTTCGTTTTAGTTAATAGTTCTGTTGTTACAAATATTCTTGGTCCATTTGTCACGAATGCATTGATATAAGGTTGTTTATCTAAATAAAACCTGATATTTTTAGAATCAGTTTCAATTAAACTAATAATTGGATTAGAAATTTCATTAAGGAAATTTTCTATTTCAGCGTCACGCACTAGATTAATTTTTTGGCAAAATATAAAATGCGGAATAAAAAGAATAAGAATGACAAGTAGTTTACCAAAATTTCTCATTAGAAAGTAATAATATAGAAAAAAAAAGTTTTTGGTATGAATATAAAAAATTTTTACAAGCCATCCAAACGTTCATTTATCGAAAGTTTTATTGTAATGGATGTTTTAGCAAATTCAAAAAAAATTGAAGAATCTGGAAAAAAAGTTTGGCATTTTGAACTTGGTGAACCTTCACCCAACACACCAAAATTAGTAACCAAAGAAGCCAAAAGATTAATTGATATGAATATTCCTGGTTATACTCCTTCAAATGGAGTGTTTGAATTAAGAAAGTCTATATCTGATTATTATCGTAAAAAAAACCTATTAGTGGATCCAGATTGTATATTTGTTACTACTGGTTCTTCGGGTGCATTCTTACTCACTTTTTTAGCATGTTTTGATCCTGACGATGAAGTTCTCATATTTAACCCTTCCTATCCAGCATATAAAAATATTTTAAATTCTTTAAATATTAAAGTTATTGAAGTCCAATCAGACCCTGAAAAAAATTTTGATATTGATATTTTTAAAGTAAAAAATTACAGGAAAATAAAAGGTCTTATTATTTCTAGTCCAAATAATCCAAATGGGCAAATTTTCACAAGAGAAGAATTAGGTTATATTTATGAATTTTGTAGCGAAAATAATATAACAGTTATTTCTGATGAGATTTATCATGGTATTGGAGAAAAAAAAACGTATGATTCCTTTATTTCTTTCGGTGAAAGATGTTTCGTAATAAATAGCTTTTCAAAGTATTTTTGTATGCCAGGTTGGAGGCTTGGTTGGGTCATAGTTCCAAAAAATTTTCAAAAAAACTTTTTAAAACTTTCTCAAAATTTATTTATATCCTCCAATAATATTGCTCAATATTCCGCTATTAAAGCTTTTGAGTGTTTAAATGAATTAGAAGAAAATAATGAAATGTATAATATGAATAGAAAATATGTTTTTGATACATTAAAATGTACTTCTTGGAATAATTTTTCTCAGTCTTCGGGTGGTTTTTATAGTTATATAAACATTTCTAATCATTCTGACAATTCATTGGAGGTTGTTAATAGATTATTACGTGAAACAGGGGTTGCTCTAACTCCTGGTATTGATTTTGATAAGAAAAATGGAAACTTAGCTATTCGATTATCATTTTCAAATGAACACTCAATAATTAAAGAGGGAATGATATTATTAAAAAACTGGATCAACAAAAATTATTGATTCCACCAACCATGTTTTTTACTAGTATTCTGAATTTTTTCCGTTCCTTTGCTTGAAACATTGGTGAGTGACTCAACTTTTTTTACTTTTTTATCTTTTGTTTCTAAGTTACCAATATTCTTATTATTGAAATCAAGTGCTTTTGCTCTGTAGCTTGCTCTTTTTTTTGGTAAAGAAGCCTTTGTTTCAGAGGATCTTTTTTCAGTTTTAATAATGTTATCTTCCACACCTTTATTTTTTTTTGTATTGTCAATTTTATAATTTTTTTTTTTATTTTCTTCTTTAATATCTTTCTTCTGAGATTTATAATCTTCCAAAAATTCCTGTGCCTTAAGTATTTTAGTCTCGTCATTACAATTATTATAAATAACCTCGTTATCACAAAATAACGACGAATCTGAGCTTGAAAATAGAGGAAACTCAATAAGATGAATTTTCTTTTTGTATTTTACTTTTAACATTTTTAAAAATTCTGATTTATCTTTTTTGATGTATTCAACAATTTTTTTGTTTGCTAAAATTTGAAAGAATGAATTTTTTGAATTAATTAATTTTTCCTCACAGACTCTTAATATTTGCATAGCTGAAAATTCTATACTATTTACAAAACCTACCCCATTACATGTACTACATATGTTGGATGTTGCCGAATTTATAACCTGTTTTAACCTTTGTCTCGACATTTCTAATAAGCCAAAACTACTAATTTTTCCGCATTGGACTCTCGCTCTGTCTCTTTTAATAGAATCTCTCATTTTTCTTTCCACTTTAAAGTTGTTAGATCTTTCAAGCATATCTATGAAATCAATTACAATAAGTCCTGCCAAATCTCTAAGTTTAATTTGCCTTGCAATCTCTTCTGCGGCCTCAAGATTGGTTTTAAGTGCAGTATCTTCTATATTTCTTTGTTTAGTATATCTTCCTGAATTTACATCTATTGCAACAAGTGCCTCGGTCTGATTTATAACTAAATATCCACCAGATTTTAGTTTAACATTTTGTTTGTTAATTACATTTATTTGGTTTTCTAAATTATTCAATGCAAACAAGGAACCATTTTTACCTTCGTCATCAATATTTATCAATTTTAGATAATTTGGTATAAATGATTTCATAATTTCTTTAGCTTTTTTTAAAACTTCTTTATCATTTACGATGACTTCTTTAATGTTTGAATCGAAATAATCTCTGATTGAACGTTTTAATAAGTTACCTTCTTCATGAATTAGTTTAGGGGCTGTGGACTTAATGGTTGTAGCAGTTATTTGATTCCAAACTTTTAAAAGAGCCTTGTAGTCACGAGAAATATCAGTTTTTTTAACTTCTTGTCCAGCAGTTCTTATTATTACTCCCATACCTTTTTTAATATTCAGTGAATTCAATATTTCCTTTAATTTTTTTCTTAGGACTATATCAAATATTTTTCTTGATATACCTCCTCCTTTATTAGTATTTGGCATTAAAACGCAATATCTTCCTGCTAAAGACAATCTTGTTGTAACAGCTGCACCTTTATTGCCTCGTTCTTCTTTGACAACTTGAATTAGGATTACCTGATTTCTTTTTATAACCTCTTGAATAGAATATTTTCTGTGAATAGAATAAATATTAGGTTTGTTAAATTTATTCTTTTTTATTTTTGGTTTTTTTAATTCAACTTCTTCAAATAACTCTTTATCATCACTTGGTTTATAATTAAAAAAATCAATTACTCTATCTAAAAAAGATTTTTTTCCAATGGCATTTAGGCTATTAGATTCAATATATTTATTTTGATTTATATCTATATCATCTTCTTCAGTTGAATCCTCTGAATATCTTGAAGAGTTTCTATGTTCTTCAGCTAAAATTTTTTCCTTATCTGATGTAGGGATTTTAAAATAATCAGGATGTATTTCATTATATGCTAAAAAACCATGTCTTTGAGCTCCATAATCAACAAATGCTGCTTGAAGAGAAGGTTCAACCCTTATAATTTTTGCTAGATATATATTTCCTTTGGTTGGTTTTAATTTTAAAAATTCAGATTCATATTCAATTAATCTATCATCTTCAACAATTGCCATTCTCGTTTCATCTTTTTGACTGGCATCAATAAACATTTTTTTTGACATTTTATCTCTCTAACTCTTATAATTTTATTTTTAATAAACATTTTAATTTTTTATTTTTAATTAATTTAATATCATTATTATCAATGACATTGAAAAAAAATCAAACATATTGTTTTTTTTGTTCTATAATCACTATATATAGTATATAAATTTTTTAAATATTTAAGTTGTTTAATTTTAAGAATTTCCTTTTTATTTTTTTCTTCTCTTTTTGTTTCGATCTTCAATCTATCGAAATTATCAACTATCGGTTTGGTTTAGAAAAAGATATAAACCGAATTGTAATCGATATCAACAAAAATACTGAGTTTAAACATTTTATTAAAGAAAAAAAACTAATTTTAGAATTTAAAGATGAAATTTTAAAATCTAAAAATTTTCAAAAAGCCAATAATAAAGCTATAAAAAATATTTCTGTAAAGGATCAAAATTTACTTATTATAGATTTCGAGAAAGATATATTTTTTAAAAAAGTTTTTTTTATAAAAAAGCAAAACGGTAAGAAAGCTCGAATAGTTATTGATTTTAGCGAATTAAATAAACTTAATTTTAAAAAAAAGATAATTGTTATTGATGCAGGTCATGGAGGAAGAGATTCTGGAGCTATTGGAGTGAGTGGAATTCTTGAAAAAAAAATCACCTTATCCTTTGCAAAAAAAATAAAGAATAAACTTAAAGGTAATAAAAAATTTAAAATTATACTTACAAGAAATGATGATAAGTATTTGCAACTTAGACAAAGAGTTGGATATGCTCGTAAAGTGAAAGCTGACCTTTTTATTTCTTTACACGCAGATTATCACAGGAACAAAAATGTAAGTGGTGTTTCGATTTATACTTTATCTGAAAAAGCATCAGATAAAGAAGCTGAGGCACTTGCAAAAAGAGAAAATAAAGAAGACTTGATTGATGGTTTAGATTTATCTGAAGAGTCAAAAGAAGTTACTAATATTTTAATTGATCTTACCCAACGAGAAACTATGAATCAGTCTAGTTATTTTGTTAATTTTTTAATTAAGGAACTAAGTAAAAGAACTAAACTTTTACAAAGAACACATAGATTTGCTGGTTTTGCTGTGTTAAAAGCTCCTGATATCCCATCTGTACTATTGGAAATGGGATATTTATCTAACAAAAAAGACTCAAAATTATTAATGGATAAAAACTATCAAGAGAAATTAATAGATGGTATTATAGTAGCAATGGAAAAATATTTTCAATGGATAGAAAATAATAAATTTAATTAAAGTTATGAAAAACAGTTATTTTTTAAATTTCCTATTTGTAGTGCTGATTTTAATTTCATTAGGATTTATTTTTCTCTTCATAATATTATGGTATTTTGGAAAAGATTTACCAAACTTCGAAAAATTAGAAAATTATGAACCACCTGTTGTATCAAGAATATATGCCGCAGATGGTAATTTTTTAGAAGAATATTCAAGAGAAAATAGAATTTTTTCATCTTATGAACAAATACCTAAACAATTAATTAATTGTTTTTTAGTAGCGGAAGATAGAAATTTTTTTACTCATTATGGATTTGATATTAAAGGTATATTAAGAGCTTTTTTAAAAAACTCATCAAATATTTTTAATGACAAAAGACCAGAAGGTGCTTCTACCATTACTCAACAAGTTGCAAAAAATTTTTTATTATCGGGAGAAATTTCTTACTCCAGGAAAATTAAGGAAATTATACTTGCTCTGAGAATAGAAAATTTATTGACCAAGAATGAAATTTTAGAACTCTATTTAAATGAAATTTATTTAGGTAATAGGTCTTATGGAGTCGTTTCAGCCTCTGCTAATTATTTTAATAAGTCATTGTATGAACTTGAACTTCATGAGATGGCTCTCTTAGCTGCATTACCAAAAGCACCAAGTAAATATAACCCATTTATTAACTCTAAAAAATCTATTGAAAGAAGAAATTGGGTTTTGTCAAGACTCCTAGCTGAAGGTTTCATAAACTCTGTTAAATACGAAAAGTTTGTTGAAAAAGATTTAAAACTCCAAAAAAAGAATAAAATTTTTCGAAGCAAAGCCTCATTTTTCAAAGAGGCAATTAGAAGAGAAATAATAGAAAATTATAGTGAAAAAAAACTTTATGATCAGGGATTATCAATTATTTCGTCTTTAGATACAAATTTACAACTCGTTGCAGAAAAAGTTTTTCAAAATGGTATTAAAAATTTCGATAAAAGAAAAGGTTGGAGAGGTGTATTAGGAAATATTAAGGTTGGAGATGAATGGAATAACAATTTAAAAAAATTTAAAAAAAATAGTGGAAATGTCTCTTCAGATTTATCCGTCGTTTTGAAAATTAATCAAAACTCTTTGGAGGTAGGCAAACTTGATGCATCAAAAAAACAGATATTTAGGGAAAATTTAGGAATTATTAAAAAAAAATCTACCATAAATTTTGATAAATTCTTTAATGTTGGAGATTTAATTCTTGTTGATAATAATACGAATGATCTTATTCAAACCCCTGATGTTAATGGAGGGTTGGTTGTAATAGAAAATAATTCTGGCAGAATATTAGCAATGGTAGGAGGTTATGATTCAACCTCATCTTTTAATAGAGTAAATCAGGCAATGCGTCAACCAGGCTCTGCATTTAAACCTTTTGTGTATGCGACAGCATTGGAAAATAGTTTTTCACCGGTATCAAGAGTTTTAGATGCACCAGTGATCATTGAAAATCCTACCAATAAAAAAAAATGGAGGCCACAAAATTACGGAAAAAAGTTTTTTGGATTAAGTACACTGAGGTTAGGTATGGAAAAATCAAGAAATCTTATGACAGTGCGATTAGCAAAATTAGTTGGTCTTGATAAAATAAAAGATCTTTCTTTGAACTTTGGAATATATGATGAGTTTCCTAAATTAATGTCTTCAAGTTTAGGTTCCGTTGAAACAAGTTTAATAAAAATTGCTTCAGGTTATGCAATTTTTGCTAATGGTGGTTACTACGTAAAACCTTCTTTAATAGATAAAATTCAAGACAGATATGGTAAAACTCTTTACAAGCAAGATAGAAGGATATGTAAAAGTTGTAAACTTGACTCGATTAATTTCACTGATGCAGAATTAAAAAACCTTGAAGTTCTTCCACAAATTTATGAGAATAGAAAAAAAGTTGTTTCTTCTGAAACTGCATTTCAAATTACTTCTTTATTAATGGGAGTAATTAAACGAGGAACTGCAAAAAATCTAAATTTTTTAGATTTTCAAGTTGCTGGAAAAACCGGTACGACCAATAACAACCAAGATGCATGGTTTATTGGTTACAATTCAGAAATAACTGTGGGTATTTATATTGGATATGATGAACCCAAAACCTTAGGTAAAAGTGAAACTGGTTCAAAAGTAGCTGCACCAATTTTTGGAGAGTTTATGAAAACTGTTTACTCAAAAAGAAAACCTATGCCCTTTTTGGTACCAGAAGGAATAAAGTTTGTTAACGTTAATATAAAAACTGGAATTCCTTCAAATAATAACTTCATTCAAGAATCATTAAAAAAAGATTTTGATTTTGAAAATGAGATTAAAAACTTTATTGTTGATGAAAATTTTGAGGATAAAGGATTCTATTGATGTCGAAAGATAATAGAGAAATTTCAATTGAAATAAAGGTTTTATTTGAAAACCTGAGGGGGTATGTTTGAAAAAAAAGAAATGAAAGATGAGTTTAAAACAATTGAGAAAGAACTTTTAGATGAATCAATATGGAATGATCATAAAAAATACAGCGTTTTATTAAAAAAGAAAAATAGTATAAAAAATTTCCTAGACACTCTAAAAGTTTTAGAAAATCAATTTTTAGAAAAGATGGAATTGTTAAAACTTGCAGATGTTGAATTTGACACTGAATTATTAGATGAACTAAATAAAGAATTAAATAAAATTTTTAATGAATTAAACCTTCTCCAAATTGAAACCTTAATGAATGGAAAAGCCGATCAAAAAAATTCATTTTTAGAAATTCATTCAGGAGCTGGGGGAACTGAGTCCCAAGATTGGGTAGAAATGATGTTAAGAATGTACACTAGATGGTGTGATTTAAAAAATTTTTCCTATGAGGTAGTCGATCAGACTGATGGAGAAGAGGCAGGCTTAAAATCAGTTACTATCAAAATTATAGGTGAGAGATCATACGGATGGCTTAAAAATGAAACAGGAGTTCATAGGTTGGTTAGAATATCACCATTTGATTCACAGTCAAGAAGACACACAAGTTTTGCATCAGTTTCTTGTTATCCTGAAGTTGATAATTCGATAAAAGTTGATATCTTTGAAAAAGACTTAAGAGTCGATACATTTAGAGCCTCTGGAGCAGGTGGCCAACATGTGAATAAAACTGATAGTGCAATTAGAATTACGCATCTTCCATCAAAAATAAGTGTTCAATGCCAAAGCAATAGATCCCAACACAGAAATAAAAATATTGCAATGGAGATGTTAAAATCTAAATTGTACGAACTTGAATTGAAAAAAGAAGAAGAAGAAAATAAAAAGAATAGAGAAGAAAAGAAGGAGATAGCATGGGGCAATCAAATAAGGTCTTATGTAATGCAACCTTATCAAATGGTAAAGGATCATAGAACAAATCAAGAGGAATCAAATGTTTTAGCTGTACTTGATGGAAAAATAGACAACTTATTAAAATCTTTACTTTTAAGATCTAATTAAATATTTTTAACAAAATCCAACACCTCTTCAACATGCCCAGAAACTTTAACCTTTCTCCATATTTTTAATATTTTAAGTTGCTCATCTATAACAAAAGTTGATCTTTCAATTCCCATATACTTTTTACCATACATTGATTTTTCAACCCAAACACCAAAATACTCCGTAATTTCACCTTCATCACTAATCAAATTGACTTTAAGATTGTATTTTTTTTTAAATTTTTGATGTTTTTCAAAAGAATCTCGTGAAACTCCGAAAACTTGAGTATTTAAATTTGAAAATTCATTAATTTTTTCACTAAAATTTATAGCCTCCTTTGTACAACCTGGAGTATCGTCTTTTGGATAAAAATAAATTACAGTTTTTTTTCCCAATAAGTCTTGTGAATTTAAAAAACCAGATGTGTTAACTTTAAATTTAAGATTCTTAATTTTAGTATTTTCTTTTAACATATCAAACTATAGCGTGTTATATAATAAATGAAATAATTTTTAAAACATTTTATGAAAAATATATTATTAAGATTTTCGAAGCTAGTTTCTGTATTTTTCTTATTATTTTTTACCTTTTTTTTAATTTTGACAATTTTAGTAAGTTTTAAACCAATAAAGATAAATAATTTGAAGACTTTTGAGGATATTAAAATTTTTCAAGACTATAATGTAAAAGAATTTGGAGATATATTTTTAAGTTTTAATAAATATTCAAGAAATTATGAAATTTTTATCGAAGATGTGAGAACCAAAAATTCTTTAATTCCAAACATTCTTCTTGGCATACGATTTAAGGATATTTTATTTTTAAAATTAAAACCAACAATTTTAAAATTATATGATGCAGAAATTGAATTGAATGTAAAAAAAATTAATAATAAACAATTAATTCAGCAAGACAATTTTTTAAACTTTTTAGTAAAGAAAATAAATGATGTTGAGTATTCAGAATATTTTAATGATTTTCAAATATTTGAGGTTAATAATTCAAAATTGAAGATTAAATTATCTGACAGTGAACATTATTTATTTTCAAGAATAGATTTGAAAATAGAAAAAAAAAAAAATGATTTTATTATGTCTGCTTTAATTGAACAAAATGAAAAATTAAAGTCATTTGCTACTTTTAATGCTAAAAAAAAAAATAGTAAATTCGTGATTGATTTTTCTTTTGTGGATTTTAATCTCGATATTCCTAAAAGATATTTAGAAACAATTAACCTTGTTGAATCAAGTATTATTTTGAACGGAAAATATTCCTTAAATTTTGATAGTAATGCAAAAACTTTTAAACATATCTCAAGTTTAGAATTCAATTCACAAATTAGAAAAACATTTGAAGGAATAAAAGAAGAACTTAATTTTAATAGAGGTAAAATTAATATTAGCTCAGATAAAAATTTTACTTCAGTAAGTTTTGATTTTTTTGAAGAAAATTCAAAATTTAAAATTGCGTATAGCTTTTCGCACAAAGACTATATAAATAAATTTTTAAAAATAAATATATCAGAAATCAAACTTGAAAAAATTAAGTTCTTTTGGCCTCAATTTTATAAAAACTCTGTTAAAAAATGGATCTCTGAAAATGCTAGTGGAGACATTAATGAATTAAGTCTTAAAGTAAATTATGATAAGAAAGGATTAGTAAAAAATTCTTCACTGAAGTTTAATTTTTCCAATACTCACATTAGGTATTCTGAGGATAAACCATTAGTAAAGGAGCTTGAGGGAAATGCAACTTTTAATGGGACAGAATTTAAATTTGATATTTTTTCAGGCGTGTCTGATAAGCTAATTTTAAATAATGCCACTGTGAAACTGTATGATTTTGATAAAGAAATTGAAATGGCAGATATTCAATTGGAAATTACTGGCAATAATTATAATTTAACATCTTATCTAGAAAAAATTTTTTTTAACCCTGATAGTATAAAACGAATTAGCAAATTTGATGGTAATCCAATTCTTAAATTAAATTTAAATTTTCCACTTTTAGTTGATTTAAAGTTCAATGATATAGTGTATGAGGGGCAGCTTGATTATAACAATTCTAAGATTCCTAACTTTTTTCAAAATTATAATTTAGAAAAAGTAAATATTAAGATCAACATTATGAGTGATAGATTTGACTATGATGGAAATGCAGATTTTCAAAAAATGAGTATTAAATTTTCTGGAATAGAATACCTTCATGAAACACAAAATTTCCAAAATAATCTGAGTATAGATGTTAACTTTGATCCTTTAATTTTAAATGACTATTTTGCTGATTTTGTTGAAGAAAATGAGGGATTTATACCTTTATCAATAACTTATAATTATAATTTAAAAAATGATAATTATGAAGTTATTGGAGAAGGACCGACTGATAGATTATCTGCTTTTTTTACCTATTTTAGTTTGAAGCATAACTTTTTCCAGGGAAATTTAAAATTTCAACTTTCTGGTAAAAAGAAGATAAATGAAAAATTTGAACTTAAACTTAATACAAAAGATTTAAAAGTATTTGTAGAGTCTAGAAAATATAATAATGAGTTAACCGAAATTATTCTTCATTCGATAAAATCTCCCTCTCAAGATTTTAGTGCTGAAATAAGGAAAAAGAAAAATTTCTGGAAAGCTGATTTCTCGGGTTCAAATTTAAACCTTATGAGGTTTTTAGAAAAAAATAACTCCATCAAAAAGAATAGTGTTCCAGTGAAATTTAATATTACTACAAACAGTTTAGTTCTAAAAAAAAAAAAGATATTTGTAAATTCTTTTTATGGAATATTAGAGAACTCTAGATTTAGCGAATTAAACGTTAACTTTAACACCCCAATATCTGTAAACAATAACATACGCATTTATAATGAAAATGAGAATAAAAAGTTATCTATCAAATCAGATGATGCTTCTGAATTTCTGGATGTATTTGAAATCAATCCAAATTTAAAATCTGGAACTTTACAAGTAGAAGCAGAAAGAGACAGCGACAAAAATTATGTTGGCAATATCAAAGTGAAAGACTTTGTCGCGTACGATACCCCATTTTTTGCAAAAGTACTAACCCTTTTTTCTTTAGATGGAATAGAACAAAAATTAAAAGATGGAGGTATTTTTTTTAATAGACTAAATTCAAATTTTACTTTTAGTGATGGTGATATAAAGTTTTCTGATGGCATAATTAGAGGAAGTGATTTAGGCTTGACTTTTAAAGGGGATTTTGATTCCAAAACAGATAATTTTCAGGCTGATGGAACATTTATTCCAGCTTATACTATAAATACTCTTTTGACTAATTTGCCAGTTGTTGGAGATATCATTACGGCGGGTTCTCCTGAAGAAGGAATATTAGCTGCTTCCTTTGAATTAAAAAAAGAAAATGAAAAGTTTGAAATTAATTTTAACCCTGTTTCAGTTTTAGTTCCTAGTTTAATAAGAAACTTATTTAAAACTGAATAAATTAGCAAATTTCAATTAAACCATTTCTTTTTTTCCCAACAGAAATATTAATTAAATTATCATCGAAATCATTTTCTTTAATGTTATAATTTTTATCGATAATCTTTTTATTATTAATTTTCACTCCGCCATTTTCTATTAACCTCTTTGATTCTCCTAATGATTTTGATAAATTTAGCAAAACCAAATATTCCTTTAGGCTCTTTAATTTTATAAGTTCCCCTTTAGATATACTTAATTTATTTTTTTCTGGTATATTTTTATCAATTTTTCTTTCAGAAAAAATTTTCAATGAGGATTGTTCTGCTTTTTTTGCAAATTCTTCGCCGTGACATATTTTTGTGACTTCATTTGCCAACAAAATTTTTATTTTATTTAATTCTGACCCAGACAATTTACTGAATTTATTAATTTCTTTGGTATCAATTTCTGTAAATAATTTTAAAAACTTAATTACATCTTTGTCATCCACATTTCTCCAATATTGCCAGTAGTCATAATAATTTAATTTATTATTATCTAACCATATTGCTCCCTTGTTAGTCTTTCCCATTTTTTGACCGCTAGAAGTTATCATTAGAGGTGTTGTTAAACCAATGGTTTCTTTGCCTATTTTTTTCTTAATTAGTTCAATTCCTGATATAATATTTCCCCACTGATCTGAGCCGCCGAACTGAATGCTACAATTATGGTTTTTAAAAAGTTCAAGGAAATCGAAAGATTGAATAATAGCATAATTAAACTCTAAAAAACTTAAATGCTGTTCTCTTTCAAGTCTTTGTTTGACAGATTCAAAAGTTAGCATTCTATTTACTGAAAATTGGCTTCCAATATCTCTTATAAAATTGACGTAATTGAGATTTTTTATCCATTCATAGTTATCTAGAATTTTAGCTGGATTTTTTTTATTATCAAAAGATAAAAATTTTGAAAAAATTTTTTTTAATTTTTTTTTATTCTGATTAATTTTTTCAGTGGTCAAAATTACTCTTGTTTCATCTTTTCCAGATGGATCACCTATTAAAGTTGTTCCCCCTCCAAGAAGAACTATAGGAACATGACCATGTTTTTGAAAAGCTCTTAATAACATTATTGGTAATAATGAACCAATGTGCAAGCTATCTGCTGTGCAATCAAATCCTATATAAGCTACAGAAGGTTTTTTTAAAATTAAATTTAACAAATCAATATTTGTGCATTGATTAAAAAAACCTCGCT
Organism: uncultured Alphaproteobacteria bacterium; assembly: GCA_902524895.1. Lineage (GTDB taxonomy): Bacteria > Pseudomonadota > Alphaproteobacteria > Methylaequorales > Methylaequoraceae > SP4073. Next base: position 30,023 of record CABZFH010000006.1, on the reverse strand, counting down.
CAGTAATATGATTAATAAAACTGTTATTCATAATATTGTAAGCAAATTGGAACAAATAATTACATCACTTGGGATTATGTCAGGAACTTCTATGGACGGCATTGACTTTTCACTTATAAAATCTGATGGAAAAAACAAAATTTATAGTGAATATAACATCACTTATGAATACTCACAAGAACTTAAAAATGACATTAAAAAATTAATAATCTACTTTAATAGTTACAATTTTCAAGAAGTTCGTGAATCTCAAAAATATAGATCAACAGAAAAAAAATTTGAAAATTTTTTAAAAAATAAAGTCTATTTATTTACAAAGAGTTTTAATATTTCTAATGATACAATACAAATAATTGGTTTTCATGGTCAAACGCTCATTCATAAACCCAATAAAAAGATTTCAATCCAGTTAGGTAATGCTAAAATATTGAGTAATTATTTTAATATTCCGTTTGTATCTAATTTTAGACAAGCAGACATTGATTGTGGAGGTCAGGGTGCACCACTTGTACCGATATTTCATAAAGCAATTTTTTTTGACAAACAGAATAATTTAGCCGTAGTTAATTTAGGGGGTATTTCAAACGCAACTTGGATTTTAAAAAATGGTAAGATGTTTGCGAGCGATATTGGCCCTGGCAACGTTTTAATAGATTCTTACTGCAGGTCAAATTTTGATATTGCTTATGATGAGAATGGACGATTGGCTGCAAAAGGTAAAGTTCAAAATAAACTTATCAATGAATGGTTAAAGTTTTCATTTGTAAACAATTCAATCCCCAAATCATTTGATAATTTTGAATTTAAAATTGATGAGTTTGTAAAAAATAAATTAAATTTTGATAAATTTGATCTACTTGCTACTCTTACAAACTTTACTGCTAGGATTGTCGTACATTCTCAAACTTTAATAAATAAAAAAATAAATAAATGGATTATTTGTGGAGGAGGGAGTAAAAACTTAACTTTAATAAATTATATAAAAAGCTTAACAAAAAATGTTTACACCTCTGATGAATTTGGATGGAACGCAGATTTTGTTGAATCCCAAGCTTTTGCTTATTTAGCAATAAGAAAATTTAAAAAATTAAAATCTTCATTTAAAGAAACAACAGGAACAAAAAAGCCAGTAGAATGTGGTGATATATTTTATCCAAATAAAGATATTTTATGATTTAATATAGTTGTTAATTTTTTGTTGAACTGAATTTTCATGATTAGTAAAAAAATGGTTAGATCCTTTAATTATCTCATGTTTAACTATTATATTGTTTTGAGAATTTAATTTTTTAACTAAGCTAGAAAGAATAGAGTGGTCAATTAAGGAATCTTTATCACCAGATAAAATTATGCCTGATGCTGGGCAAGGGGCAAGAAAATTAAAGTCATATTTTCCAGCAGGTGGACCAATTAAAATAAATTTTGTTATTTCTGGACGTCTCATTAAGAGTTGCATTCCAATCCAGGCACCAAAAGATATTCCACATATCCAATATTCGTCTGAACTTTGATTTTGGTTTTGAATCCAATCAAGTGCAATTGCTGAATCAGCCAACTCACCCTCACTACCGTCGTGTTCGCCATCTGATTTTCCTACCCCTCTAAAATTAAATCTCAAACTTGAAAAACCTAAATCTGAAAAATTTTTATGTAATTTTACAGATAAGTGATTGTTCATATTTCCTCCATGACCTGGATGAGCATGTAAAAGTAATATAGATGGTGAATTATGATTTATATTATGAGTGTATCTAGATTCAATTCTTCCGACAGGTCCATTTATGAATACTTCTGGCATAAAACTAAACTTGACTCGTTTAATGAGACATAATAAAAATAAAATATATTTATATTAATAAATAATTTATGTCAAAAAATTTATTTACTTTGATTCTCAGCGATGCTAGGGCAGCAATGTCAAGAGATCCAGCAGCAAGATCATATTTTGAAGTAATTTTTACATACCCAGGGTTTCATGCTATATTTGGATATAGACTTTCTCATTTTTTATGGAATATTAAATTAAAATTCATTGCGAGATTTTTAAGTTACATCTTTAGAGTTTTTACAGCAATAGAGATTCATCCTAGTGCAAAAATTGGGAGTGGTTTTTTTATTGATCATGGTGCAGGATTGGTGATTGGTGAGACCTCAGAAGTTGGTAATGATGTAACAATGTATCAGCAAGTAACTCTTGGAGGGATATCTCCTTCTGAAAAATCTGATCTACAAAGGAAAGTTAAAAGACACCCCACAATAAAAAATGGAGTAATTATTGGCTCTGGAGCTCAAATATTGGGTGCAATAACAATTGGAGAAAACTCAAGAATAGGAGCTAATGCTGTTGTGCTCAAAAATGTGCCTGATAACCAAACATACATTGGTATACCAGCTAGAAAAGTTAAAAATGAATTTGAGAAAAATTCAATCAACACATTCAGTCCTTATGGAATAAGAACTGGGAGGATAGATGATCCTAATAAAAAAAGTATTTCAATCCTGCTTTCCGAATTACATGAACTTAATTCTAAAATTAAACAGATTGAAGGCGATATTTTGAAAATGAAACTACAAGAAAAAAACTTTTTAATAAAAAAAAAATTAGATTTAGAATCAGAGAAGGAAAAGTGATGTATTGGCAATTATCCAATTGTCAAATTAATATATCTTGGTGTATTTATAATTGGTGTATTTATAAAAAAATTTAAAGCATATAAAAATTAATAATGTGAAAAATTGTTTAGAACTATTCTAATATAAAGTCTTGACTTTAAAGGTACTTACATTAAATTATAATAATGGGAAACAGTTTCCAGTTACATTATTTAAAACAAAATATATTGGAAAAAAAAAATTGATCACTATTTATAAATTATGAAAGTTTCAAAAAACATTTACCTTGATTATCAAGCTACAACACCTCTTGATCCAAGAGTTTTGGAAAAAATGATTCCTTACTTTAATGATAGATTTGGAAACCCACATTCTAGAAATCATTCTTATGGATGGGAGGCTGAAGAAGCTACTGAAATTGCTAGAGAACATGTAGCAAAAATTATAAACGCAAGTCCTAAAGAAGTTGTTTTTACGTCGGGTGCGACTGAATCTAATAATCTAGCTATAAAAGGAATAGCAGATTTCTATGGTGATAAAAAAAATCATATCATTACATGTGTTACCGAACACAAATGTGTGTTAGAATCATGCAGGTTTTTAAACGAAAATGAAAATTTCGAAATCACCTACTTACCCGTCCGCCAAGACGGTTTAATTGATCTTGATGTTCTCCAAAAGTCAATTAAGGAAAATACTCTATTAATTTCAATAATGGGTGTTCACAATGAGATTGGTGTAATACAACCCCTGAAAGAAATTGGTGAATTATGCAGGAAAAATAACATCTTCTTTCACACGGACTGTGCTCAAGCAATAGGAAAAATAAAGATTGATGTAGATGAAATGAACATTGATGCTATGAGTATTTCAGGTCATAAGATTTACGGTCCTAAAGGTGTTGGGGCATTATATGTTAGAAGAAAACCTAGAGTTAGAATAAAAGCCATGATGAGTGGTGGAGGACAAGAAAGAGGAATGCGTTCTGGAACCCTCTCGCCAGCTTTATGTGTTGGTTTGGGAGAAGCTTGTAGGATTTGTTATAATGAAATGGATGAAGAAAACAAAAGACTGATTTACTTAAAAAATAGATTCTACGACGGTATCACTAGCAAGTGTAAAGATGTTTATTTAAATGGTTCCTCAGAATTTAGAATCCCAGGAAATTTAAACATAAGTTTTGCATATGTTGAAGGTGAATCATTAATGATGGGTATTAAAGATTTAGCTGTTTCATCAGGTTCTGCTTGTACCTCAGCTTCTTTGGAACCCTCATATGTATTGAGAGCTCTAGGAGTCGAAGAGGAACTTGCCCATACTAGTTTAAGAATTGGCATAGGAAGGTTTACAACTGAGAAAGAAATTGATAAATCTGTAAATGACATTGTTAAAGAAGTTAACAGATTGAGATCCCTTAGTCCACTTTGGGAGATGGCCCAAGAAGGGATTGACATTAGTAAAATTGAGTGGGCTGAACACTAACTTTTAATAAGAGGTATATTATGGCTTACAGTAAAGAATTAATAGATCATTATGAGAAACCAAGAAACGTTGGCTCCTTAGACAAGGATTCCGAAAAAGTAGGAACAGGTCTTGTTGGTGCTCCTGCATGTGGCGATGTAATGAAGCTGCAGATTAAAGTTGATGATAAAGGTATTATAGAAGATGCTAAATTTAAAACCTTTGGTTGCGGATCAGCAATTGCTTCAAGCTCATTGATAACCGAATGGGTGAAAGGTAAAAACATTAATGAGGCAAATCAAATTAAAAACACTGAAATAGCAAAGCATCTAGCATTACCACCTGTAAAGATTCATTGCTCAGTATTAGCTGAAGACGCCATAAAGGCTGCTGTAAATGATTATAAAAAGAAAAATAGGATAAACGAATAAACTATAATATTTATAATTATGATTACATTGACTTCGGAAGCAGAAAATCAGGTTTTAAGGCTTCTCAAGGAAAGAGGAAAACCTTCTGAAGGCATAAAAATTGGAATTAAGACCAAAGGTTGCTCAGGACTATCTTATACTATAGAATACGTTGATAAAATCGACGAATCTTGCGAAAAAATAAAAGCTAATGGATTCGACATATATATAGATCCAAAAGCCACCCTATTTTTAATTGGTACAAAAATGGATTATGTTGAAGATGATCTTCAATCCGGATTTCAATTCACCAATCCTAATGAAAAAGGCAGATGTGGTTGTGGTGAATCTTTTCATGTTTAGTATTTGTATCATTAATGAATCCTGAAATTAAATGTTGGAATTGCTCTAATACATTCAAAAAATTTAGTTTTTTTTGTTCTGAATGTAATATTATTCAAAAACCTTTAGATTTAGATTCATTTAAGCTTTTTAATTTAAACTATGGTTTTTCAATTAACTTAAAAAAATTAGAATATGAATATTATGCTCTTCAAAAGATGCTTCATCCAGACAAGTTTATAAATTCAACAGAAAAAGAGCTTCTTTATGCGCAAATTCATTCGTCTAATTTAAATAATGCCTACAACACTCTTGTTAATCCTGTATCCAGATCTAATGAGCTATTAAAATGTAAAGGAGAAAAAAACAAAGAAAGCGAAACATTTAATGATTTAGAAGTTTTGAATGAAGTTTTAGATTTACAAGAGGTTGCAGAAAACATAAATTGTCAAAAAGAAAAAGACAATCTAATAAATGAACTTAACCAAACAATCGAAGAGGATGTTGAAAAATTAAATAATTATTTTATTGAAGAGCAACTTCTGAATGCAAAAAAATTAACTGTTAAAATTTCTTATTTAGAAAAACTACAAAAAGATATTAAAAATAATGTCACTTTTACAAATTGAAGAACCAATAAGAGGAGAACAAACTACAGAAAGCGAAAAAAAATTCTGTATCGGAATTGATTTTGGAACAACTAATTGTGTTTGTTCAGTAAAAATAGACGGAAACGTAACTATGATAACTGATGAATTTGGTGAAGTTATAATTCCCTCAGTTGTTTTGTTTAAGGATTCAGATGTTTTTGTTGGAAACCAAATTAAAAAAAAAATAAAAAATGGACTAGAAAATAGAATTTTTTCAATTAAAAGAGATTTTGTTGAAAATCCTGACGCAAAAAAAATTTATGGCAATCATAAACAAAAACTTTCTCCAATTGAAGTGTCGTCACTTATTTTTAAGTATTTAAAAAATTGTTGTGAAAGTTTTCTTGGTAAAGAAATATCAAAATGTGTTGTTACAGTTCCAGCATATTTCGATGAAAGGTCAAGATTTGCTATCAAACAATCCGCTTCATTGGTTGGTTTTGAAGTATTAAGACTAGTAAATGAACCAACCTCAGCTGCTTATGCTTATGGTCTAGAAAGAAAAACCAGAGGTAATTACTTTGTTTATGACTTAGGAGGTGGAACTTTTGATGTTTCTATATTAAAGCTCACGGACGGAGTCTTTAAAGTGCTTTCAACAGGTGGAGATCCTTTTTTAGGAGGAGATGATTTGGATAAATTATTCGCGTGTAAGATTGCAGAGGATTTTCTTAACTTAAGATTTGAAGATTTATCTAAAAATAATAAAGTTATTTTGGTTAGAAAAGCAAAGCTTTTAAAAGAAAAGCTTCAAAAAGAAACAGTTTTGAATGAATTTTTAGAAATAGATAAAAAACAAATAAACTTAGAAATCACAGAAAAAGTCTTAAATATGGCCATATCTGAAATCCTTGACAAGACAATTTCAATTTCAACGGCAGTTCTTGAAGAATCGGACTTAAAAGAAAATGAAATTGATGGCTTTATATTAGTAGGTGGATCGACGAGATTAAAAATTCTTATTTCAAAAATTCAAGAAAGATTTCAACTAAAAATATTTTCAGATATTGATCCTGATCTAGTTGTTTCAAAGGGAGCAGCACTCCATGCTGATGGACTTGTAAATGGAACTGAAAACTTACTATTAGATGTTACCCCATTATCTTTAGGAATTGAAACAGCGGGTGGTTTGATGGAAAAAATAATTCATAGAAACACAACAATTCCAATTGTCAAAGAGCAAGAATTTACTACATATGAAGAAGGACAAACTGCAATTAAAATTCACATTCTTCAAGGAGAAAGAGAAATGGTTAAGTATAACAGAACTTTGGGTGAATTTGTTCTTGATGGGATTGAACCAAAACCTCCAGGAATTCCAAGGATAAATGTTAGATTTATGGTTGATGCTAATGGTTTGTTGAGCGTAAGTGCTACTGATAAATCGAGTGCTATTCAGAAAGAACTAGAAGTAAAAACAACATTTAACTTGGAAATTGATCAAATGAGAATAATGATTGAAGAAAGTATAAAAAATTCGTCATTAGACATGCAAGAAAGACTATTGGAGGAATCAAAGGTTGATGCCATAAGATTTATAAACGAGTTACAATCAATGGATTCAGATTTAAAAGAAATCTGTTCAGCTGAAGAGTTAAACAAAATAAATTCATACATAAAACTTTTAAGCAAAGAAATCCAAAAAGATAATAGAGAAGGTATATTAGACTTTTTAAAAAAACTTGATCTTGCAACTCAGAGTTTTTCTGAAAAGAGGGTAAAGCAAAAAATAAAATCTGCTTTAATTGGAAAAAATTATGATAAATTATGATTATGGAGATTAATTATGCCAAAAATAATTTTTGTTGAACCTAATGGTAAAGAAAAAGAGATTGAATGCGAATCAGGTCTTTCAGTTCTTGAAATAGCCCACAAAAACCATATCGATCTTGAGGGAGCTTGTGAGGGCTCTTTAGCGTGTTCGACATGTCATGTAATCGTTGATAAAAAAGATTTTGATAGATTAGAAGATCCAACTGAAGAAGAAGAGGATATGTTAGATTTAGCGCATGGTCTCACTCACACATCACGATTAGGTTGTCAGATAATAATGACTGACGAATTAGATGGTTTGAAGGTTAATTTGCCAAGCGGAACAAGAAATATAAACGTTGAATAAAATATGAAATTAAAATGGACAGACACAGCAGATATTGCAATTGCTTTAGAGGAAAAGTATCCAGACGCAGATAACATTAATTTGAGATTTACAGACTTACATAAATGGATAACCACTCTGGATGAATTTGAAGATGACGAAAATGCTTCAAACGAAAAAATTTTGGAATCTATTCAAATGGCTTGGATTGATGAAAGAGAATAAGATAAAAATCAATTATGAAGATTTTATAAAAAAAAATAATTTACCGCCTACTGGCGAAAAAATTGTTGTTGCAATGTCAGGTGGGGTTGATTCTTCTGTTGTAGCTGTTTTACTGAAACAAGCCGGCTACAATGTAATTGGAGTAACAATGCAACTCCATCAGTCTAAAAAAGTTGTAAACAAAACAAAAACATGTTGTTCTGGTGTTGATATTGCTGACGCACGTAATGTTGCAAAAAAATTTGGATTTAAACATTATATTATTGATTTACAGAAAGAATTCAAAAGATCTGTAATAGATGACTTCACAAACAGTTATTTGCGTGGTGAAACACCTATTCCTTGTATAAGATGCAACGAATCAGTAAAATTTAATGATTTAATCGATTTTGCAAAAAATTTAGGTGCTAAGGTTCTTGTTACTGGGCATTATGTGAAGACAACTTTTAATGGAAATTCGATTCAAATGTATCAAGCTAATGACTACAAAAAAGACCAAAGTTATTTTTTGTTTGCAACTACAGTTTCACAACTAGAATTTTTAAGATTTCCATTAGGAAGTTTAAGAAAAAACGAAGTTAGAAAGATAGCGGATTTTTTCGAATTAGGTAACGCTGACAAACCAGATAGTCAAGATATCTGTTTTGTGCCTGAAGGGAATTATAGAGATTTTATTAACAATAAAAGAAAAAAAAAAAATAATGAAGGAGAGATTATTGATTTAAAAGGTAATATCCTCGGCAAACACAATGGTATTAGTAATTATACTGTTGGTCAGAGAAAAGGAATTGGGATAGGAGGTATCAAAGGAAATTTAGAACATAATCCAAATTATGTTTTAAAAATAGACGCTAAAAAAAAAAAATTAGTTGTTGGTTCAAAAGACAATCTTAGGAAATACAAAATTTACTTAAAAAATATTAATATGATTAATAAAGAAATTAATAATTCATTTGAGGCAGACGTCAAAATTAGATCTGGTGAAAAAAAAATAAATGCTACTATTAAGATTATTTCAAACACTAATGGGATTGTTGAACTCAAAAAACCTGAATTCGGGATTGCACCTGGTCAAGCATGTGTTTTTTACAAAAATAATCAGTTATTAGGTGGTGGTTGGATAACTGCTTCTGAATTAGAAATTTGTTAAAAAACATCGGAGAAATTTTTTTTCAAATATTATAAATAATTCCAGGTATTTGCGATTTAATTGTGTTACTAATGCTTGACAATTTTCAGAAGATTACCATAATAATATCTACTTTAATAATAAATTTGTTATTTAAATTGACTTTAGGTTTGTTTAAATAGCTTTCATATAATTTCGTGGAGGAAATTTGAAATCTCATATTATTATATTGGCGAACTTATTATTCTTCACGTTTTCAAATACTGCTTATTCTGGAGATATTAACGCTGGTGAAGCTAGATATTCTCAAAATTGTGGTAATTGTCATGGACCAGCGGGTATGGGGTTAGCTAGTTATCCTAAAATTGCTGGTAAAGAGGTTGCGTATTTAAAAGATCGTTTAAATACGTACAGAGCTGGGACTAAAATAGGTCCCAATTCTTCTCTCATGATTATGATGGCTATGCCGCTTACAGATGATGAAATAGCAAATTTAGCAGCGTATTTAAACGCTCAAACTAAATAACTAATACTAACCAAAAGGGAGATTATATGTTAAATAAATCTAAACTTTTATCAGCTGCTATAGTTTCGGTTGCAGCATTCGCAACCGCTCCTATTCACGCTGACACTATGGGTACACCAAACATTAGTGCTATGTCAGTAATGAATGGTCTTGAGAACCCATGGGATATGGCTTTCACAAGTGGTGGAGACATGTTTGTTACTGAAAAATGTAAAGGTCTTTCAGTAAAGACATCTTCTGGTGCAGTGAACAAGCTAGTAGGAATGAAGGACGCTAAAGGCTACGCAAGTGGAAACAGTGATCTTTTTTGTTCTGGTCAAGCAGGAATGATGGGTGTAGCCCTCGATCCTAATTTTAACAAAAACCGTAGAGTTTATGTTGCTTCTACTTCTAACAAGTATCACGGTAGTGGTTGTAAGGACAACTTCTCAAAGTGTGATGGTAACATTATTATGAGATTTGAAGTAAGCAAAGACTTAAAAAGCGTTTCAAATCGTGTTGATATCGTAAAAGATATTCAGTACAAGCCTTTTGAGTCAGATCACCCATTTGGTGGTCCAGGTGCTCACAATGGAAATAGACTACGTTTCGGTCCTGATGGATATTTATGGGCTACAACTGGTGATCGTCACAGAGGTGTAGTACCACAGTCTCCAACATTGCTTGGAGGAAATGTTCTAAGAATCGATACTGATGGTAAAGCTCATCCTGGTAATAAGCCACCTAAAGGATTCGACAAACGTATGTATACATACGGCCATAGAAATGTTCAAGGTATTGACTTCCGTCCAGGTGATGGGCGTGCATTTACTGCTGAGCACGGTCCATGGCAAAATGACGAAATCACTGCTTTAGTTAACGGTGGTAATGGTGGCTGGGATCCACGACCTAATGTAGGGGGACGTGGTGATTGCCCAGATAAGTATTGTGGATATATGCCTAACCAAAAGGAAGGTATGTTACCAGCTGCTCGTGCATCATTCATGCCTATGAGTGATACTCGTTTTAAGGACTTAATGCCGCCAGCATGGAACAACAATGGATTATCCCAAGGAACTGGTTCCGCTGCTTTCTTAAAAGGTAGCAACTGGGGATACTGGGAAGGTCGTATGGCTGTTGGAATCATGGGAATTGGTTTCGGTGGTACACCTTCAGGTATGAGAATAGACGTTGTTGACATTGCCAAAGATGGTCAGTCAATAAAGAGTGTTATTCACATGCCAACTGGTTTAACAAAGAGATTTAGAGGCTTAAGATTAGGGCCTGATAACGCTCTTTATGCAGCAGTTGATGAAGGTGAAATCTACAAAATTACAGCTGAAAAGCCGTAATAATTGACTAACTTAATATACTCACATCACACATGTGGTGTGAGTATTATTTTGTTCTACAAACCTACCCATCTTTATTTATCTTTCCTAAATTTTGTTTCTATTTTCTTTATTTTGTTATAATTTAAATTTATCATGTTTTAATTCTACCATTGGCGGAGTAGCTCAGGTGGTTAGAGCAGCGGAATCATAATCCGCGTGTCGGGGGTTCAAGTCCCTCCTCCGCTACCATAAAACTTAGAGAAAGTAGGGGCTTTTTAAAAAGTTTCTTGTAAGAAACTTTTTAATGTAAAATTTTCTGTTATAATGTGAAAAAATCAAAAATTTGTTTCTGAATTAGAAATATGAGATCTAAAATCTACAAACTGATAATATTTTCTACTACATTTATCTTTTTCTCACAGCATATAAATGCGTTTGAAATTGTCGGAAAGGCTCTAAAATGTGATGCTAAAAAATTTCCAACACGAGGTTACCCATTTTTTTTCTATTTTGAAGATAAAAATAAATTTCATAGTTATTACGTTCTGGATAAAGAAATTCGATATCATGATTTTAATTACAGTGAAATAAGTGCTAATATTTACGATTTATCACATATTGGCTTTATAAATATAAATGAATTAATTTTAACTCATTCAAAATATAACACTAAATGTCCATGCACTTTCTTAGACACAAACAAAGAAATTAGTCTTAAACTTCAGAGTTATATTAATAACGAAAAATAAGAGAAAAAAATTAAAAAATTTTTGAAGCAATTAATAAATATATCAGACAATGCAGTGCATCAAGGCATAAAGTTGATAGCTTAAAAAAAATTTAATACTTATAAATAATTTGAAATTAAATAGAAAAATTAAGGTAGCAAATTGTTAAAAAAAAAATACTTTTTTATTTTATTTTTTATAATTAGTTGTTCAACTATTAATCTAACTGAAAAGTCTGACAAACAATATAATACTCCAAATGATAATAAATTATCTTTTATAAAGTGTAATATATTTAAAGAATTAGAAAATAATAAAAATGCTAAAATAAAATTTAAAGGCAAACGTTTAGATATTTTTGTGAATGAAAATGAGGAATGGGTTGGTGATATTTCAAAAAAAGATTGGATGATAGAAAATAATGAAATAATAGAAAATATTAAAACCAATTTTAGAAAAAAAAAGAAACTAATAAATTTTACCCTAGAAAAATTTCACACCAAAGATAAAACTAAACTTGAATCAAAAGATGAATTGGTTATTAATTTGCAGACGAAATCACTTTTTTTTAATAAATTATATTATAATTTCAACCAAGAGATTTTTTTTGAATCAACCCTATATGGAAAATGTAATTTCTAGGTTAATTAGCAACCAATGATATTATATTATCAAAGGTTGCTCATATAATTAATTTTTTTGTGTTGATTTATCTTTTTCTTTTGATGAATCCTTAGTTGATGTTTCTTTAGTTGATGCATCTTTGGCTTTATCGTGTCCACCTGCACAGTGAGCAGCATTTGCACTTTGAATAGAAAGACCTAACAAAAAAGATAAAGTTAAGAAAAGAATGGTTTTTTTCATAAATCCTCCAGATTTAGTTATTACAATAATTAATTTTAATATATTATAAAATAAAGAAATTTAAAGTCTTTTTTTTATTTTTTTTCAAATTTTTGTTGGCTCTAAGACAAAAAAAAACATATTATTATATCATGCCGCATCTTCAATTTGATATAAATTTCAAAGCAAACAATAAGTCAAAAAAAGAGTTTTTAAATAAAGTTGAAGTGATATTTTGCAACATTATGAAGACAGGTAGATTTCATATAGCAATTTCATTTCGAGAGTTAAACAACGATTCAATAAGTTTAGGAAGAGCGAAAAAGAATGAAAATATTTGTTTGATGAATTTAGATATCAGAAAAGGAAGGACTCAAGAACAAAAAAGAGCTTTAGTTGTTGAATATATAAATTTAGTTAACTCTACTTTTGGAATAAAAAAAGAAAATCAATATGTTACTATCTCAGAACACATTGGAGAAGATTTTAACTTAAATGAATGTTGTTTAGATGATTGGTTTAAAAATGATAATCCTCTAAATTAAAAATATTTCGATTTCTGAGATTTTTTTATAAACTTTTAGTTATCTTAACAATATTCGTAAGTTAAAGTAAGTTATCTTGAATTGATAAAAAATAATATGAAAATAGTTGAAAAGGCAATTTTTAAATTTTTAAACTTCCAGATAAATAATTTATACAATAAAAATTTTAAAAAATATGGTGCATCACATGAAAGTGTTTTTTGGAATTCACAATTTAATCAGTTCAAAAGGTATGAAGAAATTTTGGAGTTATTAATTCAAAAAGAGGGAATTAAAAAGAAAATAGAAGTTTCAGATGTTGGCTGCGGTTACGGAATACTTTACAAGCTTTTAAATAAAGAAAATAAATTTAAAAATATATCCTATTCAGGTATTGATATTAATAAAAAATTTATTGATTTTTGCCAAAATAAATATGTGAAAGAACTTTTTTGTTGTACTTCTTTCCCCCCTAAAATGATTGATTATTGTCTAATGTCAGGAACGTATAATCTTACAAAAATAAAAAATGTAAATTTATGGGAGAATTATGTTTATACAAATCTGGTTCAATGTTCAAAAAAGGTAAAAAAAGGGTTGATATTTAATTTACAGTTTTCAAAAATAGCAAAAATTCATAATAATATTTTTTATTGTGATCCTGTAAAAATAAGAAAGCTTTTTACAGATGAATTTTATGTATATTCCAGAATATCAAGTATTCTTAAAAATGATATTATTTTTGTTCTTCACAAAAAACTTAATTAAAACTCAAATTTATTCTGCTTAAGTGCCTCGTAAATACAGATAGAAACAGTATTACTTAAATTTAGACTTCGATTTCCTCTTGCCATTGGTATGAAAACTTTTTCTTTATAATATTGTTCTGATAAAATTAGATCTTTTATACCATTTGATTCAGAACCAAATAAAAAACTATCTCCTTTATGATAATTAAAATCACTATATTTTTTTTTCCCAAATTTGGTAATTAAGTAAAGATTTGTTTTTCCAATTTTCTTCAAACAAGATTCTATATCAACAAATTTTTCAATACTTACTTTGTCATGATAATCTAGGCCGGCTCTAATAAGAGATTTATGATCAAGTTTAAAAGTTATTGGTTCAATAATGCATAACTTACTATTTGTATTAGAACATAATCTTATAATATTACCTGTATTTGACGGTATTTCAGGTCTAAAAAGAATAATATTAAAGTTACTTCTCATTATTTTTTTAAAAGGGTAGCTTAGTTTAAATTTCAGTTAAAAATTTAATTTTGAATGAAAAAAGAGGGGAATAATAATAACAAAAAATAATATAATAATTAAATTGTAATTATTTCTTCAACGACTTCATTTAAATTATGATTATCTTTAATAATTTTTTCAGATTTCTTTTCTCTTTTTAATGCCTTTATTTCTTTTTTGATATTTGGTTCTTTTTCAGTAAATATTGAAATAATTTCTTTATCTTCTTTCATATCATTATTTTCTGTTGTTAATAAATTTTCCCCATAAAATATAGAATTTGCACCTGCCATTAAACATATAATTTGTGTTTCTCTTGAAAAGTTTTTTCTTCCAGCTGATAATCTAATTCTAGATTTTGGTAATAGTATTCTTGCGGTTGCTATGACCCTAATAATTTCAAAAGCATCTATTATTTTATTATTTTCCAGTGGTGTGCCTTTGACCGGCACAAGAGCATTTATAGGAACACTTTCAGGTTGAGGTTTCATTTCAGATAATATTTTAAGCATTTTTGCTCTATCTTCCCAAGACTCACCCATGCCAAGAATTCCTCCAGAACAAACTTTTATACCAGCTTTTGAAATAATATTTATTGTATCTAATCTTTCATCAAAAGTTCTAGTTGATATAATTTTTTTGTAAAAATCAGGAGAAGTATCAATATTGTGATTGTAAGCGTCTAGGCCGGCTTTTTTTAGCTTGTTTGCTTGATTTTTAGTTATTCCACCTAATGTTACGCAAGCTTCTAGATTATAAGATTTGACTACTTTAATCATTTCTACAACATTTTCTAGGTCTTTACCGTCTTTCAATTTTTTCCATGCTGCACCCATACAGAACCTTTGAGCACCATTTTTTTTTGCTTTGATAACAGCAACTTGAAGTGAAGAAAGATCAATTAACTTTTCTTTTTTAAGTCCAACATTGTAATGAGCTGATTGTGGACAATATTTGCAATCCTCTGGACATGCACCTGTTTTTATTGAAAGCAAAGATGCAAGTTGAATTTCTCTTTTTTTAAAATTTTTATGATGAACCCTTTGTGCTTTATAAATTAAATCACCTAAAGGTAGAGCGAAAAACTCCATTATATCTTCAATTTTATATTTTTTCATAATCAATTTTTATATTTTGGATGAAACATTTCACCTGTACAAAAAAGATACTCTAATCTTATTTTAGAATCAATTGGTCCATTAATTTTATAAACTGTTTTATTTATAATTAGCTCTCCACCAAAAATTAAAAGTTCTTGAAAAAACTGCCCCATTTGATTCTCTTTGTATTCCCCCTCCATTAAAATTAAATTAGGTTTTTTTTCAATAAGATTTTTTATTATAGCCTTCAAATCGATCGAAGCTGTTTTTAAATTGGCATTATTTAATTCAGATGATTTTGAAACCGCAGAAAAACTGCCAATTGTACTAGTTGATCCTTTTTTTGTGATTTTTTTAATTGAGATGTCAGCCACAAAATCTTCATTAACTATTATTTTCATGCCACATGTTTTAGGTATATTTTTGTCAAGTTCTAAAATAGATTGAAATTTTAATTCATTAGCAAAAATAATTTTTACATCAAAGACTAAAAATATTATAAAAGAATAACTAATTTTTTTAAAATATGTCACGTAATTATATATTAACAAAAAAACAAATAATTCAATCAGAGAATAATTTTATCTCTAAAAACCCTCTTCAAAACATAATGACTCTTGCTGGAGAAAAAATCTGGAAAAAGTTATCACCTTTCTTAAAAGATAAGAAAACTATATTTCTATGCGGCTCAGGAAAAAATGGTGAAGATGGAAAAATGTTATTTAATTTAGCAAAAAAAAAATTTGATGCTGATTTTATAAATTTTAAAAAAAGTGTGAAGTTGCGATTAGTTTTAAAAAAATTGAAAAAAACTATAAATAATTACGATATTGTAATAGACGCATTATTTGGCATTGGAATAAACAGGAAAATTGAAGGATCTTACGTTGACTTATTTGATCTATTAAATAATTCTGAACCTAAAATAATCTCAATAGACCTCCCAAGTGGAATTAATCCTGATACTGGAGATGTTATGGGAGGTAGCATTAATGCAAATTTTACTATGGCAATAAATTTTTTAAAACCAGCTTATTTTCTTCATCCTAGTAAGGCTAAATGTGGAAAAATTGTATTAGTAGATTTGGGTATAAGAGCAATAAAAAAAAGAAATCCTAATATAAAATTAATTAATAAAAACTTAATTACAAAAAGAAGAAAAAAAATTCCAGTAGATATACATAAATATAGAAAGGGAAATTTATTGGTTTTTTCTGGAATAATGTTAGGTGCTGCAAGATTAGTTGCCTTATCTGCTAGAAAAATAGGGTGTGGATTATCAACAATAAAAATACTTAAAAAGTTCAAAAAATATTCTCTAGTAATAGAACCTGGAACTATTACAAAATATGGTGAAAATTTAAATATAGATAAATATAGTGCTTTTGTGATCGGCCCAGGGCTTGGACTTGATTTTCCCAAGAAAAAAATTTTAAAAAGTTTAAATAATAAAATCCCATCAGTAATCGATGCTGATGCTCTGAGTATATTTGAAAAAACAAAAAAGAAGTTTCATAAATTACTTGAAAAAAGAAACAATCAGATTTTAACTCCACATCAAGGAGAATTTAATAGAATATTTAATATTAAAGATTCTGATAAAATCACACGTTCTATAATTGCAGCTAAATTAACCAATTCTGTAATTGTTTACAAAGGAAATGATACTGTAATAGCTGATAATAAAAATAATGTTTATTTGAATAGTAAAGCACAAAAATCTCTGGCAACTGCTGGTACTGGCGATATTCTTGCTGGATTAATTGGCGGTTTATTATCTCAAAATTATTCTTTAATTGATGCTTCAGTTTTAGGTGTATGGGTCCATAGTAAATTATCTTGCAAAAAGAAAAATATAATTGCTGAAGATTTCGTTAGTTCAATTAAACCTATTAAATAATCTTTAAATAATAATTGATTTAAATTTATAAATGTTGTTTTTTAGTATAGTTTATATATCATGCGGGCGTGGCGGAATTGGTAGACGCGCTAGATTTAGGTTCTAGTGACTTCGGTTGTGTGGGTTCAAGTCCCTCCGCCCGTACCAAAATGTAGGAAATATGAAAATTGAAGAATTAAAATCAAAAGGACTCGATATAGAATGGAATATAACCGTTCCAGCAGACGTAATAAACGTAAAAATATCAGAGAAATATGAAAAAATTTCAAGTACTATTAAGCTTCCAGGCTTTCGTCCAGGAAAAGTTCCAATAGATATTATAAAACAAAGATATTCAAAATCTATTATGCCAGAGGTGTTAGATGAGGTTGTTAATGATACTCTTAAAAATGCTGTTGTTCAGAAAGAACTTAGACCATCAGTTCAACCAAAAGTAGATGTGAAAAAGTTTGAAGAAGGTAGTGAATTAATTTTCAATGTTTCTTTTCAAATTATGCCTGAGATCCAAAAAGTAGATTTAAAAAAAATTACAGTTGAAAAACCTTATTTAGAAATTGGGAGTGAAGATTTAGAAAGAACTTTAAAAGAATTGGCGAATAAACATGAAAGGTTTGAACCACTAAAAAAAAAAAGAAAGTCAAAGAAGAATGACCTTATTTTATTTGATTATGAAGGTTTAATTAATGGTAAAGAATTTAAGGGTAACAAAGGAGAAAATGAAACAGTTGTTTTAGGATCTAACAAATATATACCTGGATATGAAGATCAAATGATTGGATTGAAATTAGATCAAAAAAAAAATATAACAGTTACTTTTCCAAAAGATTATAGAATGAAAGAAATTGCAGGAAAGAATGCTATATTTTCATTAAGAATTAAAGATATTCAAGAAAGGGTTAAAAATATTAAAATTGACAATCAATTAGCAAAAGAGCTTGGTGAAAAGGATTTAGATTCATTAAAAAAAAAAATTGAAGAAAAAATGAATAATGATTACGAACAATATGCTAAGCTTAAAGTAAGAAGAGAGTTAACAGATAAAATTTTGAGTTTACACAAGTTTGATATTCCGTCTAGAATGGTAGAAGATGAAGTAAATTTTTTAAAGAATCAAGCAAAAGATAAGACCAATAAAGAAATAAATAATTTGGCAGAAAGAAGAGTAAAACTAGGCCTGATATTGAATAATATTGGAAATGCGAATAAGATTGAAGTTTCAGATCAAGATCTAACAAAAGCAGTTGCAGCTGAAGCTCAAAAGTACCCCGGAGAAGAAAAAAAAGTAGTTGATTTTTACAAAGAAAATCCTCAAATGATGAACAATTTACGTGGTGTTGCGTTTGAAGAAAAAGTAATCGATTTTATTGCCAATGTTTGTTCTGTAGAAAAGAAGAAATATACTTTTGATGAGTTATTTAATACTAAAGAATTAAAAGATGAAAAAAAGTTAATAGGTTCAAATAAAAAAAAGGAAAAAAAAAATGAGTAGTTTAATCCCTGTAGTAGTAGAACAAACAAATAGAGGCGAAAGATCTTATGATATATTTTCAAGACTTTTAAAGGAAAGAATAATTTTTTTAACAGGTGAAGTTAATGATATGGTCTCCAGCTTAATTTGTGCTCAACTTTTATTTTTGGAATCTGAAAACCCTAATAAAGATATTTATTTTTACATAAATTCACCAGGAGGTATGGTATCATCTGGATTAGCTATATATGATACTATGCAATATATTAAGCCTGATGTTTCGACTGTATGCATTGGTCAAGCGGCAAGCATGGGTTCATTATTGTTAACGGCTGGTAAAAATGGGAAAAGATATTGTCTACCTCATTCTAGAATTATGACACATCAACCTTCAGGTGGTGTTCAAGGACAAGCAACTGATATTGAAATTCATGCTAAAGAAATATTGAACCTCAGAAAAAGATTAAATGACATTTATGTTAAGCATACTGGCCAAACCCTTAGTACAGTAGAAAAAATTATGGAAAGAGATAATTTTATGTCTGCAGAAGAATCAAAAAAAATGGGCTTAATAGACAAGGTTGTTACTGAAAGGCCAAAGCCGGATAAGAAAAAATAATTTTTTTGTTAAAAATGGAATAAAGGTTGCAGTATTCGAATAAGTTTGAGAATATATAGTATCTAGATATTATTAATTATGACTGAAAGTAAAAATTCAAAAAATACACTCTTTTGTTCTTTTTGTGGAAAAAGTCAACACGAAGTAAGAAAACTTATAGCTGGTCCAACAGTTTTTATATGTGACGAATGTGTTGAATTATGTATGGATATTATTAAAGAGGAGAATAAATCTGTTGCGACAAGCAAGTCCAACGGGGTTGAAACACCTCGCGAATTATACAGATTACTTAACGAATATGTTATTGGCCAGAATGATGCAAAAAAGATTCTATCTGTTGCTGTTCACAATCACTACAAAAGAATTGACAACCCAAAAAAAAGCAATGGCGTTGAACTGTCGAAATCTAACATTTTGTTAGTAGGACCCACTGGTTCAGGTAAAACATTATTAGCAGAAACTCTTGCTAGGATCATAGATGTTCCATTTACAATGGCGGACGCAACAACACTTACAGAAGCGGGGTATGTTGGTGAAGACGTAGAAAATATTATATTAAAACTTTTGCAAGCGTCTGATTATAACGTTGATCGAGCACAGAGAGGTATTGTTTATATTGATGAGGTAGATAAGATAAGTAGAAAATCTGATAATCCTTCAATAACTCGCGATGTTTCGGGAGAGGGTGTCCAACAGGCGCTTTTAAAAATTATGGAAGGAACAGTTGCATCCGTTCCCCCACAAGGGGGAAGAAAACATCCACAACAAGAATTTCTTCAAGTTGATACAACTAATATACTGTTTATTTGTGGTGGAGCCTTCGCGGGTGTAGATAAAATTATTTCAAATAGAGGAGATAAATCTTCAATAGGCTTTGGGGCAGATGTAAAAGAGAAAAATAATTTGCAAACTGGTGAAATTTTAAAAAAACTTGAACCTGAAGACTTGCTCAAATTTGGTTTAATTCCTGAGTTCGTAGGAAGACTCCCTGTTGTTGCCACTCTTGACGACCTGGATAAAGCCACATTAATTGAAATTTTAACAAAACCAAAAAATGCATTAATTAAGCAATATCAGACCCTTTTTGAATTAGAAAATGTTAAATTAGATTTCACAAAAGATGCTCTAGATATGATTGCTAAAAAGGCTTTGGAAAGAAAAACTGGTGCTAGGGGTTTAAGATCTATACTTGAAAATATTCTCTTAGACACCATGTTTGAATTACCGGGGATTGAAGGAGTTAATGAAATAATGATTAATGGCGAAGTTGTCCAAAAAAATAGTAAACCACTGCATATTTACGAGAAAACATCTAAAGCTTTAGGAAAAAAAGCTTAAAATATGAATAATACATCTAGTACCCTATATCCTGTATTGCCTTTAAGAGATATTGTTGTTTTCCCTAACATGATAGTACCTTTATTCGTGGGCAGATCCAAATCTATAAAGGCATTAGAGAGTGCAGAAAAAAACCAAAAAGAAATTTTACTTGTTGCGCAAAAAGATGCTAACGTCGACGAACCTGATAGAGATGATGTTTACAAAATTGGAACACTTGCTAATATCTTACAATTACTTAAACTTCCAGACGGAACAGTTAAAGTTTTGGTCGAAGGTCTTGAGAGGGCCGAAATTTCTGATTTTGTAAAAGTTGATACCTTTTTTGAAGTTAAAACTTATCCGTTGTTAGAAACTAAAGATGATAACAATGAGGTAAGTGCACTAATACGTACGTCAGTTAGACAATTTGAACAATACATTAAACTTAATCGAAAAATACCTCCAGAGGTGCTGGTTAACGTCAATCAAATTTCTGAAGCAGATAAACTTGCTGATACCATAAGTGCACATCTAAATTTAAAAATTTCTGAGAAGCAAAAACTTTTAGAAACAACCTCTGTTAAGAGTCGTCTAGAAAAAGTTATTAACTTAATGCAAGACGAAATCGGTGTTTTACAAGTAGAAAAAAAGATTCGTAACAGGGTAAAGAGACAGATGGATAAGACCCAAAAAGAGTATTATTTAAATGAACAAATGAAAGCCATACAAAAAGAATTAGGTGATTCTAGTGACACTAAAGACGATATGTATGAGCTCGAACAAAAAATTAAGAAAATTAAATTCACAGAAGAAGCAAGAGAAAAAGTAAATGCTGAAATCAAAAAGTTGAAAAATATGAGTCAAATGTCTGCTGAGGCAACTGTAGTAAGAAATTACTTAGACTGGATGATTTCTTTGCCTTGGGAAGATAATAAAGAGATTGATACCGACTTAGAGAAAGCTAAGGCTATTTTAGATGATGATCATTACGGGTTAAAAAAGGTAAAGGAGAGAATAATTGAATTCTTAGCTGTGCAAACAAGAGTTTCTAAACCAAAAGGACCAATTTTATGTCTAGTAGGACCACCAGGGGTTGGTAAAACATCATTAGGTAAATCTTTGGCAAAAGCAACCGGCAGGTCGTTCCTAAAGTTTTCTCTAGGCGGTGTTAGAGATGAATCAGAGATAAGAGGGCACAGACGTACATATATTGGTTCCATGCCAGGAAAAATTATCCAAAGTATGAAAAAATCAAAATATTCTAACCCTCTATTTTTACTCGATGAAGTTGATAAGGTTGGTTCCGATTGGAGGGGCGATCCTGCAGCTGCGCTCTTAGAAGTTCTTGATCCAGAACAAAATTCTAACTTCAATGATCATTACCTAGAGGTAGATTATGATTTGTCAAACGTTATGTTTGTAACAACTGCAAATACATTAAATATTCCGCAAGCTCTATTAGATAGAATGGAAATAATAAGATTATCTGGATATACTGAGAAGGAAAAATTAATGATTGCAAAAAAATATTTGGTTCCAAAACAAATTAGGGAAAATGGATTGAAATCAAAAGAAATTAAAGTTGCAGATTCAGCATTAAAAGACTTAGTCAAATACTATACTCGCGAAGCGGGCGTTAGAAATCTAGAACGTGAAATTTCTAAGTTATCTAGAAAATCACTTACATCTATTATTGCAGAAGGAAAAAAATCTATTTCAATTACTAAGCAAAATCTTAATGAATTTTCTGGAATTAAGAAATTTAGATATGGTGAGATTGAAAATAAAAGTCTTATAGGTGTATGTACTGGTTTAGCTTGGACAGAAGTAGGCGGTGAGTTACTACAAATTGAAGCGGTGACTATGAGAGGAAAAGGTAAAACCAATTACACAGGTAAACTTGGTGATGTTATGAAGGAGTCTGTGCAAGCTGCCCAAAGCTATGTACATTCTAATGCTACTAAATTTGGTATTTCACCATTACTGTTTGAAAAAAAAGATATACACATTCACGTTCCTGAAGGAGCCACTCCAAAAGATGGTCCGTCAGCAGGAATTGCAATGTTTACAGCTATAGTCTCTACGCTAACCGGTATACCAATTTTAAACGATGTTGCGATGACGGGGGAGATTACGTTAAGAGGAAGAGTTCTACCAATTGGTGGTTTAAAAGAAAAACTTCTTGCTGCAGTTAGAGGTGGAATTAAAACTGTAATTATACCTAAGGAAAATGAAAAGGATCTTTCTGAGATCGATAAAGAAGAACTAATTTCTAAGCTTGAAATTGTTTTTGTGGAAAATGCAAGTGAGGTTTTAAAAACAGCTTTAAAGTCTAAAATTGTGCCCATCAAGTGGGTAGAAAATGATTTAGCGATTTCAAAAGACAATCAGACAAGTAAAGAAAGCGCCATAAGACACTAATTTAAAGTTGACTCCTATAAATCCAAGGCTAAGATAGTCTAATAAACAATATAATTGTCAATTATTGTCAAAAGGGGGCAAAAGTGAATAAAAACGATTTAATTTCAAAGGTTTCAGATTCAGCTGGCCTATCAAAAAGTGATGCCACTAAAGCAGTAGATTCAATCTTCGACTCTATTACATCAGAATTAAAGAACGGCGGGGATGTTCGTCTAGTGGGATTTGGAACATTTCTCGTTACTAAGCGTAAGGCTACAACTGGAAGGAATCCTCAAACCGGTGCTGCAATTCAGATTCCAGCTGCTAATGTACCAAAATTCAGAGCTGGAAAGGCTTTAAAAGAATCAGTAAACTAATTTTCTGAACCACACTGCAAATTACTATAATTTAAAGTGTGGTTTCAATCATCCTTTTAGCTTTATCTAAAACCTCATTCATTTTTATTTCGTTAATTAATCCAGTATTTACATTTCTTGGACTTGGGTGGTAGCAAGCAATTATTTGAATTTTTTTATTAACAACATAATGCCGACCATGCTTAAAAGGATATTTACTTTTTTTTAAATTAAAAAAGTTTATACAAGTATCAAATGCTATTTTGCCAAGAGCGAGCATAATTTCTACATTTTTTAATATATTTAGTTCTTCTTTAAAAAAACGAAAACAATTCTTTAGTTCATTAGAAGTTGGTTTATCGTTTGGAGGAACGCATTTTAATGCCAAAGTTATATACATATTTTTTAGTTTTAGAGAGTCATTTATATCTATTGATCTTTCAAGATTTGAGATTTTACTCTTGTAGAGACATTTAAATAAAAAATCTGATGACTTATCACCTGTAAAGACTCTTCCAGTCCTATTTGCTCCATGAGCTGCAGGAGCTAACCCAACAACTAATATTTTAGCATTTCTGTCTCCAAAACCGTGTACAGCTTTTCCCCAATACTCGTCACCAAAATATTGTTTTCTTTTTTCAAAAGCAATTTTTTCGCGAAATTCAACTAATCTTTTACACTGTTTGCATGAGATTATTTGATTATTCAAATTTTTTAATTTATTTACAATCATATTTAAAAGAATTAAACCATTAAAGTATAATTTAATTTTAAGAAATGTTTAAGAATATCTTTGATTATAAAAAAAAATGTCTTATAACATATGGAAAACATGCTAAAAGTAACTATTTTCAATTGGCATTGTGGGGCGGTTAGCTCAGCTGGGAGAGCGCCATGTTTACACCGTGGATGTCGGGGGTTCGATCCCCTCACCGCCCACCATTTTTAATGGGGGTGTAGTTCAGTTGGTTAGAACGCCTGCCTGTCACGCAGGAGGCCGCGAGTTCGAGTCTCGTCACTCCCGCCATTTTTTTTAATTTATTTCAATAAATTTCTTCAAAATTGGTGTAAAATAAAATCAACCTTAAATATTTATGATAAATTTTTTTCTCAAAATTATTATTTTATTAAGTTTTGTTTGTCCTCTTAATGCACAAGAAGAACTTGACGATACTGACTTTGGAAGACCAGGCAATCTTGTAGAAGATATTGATACATCTTGTGACTTGTCTGATGACGTAAAACTACTTGAATTATTAGATTTTAAACTAAAAAAATTCAATCCTAATCCTGACGATGAGAATGCAGCACAAATGACACCTCAGGAAGTTAAACAAGCATCTATAAGGTTCTATAATCAGCAACTAGTCGATGTTGAACCAGTAAAGATGAGAGTTGAAACGTTTGCAACTCTCGGCGGAGATACATTGTCATCTCTGATAGAAAGATCATCAAAAATATTACTTAAACACCCAGAAAGATGCGAGTTTTTAAGACTATATGGCGATCAAGTTATTGGTAATTTTGAAATGTCGTTTCAGAAAATACTTCAACTTTACGCTACAGCAATAAATAAAAATAATGAAATTGCACAAGAATTTGTAAGAACACAGCTTGTTCCTGCACCTATGACTGTTGATGATGCTTTGAAATCACTATATGACGATTATGGTTACCAACAAAATGTAATTGAATCTTTGTTGCCTGAAGATGTAAAAAATCTTTTTTTCGGAGAAAATCAGTTATTAGCAATAGCCGATGTTGCGGAATCAAAATTATTAGCTTTTTCTCTTCTTGGTGGTAGGATTAGCGGAAAAAAGGACCAATTGTTTGTTTTTGCCCCAGATTCCAAAAAAGGATTGTTAGGTAGTAATGAAACAATCGTTTTTACGAGTACAGGCAAAATTTATGAAGTTCCACTTTTGAATATACCTCTGGCCCTTAATGTGATGAGGTCTCTAGGTTTTACAGCGAAAATAATTTTACTTTCGCATATTTATATAGATCCAAACTCTTATTGTGAGATAGGAGAAGCAGGAATGTGGTACCACTTTAAAGGTGATGACAAGCAGATGGGCTGTGATTTTCTCTCAAATACTGTAAAATCAATTAAAGAAAAAACACTAAATTTGAGTGAGGGTTATTCTCTTTTTAAGGAAAGTATTGACCAAGTTACAGAACTTATAAAATAAATATGTAAATTATGCATATTTATACTATATTAATGTAATGTTAAATTTAGAAGAATATTTGCCAATTTTGATTTTTTTAGGAATGGCTTTAATTATATCTGTAGGCGCAATGTTTGCTTCATTTACTTTGGCCTCTAAAGACTCTTACTTAGAAAAAAATTCGACATATGAATGTGGTTTTGAACCCTTTTCAGACACAAGAGGTAAGTTTGATGTTAAATTTTACCTTGTTGCCATATTATTTATTATTTTTGATTTAGAAATTATTTTTTTATTTCCGTGGTCGATTTCGTTGCTTGAATTAGGAAGTTTAGGTTTTTGGTCTATGATGTTTTTTCTTTTAGTTTTGACAATAGGCTTTATTTATGAGTGGAAGAAAGGAGCTTTGGAATGGAATTAGTTGCAGATAAAACAACTTTCAAGGAATTTGAAAGTGAAATCTCAAACAAGGGTTTTATTATAACTAAGTACAATGATTTGGTAAATTGGGCCCGTTCCGGTTCATTATGGCCAATGAGTTTTGGATTAGCGTGTTGTGCTGTTGAGATGATGCAGTCAGCTGCAAGTAGATACGATTTTGACAGATTTGGTATTGTGTTTAGACCTAGCCCTAGACAATCTGATGTAATGATAGTTGCTGGTACTTTGACAAATAAAATGGCACCAGCTCTCAGAAAAGTTTATGATCAAATGCCTGAACCTAGATGGGTTATATCAATGGGCAGTTGTGCAAATGGAGGAGGATATTATCATTACTCTTATTCTGTTGTGAGAGGTTGTGATAAAATTGTTCCAGTTGATATTTATGTACCAGGGTGTCCCCCGACAGCAGAAGCTCTACTTTATGGTATTTTACAGTTGCAAAAGAAAATCATGAGAAATGAAGAAATAGTAAGATAATGACTGATAAAGATTCAAAATTAGTTGATGCTATAGATTTAGTAAAAAATTCAATTCAGATATTTGATTGCAAAGTATTAGTATCTAATAATGAACTTTCTGTAGAATCTAGTAAATCGGATTTTATCAGAATAATCCTATTTTTGAAGGATCATCCAAATACTAGTTTTGACGTTCTTGTAGATATTTGTGCGGTTGATTACCCTGATAGAAAAAATAGATTCGAAATTGTTTATCAGCTATTGAGTATTAGTCTAAACTTAAGAATGAAGCTCAAGTTACAGGTTAAAGAAGATGAACCTGTAGAGTCCTTAAGTAATATTTATCCTTGTGCTAATTGGTATGAAAGGGAGATTTGGGATCTTTTTGGTATTAGTTTCGAAAATCATCCTGATTTAAGAAGAATATTAACTGATTATGATTTTGAAGGTTTTCCTTTGAGAAAAGACTTTCCTTTAACAGGTTTTGTTCAAGTTAAGTATGACGACGAAACCCAACAAGTAGTAAATGAACCGGTAAAATTAGACCAAGAGTATAGAGACTTCGATAATCTCAGCCCTTGGGAAGGAATGACTAAGATTCTTCCAGGAGATGAAAAAAGTGGCCAATAAAACAAAAATTGAAAATTACTCTATGAATTTTGGTCCTCAGCATCCTGCAGCTCATGGGGTTTTAAGACTTGTGCTAGAATTAGATGGAGA
The DNA here is from genome assembly GCA_902524895.1 of uncultured Alphaproteobacteria bacterium. GTDB lineage: Bacteria > Pseudomonadota > Alphaproteobacteria > Methylaequorales > Methylaequoraceae > SP4073. Next base: position 2,952 of record CABZFH010000006.1, on the reverse strand, counting down.
GATTGTAGAAAGAGCTGATCCACATATTGGGCTTTTACACAGAGGAACAGAAAAACTGATCGAAAATAAAACTTATCTTCAAGCAATTCCTTATTTTGACAGACTAGATTATGTTTCTCCAATGTGTCAAGAACATGCCTATGCTCTAGCAGTTGAGAAATTGATGCAAATTGAGGTTCCAATCAGAGGTCAATATATAAGAGTATTATTTTCTGAAATTACAAGAATTTTGAATCATATTTTAAATATAACCACTTTTGCGCTTGACGTGGGTGCTATGACTCCTTTTTTATGGTTGTTTGAAGAGAGAGAAGTACTGATGGAATTTTATGAGAGAGTTTCAGGTTCAAGGTTGCATGCTGCCTATTTTAGGCCGGGTGGTGTACATAGAGATTTACCTGACGGGCTTTTAGAGGATATTAAAGATTTTTCCAAAAGATTTCCGGACAGAATAAATGATGTTGAAAAACTATTGGAAAGCAACAGAATATTTAGACAAAGAACAGTTGATATTGGTATAATCAAGGCAAAAGACGCACTCGAAAGAGGTTTTTCAGGTCCATGTTTAAGAGCCAGTGGAGTTGCATGGGATCTTAGAAGAACACAACCTTATGATGTCTATGATAAGTTTGATTTTAAAATTCCGACAGGATCAGTGGGTGATTGTTATGAGAGATTCTTAATTCGTGTTGAAGAAATGCGTCAATCTCTTCTAATTATAAATCAATGTATTGAAATGATGCCAAAAGGTCAATGTATAAGTGATGATCCAAAAATAACTCCCCCAAGGAGATCAGAAATGAAAGTTTCAATGGAAGCTTTAATAAATCATTTTAAGTTATTTACTGAAGGTTATCATGTACCGAGCGGTGAGACATATACAAGCGTAGAAGCCCCGAAAGGTGAATTCGGAGTTTATATCATTTCTGATGGTACTAACAAACCATACAGGTGTAAAATCAGAGCCCCTGGTTTTCCATTGTTGCAGGCAACAGAATTCTTATCAAAAGGTCACATGTTAGCAGACTTGGTCGCTATAATAGGAAGTCTTGATATAGTATTTGGAGAAATTGATAGATAAGGTATTAATTGTGGGAAATAAATTTCAAAATTTTGCTGAAGAAGATTTGCAACCAAAATCATTTGAATTTAACAATGAAAATGTAAAAAAAGCAAATGAATTTATTAAGATTTATCCTCAAAACTACAAGGAAAGCTCAATTATGCCTTTACTTACTTTGGCACAAACACAGTGTGGTGGTTGGCTACCTAAAAAAGCAATTGAGTATATAGCAAATTTTCTTGGAGTTTCAGAAATGAAAGTTTTAGAGTTAGCTACTTTTTATTCGATGTATAATTTATCTCCCATAGGGAAAACTCATATTGAAGTTTGTACAACAACACCATGCATGTTGAGAGGTTCAGATAATATTGTAAAGCTATGCAAAAATAAGTTAAATTTAAATGTTGGAGAATCCACTGAGGATGGCTTGTTTTCTTTGATAGAAGTTGAATGTTTGGGCGCATGTGTAAATGCACCTGTTGCAAAGATTGGTGATCATTATTACGAAGATCTTAATGAAGAAAATTTTGACAAAATCATTGAAAATATAAAAAATAATAAAAAATTATATAAGGGTTCACAAATTTTGAGAAAAGGATCTGAACCTTATAAGGGCAAACCAATAAAAATTTAAAATGGGAGAACCTAATGATATCTAAAAATAATATAATTTTTTCTAATCTTCATAGAAAATTCAGCCCAGATTTAAAATCTTCGCAAAAAAGAGGGGATTGGTCAAAAAACAAAGAAAATCATTTTAAATGGAAGAGAAACTATAATTAATGAAATCAAAAAATCTGGTTTAAGAGGAAGAGGAGGGGCTGGTTTTTCTACTGGAATGAAATTTAGTTTTATGCCTAAAGATAATAAAAGAGATCATTATTTAGTTATCAACGCGGACGAAGGAGAACCAGGTACTTGTAAGGATAGAGACATAATAAGAAATGAACCTCATAAGTTAATTGAGGGATGTCTCCTAGCAGGTTTCGCGATTGGAGCAAATAAGTGTTACATATACATCAGAGGTGAATTTTTAGATGAAATTAATGTTTTATCAAAAGCGATTGAGGAGGCTTATAAAAGTAATTTAATAGGTAAAAATGCATGTAACTCTGGTTGGGATTTAGATATTTATCTCCACTTAGGTGCTGGAGCATATATATGTGGAGAGGAAACTGCACTGATAGAGAGTATTGAGGGAAAAAAGGGACAACCACGATTAAAGCCACCATTTCCTGCTAATGTAGGACTCTTTGGCATGCCTACAACCGTTAATAACGTAGAAACGATTGCAGTTATTCCATCGATATTGAGAAGAGGCTCAAAGTGGTTCTCATCACTTGGTAAAGAAAATAATACAGGGTCAAAAATATTTTGTATCTCTGGTCATGTGAATAAACCTTGTAATGTTGAAGAGGAATTAGGAGTTCCACTGAAATATTTAATTCAAAAATATGCTGGTGATGTAATTGGTGGCTGGGAAAATCTTCTCGCTATTATACCAGGAGGTTCATCAGTCCCTCTTTTACCTAAACAAATATGTGAAACAATTACAATGGACTTTGATTCATTGAAAAATGTTGGATCGGGTCTTGGAACAGCAGGTATTATAGTTATGAATAAACAAACAGATATCGTGAGAGCAATTGCTCGTCTCTCAGCATTTTACAAGCATGAATCCTGTGGTCAATGCACGCCGTGCAGAGAAGGAACTGGATGGTTAATGAGAATGATGAATAGAATGGTCGATAATAAAATTACAGCTGATGAAATTGAGCTACTAGAAGAAGTAACTCACCAAATAGAAGGTCATACCATTTGCGCTTTAGGGGATGCTGCAGCTTGGCCAATACAAGGACTTCTAAAACACTTCAAACATGATATTATTA
>CABZFH010000005.1 GCA_902524895.1 uncultured Alphaproteobacteria bacterium | reverse complement strand
TTTGTCCTCTCACCAATATTAATAAAATTTGTTGTAATTTGTGAATTCATCGGTAGCTAAAATTTTCTAAACCTGACAGTTGGAATTTGTTATCCTCAATTTTTGGTTCGCGTGGCTTAATATTTGAAGTTACCTCTTTCATGGCTTTTATATGTTCTGGTGTAGTTCCGCAACAACCACCAACTATATTTAAGTAACCATTTTCTGCCCATTTTTTTGTAAATTTTGCCATGCTTTTAGGTGTTTCATCATATTCTCCGAAAGCATTTGGCAAACCTGCATTAGGATGAATACTAACATACGAACTACAAATTCTTGATAACACAATCAAATGGGGTTCAAGTTCTTTCGGGCCTAAAGCACAATTAAGGCCAACAATTATTGGATTCATGTGTTTTATTGAACAATAAAAAGCTTCTAACGTTTGTCCCGAAAGTGTTCTTCCAGACAAATCTGTAATTGTTACTGAGAGCATAAGCGGTATTTTAATTTTTAATTTCTTTTCCATTTCATAAACCGCCATCAATGCTGCTTTAGCGTTTAAGGTATCAAAAATTGTCTCAATAAGAATTAGGTCTGCTCCACCGTCTAATAAACCTCTTAAGGAAATAGTATAATCATTTTTAAGGGTATCAAAATCAATATTTCTAAATCCTGGATTATTTACATCTGGGGACATTGAACAGGTTCTATTGGTAGGGCCTAAAACTCCAGCGACGAACTTCTTTTCATTGTTTTTATTGTCTTTCATAAACTTGTCGACACATTTCTTTGCAATGTTTGCTCCTGAAAAATTTAGATCATATGAATAATCTTGACATAGGTAATCTTCTTGAGATGTCATAGTTGAATTGAAAGTATTTGTTTCTATAATGTCACATCCTGATTTCAAATATTCGTAGTGAATATCAAAAATCAACGAACTTTTTGAGATATTCAAAATATCATTGTTTCCTTTAAGAGGCTTTTTCCAAATTTTAAATTTTTTCCCTCTAAAATCTGATTCTGTGAGTGGATGTTTTTGGATTATTGTACCCATTGGACCATCAAGAATCAAAATTCTTTTTTTCAAATTTTTTTTTAAATCATCAATCATTTATCTGAATATCCTCCAAACTTCTTATACCTAATATATGGCATATAGCAAACGACAAATCTGCTCTGTTTAATGTATAAAAATGAAATTCCTTAATTCCTTCTTTTGCAAGTTTCTTACATTGTTCAGCTGATATGGTGGCTGCTACTAATTTTCTTGTTTCAGGATCAGAATCTAAACCAACAAACATTTCTTTCAACCATGCTGGTATACTACAGTTAGTTGAATTGCAAAATTCGATGGTTTTTTTACAGTCTGTTACCGGCAGAATACCTGGAATAACAGGAATGTTGATATTTTTTTTTCTTAATTTATTTAGAAATTCAAAAAAAATATTTGTGTCGAAAAAAAATTGTGTAATCGCTCTCGTAGCACCTAAATCAATCTTATGCTGCAGGAAATCTATATCTTGTTCAATTGATCTTGAGTCAGGATGCCCTTCAGGATAAGCAGATACAGTAATTTCAAAATCATTTATATTTTTCAAGGTTCTAATCAAATCGGTTGCATACTTAAGTTCTTCTTTTTTGTGATCAATATCGTTAGGAATATCACCTCTGAGAGCAACAATGTGTCGAATTCCATCAGACCAGTAATTTGAAGCTATTTCTTCAATTTCGGAAATTTTAGAGCCTATGCAAGTAAGATGAGCTGCTGGAGGAATTTTTGTTTCTCTTATTATTTTTTTAACTAAATCATGAGTCATTGTTCGTGTTGAACCCCTTGCACCATATGTTACAGATACAAATTGAGGGTTTAAAGGTTCTAATCTTTTAAGACTGTTCCATAACACATCAGCCATTCTTTGATTTTTTGGAGGAAAAAACTCAAATGAAACCTTTAACTCTTTCTCTAAGCACATTTTTTATTACACCAACTCAAAATTATAATCTATAGTCTTAATCAAAAAAAATTACTAAAATGATAAATATTTTTAGAAATTTATATTATTTATTATATAATAAACAAAAAAAGAATTATTTAAAAAAATTAAGATAGTTGATTTTATATGAATATAAATTTTAAAAATTACAACTACATTATAATTATTATTTTTTGTTTTTTTCTATTAGGATGTGCATCAAAAAATGCTGAGACAAATTTAATTGATAATAATGATCCATTTGAATCTTCAAATAGAGCAGTATTTGCTTTTAATGAAGATCTAGATGAGCTAATATTTAAGCCTGTTGCCAGAGGTTGGAGAAAGATTCCAGACTTTCCAAGAAAAAATCTTTCAAATTTAGCGGATACAGCGTCTGCTCCATTAGATATTGCTAATTCAATTTTACAGTTTGATATAGATAGTATTAGAATAACTTTAAGTAGATTTCTCATTAACATGACATTTGGCATTGGGGGAATGTATGATGTTGCTAGTACAGATGAATTTGGAAATATAGAAAAAAGAAATGAAGATTTTGGTCAAACACTAGCTACATGGGGTATCAAAGAAGGACCTTATGTCATGCTTCCAATCTTTGGACCGTCTAACGTAAGAGATGCAATTGGTAAGGGTATGGACATAATTTTCAACCCTGTTACATTTGCTTTTAGAATGAATAATCTTGGATTTGAGGCTCGACTTCCCCAACCAGTTGTAAGCGGAGTTTCAACTAGAGATAAATATATGGATTACATTGATGAAATAAAAAATAGTTCTTTAGATTTTTACGCCACCATGAGAAGTTTATACAGACAAAAAAGAGTTAAGGATATTGGTAACGGGAAAAAAAAAATCCAAAAAATTAATTATGAAATACCTGGGTATGAGGATTCTTCGTTAGCGCAAGAAAGTTTTGAAATAGATGACAAAAATTTTATCGATGATTCAGAAAAAAAAAAATCAGATATAAATTCACTACCATCATCCGATTATCCTGAGTATAATGAAGATAATGCTAATTTATTAACTAATTAAAATGAAGATTAAGTATTATATATTTGCTCTATTGTTGGTACCATTTTTCGCTAATAGTGCTAATAGTAATACAAATCTTTCAAAAAGTAGACTTTTCATAGAATCTCTTGGTCAAGAAGTCCTAACCAAGATAGCCTCCAAAAATATCACTGAAAAGCAAAGAGAAAGAAACTTCAGAGAACTTTACACTAGAGCTTTTGATAATAATTACATTAGTCAATTCGTGTTAGGGCGTCATTGGAAAAAAATTAATAAAAAGACGCAAGAAGAATTCGTAAAATCGTTTAATGAATACCTGATAATGATTTATGCTCCTAAATTTAAAGGCTGGAGTGGAAAATTTAAGACAATTGGCTCTCAGGTAGAAAATAATATGTACGTGGTGGCTATGCAACTAGTCACAAATTCAAATTCTTCTACATCACTAAGCTTAGACTGGAGAATGATTTTGAAAAATAAGGAGTTTAAAATTCTTGATGTAAATATTGATGGTGTAAGTATGTTGGTTACACAAAGAGCAGAATTCTCGTCAGTTATTAAAAATCATCCTCTGGGTGTGAAGGGTTTGATAAAACAGATGAATGAAAAAGTAAACTCGTAAAAATAATTTTTATAAAAATTCAAATTTATGAAAAAGTTAAAGTGGATTAATTTCTAGCTATTTTTGTTTGATAAAAAAATTTGATACTTTTTGGTAGGCCCGGAGGGACTTGAACCCCCGACAACACCGTTATGAGCGGTGCGTTCTAACCAACTGAACTACGGGCCTATAACTCTAAATCATATTATATACATTAAACTTTGCTGATTATAAAGAAAAGTTCTTTTCAAGAACATTTTTTGGCTTAGAATATTTGAAACAATACAAGCTAAAATAGAATAAAATAAGATAGACTTTATGACTCTTAACCAATTATTGAGAAACCAAACATGCGATTAAATATCTGGTAAATACTAACATAGATTTGTCTTTTTAAAGCAGAAAATATACCAATTTAGAAAAAAATGAGAAACTAATTATCAAGAAAACTTCTTAGTTTTCTTGATCTACTAGGATGCTTTAATTTTCTAAGACCCTTAGCTTCGATTTGTCTAATTCTTTCTCTTGTCACTGAAAATTGTTGACCAACCTCTTCCAAAGTATGATCGGTATTCATACCAATACCAAACCTCATTCTTAAAACTCTTTCTTCTCTTGGTGTAAGTGTAGAAAGAACATTTGTTGTAGCTTCTCTTAAATTGTTTTGTATTGCTGCATCAAGCGGTAGCTTTATGTTTTTGTCTTCAATAAAATCACCTAAATGACTGTCATCTTCATCACCTACAGGAGTCTCCAGACTAATTGGTTCTTTTGCAATCTTAAGAACTTTTCTAACTTTTTCTAGTGGCATGCCTAATCTTGAGGCAAGTTCTTCTGGTTGTGGTTCAATTCCATTTTCATTTAACAGCTGCCTTGAAACTCTTACAAGTTTACTAATAGTTTCAATCATATGAACAGGAATTCTTATAGTTCTCGCTTGATCAGCTATTGATCTTGTTATGGCTTGTCTTATCCACCATGTTGCATATGTTGAAAATTTGTATCCTCTTCTATATTCGAATTTGTCAACAGCTTTCATCAAACCAATATTACCTTCTTGGATTAAATCAAGAAACTGAAGACCTCTGTTAGTATATTTTTTTGCTATAGAAATTACCAATCGCAGATTAGCTTCGATCATCTCTTTCTTTGCAATGTTAGATTGTCTAACACCATTATTTACTAATTTAGAGATTTCTTTTATCTCAGAAAGTGTCATCATAGAAACTTTAGAAATGTCATGAAGATTGTTTACTATTTCAATATTGTCATTTTTCTTCCCAAAGGCAACCCAACCTGCTTTCTTTCTTCTCTGAAGATTTTTCATCCAGGATTTATTCATACAATTAGATTCAAACTCATCAATGAATTCTTCTTTTTTTATTTTTGATCTCTTCGCTGATTCTAACAATTTTCTTTCAGATATTATAATGCGTTTACAATACTGGTTAAGTTGATCGACAATTTCGTCGATTCTAGATTGATTGATAAAAAATGACCTAACTTTTTCTGCAACAACATTTTTCATTCTTAAATGCTTTTGTAAAGTCTTGGCATCTATTTTCTTATTGTCTAAGTGAGAATTAATAATATTATTTTGAATTTTTTTTAGCTCTTTAAATTTTTTAGAAAATGAATTTAAGCTATGAAGTAAAATCGGCTTTAAACTTTCTTCTTTTTCTAATATTGATAAATCAGCACTTTCATCATGCATCTCAGAATTATCATCGAAATCTTCATCAATTTCTTCCTTTTCTTCAGAAGGAACGTTATCACTTAACAATTCTTTTTCATGTTTTACATCATCAATAAAAGCATCGTCCGTCTCACCATTAACTGATCTAAAAGTAGCGTCTAAATCAATGAGATCTCTTAATGGTCTCTCAGATTTACTGTATGACAAAAAGAAGTCGTTCACATATTCCATAGAAATGAAACAGTTCGAAAATGCATTTATAGTTACTTTTTTTCCTTCTTCAATTCTTTTTGCAATTTCAATTTCACCTTGTCTTGATAAAAGTTCGACATTTCCCATTTCTTTTAAGTACATTCTTACTGGATCATCAGTCTTTCCAGTATCATCGTCTTTATAACCGGAATTATCTTCCTTTGTATTATCTTCTTGTAATTCTTCTTCATCTTCATGTATTTGAATTCCTAAGTTAGTAACTTTAGATTGAAATTCTTCCAAAACTTCTGAGTTTTCAGAAGACAAAATTGATTCTATCTCATTCAAGGTGAGAAATCCTGCCTTTTTACCTTTTTGAATCAATTTTTTCATTAATTCTGTAGTCTGATCTATTATAGGTTGTTCAGAAAGTGGTTTTTTAATTGTTTTCTTATTTAATTTCTTTTCAGTCATTTTTATAAAAAGCGTAACTTAAGTGATATTTAACTAATGCATAAATACTAATAATCAAGTATTAATATCAAAAATAATATGAATAAATGATGAATTTTTTAAATTTCTCTTTTTTTAATTTTGTTAATTTCGTTTGTTAATTTTTCATGTTTTAAGAATAAGTTTGAATTATCTAAATCCTTATTAAAAACTATTTCTGATTTTATTTTCTCTCTTTCTTTCAATAAATTCGGAAGACGCAAATTTAAAATTATATCTTGTAATAACTTCTTTTTTTTAGCAATATTTAGATTTTTGAAATGATCAACTTGTATTTTTTTTATTAGTTGAAAAAACTCTTCATCATTTTCTTTAAAGCTAGTTTTATAATTTAATACTTTTGAGTCATTATTTTCCAATGATAAAATTTTAATTAAGCTTAATTTTTTTTGTTCAAGATAAGGGTTAACAAATTTTACATTGACTATTTCTTCAACAAAATTTTCAATTATCTTGGGCTCAAAAAACAAGAGGCTTAACATAATCATTTCATTAATATATGATTTTTGTGTTAAATCCGATTTTAAGATTGTGTTGTTTTTATTTTTATTAATCGATCTAGATTTCCAAAAAAATTCATTTTTCTTGTTTTGAAGATATTTGACATATTCATTTCTAATTGTTTTGTCTTCAATAACATTTGTAGCTTCAAAAATCCTTTGATTAACTAATGCAATATATTCAGGCGTTGAATTTTTTTCGTTGTTCAAAATTAACCAAATAAACTCAGACAGCTCTTGAGCATTATTTATTAATGAAGTGAATCCTTCATTTTTAAACTCTCGAATATAAGAATCAGGATCCATCTTATTTGGCAAATGAATAAACTTTAAAGATTTACCTGGTTTTAAAAACTTCAAACTTTTCAATGCTATTGATTTCATAGCCTTTTCACCAGCTAAGTCACCATCGAAGCAAATATAGGGGGTGTCTACAAAATTCCATGTTTTTTTAATTTGCGTTTCGGATAAACTTGTCCCAAGTGATGCAACAGAAAACCCAATTTTTTTTGAATTCAGTGAAACTACATCAAGGTATCCTTCGACAACTATGAGTTTTTTTTGATCTTTAATCTCAGAAAAGTTTTGTTTAAATCCATACAAGTTTTCACTTTTTTTAAATAATAAACTTTCTGGTGAATTAATATACTTTATTTTTGAATTTGAAACCGTTCTACCACCAAAACCGTTTATTTTATTTGAAAAATTGTATATTGGGAATATTATTCTATCGTTAAATCTTCCAAAAAAAGAATTTTCATTATTCTTCGACTGAATAATAATTCCTAATTCTAACATCTCAGATTTTGTAAATCCATTTTCTTCTAAGAATTTTAGAAAATTATCAATATTATTTGGACAATATCCAATAGAAAACTTTTGTACCAAACTTTTATCAATTTCTCTTGTTTTTAAATATTCCAAAACTTTTTGATTATTTAAAATATTCTTATGAAAAAATTGATTAAATAAATCTAATAATTTAAATTTTTTGTTTAATGTATTAGATGATATTGACGAACTAGTATTTTTTAAGTTTATTCCAGCTATGTTCGTAATTTCTTGAAGTGATTCTCTGAATGTACAATTTTTATACTTTGAAATGAAATTTAATATGTTTCCTCCTGTCCCACACCCAAAACAGTAAAATAGTCCTTTTTCATCATTAATTGAGAATGATGGCGTTTTTTCTTTATGAAATGGACATCTAGCTACAAATGAATTTCCTCTAGGAATTAAATCAAGATATTTATTCAGATATTCAGATAATTTTATCTTATTATGAAATTGATTTAAAATATCACTTACTGAATTTTTCATTTAGTGAGAATTGACTTTGTTATTTCAGCTACAATTTTAAAATCAAGCCTACCCGGATATCTTTCTTTCAGAATTTTTATTATTTTTCCAAGATCTTTAATGGAATGCGCTTCTTGTTCTGAACATAAGTCCTCAACTATTTTTTTTACTTCATCAACAGAAATTTGATCAGGGAGAAATGACTCAATAATTGTTATTTCTCTATTTTCTCTTTCCATTAATTCTTTTCTTCCAGCTTGAGAATAAATTTTTACACTTTCTTTTCTCTGCTTTACCATATTTTGAAGAATATCTAAAATTTGATTATTGTTAATCTGATTATCTTTTTCTTTAGAACGGTGCTCTATATCTCTGTCTTTTATGGCAGCAAGAATTAACCTTGTTGTCGCAACAGCTATATCATCTTTTTTTTTGATGTTTTCGTCTAAAAAATTTTTAAATTTTTCTCTTAAATTATCCATTTAATTTATATTTTTTACGTATATTGGTTTTACATATTAAAAACCATAAATCAAGTTATAATAATTACTAAACATCACTTGTAATTAGAGTTAAGGGAAGTGTATATTAAAAACTCTGATGAAAAATAAATCATTACATAACGAAAAAGATTGTATTTTAATTTTTGAAAACGGCCAATATTTTTTTGGAAAAGGTTTTGGTGCTTTTGGCACTACAATTGGGGAAGTTTGTTTCAATACTTCAATTACAGGCTATCAAGAAATCCTAACAGATCCATCATACAAAAATCAAATCATAACATTCACTTTCCCTCATATTGGTATAGTTGGAACTAATTCAGAGGATTATGAGAGTGACCTCATTCATTCATCTGGTTGTATTGTAAACAGTGTTTCAACTCATTCGTCTAACCATAGATCTGAAGTTTTATTTCATAAATGGCTTAAAAGAAATAATAAGATTTGTATATCTGGAATTGATACGAGAACTATAACAAGAATGATAAGATCAAAGGGTGCAGTGAATGCGCTAATTAATTATGATGAGAAAAAGCGATTTAATAAGAAAAAATTACTAAATGATCTGCTAAATTTTCCTAAAATGGATAACAGTGACCTTGCGACAGAGGTATCTACAAAAAAGGTTTATAAATGGGAATATGCCAAAAAAACTTATTTGAACCCAACTCAAATTGGCGAGATTAAGCAAAATTCTTTTATTGCAGTAATAGATTTTGGGGTTAAACATAATATTTTAAATTTACTACATCAAACTAATTATAAAATAGTTGTTTTTCCATTAACTTTCGATTATTTGGCAATATTAAATAAAAATCCAGTTGGGATTTTTTTATCAAACGGACCTGGAGATCCTCAAGCGACATTTAATAATCATAAAATAAAACTGAACACTATTTTTGATACCAAGATACCAGTTTTTGGAATATGTTTAGGGCATCAAATTTTGGCCTTAGCTCATGGAGCAAAAACCGTAAAAATGCATCATGGACATCGGGGAGCTAATCATCCTGTTAAAAATCTTCATCAAAAAAATGTTGAAATTACTGTTCAAAATCATGGTTATGTAGTTCAAAAAAAAAGTCTTTCCAAAAAAATATCTGTTACCCACTCATCATTATTTGATGGTACAGTTGCTGGAATAAAAATTAAAAACAAACCTTTTTTTTCTGTTCAATATCATCCTGAAGCGTCTCCCGGTCCTCATGATAGCAGATATTTGTTCAAAGAATTTTTAGAAAGCATAAAAACCTGTGCCAAAAAGAAATGATTTAAAATCTATAATGATCATCGGAGCTGGGCCAATAGTGATTGGACAAGCCTGCGAGTTTGACTATTCTGGCGCACAAGCATGCAAAGCACTTAAAGAAGAGGGTTATAAAGTTATTTTAGTAAATAGTAATCCTGCAACAATAATGACAGATCCAGAAATGGCAGATTCAACTTATATTGAACCTTTAGAACTAAACACACTTGAAAATATAATATGTAAAGAAAAACCAGATGCATTAATGTCTACAATGGGCGGGCAAACAGCATTAAATCTTTCGATTGAGTTAGAAGAAAAACAAATATTAAAAAAATATTCGATAGAATTAATAGGAGCAAAAAGTAGTGTTATAGAAAAGGCGGAAAATAGACAATTATTCAAAAAATCTATGAAAAAAATTGGGCTCAATACACCAAAAGGAATTATAATAAAAAATTTCAAGGAAGCAAAACATGCACTTAAACATATTGGGTTCCCAGTAATAATAAGACCCTCTTATACGTTGGGCGGAGCAGGAGGAGGAGCAGCTAAAAACAATAAAGAATTTGAAATAATAGTAAAAAAAGGTTTGTCACTATCTCCAATCAGTGAAGTGCTTATAGAAGAATCGGTCATAGGCTGGAAGGAATATGAAATGGAAGTGGTAAGAGATAAAAAAGATAATTGTATAATTGTTTGTTCAATTGAAAACATTGATCCAATGGGTGTGCACACTGGAGACTCGGTAACTGTTGCTCCTGCTTTGACTTTAACTGATAAAGAATATCAAAAAATGCGCTTAGACTCAATTAAAGTTTTAAAAGAAATTGGTGTAGAAACTGGAGGGTCGAATGTTCAATTTGCAATTAATCCAAAAAATGGGAAATCAATTGTCATTGAAATGAATCCGAGAGTTTCAAGATCATCTGCATTAGCCTCTAAAGCTACAGGTTTTCCAATAGCAAGAATAGCTGCCAAACTTGCAGTAGGGTATACACTTGATGAATTAAAAAATGATATTACCATTGTTACACCTGCATCATTTGAACCTTCTATTGATTACATCGTAACAAAAATACCTAGATTTACCTTCGAAAAATTTGATCGGACAGATAAATCACTAGGAACATCAATGAAATCAATTGGTGAATGTATGGCTATTGGAAGGAATTTTAAAGAATCATTTCAAAAAGCAATAAGAAGCTTGGAAATTGGACTTAGTGGGTTCGAAACTATAGAGGATTACAAAAATAAATCTAAATTAAAGTTACTTGAACAACTGAAAGTAAATTTTCCAAATAAATTTTTACTGATTGCCGAGTGTTTAAGAAAAAATATTTCAATTCAAAAAGTTTGTAAAATTTCAGGTTTCGATTTTTGGTATGTAAATCAAATAAAAGAAATAGTAGAAATTGAGAATCAAATTAAAAATTCTAAAATGACAAAAGATTTGTATATTAAACTCAAAAGTGAAGGCTTTTCTGATAAACGAATTATTCAACTTTCAAAAAATTCAGAAAAAGAAATCAAAAGTCTTAAGAAAAGGCTAAAGATTAGGCCACATTTCAGAAATATTGATACATGTTCAGCAGAATTTCCTTCAAAAACACCTTATCTTTACTCATCCTACTCAAATTTAGATTCATCCCCTCACTACGAAGAGGAATCAAAAGTATCTTTCAGAAAAAAAGTAATAATCATAGGAGGTGGGCCCAACAGAATTGGTCAAGGAATTGAATTTGACTATTGTTGTGTTCATGCAGCTTATGCACTTAAAGAACTTAACATTGAATCTATAATGATTAATTGTAATCCTGAAACTGTATCTACAGATTTTGACACATCTGACAGACTTTATTTTGAACCACTAGATAATGAATCTGTAATAGAGATTTGTAAGGCAGAAAAAACAAACGGAAATCTAATTGGAGTTATAGTACAACTTGGAGGACAAACACCATTAAAACTAGCAAAATTTTTAATTGAAAATAATATAAAAATTTTAGGAACACCTTTTGATTCTATTGATCTAGCAGAGGATAGAAATAGATTTAAAAAGTTAATAAATGAATTGGATTTAAATCAGCCAGAAAACTTTATAGTAAATAACCCTTCAGAAGCTAAGAAAATTTTAAAAAAAATTAAATTCCCCGTTGTAGTCAGACCCTCTTATGTATTAGGTGGAAGAGCAATGAAAATAATATACAATTCTAAAGAGTTAAATTCCTATTTAAAATCAAAGATTTTTGAAAATAAAAATTCAATATTAATTGACAAATTTCTTAATGATGCAAAAGAAGTTGATGTTGACGCAATTTCTGATGGAAAAGAGTTATTTGTTTGCGGAATTTTAGAACACATTGAAGAAGCGGGAATTCATTCCGGTGACTCTGCTTGTTCATTACCACCACTAACGCTTACTTCAAAAAATATAAAATATATTAAGGCAGCAACAAAAAAAATTGCAACAAAATTGAGAATAAAAGGACTTATAAATATTCAATTTGCAATTAAGGATAATCAAATTTTTATAATTGAAGTTAATCCTAGGGCGAGCAGAACAATTCCATTTATTGCCAAATCAATAGGAGTACCATTAGCAAAAATAGCAACAAAAGTTATGTTAGGAAAAAGTCTGAAAAATTTAAGTGTTAAAAATAAAAAATTAAATCATGTAACAATTAAAGAATCAGTTTTTCCTTTTGACAGATTCCCAAGAGAAGATATTGTCCTAGGACCCGAAATGAAATCAACGGGAGAAGTAATGGGAATAGATAGTAATTATCCAATGGCATTTGTAAAATCTCAGATTTCTTCAGGAAATTATTTACCTGAAAAAGGTAATGTTTTTATTTCAGTAAAAGACGAAGACAAGGAAAATATAATATTGATGGCGCAAATATTAATCAGTTTGAATTTCAAATTAATTGGTACTATTGGAACTGCAAACTTTTTAAAAAAATACTCCATTGAAGTTAAAATTATCAACAAGGTAAACGAAGGAAAACCTCATATTGTTGGGTTAATAGAAAGCAAAAAAATCGATCTTATCATTAACACAACGCAAGACTCGCAATCACTGAAGGATAGTCACTCAATTAGAAGAGCTGCAATTAGATATAAAGTACCATATGTCACTACAATTGCTGCTGCTAAATTAGCTATCACAGGTATAAATATTATGAAAAATAAAAAGTTTGAGGTTCAATCAATTCAAGAATACTATAAATTATAGAAAATTATATAAAAATAGTTATAATACAAAATACAATTAAAAAATAAAAAATGAGTGATAAATTTCCAATGACAAAAGACGGATTTAAAAAACTTAAGTCTGAACTTGATGATCTAAAAAATATTCAAAGGCCCAAAATAATCAAAGCCATTTCTGATGCAAGAGAACACGGTGATCTTTCAGAAAATGCTGAATATCATGCTGCAAGAGAAAAACAAAGCTTTATTGAAGGAAAAATCAATGATTTGGAAACAAAGATTAGTAGGGCTAATATTATTGATGTTAAAAACCTTGACCATTCTAAAGTAACATTTGGTGCCACTGTTGAACTAGTAGATCTTGAAAACGAATCAAAACATACCTATAAAATTGTAGGTGTTGATGAAGCAGATATTGAAAAAAAATTAATTTCAATCAACGCACCTTTGTGTAAAGCAATGATAAATAAACCTGTTAATGAAATAATTGAGTTCAGCACACCAAGCGGCTTGAAAGAATATCAGATAAAATCAATAAGTTTTAAATAATGGCAGAAATAGAGAAAGTTTTAATTATTGGTTCTGGACCAGCTGGTTATACTGCAGCTATTTACGCAGCTAGATCAGGTTTAAAACCTCTTCTAATTTCAGGTTTAGAACCAGGTGGACAATTAATGATTACCACTGAAGTAGAAAATTTTCCTGGATTTGAAAATCCTGTGCAAGGCCCATGGTTAATGGAACAGATGAAAAATCAAGCTCTATCCTTTGGCACAAAAATACATAATGATAGAGTGGTGAAAGTAGAATTCAACAATTATCCCTTTCAGGTGATAACAGAAAAGAATTCTCAAATAAGTTCTTATTCAGTAATAATTTCAACAGGTGCAAAAGCCAAGTGGCTAAATATACCTGGAGAAGAAAATTTCATGGGTTTTGGAATTTCAGCTTGTGCTACTTGTGACGGATTTTTTTTTAAAAATAAAGATGTTGCTGTAATTGGTGGGGGTAATACAGCCGTTGAAGAAGCACTTTACTTAGCTAATCTTTGTAAAAAAGTAACCCTAATCCATAGAAGAAATCAATTAAGGGCAGAAAAAATTCTTCAGGACAGACTGTTTCAAAAAAAAAATGTAAGAATTTTGTGGAATTCTGTAGTAAACGAATTTATTGGTTCAGATAAACCAAAAACTCTTGAAAAATTACTTATTAGTTCTGGGAAAAAATCCTCAGAATTAAAAGTGGATGGTGCATTTGTGGCCATTGGACATTCCCCATCAACAGAAATCTTTAAAAATTCTTTAAATATGGATTCTGAGGGATATATACATACAGAAAATAAATCAACTAAAACATCAATAGATGGAATTTTTGCTGCTGGTGATGTTACAGATAAAATTTATAGGCAAGCTGTCACTGCAGCAGGTATGGGGTGTATGGGTGCTCTAGAAGTTGAAGAGTTTTTAAGCAAAAAAAGTATTATTTAAATGTTATTTTTTTAATTATTTTTTCATGGGTTTTACAATTCACTTTAAATTTTTTTCCTTCTTTCAATACAAAGCCAGATAACCAATTCAGTTCTAATTTTTTATTTCTCTTATAATCAATGAACATTGAAGAGGTCATATCGTAAGGCATTTTTTTTATTTTTTTTAACCACTTTTCAACAGGATTTTGTGCGAAACTAATCCCATAACACTTTGATAATTCAAAAGTCTCGTTCATTGCATTAATAAAATCTTTTTTGTATTCTTTATCTTCAAATATCTCCCCAATTGATAACCTTGTCATTGTTGTTAAACCGCTGTAGGCTGATAAAAAAATAAATTTTTCCCAAATTTTGCTACCAATATTTTTTGTAAATCTAATATCTAAACCTTTGGTTTGACATTCTTCAGTGAAACTTGAAAGTATATTAGAATTAATATTTTTTTTTATGGGTCCAACAAAAAATGTAGCTAACCTTCCATGATGAATTATTTCTTTATTATCACTAATTGAGGCTGAAATCTGTGCAACAGCTCCATAATAGTTCTTCAATAATATTTTTTTGTATATCACTTCCTCAGAAAAAACTCCGTTTTGAAATGGTAAAATTATAGTTTTTTCGTTGATGAATTCTTTAAGGTAATCAATCGAAGATTCGAGGTCATAAAGTTTTACAGATAAAATAACTATATCAAAGATCAATTTTTTAGGTAATTTTTCAAATATATTAATTTTTTCAAATTTAATTTCTCCTAACTCGCTTTTCAGTGTTAATCCGTTTTTATTCATATTTTCAAAGGTTTTACCGCGAGATAAAAAAAAGATTTCATTTTCTGTCTTTAGTAAATAAGAACCTAAAAAACCTCCAACTCCACCTAGTCCAAAGATCAAAACTTTCATTTATTTAAGTTTGCAAATTGCATTACGAATTTTTTCACAAGCCTTTATTAATAGTTCCATCGACGAGGCATATGAAATTCTAAAATATGGAGATCTACCAAAAGCTGTTCCTGGCACAACTGCTACTTGAGCATGATCTAATAAAAAGTCAGCAAAATCAATATCATTGTAAATAACTTTACCATCTGGTGTATTTTTATTAATCAACCCAGAACATGAAATAAATAAATAAAATGCCCCATCAGGTTTTATACAATCTAACCCTTCTATCGTATTTAAATAATTAGAGACATAATTTCTTCTGTCAGAAAATTGCTGGATCCAATCTACTAAAAATTTTTTTTCCGAATTTAAAGCTTTAACAGCAGCCATCTGACTTATTGAAGTTGGGTTGGTTGTACTTTGAGACTGAATCTTGGAAATAGACTTAACTATTTCTTTACTTCCAGCACCATAACCAATTCTCCAGCCAGTCATCGAAAATGCTTTTGACACACCATTTACTATAAATGTCCTATCATAAAGTTTTGGTTCTAAATTGAGAATATTAAAAAATTTTAAATTATCATAAATTAAATATTCATAAATATCATCACTCAGTATCCACAAATTCTCATATTTAAGTAAAACATTCGCCAAACCAGCCAATTCTTCTTTACTATAAGTTGAACCAGTAGGGTTACCAGGTGAATTTATAATAACCCATTTTGTTTTATTTGTTATTTTTGATTCAAGCTCTGCTGGTGTCATTTTAAATTTATTAGAATCTGAGGTATTTACTACTACGGGTTTACCATCACAAAGTGAGACAATATCAGGGTAAGAAACCCAAAATGGACAAGGAATTATAACTTCGTCCCCTTGATTTAATGTGGACATAAATAGATTAAAAATTACATGTTTACCTCCTACTCCAACAGTAATCTGATCTAGATCATAATTAATTGAATTATCTTTTTTGAATTTTTGAGTTATTGCCAACTTTAATAAATCAATTCCATCAACTGCAGTATATTTTGTAAAGCCATTATTTATTGCCTTTATACCCTCATCTTTAACATGTATCGGTGTATCAAAATCTGGTTCACCAGAACTTAGGCTTATTATATTAATACCTTTAGATGACAATTCTCTGGCTTTCTGACTTACCTTTACAGTGAGTGAGGGTTTGAAATTATTTAATCTATTGGATAGGATTGACATTAAGTATCTTAAAAAATAAAAATTTAAAAGTTTGACTTATAGATTATATATATTCTTAAAAGTGATTGTTAATTAATTTAACTGTACAGTAAACTGTATGAATTTTAAAATAAAAAGTGATTTTCTTCCATCCGGAGATCAGCCTGAAGCAATCCAGCAATTATGCGAAGGATTGAAGCAAAATAAAAGTGATCAAGTGCTTCTTGGGGTGACAGGATCTGGCAAGACATTTACAATGGCAAATGTTATAAAAAATTTGCAAAGACCTGCACTAATTTTTGCTCCTAATAAAACACTTGCCGCTCAACTATACAGTGAAATGAAAAGTTTTTTTCCTGAAAATTGCGTCGAATACTTTGTTTCATACTACGATTATTATACACCAGAAGCATATGTGGCAAGAACAGATACATATATAGAAAAAGAATCATCAATAAACGAACAGATTGATAGAATGAGACATTCAGCAACTCGAGCTTTATTAGAAAGAAGAGATACAATTATTGTCGCGAGTGTGTCTTGTATTTATGGTATTGGATCAGTTCAAGCATATCAATCAATGACATTAAAGGTTTCAAAAAATCAGGAACTCGATAGAGATCTATTTAAAAAGAAACTTGTAGAACTTCAATTTAAAAGAAATGAACAAAATTTTTTAAGAGGTACATTCAGAAACAAAGGTGATATCCTTGAAATTTTTCCCTCCCACCTTGAGGATAGATCTTGGAGAATTTCTTTTTTTGGAGATATTGTTGAAGAAATTACAGAGTTTGATCCACTAACTGGAAAAATATTTAAAAATTTAGAAAATATAACTATCTATGCTAATAGTCATTACGTAACACCAAGACCATCACTTGAGAAAGCCATATCGAGAATTAAAGAAGAACTAAAAAATAGAGTAGAATATTTTCAAAATAACAATAAACTTTTAGAAGCTCAAAGAATCGAGCAAAGAACTAAATTCGATTTAGAGATGATTGCCGCAACTGGAAGTTGCTCAGGAATCGAAAATTATTCAAGACACCTTACAGGGCGAATGGAAGGAGAACCACCTCCTACTTTGTTTGAATATCTTCCAGATGACACTATTATCTTTATTGATGAATCTCACGTAACAATACCACAAATTGGAGGAATGTACAAAGGTGATAGATCCAGAAAAGAAAACTTGTCTGAACACGGTTTTAGGTTACCATCATGCAAAGATAATAGACCTCTAATGTTTGAAGAATGGACTAAATTTAAAGGTCAAACAATTTATGTTTCCGCAACGCCGGGCTCTTGGGAACTCGAAAAAACCTCTGGAATTTTTATTGAACAAATTGTAAGACCAACTGGTTTAACTGAACCAAATTGTCTTATTCATAATGCAAAAAACCAAGTTGAAGATCTTATCGAACAGAGTAAAGAATGTGTTAAAAAAAAATTAAGAGTTTTAGTAACGACTTTGACAAAAAAAATGGCAGAAGATTTAACAGATTATTTAAATGAATCAAACATCAAAACTAAATATTTGCATTCTGATATTGATGCAATTGAAAGAATAGA
The DNA here is from genome assembly GCA_902524895.1 of uncultured Alphaproteobacteria bacterium. Taxonomy (GTDB): domain Bacteria; phylum Pseudomonadota; class Alphaproteobacteria; order Methylaequorales; family Methylaequoraceae; genus SP4073. The sequence goes on along the minus strand of CABZFH010000005.1, from coordinate 101,514 downwards.
ATTGATAAAATCTCTTAGACTAGGAGAATTTGACGTTTTGGTAGGAATAAATTTATTGAGAGAAGGTTTAGACATACCCGAATGTGGGTTGGTGGCAATATTGGATGCTGATAAGGAAGGATTTCTTAGATCTAAAGTTTCATTAATACAAACAATTGGTAGAGCAGCAAGAAATATTAACGGGAAAGTCATTTTGTACGCAGATAATAAAACCAAATCAATTTACGAGGCTATTGAAGAAACTGATAGAAGAAGGAAAAAACAAGTTGAATATAATATAGTAAATAATATTAAACCTAGATCAACTACAAGAAAAATTATTGATATAATTGAAATTAATCAGGAAAAAAATTCTAAAAAAACATTAAAAGAAACTAGACTAGTCGGTAATAATTTATCAGCTCATATAAAAGAGTTAAAATCATTAATGATTGAGAACGCAGAAAACTTAAATTTTGAGAAGGCTGCTGAAATTAGAGATGAAATAAAAAAATTAGAAAAAGACGAGATTGGAGTCAAGTAATATGGGTAATAAAACTGCACTTATAACGGGATCATCTAAACGAATTGGTAAATCAATAGCGTTAAGCCTAGCAAAAAAAGGGTACAACATCGCTGTTCATTACAATAAATCAAAGATTGAAGCAGAAAAGGTTGTAAATGAAATAAAATTTTTGGGTGTTAATGCAAAGAGTTTTAAATTAAATCTTGAGGATATTAATAAAGTAAAATTTTTTTTTAATAGTGTCACCAAATATTTTAATTCTGTTGATCTTCTTATCAATAACGCTTCTGTTTTTGAATATGACTCATTAAGATCTTCCACGATAAAAAGTGTTGATCAACATTTAAATGTCAATTTTAAAGCTCCTTTCTTTTTAATAAAGTTTTTTGTTGAACAACTTGGAAAGAAGAATGGAGACATTATAAACATAATTGATCAAAGAATTTTGAATATTACACCATATTTTACATCTTATACAATAAGTAAATCAGCTTTATATACTCTAACTAAAAGTTTGGCTTTATCTCTAGCTCCTAAAATAAAGGTCAATGCTATTGCTCCAGGCCCTACACTCAAAAGTAAAAGACAGACAGAAAAAGAATTTAGAAATCAAATTGCTAGAACCCCTCTTAAAAATCAGGTACAATTATCAGAAATAAATAAAGCAATCGATTTATTAATAAACAATAAATCAATAACTGGACAATTAATTTCTCTCGATAGTGGTCAAAACCTAGGTTGGGCGCATACTAAGTCAAAAAAATTCATTGATGATTAAAAAAAACTTGACAATATTTTAAAGTTGTACACAAGAAAAAAAAAAAAAATTAATTCTAATGAATTTAAAATAAAATACAAAAAGTCTAAAACTTAAAGTTAATTACTATGATAAAGTGTATTAAAATCAATAGTTTATATAATTGCCTAATTATTAAGCAAATTAATAAAACCCTTATGTTTGTTAGTTTTATTTAATTTAACCAACTTATATTAACAAACTTATCCACAGGTTTAGTGGATAGTATTTTAATTTTAATTTTTATATATTAAAATGTAGTCAAAACAAAACTTAAACAATTGATAAAAAATGGAATTTGAAATTGATACAGGAATAAAATCTATAAAACAGTCACTGGTATATTGCTCAAGAGGTGCTGGGATTTATCAATTTTTAGATCAAAAAAAGAAAATTTTGTATATAGGTAAAGCAAAAAATATACACAATAGAGTTTCGTCTTATCTAAATTTTAATAGTGCTTCTAGAAGAATAAAAAAATTAATTAGTCTAATAAGACATGTTAAATTTATTAAAACTCATACAGAAGTTGATGCATTACTTCTTGAAAGTAATTTGGTAAAGAAACATAAACCAATTTTTAACATTAGGCTAATTGATGATAAATCTTTTCCTTACATAAACATAAGCAAAACAGAAGAATGGCCAAAGTTGAGAAAAACTAGAAAAATTTATAATAAAAATGACTTTAATTTTGGACCTTTTGCCAGTGCTCACTCAATGGAAAAAGTGATGGTAATTTTAGAAAAAGGATTTTTATTAAGAACATGTTCAGATGCAAATTTTAAAAATAGAGAAAGACCCTGTCTCAAATATGAAATCAAAAGATGTTCTGCTCCGTGCGTCGGCAAGATAGACAAAAAAGATTATAATCAATTAGTTGAGCAATCAACGAAATTTTTAGTAGGAAAAAATACAGTTATCAACGACAACTTAATTAAACAAATGGAAAAAGCAAGTAAAAATCAAGATTATGAGAAAGCGGCACTATTTAGAGATAGAATTCAAGCATTACGAACTATTACTCAAGAACAATACGTTTCACTCAAAAATAAAGATAATTTTGATCTTATAGGAATTTTTAAAAAAATTGATCTAATATGTATTCAAGTTTTCTTTTTTAGATCAGGAAAAAACTTAGGTAATAAAGAATTTTTTTTTGATAATGAAGCGGGAAAAAAATTAAATAACATTTTAGAGGAATTTATAGGTGTTTTTTATGTTAGTAATCAAATTCCAGAATCAATTTATATTAGTAAAAATATTGATAACCTTGATCTTTTGGAAAAAGCACTTAAAAAAAATAAAAACTCTCATGTAAAAATCATTCGTCCTAAAAAAGGAAAAAAACTTGAATTGCTAAATATGGTGTTAGAAAACATTACACACTCTTTAGAAAAACAGATGCATAAAAACTTGAGCAATGAATTAATATCCGGGGAGATTTCAAAAAAATTTTTATTAAGCAAACCTCCAAAAACAATAGAGGTGTATGATAATAGTCATTTAAATGGTTCTCAACCTATCGGAGCCATGATTGTTTATGATAATCATAAATTTATTAGAGAAAGATATAGAAAATTTAATATCAAAAGCGATAAAAATTTAATGCAAGATGATTATTTCATGATGGAACAAGTAATAAGAAGAAGATTTTCTTTTGAAGATGAAAAAAATGAATGGAAGTATAATCTACCAGACCTTATTATTATTGATGGTGGAAAAGGACACTTTAATCTTGTCGAAAATATTCTGAAAGAAAAAAATATCAAAAACATTGATTTAATTTCAATTGCTAAAGGAGTTCAAAGAAATGCTGGGAATGAAACAATTTTTTTAAAAAACGCTTCAGTTAAACTTGAGAAGAACGATAAAGTATTATATTTTCTTCAAAGATTAAGAGATGAAGCACACAGGTTTGCAATCAACTCTCAAAAATATAGGAGGAAACTTCAAATTAAAAATTCAATTTTTGATGGAATAACAGGAATAGGAATTAAAGCCAAAAAAAATTTACTTTCACATTTTGGTTCAATTAGTAGTATTAAAAAAGCTGGGATTAAAGATTTAGAAGACACACCGGGAATTGGTAAAATAATAGCAAAAAAAATTTATGATGAATTTAATAGATAAAATTAACCTTGAAAGACTTCCAAACTACTTAACAATATTCAGAGTACTCTGCATACCAATAATCATCATAAACATAATTCCTCAATCTTTTTTTTTTAATTGGGTAGCTGTTTTATTGTATATCATTGCATGCATAAGCGATTTTTTAGATGGATATTTAGCAAGAAAATTTAAAGTAGAGTCTAAGTTAGGTAAATTTCTTGACCCAATTGCTGATAAAATTTTAATAATATCTGTCTTATTTATTTTAGTTGCAGTTGGAAAGATAAGTGGTTTTTTTGTTTATCCAGCACTAATAATCATAGTTAGGGAGGTTTTAGTTTCAGGATTAAGAGAATTTTTTGCTGAAAGTAAAATCTCGATTAATGTTTCAAAAATAGCAAAGTGGAAGACATTAATCCAAATGTTTACTTTAGGTTTTTTGATAATTGGAAACGACTTCACTTTACTTCCTAATACTATGTTAGTAGGCGAAATTGGATTATTAATTGCCTCGCTAATAACAATTTATACTGGTTATGAATATTTTAAATTACACTATAAATCTTTTTAAATGAAAATAATCGGGTTGTACGGATGGAGTGGAAGCGGAAAAACTCACTTAACATGTAGGTTAATAAAGTATTTTGTTAAAAAAAAAATTGTTGTCTCAACTTTTAAACACACCCATCACAGCGTTGAAATTGATAAAAAAGGTAAGGATAGTTATTTACATAGACATTCTGGGGCAAGAGAAGTGATGTTAGGTGGAGAAAATAATTGGGCTTTGATACATAAAGGAAAAAATAATAAAAAATTTGAATTTGATGATTTAAAAAAAAAGTTTTCAAAAGAAAATGATCTAATAATAGTGGAAGGTTACAAAAAATTAGATATACCAAAAATTGAATTGTATAATAGTAAGATTAAGAAGCCTTTAATTTCTGATAAAAGCTCCAAAGCTATTGCAATTGTTTATGATATAGTTGATGGGAACATTATGAATTCTGATTTGCCAATTTTTAATTTTAACAATACTAAAGATATAGGCGAATTCATATTGAAATATTTAAAATTAAATGAAAAATAAAAAAGACTACAAAAATAAGTTTAATAAACTTACAGATATTGAAACAGCACTAAAAATTGTTGAAAAAAATTTAATTAAAACAACATCTTATGAAGAAGTAAGCTTAGAACTTTGCGAAGGAAGAATTTTGGCTGAAAATCTTACATCTCGTTACGATATACCTAATTATGATAATGCTGCTGTAGACGGATTTGCTTTTAATTTTAAAAATTTTTTAAAAAATAATGATGAATTAATCATAGCTAACACATCAAAACCAGGAAAACCTTTTAGTGGAAAAATAAAAGAAGGGGAAGCCATGGAGATATTTACAGGATCTTATATTTTTAAAGAAAAGTCTAATGTAGATACTGTGGTAATGCATGAAGATTGTATAGTAAAAAAGAAAAAAGTTAAAATTTTAAACGTACCACCACAAGGATCAAATATTAGGTCAAGCGGAGAAGACATAAAAAAAGGAACTATTCTTTTTAGAAAGGGTACAAAAATAAGGTCAATTGATTTGGGAGCTATCGCCTCTATTGGATTAAGTAAAATCAAAGTTTATAAAAAAATTAAAGTTGGAATTTTTTCAACTGGGAATGAGCTTTCTAAAGACAAGAACACAAAAGAGAAATTTAAAATTTTTGATAGTAATAAGATTACACTCATTTCATTATTTAAAAAATTAAATTGTATAACTTTTGATTTTGGAATTTTAAGAGATAATTATGGAATATCAAAAAAAAAATTGTTGGGTTCAGCATCCAAGGTCGATATTATTATAACTACTGGTGGAGTGGCTGATAGCCAAAGTGATTTCATTGTAAAAGTTTTAAACGATATTGGAGAATTAAAACTGTGGAGAATTTCCGTGAAGCCCGGCAGGCCATTTGTTTTTGGAAAAATTAATAAGAAACCAATTTTTGGTCTTCCTGGAAACCCAGTTGCTGTGGTTGTTACTTTTTTTATGATAATTTTAAAGTTTTTGAATAGAATGAATGGAAGGGATTCCTATTTTTTAAAATATAGGCTAGTACCATCTGGTTTTTCATTTAAGAAAAAACTTGGAAGAACTGAATGGTTGAGAGGTTCAATAATGTTTGAAAATAATCAGTTAGTTCTTAAAAAGTTTAAAAGTGAGGGTTCTGGAATCTTATCGTCAATAATTAGAAGTGAAGGAATTATTGAGATAGAAAAAGATAAGCATTATATAGAAAAAGGTGAAAAAATAAAATTTTACAATTTTGAGGAGTTATTAAATTGAAAATTTTGTATTTTGCAAACATTAAACAAGAAATAGGAATATCTGAAGAAAATATCATAATTGAAAATAAAATTTCGATTTTTGAATTAATTGAACTTTTAAAAAAAAGAGGATTAAAATATAAAAATGTTTTTTCTGATGTTAAAAATATTAAATGTTCAGTTAATTGTATTTTTTCAAATTTTGACACTATGATTGAAAATGAAGATGAAATTGCTTTTTTCCCTCCAGTAACAGGAGGATAAGATGATACTTATCCAAAAAAAACCTTTTAACTACGCAAAAGAGTTAGATATCTTTTCCAAAAAAAATAAATTATCTGGTGCAATTTCTTCTTTTCTCGGAAAGGTGAGAAATTTTTCAAATTTACAAAAAATTGATGCTATTTTTATTGAACATTACGAAAAAATGACAAAGTTCCAGCTCTCAAGAATTATTGAGGAAGCAAAAGCTAAATGGGATATCGACGATATAATAATAATTCATAGATTTGGGAGATTAAAAATTGGGGAAAATATTGTTTTGATTGCAGTTGCTAGTAAGCATAGAGAAGAAAGTCTAAAATCGGTTGAATTTATTATCAATTGGCTAAAAATTAAGGCAACTTTTTGGAAAAAAGAAATAAGTAATGATAACACCACATGGGTAAAACAGAAAGAAAGTGATATTGATAAGGTAAAAAAATATAATACTAGCTTTTGATTACATAATCTTCAAACTCCTTAATTAATAATTTTGTAACATCTCTATCACTAAATTTGTAATCATCAACGCTGTTTATTGGAGTAATTTCAACAGCAGTGCCGGTTAAAAAAGCTTCACTACAATCCTTCATAAAATTTACTTCAAGATGTTTTTCTTCCACCTCTATTCCAATATTATTAGCAATCTCTATTACAGTTTTTCTGGTAATGCCATCTAAAAAGCAATCAGCGATAGGGGTGAAAATTTTTTTATTCTTTACAAAAAAAATATTAGCACCAGTTGCTTCAGCAATAAAATTTCTATAATCAAGCATTAAAGCATCATCAAACCCGTTTAATTCAGCTTTGTGCTTACTTAGTGAACAAATCATATACAGACCAGCTGCCTTACTATTAGTTGGGGCACACTCTGGGGGTGGTCTTTTCCATTCAGCTATTGACATATTAATACCTTGAAGAATTTTTTCTGGTGAAAAATATGATGGCCATTTCCATGCTGCAATAGCAATATTTATTGATGCTTCTTTTGATGATATAGCCATCATTTCACTCCCTCTCCAAACTACTGGCCTGATATATCCATCTTCTATGTTTTGTTTTTTTACTATTAATTCAGTAAATTCAATTAGTTCTTCATGCTTATAAGGAATATCAAGATCTAAGATCTTTGCAGAAAAAAACAATCTTTCGATGTGTTCCTTCAATTTAAATATTTTTCTGTTATAAACTCTTATTCCTTCAAAGACACAGCTTCCATAGTGTAATCCATGATTTAAAACATGAATTTTTGCTTGATTCCATTCTAGAACACTACCATTCATCCAGATGAAGCCTTCTCTATTGTCAAAAGGGATTAATTGCATAATTCTCTTAATTGGTTAAAATCTAAAAGTATACCAACAAAGCGGGTATTTTAAATGATAAAAACTAAATAATTAAAAATGGAACTAAATTTTAGATATTCCCAACATATTTTATGTATTGACGATGATGATAAAATAAGAAAATTAATCTCAAAATTTTTAATTAAAAATCTTTTTATAGTTTCATCAGCAAATAACGTCGACGGTGCAAATAATCTTTTAAAATTTTACACATTTGACTTAATTATTCTTGATATTATGATGCCAGATATAAATGGCATAACTTTTCTAAAAGAGTTTAGAAAAAAAAATACCAATGTACCAATTTTAATGCTTTCTGCTTTATCAAATATTGAAAAAAAGGTAAGTACATATCAGTTTGGTTGCGATGATTATCTAGTGAAACCCTTTGAGCCAGCAGAATTAATTCTAAGAATTAGAAAATTATTAAATCCAAGAATTAACTTAAGTACAACAAAAAAAATCTCATTTGGAGATTTTGAATTTGATTTTAACCTTCAAGAGCTAAGGAAAAACAGCCATCCAATTAAGATAACAAATAAAGAAGCAATGATTATTGATCAACTTAGTAAAAATATGAATAAAACTACAAGTCGAAATGAAATTGCACAAAACCTTAAAATCAACGAAGATTCCAGAAATGTAGATGTTTTAATAACTAGATTAAGAAAAAAAATTATTAATAAAGATGGTAGTTCATTTCTTAAAACTATACGAGGTCATGGTTATATGCTTAAAACGGATTATGAAATCGAAAATTAAAACAATACTTCCAAAAAAAATACTCGGCAGATTTATTATAATTTTTTTCGTACCTTTAATTTGTATTCAAATTTTAGCAATTTTCCTTTTTTATGATAGACATTGGGAAAAGATAACAACTAGATTTGCTAATATAGCTAGTAATCAGGTAAACCTAATCGTAAGTAATTTTTTGACAACATCTTTAATAGATGAGGAATTATCAAAATCCTTAAACATTAAAACACAACTAGTTTCATCTGATAATTTTTTTTTAAAAAAAGAAAAAACAAATTTTATGTATTCTAATATTATAAAAACATTCAAAACAAGAATAAAATATGAACACAAATTATTTTTCGAGAAAGAAAAAATATTTATAATTCTTGCACTAGATGAAAAATTTTTAGAGATTACATTTCCAAAGAAATATTTAATCAGTGAAACTCCAATAATATTATTTTTGTGGATAATATTTTCATCGATCATACTATCGTTAATTTCATTTCTTTTTATGAGAATACAAGTAAGAGCTATAAGTAGATTAGCAAAATTTTCTGAAGATTTTGGATCAGGTATCGATTCAAGAAATTTTAAACCTGAAGGTGCTTTAGAAGTAAGGCAAGCTGGAAATGCATTTTTGAAAATGAAAAAAAGTATAAATAATCAAATCAAAAATCGCACACAGCTTTTAGCTGGCATATCCCATGATCTTGGAACAATAATAACAAGAATAAAGCTTCAAATTGAATTAGCTACTAAAGTTCAAGATGTTGAAGAAATAAAAGAAGATGTTCAGGCAATGCAAAACATACTTTCAGAATACTTAGATTTTTCTGAGAATATTGATACTTCTGAAAAAATAAAAAATATCAAACTCTTTGGTTTTTTTAATAAGATTATTAATAGTACAAAAAAATCTTTTAGCGGTAATAAAATATATCTTTACTGTGAGAAAAATTTAGCAATAAAAAGTCAATATAATAACTTGTATAGAGTAGTTTCAAATATAATCAATAACGCTTGCAAGTTCAGCAAAGAAACAAAAATTAAAGTAATAAAAGAAAATAAAGTTTTAAAAATTTGTGTTGAGGACAATGGTCCTGGAATTTCAAAAAAAATTAAACATAAAATTTTTAGACCATTTTTTAAAAAGGATACTTCAAGAAATCTTAATCTAGGAGGGTCAGGGTTAGGTTTGAGCATTGCAAAAGATATTACTGTAAAACTTGGTGGTAGAATAATAGTTGAAGATTCTAGAGAATTAGGAGGTGCAAATTTTATTATCTTTTTACCATTACGATAAATTAAAAAATCAATTTAAGGATTTATTTATTTTTCGTGATTTTAAAGTTGCTTTTTCAATGCCTTGTGAAAATAATCTAAAAAAATTATCATTTTCTTCAAAATGTTTTATTGCTTCTTCAGTAGTACCACCTTTACTAGTAACTAATGAAATAAGTTTTGAAAAACTTAATTCGTTTTGATTAGTAAACTCCAATGATCCCGCTAATAAATTCTTTAAAAGCTTTTCTGCTTTTTTTTTTGGTATTCCATGATTTTCTGCAATTCTAAGAATGACATTAAAAAAATAAAAAAAATATGCTGGACCACCACCAAACATTGCAGTAAAAAAATTTATTTCACTTTCTTTATTTAACCACAAGTTTGCGCCTAACAAATTAAATAAATTGTCAATTTTTTTCTTAACAGTTTTACTCAATTTGTAACTTGAAAAAATTGCAGTTGAACTTCTCATTACACCGCAAAAAATATTTGGCATTCCTCTAATAATATTATTATTTTTTTTTAAACAGTTTTTAATAGTATTAATTTCTAAACCAGCTACCAATGAAACTAAAATATGTTCTTTGTTAATAAATTTTGAGATATCATAAAATAATTTTTTTGAATCCTGAGGTTTAATACAAAAAACTATTATTGAAAATTCATCAAAATTGATATCAATTATATTTTGAAAAAATTTAACATTGGAAATTTCATTATTAAGTAAATTTTTTACGTTTTTTCTTTTATCAAAAACCGAAACGGAACATCTTTTTTTATGCCAAACCTGTAAAAGCAATCTTCCAAGATTTCCGCAACCTATTAATAAAATTTGATCCTTCATTTATGCTTCGCCGAGCGTTTCTACTAATGCACTTTTTATTGCAATTCTTGGGTTATTAGTTTTATGAAGAAAAATTTGAAATGCAGGAAAGTATTTATCACAGTCTGTTACTATACTATCAATACATTCCTCAATCTGCTCAGTTGAGAAATAATTTTGTCCTTTTAATAGAATATTATGCTGGAAATAAATAGATTTTTTGTCCGAAAAAAAACCAAAATAACCAAGTTTTAAATCTTCATTGATGATTGAAATCATAATTCTAATTTTATCACTAAGTTTTTTAGGGATAAGAATATCTAAATTATTTTGGATTCTTATAATATTATTTGAGGGATTCCAATTAAAAATAACATTATGACTTGTCCAATTTCCTTGGCAATAAATTGCTATCTCATTAAATGTATTTCTTAGAAATTCTAATTCATATGAATGCACGATATCTTCAATATCATCAATCGGGTTTTTAAAAACACTAAAAGTATTTTTACTATTTGTTCTCATAAAAATATATTATTATAAAATATATTAACAGGCAACTAGTTATAGTATTAAATGACAAAAAGCATACAACATATTGTATTTAAAGTTTTTTAGATATGATTTGGTTTTATTTAATTATATTTCTTTTAATTATATATTTTTTATTTTTTTTATTTTGGATAATCTTTTTTCATAAAGAAATCAAAAGGAAAAGAATTCCAAAAAAAAAGATGTATATTCTATATATTGCAATATTTTTATTCTTTACTTACTTGTTAAGCTTTTTAATGCTAAAAATCCCATACTAATGTTAACCTTAAAAACATTCTTACGGAAATGATTGTAATAACAGGAGGAGCGGGATTTATAGGATCAAATCTAGTAAAATTTTTCTCTGTAGAATTAAAAAAAAACGTTTGTGTTATCGATGATATAAACAAACAAAATATTAAAAATATTGATAAAAGAAAAAACATACTATTAATAAAGTCGAATGAAATAAGAAAATTCTTAAAAAAAAATAAAGACTCCATCAATTTAGTTGTTCATATGGGTGCTATTACTTCTACAACAGTAACAGATGCAAAGCTTGTTGTTAGAAACAATGTTGATTTATCAATTTTTTTGTGGGAATGGTGTTCAAAGAATAAAGTAAGATTGTTTTATGCTTCATCCGCTGCTACCTATGGGAATGGAAAAAACGGATTTTTTGATGATCAGTCAGTAAATTATCTTTATAAGTTGAATCCTCTGAATCTATATGGTTGGTCAAAACACATTATCGATAGATATATTATGAATCAAGTTTATTACAAAAAAAAATTTCCTCCTCAATGGGTTGGGTTAAAGTTTTTTAATGTTTATGGTCCAAATGAATATCATAAGAAAGATATGAAAAGTATAGTTTGCAAAATTTTTGAAAAAGTCAGAGCAAATAAGGAGATCTTTCTTTTTAAATCTCATAATGAACTGTACAAGGACGGTGAACAGCTAAGAGATTTTATTTATGTAAAAGATATAATAAAATTGGTAGGGTGGTTAGAAAAAAACAAAGAAATTTCTGGTATATTTAATGTTGGATCAGGAAAAGCACGATCATTTAAAGATCTTGCATACTCAGTAATAAAAAATATAAATTCAAAAAGAGAAATAAAATACATTGAAACACCAAAAAATATCCGGAGAAATTACCAATATTTCACTGAATCATGTAATAATAAATTAAGGAAACTTGGTTTTAAACCAAAACTATATTCTTTAGAGGAGGGTATATCTGACTATGTAAAGTGTTACTTAATAAAAAAAGATAAATATTTATGATTTTTGAACACAAAATTAATCCAGTGGCAATTGAAATTTTTAATATTAGCATTTATTGGTACTCTTTGTCATATTTCTTCGGATTCTTATTAGGGATTCAATATATTAAATATCTTATTAAGAGAACGTCTGTTGATATTAAATCAGATCAGGTTGACGATTTTTTTGTATGGTCGGTGATTGGAGTAATAGTTGGAGGAAGACTTGGTTATGTGATCTTTTATAACTTAGAATACTTTTTACTCAATCCAAATGAAATACTTATGGTTTGGAAGGGAGGAATGTCGTTTCATGGAGGTTTAATTGGCTTAAGCACCTCAATGTATTTTTTTACCAAAAAACAAAAAATAGGTTTTTTTGTATTTGCTAATATAGTCTCTTGTAGCGTACCAATTGGTTTATTTCTTGGAAGAATAGCAAATTTTATTAATGGCGAGCTTTCAGGTAAACCTACGAATGGGTTGTGGGGAGTAAAATTTAATGAAGATGATATTCCTAGGCATCCAAGCCAACTATACGAATCTTTTTTTGAAGGCTTAGTTTTATTTATAATTTTATATCTTTTGGTCACATCGCAAAAATTTAAAAAATTAAATATGGCCTGTGTTTTTTTAATTTTTTATGGCGTTTTTAGAATTTTAATAGAATTATTTAGGGAGCCTGATAAACATCTAGGTCTAGTCGTTTTTAATTTTTCAATGGGGCAAATATTGTCTCTTCCAATGATTATTATTGGATTATTCTTCTTAAGAAAAAAAAATGAAAAAAATACCACAAAATTTAATTAAATTATTAAAATCTAAAAAAAAAATAAATCTCTCAAGTTATATAGAATTTTGTCTTTTTAATAACAAAAATGGTTATTATCAGACAAAAAAGTCCATTGGGAAAGACTTTATAACCTCTCCTGAATTAAATCAAATTTTTGGTGAATGTATTTCAATTTTTCTAGTTTACGTATCAAATATGGTTAAATGTAATAAAAAAAAAAGTATTATTGAACTTGGACCAGGAAATGGAACACTTGCACGTGACATAATGTCTACTTTAAGAAAATTAAATGCACATGATAACTGGAATTATAATTTATACGAAAAGAGCGATAGGTTGAAAATGGTTCAAAAAATAAATCTGGGTGAAGATTGTAAAGATAACTCGAAATGGATCAAAAATTTAAATACAAAACAGGACCGTCCTCACTTTTTTATCTGTAATGAGTTTTTTGATGCACTTCCAATTGATCAATATAAGAAAGAAAATAATGAATTTAAAAAAAAGAAAATATTTTTAAATTCCTGTAATAACTTATCAAGTGCTTTTTTTAAAACTAAAAAAAAAATACAAGATTATTATAAAAAAATAAATAACGAAGATATTATTGAAGTATCAGAGAAAATGGAAAATATCATTCATAGATTATTTAACGTAATTAAAAAAAAGCAAGGAATGATTATCTTATTTGACTATGGTCCATTTAATAAAAAAAATATGGATACGTTACAGGGAATATATAAAGGCAAAAAGTGTGATATTCTTTTTGCTCCCTGTAGCTCTGATATCACCCACCATATTGATTTTAAATACCTTAAATCGCTTGCCCTCAGATACAATTTAAATGTTTTGGGGCCAATAACTCAAAGAAATTTTCTTTTGTCAATGGGAGCGGATGAAAGAATGCGTATTTTATTAAATAAAGAAAAAAATGTAAAAAAACAAAAAAAGTTTCTTTCAAGTTACAAAAAACTTATGGATAAAGATGAGATGGGCGAACTTTTCAAGTGTATAATTTTTCATACTAACAGATACAAAATTCCATTTAAATATAATGTCTAAATATTTGCTAAATTTTAAATCTGATATTAAACATATATCTAAAAAAAATATAACTTATGGCTTTTTTACAAGAGTTGGTGGAAATAGTACTGGCAATTATAAATCTCTAAATGGATCGTATAATAATAATGATAAAAAAAAAAATGTAGATAGTAATAGATTAATGGTGACAGAAAAATTTAAAGTTGAAAAAAAGAACTTCTTTTTTTTAAATCAAATTCATTCTTCAAAGGTTATTGAAGTAACAACAAATAATAATAAAAAAAAAATCAATGCTGACGGAATGATAACTAAAAAAAAAGGAGTTCTTTTGGGTATTTTAACAGCCGATTGTGCTCCCATGATTATTTTAGGAGAAATATATGTGGGAATAATTCATGTAGGATGGAGAGGTTTATTGAATGGTATTATTGAAAATTCTATTATGAAATTAAAAAAAAAGGGCGAAAAAACTCAGAATTTGATTTGTTTAGTAGGCCCTCATTTACAAAAAAAATCATTCATAGTTAAAAATGATTTTGAAAGAATGTTAATTAAAAAAAATAAAAAAGAATATATTACAAAAGTTAAGGGGAAACTTTTATTTAATTTCTCTAAATTGATATTATATAATTTAAAAAATATGGGTGTTAAAAAGTTTAAAATTTCTAAAATTGATACATATTCTAATCCTGAGTTGTTTTTTAGTCACAGGTATAGTAAAAATTACGGTAATCAAGATTGTGGAAGACAAATTAGCGTTGTAGGAATTATTTAAGAGTTAAATAGTTTGAAAAATATTTATGAAAATCGTATCAGGAAATAGTAACATAGAATTAGCAAAAAATATTTCAAAATATTTAAGAGTTCCTTTGGTCAAAGCTACCATCAAAAAATTTCCAGACAAGGAGATATTTGTAGAGATACAAGAAAATGTTAGAGGTGAGGATGTTTTTGTGATTCAGTCGACCTCGTTTCCAGCAAATGATCATGTTATGGAACTCCTTATTACTATTGACGCTCTAAAAAGAGGTTCTGCAAAAAGAATTTCAGCAATCATGCCATATTATGGGTATGCTAGACAAGATAGAAAATCTGGCCCTCGAACACCAATATCTGCAAAATTGGTTGCTAATCTTATAAGCATTGCAGGTGCAAACAGAGCTTTAATGGTTGATCTTCACGCTGGTCAAATACAAGGTTTTTTTGATATTCCAACTGATAACTTATTCGCAGCTCCAGTTTTTGTTGAGGATATTAAAAGAAAATTTGATTCAAAATCAACTATTATAGTATCTCCAGATGTTGGTGGCGTTGTTAGAGCAAGAGCAATTGCTAAAAGAGTTGATTGTGATCTAGCAATTATTGATAAAAGAAGGGAAAAAGCTGGCGTTTCTGAAGTAATGAATGTTATTGGAGACGTGAAAAATAAAAAATGTATCTTAATTGATGACATTTGTGATACAGCAGGAACTCTTTCTAATGCCGCTGAAGCTTTAAAACAAAAAGGAGCGGAGTCGGTTTATTCTTATATTACTCACGGAGTATTATCAAAACCAGCAATTGAGAGAATAAATAATTCTCCAATTGATAAAATGATAATTACTGATAGTATCCAAGCAAATATTGAAGTAGTAAATTCTTCAAAAATTGAGCAAATAACAATAGCCCATCTTATTGGAGAAGCTATAAACAGAATTAGTGATAATAGGTCTGTGTCAAGCCTATTCGCCTAGATTCTAAGGAGAGGAAAATGAATGAAGCAAAAGAATTATTAGCAGAAATTAGAAAGGATAAAATTAATACAAAACTTTTAAGAGATAATGGAAGAGTACCTGCAATTGTTTACGGTGAAAAAAAAGAACCACTCCCAATTTCCATTGATTCAAAAATAATAAAAAAACAAATTGAGTCATCAGGTTTCTTCTCAAAACAATTTATACTTAATATTAATGGAGAGAAACACAAAGTTCTGCCCAAAGATTTACAACTTCATCCCGTAAAAGAAACAATCGTCCACTTAGATTTTTTAAGAATTGGTGAGAATACGAAAGTAACAGTGTCGGTACCTGTAATTTTTATCAATGAAAATCTATGTCCAGGCCTTAAACAAGGAGGAGTTATTAACATAGTGAGACATGAAGTTGAAATTAGATCACCAGTGGACAAAATTCCAAAAAATCTAGAAATTAATTTAGATGGTATTGAGATCGGTGATAGTATTCACATAAGTGCTGTAGAACTAAATTCAGAGGTTAAACCAGTTATATCAGATAGAGATTTTACAATTGCAACTTTAGCTCCTCCAACAGTAATAAAGGAAGTTGAGGAGAGGACAGAAGAAGAAACTTCAGAGGCAGAAACTTCAGAGGCAGAAAAAAATGAAGAGAAAAAAGAAGAAAGTAATGATGAAAAAAAGGAATAAATCAATTTAAATGATTTTGATAGTTGGTTTAGGGAACCCAGGAAAAAAATATTCGAAAACAAGGCATAATGTTGGCTTCATGTACTTAGACAGGTTGAAAGAAAAATTTGAGTTCCCAGGTTATAAAAATCAGTTTATTGGAGATGTAACAATAACTGAAATATTTAATGTTAAAGTCATGTTATTGAAGCCTAAAACTTTCATGAACTTATCTGGTCAATCAGTACAAAAAGCAGTAACATTTTATAAAATTCCAATAGAGAATATTATAGTTGTACAAGATGATATTGATTTAGAAATTTCTAAAGTAAAAGTAAAGCATAATAGTGGTCACGGAGGTCATAATGGAATCAAAGATATTATTGCAAAACTTGGAAAACAGTTTACGAGGATAAAAATTGGAATAAATAGACCAACACAAAAATCAGATATTAATAAGTTTGTGCTTGAGGATTTTAATAAAAGTGAATTAGAGAAAATAGTTATGATATTCGAAAAGTTAATTAAAAACTTTGAATTAATTATCAAAAAAGATTTTACGAAGCTTCTAATTAATTTGAGTATAAAAAATGGGGTTTAATTGCGGAATTCTTGGGTTGCCTAATATTGGAAAGTCAACTCTTTTTAATGCACTGACTTCGACTCAATCCGCTGAATCGGCAAATTATCCTTTTTGCACCATTGAACCTAATGTTGGAGTTGTGAGTGTGCCCAACGAAAAATTAGAAATAATATCAAAAATCTCAAATTCAAAGAAAACCATTTATAATCAACTAGAGTTTGTGGATATTGCTGGATTAGTAAAGGGAGCTAGCAAAGGTGAAGGTCTTGGGAATAAGTTTTTAGATAATCTTTCAAAAGTTGATGCATACATACACATGGTAAGATGTTTCAATGATAAAAAAATTACACATGTATCAAACAACCTGAATCCTATTGAAGATATCAAAATAATTGAAACAGAACTTTTACTCTCAGATTTATCAAAAGCTGAAAATGTTACTCAAAATTATTTAAATAAAAATAAAGGTAGTAGAATCGATCCAATAATAAAAAATACTCTGGATATTGTAAAAAAAAACTTGGAAGAGGGTATTCAAATAAATGAGATTGATCTAGATATCGAGCAAAAAAAAATAATTAAGAATTTCAATTTTTTAACCAATAAACCTTATTTATTTGTTTGTAATGTAGATGAAGATTCAATCATTACTGGAAATGAATTTTCTGAAGATGTTATTAATTTTGCCAATCCTAAAGGAAAAAAAATAATAAACGTTTCTGCTTCAATTGAATCTGAAATTGTATTAATAGAAAACGATCAAGAGAGAAATGATTTTTTAAAAAGCTTACAACTAGATGAAACAAGTCTCTCAAAATTGATAAGAACAGGTTACCAAATGCTAGATTTGATAACTTTTTTTACTTCTGGCGAAAATGAGTCTAGAGCATGGACTTGCAAAAACGGCACTCTTGCCCCACAAGCTGGAGCAAGCATACATACTGACTTTCAAAAAGGTTTTATTAAAGCAGAAACAATTGGTTATGAAGATTTTATAAAGTATCATGGTGAAGCTGGATGTAAAGTTAACGGTAAAATTAGACAAGAAGGAAAAGATTATATTGTAAAAGATGGTGATATCCTGAATTTTAAATTTAACTTATAGATTTGTACTCACTAAATAGACTTAGCACTTTACTCATTTCATTTTTACTGATGAGTTTAACGCTTTTAGATAAATTACACATAAAAAATTGTTTGGATAACTTTTCTAAAGACTCAGTTAAAGATATTGCTTCCTCAATAGTCTCACCAATAGTTAACTGCCCGTGATTCTCCATTAGACACCCTTTTCTATTTTCTAATGCTTTTAAAACATTTTTTGCTAATGAATGAGTTCCAAAAGTGGCATATTTAGCACATTTAATATCATTACCTCCAAATTCTGCTATCATATAATGAAATGATGGAATTTTTTTTCTAAGACACGAAAGAGATGACGACCAGAATGAATGACTGTGTGAAATTGCCTTAATATCTGATTTTTTTAAATATAAAAGCATATGCATTCTCCACTCACTTGATGGAGCTCTAGACCCAAAATGATTTCCATTTAAATCTACAAAAGGTATATCATTTACTTTGAGCTTTTCAGGATCTATGGCTGATGGCGAGATTAGAAAACCATCTTTATATCTGATACTTATATTACCTTCTGATCCAATATTTAAATTTTTCTTTTTTAAATATTTAAGTGAGTTAACAATTTTTATTTTAATCCTATTAGTCATGATATTTCGTTTTTAATTTTTTTGTTATTTCTGTTTCATTAGCTTCACAAATACCAACTTCAGTAATTAATCCAGAAATATAAGTTGAGGGTGTAACATCAAATGCAGGATTATATACATTAGCATTTTTAAAATATATCTCAGATTCTTTAATCTTTTGTCCATCAAATGTATTTACTAAAGAGAGTTCTTTTCCACTTCTTTCTTCAATTTTGATTTTTCCAATACCTTTTTTTAAACTTTTGTCGATAGTAGATGTTGGTAGAGCAACATAAAATGGAATTGAATTATCATATGCAGCAAGGGCCTTCAGATATGTTCCAATTTTATTGCACACATCGCCATTAAGGGCTGTTCTGTCACTTCCAACGATACATATATCAACAGCTTTCTTTTTCATTAAGTGTCCACCTGCACTATCAACAATTATTGTATATGGTATTTTTTCTTTTTCTAATTCCCATGCCGTCAAAAGAGCTCCTTGATTTCTAGGACGAGTTTCATCTACCCAAACATGAATAGGAATTTTTTTTCTTTTCGCTTTAAAAATTGGGGCTAAGGCTGTTCCCCAATCAACTGCTGCTAACCATCCAGCATTACAGTGAGTTAAAATATTGACAATCTTTTTTTTTTTGTTGTAAATCTTTTCTATAATCTCACAACCGTACTCACCAATTCGTTCACATGCATTTTCGTCATTTTTTGAAATTTTTTCAGCAATTTTAAAAGCTTTTTTTATTCTCATTTCTTTTTTTGTTTTTAAAAGTTCAGATCTCATTATTGTTAATGCCCATCTCAAGTTTACAGCAGTGGGTCTGGTTGATAACAACTTTTCATAAGAATATTTTATATTTTTATCACTTTGATCACTCAGCATTGAGTTAGCCATCCCAAAAGCAGCGGTTACTCCAATCAGTGGAGCTCCTCTTACTTTCATATTAAATATCGCATCACAAAAATTTTCTAATGTGTTTAAACAAATAGTTTTAAAATTAAATGGGAGTGTTGTTTGATCAATAATGAAAACTTTTCTATTTTTGCACCATATAGTTTTACAGATTTTTCCGTCTACTAGCATATTTAATTCAACAATATGTATTTTAACTTTTTTTTTGTATTTTTATTTACTTTTGATAAATCTGTAATTATTGAATTAGACAAGACATCTGTCACATTTTTTTCACAATTAATTTCGTCTAATTTGGTTATCGTATCTATAAATTTGAATGCCTTATCACTATTATCTTTTAATGTATTCACTATTTGTTCTACAGTTACCTTTTCGTGATCAGGATGCCAGCAATCATAATCTGTCACCATGGCTATTGAACAATAACAAATTCCAGCTTCTCTTGCTAGTTTTGCTTCGGGAATATTAGTCATTCCAATGACGTCACATCCCCACGACCTATAAAGTTCTGATTCAGCAAGTGTTGAAAATTGAGGACCTTCAATGCATATGTATGTTCCAACATTATGGTATTTAAGTTTCAGATCTTTTAATGTTTTAATTGATATTTTTCTCAAATTATGACACACAGGTTCAGAAAAAGGGATATGAGCAACAATCTCTTTGTCAAAAAATGAAGATTCTCTTTTATAAGTCTTATCAATGAATTGATCAATAACTACAAAGTCACCTGGTTTATAATCTTTCCTTAAACTTCCAACTGCAGATAATGATATTACTTGTTTGCAGTTTATTCTTTTTAAACATTCAATGTTCGCTCTATAATTAATATTTGATGGGGATATATTATGGTTTCTACCGTGCCTAGGTAAGAATGCTATATTTTTATTATTTAATTTTCCTATACATAAAGAATCAGAAGGCTTTCCAAAAAATGATTTTATTTCAGTCCATTTGTAATGCTTAAAACCGGGGATTTTATACAAACCACTTCCACCGATAAAAGCAATATCAACATCAATCATTTTATTCTACATCTTTCCAAACTTTTCTTTTAACTGCTAACAACATCAAAGTGATTATAATAAGAAAAATTAATACTCTAATGCCTAAAACTTTTCTTTCCTCTAATTCTGGTTCAGCCGTCCAGACTAAAAAGGAGGTTACATCCCTGATAATTTGATCTTGAGTAGCTGGAGTTTCATCTTCATATTCAACAATTTCGTCTACTATGGGCATAGGCATAGCAATCTGATTGCCAGGGTATATTGTATTGAAATACATTCCGTCACTAATTTCTAAATTTTCGGGTGGATCTTTATAACCGTTCAATAAATTATAAAGATAGTCTGCACCACCCGCTCTTGCTTTAGTGATAAGAGATAGGTCTGGAGGATAAGCTCCATTGTTAGCAACTCTAGCTTCTTTGTCATTTAAATATGGACCTACAAATTTGTCACTTGGTTTCGCCAATCTATCAAACATTTCACCTTCATCATTAGGCCCATCTAAGATTTCATATTCTGATGCAATTGATTTTATTTCATCAGTTGTAAAACCTACATTAGCTAGGTCACGATAAGCAATATATTTTATTCCATGACATCCAGCACAAACCTCTCTGTACACTTGAAAACCTCTTTGTATGGAAGATTGATCAAATCTCCCAAAAAAACCGTCAAATGGCCAATTTTGTTTGATTAAATCTGCTTTCTCACCTGCAGAAACATTTATTTTAAAAAAGGAACTTAAGCAAATTATTAAACATATTTTTATTAATAATCTCATTTTTAAATATTCTCGGTAGAAGTTTTTTCATTGCCAAATTTGTCTGATAGAACTGAAGCCGCAATACTAGTTGGGATGGTTCTAGTATTTTCATATCTAGATAAAATAGGAAGTATAACAAGAAAAAATAAGAAATAATAACCTGTAGCTAATCTTGAAATAAGAACATATAAACCTTCAGCTGGCATAGAACCAACCCAACCTAAAATTAAACAATTAATGAAGAATAACCAAAAAAATTGTTTGTAATAAGGTCTAAATTGAGCACTTCGAGTTTTATGGGTATCCAACCAAGGAAGGACAAACAAAACCATAACCGCAGCAAACATTAAAATCACTCCCATCAATTTATCAGGGACTGCCCTCAAAATAGCGTAAAAAGGTAGAAAATACCATTCGGGTACAATATGAGCCGGTGTCACTAATGGATCAGCAGGAATATAATTATCTGGATGACCTAAAAAATTGGGAGCAAAAAATACTAATCCGAAAAATATAATCAAAAATACTCCTAAACCAAAATAGTCTTTGACGGTGTAATATGGATGAAAAGGAATTGTATCTCCTTCTGATTTGACATCAATACCTAAAGGATTATTAGACCCAAACTGATGCAATGCTACAATATGTAAACCTACAACACCGACAATTAAGAACGGCATCAAGTAATGTAATACGAAAAATCTAGTAAGTGTTGGATTATCAACGGAAAACCCTCCCCATAAAAATGTTACTATATAATCACCAATAACTGGAAAGGCTGAAAATAAGTTTGTAATTACGGTTGCTCCCCAAAAACTCATCTGCCCCCAAGGTAAAACGTAGCCCATAAAGGCTGTAGCCATCATTAAAAGAAGAATTAAAACTCCAAGAATCCAAAGGATTTCCCTAGGTGCTTTAAATGATCCATAATATAAACCTCTAAATATATGAATATAAACTACAATAAAAAACATAGATGCACCATTCATATGAATGTAACGTAAAAGCCAGCCATTATTTACATCTCTCATAATTCTTTCAACACTATCAAAGGCTAAATCAGCATTAGCTGTATATTGCATTGCTAAGAGTATGCCAGTAACGATCATTATTACTAATGTAACGCCAGCAAGAGAACCGAAATTCCAAAAATAACTAAGATTTTTTGGGGTTGGATAATCTCTAAGGTTGTGGTTAATAAATGTAAATACAGGTAACCTTTTGTCTATCCAACCAGTTACACCTTTTAATTCATTTTTTTCTGAGCTCATAACTTTATCCTATTTTTATAATTTCATCACTAACAAATTCATATGGAGGAACATCCAAATTTAGAGGAGCTGGACCTTTTCTAATCCTTCCTGAAGTATCATAATGAGATCCATGACAAGGACAAAACCAACCACCATACTCTCCCTTTTCATCGCCCACTTTCTGTCCAAGTGGAACACAACCTAAATGAGTGCAAACTCCAACAACAACTAGCCATTCAGGTTTTTTAACTCTTTCCTCATCTAAACTTTTATGTGTTAAATCATCTACTAAAACATTTCTCGCTTGTTTAATTTCATCCTTAGTCCTATGCCTTATAAATATTGGTTTGCCCCTCCACATAACTGTAAGACTTTGACCAGATTCAATGGGGGACAGATCAACTTCTGTAGAAGAAAGTGCTAAAACATCTTTTGCAGGATTCATTGTATCAATTAGAGACCATGCAGCTATAGCACCGCCAGCTAGTGCTAAACCAGTTGTAGTCATAAACAGAAAATCTCTTTTTTCACTATCAACTTTTTGCGTCTTATCTGACTCAACTAACTTATCATTTAAATTTTTTTTATCCATAATGCTTTATTAATCTGTTAAACATATTATAAAATCAATAATATCATTATAATATAAAAAATTTTATTCCTAAAACAATGAAAAATATTGAAGATTTTAAAAAAAAAGCAAAAAATTGGTTTAAAATTTTAAGAAACAAGATTTGTAGTGATATTGAAAGTATAGAGAGGAATAGTAAATCATCCAATCAAATTTTTAAAAAAAAAAAATGGTATCGAAACAATAAGGACAACAAATCTGGTGGTGGGGAGATGGCACTACTTCGAGGAGAAGTTTTTGAGAAGGCTGGTGTAAATATTTCGACCGTTTATGGAAATCTATCAAAAGAACTTGTAGGAAAAATTCCTGGAACAGAAAAAAATCCCTCCTTTTGGGCCTCTGGAATTTCACTCGTTATTCATCCGAAATCACCCTCGATTCCTGCAGTTCACATGAATACAAGGTTTATAGTTACAGAAAAATTTTGGTTTGGTGGTGGTGCTGATATTACGCCCATAAACAAGAAATCGAAGGCATCAATAAACTTAGCTAAGTTATTTCATAATTCGTTGAAAAAAGTATGTGAGAATTATAAAAAAGGTTCGTATCAAAAATACAAAAAATGGTGCGATGATTATTTTTATCTACCACACAGGAAAGAAACAAGAGGTCTTGGAGGAATATTTTATGATAATCTTAATAGTGGAAATTGGGAACGAGATTTTGATTTTACAAAAAATGTTGGAGATAATTTTATTGAAACCTATAAAGAGATTGTAAAACTTTCGATTAAGACTCCTTGCACACAAAAAGACTTTAGCATGCAACTTGAAAGGCGATCTAGATACACAGAATTTAATCTTTTATATGACCGAGGAACAAAATTTGGTCTACTTACTAATGGAAATATCGAAGCCATATTTATGTCTCTGCCACCCTCAGCCTCTTGGTAAAGTTTTTGCAAAATTTAAACAATCTGTTTTACCTGGCTTAAAGTTTTTTTCAATCCACCATTTTTCAATTAACTTTAATTTTTTACCAATAATTTCGCCCTCCTGAAATCCCTCCTTTATTAAATCATCTCCATTCACTGGCATTTCTTTTTTTTTCCAACTTTTAATCTTCTTTAAAAGATATTCAAATTTTTTATTATTAACAAAACCATCCTTAAAATCGAAAATTAATTGATCAGTTACAATCTTTTTATCATTTTTTAGGAGAATATAGTTTAGCGTGTTTGAATCATAGTTTTTAAAGTTAACTTTAGAAAATAATCTCTTTGTAAATCTGTTACCTAAAACTTTTAGTAAATTTATTTCTTTTCTTTTATCTAACTCTATCAAAAAAAATTTTAACCTTCTATCAATATCACTTAGCTTGTATTTTCTTTCGATATAAAAAAACTTTTGATAATTTTTCAAATTAATTTCTTCTTCAAAAATATAGAAAAAAAATTTTATTTCGTTTAAAAATTTAATGTTTTCTTCAAATGATTTAAATAATATCATTTTTTTGAGTTCTCCAATTTTTCTTTCGGCTGAAATTAGTTTTAATTTTGAAATAGCTTTTTTACAGGCTCTTAGTCCATGAATTTCAAAGTTATGTGAATATTTAAGACTAAATCTGAAAAATCTCAAAATCCTCAAGTAATCTTCTTCAATTCTTTTTTTTGGATTCCCAATAAAATGGATTTTTTTTTTCTTTAAATCATTAATACCATTAAAAGGATCAAAAATATTTCCTGACAAATCCAAATAAATTGAATTTATTGTAAAATCTCTCCTTTTTGAATCTAGATCCCAATCTTTTGTATAATTAACTTCAGCCCATCTTCCATCAGTTTTTAAATCTTGTCTTAAAGAAGTTATTTGAATTAAAAATTTGTTCAAATTGACTGTAAGTGTTCCAAACTTTATTCCTGTTTCTAGGAATTTTATTTTTTTTTTCTTAAGACATTTTTTAACTTCATCTGGGTTTAGATCTGTTACTATATCACAGTCCTGAATTGTTTTTTTCTCGATTAAGTCTCTTACTGCACCTCCAACAATTTTTATTTTTCCATTCAGGGGTTCAAAAGATTTTGATATTATTGTTAATTCTTTTAATGGTAAACGATACTGTTTAGCTAAATTATCAAAGCCAATGATTTTATTATTTGATTTCACTAAAATAACCTGGAATTACTTTTTCTCCATCAAATTTTGGCGGCACATACAAACTCTCTATATTGGTTTCATTCAAATAAAAGAATAAAATTAGAAAAAAAAGTATGCTTGATATTGCAACTATATTAACAAAAATTAAATTTTTTTTTTTTAATGAAGAAATCGTTGTCAATCTATAAATTAGATAGATTATAATTACGAAAAATAGTATGAATAATATTTTAAACATATCTATAGTTTAATCATAATGATAAAAAAGATTAAAGTTTATTTTATATGTTAAGAGTTGATAAAAAAATATCTCAGTCATTGGAAAAGATTGATGCTATTAATAAAATTGTTGGAGAAAAATTTTTTGGTCAAAAGGTAATCGTTGAACAAGTTCTATCTTCTATATTAGCATCAGGTAATACACTATTAGTTGGTGTTCCAGGTCTCGGAAAAACACTTTTGTTCCAGACTTTAGCAGATAGTTTAAATTTATCTTCAAAAAGAATCCAATGTACACCTGATTTAATGCCAAATGATATTCTGGGAACTGAGATTATTAATCAAAAAAATTTAAAAGAGTTTTCATTCATTAAAGGCCCAATTTTTTGTAACCTTCTTATGGTTGATGAGATTAATAGAGCAAGTCCAAAAACGCAGTCTGCCCTTCTTCAAGCTATGCAAGAAGGATACATCACAGTCAGTGGTAAAAATTTTGATTTGCCAAAACCTTTTATCGTTCTTGCAACAGAAAATCCAATCGAACAAGAAGGAACATATCCTTTACCTGAAGCTCAGCTTGATAGGTTTTTAATGCATATAAACATTACCTATCCTGACGAATATACAGAAAAAAAAATATTAATGACTAAAAGTTATAAACAACTTAATATTAAAAAGTTAGAATCAAAAAATTTGTTAGAATTAATTAATATTTCTGATGATTTGCCGATTGGAGAGTCTGTTGCTGACTTTACACTAAACCTTATTAGACATCTCAGACCTGAATCAACAAGGTTTAATTATATTAAAAAATATATAAAATGGGGAGCAGGGCCACGAGGAGGTATGGCTTTAATCAGAGCTGCTAAAGCAAGAGCACTATTAAGGGGCAATCTTTCACCTTCAATAGCAGATATAATTAACTTAGCTCAGCCATGTCTTCGTCACCGAATCTCATTAACATTTGAAGCACAAACAGAACAAATAAAAACAGATTATTTAATCAAAAAAGTTTGTGAAGATTTAAATTAAAATGAAAAATTTAGTTCAAAAGGCAAAATCTATCTCTGTAAAACTTCCAAAGATTAAAATATCATACAAAAATTCAAAATCTCACGATTTTGGTGATGTAAATATAAAAAAGTCTGGATCCGGTGAGGATTTTTGGGATTTTGAAAAATATAATGTCGGGGATTCGATCAAAAAAATTGATTGGAAAAAATCCTCTAAACAAGGAGAGCTTTTTATTAAGAATAATGAAAGTGAAAATACCAATAATATTTGGTTTTATGTTAGTAAAAGTGGAAGTATGAATTACAAAAATTCAAAAAATGTAGAAACAAAGCTTGAAAGGGCAACTCTAATTGGGCTAATATTTCTTGATGTTTTACTTAAATCTGGAGAAAAAGTCGGGATTATCGGCTCTGAGTTAGGTTTAAAAAAAGGACATAAAAATTATATTGCGATGGCTTCTGAGCTTATTAAAAGGAATAAATCTCAAGATAATAGAATTAGAAAAAATGATATAGTTTTTTTTATTTCAGACTTTTTAGAAAATACAGAAAAGATAAAGACAAAGCTTTTTAATTTGTCACAAACGAAGTTTAACGGATTTTTAGTTCAGATTTTAGACTCATCAGAAATAAATTTCCCATTTGAAGGAAGAAATAGATTTTTTGATCCTATTTCTGGTTTACATAAACTTTTTAATAAATCAGAAAATATGAAAATTATTTATAAAAAAAAGTTTAAAGAACATCAAGAAAAATTAAAAGTTCTATGCTCTAAATTTGGTTGGAAATTTGTTTCCAACAGGACTAATGAAAGTTATGAATCCATAATAGCAAAATTGTACAGAATATTTTAAAAATTAAAAATTTATGATTTTCTTCTCTAAAATTTTTTTTACATATCCCTTTTTTTTGTTAGCTTTTTTTTTATTTCCTTTTATTTGGAGGTTTTTAAAGACTGTGCCACCTTCTCCAAAGCTGAAAAAATTTCCAGCAATAGTTTTTTTGGCAAAAAATAAATCAATGGATAACAAACCTGAAAAAAATTCAAATTTAATTGTATTTTTGCGATTATTGTTAATAACATCCATTATATTAGGATTTAGTCAACCACAAATTAATAGATCCAATAATGATATTGTTTCGAATCTCATAATTATTGATAATAGTAGATTTTCAAGTCTTGCATGGAAATCAACAATTAATAAGATCACACAATTAATTTTAGAAAATAATAATGACCAAAATAATTTTTCAATAATCACAACAACTGAATCAACAAAAAATAATTTATTTTATTTGTATGGAAAAAATTCTAGCGAAATTCTTGAATCACTTTCAAGCCTTAAACCCTTCCCTTGGGATCCTAATTACTCTTTATTAAAAAAAAAAATAAATAATTTTGGAAAAAAATTTGATAATATCTATTGGTTTACTGAACCAATAGATGTAAAAGATAAAACTGATTTATTTGATGAACTAAGCAAAAATAATATAAAAATCTTCAACATTAATGAGGAAAAAATACCTCCAATAATAAAGTTTAAATCCCAAAAAAATGATAATTTTAATTTCGAGATTTTTCATCCTCTTAAAATTTTTAATGAAGGTACCATTGATTGTTACAGCTTTGATAACAGACTGTTATTTAAAACATCGTTTAATACAAATTTAATACAAAAACAAAATTTTTACGTGTCAGAAGTACAATTAGCAGTACCACCAAGTTTAAAAAATAAAATTGATTATTTTAGATTTAATAATATCAATTCATCGTCAACCAAGGTTTTTTTAAGCGAAACTCAAAAAAAAAAAACTGTTGGAATTATTGAAACTAATCAAAATAATCAGACTTTAAATTTCGATAGTGGGAATTACTTCGTTGAAAAAGCTCTTAAGACAAATTTTGAAATAAAAAAAAATAGTTTTGATAAGATTTTGGATAAGGAAATAAAACTTCTGTTTATTGATGATCAATTCATAAATTATGATGAATCAATTGAAGAATTAGAAAAGTGGATTAACGATGGTGGAACACTAGTTAAGTTTGCAGGAGAAAATTTCATAAAAGATATTGAGAGTCTATCTCATAAAAAATTAAGAAGTGCTTTTTCACTTACTGGAAAGAAAATTTCAATTGGGGGAAAACTTAGTTTAAAGCAATCACTAAATTTGCTTGAGGTTTCCGACGAAAGTCCTTTACATGGATTAGAAATCCCTAATGAGATTGAAATTACGAAATATATTGAGTCTAGTCCGTCAAGTTCTTACAGAAACATAAATGTATGGCTTCGACTAGAAAATGGAACACCACTGATATCAAGTATTTCACAATCTAAAGGTCAGATAATATTATTTCATATTCCATGCAATACTACCTGGTCTAACCTTACACTATCATACTTTTTCGTTGATATACTTCAAAAAATTGTGGATCAGAGTAAAGGAGTTAAATTAAGAGAAAATAGAACATTAAAGCCTTTTAAAAATCTAGATGCATTTGGAGAACTTGTTGATCCCTCACCTCAAAGTTTAAATATAACTAATATAAATATGCTTAAAACCCTAAAAATAAATTTTAACCATCCGCCTGGTCTTTATAAAGATGTTTATGGAATTTATGCTTTAAATTCTGGAAGAAGTAATCAATTAAAATTTAAACTTTCACGCTTTAATAACAAAATCTCGTTCGACAAAAAATATAATGAAAAAAATATAAACTTAAGAAATTCATTATTTGTTTTAGCAATCTTTCTTTTTATTACAGATACAATAGTAACACTTTTTTCAAGACAATTACTTAATTTTAAAAAATTAATATTTTCAATCTTCTTTTTATTCTTATCAATTTCACTTGAACTAAAAGCAGAAAAAATAGAAATTAGTGAAATAAGTGAAAATAAGATTGGTTATATATTAAATGGAAATCCGAAAATCGATGAAGTTTCTTACAATGGACTAAAAAATCTATCAGATGTCATAACTCAGAAAACTTCTGCTATTTTTACAGATCCAAAATCCATCGATTTAAAAAAAGATAAGCTTTTTTCTTTTCCTCTAATTTATTGGGCAACAAATACAGAAGTGAAAAGCTTGCCAAAAAAGATTAAACAATACATTAATGATGGTGGATTATTATTGATAGATTGTAAGTTAAATCAAGATGAAATAATTATTGACAAATGTCTAAGGAAGTTTGAAACTTTATTGGAATCAAATTTTCCAGGAAATCTTGAGATTCTAAATAAATCTCATGCGATAGCTAAAAGTTTCTACTTATTAAAAAATTTTCCTGGAAGGAGGAATGAACCAGTTTTTTTCTTTAAATCTAATTCATTAAAATTTGACAATGCTTCATCTGTAGTTTTTGGAAATAATGATTGGACAGGAGCTTGGGCTAAAAATAGTGAAGATGATTTTTTATTTCCAATATTAGAGAATAATCCTAATCAAAGAAATATGTCATTTAGATTTGGACTTAATTTACTCATTTATTCCTTAACAGGTAATTATAAAACAGATCAAGTCCATATACCTGAAATTCTTAAAAGAATGGATAAGTAATGACTGAAAGTTTTTTTTCAAATCTTACTTTTTCTCCAATAATTTCATATTGGTACATCTTTTCTTTTATAATTCTTTTTTTTGTTTTTACTTTGTATTCAATTATAAATTCTGCATCTGGAATACTTTATCGAGTTTTAATTTTTGTAACTCTGGTAATTATGATTTCTCAACCAAGCTTAAAAATCGAAAAAAGAAAAATTGAAAAAGATATAATTACCTTTGTTATTGATAAAACAGATAGTCAGAAAATAGCAGAGAGAGATAAAAAAGTAGAGGAAGTATATGCAACTATCTTAAATGAAATAGGACGATTTCAATCACTAGACATCCTTGAGGTTCGAATTAAAAAAGAAGAAACAACAATCCAATTTGGTAGTGTGCAAAATATCAAAAATAATAAACTGCCAAGTAAAAAATTAGAAAACAAAGAACCTAATAAATCTAATATTTTATCGATTCTAGAAAATAATATAAATACAATTCCCTCTAAACGATTATCTGCAATTCTTATTTTAACTGATGGCCAAATCCATGATATTAATAAAAATAATTTTTTTGATAAATATGACGTTCCTGTTTATTTCTTGTTAGTTGGGGAAAAAAAAATTAATGATAAAAAATTATCAATTATTTCTAAACCTGAATTTGGTTATTTAGATGAAGAATCAGAAATAATAGTTAATCTTAAAGATTTCTTAGAGTCTAATGAGATGAAGTCTAAATTATTAATTGAACAAAAAAATAGTAAGAGAGAAATTCAGGTAGTAAACGGTGCTAACACAAGTATAAAAATTAATGCACTAGAACCAGGCGAAAATATTATAAAAATATCGTCAAAGATAAGGCCTAATGAACTATCAACCATAAATAACTCAAAAATTGTCAAAATTACTGGCATAAGAAAACAATTAAGAGTTCTTCTTATATCGGGTGCACCATATAACGGTACAAGGGTATGGAGAAATTTTCTAAAATCTGATCCTTCAGTTGAATTAGTCCATATGACAGTTTTAAGGCCACCAACAAAAAATGATAATACTCCAGTAAATGAACTCTCACTAATCCCTTTTCCTACAAAAGAACTCTTTGAAAAAAAACTGAATAAATTTCAACTGGTAATTTTTGATAATTTTATGGGTAAAAATGTCTTAAATCCAATCTATTTTCAAAATATTTTAAAGTTTGTTGATGAAGGAGGAGCTATTTTGGAAATTACTGGTCCATCTTATAATTCGAAATCTAGTTTATTTAGAACTGAAATAGGAAAAATACTTCCAGGGATTCCATCTGGAAAGGTTCTTGTCGGAAAATATAAACCACAATTAACTGAAATAGGAAAGGTTCATCCGGTAACAAAAAACCTTTTTTCTAAGACAAAAAATTATGGTTCATGGTATCAGATGAATAGAATTGATGAAATAGATGATGAATCTATTACTCTATTATCTGGACTTAATAATAAGCCTTTATTAGTTATCAAGAAAGTAAATAAGGGAAGAATTGCTCAGATATACAGTAAAAATATTTGGCTATGGACAAAAACAGGAAATGATGATGGTGGGCCTTATAACAAATTAATTAAAAATCTAGCTCACTGGCTCATGAAAGAGCCAAGTTTAGAAGATAGTAAACTTAAAGTCGAATCTCAGATTGAGAAAAAATTATTAATAACGAAAAATTTTCTTAAGGAACCAAAGCTTATGGAGATTAAAATAATAATCACAACGCCGGAAGGAAAAGTAATAGAAAAAATATTAAAAAAAATTAAAAATAATTATTACTCTGAGATTTTCGAATATCAAAAAGAAGGGTTATACGTAATAAGCGATTTAAATAATCAAGTTATTGTTGACACTTCTAGTGAAAATAATTTAGAATTAAATGAAATACACTTGACCGACGAGTATTTACAAAATATAGAATTTTCAAATATTTTTTCAAAATCACTATGGATTAATGACAATTCAGTTCCAAAATTTAAAGAAGTAAGAGTTTTAGATAAAATAAATAAAGATAAAAATGTCTTTTTTTTTCTTCGTAATAATAATTTCACAATTGAAGGTTTTGAAAATAAACAAGTATTAAATCCTGTATTATATTTTCTAATATTAACGATTTTATTATACATGTGCTGGAAAAGAGAAAGCTCATAAACAAATCAGTATTGTTTGCAGGGAATATATATTTAAGCGGATTCTTTTTGTGCGTGAATTCTCTTCATCATTTCACTAACATGGGTATCAAATACAAAATCTGGATCTCTAGACTTACTTAAATCAATTTCTTGCGCCATAGCACCATCAGTTTTTGGCCCATTCATAGCTACGTTTATAGCTTTTAAGGGACTCTCAAAAACATCGGTAACTGCCGATGCTTCGTAACCGCAGTGAGCCATACAATCGGAACATTTGTCATAATTACCTGTTCCATACTTGTCCCACTCTGTTGATTCCATTAGTTCTTTAAATGTTTTTACGTAACCTTCTCCAAGCAAGTAACATGGTTTTTGCCACCCAAAAATATTCCTAGTTGGGTTTCCCCAAGGAGTACACTTGTAATTTTGGTTTCCAGCTAAAAAGTCTAAGTACAATCCTGAATGACTAAAATCCCATTTTTTAAAATTTTTAGATTTAAAAATCTTTCTAAAAAAATTCTTTGTATTCGATCTTTTGATAAAATGTTTTTGATCAGGTGCTCTTTCGTAAGCGAAACCTGGTGAGATGGTAATTCCATCAACCTTTAAGACATCTGTTACGTAGTCTAAAAATTTAATTAATGAAGATTCATTTACGTTATCAAAGACAGTGCAATTGACATTACATCTAAAACCTTTTGATTTAGCTTTTTGTATAGCTGATACGCATCTGTCAAATACTCCCTCTTGACAAACAGCTTTATCGTGATCTTCTTTAAGACCATCAAGATGCACCGACCAAGTAAAATAAGGGCTAGGTTTATACTGCTCAAGTTTTTTTTCCATTAGTAAGGCATTTGTACAAAGATATACAAATTTCTTTCTTTTTACCAACTCACTTACTATAATTGGCATTTCTTTGTGTATCAATGGTTCACCACCTGGAATGGAAATAATCGGAGCTCCACATTCCTCGACTGAATCTATGCATTCTTTGACTGATAATCTTTGATCTAAAATTTCTTTCGGATAGTCTATCTTTCCACAACCAGCACAGGCTAAATTACATCTAAATAAGGGCTCTAACATTAAAACAAGAGGATATTTCTCTTTTTTTAAAATCTTCTGCTTTAAAATATATGAACCTACGCGTATTTGCTGAATTATCGGTATTGACATTGTATTATACTAGTTTTCTATTGTATATTAATTTGCAACCTCGTGGTTTACAAGTTCTTTTGGTAATTTAAACACAACGTTTTCTTCGATTCCTGGTCTTTTTTCTATTTTTATTTTTCTGAAAGTTGATATTCTATCAATTACCTCGTTTACTAACTCATCTGGGGTGGATGCCCCAGATGAAATTCCAACAGAGTTTACGTTGTTAAACCAACTACTATCAAGATCTTGACAAGATTCAATTAAATAAGTACTAACTCCGTATTCCTCTCCTAAATCTCTCAGTCTGTTTGAATTTGAACTATTTTTAGCACCTACTACCAACATCAAATCAACATGGTCAACTAGATCTTTCACGGCCGACTGTCTGTTTTGAGTGGCATAACAAATATCTTTGACATCAGGTCCTTCAATTTCTGGAAATCTTTGTTTCAAAGCTTCAATAACAACTTTCGTATCATCAACAGATAAAGTTGTCTGACTAATGTATGATAACCTAGAGGGATTTTTTACTTTAAGTTTTTTTACATCCTCAGTATTGGAAACTAAATAAACGTCACCTGTTATTCTCCCCATTGTACCCACAACCTCTGGATGACCTTCATGCCCGATTAATACAACCTCATATCCATTTGCAGAATACCTTTGGCCTTCTTTATGAACTTTTGCAACCAATGGGCAAGTAGCATCTAAAACTGGAAGTTTTCTCAAATGAGCTGTATCTTCTACTTTTTGAGCAACGCCGTGTGCACTGAATACTGTGACTGCACCTGCAGGAATTTGATCAA
Source organism: uncultured Alphaproteobacteria bacterium (assembly GCA_902524895.1). Lineage (GTDB taxonomy): Bacteria > Pseudomonadota > Alphaproteobacteria > Methylaequorales > Methylaequoraceae > SP4073. Next base: position 67,416 of record CABZFH010000005.1, on the reverse strand, counting down.
GTTCTTGAACAAATATAGCACCTTTGGAGATTAAATTATTTACAACTCTTTTATTATGAACAATTTCGTGCCTTACATAAACGGGAGGACCATAAATTTCTATTGCTCTTTCTACTATCGTTATTGCTCTTTCAACTCCTGCGCAAAATCCTCTAGGTTGAGCCAAATAAACTTTTAAAGGTTTCAAATGATATTTCTCCTATCAATATTCATTTTATAAAATACTTCTTAAACCAGTCCACTGAATCTTTTATAGCATTATTTATATTCCTAGGTCTATATCCTAGATATTTTTTTGCTTTTTCAGATGAAAAAAACATTTTATGTTCTGACATCTTTAAACCATTAACAGTAAGCATTGGTGTGTAACTTTTATCAATCATTGCGAATGATTCATTGAGATAAGCAAATGGATAAAGAGGTTTTTTTGGCATTCTAAAATTAATCTTTCGTAAATTGGCATATGTACAAATCAAATCTAAAAACTTCTTAAATTCTAAATTTTCACCTCCAAGGATATACCTTTCACCAATTTTTCCCTTTTCTAATGCTTGAAAGTGTCCTCGAGCCACATCATCAACATGCACTATATTCAAACCTGTTTCGACGTATGCAGGCATTTTTTTTAATAAAACCTGAAGAATAACATTGCCAGTTGGAGTTGGCTTGAGATCTCCAGGGCCTATCGGCGTAGAGGGGTTAACTATAATACAGTTAATAGAACCGGAGTTAATGTTTTGTTTTACTATTTTTTCTGACAGGTATTTAGATTTTTTATAATCACCGATCATTTGTGAAAAATCTACAAATGTGTCTTCATTAGATACACAATCTCCAATCCCAATTGTTGCTACGCTCGATGTGAATACAATCCTATGATTTTTAATTTTTTTAATAATATCAATTAAATTTTGCGTACCTTGTAAATTTGATTCATAAATTTCAAATTTTTTTCTAACCCATAATCTGTAATCTGCTGCCACATGAAAGAAGACCCTACAATCACCAATTGCTGATTCTAATGATTTATAATCTCGAAGATCACCATAAACAATTTCTACGTTAAGTTTTTTTAAATTTGAAATATCAGAATTTTTTCTAACTAAAGCCCTTACTTTAAATTTTTTTTTCAAAGCCAACTTTGTGATTGCAGTTCCTAAAAATCCATTAGCCCCTGTGATAAAAATTTTTTTTGACATAATTTATTAAATATTAAATAGTTAACGTATATGATTTTAGAATCAATGAAAAATAAAAATATTTATTCTATAATATTTTCTTTATTGCTTTTGTTTTCAACTAATATTAATTGTTCGGAAAAAGCAATTGCTAATATAGAGGAGTTTCACAATTCATTGAAAAATTCTAATTATAATATTAAAACGATAAATGAAAAAAAGGAGTTTTTAAAAAATATCATATCAAGAACCTTTGATTATGAAAAAATGATAAGATTTATTTATGGGAGATCTTGGAAAGATTTAAATAAAGAATTGCAAAGTGAATTAAGCTTAGTCTTTCTAGACTATATTTCTTTTAACTATGCTAATAGATTTAAGGACATTGAATCCTTAAATTTCGAATATGTAAGTTTTGAAGAAATTAGTAATAATAAAAAAATTGTTAAAACCCTATTAAAAATTAATAATGACAAACCTATTAAAATTGATTACTTGTTTTTGTATAATGGAAAAAATTGGAAAGTTTTCGATGTTTTGCTAACTGGATCAATAAGTGAAATAGCTACAAAAAAATCTGAATTTTTTTCAATTATTAAAAATGTAGGAGCTGAAGGTTTGATAAATAAAATTAAAGAGAAAATTAATCATTAATTCTCAGATATAAGGATCTCTCCAAGGCCTGAATTTGTTCTATCACCAATGAACTTTTTAAAAACCAAAGCCTTTTTGAAGCCAAGATTTTTCAATAATGGGCTAAATATTTTATAATAATTTAGTTCATGTATTCCACAATCCTTAAATCTAATCAATATAATTTTTGGTTTTTTATTTAATACTAAACTTCCTCTTTTCATACCTAAGCAAAAATCATTTCCAATATTACCACTAATGATAATTGTTCCTGCGATCAAAAAGTTTGCGCAATTATCCCCAACATTTCCTTTAATCATTATCAAACCTCTTCTCATTTTGTATGCCAAAAAATTCCCCACATTTCCGTGTATACTAATTTTACCATTGGTCATTCCAACTAAATTTCCAAAAGAGGAAGAACCAACAAAATTTCCAGCATTTTTTTTAACAATAATTTCTCCACCTTCCATATTCGACCCTAAAAAGTTATTACAAGAGCCATGAAGAACAACTTTGCCACCAGTCATGTTTGCTCCAAAAAAAGAACCAACATTTCCAAAAACCTCCAATAAATCACTCCCCCATTTAAAACCAAGATTTTGAAAAAAGTGGTTTGATTTTTTAATTATTATTTTATTGACACAATCTTTTTCTATATTAATTTTAAAAATATTTCCTAAAAAGCAGGTTTTATTTCTGAATTTAATTCTGAAAGTCTCAAGTTTGCTTTTATTAAATTTTGAAATATCAATATTAGATAATTCTTCCAAATTTAAGTCAGAGTCTATAACTATTCTAGGCGTCAGTTGTATTTTATTCATTTTAATATATTACGAAGGTGAAAATGAAATGGTCCAAGTTTACCTCCATAATTTCCTGCTGAAATTGATTTAACTCCACTTTTTTTACCAAGTTTTATAATTGCTTTTATGCCTGCTTTAAGAGATAAAGATACATCGTATTTTGTTAGCCCATCAACAACAATTTCCAATACAGAATTTTCTGCTTTTGATAATGCTGTTTTTACAACACCTTTAATTGTTGGGCAGTACTCAAAATTAGTTGATGCTAATAATGACTTATATTTAGATCCTACTTTTGATCCTGACCGAACGACCCCACCTGGAAAAGGCAAAATTGTATTAGGTATTTTCTGCATTTCACGTACTGCAACTTCTGAGGCTTTTAAAGCGTTCAGCTTGGTGTCAGCAAGAATTAAAAAATTTCCACCACCAACACCATCAACTTGATAAGCGTAGTCCTCGCAAATAAATTCACCATCCATAACTGGGATTCTCCAAAATCTCTTTTTGTCTACTTTCTTAGATATTTGAAAACCATCACCAAAGTATCTCAAAGAATTGCCAAGTTTTATCTTTATATCACCATCATTTCCTGAAAATAGTGCTGAGGTTGGAGACGTCATAATACATTGACCTGCTCTATTCAATATCTGTTTTGACAATTCCTTAGAGGACATTGAAAAAATTAATATTGATATGCCTGGTCTTTGGTCAGGAGTTTCGTTTTTACTTAATGTTTTTTCAATTGCTGATTCACAACCGCAAGCTATTACCGAAGTAGCAAATCCGGTAAATGAATTGGCGGCAATTCTTGCCCACTTTTCTGTTTCAGCCGTGACAATAAGACGTGAACATTTCATAGGGAATGCTTCAGCAAATGTATCAAAGATTTTTATAGAGTTACTAATCATCGCAGTTTAAAGATTTTTTGTTCAACTTTTCTTTTTAACTCTTTACTTGGTTTAAAAACAAGAACTTTTTTCCACTGAGAAATTGCCTCAGATTTTCTGCCTACCTTCCAATAAGCATCTCCAAGATGATCATTGAGAGTTGGATCAGATGGTAACATTCTAATTGCATGCTCCAAAATTTTAATAGACATTTCATATTCTCCTAACAAAAAGTATGCCCATCCAAGTGAATCAGTTATATATGCATCATTTGGTTGAATCTCAGAAGCTGTTTTAATTAGACCTAATGCTTTTTTTAGATTTTTTTTTCGTTCTAACCAGCTGTACCCAAGATAATTAAGAACATAAGGTGCTTCAGGGTTTAATTTTAATGACAATAGGAAATCACGCTCTGCTAACTTCCATTTTTTTAAGCGTTCATATGAAATTCCTCTAGAATAAAATATATTCCAATATCGAGGATCTTCTTGATCAATTTTTTCTATGACATTATCATAGTAAGCAATTGATTCTTTGAACTTGCCTATGCTTCTGAGAGAATCAGCTAATATTAAAATTACTTCATTATTATGAGGGTTTCTTTTCAAGAGTTTTTTTAAGATTTGAATCGATTTATCTTTTTTCTCTAAACTATTTAGAGCACGTAACTTAATTTTTGACAAATGAAGATCATAAATATTTGGTTGAGATGAATCATTTAAAAAATCTAACAAAGCCTCTTTGTATCCAAGTTTTTCATAAACATTTGCTAATAAAAATTTTAAAGAATAAAAGTCAGGTCTTATTTTCAATCCAATATTACAAAAGTAACTTGAAATATCGTAAATTTTATTTTCATAAAACCAACCTGCAATATTTAGAAAAACCTCTGCCAAACCATCATTTGGATTTTCTATCGAGCTAAATTGTTTTTTTGTATTAGTTAAGTTATTAAAGTTAGAAACAGAAAGATTTTCATTTTTTAATTTTTCAAGAATTTCTTTGTAAGAATCAATTTCTTTTTTCTCAAGATAGTTAACTAAAAGAATTTCCAAAATTCTATAAGATTGATTGTTTATTTTAAGCTTTTCAAAAAATTTGTTGGACTTTTCAGTTTTTCCTGAGATTTCGTTTAGAAGTGCGGAATGTAAGCATTCAAGGGGTGAGCAATTTTCAGGTCTTATTTCTTTCCCATTAATTGCATTTAAAATTTGGGGATTATTATTAAATGAAAAATTTATCCATGCTAAAATTATATTAATAAACTTTTTGTTTGTTATTGAAAAATCTATTTTTTTAAATAGCTGTTCAGATTTTTTTGGATCACCCGTAATAAACTCATGAGTAGCTAAAACTAATTTAGAAAAAAAAAAATTAGAATCTAAATTATCAATTCTTTTGGCAAAAAATATGGTGGTTTCCCAATCTCCATGATTTAATGACAAAAAAAATGCCTTCTTTAAGATATCAATTTCAGTTAAAGACGACTTGGTTTTTGATACTAAATCGAATGCTTTCTTAAAATTACCGTTTTTTTCTGCTATAATCCAAGATAGATAAGTTCCAGATTCTGTAGGTAAAGATTCAGAAACTTTATTTTTTATATATTTACTTTCTTTTGATGGTAAAGAACTAGATATTAAGCAAATAATAATAAATACACAATAAATCTTACATATTTGTATAATTTGGACCTCCACCTCCTTCTGGAACCACCCATCTAATATTTTGGCTTGGATCTTTAATATCACATGTTTTGCAATGAATACAATTTTGTGCGTTTATTTGAAGTTTTAATTTTTCAGAATCTTTTACTATTTCATAAACACCAGCGGGACAATACCTTTGTTCTGGTGAGTCAAAATGTCTATTATTATAACTTATAGGGATTTCTTCGTTAATAATTTTAAGATGTCCAGGCTGGTTTTCTTCATGGTAAGTTGAAGTAAAAGATACATTGGTCAATTTGTCGAAAGTTAATATGCCATCTGGTTTTGGATAATTAATTTTTTCTACTTTTGAAATATCAAGTAAAGATTTATGGTCTTCAACGTGATGAGATAGTGTCCAAGGAGCTTTACCACGAAAAATATTTTGATCAATGCCTGACAGCAACATACCTATTTTTAATCCCCATTTAAATGCAGGTCTCACATTTCTAGCATTATATAGTTCTTTGCCAGCCCATGATGATTTAAATATTTTTTGATAAGTGTCTAGCTTGTCATTCCTTCTTCCAACTAGTAAAGCTTTAAATGTTTCTTCAGCGGCAATCATGCCGGATTTCATGGCTGTGTGGGTTCCTTTGATCTTAGGGGTGTTTAAAGTCCCAGCTTCACAACCAATTAAGCACCCTCCATCAAAAACTAGATCTGGAAGCGACTGCCATCCACCTTCATTTAATGCTCTTGCACCATAGGATATTCTCTTACCACCTTTAAATATATCCTTGATCTTTGAATGAGTTTTAAACTTTTGAAATTCATCATATGGTGAAAGATATGGATTTTTATAATCAAGTCCAATTACAAACCCAACAGAAACAAGATTTTTGTCTAAATGATAAAGAAAAGAACCTCCGTATGTTTCTTGATCTAATGGCCACCCTACGGAATGAACAACCTCACCAGGATTTGATTTTTCATTATTTATTTCCCAAAGCTCCTTTAAACCAATTCCATAAGTTTGGGGCTGGGAATTGATATCTAGAGCAAAATTTTTTATTATTTCCTTTCCTAAATGTCCTCTACACCCCTCTGCGAAATGAACATATTTTGAAAAAATATCTATTCCTTGCTGGTAATTGGGGCCTTTTTCACCGTTCTTTAAAATACCATGGTCACCTGTTGTTATTCCAAGAAGTTTTTCGTTCTCAATGATTAGTTCTGAAGCTGCAAAACCAGGATAAATTTCAACTCCCAGTTCCTCTGCTTGTTTTGCTAACCAAATATTCAAATTGCCTAATGAGATTATGTAATTATTCTTATTATGCATAACTTTGGGTAAAAATATCGTGGGAATTTTAATAGCACCAGTTTCGGTCAAGTACATGAATTTTTCATTTGTTACTTTTGTTTTGATTGGTGAATCCTTCAATTTCCAATCTGGTATTAGTTCATCTAAAGCTCTTGTTTCAAGAACTGCCCCGGAAAGGGTATGAGCGCCAATTTGTGAACCTTTTTCCACAACGCATATACTAAAATCTTTATTATTTTTTATACAAAGCTGTTTAAACTTTATTGCTGCTGCAAGACCTGATGGACCTCCACCAACTACAACGACATCATATTCCATACTTTCCCTGCTCATAACAATTACCTTTATAATATACAAAATAAATTTAATTTTTTTCTAATACAGTTATTATATATGAAATGGTTATTGAAAACACAAAGTCTTTTATTGAATTTTGTAATGAAATTGGAATTAAAGATAACATAGGAAAAAAAACCTCAAGTAAATTTATTAAGAATTCTTTGGAAATGCAGAGTTTTGATACTGAAAAAAAGCTAAGTTTTCAAAGTAAAAGAGAAAGTATTAGTAATTTTAGAAAACAGATGGTTTCTTTAGATTTTAATCTCAGAGAGACAGCAACTAATTGCGTTTTCTCAGATAAGAATATAAACTCAAAACTTATGATTATTAGCGGTACTCCAAATAAAGAAGAAGACAAAAGCGGAGTACCATTTTCAGGGCAAAAGGGTGAATTTTTTAATAAAATTTTCTCATATATCGGTCAATCTAAAGAAAATTTTTATATTTCAAATTTAATTTTTTGGAGACCTCCGGGAGATAGGGAACCAAATATTGAAGAGATAGGAGTATGTCTTACGAAAATTCAAGAACTTATAAAAATTATTAATCCTAAATTATTGATAATTTTTGGGGGATTTACTGCTAGATATTTACTAAAAAAAAATGACCCCATAGCAAAATTAAGGGGGAAAGTCTTTACTTATGAAGTAGGAAATTTGAAGATAAAAAGCTTTATAATGCATAACCTCTCATTTTTAACAAAAAATCCCTCAGAAAAAAAAAATGCTTGGTTAGACCTATGCAAGCTTGATGAAATTATAAAAGAGAGTTAATAAATGATGCAAAAAAAAAATCTTAACATTGCTATTGCAACCATTTCTGATTCCAGAACACGCGCAAATGACAGATCAGGAGATATTTTAGAAAATAGAATTAAAGAAGATAATCATAATTGTTTTTCCAGAAGTATAATCAAGGATGATATGAAAAAAATTGAAAACTTCTTCAAGGCATGCCTTGAAAATAATTTAATTGATATAATTATAACAACAGGTGGTACAGGTTTAACTGGGAGAGATTCAACTCCTGAAGTGCTAAATAAAATAATCGAAAAAGATATTCCCGGCTTTGGTGAAATGTTCAGACAAATTAGTTTCAACAAAATTGGTACATCAGCTCTTCAATCAAGAGCAATGGCGGGAATTTCTAAAGGTAAATTTTTTTTCTCTCTACCTGGTTCGCCATCAGCATGTATAGACGCTTGGGATAATATTTTAAAATTTCAGCTTAATATCAATCATAAACCTTGCAACTTAATTGAATTAATTCCACGTTTATTAGAAAAATAATATGATTGATTATACCACTGATATAGAACAAAGAACAATTGGTATTGACGAAGTTGGGAGAGGGTCATGGTCTGGTCCACTAGTAGCATGCGCAGTATTACTTAAATCTACAATCTTAAAGTGCTCAAATTTAGCTTTGATTGATGATTCTAAAAAAATTAAAAAAGATAAAAGAGTTGAATTATCAAATTTTCTAAAAAATCACTCATATTTTAACTTTGGAATTGCCTATGTTGAAGAAATCGACAATCAAAATATCAACATTGCAACAAAATTGGCTATGGAAAGAGCTTATGAGAAGTTCAATAATTTAGATACAATCATAAAAATTGATGGGAGAAAAATGTTTGAATTTAAAAAAAACACTCATTTTTTAATTAAAGGCGATCAGAAATCAATTGCAATAGCATCTGCCTCAATTCTAGCAAAAGTATTCAGGGATAAAATAATGAATTATTTGGACTGTTTTTATCCAGAATATGGTTGGAAATCAAATATGGGTTATGGTACAAAAAAACATTTAAGTGCAATTAGAAGCTTTGGTATTACAAAGTTTCATAGAAAGAGTTTTAAACCAATTACTAGATTTTTATAAAATCAAACAGACAAAGGCATTAATAAATTCACTGTTAGTCCTCCAAAATTTGATTTTGTTAGCCAAACTTTTCCTGAATACTGTTCAACTGTATCTTTTACAATATTTAGACCTAAACCTGTTCCAGGTGTTTGTTCATCAAGTCTAAACCCACGAGCAAAGACCTCTGCCCGCTTGTGCTCGGGGAGACCAGGTCCGTCGTCTGAAATAGTAAATTTCACTAAATTCTTGGAAAATCTTTGAACTTTTATCTCAACAAGTTTTTTTGTCCATTTACAGGCATTTTCTAACAAATTTCCTAGAATTTCGTCTAAATCATCTGAACTTCCTGGAATCAACAGATTTTTATCTTTAACTATGACTTTTATATTTTTATTTGGATGAATCTTTTGAAATATACTAGCTATCTTCTCAACATGATTATCTATTTTAACCTTACTCTTAATAATTTTTACTTTAGTTGAAGATCTAGCTTTATTTAAATATCTATCAATATTTTTATTTATCAAGTCAATTTGCGGTTTAATATCCTTATCTTTTTTTTCATCGACATGGTTACTAATGATAGTGAGTGGAGTTTTCAGTGCATGAGCTAAATTACCTACATGAGTTTTTGCTCTCTCAACAATCTTTTCATTATGCTCGAGTAAAATATTTATTTCCTTTGCCAGTGGTGAAACCTCCGTAGGATAATTGTCTTCTAATTTTATTGCATCACCATTTCGAATTTTAAAAAGTGAATTTTTAATTTTTTGCAAAGGCAAAAGACCATATTTTACCTGTAGATAAACTGAGATCAATAAACCCATGCCTAATATAACAAGTGAAATTATTAGAATATTATTGAAAGCTAAAATATTTTTTTCAAACTCATCAGTATCACCACTCACCATAAAAGTTAGAGGGTTATCAAACCCAGGAAATGAAATCTCTCTTTGTAAGATTTTAAGTTTTTGGGATGAAATAACTTTTTTGTTTTTTTTATTTTGTAAGTTTGGATCTAAAAATTGTGCTCTACCACCAATTAATCTTTTATCTAAAGTCAATACTTGATCCCACATAGATCGTGATCTAACTAAAGTTTGTGAACCTTCGTTAATTTGCCAATACCAGCCGGAATACGGTTGAAAAAATCTTGGATCACCAATGGGGTTAACTACAGTAATACTCTCACTTGAATCTATTTTACTGGATCCAATCAATGTTTCCATAAAAAGATTTAGTTTATCTTCAAATGACTTTTCCGCTGTCTCTCTAAACAGATCCGATAATAATAACCCACCTCCCATTAAAGTTAATAGTATCCAAACAAATGCACTTAGAAAAAGTCTTAATGCTAAAGAATTAATGTAGTTCAAAATCTTTACTCATCGAGTGACAGTCTATAGCCATAACCTCTTTCGGTTTTTATCATATTATTTCCTATCTTTTTTCTAAGTCGCCCTATAAAAACTTCTATAGTATTTGAGTCCCTATCAAAGTCTTGATCATATATATGCTCAGTCAGCTCAGTTCGTGATATTACTTTGTCTTGATGATGCAAAAAATATTCAATAATTTTATACTCATGTGATGTTAATTTTAGCTTAGTACCATTTATAAATACCTTGTTTAATTTTGTATCAATCTTAAGTGGACCACATTCTATGTCAGAGGTAGCATGGCCAGCAGATCTCCTAATTAAGGCTCTTAACCTTGCTAACAACTCTTCCATTTGAAATGGTTTCGTTACATAATCATCAGCCCCGGCATCAAATCCATTTACTTTTTCACTCCATCTATCTCTCGCAGTCAGGATTAAAACAGGAAATTTTTTATTTTCTTTCCTCCAATTTTCTAAAACTGTCAAACCATCTATTTTTGGTAATCCCAAGTCAAGAACAACAGCATCATAGGGTTCAGTATCACCTAAAAAATGTCCTTCCTCACCATCTAAAGCTATATCAACAGAATATCCGTTATCTTCCAAAGCATTTTTTACTTGTTTATTTAGATTAGGGTCATCTTCAACAACTAATATTCTCATGACTTTTAGTCAGCTCCTTCAACCATTAATACTGTTGATGTTCCAGCATCAACTCTTAGATTTATAACTTCGTTGTAAGAATTTATCATTCTTATATCATAAACCCAACCAAAAAGACCTTGTTCATTATCTTTTAAGTTTATAGCAAGGACCCTTCCATCAAATTGATTTCTAATGTTTAGGAGAATTTGATCTAAGGGAAGAATTTCACCACTTTTTACTGCTTCGATAGCTTTTTCATGATCATTAATTTGAGCATTAGAAATTTCAAAACCGAAGTTTATGACTAAGAGAAAAAAAATATAAAAGATAAATTTAAAAATTCCCATAATTTTTAATCAATTTTAAATCTTTTTAAATACTTTTATCATTAAATTAGAAAATGGGTAATTAAAAAAATCTTTTTTAAATATCCACAAACCTTTTGGATCATAGAATTTTTTATAAATTTCTATTTTTTTAATAAATAATACAAGATGAAAATTTGTAAAATGATGCTCTACGAATCCTAAATTTGAATTCTTTGAAACAAAATTATTTTTCATATCTAACAGTTTTTTCTTTTTTGTATATTCATAGTTTGATCGATATTCGAGAAAATCTGAAGTTTGAAATTTCATTAATCCATGTAGAAAAGCTTCTTCAGATTTTTCAACGTATATTTCGTTTTCAAACTCATAAACAAAAGTAACTCCAACTTTTTTTTTTTTTGCAACAAGTTTCTTCCTTAAAATTTTTTTTTTTGTAATAAAAAAATCACAAAATTTTTTCAATGGACAGATATTACAATTAACTTGTTTAGGCTTACAAATTGTAGCACCAATATCCATCAGTGCCTGACAATAATCGCCATTCCCTGAATTTGGTGTTAATTCCTTTGCTTTTTTGTAAACTTGAGTCGTAAACTTTTTTGATTGACTATCAATATTAAATACTCTAGAGAGTATTCTTTTTATGTTACCATCAACAACTGCATGATTCTGATCTTCAAGAATTGCTGAAATTGCCGCAGCACTATAATCACCTATTCCAGGTAGTTTAATTAATTCATTATAAGTCACTTTAATTTTTTTTTTTTTTAAAATTTGGAGAGTTTTATAGATATTCTTAGCTCTTTGGTAATATCCTAGTCCCTGCCATATTTTTAATATATCATTTAGGTTGGCATTAAGAAAAGAATCAAATGTTGGCCATTTTTTTTTAAAAGCTAAGAAATATTTTTCAACAGTTTGAACATTAGTTTGTTGCAACATGATTTCGCTAATCCATACACTATAAAAATTTTGATTTTCTGGTTTTCGCCACATTAAATTTCGTTTATTTTTATCGTACCAATATATAATTCGGTTAACCCAAAGTTTTTTTTCTTTAGTAAAATTGTTAAATTTGATATATTTCATATAAGTTATTATTGAATCTAAAATGAATTTAAAGAATCCAAGATACATTTCCTCCATATTACCAAAGGTATTAAAACCAATTACCAAAAAATTTTCTAGTAATTTATTTAAAGTTCAATCGAATTGGGAAAACATAATTGGAAAGAAACTTTCTAAAAGTATTTATCCAATCAAAATGCACAAGACAAATGATAAAAATATACTTGAGCTGTTGATTATTGGTAATAACACATTTGAAATAAGTTATAGGAATCATGAAATAATGAATAAAATTAACAGTTATTATAAATTTGAATTAGTATCTGGAATAAAATTTAAGAAACCCCTATATACTTGAAATGAATAAATTAAAAATTAATAAATTTTATCTCTTTTTTTTTCTAATATTCGCGTGTTTTGAAACCTCAATAAACGCAAGAGTTGTTGACACAATTGAGGCGTTAGAATCTAAATCTTTCGGCGATGAAAATGCAAAGGTTAAAGTTGTAGAATTTGCATCTTTAACATGCGGGCATTGTGCAAAGTTTCACAATGAAGTAATGCCAGTATTAAAGGAAAAATACATAGAAAAAGGACTTATTCATTTCACGTATAATGACTTTCCGTTAGATAAATTTGCACTTAAGGCTTCAATAATAGCAAGATGCGCTGGAAACGAAAAATTTTTTAAATTCTTGGATGTCTTTTATAAAAAGCAAAAGGATTGGACAAGAACTAAAGATCCTTTTAAATCTTTACTAAAGATAGCAAAGTTTGGTGGATTAAAAGACGAAGAACTAAAGGTTTGTATTGGGAATAAATCTATTGAAGATGGCATATTAAAACAAAGATTAAATTCTTCAAAAAAATATGACATAAAAGCTACACCAACTTTATACTTAAATGGTGAAAAATATAATGGAGATTTAACAATTGAAGCTCTTGAATCTAAAATTAAATCGATGTTAAAATAAGAAATTGTTTAAGGTTACCAAATTAAAAATTACCGGTTTTAAGTCTTTTGCGCACCCTACTGAAATTGAAATAAGCGATGGTGTAACTGGCATAGTGGGACCAAATGGTTGTGGAAAATCAAATATTTTTGAGTCTATCAGATGGGTAATGGGAGAACTTTCCTCCAAAACGCTTAGATCAAGCTCAATGGACGAGATCATATTTAATGGAACTGAAACTCTACCAGCAAAAAACTATGCCGAAGTTTCATTAGAATTAGAAAAATCTAAAAATAACAATGATATTAAGTTTTTTAAAGACGACGACTTGGTTGTATCTAGAAGTATTGAAAGGGGCGTTGGTTCATTTTATAAAATGAATAATAAAGAGGTAAGGGCCAAGGATGTATCTGTTTTCTTTTCAGATACAGGTAGTGGTTCAAGGTCAAGCTCTATTATTGGTCAAGGTAATATTGACCAAATAATAAATTTCAAACCGAATGAAAGAAAAATTATACTTGAAGACGCTGCTGGAATTTCTGGACTTCAGGCTAGAAGACGTGAGTCCGAGCTAAAGCTAGAAGCAACTGCGATCAATCTTGCAAGATTGGATGATATTTTAAAAAACTTAGATTTTCAAATGAGAACACTAAAAAGACAATCAAGACAAGCAGAACAATACCAACAGTTAACAAATAACATAAAAAAAAATGAAAATTTGATATTATTCCTTGAGTGGAAAGAGTTAGATAAGAAATTTAATGAAGTTAAAAATCTTTTTTCAGATTATAGAAAAAAGTTAGATCAACTAAAAATAGAATTAGATAAAAGTCAGGTGATTAAAGAAGAAAAGAGAAAGCTTATTGAAGAACAAAAAGACCTAGTGTTCAATTTTAATACTAATTTACAAAAAGTCTTATCTGAAAAAAATAATCTTTTAAATAAAAAAAACTTTCTTGATACAAGAAAGAAAGAAATAACACAATTTCTTGAAAATTTAGAAAAGGATAGAAATCTTGAAAAAAATAGACTTAAGGAAATCACATGCAATATAAAAGAAATTTCAAAAAATATAGACAAATTTGTGGATATTAAAAAACTAAAAATAAATTTGAAGGAATCTCAAACCGAAGAATTTCATTTGCAAGAAAAACTTAAAGCTAGTGAGTCAAATTTTGTTAATGAAATGCAGCTTCTCCTTGGAGAGGAATTCAAATCAGATAATTTAAAAGAATCTCAAGAGTATTTGGTAAATAAAAAAAATGACCTTCTGGGACAAAAAAAATATGCACAACGTGAAATTAATGAAAATAGTCTTAAGGAATTTGAAGCGAAAATAGAAATACTTAAAGACAAAAAAATAGCTTTAGAGAATAAGTTATCATTACTAAAAGCTAATAACGTAAAAATAACAAAAGAAAATCAGATAAATTCTGAAACTTTAAACTCCAAAAATCAGGAAATAATTAAATTCAAGGAAAAGTTGACTGAAATCACCACGGAAATTCATACATTAAATAAATTAATTGAAGACAATGATATTCCAAAAGATTCAATTTTTAATTTATTGAAAATAAAGAAGGGATATGAAAATGCAGTTTTTTCAATTTTAAAACACGAATTAGACGCAGAATTATCTAAATCTAAAAAAAGATGGGTAGATGTGGAAATCAGTAATTTAGACGCAGCTGAAAATCCTCTGAGCCAATTTGTTAATTTTCCAAAAAAAATTTTACCTTTTTTGTCACAAGTTACCTATGTAGATGACAACAAATCAGGTTATTTAAAACAAAAAAAATTAAAAACTGGCCAAATGGTTGTAAGTTCAGATGGTACAATTTGGAGATGGGATGGTTATGTTGATGAAAAAAAAGAAAGAAATAAAATTATAAACTACAGTTCAAGAATAGAAAAACTGAAAAAGGATTCAAACATTTATGATAAACAATTAATTGGTGGATTAAATGAGATCAAAAAATTAAAGTTAAAATGTGAACAAAATAAGAACGACGAATTAAAGTATAAATCTGAAATAGAAAAGGTATATCTCGAAATAAACAAAATAACCAACGAAATTTCAAGTATAAATGAAAATAATATTGATAATAAAAGCAACTTTGAAAAACTAACAGAAAAAATTTCATTTATTAACAAAGAAATTATTTTAATTGATGATGAACTGCAAAAAATTAACAACCATCAGAAGATCAGAGATAAACATAGCAGAAAAAATCCTAGAGGAGAAAAAAGTTTAACAGAAAAGTTAATTCTAGAAATTAAGGATGAGATAAACAAAAAAAGGTTTCAAATTTCTAAATTAAATGAAGAAATAATCAGCAGTAAGATAAAGTATAATTACATGTATGAGGATTTAAAAAAAAATAAAAAAAGAAAAAATGAAGCCGAAGCTCAAATTTCAAATTTTAATTCAAGAGAAAAAATAATTGAAAATGAAAAAAAAAAAATTCAAGAGTTTCCAATGGAATTAGAGGAAAAGTTATCATCATTAGAAAATAAAGTTAAAAATTTTAACCTAGAAATAGATGCAGGTAATAAACAAATTGAGCAACAAAGTGATTTATTAGAACATTTTGATAAAGAAATTAAAAAAACTGAATCGGAAATAGAGCAAATTAAAGATAGAACAATTAGATCAGAAGAAAATATAAATCATCTCAAAGAAAAAAAAGATACCTTAAGAGAAATAATTTTTCAAAAAATTCACTGCCAACCAGAAGAGATGAAAGAAAGGTTAAATATTATTAATGAAGAAGAAATTCAAATCGATAACACAAAAAGTCAGTTGGACAAATACATTTTACAAAGAGAGCAAATGGGGCCTGTAAATTTGAGAGCATATATTGAAGAGCAAGATACAAAAAAAGAATTCGATAGAATTGAATTGGAAAGGAACGACCTATACGATGCTGTAGAAAAATTAAGATTAGCGATTTCACAAATTAATAATGAGGGAAAACGTAAACTTTTTTCAGCCTTTGAACAAGTTAATAAAAACTATACCAAACTATTCAAAAAATTATTCAATGGCGGTGAGGCGAGTCTTGAACTCATTAAATCTGAAGATCCACTTCAAACAGGTCTTGAAATTTTTGCGAAACCTCCCGGGAAAAAATTAACCAATATCAGTTTACTATCAGGTGGTGAAAAGACACTAACTGCAATTGCTTTAATATTTTCCATTTTTCTCATTAATCCCTCCCCGCTATGCATCCTTGATGAGGTAGATGCTGCTTTAGATGATGCCAATGTTGACAAATTTTGTGAAATTATGAAATTTATTCGAAATGAGACTGATACACGATTTTTAATAATTTCACACCACAAAACAACTATGGCTATGGTTGATAGAATTTATGGTGTCACAATGAAACAAAAGGGTATATCAGACATCGTTTCTGTTGATTTTGAGTCAAATAACTTCAAAACTGCTGTGTAAATGCAAGATAAAAATGAAGAATTAAAAAAAAAGATTAATGAATTTAAACAAAATAAAAATATTGGATTTAAAAGTAATGTACATACCTCCGGTATGCTTGGACCTGGATTGAAAATATCAATTGATCTTATAGCAAGTATTTTTGTAGGTATTATGATTGGTCTTGGAATGGATAAATTATTTTCAACTAAACCAATATTTTTTTTAATTTTTTTGTTACTAGGTGTTGCAGCTGGCTTTGTGAAAATGTATCGTTCATTTATTAATTTAGAAAAAAAGAAAAAAAAATAAAATGGCAAGTCCTTTAGCTCAATTTGAAATAAATAAACTTATCCACTTAAACGTTGGTGATTTTGATATTTCTTTTACAAATTCATCATTGGCAATGGTTCTATCTGTAGTTTTTATCTTAACTATATTATTTTTTGGATTAAAGAATCTAAAAATTGTTCCTAGCAAAATTCAAGCTCTTGTTGAACTTAGTTACGAATTTATTAGTAATATGATTGGAGATAATATTGGTAAAGAGGGTTTAAGGTACTTACCGTTCATTTTTACTTTATTTTTTTTCATTTTAATTGGTAACTTAGTTGGAATGATGCCTTTAAGTTTTACGTGGACAAGCCATATTATTGTTACCTTTGCAATAGCATTTTTTATATTTCTTGTAGCTACTTTCATTGCAATTTTTAAGCATGGATTATTTAAATTTCTAGGTTTTTTTGCTCCGAGTGGAGTTCCTAAACCAATGTTGTTATTACTTGTTCCTATTGAAATAATTTCATATATATCTAGACCAGTCAGTTTATCTGTAAGACTTTTTGCGAATATGATGGCAGGACACACGCTTCTAAAAGTTATTGGTGGTTTCGTGTTTGTTTTAGGAGCCAATTCTTTTATAATTGGCGGCGCACTACCGTTAGCTTTTCTGGTCGCGCTTACTGGGCTAGAAATTGTAATTGCTTTTTTACAAGCTTATGTATTTGCAATATTAACTTGTTTATATATAAACGATGCAATACATTTGCATTAATCTATCAACTTAACAAAGGAGAAAAATATGGATATTGAAGCTGCGAAACTTTTAGGTGCTGGCATTGCTGTTTTAGGGGTTATTGGTTCAGGTATTGGTATAGGTAATATTTTTGCTGCATTTATATCTGCTGTTGGAAGAAATCCAGGAGCGAGAGAACACGTATTTACAATGACAATGTTAGGATTCGCATTAGTAGAAGCATTGGCATTGTTTGCTTTGATTATTGCACTACTTCTATTATTTGTTTTTTAAATTAATGAATAAGTTTTTTAAAAAAATTTTTTTTTTTTCAGCATATTCTTATTCAACTAAGATATATGCTGAAAGTGGAATGCCTCAATTAGACCCTTCATCATACGTGTCTCAAACATTCTGGCTAATACTTACATTTGCCTCATTATTTTTAATAATTAACTTTTTTTTTATCCCAAAAATTGAGAAAATAAGAATACTAAGAGAAAACAAAGTTGAAAATTTGATTGAAAATGCTGAAAGAATCAATGCAGAGGCTAATAGTTTGAAACTTAAAACAGAAAATGAACTTCAGTCAGCTAAGACGAAAATAGATAAGAATATTAACGAATTAATTAAGAAAAATAGTGAACTTGTAGAAAAAAAAATCAAAGAGATTGACCTCAATTTAGAGAAAA
This sequence comes from uncultured Alphaproteobacteria bacterium, assembly GCA_902524895.1. Lineage (GTDB taxonomy): Bacteria > Pseudomonadota > Alphaproteobacteria > Methylaequorales > Methylaequoraceae > SP4073. Next base: position 49,209 of record CABZFH010000005.1, on the reverse strand, counting down.
GAATTTTACTAATTGAAGAACAACTCAAAGATAAAAAAAATGAATTTATAGATGATGTTTCAAAATATTCTTTCGAAATATCTAATCTAATTTATTATAAAATAGTTAATGAAAAAAATGAAATCTCAAGCAATGAATTTAAAAAATTAATGGTTGAAGATAAATGAGTGTTTTAGATAATTCAACATTGTGGGTAAGTATTTCATTTATAATTTTTTTAGCTTTAATCATTAGGCCTGCTTCAAGGGGTTTGGCTGAACTTTTGGAAGAAAAAATAAAGAATGTCAAAAAAGAAATCGAAGATTCAGAGAAACTTATGATAGAAGCATCAAAAGTTTTGGAGGAATACAAAACAAAACAATATAGTGTTAAAAAAGATATAGAAAATATGTTCAAAAAAGCAGATAAAGACTCTGAAAATATAGAAAAAAAGTTTTCAGAACGGGTTGAAGATATTACCAGTAAGAAAAATAAATTATTTGATCAAAGAGTAAGACAACTTAATGATAGATTTGAAAAAGAAGTATCTGATGAAATAATTAAAAATGTTATTCATGTTACAGAAAAAAGAATTAAAAAAAACTTAAATCCAAAAAAAGATAATTTGATAATTGAAGCCTCTATTGAAAATATAAAATCTAAAATAGATTTGTAGTTTTTATGGCTGTACATTCAATTCTTAATAAAAGTGATATCAAGCACATACTTGAAAAATACAATATTGGTAATCTCATAAAGTTTAAAGGTATTAAAGAAGGAATCGAAAATACCAACTATTTAATTATAACTGATGTTAATAAGTATATTTTAACTATTTTTGAAAAAAGAGTGAAAAAAAATGACTTGCCATTTTATTTTCAACTGATGCAGAGTACTTATGAAAAAAATATTAATTGCCCTACCGTGTTGTACAGAACCGATCAAAATACAACATTTGATATTCACAACAAAAAAGCTGCAATTTTTAGCTTTATAAACGGTAAATGTTTAAAAACCTGGAAAGAAATAAATTGCTTTGACGTTGGAAAAATTTTAGCTAAATTTCACACAGGAAACTATCAATATTTAAAAAAAAAAAAAAACAATTTTAGCATTGAATGCTGGGAAAATTTGTATGATAGATGTTTCAAAAAAATCAATTTAATTCTACCTAATTCACAGAATATAATCCTTAAAGAAATTAACTATCTCAAAAAAAAATGGAAGATAGCTAGTCTGCCAAAGGGATTAATTCATGCAGATTTATTTCCTGATAACGTTCTATTCGATAAAGGAAAAATATCAGGAATAATTGATTTTTATTTCTCTTGTTATGATTTTTTAATATATGATCTTGCAATACTTCTAAATGCTTGGGCTTTTAAAAACAATGAATTAGATAAACAAAAGTTTCTTTCAATTTTAAAGGGATACGAAACCCATAGAAAGTTAACTAATCAGGAAAAAAAAATGCTAAATATTTTTCTTAGAGGTGCGTCAGTTAGATTTTTAATGACAAGAATATTTGATAAATTAAATGTTAAAAAAGATAGTAATGTGATTATAAAAGATCCAAAAGAATATTTTTTAAAGCTAAAATTTCATCAATCAATTAAGAGCTTTGATGCATATGGAAAATGACAGAGAAATTGTAATTTACACTGACGGTGCGTGCCTAGGTAATCCAGGAGCTGGTGGTTGGGGTGCAATAATTATAATCAATAAACGTGAAGAAATTATCTCCGGTGGTTCAAAAAAGACTACAAATAATAGGATGGAGATGTTGGCAGTAATCGAAGCATTAAAAAAAGCATCAAACGAAGCTGTTATTAATTTATATACTGATAGTAAGTATGTAATAAACGGAATATCAAATTGGATTAATAATTGGAAAAATAATGAATGGCGAACAAGTAATAATAAGCCTGTTAAAAACTATGAGTTATGGAAAAAAATTGATTTTTATAATACTAATTTGAATATTAATTGGCATTGGGTAAAAGGTCATAGTGGAAACGAGTATAATGATAAAGTAGACAAAATTGCCCAAATAGAGGCATTAAAATTTAAATAGATTCTAAAACCTTTTCAGCAGCGCTGAGTTTTAAATCACCACCATCTTCATCTATAAGTAATGATATTCTCATATTGTCTACAACCATCGCAAACCTTGATAATCTTGTTCCTAGACCAATAACTGACAAATCAATTATCAAACCTGTTTGTTTAACGAAGTCTCCATTAGGATCACCAATAAATTGAATATCTGTCTCGTTTTTAGATTTTGCCCATTCAGAAATTACAAAAGGATCATTAACTGAAACAAATATTATTTTGTCGATGCCTTTGGAGTAAAATATACTTTTATTTTCAATAAAACCAGGAAGATGTTCTAAAGAGCAAGTAGGTGTAAAAGCTCCTGGAACTCCAACAAGTAGAATTTTTTTATTTTTGAAAAGCTCTGAAGTTGAAATACTTTTGGGTCCATTATTTGCCAAATAAAAAAAATTTATCTCAGGTAACATATCATTTTCTTTAATTTTCATATTTTACTTTACCAATTTTATAGCTTCAATCATAGTTTCTTCTGTTAAAATTTCAGGGAGTATATACCCATCAGGATTAGATGGACCATAAACAATATTAAAAGGTATTCCTGATCTTTTGTTCCTATTTAGGTAAGCTAAAATTTTTTGGTTCTTGTATGTCCAATCACCTCTATAAAGTATAACATTTTCTTCATTAAAAAAATCAACCACTTTCTTTGAATTTAAGACGAAAATCTTATTTGTTTGACAGGTTAAACACCAATCAGCAGTTATGTCTACAAATACTATATTATTATCATTAATAGAAGATTGAAGTACATTTTCATCGAATGCAGTCCATATTTTAGAATTTTCATTTTTATCAAAATAAAAGAATAACAGGATTATTGGAATTATACAGAATGAGATCAAAAACATTTTTTTTACAATGGATGAACTTTTCTCAATAAAAAAGGATGAGAATAGTATTAAAAAAGAAAACAAAAGCAAAAAAGAAATATTAAATTTTAGAAGATAAAAAAACCACACTGCAGTAAGTAAAACCAAAAAGCCAAGAATTTTTTTAAACAAAATCAACCATGAGCCTGGTTTAGGTAAAAACAATAAAGTTTTTGGAAAAAAAAGAAGCAAAAAATATGGAAGAGAAAAACCCAAAGATAAAAATAAGAAAATTAAGAATATTGTATAATTATCTTGTGTAAGTGCAAAACCCATAGAAGTACCTAAAAATGGGGCAGTACAAGGTGTTGCGAGAAGTGTTGCAAAAAAACCGGTTAAAAATGAATTAATATAATAATTATCATTTTTAAAGTTTAACTTGTTTATTAAAGTACTTGGAATTATAAACTCAAAATATCCAAGAAGATTCAAAGAAAAAAAGAAAAGTAATATGGAAAAAAAACTGAGAAAATAAAAATTCTGAAATTGTAAACCCCAGCCTACTTGATTGCCAAAGGTCTTAAAAATAACAGTAATGAGTGAAATTAAAAAAAAAGAAAATGTAATACCAAATATTGTTGATGCTATTTCTTTTTGTATTCTATTTTTATTATTACCTATCAATTTTAAGTAGGAAAAAACTTTTATTGAGATAACGGGTAAAACACATGGCATGAAATTTAGAATAATCCCACCTAGAAATGCAAAAATCATCATTTTCAATAAAAGAGTTTCAACATTGGATTTTTCAAAATTCAACATTAATTCCTCTGCCACAACTCCATCAGTTATTAAAAGCTCAATTTTGTTATTAGATGAGATTACCTCATCAGATTTTATATTCACTCTGATTAAGTCATCTGAAAGTGAATGAGTATTTTTTAATGATAAATCTGGAGAATAATTAAATATTCCTAATTTTTTTTGTTCTAAAGTCCTATTAGTTTCTATATGAACAACGATTTCTTTACTATTTTTTTGATCAATTTTAATTATTTTAAAAACTTTATTGTTTTTATCAGGAATTTTTTTGAAAGCATTCAAAAAATCTTCATTCAATAAACCAGACTCAGCTTTTTTAAAATCTAGATTTAGTTCTTTGGATACTGTTATAGGTATGCAAATCTCTTTGCAAACCAAATAATCCATTGTAAGCATAGTTTTATGAATATTTGAGTCATCTAATTTAATTATTTTAGCTAAAAATACTGCTTGTTTTTCATAACCTAGTGTTTCAATTTCTGATTCAAAATATCTATTTGGAACAGGAAATAATAATTCTTTTAAAATATTTTCTGAGTCTTCGGTTTTCAAGTACACTTGTATTGGTGCGCCCGAATCTCCTGGGTTTTTCCAGTATGTTTTCCATTTATCTTTTAAATTAATTTTTATTCCTAAAAAATAGTCACCTTCAAATTTTATTAATTTACTTTCATTAAGTAGAATTACATTACTATGATCTTGAAATGAAAAATCTAGATCATCAGAATGCAAGTTATTAAAGCATAAAAAAATAAAGAAAAAATAAAAAATTGATTTCATGTCATGTTCTGTTTGAAAAAAAGTCAATATTTTGCCATAATTTACGAATGAGTAAGTCAAAATACCTTTCTGGTAATATAATCTGTGCACTGCCACAATTAAAGGATATTTTTTTTTCAAAAAGTATAATATATATTACTCATCACAACAAAAGCGGAGCAATAGGAATAGTACTTAATTATAAGATTATGAACGTTAATAGTAAGGATTTATTTCAACAGTTAGATATTAGCATTCCAAATCCAAAAGAATTTTCTTTACATATTGGCGGTCCTATGAGTCAAAACAATGGATTCATTTTGCACACAAAAGAATATAAAACTAAAGATACGATAAAAATCTCCAAACAAATTAATCTTAGTTGCTCAACCAAAATTTTTGAGGATATTGCAGAAAATAACGGTCCCAGAAAGTTTTTCATTTCATTAGGATATGCTGGATGGGGGCCAGGTCAATTAGAAAAAGAATTTATAGAAAATAGCTGGATAAAAATGAATGAAAAATTAGATTTGATTTTTGATATTGATGTTGAAAAAAGATGGGATCACGCAATAAAGAATACTGGTATAGATTTTACAAAATTTTCTTTTTATTCAGGAAATGCCTAAATTTAGACTATATGTTCTCACTTATATAGTTTTCAATTAAATCTAAATTATTTTCAATAACTTTAAATTTTTCCTTTTTTTGGTTAAGACTTTTTAATCTTTTAGGTAAATCTACTTTCCTTTTTAATGATTCATTAATAGTGTCAATAAATTTTCCATAATGAGCAGTTGCTAAATAAGTATTTAAATTTTCAGAGCCTAAAATTGACCTCCCTAAACTTATTCCAACGGCCGTGTGAGGATCAATTACAATCTTGTAATCATTATATATTTGTTTAATTGTGTTAATAGTATCTGTATCCGAGACACTTCCAAAGTAAAAAAAATTTTTAATTTCATCAAGCTTCTTATCATTTACGAAAAAACTACCGTTTTTCTTAAGGTTATTAAATAGTTCTGTGATATTCATATTTTTACTAAAGTCAAATAGAAGTCTTTCAAAATTACTTGAAATTTGAATGTCCATACTAGGACTTAATGTTTTTATCGTTTTCTTCTTTGACATATGACCTGTTTTATAGAATCTGGGTAATACATCATTAGCATTCGAAGCGACAACAAGTTTATTTATGGGAAGACCCATTTTTTTCGCTATATATCCAGCATATATATTTCCAAAATTACCTGTTGGAACAATAAAATTTACATTTTTTTTGTAACTACAATTGTTTAAATATGACCAGAAATAATAAACAATTTGACCCATTATTCTTACCCAATTAATAGAATTAACAGCTGCAAAATTAAATATTTTTTTTTTATTATTTCTTTCAAATAATGATTTCACTAAATTTTGACAATCGTCAAAATCACCTCTAATAGCAATATTAAAAACGTTTTTTTTTTTAAGCGTAGTCATTTGTCTCCTCTGTATCTCACTAACTTTTTCATGAGGAAATAAAATAAATATTTTAATTAACTTAGATTTAGAACAACCTTCAATAGCTGCAGATCCGGTATCACCTGATGTAGCTCCAATAATTGTGAGTTGAGTTTTCATCTTCTTAAGAAAGTAATCGTATATGTTACCCAATAATTGTAAAGCAAAGTCCTTAAATGCCAACGTTGGCCCGTGAAATAAATTCAATATAAACTCATTATCATCTAATTTAGTATGAGATAATATTTTATCTTCAGAAAAAAATTCGTATGTTTTTTTGCATATTTTTAAATAATCTTGTGATGAAATAGAATCCTTAACAAAGTCATATGTAATGGTATAAGCTAGTTCATAATATTTTAGGTCTTTAAAACCTAAAATTTCTTTTTGATCGAAATACTTGAATTTGTTTGGAACATAAAGACCTCCATCTTTTGCCAAACCATTAATAAGTACATCATCAAACTTTACGTTTTTATCTTTTCCTCTTGTAGATGAATAAAGCATTATCTTTTGGTAATACTTAAACTTGATGTTAAATATACACCTAAAAGACCACAAGCAATCAAAAACCATGTAATTGCATATTGGAGATGATTGTTTCTTATATATATTCGAGTTTGACTACCCAAGGGAAAACCATTTGGTCCGTTGTTTACGGCTTCAAGATAAAAAGATTTCTCAAAATTTAGTCCTGTAAATTTGGACATTTCTGCAGTGTCAACAAAAAACCAAAAATTATTATTGGGCTCATTATCAGGTTGATATTTTCCCTTTCTACCTGGTAACCTTATAACGGCTTCTTTTATAGAAAAAGAGTTGTCTAAGTTATTGATTCTCATGGGCTGGTTTTTTTTTTGTGAAGGGACCCAACCGGTATCAAAAATAAAAAGGTTATCTTTTTCATCACTAAACGGTACGAGAATGTGAAATCCGTTATTACCGTTTTTACTCAAAGCTGGCATAAACATCTCTTTATCGTTCAAAAACTTTCCATTAATTCTTATTTTTCTAAATTCATTATTACTTGGTATTTTGAAGTTTTTTAAATTAGAGGATTCTCCTTCAAATCTATTTATTCTTTCACTTATCAGGTTCTCTTTCCATTTTAACCTATGAATTTGCCAACCCGATAGTGTTAAAAGGATAGCCAAACCTAAAAGTGTGGCAATTGAGGGAACCAACTTCGGTTCATATGATAATTTTATACCAAATAATCTGAACTTCATTGCTTATGACTATACTGATGCCCACCAGTAAACAAAAGCGAATAAAAATAACCAAACTACATCAACAAAGTGCCAGTACCAAGCAGCAAATTCAAAACCTAAATGCTTTTCTGGCTGAAAGTGATCTCCTAATCCTCTAAAAAAACATACTAGTAAAAAAATTGATCCTATTAGTACATGAGCACCATGAAATCCAGTAGCCATGTAAAATGTAGATGGATAAATTCCTTCGTCTATGGAGAATTCAGCAACCATATATTCATAAGCTTGAAACCCAGTAAAAATTGCACCTAAAATGACAGTTAGTAATAAAAAAATTAAAAAGTTTTTTTTATTGCCAACTTTCAATGCATGATGAGCCCAAGTTATTGTAACACCCGACGTCAGTAAGATTACAGTATTGAGAAGTGGAATGCCAAATGGATTGATTAAATTAATTTCTTCTGGAGGAAAAATACCATTGATTGCTTCCATTCTGCCAGTCAATTCAGGACTATCAACACCAGGATATAAAGCAACATCAAAAAAAGCCCAAAACCAAGCCGCAAAAAACATTACCTCAGAAGCAATAAATAAAAGCATTCCATAACGCAAACCAATCTGTACAACTTTATTATGGTAAATCCCAGTACGAGACTCTTTAACAACATCTCTCCACCAAAAAACACTTGATAATACTACCGCCAGAGATCCTAACAAAAAAATAAGTGATTTTTCTTCATGCATGTAGACTATCCCTCCCCAAGCCATCAGTAAAGCTGAAAAAGCTGTGACTAAAGGCCATGGACTAGGATCAACTAAGTGATATGGATGTTTTTGATCTGAGCTCATAATAACCTTTCTAATTATTATTTTTTAAATACATTGTGTAAGATAGTGTCATCTCATTAATCCCGTTTAAGATTTTATCATTCATTATATCAGGATCTATAAAAAAAGAAACCGGCATTTCAACTTCTTCTCCAGCAGAAAATAATTGTTCTTCAAAACAAAAACATTCAATTTTATTAAAATACTTTGCTGCAATTAAAGGTGTGACATTAAATGTTGCAGTACCAACCACCTTATTTTGAGAGCGGTTAATTGCCTTAAAAAAAACTAAATTATTTTTTCCAATCTTAGTTTTTACAGATTTTTTAGTGGGTTCAAAAAATAATGGCGAGTTTTTTTTAATGGATGAATCAAGTCTAACAACAATTTCTTGTTGAACAATGTCCTCATTTTCAGTTTCTGCAATCATTGGCGTACCCCCGTAACCGGTTACTTTGCAAAATAAGTCATACAATGGGACTGATGCATAACTAAGCCCGATCATCAAGAATACAAATAGCGAAAGTAGAATTGCCTGTTTTTTTATTTTAGAAATATTCATTAATTTACATTTTTATTATTGTTACTACATAAAATATTATAACTAGAGAAAAAAGGGCTAAACCAAGAGCAATATTTTTTTTTTTTTTATTATTCATTAGAAAAATTTATCAACTACAAAAGAAGTAAAAACTAAATAGAGATATAAAATTGAAAACTTGAAAAGATGCGATGCTCTAATATCATTATTATGATCATTACTTAAAGTTAGTCTAATTGCGAAAAAAATAAATGATAGATTCAAAATGAGGGAAGCTACTAAATAAATTTGGTCACTTAATCCTAATATATATGGTAGTGATGACGTTAAAAACAGAAGAAGACTGTAACACAGAATTTGGAATTTAGTATTTTTCTTTCCATGAACAACCGGCAACATAGGTACATCAACTTTTGAATACTCGGTATCTTTATACAGGGCTAATGCCCAGAAATGAGGAGGAGTCCATATAAAGATTATTAAAAACAAAATAATTGGAAAAAGTGACAAACTTTCAGTTACGCATGCCCAGCCAATGATTGGGGGAAATGCGCCTGCCGCACCCCCAATAACAATATTGTGGTGCGTTTTTCTCTTTAGCCAAATTGTATAAATAAAGATGTAAAAGGCAATTGAACATGCTAAAAGTATCGCAGCAAAATAATTTATAGTTAAACCTAAAATAATTACTGAGGCACAAGCCAAGAATACGCCAAAGCCAAGAACAGTATTAGGATCAATTTTTCCAGTTGGTATTGCTCTTCCTTTTGTTCTTTTCATAATACAATCTATGTCTCTGTCATACCACATGTTGATTGCACCAGATGCGCCTGCTCCAACTGAAATACATAAAATAGCAGTGACACATAAAAAAGGATGCAAATATCCAGGAGCGAGTAAAAGACCGCAAATGCTTGTAAAAACTGCAAGAGTCATTACCCTCGGTTTCAACAAAGAAATATAATCGGAAACAGAGCTTTCTACTGATTTACCAGGCAAAGAATCATGCCCTAAATTTTCTTTTGTATACTCTAAAACCATGATCTATAATTCTGATAAGCTTATCGAATCTTGGGCAACTCATCAAATGAATGAAAAGGAGGTGGAGAGCTGAGACCCCATTCCAAAGTTGTTGCTCCTTTACCCCATGGATTGGCTTCTGCCTTTCTTCCCTTAACGAATGCATGTAAAACTACAAATACAAAAAAGAAGGCCGCGGCTACAGAAATATAGGCACCGATACTAGAGACGTAATTCCAGCCGGCGTATGCGTCTGGATAATCAGGGATTCTTCTAGGCATTCCTGCTAACCCAGAAAAATGCATAGGAAAAAATGTAATATTAACCCCAATAAAAGTCAGCCAAAAATGAATTTTACCTAATAATTCACTATATTCTTTTCCAGTCATTTTACTAAACCAATAATAAAAACCAGAGTAAATTGAGAAAAGTGCACCCATTGACATAACATAATGAAAATGTGCAACAACATAATATGTGTCGTGTAGAGCTACGTCGATACCAGTATTAGCTAAAACTACACCAGTTACACCACCTAAAGTAAATAAAAAAATCATTGCTATTGCAAATAACATAGGTGTCTTAAACTCAATCGATCCACCCCACATGGTCGCAATCCAACTAAATATTTTTATACCAGTCGGAACCGCAATAACCATGGTAGCTGCTAGAAAATAAGCACGCGTGTCAACATCAAGACCAGTTGTGTACATGTGATGCGCCCAAACAACAAACCCAACAACACCTATTGCAGCCATCGCATAGGCCATGCCTAAATAACCAAAGATAGGTTTTTTAGAAAAAGTGGATACAACATGACTTATGATTCCAAAACCTGGAAGAATGAGTATGTAGACTTCAGGATGCCCAAAGAACCAAAAAAGATGTTGAAATAAAATGGGATCACCACCAAGTTCAGGGTTGAAAAATGCGGTTCCAAAATTTCTGTCTGTCAACATCATTGTGATCGCACCAGCAAGAACCGGAAGTGAAAGCAACAGTAAAAATGCGGTGATTAAAATCGACCAAGCAAATAAAGGCATTTTGTGCATTGTCATCCCTGGAGCTCTCATATTGAATATAGTTGTTATGAAATTAATGGCTCCTAAAATAGAGGATGCTCCAGCCAGATGCATAGATAAAATAACCATATCAACTGCTGGTCCACCGTGACCTGATGTTGATAAAGGAGCGTACATCGTCCAGCCCGGACCCGCACCACCTTCTACAAAACCTGAACCTATCAATAAAATTAAAGATGGAACTAATAGCCAAAAACTTAAATTGTTCATTCTAGGAAAAGCCATGTCAGGAGCTCCTATTAACAAAGGAACAAAATAATTTCCAAAGCCGCCTACCATAGCAGGCATTATCATGAAAAAGATCATTAATAAACCGTGTGAAGTTATCCATACATTGTAACGTTGGTAATCGTCACCCAAAATTTGCATTCCAGGCTCAGCTAACTCCATTCTAATAAATAAAGAGAATATTCCACCAATTAGACCAGCAATTATAGCAAAAACTAAATATAAAACCCCAATATCTTTGTGGTTTGTAGAAAAAAAGTACTTTTTAAAAAACGATGGTTCTGCATGACTGTCTGACATTTTATCTCCTTAATTTATTATTTCTGAACGTAATCCATTGGATCATTATTGCTCGCAAATTCCTTTTTTGCATAGTTTAACCAAACCGCAAATTCTTCCTCCGTAACAGCTTTTATTGATATTGGCATAAAGCCATGACCTGGGCCACAAAGTTCCGAACATTGTCCATAATACATTCCAGGTTTTTCAATGTAAAAATATGTTTCATTTAATCTACCAGGTATAGCATCCATTTTAACACCTAAAGAAGGTACAGACCATGAATGGATAACCCCTGAGGGATCACTTGTGATTAACATCTTAATATTTTTTTTTACCGGTAAAACCAAAACGTTGTCTGTGGAAAGAAGTCTAGGTTGGCCTTCTTCTAATTCCTCTTCCTCAAGCATTACCGCATCAAAGGTTATATCGTCATGATCGGGATATTCGTAACCCCAGAACCATGTATATCCGACAGCCTTAACTGTCATATCAATGTTAGAAAAATCATTTTGCTTGTAAAGAAGTCTAAACGATGGAACTGCTATAAAAACTAAAATAAGCACAGGGATAAGTGTCCACGCGATTTCTAAAGTCGAATTATGAGTTGTTTTGCTAGGTTTTTTATTGTTTTTAGCACTAAATTTCCAACAGACATAGGCTAAAAGTAAAAAAACAAAAACTGTAATAGCTGTGATAATCCAAAATACAAGATCATGAAAGTTAATAAGTTCTCTCATTAGTGGTGAAGCTGGATCTTGAAAACTAAGTTGCCAATCTTCTGGTTGCCCTAAAGCGGCTAAAAGGGTTGGAAGCATCAAACCACATGTTAATATATATAAAAATCTCATAATTTTCTTTCCCATTAGATATTTATTAATATAATAATCTAAAATAAAAAAACAATTGTTTGTTTATTTAAATATTTTAATTATATATAGTTTAATTTTAGATGCATTATGGTTACGAAAATTAACAAAGAATTTACTGAAAAAGAAACTAGTTTATTAATTGATAAGGCTATTTCAAACTATGATGATGGTGAGCTTTTTATTGAGGAAGTTGTAAGCGAAAATCTTTTATTTGATGACAACAAAATTAAAAATGCTAATTATGATGAAGACAAAGGTTTCGGTTTAAGAGTTATTAAGGGAGACTCAGTCGGTTTTGCACACAGTTCTGAGTTAACAAAAAAGGCACTTCGTAGGGCATTAGAATCAGTAAAAAATCTTGAAAAAGGCAAAAATCTTAATCGTAATAAAACACTTAAAACTAATAAAAGTTTGTACACCGATGAAAATCCTATCGAACTTGTAAAATTTGAAAAGAAAGTTTCACTTTTAGGTAAGATAAATGATTACGCAAGGTCAAAAGACACTCGTGTAAAGCAAGTATCAATTACTATAGCTGGTAATTTCCAAAAAATTGAAGTTTTTAGAGATAATGGACAATTTTTTAACGATTTAAGACCACTTGTTAGGTTAAATGTAAATATAACCCTTGATAGTAATGGAATGGTAGAAAATGGGTCCTACGGTTTTGGTGGTCGCTACACCTATGATGATTTTTTTAATGAAAACACTTGGAAAAAGGCTGTTGACATGGCATATAAACAAGCGATTGTAAGATTGTCTGCCATACCAGCTCCAGCAGGAGAACAAACTGTGATATTAGGACCTGGATGGCCTGGTATCCTTCTGCATGAAGCAATCGGACATGGCTTGGAAGGAGATTTCAATAGAAAAAAAACTTCAGTATTTGCTAATCTTGTAGGAAAGCAAGTTGCATCCAAACAAATTACAATCGTTGATGATGGAACTCTCAAAAATAGAAGAGGCTCTTTAACAATAGACGATGAAGGAACACCTACTCAAAATACTGTTTTGATTGAAAATGGTATTTTGAAGAACTTCATGCAAGATAGACTTAATGCAAGGCTAATGAATATATCACCAACGGGTAATGGACGAAGAGAAAGTTACTCATCCATTCCTATGCCCAGAATGACAAATACTTACATGTTAAATGGACAATACGAACATGAAGAATTAATCGAATCAACCAAAAATGGTATTTATGCCACTCAGTTTGGTGGAGGTCAAGTTGACATTACATCAGGAAAGTTTGTTTTCAGCGCATCAGAAGCATATCTGGTTAAAGATGGTAAAATTGATAGGCCTATTAAAGGTGCAACGCTGATTGGAAATGGTCCTGATATTTTAAAAAGGGTGTCAATGGTGGCTAATAATTTAGAGATTGATAAAGGTATTGGTACCTGCGGTAAAGAGGGTCAATCAGTTCCCGTGGGGGTCGGCCAACCAAGTCTTAAAGTTGATAATTTGACTGTTGGGGGTACGGCCTAAGTTTATTTATGAATTTCATCATAAATTTTTGTCTCGTAGTCAATAAATTCCTGAATCATCGTGTTCCATAGTTTTTCAACTAGTCCGTCAGGTAATTTTTTTTCAACTGCTTGTTTTGAAAGTTTTTGAATTATTTTTTCAATCCTTTCTAAATCCACAATCTGCTCCTTCGACTTAAGTTTAACTGCTTCAATTACCAAGTTTTTTCTCTCAGCGATTAGATTAAGGATTTTGTCGTCAATAGAATCAATTAATTCTCTTACTTCGTTTATAGTTTCAAATTTTTTCATTAATCAAATGTAAACAATTTTTTATAATATTAAAAGAAATTGATTTCATAAATTTTATCGAGATCTTTATTCCATTTTTTTAAAAATAATTCATTCCATTTTTCAGCAGGAGATTTTTTTGATTTAAGCACTTTGTACAGAGGATCTAAAAAAAAACTTTCATCTTTTTTATCAATAATAATTTTTCTTTTTTTTAAACCAGATTTTGATAAATCTAATAGTCTTTTTAACAAATCCTTAATATCATTGTTTTCTGGGCATCTTGATCTCAAACCATTTCTTGCAACTTCTAAATAAAAAGTTTGCTTTTGTTCAAGATCCCATTTTTTGACTAAGTCCCAGACTTCATCTAAAACATTTTTATCGTATAAAATTCCTGTCCAAAATGCTGGTAAAGCACACACGCTTGACCAAGGTCCTCCATCAGCACCCCTCACTTCTAAAAACTTTTTCAATCTGACTTCAGGAAAAGAAACTGTCATATGATCATTCCAATCAATTAAAGTTGGAAACTCTCCTGTAAAACTTGGAAGTTTTCCCTTCATAAAATCTTTAAACGATTCTCCTGCACAATTAATGTAAGCACCATTTCTTTTAACAAAATACATTGGAACATCCAGAAGATAATCAACATATGATTCAAAAGAAAAACCTTTATCATAAACAAAAGGCAGAAATCCACACCTTTTATCATCTGTTTTGGTCCAAATCATTGACCTATAACTACAAAAATCAGTTAATTTACCCTCAACAAAAGGTGAATTAGCATACAAAGCAATAATGGCTGGTTGAATTGCCAAAGCAACTCTCATTTTTTTTACCATATCTGACTCGGAATCAAAATCTAAATTTGCTTGAATCGTACAAGTTCTCAACATCATGTCAAGTCCATGCGTTCCAACTTTCTTCATGTGGTCTCTCATTATCTCATATCTTTTTTTCGGCATAATCGGAATATCTGAAAGATTCCATTTTGGTAAAACTCCCATACCCATATAATCAATATTTAATGAATCTGAGACATCTTTAAGCTCATTTTTGTGCGTATTAACTTGTTGACAAGTTTGAAAAAGATTTTCAACTGGTGCTCCAGAAAGTTCAATTTGTCCGCCAGGTTCAAGTGTAATTGAACTCCCGTTTTTTTTTAAACCAATTAATTTCTCATTTTCAAAAACCTTTTCCCAATTAAAATCTTTGGTAAGAGATAAAAATAATAATTTTATTTTTTCGTATTGGATAGGCTTCAAACTCTTTTTGTCATATGCAAATTTTTCATGTTCTGTTCCTATTTTCCATTTTGTTATGGGTTTACAACCATTTTCTAACTCACTTATTAAATCTATTTTTGATAACAGTTTTTGTTTCATATTAATTCTCTAAGAAAAGTTTTATGCAAGAAAGAGCAGCAACTGCCGCGGTATCTGCTTTCAATAGCCTTGGTCCCAAAGATATATGCATGACATCATAATTTTCGAAAATCTTTAAATCTTCAGATGACCATCCGGCAACTGGTCCTATAAATATTGCAATTTTTTTAAATTTTTTACCAGAAAATAATTTTAAAATATTCTGACAATTTTTTTTTTCATTACAAACTATAATGCTTCTTTCTTTGTCCCAATTAAATAATATCTCTGAAATTTTTTTCACTTTGGTTATTTCAGGAATTGTTATTCCACTCGATTGTTCAACTGCCTCAGTAGAAATTTTATTAAGTCTATCAATATTTATTTTTTTTCTTTCTGAAAAAAATGTTTCCATTGGTATTAATTTTGTAACACCTAGCTCAGAAGTTTTTTCAACTAAAAAATTAATATTTCTTGGTTTTATAAGTCCAAAACAAATCCAAATATCACTCTCCAAAACTAAATTTGGTTTTTTTAATGATGTTAAAATTTTAATTTTTACCAATCTATCAATATCTATGATCTGAGCTAACCATTCTCCAAAAATATCATTAAAACACAAAATATTTTCTCCTTTTTTTTTTCTCAAAACATTTTTCAAGTAATGTGAATTTTCTCTTGAAAGTAAGATCTCAGAAGATTTCTTTAACTCTGAATTTAAAAAAATTCTTATTTTTGACATTCTGTAAAATTAGCGTTTTCTAGAAAATATGTAGATGTTAATATTAAATGAAAATAATTAAATCATAGTATATATTTTAACAAATGGTTAAAACTTTTTTTCATAAGATTTTTTATTTAATTTCATTAGGAAGATATAATAACCTCAGTGGAGCGTTTTTATTAATGTGGCCATGTTTTTGGGGACTAGCCTACAATAATACTTTTGATTTAAATTTCATTAAATATTCTTTATTATTTTTTGTTGGCGCGATTGTTATGAGAGGAGCCGGATGTACTTTTAACGATATAATAGACTCTAAAATTGACGCAAAAGTTGCAAGGACAAAAAATCGACCGATTGCTAGTAAGAAAATTAACGTCGTTGAAGGACTGCTTTTTCTTTTTTTTCAACTCTTAATCGGTTTTCTAGTTCTACTGAATTTTGATCAAAGAGTAATATTCTATGGCTTATTAATCTTACCGTTTGTTTTTATTTATCCTTATTTAAAAAGGATAACATTTTTTCCTCAAATATTTTTAGGATTAATTTTTAACTGGGGTATTTTTTTAGGTTTTTTTTGTAACTATGAGTCAATTGATGTGGGGATCATCTTCTTATATTTTGCAGGTGTATTTCTAACAACAGGATATGACACCATATATGGTTTTCAAGACATTAAAGATGACACAAAAATAGGAGTAAAATCATTATCTATTATAACAAAAAACTTTCCAAAAAAAGCTGTGGGTTTCATTTATTTTTTGACTCTAATTTTTTTGTTACTGTCAGTTTTTCAAGTTAATAACGTTAATTATTTGAACACACTGTTTTTATTTACAATCGGTCTATGTTTGTTTTATCAAATCAAAAAAATTAACTTAAATAAGAAAAATCATTTAATGAGTATTTTTAAATCAAATGTTTTTTTAGGAGCAATAATATTTGTGTTACTTTTTTTTAATAACTTTAATTTTTGATTAATTTTGTTTGATAACGGAATATTTAATATAACAATCGTCAACATTTTCCCAAGATAGTACACTCCATTTTTCTTTTGCTAACTCAAAAGTCTTATAAGGGCCATATTTTTCAAGTTGGTGACCATCTTTAAGAGAATCAAACTTGGTATTCTTATATTTTCCCCCTATAACCCAATATTGCATGATTCCAGTGTATAATTAAATTTATACTAAAATATTGCTAATATATCATTTTAATTATAAAAGAAAATATGGATAAAAATTTTCTTTCTGATATTATTTTAAAATTAAAAAAAAGAGGTTGTGACCAGTCTGACATTTTCTATGTTAAAAATTTTTCAATGAGCTCATCAAAAAGACTTGGAAAGATTGAAAAAAACGAGCAATCTGAAAACGTTGAAATTGGAATAAGAGCTATAATAGGCAAGAAACAATCTATTATTTCGTCAAATAATCTTGATTTAAATAATATCGATAAATTGTTAGATAGACTTTACGAAATGGTATCGCATGTTCCAGAAAATAATTACTGCGGATTAGCTGAAGAAAGTTCAATTTCTAACTTTTCTCAAAACGAGTTTGAACTTTTAGATCTTTTTGATAGTAAAATTCCAAAATTCTCTGAGTTGACTTCTAAAGCAGAGAAGTTAGAAAGTAGTGCTTTAGAGAATAAATTTATAACTAATTCCGAAGGTGCAGAAGTCGAATGGTCCAAAAGTGATTACTTTTTGCTGGGATCTAATGGTATTACTCAACAATTTAGCAAGACACAAAGTAGCTACATACTTGCTATATTAGCTGGAAAAGATGACAATATGGAAAGAGCATATGATTATAAATCTGAAGTATATTTTGATGATCTTGATAATTTGGAACAAGTTGGAATGCAAACAGCAGAAAGAGCTATAAAAAAGTTAAATTCAAGAAAAATACAAACTACAAAATCAAACGTAATATTTGATTCTAGAATTTCATCAAGTTTGCTTAATAACTTCATAAATGCCTGTAATGCAACCAGTATAGCAAGAGGTACAAGTTTTTTAAAAAACAAATTAGATAAAAGAATTTTTTCAAAAGACGTAAATATTGTTGACAACCCAAATATGAAAAGAAAAATCAAATCCAAAATAATAGATTGTGAAGGAATTAAATGCAGAAAAAAGAATATTGTTGAAAATGGATATTTAAAATATTTTATAAATTCTCTTGAACAATCTCGACAGCTAAAGAGTCCACCTACCGGAAATGCTTCAAGAAGTGTTTCGTCTGTTCCCTATCCATCTGCAACAAATTTATATTTAGATAAAGGACCTCATACAAAAAAAAATATTATTAAAAATTTGAAAACAGGTTTGCTTGTTACCGAACTTATGGGCAGTTCAATTAATCTGGCAAATGGAGATTATAGTAGAGGGGCTTCTGGGTTTTGGATTGAGAATGGAGAGATTCAATACCCAGTATCAGAAGTAACAATTGCTGGAAATTTGTTGGATATGTTCAAAAAACTTATTCCTGCCAATGATCTAAC
The DNA here is from genome assembly GCA_902524895.1 of uncultured Alphaproteobacteria bacterium. Classification (GTDB taxonomy): domain Bacteria; phylum Pseudomonadota; class Alphaproteobacteria; order Methylaequorales; family Methylaequoraceae; genus SP4073. Next base: position 30,793 of record CABZFH010000005.1, on the reverse strand, counting down.
TTTTAAATATGGTATTAATGCACCCTCTTGTTTGATCGAAAATTTAACTATAGCTGGTATTTAATGAATTTTGAAAATAAGCAATTACTAAAAAATTGCAAACAATTAATCTTTAATGCGGTAAAGAATGCAGGAAAAATTGCCTTAGAATTTGAAAAAAAAAAAATTAATTTTTGGTATAAATCAAAAAATCAACCCGTAACAGATGCCGACATAGAAATTAATAATTATTTAAAGAGTTTTCTTCTTGAAAAATATCCAGATTTTGGTTGGTTATCCGAAGAAACTTTAGATGATGGTTCAAGAAATAAGAAAAAAAACTTTTGGTGTTTAGATCCAATTGATGGAACTCGATCATTTTTAAATGGTAAGCCAGAATATACAATATCTCTTGCCTTAGTGTATAAATCTAATCCTATTTTTGGAATAATATACAATCCTAAAACTAAAGAACTTTTTTATGCAGAAAAAAAAAATGGTGCTTTTTGTAATGATAAAAAAATAAAAGTAAATAACAAAATTAATATTAAAGAATGTAATTTAGGAATTAGTAATTCAGAATTTGAAAGTTTAAAGAAATTCCCTAGTTTAAAAAATTTAAAAATTACAAGAATGGGTTCAATAGCATATAAAATCGCTCTAGTCGCTAAAGGTGAAATTGATATCGCTCTGAGTTTAACAAAAAAAAGTGATTGGGATCTTGCTGCTGGTGCATTAATTATAGAAGAAGCTGGAGGCGTTATTACAGAAAAAAGTGGTAAGCCAATAATCTACAATACTGATAATCTTGAAATTCCATCAATTATTGCTTCAAATCTGAGAATTCAGAGAAAAATGATAGAGGATATCAAGGCCAATGAAAAATAAAGAGATAAATCAAAACTCAACAAAAGTTTTATTAAAAAGACTAGTAAAAAAATATGTAAAAAAACACTATTTTAAACTATTTCTTGCACTCGTTTGTATGGTAATTGTATCAGCCTCAACAGCAATTCATGCATGGATTATGCAGCCAGTTTTAGACGAAATATTTTTAGAAAAAAATGCTCAGATGCTTGTCATTCTGCCAATTGCTATTTTAATAATTTCAATGTCAAAAGGTGCTGCGTCTTACTTTCAATCAATATTAATGAATTTTATTGGTTTTAGAATTGTTGCAGATGTTCAGTCTGAAATGTTTAGAACAATAATGAAGTGTGATCTTTCGTTTTTTAACGAAACTAATTCAGGAACACTGATATCAAGATTTATATCAGATGTAGGTTCATTAACTAGAGGTGTTCATAATGTTTTAACAAATATTGTTAAAGATTTTTTAACAATTTTTTTTCTTATTTCTGTAATGTTTTATCATGATTGGAAATTAGCTCTAATGGCATTTGTCGTTTTCCCAATTTCTATTTTTCCGATTATAAGAATTGGAAAAAGAATTAGAAAAATCTCCACACAAACTCAAGTTGGTTTTGGTGACTTAACATCGAAATTAAATCAAGTATTCTCAGCAATTAAAACAATTAAATCATTTAACACACAAAAATACGAAGAAAAAAATATAAATTTCTCCATAGAAAAAATATTCAAACTTACATACAAATCTAATAAAGTAAGTTCAGTAGCCAGACCATTAATGGAGACTTTAGGTGGAATAGCAATAGCATCAGTAATTTGGATTGGAGGAAATCAAGTAATTACAGGAGAAACTACACCTGGAACATTTTTTTCTTTTATGACGGCACTTATTATGGCTTATCAACCAGTAAAATCAATTGCAAGTCTTAACGCTACTTTACAAACTGCTATGGCATCAGCTCAAAGAATATTTTCTATTATTGACATGTGTCCTGAAATTACCGATGAAAAAATAATTCCAAATAAGAATATACTCAATGAAAAAAAGAAAAGTATAATATTTAAAAACGTAAGTTTTAGGTACAAAAATTCAAAAAATAAAATACTGAATAATTGTAGTTTTATAATTCCGCATGGGAAAAAGATTGCTTTAGTTGGACACTCAGGAGCCGGAAAAACTACTTTACTTAATTTGATACCAAGATTTTATCAACCTCAAAAAGGAAATATTTTTTTGAATGATGTTGACATAAAGAATATAAAAATATCCTCGTTAAGAAATTTGATTTCTCTTGTCAGTCAAGACATAATTCTTTTTGATGGATCAATAAAATACAACATAGTGTACGGAACGCAATCTGTTTCTGAAAATAAACTAAAGGAAATTTGTAAGAACTCTGGATGTGAAGAATTTATAAGAAAATTCCCTAATGGAATAAATACAGAGATAGGCGAAAACGGGGTTAAGCTCTCTGGAGGACAAAGACAAAGGATCGCAATTGCAAGAGCCTTTCTTAAAAATTCTCCATTCCTGCTGTTGGATGAAGCAACATCCGCACTTGATTCAGTTTCTGAAGAAAAAATACAAAAAGCATTAAAAAAATTATTAGTTGGAAAAACCTCTCTTGTAATTGCGCATAGATTGTCAACTATTAATGATGCAGATGAGATAGTTGTTTTGGAAAAAGGGAAGATTTTGGATCGCGGTTCGCACGAAAAATTAATATCTAGATCAGGAATTTATAAAAATCTTTATGAGATTCAATTTAAAGTTGAGAGTGATGATAAAAAAGTTCGCTAAAAGTGAAAAATTTAGATTGTTTTTAAGTTGGGTTATCAGTGTGTACATTAAAATATGTTTTCATACTTCTAAATGGATTGTGAAAGAGGGTTCAAATATAGAAGCCTTAATATCACAAAAAAAGAGCTTCATAGTATGTTTTTGGCACGGAAGATTACTGATGATGCCACTTTGCTGGTATTTTGAAAAAAAATTTTTTATGTTAATATCTGCACACAGAGATGGTAAATTAATCTCAAAAGCGGTTAGATATTTTGGTATTGAAACCATAACGGGCTCTTCATCTAATACAAAAATTTCATCTGTGAAAAATATTATTCAAAAACTTAATAATAATCATATAGTTGGTATCACCCCTGATGGACCAAGAGGACCAAATCAACAAGTTAAGGAGGGTTTAATATCTTTGGCTAAAAAAACTAATACCCCAATTATTACTTTAAGTTTAGGAGCAAAATATAAAAAATCTTTGAATTCTTGGGATAAATTTAACTTTGTGTATCCATTTAATAAAATTGTAGTTGTATGGGGAAATCCAATATACTTCAAAAAAAAAGATTTGATTGAACATAAAAAAAATCAACTGGAACAGGAGTTAAAAAGAATAACCAATCTTGCCGACAACCTTTCTAGTTGATAAGTTTTAATGTTTTATAATATTTACAAATTTTTCACATTTATTTTTTCAGCCCCGATCATAATTTTTTTTTTTTTAAGATTGATTAGAAAAAAAGAAACTAAAAAAAGCATTATGGAAAAAATGGGTTTTTTTTCAAAAAAAAGACCCAGAGGTAAATTAATTTGGTTTAATGCCTCAAGTATTGGAGAATCACTTTCAATATTACCCATTATAAAAAAAATAAACTATAATTTTCCAAAGTACAATATTTTAGTTACAACAAGCACTGTATCATCCTTTAAAATTTTGCAAAAAAGACCTTCAGAAAAATTTGTTCATCAATTTTCACCCTTAGACATAGATTTTATTGCAAAGAAATTTTACGAATATTGGGCTCCTGATTTAATAATTTTTGTTGAATCAGAATTTTGGCCAAATTTAATTTTTAGAGCTAAAAAAAATAAAATTCCTTCAATTGTTATTAATGCTAGAATTTCAAAAAAAACCTACCAAAAATGGAATCTTATAAAAAAAACTACTCAAAAACTTCTGAATAGTTTTAATCTTTTTCTGGTTCAAGATAATGAAACACAAAAAATGCTAAAAAGATTTAATATCAAAAATATAAAAAATGTCGGCAATCTAAAATTTCTTTCCCAAAAATTACCTATTAATAAAAATGAATTATTAAATTTAAAAAAAATGATCACAAAAAGAAGAGTTATTTTACTGGCAAGTAGTCATCAGGGCGAAGAAAAATTAATAGTTTCAAAAATAAAAAAATTAAGCAAAACTTTTAATGATTTACTTTTTATTATTGTACCTAGGCATGTAAATAGGTCATCAGAGATTCAAAATTATTTATATTCAAAAAAAATTGATTTTAAAGTTAGGTCCAAGAAAGAAATTATAGAAAAAGAAACTTTTTGTTATTTGGCTGATACCATAGGAGAGATTTCATTATTCTTCTATATTGCTAAAATTGTAATAATGGGTGGCTCCTATGTTAATCATGGAGGACAAAATCCAATTGAACCCTCACATTTTAATTGTGCATTAATTTTTGGTCCCTATATGCAAAACTTCAAAAATATTTCTGACAATCTATTAAAGAACCAAGCAGCTATCAAAACAGATTCAGCGTCATCTATTGAAAAAATCATTAAGGATCTGATGACAAACCCTAAAAAAATAGAAAAATTAAGTAGAAATTTAAACAATTTTTGTTTAAAAGAAAAACAGGGAGCAAATGCTATTTGGACGGAATTAAATATTTTTTTTAAAAATCATTTAAAATGATTAAAACACCTAGTTTTTGGTTTAAAAAAAACCATATTTTGTCAACTATTCTTTCGCCCTTAGCGTATATTTACTATCACGGACATTTGTTAAAAAGATGTCTTGAAAAAGAAATTAGAATAAAAACTCCAACAATATGCATTGGTAATTTGAGTGTTGGTGGGTCTGGAAAAACCTCAGTCACAATTGCAGTGAGAAAATTGTTATCAAAAAATTATAAAAATATTTTTGTATTATCTCGTGGGTATAAAAGCTTAAACAGAAAACCTAAAATTGTTTCAAATCATGATACTGCTAAAGAAGTCGGTGATGAAGCATGTGTTCATAAAATGTATGGAAAAATATGCATAGCCAGAAATAGAAAAGAAGGAGCTTTATTATGTGAAAAATTAATGTCCGATCTAATTATTTTAGATGATGGCTTTCAAAGTAAAAATATTAAAAAAGATATTTCTATTGTAGTTTTTGAATCTGACAGAATGTTTGGAAACGAAAAATTACTTCCTGCTGGACCTCTAAGAGAAAAAATTGGAGATGGACTCGATAGAGCTGATGCAGTTATATGTATTGATAACGAAAATAGAAATTCAAGTTTAAAGCTTCCTAATTCTTTGCCTGTTTTTTTTGCTAAAAAAAGAATAAGTTTTAACAAAAAACCAAAAAGAAAAATCTTTGCTTTTTGTGGACTAGGGAATCCTGAAAGTTTTTTTAATAGCCTTGAGAATTTTGGTTTAATAATTAAAAAAAAAAAATGGTTTCCTGATCATCACCATTTTGATAATTCGGAAATTGAAAAATTAGTTAAAATTGCAGAGAATGAAAAAATTGATTTAGTAACAACATTAAAAGATTTTGTGAAAATTGAAAAAAAATATCAAGATAGGATAATAGTTGCGAATTTAAATATCGATTTTAAAAATAAAGATCAATTTTTAAAATTTTTAAATAATAATTTAAAATAGATTTGCTTCTACAACTAACATTGGGTCTATTGGAATATTTGATAAATACATTCCCCAATGTAAATGTGGCCCAGTTGCTCTGCCGGTCATGCCTACTGATGCTATTAATTTTCCAACTTCTACGGCCTCACCAACTTCAACAAAAATATCTTCCAAATGTGCAAAAATAGATATTAAGCCTAATCCATGGTCTAAAATAACAGTATTACCTGTAAAAAACATATTCTTAGCTGACATGGTAACCACACCATTATTAGGTGCAAAAATTTTTTTTCCTTTTGGTGCAGCTATGTCTAATCCATAATGTGGTCTTTTTGGTATTTTATTCAAAATTCTTTGGCTACCGTAAACACCAGAGATCCTTCCTTCTACGGGCAATCTAAATTTATTTGAGAAAATTTTTCTATTTATTGAATTTTTTTTTGCTAATTTTATTTTTTTTTGATCCTTAATGATCTGATCAAGATCATCTTTTGATGGTTCAACTTTTCTTTTTGGTAAATTATTAATCCTTTCTACTTTATATTTTTTTTTTTCGATGTTACGAGTATATTTCTGACCATTAACATTAAAGTTTACAGAATTTTGATAGTTTCTGTCAAAACCAAAGACAAAAAAACCATCTTCAGAAATTTTAATAGATTTTCCATCAATTACTATTTTGTCACTTCTATCGACCTTGCCAACAATCAAACCTCCTGTGCAAAAACAACCTCTAATTTTTTTGAAGAAATTAATTTCATCTGCTCTAATCCAATTAGAAAAAAAGAAAATGAGAATAAATATAAAATTATATTTTTTTAGCATCAATTTTATTATCACTAAACTCAATTGAAACAATGTCACCTTTATCTATTACAGTACTATCTTTTATGATTTTATTTTTTTTTCTTACAACACTAAATCCTCTTCTTAAGACTTTTTTATATGATAGAGAATCTAATAATTTTTTTTTCTCATTGATCTTAAATTTGTACAACTCAGTCTTTTCAGTAATGAGGGAGAGCAAATTAATATTTTTTATTTTTTCAAAAATTAAAAGGAATTTATTTTTAAAGTCATAAAATTTCAAATAATCTGAAAATATTTTAAGCTTTGCTTGTTTTGCTTTAAAAATGAAAATTGAGAAATTTTTCAACTTTATCTCAATTAAATCTAGGGTTTGATAATTTTTTTCAATAATCGCATTTGGAGTAATCAATTGAAAAGAAATATTATTTAAATCCTTTTGCTGAAACACCAATTTCCTTCTTATTAATTTAATTAAATTTAGTGAAATTTGTCTAAGCTTAAAATCGTACTCTTCTTTCACAGGAACGGCAAACTCTGCCGCTGCTGTTGGTGTAGGAGCTCTTAAGTCTGAAACAAAGTCGCATAATGTTGTATCAGTTTCGTGGCCTATAGCTGAAATTATTGGTATCTGAAATTTGTATATTTTTCTAACCAACATTTCATCATTAAAAGGCATCAAATCTTCAATGCTACCTCCTCCTCTTGCCAGTATAATTAAATCTAATCCAAACTCACTTTCTTCTATAATCTCTAACATATTTATTATTTGACTTACACATTCTCTTCCTTGAACATTTACAGGAAATAAGATTAAATTTGTTGGAAATCTATTTTCAATTCTGTGAACAATGTCTCTAAAAACCGCTCCAGATTCTGAAGTTATTACACCAATTTTTTTAGGAATCAAAGGTAGGTTAATTTTATATTTTTTTTCAAATAGACCTTCTTCTAATAATTTTTTTTTTAAAATCTCTAATCTTTTTAATATAGTCCCTTCACCCTCATCTTCCATTTTATCTATTATTATTTGATACTTTGATTGAGGTGAATAAACTGATACTTTCCCAGTTATTTCAACATTCTGTCCTTCTGAAGGGATAGACTTAAGCGATCTTACATTAGTCCTCCAACATACACACGAGATGATTTCTTCATGGTCTTTTAATGTCAAATAAATATGTCCAGAATTATGTTTTTTTATTTGGGATATTTCACCCTTAACTTTTAAAAAATTAAAATTTCCTTCCATAATTTTTTTTATAGAATGATTTAGTTCTGATACTGTATACTCTTTGATATTATTTAAATAATCCATGTGGGTTTATATTGAATGATTAAATTAATAAAGTAAAAGGAATTTTTTTGAATATTCTTGTTTTAGGTAACGGTGGTCGTGAGCATGCTTTATGTTGGAAAATAAAACAATCACCTAAATGTAAAAGTCTTTACTGTATACCTGGTAATGGTGGAATCTCCTCAATTGCAAAGTGTTTTGTGATTGATCCAAGAAAAAAATCAGATATTTATAAATTTTGTATAAAATACTTAATTGATTTCGTTGTCATTGGTCCAGAGACTTATCTTGAACAAGGTTTAAGTGATTATCTAATAAAAAGAAATATTGCTGTTTTTGGTCCATCGAAACAAGCCTCCAAACTTGAAACATCTAAAGTTTTTTCAAAACAATTTATGAAAAAATTTAATATTCCAACTGCTAAATACAGCAAATTTACTAATTTTGAAAAAGCTAAACAATACATTGACAGTAACAAAGGTCCTTTTGTCATCAAGGTAAGTGGATTAGCAGCTGGCAAAGGAGTACTAATTTCCACAAAATCCGATGAAGCAATTAAAAACTGTTATGAGATTTTGATACAAAAAAAATTCGGGAATGCAGGGAATCAAATTTTAATTGAGGAATATTTAGAAGGATTTGAAATTAGTTATTTTATTTATGTTGATAAAAAAAACTATTTACCAATTGATTATGCTCTTGATCATAAAAAACTCTTTGATGGAGAAAAAGGGCCAAATACTGGAGGTATGGGCGCATTTACACCTTCGAACAAAATAAACTCAGAAATTGAAAAAAAGATTTTAAAAGAAATAATAGATCCAACTTTTCAAGGACTTAAAAAAAGTAATATAACCTACAGAGGTGTTTTATTTTTAGGCTTAATTGTTACAAACAATGGCCCCAAAGTGATTGAATATAATGTAAGGTTTGGAGATCCTGAATGCCAAGTAATAATGAGAAGATATAAATCTGACATTATAAAAGACTTAAAAAATGTTTCAAATGATAAACTTAATCTTTCAAAACTAAAAAAGATATCAGAGCCATGTCTATGTGTTGTATTGACATCAAAAGGATACCCTTTAAAATTTAGGAAAAATATTTTGATAAAAAATTTGAATAAAATTCAAAATAAAGATGGTGTAGAGATTTTTCATTCAGGAACAAAAAAAAATATGGATAAAATTTTCTCATCTGGTGGTAGAGTGTTAACAATCACAGCAACGGGTAAAAGTATTAAAATTGCAAGAAAACGTGTTTATAGTGTTTTAAAAAAATTAAATTGGAAAAATGGTTTTTTTAGGAAAGATATTGGTAAATAATTTTAAATTTAAGGTCTCTTTTCTTTAAAAAAATTTTTAATGAGTCTTAAACTTTGAGATTCACTAAAACCACCAAAATAATGAGATTGTTTTTGAGAAAAAAGGTATTTTTTTCTGATGTTTTTTTGTATTTGTTTGAAATTTTGATTGTAAGCTCCAAAAAAAACTTTCTTTATTTTTGATTGATGAATTGCTGCTTCACACATTGCACATGGTTCAAGTGTAACATACAATATATAATCTGATAGTCTATAAGATTTCAAGAAATCACAAGCGGATCTTATTGCTAATATTTCTGCATGTGCGGTTGCATCTTTATTTTTAATTACTGAATTTCTGGCATAGCTAATAAGCTTTGAATCTTCATTAACTATCACACAGCCCACCGGAACATCATTTGAAACATTGCAACTTTTCGCTAGTTCTAATGCTAATGACATAGGATCTTTAATATATTGTAATTTATTAATTTTATAATCTCTCAATCTTTACTTTTTCTTGTCCTGAAAACTTTTTAAGCCTGTGCATATTACAAGTCGACTTTCCCCAAATGTTGCATTTTGAAATCAACCTAATCTCTTGATTGTTCGATAATGGTGTTGGATCGTATCCAATTGCAATACATTTGCATTCTGGCCAAAAAACAATATCCCCAAATTCAAAAACAAATTTTGCGTCACATTCTAATGGACAATTAATATTAAAACGAAAATAGTTCTCATCACCCCATTTTTTATTAATTGAAGTATGTGGTAATGTCTCCCAAATCTTTATGGATGTAAGAGTTTTCTTCATATTAACAATAATTGAGATATCATGAATAGTAATTTTACATTTTTTAAGCATATGTTAGTTTAAATTATAACAAGTTCTTTTTTTATGAATCAACCTATTATTGGAATAACACTTGATCAAGAGAATAAAAAAACTTATTCTAATTTTCCGTGGTATGCGGCTAGAAAAAATTATGCTGAATGTGTAACTTTATGTGGTGGTGTTCCTATTTTTCTACCTCATGTTGAAAGTAGAATTGATAACTATCTTGAAATTATAAACGGTTTGATTATCACTGGAGGAGATTTTGATGTTGATCCTAATCTTTATGGAGAAAAAGATATAAATCCTAATGTCGTCCTTAAACCAGATAGAACAAATTTTGAATTAAAAATAACTGAAACAGCAATGAAAAAAAAAATTCCTTTACTTGGAATCTGTGGAGGTCAACAACTTTTAAATGTCATCCTTGGTGGTTCACTATTTCAACATATTCCCGACGAATATAGGACAAATATTTCTCATGAGCAGGAGAATCCAAGGGATCAAGCTAGTCATTGGGTAAACATAATCAAAGAAAGTAAATTATTTTCAATAACTAAAAAAAAAAAAATGTATGTTAATTCTGCACATCACCAATCTGTTAAAACAGTTGCAAAAAATGTAATTATAAATGCCACTGCACCAGACGGAATAATTGAAGGAATAGAATTTACAGAGCTAGATTTTTGTCTTGGTGTTCAATGGCACCCAGAATTTCTTATTGACGATTCTGACGAAAAAATATTCTCCTCTCTTATTGAATCAGCAAAAAAAATTGAAAAATAAAATTGTAAGATTAGTAAAAGTTATATCTCGTTCGGGCTTGTGTTCGAGAAGAGAAGCTGAAGAATTAATAGATCAAGGAAAGGTTTTTGTAGATGGTTCGATCTACAAAAATCACATAATAAGTATAGACAAAATTAATCAAATTCGTATTCATAAAAAAAATATAATTATTCCTCCAACAAGGGTTTGGTGCTTTAATAAATCTATTGGTCTGATATGCTCCAACAGTAATCAGTATGGAAAAAAAAGAATATTTGATGTGCTTCCGAAATATTTACCAAGGGTTGTTTCTATTGGTAGGTTAGATTTAAATTCAGAGGGATTATTACTACTAACAAATAATACAGAATTTTCATCTTTCTTAGAAAATCCTAAAAATAAAATTGTAAGAAAATATTTGGTGACAGTTAAAGGGGATGTTAAAAACCTAGATATTAATGCCTTAAGAAAAGGAATAGAGATTGAGGGAGTGAACTATAAATCAATAAATTTAAAAATAATTAAAGAAAACAAAAATAGTATTTTAAAATTTACCTTAATAGAGGGAAAAAACAGAGAAATTAGGAAAATTTGTAGTTTTTATAAACTTAAAATTAAACAACTGAAAAGAATTCAATTTGGTCCGTTTAAAATTAATAAATTAAAATTAAATAATGTTCTTGAAATTAACAAAATTATTCTTAAAAAGAAACTCAAGGAGTTAGGTTTTAAAAGTGAGAATTATTTCAGGTAAACTTAAAAAAAGTAAAATAATTAGTTCAGGTAAATTAAAATTACGACCTACCTCTTATCGTGCAAAAGAAATGATTTTTAGCACGCTAGAATCTCTTTTAATTAAGGAAAATACTTCATTTAGTGGTTCAAATGTTCTTGACGGTTTTTGTGGAACTGGATCTCTAGGAATTGAAACAATTTCAAGAGGAGCAAAATTTGTAACATTCATTGATAATTCCGAAAAATCTCTAAGAATTACAAAAAAAAATTGCAAAAATTTAAATATTTTATCGCAATGTAATTTTTATAAACTTGACTTAACTAAAAAAGTAAAAATTAGTAAGAAATTTGATATTTTTTTTCTTGATGCTCCATATATAAAAACTATAAGTAATCATGTAATTTCCAATCTTGTTTTTTGTAAACTTATAAACACAGGTTCTATTGGTGTTGTAGAAACCTTTAAAAAAGAAGACATTTCTGAAGATAGTTTCGTAAGTTTAATGAAAATTAAGAAAAATGGTAATTCTAAATTTTCATTTATAAAAATAAATTAGTTATTTTCTTCCAAATAGACTTTCAATTTGATTTAAATTAAGTTCTATGTAGGTAGGTCTGCCATGATTACATTGGCCAGAAAATGGTGTAGATTCCATTTCCCTGAGGAGCTTATTCATTTCATCTTGATACATTTGCCTACCAGCTCTAATTGAACCATGACAAGCCATTGAAGAACATATCTTATTAATATTTGTCTCTAAAATTTGACTATCACCAATTTCAATCAAGTCAGAAATTATATCCTTCATAAGCAGACTTATATTGCAATTTATTAGTATTAATGGAACTTCTCTGACTATAATGGATTCATTCGAAAACTTTTCAATTAATAAACTATATCTAGCTAGAAAATCTCGATGATTTAAAAGTATATCTAGTTCCTCAGAAATAACTTCTATGATTTCGGGTATTAACAATATTTGGGTTTCTAAATTATTTTGATTATAATTTTTTTTTAATTTTTCATAAACTATCCTTTCGTGTGCAGCATGCTGATCGATTATCACAATACCATTTTTTGTTTGTGAAATAATATAAGTTTCGTGAAATTGACTTTTCGCTAGACCCAAAGGATAATCTTGACAAATTTCTTCAGTTGAATTTTTACTATTTGCTTCTTTAAAATAGTTATTAGATAAAAGGGGATCTTCAACCTTTTTTGTCATGAAATTTAAATTATTCTTATTTTTATTTATAATATCTAGAGTCTTGAAAGTATTAATAGTACTCGATCTATGTCCTGCTGATTCTAAACCTTTTTTGATTGATCTTACTAGTAAAGATCTAAGATTTTGCATATTTTTAAAACGAACTTCATTTTTTGTTGGATGCACATTTATATCAACGTCCTCTAAAGGAGAATTTATAAAAAGAACTACTTGAGGAAATCTATCATACGATAAAAAATCTTTATAGGCTGCTTTAATTGAATTATATAAATATCTATCATGAATTGGTCTTTTGTTGACAAAAGTAAACTGCTTTGCACTATTAGAATGATGAAAGGTTGGAAGACCTATAAATCCATAAAAGTTATAACAGTCAATTTTTTCATTAAACCATATTAAATTTTTAAAAAACTCAGATCCAAATAATGATACAATCCTATGTTCTAACTTTTTATTAGAATTAGGATTGTTAGATGCTAAAGAAGATATGATTTTTTTCTCATTACTATAAAAATTAAATTCAATTTCGGGGTTTGAAAGTGCTAATTTTTGAATACACTGCTTAATTAATAAAGTTTCATAATTCTCAGTTTTTAGAAACTTTAACCTTGCTGGAGTAGTGTAAAACAATTCATTAACTTCAATAGTCGTTCCTATTTTCCTTGGTGATGGCTTTAATTCCCCAATTAGTCCAGAGTTAACCTCAAAACTTTTTCCATCAGCTATATCAGATATACTTGTGTATATTTTCATTCTAGATATTGATGCGATAGAAGATAATGCCTCACCTCTGAAACCTAAAGTACTGATTTTTTGAAGGTTATGATCTGATAACTTTGATGTGGCGTGTCTTTTAAAAGCTAATTTCACATCTTTTGAATTTATACCAACTCCATTGTCTGAAACTCTAATTTCGGTCTTTCCACCATTTCTTATATATATATCAATAATAGAAGATTTCGCATCGATGCTGTTTTCGACCAATTCTTTTACAACTGATGATGGTCTTTCAATAACTTCGCCTGCAGATATTTTATTTATTAACTCTTGAGGTAATTCTTTTATTTCATTCATCTTTAAGATATTTTTTCGTAAGAATTTTTCCTTCCTCAACCGCAGGTTGATCAAATGGGTTAATATTTAATAGATAACAAGTAAAAATTGTTTCTAAAAAAAAATGCATTAACAATGATCCTAAACTAATTTCATCTAAGAAATCAACGTCGATTTTTCTTAACGGAATTTTTTTTTTTTTGATTGTATCAAAAGTAGCTTTCTGTTCTGCCTTAAACAGGCTCTCCATACTCTTCTTATCTAATGGTGAATATACAAATTGTTTTGAAAGATTTGTTTTTAGACTAAAACTTCTACAATAACGATTAATTCCAACAATGCTTATAAATTTATCTTTTGGACCATCTAAATAAAGCTGTAATTGACTATGTTGATCAATAGTTCCAATTGCATTTATAGGAGTTGACCCCTTTCCTTCTTTTCCAATGCTTTCTCCCCAAAGTTGCCTATACCATAACGAAAAGTTAACTAGTGCATCTGAATAAGGCATTAATACAAATTGTTTAAACTTTGAACGCATAAGTTTAAAACTGTAATAAGCTGATAGGATAGGTTTTATTGAAAACAAATCCTTAGAATTTTGAAAATCTTCAAGAACCTCTTTTCCTCCCCTAATAATACCATCGATATCAACTGAGGAGAGCAAAGCTGGTAAAAGAGCCACATTTGAAAATACAGAAAAACGGCCACCTATTTTGTTATCATGAATCAGATAGTCACAATTTGTTTCTTCATATATCTTTTTTAACGTACTTATCTTATTTTCTGTGATAACTAAAAGTTTGGATTTTAAACTTTTTCGTTTTTTTTTATAGAAGTTGTATATTAAGAAAAATTGACATAATGTTTCAATTGTTTCCCCAGATTTAGAAATAACAATAGTTGCAGTTTTTTCCAAATCTATATTATTTAAAATATTTAGTATAGGCGTTGGGTCTACGTTTTCGATAAAATACAAATTTGGAATTTTTTTATTCAAATTTTTGGTTTTATTAAGTTCGCAGAGAGTTTTACCTCCCAAACTTGAACCTCCGGTACCACAGATAAGAATATTCTTAAATTTTCCATATTTTTTTGTCATATCTCGCATTTCTTTAAGATAAGAGTTGTTTTTAACAATCGATAAGCAAGGTAGATTTAATTTTTCAATTGATTCATTTATTTTTATAAAAGTTTTTTTTAATTTATTTTTTTCAGATTTAGTAATTTTGTAATTAATATTATAAAAGTTTTGCTCATATCTCATTAAGAAATATCTCCGACAATTGTAAAGAATAATTCGTTTGGTCTAAAAAAATCTTTACAAACTTTATTCACAAATGACAAGGTTATATCTTCAATAATTTTTGAACGTCTATCGAAATAGTCAATTCCAAGTTTGTATGTTTGAACGGTGTTTAATAATGCAGCAATAGATTTTGTGCTTGAAAAACTTCTTGAGAATGATCCAATAAAATATGATTTTGCATTATTTAATTCTTCTTGGGTTATTCCCTTTTCTTTAATATTCAACCACTCCTTTTTAAGTAGATCGAGTGTCGTATGAACATTTTCATTTTTTGTTTGAAATCCTCCAAGAATAATTCCCCCAGCTGCATTTGGAAGCAAGTAAGAATAAATTGAATAAACCAACCCGTTTTCTTCTCTTATCTTTTTGTAAAGTTTAGATTGAAAACCACCACCACCTAATACATAATTTGCTATTCGTGCAGCAAAGTATTTTTCATCATTTCTGTGAAAACCATTGTGCCCAAAAATAACTGAGGTTTGAGGCGATTTCTTCTTTATCTTTAATTCTCCGGCTCTCAATTCTTTAATTCCATTTATGAAAAAATTCTTCTTATCTCCTTTAGGTAGATCTCCAAATAGTACATCTAATTGTTCTTTCATTTCTGATTTTGATATATCTCCAGAAATACCAACTATTAAATTTGACTTAGTAAAGTTTTTTCTTTGGTATTCCTCAAGATCAGTTTTTTTTATATCTTTAATTGACTTCAAAGAACCCTCTACATTTCTCGAAAACTTGTGATCTAAATAAAAGTTTTTTTCAAATTGTTGAGAAGAAAAAGATCGAAGATTTGATTCATTAATCTTTATACTTGAAATGATTTGATTTCTAATTTTCTCAATCTCTTCGGAATCAAATCGAGGTTCTATTAGAGCACTTCTCAGAAGTTTAAAACTTTTTTTTTTATTTTTGGATATTGTCTGAAAAGATACCGAAAGTTCATCTTTAGAGGACCTAAAATCAAGTTTCATTCCTAGCTTATTCATTTCGTCTTTGAATTCCTTACTAGTAAGACTTCCTGCGCCCTCATCCAATAAAGCTGCTACGAACGTCGAAGTCCCTTCTTTACCAAACGTATCAAAATAAGCCCCACCTTTAAAAGTAAGGTTCATACTAATGATAGGAACTGAGTTATCTTCAACTATCCAAGCTTTAACGTTTCTTTCAGATACAATTTCTTCAACATCCAAAGCTAAAAGATTTATAGAATTAAACAAAAAGAATAGAAAAACATATATTATCATTTTATCCAAGCAATCCAGTTACGTAATTATTATTTTTAATGAATTTCTTGAGCTCATTTTTTACGTCGTCAATAGTTATCTCATTTAAAAATTCATCCCAACGCTCGATTTCTTCCAACGCAATTCCAACAGATAATGCTTCACCAACTATTTGAGCAGGTTGAAAAATACTATCTCTAAGATAAATAGATTCGTATTCATATTTTTTTTTTTGAAGAGTAAATCTATCTTCGGTAATTCCATTAACTACAGATTTTTTCATAATTTCGTATATTTGTTTTTCTAAATTAGAAATTTCAACATTTTCATTAGGAATAGCATAAAAATTTACAGTTGCTTTATCTCTTGACATGCCTTGATAGTATCCACCAATAGATGAAACTAACTTCTTTTTTTCAACTAATTCTCTATATAATATACTAGTTGATCCTCCAGTAAGAATTTTTAGTCCCAAGTCTAATGCGATGCCATTTTTTATAGATTCTTTGTATGAACTAGTTTTAAATGAACGTTTCCAAATTTTCTGTTTAACATTTTCGTCATCATAATTGATCCTGATATTTGTCCTTAAAACAGGGTCATTTAATTTAATTCTATTAATATTAATTTGATTTTTAACCTTAATTTTACCAAAATATTTTTTTGAAAATTCTTTTGCTTTTTTTAAACTTACATCGCCTGAGAGAATTAAAATCGCATTTTTCGGATTATAATAGTCATTGTAGAATTTTCTGACATCATCAATTGTTAATGCCTTTATTTCATGTTCCCAACCAATTATAGGTGTACCATATGTATGATTCGGAAATAAACTTTTTCTAATTGACTCATCAAGAATAGCTGAAGGTTTGCTATCAATTCTTTGATATCTTTCTTCCAAAATAACTTTTTTTTCAGTTTCAACTTGTTCATCAGTTAAAGTTAGATTTATCATTCTATCTGCTTCTAATTCCACAATTTTTTCTAAATGTTCAGTTGGTACAATTTGATAGTAAGCAGTATAATCAAAACTTGTAAACGCGTTTTCGGTACCGCCATTTTTAGAAATATATTTTGAATAGTATCCGCTTGGATACTTTTTTGTACCTTTGAACATTAGATGTTCTAAAAAATGAGCTAAACCGCTTTTTCCAAATTTCTCATCTATGGATCCTACGTTGTACCAAATCATCTGTGACACAACTGGTGCTCTTGAGTTTTCAATTACTATAACTTGCAAACCATTTTCTAATTTAAATTGTTTTGCATCAAAAAGTTTTGATTTTGAACTAGTGAAAGAAAAGAAAATAATAAAAAAAAAAATCAGTTTCATCGTAAATTATTCGATTGTCGGAAGATTTTCAAAATCTTTTATTAGATTTTCACCAGTAAGAAATTCTTGGTCAGGTAAATCAGAAATCTCTCTGCTTTGTAGATTATTACCGAAATTAGATTCTATACCATTACTATAAGAATCTGGTATATAACGTCTTGAGAAGTTATACCCTTTATCATAGTTTGGTCTGTAATATAGATTCCCATTTCTAAAATTGTTGACTGACTGAGAATAAATCCATTGACCAATTGAAAACTTTTTATTTCTTCTAAACTTTTCTATTGACTCTGATGGAGATTTGGCCGAAGGAACAATCACTTCAGGAGCAACGAAATTTTGAGCTTTTGGAACCACAAACATACCTGTACTTTTTCTATCTTGAACCAAAAAATCTTGATCATTAAATTGATTATCTTGAACATCATATGTGTTTCTTGATTGTATACGTGGCCGGGCTTCAAAGTCCGGTGGTAAAACCAACTCAGGTGTTTCTGATGCGATGTTATCTTCTACTGATGGTTTTGAAAAACCAGTTGCATTTTTTAATGATTCGCATGATCCTAGTAAAAGACATGGAATGAAAACTAATAACTTAATATACAATCTAATCGAAATCATCACATTTATATCCACCGTTCATATAGTCATTTATTACTCTTATGCAATTGTTTTCTATCCCGTACAACTCCATCTCTTCCTCTTCAGACAGATTACTTGAGATGTTACCACTAATATTATCGTTAATTATTAGATTTTCATTGTAGGTGGGTGTTATTTGAGATCCCAAACCAAATTTTTGTGAAGGAGAAAATCCATAATATCCATCATTAGGTTCAATTGAATATTGTGGAAATGGAGGTGGGGGTGGTGCAGGTAATGGCGAACCATTAGGACTTACACTATAATATTGTCTTGCACTTCTATAAACTGGATCATAGAATTGAGGAACTTGAGAATTTTGCATATTAAATTCATTTGGGTTATTAAATTGATTGGTAAAGTTGTTTTCAGTATTTGGGACATCAAAATCTGGAATTTCATAAACTTCCTCAATTACGACAGCCTCACTTTCTTCTGGCTCTTCGTCCTCCCAGAGTCCAACTGCTGAGTCGTAAACATAAGTGCCAGCACTAGTTATTGAGTCCCAGCCAGACTCAATTGTGGAACATGAATTCAGACAAAAAGTAAAAATTATTGTCAGCAAAATGGTTTTATTTTTATTTGTAATAAATGATGTTGGTAAAAGCTTGTTCATAAAATAATAACACTAAATGTTGTTTTTAATTTCAATATGTTAATACATATAGTATAATATTATAGATAACATTTGTTAAAGTATTTTCAAAGTATATAATTTATTTTTTTCGTTCAATAATAAATAAATAATTATAACTTATATAAAGTATTGCGCCTAACGAAATACATAGATCTGCAAAATTAAAAGCCGGCCAGTGATAATCTGCAATATGAACATCAATAAAGTCGACAACGTAGGAATCTTTTATTCTATCAAACCCATTTCCAAGTGCTCCTCCTAAAATCATACTCAATGCTAAAGTCTCATAAATATTTTTTGTTTTTAACATCCAAAGGATTATAAAAATAGATGCCAAAAATGAAAAAATTCCTAAGTAAAACGAAATATTAAAATCTGCCAACAAACCAAAACTAATGCCTTTATTAATAACATAGACCAAATTAAAAAATGACGTAATTTTAATACCATAAATTAATAACTCACTGTTTAACACCACATAATATTTAGTTAACTGATCAAAAAAAAATAACAGTATTGATAATAAAAAAAATAATGATTTTCTTAAATTAAGATATTTTAATAGCTTCATCACACCTATTGCAAATCAAATTTTTGTTTAACTCGTCGAAAAACTTCCAACAGCGGTCACATTTTTTCCCATTAATCTTTTCAACTTTTACATAAATATTTTTATCTTCTTCAAAACACACGAAGTCCTCTTCTTTTTTTTGACTTATTTTAGTTTTAGAAGTAATGAAAAAATCGTTCAAGTCTAGATCCTCTAGTATTTGGAAGTATTCTTTTTTGTTGAAGTAAATAGAAACTTCACATTCTAAACTTGTTTTAATTAATTTTTCGTTCCTTTTGGTTTCAATCGTGTTATTTACAGCCCTCTTAACTTTTATTATTTTTTCCCATTTTGTAATTAAATTTTTATCCTCCCATTCACTTGGAAGGTTTTCATACAATTCAAAGTGACAACTTTGAATGGCTCCATTATCAATTTCATCTTTCCACGTTTGCCAAGCTTCTTCACTTGTAAAAACTAAAACAGGTGATAGCCAATTAATTAAAGTTTTAAATACATCTACCATTACTGTTCTTGCTGAATTTCTTTTTAAGGAATCTTTATGATCACAGTATAAAGTGTCTTTTCTTATATCAAAAAAAAGCGAAGAAAGTTCGTTATTACAAAAATTTGAAACTATTTGATAAACATTATAAAAATTATAATTTTTTAAACTTTTAATAAAATTTGAATTAATTTCGAATAATCTTGCGCGAATATATTTTTCTAATTCTGGTAAATTGGTATGTTGAATTTTTTCTTTATCATTCCAGTCCTTTAAGTTACCTAGTAAAAATCTTAAGGAATTTCTTATCTTTCGGTATGTCTCTGTTTGCCTATCCAAACTTTCATAACTTATTCTTAAGTCTTCGTTATAATTTGTGGTTGCGACCCATAATCTGAGTATATCTGCTCCATATTTACTAATCACATCATTTGGCGAAATTACGTTGCCAAGAGATTTTGACATTTTTTTCCCACTACTATCAAGTACGAAACCATGAGTTAGAACTGATTTATAAGGGCCATCCCCATAATTCGCACACGATTGTAACAAAGAAGATTGGAACCATCCTCTGTGCTGATCTGAGCCTTCGAGATATAGGTCAGCTTTTTCATTAATCCCCCTCTGTTTTAAAACGAATGCGTGACTTGAACCAGAATCAAACCAGACATCCAAAATATCTTCAACTTTTTCATAATTTTCTGGATTATATTTATTTGTTAAAAAAAAATCTACTGGCTTAATAAACCAAATATCAGTTCCATTTTCTTTTATAAGTTTTATAATTTTTTTATTAATCTCAGTATCTACTAAAGGCCTGTTGTTTTTTTTGTCTAAAATTATAGTAATTGGGACACCCCAAGATCTTTGTCTTGACACACACCAATCAGGACGATCCTCAATCATTGACTTTATTCTATTTTTACTTGATGGCGGGTACCATTTTACATCCTCTATTGAATCAAGAGCGGTTGCTCTTAAATTTTTTTCTGTCATTGAAATAAACCATTGCGAGGTAGTTCTATATATCAATGGTGCTTTAGATCTCCATGAATGAGGATAACTGTGAGAAAAATCATTAGAAGCTATCAACATTTTTTTTTTTTCTAATTCTTCTACCACCAAATTATCAGCTTTAAAAATATGCACACCCGAAAAAAATGGCACTTCATCATAATAAATTCCCCCATCTGCTACAATTTTTGGAGGAGAAATATTATTTTTTTTGCCTAATTCAAAATCTTCAATTCCATGTCCAGGTGCTATGTGTACAAATCCTGAACCGGCATCTTCTGTTACATGATCTCCAGATAACAAAGGTACATCAAAATTAAATCCTAAATCTTTTAATGGGTGATAACAATTAAGTCCTTCTAAATTTTTTCCTTCAAATTCTTTTTCAATTTCAAATTTTTCAAGTCCATTAAATTCTGAAAACGATTTAAATAACTTCTTAGAGAAAAGTATTTTTTCTCCCTTTGATATATTAAATTTTTCGTAATTATTTTTAAAAACTACTTTTTGGTAGATTATATTTTTATCAAAAGCAATTGCTCTATTACCTGGTAATGTCCACGGTGTTGTTGTCCAAATAATAATATTTGTATCCGGAAAATCTTTAACTGGGAATTTTACATAAATTGATTTTGACCTCTTGTCTTTATATTCAACTTCTGCTTCTGCGAGAGCTGTTTGCTCGACAACTGACCACATCACCGGCTTATTACCTAAATAAAGTCTACCTTCTTCAAAACATTTTAAAAGTTCAGCTACGATAATTCCTTCTGAGTCTTTTGCCATTGTAGTATAAATTTTTTTCCAATCGCAATTAATACCAAGTCTTTCAAATTCTTTTGATTGGATTTCGATCCATGATTTTGCAAAGTCTCTACATTCAGCTCTAAATTTAAGATTACTAATCGTATTCTTGTCCTTCCCAGCTTTTTTATACTTCTCTTCAATCTTCCACTCAATGGGCAAACCATGACAATCCCATCCTGGAATATAATCAACGTCAAAACCTAGCTTAAAATGAAACCTATTAATAATATCTTTTAAAATCTTATTTAGAGCGTGTCCTAAATGAAGATTTCCATTTGCGTAAGGGGGACCATCATGAAGAATAAAAGGTTTTTTCCCTTTATTAATTTCTTTTATTTTATTTACAATATCTAATTGCTTCCAAAACTGAATCCACTTAGGTTCGTTTTTAGACAAATTAGCTCTCATTGAAAAAGAAGTATTTGGTAAATTAATTGTTTGTGAAAGATTTTTCATTAAAGTATTTTTTACAATTTATTATGTCCTTACTTATTTGAGATTTTAACTGTTCAATATTCTCAAATTTTCTTTCTTCCCTTATAAAGAATTTAAACGTTACTTCAATTAATTCTGAATAAATATTTTTATCAAAATCAAAAAAATGAATCTCTAATACAGGTTCAGATTTTGAAAATGTTGGTTTGATACCATAATTTGCAATACCAAAAAAACAGTTATTTAAATTATTTTTTAAATTGATCTCAACAGCATACACCCCATATTTTAATTCGCAATAGTTGTTTATGAATAGATTTGCGGTTGGAAATCCAAGATCCTTGCCGATACCCTTTCCTCTCATAACTCTTGAGATTATTGACCAATCTCTTCCTAAAATTTGTTTTGCTTTTTTTAGATCACCTTCCTTGAGAAAAGTTCTAATTTCAGAGGATGAGACATTTCTAACATTTTGTTTTTTAAATTCTTTTACAGATATAAAGTTAAATTTATTATGTTTTACTGAATATTTATTTAAAAGTTCAACAGTGCCAGATTGTTTGTGACCAAAAACAAAATCAAACCCAGTTATTAAGTAACTTACTTTCATTTTTTTAATTAAAATGTCTTCAATGAATTCTTCGGCAGACATTTTAGAAAAATTTTGTGTAAATTTAAAATTAAAATAATAATTAACACCAAGATTTTTTATTTCTTCGAATTTTTTTCTAAAAGGTGTAATCCTAAATTTTTTGAATTCTTTTTTAAAGAAACACTTTGGGTGTGGTTCAAAAGTAATAATTGATAATTTTTTTTTTTGAGCATTTGAGATTTTTTTAGCTTTATTTATAACTTTTCTATGCCCTAAGTGCACTCCATCAAAATTACCAATTGCAACGATAGAGTGTAATGCGCTTTTAGGAATTTGATTTAAATTAATTAACTCCATTATTAATTCTTTGAATTAACCAAAATTTCTGCTTCTCCATCGAGAACTTTTTTATTACTATTACTACAAAAAGTTTCCAATATAATTCTTTTTTTTGGTATTGTGATCGATTTTACTTTTACTTTAGTAATAATTTCATCTCCAGGAAAAACAGGAGCTAAAAATCGCAAAGATTGTCTTACATAAATACAGCCTGGTCCTGGTAACTTGGTTCCAATAACTGCTGAAATGTAACTAGCTGATAAAAAGCCATGTGCAATTTTCTTTTTAAAAATTGATTTTTTTGCAAATTTGTCATCTATATGAATTGGGTTTGTGTCACCTGTAACCCTCGAGAATGTGTTAATATCTTCTTCCTTTACCAAAGAGATCAAGTCAGCTTCTTGTCCTAAAAAAATATCCTCTAGAAAATACCCGTGTAATTTTTTGAAATAATCTACATTCATTATAATTTTCTCCTAAATTTACATTAACTCATTTAAAATTTTCTGTATCTTAAATTTATTTATTAATTATAGTAGTTAAAATATATAATGACTACTATTGCAAAAATATCGTGCATTCTTATAGGAATCAGTTTTTCTTTAAGACTTCACACACCACTAGCATATGGTGCTTCAATAGCAATTTCACTGATATTCATACTAATTGAAGAAAAAAAGAAAAATTTTTCCATTTTTAAATTTATTAATCAAAATCCCATAATTCCATATTTTTCTTTAACTCTTTTGTCTTTTTCAATAAGCTCAATTCTTTCGACTTTACCTCTTCGATCATTTTTGGTGACGATTTACTTTTTTTCTTTTTTTTTAGTTTCCTATCTTTTTTTTTCATTCTTTAAAAAAAAAGATGACAGATTATTACTGACTTTAAACTTTCTCATAATTTCAATTTTTTTTTCATTTTCATTAGTATTTTTTTACAATATTTCAAATTTTAAGACTGTATTTCTAGATAACAATGAAATACGAAAATATAAAGGGTTTGTTAATTTATTAACTATATTAGTTTTTTTATGTCCATTTTTTGAAAGTGTAGCCAAAAATCAAAAACCTTATCTTTCTTTTATTATGCTTATTCTAATCTTCCCAATAATCTTTTTGAGTAATTGTAATTCAGCTTTATTGGGTATTATTGGAGGTTTTATTGGGTTGTCAATTTTTTGGTTTATTAACAACTCCAGGAATAAGAAAAAAATAGCTCTTACCTTTGTTATAGTCACTTTTGTAGCGATTATAAGCTTATTTAATAGTTTATCCTATAAAGTTGAAAAAGTTATAAAAAACAATGAAAATTTTTTAATTTCCACTGATATCTTAGATGCACATCGTCAAATAATATGGGGGTTTTCCTTTTCAGAATTTAAAAAAAATCCTTTTTTTGGGGTTGGGGCTGACACGTCTAATTTTATAAATAATAGCCAAGATGTAATTGGTCATGCTCTTACAGGCGATATGGCTTATATTCCAAGTCATCCTCACAATTTTTTTCTTGAATTATTACTTGAAACTGGAATATTTGGATTGTTAAACTTTTTGTTATTAGTTTTCTTTACTAATTATTTTTTAGTAAAAAAATTAAATTTTTATTGTAAAAGTTATATAATTTTTTTTAATGGATATTTTTGGTCAGCATCAATGGTAAATTTTTCATTTTGGGCTGCTTGGTGGCAAGGAAGTTATTTTTTAATTCTAACTCTACTTTATAGTGTATCAAAATACCAGATGAGAAAATTAAATGTGGATTAATTTATTTTTATTAATTTTTCTAGCGTGCTTTTCAGAAATAATGGAAGCCACAGAGTTGTACAGTGATTTCAAAAAATATAAAAAAAGTAAAACCAAATTAAAGGTTTCTAGCGTTTCCGAAGGTTTTAATTATCCCTGGGGAATGACATTTATAAATAAAAATAATATTTTAATTACTGAGAAAAATGGCAAAATATTCAAAGTTAATACAAGTAATGGTAAAAAAACTTTAGTTAAACATAATATAAATAGCTTAAAATATTTTAATAGTAGAATGATCTTTGGACAAGGAGGCTTGCTTGATATTTTATATCATAATGGTTACGTCTACATTTCTTACAGTCACTTACACTCAAATACTACCCCCACCCAAAAAGTAAAATCTGGAAGTACTGCCATTGGTCGCGGAAAATTAGTAGATAATGAAATCAAGAACTTTGAAATTCTCTTTATATCTAATTCTAAATTTAATAATAATAAACATTGGGGCTCTAGAATAATAATTGAAGATAATTTTTTGTATGCGGGTATTGGCGAGAGAGATCAGGGAATGATCGCCCAAGACCCAACCAAACATCCAGGAAGTATTATAAGAATAAAAATTGATGGAGCAATACCAGAAGATAACCCCAAATACGCAGGTTATCCTAATTGGCTCCCAGAGATTTTTCAAATAGGTTTAAGAAATCCTCAAGGTATTTCTAAATCTCCTCACGACGGAAATATTTACTTTTCACAACATGGTCCGATGGGCGGTGACAATATTGCAACTGTAAAATTTGGAGGTAACTTAGGTTGGAAAAATATTGCTTGGGGAGGGAAAGAATACTCAGGCAAAAAAATTGGTAATAGACCTTTTAAAAAAAAATATGACAAGCTTTTTATCACATGGGTTCCATCGATTGGAGTTGGTAATTTTTTATTTTACAAAGGTGATGTTTTTAAAGAATGGTCAGGAGATTTAATGATAGTTGCAACAAAAATCGAAAATATTATAAGACTTGAAATTAAAAATAATAAAATTCAAAGGAAAGAATTAATTCTTGATAAAAAATTTGGAAGAATAAGGGATTTAGAAATTAATCATAAAGGGGAAATATTTTTTATAATAGATGACAGCAAATCTAGTTTATGGAGAATAGAAAAAGCTAATTAATATCTAATAATGCCCTAGCAAACTCATCAGCTTCAAATTTTACTAAATCCTCTTTTTGCTCACCCACTCCTAAACCGATAATAGGTATTTTTAAAGTTTTACCTATTGGAATTACTGCACCGCCCTTAGCTGTGCCATCTAATTTTGAAATTATTAAACTATTAATGTCACATATTTCTTTAAAAACACTAGCCTGTTTTATTGAGTTTTGTCCTGTGTTTCCGTCAAGTACTAAAATCACTTCATCAGGGGCACTTGCATTAATTTTTTTTAAAACTCTAATTATTTTTGTAAGTTGATCCATTAAATTAGATTTGTTGTGTAATCTTCCTGCGGTATCAATTATTAATATATCAATTTTTTGCTCTTTTGCTTTTAGGTATGATGAATAAGAAAGTGAAGCAGGATCAGCGTTTTCAATTTTAGAGGAAAAAAAAGTTGAATTTGTTCTTTTCGACCAAATTTCTAATTGTTCAACCGCTGCAGCTCTGAAAGTATCAGCTGCAACAATACCTACTTTTTTACCTTGAGATGAAAATTTATAAGCTAATTTTCCGACTGTAGCAGTTTTTCCAACACCATTAACTCCAACCACTAAAATTATAAAAGGGTGTGTGTTGATTTTACCTATCAAAACTTCCTTTTCTAGAGGTTTTAAAACCTTAATTATTGAATTCAATATTATTTTTTTAACTGCCTCAACACTAGTGTCTAGGTATTTTTTGTTTTTAATTTCTGTTATAATTTCTTCTGAAAAAACTATTCCTATGTCAGATGAAATTAAATGATTCTCGAGTTCTTCTAAAGTTGAATCGTCAATTTTTCTACTTTTTATAATTTTCTTTATTCCCTCTCCAATTACTGAAGAAGATTTAGATAGACTCTTTTTTAAATTTTTAATCCAAGTTACAACCATCACACTAATTTAGCTAAAATTGCTTCGTCATCGTAATCATAAAACTTTACTTTTACTAACTTTCCTTTGAGTTTGTTATTTTTATATTTATTGATATCTGGAATAAATACTTTTAAAAAATCGTCTGAATAACTTAGTCGATTACTTTCAAACAGTATTTTTGAAGTTTTCCCAACTTTTGAGTCAAAGTATTTTAATTTTAAACTTTTCCCTAGTTCTCTTAATTGACTAGCTCTAATGATTTTAATTTTTTCTTCAACTTGTGGCATTCTTGAAGCAGGAGTACCTTTTTTTGGAGAAAATGGAAAAATATGTAAATTCGTAAAATTACATTTATTTATCAAGTCAAGAGTGTTCTTATGATTTTCTCTACTTTCTGTAGGAAAACCAGATATAAAATCTGCTCCAAAAGTTACTGATTCTCTTTTTTTTTTAATTTTCTGGCAAATTTCAATAACATCTGTTCTGGAATGTCTTCTTTTCATTCGCTTTAAGATCATATTATCACCTGATTGAACGGATAAATGAATGTGAGGCAATAATCTCGGATCGTTACTAATCAGATCGATCAGATCTTCATCCATCTCGGCTGGATCAATAGAAGAAAATCTCAATCTTTTAAGATTTGGTACAATAGCAAGCAATCTTTTAATTATTTCTCCTAACTTAGGTTTTCCTGGCAGATCATTACCGTATGAGGTAATGTCCACTCCTGTAATAACAATTTCTTTATAACCTGATTCTATGTAAGTATTGGCTCTTTCAACTATTTCTCCTATCGGAAGACTGACGGATTCACCCCGTCCAAATGGAATTATACAAAAAGTACACCTATGATCACATCCTTGTTGGATTTGGAGAAGAGCTCTTGTTTTATTCTTCAGTTTAGAAATAATATGAGGGAAATGTTTTAACTTATTTTTAATTTCTGATTCAAAAGAAAATGAATCGTATTTGTATGAATTTTCATCAGTTTTACGTTTGTTGTCAATTACTCTATCAACTTCTTTCATTTTAATAAATTTTTGTTTTTCAATTTGAGAAGCACAGCCGGTAACTAAGATTTTATCATTGGGTCTTTCTTTTTTTACTTTTTTTATAATTTGTTTCGATTTCTTTACCGCTAAATTTGTTACTGCGCAGGTGTTAATAACAACAGTATTGTTTATACTATTTTTTTCTAAAATATCTCTAATTACTTCTGACTCATATGCATTAAGTCGACAACCTAAGTTAATTATTTTTGTATTCATTTTCATTTTTTACTCTAAATCACTCTCATTATAATTTCCTTCGAATATCTTTGAAACTGGTCCTGTCATTAGAACATGTCCATCACTCAAATAATCAATTGTCAATTTTCCACCTCTCATTGATACATCAGTTCTTTTTTCGCATAGATTCATTTTATTACAAACAACAACTGATGCGCATGCAGCAGTACCGCAAGCTTGCGTAAAACCACATCCTCTTTCGAAAGTAATTAAGTTAATCTTATTTTTATTTTCGACTTTAACCATGCTGATGTTTACTCCCATAGGAAATATTTTCATTTTGCTTACTTTTTTACAATCTTCAAGTAATTGTGATTCGACTAAATCTTTACAAAAAAATATTACATGAGGATTCCCTACGTTTACTGCTATACCCTTTTTTAGTTTCCTGGTCTCTATCATCAAGTCTTGTGTGTCCTGAGGGTGACTTAGAGGAATTTGATCCCAGTTAAATTTTACTAATCCCATATCAACTGAAATCAAACCATCAGATTGTTTTTCGACATCAACAAGTCCAGCTTTAGTTTCTATTAGAAGATTGTCTTTATCAAGTTCTTTTAAAAGCTCGCTTCCAACGCACCTAATTGCATTTCCACAACTTTCAGCTTCTGTACCATCACAATTAAATATTTTAATTTTGCAATCACTTATACCATCATCGCTTCTGTAAATTGAGATCAGCTGGTCACACCCAATTCCTTTTTTTCTGTCAGAGATTTTTTTTATTAAGGAATTCTCTAATTTTGAAATATTTGTTCTCATATCAATTATTACAAAATCATTTCCCAAACCATGCATTTTTAAAAAATTAACCATGTTTCAAATTTCTTTATAAATATCTTTAAGACTTAATATTTTTTTGTTATAAACTCAATATAAATATTCAGTCAGTCCACGAGTTTCGTGCACTGACTTTTTCTTGTTTAAAATATTATGTTTGAATCGTTATCAGAAAAAATAAATGAAACTTTTAAAGTACTTAAAGGGAAAGGTACCATTACAGAATCAAACCTTGAAGAAGCTCTTAGAAGTATAAGAATTGCTTTTTTAGAAGCTGATGTTGCTCTCACAGCCACAAGAGATTTTATAGAGAGAATTCGCAGTAAAGCCATTGGTCAAACTGTAATTAAGAGCGTAAGTCCAGCTCAGATGGTTGTTAAAATTGTTAATGATGAATTAATTGAATTTTTAGGTTCAAAAAATCACGAAATAAATTTTAATAACAGGCCCCCTTTGGTTATTTTAATGGCGGGACTTCAAGGTTCAGGAAAAACCACCACAACAGCAAAATTAGCTTATCGCCTCAAAAATAAATTTAAAAAATCTGTTTTGGTTGCTTCCTTGGACACTTACCGTCCAGCAGCTCGAGAACAACTAGAATCATTGGCAAAAAAAAACAACATCGATTCATTAGAAATTATAATGAGTGAAAAACCCAGTCAGATTGTATTGAGAGCCGAACAAAAAGCCAAAAATGAAAATTATGATATTTTAATCCTAGATTCTGCTGGAAGAAATCATATTGATACAAAAATGATGAATGAATTAATTGATATTTCAAATAGAATTTCAATTTCAGAAACCCTGTTAGTCGTAGACTCTATGTCAGGTCAAGACGCAGCGAATGTAGCTAAACATTTTTCAGATAAACTGAATGTAACTGGGATAATTTTATCTCGTCTTGATGGAGACGCTCGAGGGGGAGCAGCACTCTCAATGAGGTTTATTACCCAAAAACCTATAAAGTTTATTGGAGTTGGCGAAAAGGTTGAAGAATTAGATGAATTTTTTCCTGATAGGATTGCTAGTAGAATTCTTGGAATGGGAGATGTAGTTACCCTAGTTGAAAAAGCTGCAGAAGACATTGACGAGGAGGAGGCAAAGAATCTCCAAAAAAAAATTCTAAAAGGTCGGTTTTCATTAATTGATTATTCAAAACAACTAGATCAAATATCAAAATTAGGAGGTGTTCAAAGTTTGCTAAAATATCTTCCTGGTTTATCTAACCTAAAGAATAACGTAAATGAATCTATCGAGAATAGTAAAATAGTTGAGATCCAAAAAGCTATGATAAATTCAATGACAAAAAAAGAGAGAATTTTTCCAGATATTATTAAAGCATCAAGAAAAGTTAGGATTGCAAAAGGATCCGGAACAAGGGTTCAAGATGTTAATAAACTTCTTAAACAGTTTAAAAAAATGAGTCAAATGATGAAAAAATTTGGAAAAAACAAAAATATGGATCAAATAATGAATTCCCCTCAATTTAAGAATTTAGGGTCTTTAATCAACAAATAAGGAAAAGTAAATGGCAGTGGCAATAAGATTATCAAGAGGAGGGTCAAAAAAAAGACCTTTCTATAGAATTGTAGTAGCAGATGTGAGAAGCCCAAGAGATGGAAGATTTATTGAAAGAATAGGTACGTATAATCCTATGAAGGTAAAAGATGATGATCAAAGGGTTTTAATAAATAAGGATAGAGCTAAATATTGGCTTTCAGTTGGGGCAAAACCAACTGACAGAGTTGCAAAATTTTTGTTCTTACAAGGAATTGGTGATAAGCCCGTCATTCATGAACAGACAAAAAAGCATAAACCTAAGTCTAAAACATTAGAAAAGATTAAAGCTAAAGAGGAGAAAATTAAAAATAAGGAGGCATCTCAGCCAACTGAAAATAAAGAAAAAAAATCAAATGAACAACCTGCATCTGATACTAAAGAAGATAAAGTGACTGATGTGCAAACTCAAGAAG
>CABZFH010000004.1 GCA_902524895.1 uncultured Alphaproteobacteria bacterium | reverse complement strand
ATGTTGGCAGTTTTGGCATTAGAAAAACATAAAATAACCCCAGATAAAGGAGAAATTTTAGTAACTGGAGCCACTGGTGGAGTTGGCAGTATAAGCGTTATGTTGTTGGATAAGCTTGGCTATCAGGTATGTGCAGCGACAGGTAAATTAGAAAATATTCAATATCTTAAATCATTAGGCGCTAAAAGAATTATTGATAGAAATGACCTATCAAAGGAATGTAAACCTCTCGAAAAAGAAATCTGGGCAGGTGTTATTGATACAGTGGGAAGCCAAATACTAGCTAACGTTTGCGCTTCTGTGAAATATGGCGGTACACTAGTTCTATGTGGTCTAGCTCAGGGTTTTGATTTTCCTACAACCGTCATGCCCTTTATTCTTAGAGGCATAAATCTTTCTGGTATAGATAGCGTTTATTGTCCATTAGAATTAAGACAAGAAGCATGGGAAAGATTAGCCAAAGATATTGATTTAGGAAAATTACAATCAATTTCCTCGCCAATTAGTCTAAATGAAGTTCTAGATAATGCTAAAAATATGTTGGCAGGAGTTACTAAAGGAAGAATTGTTATAGACGTAAATATGGCATGACTATAAATAACGCAATTTTCTTTAACAATCAATAAAAAATTAAAATGATATTTAAATTGTGAATATACTAAGTTCATAAAATAAATTTGATAAATATAAAGAAGTTTATATATTGTATTTATGATTTTATTTAATTTACAAAAAATTTTAAGGAAACTTCCTGATTTCAAGGGATCTAATTGGCTAATAAGAATTCCTTTATCAATTATTTTTTTGCAACAGGGTTTTAGTAAAATTCCAATTGATTCATCTATGGCCGACACCTACAGTCTACCATTATTTCTTTGGTATTTAGTTATCATAAGTGAATTGACAGCAGGTATTGGAATTATATTTGGTGGAATTCTTAAATCCCTAGGTTTAGTCCCTTTTTTAGGAGATTTTCTTACTAGATTCTCTGGAATTATTATTGTTAGCATTATTTGTGGAGTGATAATAGTTAGTAACCCAGCTAGTATGATTGAAATCTTATTTTATGATCATATTCATGTAATGTTATTCTCTGGTGGTTTATATTTTGCTCTTAGGGGAAATAGAGCTATATAATAAAGAGCAATTATTTCTTTATTCAGAAGGTCTTTTTTTTATAGTGAGTTGCTTTAATTTGTTCACAATATCTTTTTTTTGTGAGCAATATCCCAAAGCAGTTCCTGTTATAAAGGCACCAGCAGCTAAGGCGCCTGTAACAAAAGCACTAGATATTGCAAGCTTAAATAGTGTCATGATTTACTCTTAAAAAATTAAATTATTATTATGTTTTACATATAAATTTCTCAATAACAACATTATTGAGTAAAATTTAAACAAAAAAACCTGACAAAATCTATGTCAGGTTTTCATTATAAGTTAAAATTACTTCTCAGCGCAAGCGTAAGAATTAATTTCTAAACCTACTGAAATTTCAGTAATCTTTGGTGTATTCCAAGCCATATTTTTCTCCTTAATTAAATATAAAATAATCCTAACAATATAGAACTTAATCTAACCTGAGTTATTTATTCATAATACATTCATAAATATAATTTTAATCTAATTTTCCGTTTATCATTTCCCAATATTTTTTGTAATCTGATTTTTCATAATTTCTTAGATTAAGATATTTTACATGATCGTTTGGCTTTTCTAAATCATATTCAATACCCCACAGTGCTTCACTGTCATAAGGCATTTTTCCATATCTTAAATCTGCTATCACATTTTTATAGCTTGGGTGGAAATAAATATATTCATTTGAAAACTTTGCAAATCTTAAGATATCATTCCTCTGCTTAGAATTTATTCCTAATTCAGGTAATATCTTTTCTTTATCAATAAACCTGACAGTATCTCCTTTTATATAGTATCCTTCTTTAAAATTTGGCATATACACTACATTAATATAATATATTCCATTATAAAGATATATTGTTCTCCAAAGAAAATTGTTACCTATTGTTGGTTTAATTAAAAGTTTTTCAATATCATGTTTTTTTTGTTCAGAAATTTGATACACAATTTTTTCAACTCTTTCATGTTTTATAAAACAAATAAATAAATAGAAAATTGAGCATAAAATTCCAACTTTAATAATTTTTTTTGATTTGAAAAAATAAAAAAAAGCTAAAGAAAAAAATAATATTAGAGTGTAAATTGGATCAATAATTGAAATTATATTTAAGGAAATCCTCTCGTTAGAAAATGGCCAGAATAAATGTGTTCCATAACTTGTAAACGCATCTAACAATCCGTGAGATAGAAATCCTAAAAGAGAGTAAAGATAAAGCTCAGAAAATTTAAAAGTTTTTTTTTGAATAAAATACAACAATAGTGCTAGAAACATACTACCAATAGGACAAAAAAATATAGAATGTGTAAAATGTCTATGAAAATCTAAAAAAAGTAGCGGATCATTTTTTGATCTAATTAAGATGTCAAAATCCGGAAGTAATCCTCCCAAAAAACCTGCAAAGCATGCAACCTTATATGATTTTTTTTTTAATGCTAATGATGACGATAGTGAGGCTCCAAGTAAACCTTGTGTGAATAGATCCATAATTTACAAACTTAAAATTTTGTCATTTTTTTATAATTTTTTTTCCTTCCATGTACCACCGTATTGATAGTAAGGTTTAGTTTTTGCAAACACCAAACACTTTTCACAAATAAAATTCCATTTTAAGATATTATTCCATCTGCATCTAAATAATGTTGGACCCAAATTTTTGCAGAGATCACACTTTTTTTTCCTTACTCTCATTTTTTTCTATTTCAAAGCAATCATCACAGATTTTATTAGATTTATTGTAATAACTAATGTTAATAGGCTTAAATGGTAATGGCGCATCACACAAAGGACAAACTTTAAGCTCAGATTCTTTTTCATTCATGGGTATTTATAATTACATGAAATAATGACTCTGTTGTTGTATTTCTCATCACCATTTTTATTAAAATTTATTATATATTTTATTTTTACCTTATTATTAACTTTACAATAGTTTTTTAAGAAATTTCTAATTAGTGACAAATAGTTGTCCACTATATCAACATTATAGACCTCATTAAAAATATACTTATGGTTACTGTATCTCGAGTCAAAAGAAAAATAAGCAAAAATCAAATCATTATTAGAACAATTCAGATTCTCTGGTATTAATAGAATATTTTTGATTATGCATGGTTCTTCGGCAAATGTTTGAGACATATTAAAAATACCTAAATTTGAAAAAAAGAAAAACAATATAAAATTTATTAATTTCATTTCAAATAATTATTTGAATAAATTTGAATTTTCATATGTTTTTTTATATCATAATTAAAACCTCAATTAGTAATTCTATTTATATAAGTTGGTAATGAAAGCTTCGGATTTGTTGATTAAATGTCTTGAAAAAGAGGGAGTCACAAGAATATTTGGTTTGCCTGGAGAGGAAAATGCTGATTTTATGTTATCTCTAAAAAAAAGTAAAAAAATAAAATTTATTTTGTGTAGACATGAACAATCAGCAGCTTTTATGGCCGATGCTTATGGGAGATTGACTGGAAAAGCAGGTGTATGCCTATCAACATTAGGACCAGGTGTTACTAATTTGATGACTGGATTAGCGGATGCAAATATGGATTATGCACCTGTTGTAGCGATCATTGGTCAAGGATCAACGAAAAGACTTCACAAAGAAAGTCACCAAATAATGGATTCTATTGGAATGATAAAACCAATATCAAAGTGGGCACAAACAATTTTATCTTCAGAAAACATTTCAGAGATGGTCAGAAAAGCTTTTAAGATAGCTGAAGCAGAAAAACCTGGGGTAACAGTTTTGGAAATTCCTGAGGATGTTGCAAAAGAAAAAATCATAGATAAACCGATAGAGCCAACTCTTATTCGAAGACCGGCTGCAGATTATCGAGCTGTAAATGATGCGTTAGATTTAATCTTAAAATCAAAAAATCCAATAATTTTAGCAGGCAATGGTACTGTAAGAAAAAGAGCTTCAAATCGTTTAAGAGTTTTAACTAAAAATTTAGGTATAGGTGTAGTTAACACATTCATGGGAAAAGGAGGAATTTCAAAAGATGATGAGCATTGTCTCTATACAATTGGATTGGGTAGCGGAGATTTTAATAATTTAGCTATCGATGAATCTGATTTAGTGATTACAATAGGATACGATTTAGTTGAATACAGTCCATCTGCTTGGAATAGACTTAAAAAAAAAAAGAAAAAAATAATTCACGTTGATTATACCCCTGCCGAGATTGATAAAGATTATTTACCAGATGTTGAAATAATTTCAGACTTAGCTGCTGCTTTATACCAATTAAATAAAAGGCTCTTGGAAAAAATTAATAAGAATAAATTACCGTTATTTAATATTAAAAAAAGAAAAAAACTTAGAAATCTTATGACCAAAGATTTGGAATTAAATAATCATGATAATTCTTTTCCCATGAAACCTCAAAGAATTTTGTCTGAGGTGAGAAAATTTATGAACAATGACGATATCTTATTATCTGATGTCGGAGCACACAAAATGTGGGTGGCAAGAGAATATAATTGTGCAGTGCCAAATACATGTTTGATTTCAAATGGTTTTTGTACCATGGGCTTTGCCCTACCAGGTTCTATTGGGGCCAAAATGGCTTTTCCTAAAAAAAAGATTGTTTCTATAAATGGAGATGCTGGATTCTTGATGAATGTTCAAGAACTTGAAACTGCAGTAAGATATAAAATAAATATTATAGTTATAGTATGGCTTGATGGTAGTTATGGATTAATAAAGTGGAAACAGCAATTGCAATATGAAGGAAATCACTCTGATTTAAAGTTTAATAATCCTAACTTTAAGTTTCTATCTGATTCTTTTGGGATGTGGGGCGTTGAATTAACTAAAGCTGAGGAACTGCCTTCCGCACTAAAAGAGGCTAGCATGCAAAAAGGACCAGCTATTATTGGTATTCCAGTTGACTACTCCGAAAATATGGAACTTACGAAAAGATTAGGAAAAATAACTGCAATAATTTAATCTTCAATCTTGCAATACTGATTATCAAGTTAACTAGTTTATTTAAAATATTTTTTTCTAAATTCTTTTTTGTATGCTGTTTTTAAAATTAAGGTTCCAAAAAAAATACAAGATAAAATTAGTATAATTGTTGGTGCAGGGGAACTATCCATAAAAAAACTTAAATAAACTCCAAAAAAAGCTGATATGGAAGTTATTAAAATTGATAAAATCAACATTTGATCAAATTTTTTTGTTAATAAAAACACAATTGCACCTGGAGTGATCAACAAACCTATTGAAAGTATAATTCCTACTGAAGATAAAGTAGCAACTACTGTAACAGATGTTAATGTTATCAGCAAAAAATTTAAGTATTTATTGTTTATGCCTAGAACATTTGATTGAATTTCGTCAAATGCAAAAAGCATTAGATCCTTCCTTTTCATAAATATGAGAAAGCTTACAAATGCAGATATTGAAATACTTAGTAATAAATTTTCATTTGTAATACCTAGAATATTTCCAAATAAAATATGATCGAGATGCAAATTAGTTGAAACTTTTGTTACTAGGACCAAACCTATTCCAAACATTCCAGAAAATACTACACCTAATACTGTATCTTTTTTTATTCTACTATTTTCACTAATAAAACTAGAGACTAGTGAACAGAAAAGACCAGCAATAAAAGCTCCAATTATTAATGGTATTTTAAAGATATATGCCAAAACAATTCCTGGAAGAACTGCATGACTTATAGCATCTCCCATTAAAGACCAACCTTTAAGAACAAGATAGCAAGACAACATTGACGTTGGGATAGAAATCATAACTGCCATAAGAAATGCATTATTCATAAATCTAAAATTAAATGGA
This sequence comes from uncultured Alphaproteobacteria bacterium, assembly GCA_902524895.1. Classification (GTDB taxonomy): domain Bacteria; phylum Pseudomonadota; class Alphaproteobacteria; order Methylaequorales; family Methylaequoraceae; genus SP4073. The sequence goes on along the minus strand of CABZFH010000004.1, from coordinate 126,148 downwards.
TCCAGTAAAAAATCTATCATTTTATTTTCTTATACATTCTTAATTTCCTAAGATATCCATGTTTCGGTGCAAATAAAAAAACCAAAATAAACAATATTGTTTGTAAAATCACAATAACTCCGCCAGTTGCACCGTCAAGGAAATAACTTATGTATGCTCCAATAAAACATGAAAAAAACCCTATAATTGTGCTATAAAGTAGTAATTTTGAGAATCTATCAGTCAATAAATAAGCAGTAGCTCCAGGCGTTATAATTAAAGCAATTACTAAAAAAGCTCCAACAGTTTGTAATGCAGTTACACATGTGGCAGACAATAGCATAAAAAATACAGCCTTTAAAAAAAATGGACGCAAACCTATGGTTTTAGCTTGTTTTTCATCAAAAAAAACCACCATTAAATCTTTCCATTTCCATAGCAAAATCATTATTGTGATAAAAGAAATTATTAAAATTTGAAAAATATCATAGTCAGAAATGCCAAGTATATTTCCTAGAATAATGGTTTGGATACTAACTGACATGGGTGAGATAGATGCCATAAAAAGACCTAAACCAAAAAACGAAGTAAAGGTCAAACCTATGATGGTATCTTCTTTTAAACCTGAAAACTTTTGTAGAAATAATATTGAAATTGCCGCTAATCCTCCTGCTATAAAAGCTCCAAATGAGAATGGTAGACCTAATATGTAAGCTCCGGCAACTCCTGGAACTATTGAGTGACTTAGAGCATCCCCAATCAAAGACCATCCCTTCAAAACTAAAAATGCTGAAAGAAAAGAGCATATAGTACCAACTAATGCACTAATCCATATTGCTTTAAACATATAATCATAAGAGAAAGGTGACAATAAAAAATCTATCACTTTGTTACGTCCTTGTCGTCATAAGTAATAAATGGTCTTTCATCATCGGTAATTATGTGGACTTTTCTATTGTCATTATCGTCATGTAAATCAGATCCACCCAGTACAAAATGTCTTAAAACTCCTCCAAATGTATTTTCTAAATTCTTTCTATTAAAAATTCTTTTAGTTTCACCGTAAGCTAGAATTCTTTTTTTTAGTAAAATAGTTTGATCACAAAATCTCGGTACGGATCCAAGATTGTGTGTTGAAACTAGGATAAGTTTTCCTTCATCACGCATATCTCTTAAAATCTGCATCATTACCTCTTCTGTTAAAACATCAACACCAGTAAAAGGCTCATCTAGAAGAATGATTTTACTATTTTGAGCTATTGCTCTTGCAAAAAATACTCTTTGTCTTTGACCGCCAGATAATTCTCCAATTTGACTATTTTTAAAAGCTATCATTCCAACTTTTGTTAAAGCATCATCCACAGCGTAAATATCATTTTTTGAGGGATTCCTCATCAGACCCATAAAACCATATCTGCCCATCATAACAACATCACTTACCAAAACAGGAAAATTCCAATCTATTTCTTCTGACTGGGGTACATATGCGACTAAGCTTTGCCTTAAAGCACTTTGAACACTCATATCTAAAATTTTTATCTTACCGTAAGTTATTGGTACAAAACCCATAATAGCTTTAAAAACAGTGGATTTTCCAGAACCATTGACACCGACAAGAGCTGCGATAGATCCTAGGGGTACCTTAAATGAGGCATTTGCTAGTGCATTTTTACCATTTTTGTAAGTAACTGATAAACCCTCAGCAATTATTCCAAATTTACTCATTAAGTAACAATCCCTCCATAATTGTGAGAGAGGTTTTTTTTAATAAATCTAAATATGTTGAAACAGACCCATTTTTTGTTGATAGACTATCAACGTAAAGCATTCCACCATAAGAAATATTGGTTTCTTTTGCAATTTGTAATGCAGGTTTCTGTGATACAGTACTTTCACAAAATATGACTTCAATCTGATTATTATTAATTACATCAATTACATTTTTAACTTGTTTTGGTGTGCCCATAGTATCGGAATTTGTTGGCCATATGAATAATTCTTTCATTTCGTAATACTCTGTAAGGTAGCTGAAAGCTCCCTCGCATGTAACCAACCATCTTTTTTTAGTTGGTATTGAAAGAATTTTGTCTTTAATGGGACGAATATTTTTTAAAATTTCTTGTTTATAATTGTTAGCATTTAATTTGTAAATTTTTTCATTTTTTTTATCAATTTTTGACAATGCTTTTTCTATATTATCAATATAAATAATTGCATTTTCAATATTCATCCATGCATGTGGGTTAGGTTTTCCTTTATAATCTCCATATTTGATTGGAATTGGAACAATATTTGTTGTGAGTATTGCACTGGGAATATTTTTAAAATTAACAAAGAATTTTTCAAACCAAATTTCTAAATTAAAACCATTCCATAAAATTAAGTCTGCATCCTTTACTTTAGAAATATCTTTGGGTGTTGGTTGATAATCATGTATTTCCGCTCCTGGTTTAGTTATAGACTCAACTATTGCCAAATCACCTGCAACGTTTTGTGCCATATCCGCCAGAATAGTAAACGTTGTTATCACTTTAAGAGAATCTCTGGAAGCAGCAGAAACGTTTGCAAATAAAAGAAGTATTATATTAAAACAAAGTAAGTTAATTAAGAGGTTACGCATAAACTATGTTCCGCAAAAAGTTTTATAACTTGGATCAATTTTTGGATCTTTAATAAATATAGTTTCTTTAAGGTAGTTTTTATACGGTTTTTTTAAAATCCTCAAAAAATTTTTAATTGATTTATAGTTTCCAAATTTTGAATCATTTAAAACCTGTTCAACTAAATTATTTCTTGGAATAACTGATGGGTTTTTTATCATCATAATTTTTTGTGATGATTCAAAAGAGCCAAAATTTCCAACTCTTTTTTGCCAATCACTATACCAGTTTTTAAAGTCTAAGCTTTTTGAATATAATTTTTTTTGATTTAACATTCTAAAAGTATTAGTAAAATCCATTCTTCTTTCTTCCATAATTGTCAATAACCTTAAAATTAACTTTTTGTCGTCCTTATGTTTTCTTATTAGTCCAATTTTAGATCTCATCATCTCTAACCAATTTTTTTGAAAATATTTATCAAATAACTCTAGTACCTCAGTAGCAAGTTTAATTGAGGTTTCTTTATTTTTATCAATAAGTGGAATAATACTTTCAGCAAATCTTGCAATATTCCACTTCGTAATTATTGGCTGATTTTTATAAGAATACCTACCATTATAATCAATAGAACTAAAAAAAGTATTTGGTTTATAAACATCCATAAATGCACAAGGTCCAAAATCTATTGCTTCTCCACTTAAAGTCATATTATCAGTATTCATTACTCCATGCACAAAGCCTACTCTCATCCATTCAATAACCGAATTTATTTGTCTAAGCATAAAAGAATGTAACAATTCAACAGCAGAATCTTTAGATTTTTTTATTTCTGGATAGTGTCTGTTAATTGTATAATCTAACAAATTTTTTAAATCACTTGTATTATTATTAGAAGCTAAATATTGAAACGTTCCTATTCTTATATGAGAACTAGCAACTCTTGATAAGATTGCACCAGGATGAATGATTTCTCTTTGAACAGATTCTCCAGTTTTTACTACAGCTAGAGATCTAGTAGTGGGTATACCTAAAGAATAAAGAGATTCACTAATTAAATATTCTCTTAACATAGGTCCAAGGGCGGCTCTACCATCACCATTCCGTGAAAAAGGCGTTCTCCCCGATCCCTTTAACTGTATATCATATCTTTGATTTTTTTGATTTAAATGTTCTCCAATAATACTTGCTCTTCCATCTCCTAAAATTGTAAAGTGACCAAATTGATGGCCAGCATAAGCTTGCGAAAAAGGCTCGGTGTTATTGGGAATTAGATTGCCTGCAAATATCTTAGATATGAATTCAGATGGTATTTTGGAGAAATCTAAATTCAGTTCTTTAGCAAGCTCTTTATTAAAAAGAACCATTGAAGGGTTTGAAACAGGCTGAGGTTTTATTTTTATGTAAGTTGTTTGAGAAAGGTTCAAATATGAATTGTCAAAGTTAAAACCTATTTGTTTTAAATCCATAATATAATTTCCAAAAAATATTTAATTTTCTCAATAAAGTATTAAAATCAAATTAAACTTTTTTGTAAAATGTTTAAAGCTAATTATAAGATTTTATTTTGTATATTGTTATTACTAAATTGTTCACAGAGTAGTAACAAATTAATTATTGAGGAACCAGAAAATTTAAAACTAATTAAAGATGAATTTTTTGTGTCCTTAGATTCTAAAGGTTGGGAACTAAAAAAAAATTATAATTTTTTTAGGTGTGAAAAAAAAAAATTCAATATAAATATTCATGATATTTACGACTATGAAATAAATAAACTATTGAAGAATATTTTTTCCAATCTAAAGTTTGATAATTCTATTGATTTGATTGAAAACAATGAAAACTTATTTTTAAAGATTTCACAAAAAAAAGCCTTCGCAAAGTTTGATTATAACGGAGATCAATCAGAATTTAATCTGGTATTAAATGGTGAAATTTCTTTTTTTAATGGAAATAAAAAAATCTTTGATTCAAAAATTAGAGCGGTTGGTTCAGCAACCAGAAAAGACTTTTTTGTGTGTGATCCAAAAAAAGTAGCAAAAACTGCGGTTGAAAAAGCAATGACGAAATATCTGGATTTGGTTAGTAAAAATATTTTTAAAGCTATTGAATTGCTCGAAAAAAATGATATTTAATTAATAAAAGGAGAAAAGTTATGAAAAAAATTAGTTTAATGTTTTTTTCCGCATTATTTATTTCTAATATATCCTTAGCTTGTCCATATTCTTCAATGGCTCAAATAGACAAGCAATTAGAGTTTAATAAAAATCTTGATAAAGCTATCATTGTTAAAGTTCTAAATCTAAGGAATAAAGGTGAATTAGAATTAAAAAGCGGAAACGTTCAAAAGTCTGAAGAAATACTTAATGAAGCTCTTGCTTTATTAAGATAATTTATTTCTTCTTAAATTTTACTATACCGATCAATATTAGCAGACATAAAATTAGCGTTACTGTGTTTGCTAATATTATGGGTTTTTCTCTGATAATTAAACCATATATCAACCAATTAGCCACACCAAAAGTAAATATTAAATACGTTAATAAAGATATATCATAAACGCTTTTTGTTCTCCAAATTTTCAGTACTTGTGGTAAAAAACTTATTGTAGTGCAAATACCAGCAACCAAACCAAAATATAATGCGTAATTCATAATTACTCTCTAAGCTTATAACCTGTCTTAAAAATATAATATATAACTGAAATACAAATTATCAGAAATAAAATTATCATACCAAAACTGATCAAAATATTAACATCTGAATTTTCATAAAAACTCCATCTAAAACCACTGATTAGGTACAATAAGGGGTTAAGTAAGGAAATCTTTTGCCAGAAGTCAGGAAGCATTGAAATTGAATAAAAACTACCCCCCAAAAATGTTAGAGGTGTTATTATAAGTAAGGGCACTAATTGTAATTTATCAAATCCATCAGACATAATACCAATAATAAAACCTATCAAACAAAATGTTAAACAGGTAGCGAATAGATAAAAAAACATCCAAATTGGATGTTTAATTTCTAAATCAACAAAAAAACTAGAAGTTAACAGAACAATCATTCCAATAATCATTGACTTTGAAGTAGCTGCACCAACGTAACCTAATGCTATCTCATAAAAAGATATCGGAGCAGAAAGAACTTCATAAATCGTACCTGTAAATCTAGGAAAATAAATTCCAAATGATGCGTTTGAAATACTCTGACTAAGTATTGTTAACATTATCAATCCCGGAACAATAAAAGATGCATAACTTATTCCATCAATGTCACTAATTCTTGAACCAATTGCCGAACCAAAAACAATAAAATATAAAATTGTTGATATTACTGGTGCTGCAATAGATTGAGTAACGGTACGAAACGTTCTAGACATTTCAAATTTATAAATTGCAAATATGCTTGTGAAATTCATTTTTGTCCTACAATATTTATAAAAATTTCCTCTAAAGAATTCCTTTTTGTAGTAATATCTTCAACATCTATAGAATGCAATTTTAATTTATCTAAAACGTCGACAATAGTTTTTGAATTTTTTGGGTTATTATAGTAAATAAGTTTAGTGTCGCTATAAATTTCTAAATCAAATCCATTAAATACACTAGGCAAAGATTTTATATTTTTTTTTAAAGTGATTTCAAATATTTTTTTTCCTAAATTTTTCATAATTCTATTTTTCCTCTCCACCATAATTAACTTACCTTTATTAAGGATTCCTATCCTATCAGCCATTTCCTCTGCCTCTTCAATATAATGAGTTGTGAGAATAATTGTAACACCTGACTTTTTAAGATTTCTTATTTGATTCCACATAGATTTACGAAGTTCTACATCAACTCCGGCTGATGGTTCATCCAAAAACAAAATTTCGGGTTCATGGGAAAGTGCTTTTGCGATCATTACTCTTCTTTTCATTCCACCAGAAAGAGTTCTAATCTGTGATTTTCTTTTATCCCATAAAGATAAATTTTTAAGTATATTTTCAATTTTAATATCACATTTTTTTTTCCCAAAAAGCCCTCTTGAAAATGAAACAGTATTTTGAACAGTTTCAAATGAATCCGTTGTTAATTCCTGTGGAACTAAACCAATTAGTGATCTTGATTTTCTATATTCTTTTAAAACATCATAACCAAAAACTTGAATATTTCCTTTTGAAAACTTGACTATTCCACATACGGAATTAATCAAGCTTGTTTTACCTGCTCCATTTGGTCCAAGCAAAGCAAAAATTTCTCCCTTTTTAACATTTAAATTAATATTAATGAGTGCCATAGTTCCATCTTTATATAATTTATCTAAGCCTTCAATTTTAATGACTTTAGTATGTTTCATAAAATTTTCCCAAAAATTACTAAAAGTTTTTTTTTATTTAATAATTATGTAATAATTAATAAAAAAAATTGTATTCTACCCTTTTAATTTTAATGTTTAATATAATCTATACCATTTGCGGCTCAATGAAATCTGCAAAAAAAATAACAAAGACACTATTAAAAAACAAAAAAGCGGTTTGTATTAATATAACTAATGATATAAGAAGCTTTTACCTCGAAGATAATAAAATAAAAAGTTCTAGTGAAGTATCTTTATTAATTAAAACTATTTCTGATCCAAAGTCTGTTATCAGTTTTATTAAAGTTAATCATGATTATGATGTGCCTTTCATAACAATACTAAATTCTAAAAATACAAATAAAGAATATCTGGATTGGGCAAAAAAAAGCTAGTTTATTCTTCTATAATTTTGTAATATAAAATAAAGTCTTAATTTTAACAATACATTAAAAGTTAAATGTTTATCAAGTTCATCTTCTATGTTTTTTTATTTTTTGGTTACAATAAGATTTGGGCTTCGCAGTCATCAGTTTTAGATATAATAAGCAATAATTCAAATTTGAGTGAGTTTCACCAATATATATTAACATCAGGATTAGACGATATACTCAAAAAAAAATTACCTTGGGACTGGACAATTTTTGCACCTAACAATGAAGCTTTTAAAAAATTTAGAAAAGAATATTCTTTATTAGAAGATGAATATTTTAGAAAAAATTTAATGATGGATCATATAATGATTGGCAACTTCTCTAGTAACAACTTAAATGAATCTATCTCAATTGAAAAAACCGTAAGTAACAAATCATTATCATTACATAGAAAAGAAGAAATTTACGTGAAAGATATGGTTGTTATAGAGAAAGACATTACTGCTTCAAATGGAATAGTCCATAGCATTGGATGCATAATGTATGTTCAAGAAAGTGAGACTGATTCAAGACTATCATCAGAGATTAAAGAAAAATATCCTATAACATCATGTTGTATGCAAAGTGAAAAAGAAATTGTAGCTTGGAAATCTTCTCTAAGAGCAAGATAGAACCTAATATGCAAAAACAAAAAAGAAATTATTTAAAGTTTTTTTTTACTCTTTTTTTCTTTTCTTTTTCAAACTATTGAAATGTAGTTTTGTAAGCGCGAATGGAATAAAAATCTCAACCAAAAATAAAATCATGGTAGACAAAATATTCCAGAAATTTCATCTTTCACCTGATCATCCTGAATCACCGAAAAGAATAAGTTATATTTATGACCAATTAAAAAAACATAACTTATTAAACAAATGTATTTCATTTAAAAAACATATCAAAGTTAAACAATGGCTAAATACGGTACATACAGATAATCATATTGAATCTATTAAAGAAAACTATCCAGAAGCATATGAGGTTGCAATATCTGGCGTAAAAAGTTGCCTATCAGCAGTTGAAAAGATAGAAAAAAATAGATGTAGTAATATTTTTTGTGCCATAAGACCTCCTGGTCATCATGCAATAAATACCGGGAAAGTAGAAGGATTTTGTTTTTTTAATAACATTGCAATAACTGCAAAATATCTTCAAAAAAAATATAATTATAAGAAGATATTAATTGTTGATTGGGATTACCATCATGGAAATGCCACTCAAGATATGTTCTACGATGATAATACAGTTTTATTTTTTTCAACACATGATAAAGATGCTTACCCTGGTACAGGTCAAACTACAAAAATAGGTATTGGTAAAGGAAAAGGTTATAATATTAATGTCCACCTTCCATGCGGTACAAACGATGAAAAAATAATAGAAGTTTTTAATAATATTCTTGTTCCAAGAGCTAGCAAATTCAAACCTGAATTTATATTGATTTCTGCTGGATTTGACGGTAGGCATGACGATCCTTTAGGTTGTTTTGAAATTTCAGATAAAGGTTTTGAAAAATTAACTAAAATAGTAATGAATTTATCCAAAAAATTTTGTGATAATAAAATAATTTCAATCTTAGAAGGTGGCTATAACTTGCATGGAAATGCTAAGGGAGTATTAGCGCATATAAAAACACTTGATAGTATCTAACTGATATATTTTTGTTGTAGGTATTTAGTAAAATAATTGAGATCCAATGATTTACCAGTGATCATTTTTAGAATTTCATTTGTTGAAAAAAAAGAAGCTTTCTGATGGATATTTTTTTTTAACCATTTATTTATTATTTTAAAATCTCCAACATCAATAAATTTATCTAAATTTTTAATATCTTTCCTAAATTGATATGCAAATTGAGCTGAAATCATAGCACCAAGTGTATAGGTAGGAAAATATCCGAATAATCCTACATACCAATGAATATCTTGCAAACATCCGTCTGAGTCATCTTTAATTTCCATGCCAAAAATCTTCATAAATTCTGAATTCCAAAGATCTGGTAATTCCTCAGTACCAATGCCATTTTCAATAATTTGCTTTTCAATATTGAATCTTAATATTACATGAAGGGGATAGGTTACTTCATCAGCTTCGACACGAATAAAACTTTTTTCAACTTTATTAAGTGTATTATATAAATCATTAATATTAATCTGTGATTTTTGATTTAAGAATTTTTGATTTAAAACTTTTGTAAGATAAGTTATAAATTCTTTTGATTTCATTATCTGCATCTCTATAAAAAGTGATTGACTCTCATGCAATGCCATTCCTCCAGATTTTCCGGCTGGTTGATGACTCCAATTTTTTGGAAGATTTTGTTCATATAATGCATGACCAGTTTCATGCATAACTGCTTCAAATGCAGAAAAATTATTGTTGGAGTTGATGCGTGTGGTAATTCTCACATCACCAATAGAACCACCACAAAATGGGTGAGCACTCATATCAAGCCTACCTCTTTTAAAGTCAAATCCCAATTTCTTCATAAAAAATTTAGATAGTTCGAATTGTTCCTTTTCACTAATATTTATCTTCACGCACTTAGACCCTATTTGATTATTTACTATTATGTTATATTTTTGATTAATAAAGTTTTTTAAATCCTCAAAATAAACTTCAATCTGTTTAGTGCTAAATGAATTTTCATAACATTTTAGAAGAGCATCATATTTTGAACACTCATAGACTTCTGATAAAAATTTGCCTTCTTCCCTAACTATTTTTATCAACTCTGACATTTCTTTTTTTACTAAGTTAAAATTTTTTTGTTTCCTGGCTTTTCTCCACTTTCCTTCACACATTGCAGCTATTTCAGTTTTTTTTTTTATTAATTTTTTCGGTATTGTGTCAAAGTAGATAAAAGCTTTTTGCATTTCTCTAAAATTTGAGTGCTCAGTGATATTTAACTTATCCTTGTTAACACTATCAAATAATTTTTTAACTTTTATATCCGAAAATATTTCACATTTTAACTCAGATAATAGTGACAGTTGTTTAGTTCTATTTTCTCTAGATTTTTCAGGCATAATCGTAGACAAATCCCATTGAAGTAAGTTATCAATATCTGAAAGTATGGAGTTACGTTCAAATATTTTTTTTAAACCTTGATAAGCCTTGTCCATAATTAATTAATTTAAGAATTGTTAATTTTGAACATATAATAACTAATAACTAAATTAAAACTTATTTTATTTATAAATTTAATTGTATATTTAATAAATACATTAAATTATATTGTGAAATGTGAGAGGAAACCTGGCCCCGTAGCTCAGCTGGATAGAGCAACTGCCTTCTAAGCAGTAGGTCGTACGTTCGAATCGTACCGGGGTCGCCATAAATAATTATATGATTAAATATTTAAAATTTTTTATAATTTCAATTATCATATTATTATCTTTTACTTTGAAAAAGAAATTAGCTTCTGAACAAATACATTTAAACTGCAAAATTATAAATAATGCTAATGCTTTTAATATAATTTCAAAATTTTACAAAATAATAGATGTAAATAAAAAAGAGATCATTTATCAATCAGGAATTATTTATGACAAAATTAAGCATTTTAATGAAACAGAAATAATAATGTATAATAGTATATATGAGAATTATAGTGTTTTAAATCTAAGTTCCTATGAGTGGACTATTTATAAAAAAAGAAAAATTTTAATTTATAATTGCAACAAAAAAAAAGCACCAAATTGATGCTTTTTTTTTAAATTCGGGAGGAATGTTAATATTATAGTATGATAAAATTAATTATATGTAAAATTTATTATATTTATAGATATTATTGATTTAAAAAATATTATTGATTTTGTTTGTAGCTTTTTATCCAGTCGTCAACTTTCTGATTTGCTAAGGTTAATTCTTCGGGATGAAGTTTTCTGATTAATGTAGATAAAAAATTTTCACTTTCCTTGATTCCATTTAAAGAAGAAATTTTAAACCATTTATATGATTCCACATAATCTTTTATTGTCCCCTCGCCTGCAAAATATAAATTAGCTAAATTAAATTGTGCTTTATTATAACCCTGATTAGCAGATCTTAGATAATAATTGAAAGCCTCAAAGTTATTTTTCTCAAGCTTCTCACCATTGTAAAACATCCATGCTAGATTGAATTGAGCAATTTTATGATTTAAATTTGATGCTTTTTTATACCATTTAACGGCCTTATCTTTGTTTTCTTTTATTCCTAAGCCAAAATCATAAATAATGGCGAGATTGTACATAGCATCTTTTTTTTTCTCATGTTCTATTTCAGAATCTATAAACCTTTTAAATTCTAATATAGATTCTGGATATTCCTTATTTTTATATAATTCAATTGCTTTATCATAATTACAAAACAATAAAAAGGGGAAAAATAACAACCCAAAAAAAATACAAGTATCAATTCTTATAAATCGATAAAAAAACATAATTAGTCATAATATTAAACAGTTCAAAAAAAATCAATTTTTTAATTCTTTCCGGAGTGAAGTGGTCGGGGAGACAGGATTTGAACCTGCGACCCTCTGTTCCCAAAACAGATGCGCTACCAGGCTGCGCTACTCCCCGTAAATGATTTTTGTAATATTACATAGTTTAAAAATAATCAAAGAAAAAAATAAAAAAATTTATTAATTTGAGCGGAAGAAGTATTATAAATTTTGCGATTATTTCATTATGATAGTTTATTATTTTTCATTACTTTTTTTATTAATAACTCTCGACACAAATTTATCTTCTGAAACCCTTGAAGATACTCTAATAGATAGTTATAAGTACTATCCCGACATAAACAAAAGTAAATTAGATTTAAAAAATAAGATAAAAGAAGTTGTTATCTCAAAAACAGATTTTTTACCATCAGTTGAATTATCGATGTCTCAGGGTAGAAAAATCACTGAATCATTTCCTGATACATCTAACTACGGTTATGACGCACTTAACCCATCCACTATCGATATAGACATAAGTCAACCTCTTGGATCTAGCAAATTTTTATCTTTTGAATCTGCAAAAAACAATTTAAAAGCTCAAAGATTTGCTGATAAATCAATAATTCAAGATGTTCTTTTAAGAGCGTCAAAAGCATTTTACACGGTTTTAAAAGAAAGGTTTTTACTGGACGTAGCTATCAAAAATGAAACTACCTTAAATACAAAATTAGTTGCCACAGAACAGAGATTTGAATTTAAAAGCGTAACGAAAACAGATGTTTTTCTTGCTAAAGCTAGCCTTGAAAAAGCAATATCTGAGAGAATAGAGGCAGAAAATAATTTAGAAATTGCTATTTCTGAATACGTAGCCGTTGTTGGAAGAGAACCAGATATAAACTGGAAAAAAAAGAACAAAGAAAAGATTACATCAAATAATCCGATAGATTGGTTGAAATTTGGAAAAATACCAAATCTTCCAACATCTTTAAATGAATCTCTAGAATTGGCTTTTTTAAATAATCCTGATCTTAATAAGTTAAGGTTTGAACTTATAAACTCTAAAATTCAAATTCGATCAAACACTTTAAACTTTTTTCCTGAGTTCTCAATTAGTGGCTCTTACGGAAAAACTATGGAAAGTTCAAGAACAATTGAAAGAAAAGATTCTTTTGAGGTAACAGCAAACCTAAGCATGCCTTTATTTAATAAAGGGCATAATTTTTTTAATCTTGAAAAATCAAAGAATACTGCAATTATCTCACAAAGAAAAATTGAAAGTAAAAAAATTAATCTTCAACATGAAGTCAAAAGTGCCTGGAAAAAAATTGAAAGTTTAAAGTCTAGCATTAAAGCCCTTGAAGCCTCTGTTGAATCAAATCTAGTAGCATTTGAAGGAGTAGAACAAGAAGCTGGCGTTGGAACAAGAACTACATTTGATATATTAAGTGCTCAACAAGCATTAACCGATGCAGAATCAAATTTAGTTAATGCAAAATTTCAATTAATTAATTCTTCTTTTGATTTACTGCAAGCTTGTGGCTTGTTAACTTTTAATTATTTAAAAATCAAAATTTAGTTTTTAACTTGAACCAAATTGAAAAGTTTTTTATCATCAAATAATGTAAAAGCAAAATGTAATAGCAAATAAACTTTTAAAATAAGGAAATTAATATGCCACCATATGAATATGATAATATGGCAGATTCAGCTGGATCTGCAGCCCAGGATGCTTACACTGCAGTACTTGATTCAGGTGGATCTCCTGCGGAAGCATTAAGTGCAGCTACTGAAGCCGCAGGTGCCGTAATGACAGATATGGGAGCTGATTCTGGTATGGTTGATACAATGGTTACTTCAGCCACTGAAGGTTTTACTTCTGCTATGGAAGCTAACCCTAGCATGGATCCAATGGAAGCTTTTGATGCAGCTGGAACCTCTGTAGATAGTGCTTTTGAAGCAGAATATGGTCCAATGGATGGCCCCCCAACTGGGATGGATGGTCCATCAAGTATGACTGATATGGGACCAGCGGATATGCCACCTCCAGGTACGGAAGGTGATATGCCTCCTCCAGGTGATATGGCAGGCCCAGCAGATATGCCTCCAGGTGATATGGCAGGTCCAGCTATTGATCCAGATACTGGAATGGCGCCACAACCGCCTGAAGGTCCAGGTGATATGGCAGGCCCAGCAGATATGCCTCCAGGTGATATGGCAGGTCCAGCTATTGACCCAGCTACTGGAATGGCGCCACAACCGCCTGAAGGTCCAGGTGAAGGTGGTTACGATGACGGACCAGCACCGATGGACTATCCTCCAGGTGATATGGCAGGACCAGGGGACATGCCGCCGCCAGGTGGAGATCCTGCTAGTGTTGGTGAGCCAGGGGGACCTGAATTTGGTCCTGCTACACCACCACCAGAAATGGGTCCAGATATGCCGCCAACAGATCCGATGATGGCAGCAAGTGGTCCAGACGACGGAGGCCTTGATGATGGACCAGCACCTGTGGATTATCCCCCAGAAATGGATGAAGCATCCTCTTACATGGATCAAAGTTCTGCAGAAGCAATGCCTGAGCCCGGTTATGACCCCGCTTCAGTAGACCAACCTGACGTCCCTGCTGGTGATGCTGCTATCCCTGATCCTTCTACAGATGACGATACGTCAGGAATGGCTTAATAAATAACTACATTGATAAAAAAAACCCTCTAAAATTTTTAGAGGGTTTTTTTTTACCCAATAACTTATATAATACGTTTATTATGACTGTTTTGAGAGGATCGCAAAAATCAATTATTTTAATATCAAGACAATATGGTATTCATGTAGGTCCCAATGATATACCTGAAAAATTTCAAATTGAAAATAGAGAGTTAACCTCTGAAGAAATGTGTCAGTTAGCAAATGCATTTGATCTAAAAGCCAAATCTGTTCAAGTCAAAGCTGAAGAATTAGCTGAATTGTTAAAAAAAAAACAACAAATATTAAAGCTTAAGAATGGACGTTATATTATTGGATTAAGAATGCTGAAAAAAAATGATGAAAAATTTTTGTTATGTTTAGATGCTGGTAATCCAAACCCAAAACCTCAACAAATTTCAATTGAAGAACTTAAAAAAGCTTGGTTAGGAAATTTAATATTACTTAAGCCTAAATTAAAACTTTTTGAAGAAACAAGCGAATTTTCAATATCTTGGTTAATAGGTGAAAGTTTGAGAAATCGTTCTGTAATCGTTCAACTACTTGTGGTGGCGTTAATTTTAAATATTTTTGCAGTGATTCCTGCAGTTTTTATGATGTTAGTCTTAGATAAAGTTGTAAATTATGAAGCTTATTCAACTTTGTATGTTATTACTTCCGGAGTAGTTGTAGCATATCTGTGCAACGGGGTTTTAGGATATCTAAAATTATACTTACTAGATTTCTTATCTCAAAAAGTTGAAGCAAAGTTGTCTATAAAAGCGTTTGATAAACTTTTATCTCTACCAATGCAAAGATACAACAAAGAATCGGACATGTTTGCAAAGTTTACTTCTCAAATTAGTTTAATTAAAAATTTGTTAACACAAAAAATTTTTTCAACTGCATTAGATTCAATCGCATTAGTTGTCTTTGTTCCAATTCTTTTTTTTTATAGTCCTGTTTTATTTTCAGTTGTTTTGGTTTTTAGCATTGCTGGAGCATTGAGCTCAATGTATTTTTCAAAAAAATCAAGGGATGCTTCAATAGAAATGAGTAAAGACGAGTCAAAAAGACAAGAATTTGTTTCAATTGCAGTACATGGAATAGAAAATGTAAAAGGATTAGCTCTCGAGCCAAGTATTAAGGATGCTTGGAGAGATATTGAAGCAAACTATATTATTTCTTCTGAAAAACTTCAGCATAAAAATGCAATTCTTCAGAATGTGACATCAACTATTAATCAACTAATGACAGCAATGGTTATTTTTGTTGGTGTTCATTTAGTTTTTGCTGGTGGATTATCAGCTGGAATACTTGTAGGATTTAATATGCTTGCATCTAGAGTTTCTACACCGATTATTTCATTAGTAACTTTAAAAACTGAAATAGGAAAACTACTCAACTCAGTTAAAATTCTATCAAGCATAATAGATGCCCCATCTGATAATACTTCAAAAGGACAAAAGCCTCAACTAATGGGACAAATTTCGGTTAAAAATCTAGATTTTGGATATGATGATGAAACCAAGATACTTGAGAATATAAATTTAAATATTAATCCCAGACAAGTTATTGGATTAACTGGCAAAAGTGGGTGTGGTAAGAGTACTCTTACAAAATTATTAGTTGGTTTGTATAGACCGAAGTCTGGAATGATTTCATACGACAACAGTGATTTGAGACTCTTAGATTTAAGTCATCTACGTTCTCAAGTTTCTCTTGTCGATGATAGTAGTTATTTTTTTCCAGGCACAATAAGAGAGAATATTGCTAGACCAATGCCAAATTCTTCTATGGATAGAATAATTTGGGCTGCAAAGAAGGTTTCTGCTCATGAAGATATTGAGAACTTCGTTGAAGGATATGAAACAGTTTTAGAGGAAAATGCTGCAAATTTATCTACAGGAATGAGACAAAAACTTCAAATAGCTAGAGCACTTATCAGAAATCCAAGAATTCTAATATTTGACGATGCTATCAGTGGTTTTGATGTAGATAGTGAAATAAAATTATATGACGCACTTGAGGATATCGCAGTTGGAAGAACAGTTATAATTGTCTCTAGTAGATTATGGCACCTTCGACTTTGTAATAAAATTTTTGTACTTGAAAAATCTACCATTTCGCAAGAAGGAGGTTTTGAAGAATTACTAAATCAAAGTGGCTTTTTTAGAGATACGTATTATAAGCAGATCGATATGTTAGGTGTTCATCAACAAAAGATTAAAAAAGCGATTTAATTTATGACTGAAAATAAGCCTAAATTAAGAAGTTTGGCAGCAGGTGATGTTCTTTTTCGTGAGGGGGAAGTTGGAGATTTTGCATATCAAGTTTCTAGTGGAGAAATTGAGATTTGCAAATTTAATGGTGACGAATATATAACTCTTGCAAAGTTAAAAAAAGGTGCCTTGTTTGGTGAAATGGCACTAATTGATAGGCAACCTAGAAGTGCTATGGCAAGAGCTACCAAAGAAACTATAGTAAAAGAGATAGATCAAAATGCGCTTTTAGTTTTTTTAAAAAACTCGCCTCAAACAGCATTTAATATGATGCAGCAACTTGCAGGTTATGCAAGAAATGCCAATGAAAAACTCACAGTTGATGCTTTTGAATCCTCAAATGAAGAAGAAGATAAAGAACAAATTTCAAATAATTTAACTGCTGATCAAATAGAGGAAAGAAAAAAAAATGATTTAATGAGAGAATTATTAGAGGAATATGATTCCGATATTGAAAGAATTAAAGGCAGAAAGGTTCCCCAACCAGTGAAATATACTATTTTTTCCTTAGGTTTTTTAATTCTCTTCCTAATTCTGTGGAGCTCGATTTCTGTAATTGATACATCAGTGTCAGCATCCGGTAAAATTACCACAATTGTACCGAACATTGAAGTACAATCAAATTATAAGTCAGTAGTAAGAGAAGTGTTAGTTAAAAAAGGACAAAAGATTACTGAAGGCGAATCTCTTGTAATATTTGATGATATTCTTCAAAAGGCCGATAAAAGAAAATTAAACTATCAACTTAATGTTATAGAGGCCAAAATAGACAGGCTAAAGAAACAGTCAAATTTAAGAAATAATAAAAATGTTGGAAACCCAATCGATAGCAGACAAAACACTATATTTAAAGATAAAAAAGAACAATTTTTAGCTAAATCTGCTTCTTTAAAAAAACAAATAGCTTCTACAGAAGACGATTTGAGGTTTATTTCAGAACAATTAGAGATACAAAAACAACTGGAGGCATCAAAAAAAAGCCTATTTAAACTTGACTTAGTACCTGAAGCACAAGTACTTGGTGAAAGAAACAAAACGCTTTCCTTGGAAAAAGAATACACCAAAACAACAAACAAATTAAGTGAACTTAAATCCAGTAAGGAAGAATATATGAGTCAATGGTTTGGTGGAATTAATGATGAGCTTGTAACTCTTGAAGATCAGAAGATGGCTTTAGTTGAAGACATAAAAAAACTTAATAGACAGCAAACGGATGTAATTGTCAAAGCACCGTCAGATGGAATGGTCCTTGATCTGCATTCACTTTATCCGGGAGCAGTTATTAATCCTGGAAATGCTGTAGTCACTCTAGTCCCTGTTGGAGTTGAACTTCTTGCTGTTTTTGATGTTGATCCCTCTGACATCAGTAAATTAATTCCGGATACATCTGTAAAAATTCAATTAAGTGCGCTTCCGGCTCAAAAACACGGAGAACTGAAAGGAAAGATAAATTATATATCCGCAGACACAGTAAATGAAAATGTTGACGGACAAACAGGAAACTACTACAGAGCAAGAGCAGAAATAACAGAGAATCTACTAAAAGATACACCACCAGGATTTAATATTATGCCAGGAATGAAAGTATCGGGAAAGATTAAAGTTGGAAAAAGACGATTGATCACCTACTTTATTTATCCTTTAGTAAGAACATTAGGTAACAGTTTTGCAGAACCATAATTTTTCATGAAACTAAAATTTAGATCACTTGTAAGTTTATTTGCGATTCTTTCAGCTTTTTTGTTCGGTGGAATTAGAATTTCGGATCCAGAATTAATTGAAATTTTTCGTTTAAAATATTTTGATGTACTGCAAAGGCATGAGCCAAGAGAAACAAATGGAAATACTTACTCTGTTATTATAGATATTGATGAAAAATCTCTAAAAGAAATTGGTCAATGGCCTTGGTCAAGAAATATCCTTGCAGAACTTTTTAAAAAATCTGGTGAAGCTGGTATGTTAGTTATTGGCTTAGATGTTTTGTTTTCTGAAAAGGATAGAACCTCACCAGAGTTTATTGCAAAAAACCTAAAAGATAATTACCCCGATTTACATAAAAAACTTTTAGAACTTCCTTCAAATGAGGAAATAGCCGTTAGTGCTATGAATACGATACCGGTAGTTTTAGGTCATTCAGCTATGAATGAAATTGGAGATTCAAAAAGAAATGATGTTAGAGATACCTCTGTTAAAGCGATTTTGGGTGAAGATCCCAAAAAAAAATGGTTAAAAAAATACCCCGGCCTTCTTGCCAATGTTCCTTCATTCGAAAAAGCTAGTTCTGGAGCCGGTATTATCTCTTTGTCAGAAGAACCTGACGGAATTATTCGAAGAATACCAATAATTTCAAATATTGATAATAAAATTAGACCAACTTTAGCCCTAGAAATGATTCGAGTTGCATTTCAAGGAAATAGTATTGCAAGCAAAACTGGCATTAATGGAATTGAAGAAATTATAATTCAAACAAAAGCAATTGGTAAAGCCTCAATACCAACTGATGCTGAAGGAAGGGTCTGGGTTCATTACGGTAGCTCAGACAAACAAAATGTTGAAAACCCTAGATATTATGTAAGCGCTTCTGATATAATTAGCGGCAAAGTTGGGGCTGAAAGACTCAAAGGAAAACTAGGAATTTTAGGCACTTCAGCAATTGGGCTTAAAGACATTAAACCCACATCAGTTGACAAAAGAATGCCTGGTGTTGAAATTCACGCTAATCTAATCGATACAATTATTTCTGCAATTTTATATTATTCAAGTAAAAAAAAATCTCAAGAAATTTACGATAATTCACTCAAGTTAGGTTTAGACGCCAATGAGGCAATAAAAAAAGCTGAGAAAGTAGAAATCATTGGAGCTCCGTTTTTAAAATCAGGAGTAAATATGCCTTTTTATGAATCAATGTTCATTGTAATTTTAGGTTTAATTTTTACATTTTCGTCATTCAAATTTGGTCCTATTTTAAATATTTCTTTTTTTTGTATAATCGTTGGAGCAGCGTTTTATATAAGTTTAAGTTTATATATTGATAAAAAAATACTTTTCGATCCAACTTTTGCTGCTCTATCGAGTTTTATGATTTATTTTTCAACTACATTTGCAAATTATTTGAGAGATGCAAACGAAAAAAAACAAATTCGAGGTGCTTTTTCTCAATACTTATCACCAGCACTCGTAGAACAATTAGCAGCAGATCCAAATAAGCTAAAATTGGGGGGTGAAACTAAAAAAATGACATTTCTCTTTTGTGATGTAAGAGGGTTTACAGCAATTTCTGAATTATTTAAATCTGATCCTCAAGGACTTACAAAATTGATAAATAGATTTTTAACACCTTTGACAGACAAAATTATTTCTCACAATGGAACAATAGATAAATACATGGGAGACTGTATAATGGCATTTTGGAATGCACCACTTAATTCAAAAGATCATGAATCTCAAGCATGTACGGCAACTTTGGAGATGCATGAAGAACTAAAAAAATTAAATGAACAGAGGGAAAAAGAAGCTAAAGTTGCAAAAATAGAATATCTAGAATTAAAAATTGGGATTGGTATTAATACAGGAGAATGTGTAGTAGGTAATATGGGCTCTGATCAAAGATTTGATTATTCAGTATTAGGCGACTCTGTTAATTTAGCATCAAGACTTGAAGGACAATCAAAAGGTTACGGAGTAAAAACAGTTATCGGAGAAGAAACCAATACAGAAGTTCAGCACGAGTTTGCTACTTTGCAATTAGATAAAATCGCAGTTAAAGGCAAAAAAGAAGCTGTTTCTATATTTACTCTTCTTGGAGACAGTGAACTAAGAAATAAAAATGAATTTAAATTTTTTAAAGAACAACATGAAAATCTTTTAAATTTTTATTTTAATAAGAATTGGGACGAAGCGTTAAAAATTATAAAAAATAATGAAAACCTATTGAAGGGAGTAATGAAAGAGTATTATAGTATTATTCAGAAACGAATTATAGATTTCAAAAACTACCCCCCTCCTGAAATATGGGATGGTGTTTTTGTTGCTACTACTAAATGATTAATAATGACAACAAAAATAAAAATTTTACCAGATCAATTTGTTTTTAAACAAGGTGACAAGGGTGATGCAGCTTATCTGGTTATTTCTGGATCATTCAATGTTGAAAGGGATGGAGATAAGGTTGGAAAAATTTCAGAGGGAGAAATTTTTGGAGAGTTATCTCTTATTCTTGGTGAAGAAAGAAAAGCTAGTATAAAGGCTGTTACACCTGCTGAAATTGTTGAGATAAAACCTTCTGCCTTAAATGAATTGTTGTTATCTTCGAGCCTTGAACTCCACAAACTAATTAAAGAGTTTGCAATTGAGTTAGCAAAAAACTCAGATTACAATCTTCCAATTTCAAGTGATAATCTTAAAAAATTAGTCAAGGATGAACCAAATGTCATTAGAGCATTAGCTTTACAACTTCACCATAGGCTAGCACAAATGATCTATTCATAGTTTTTGATGTATTTTCTTTTAATTTAAAAAGATTGAATTAATAAAGATTTGTAATACTATTGAAATGTTATGAAGTATTCTGATTTTGTTCATGAATCTGAGATTAGACATAGATCAATAAGTTATAACATACTTACCCCAAAACCAGAAAAATCTGGAAAATTAGCTCTAAAACCGGAAAAGATAAATATAGGGTTTTTTAAAGCCTTAAATTTATTAATACCATATACTTCATCAAGAATATTTGAACAGATAAAAGCTGTGATGCCATTAGCAGCCTACTTATTTATTTTTCAGTTACTAATATTAAGGCAACCGATTCAAGAAGCAACAATTATAGGTTTAGGATTAGTTGCAGTTATTATTGGACTTGCAGTTTTTATGGAAGGACTCAAAGTTGGTCTTATGCCATTTGGCACAATAATTGGTGATAACTTACCAAAAAAAGCTTCTATGGGGGTTGTGCTTTTAATAATTGCAATATTAGGAGTTGGTGTCACCTTCGCTGAACCCGCAATTGGGGCATTACAGGCATTTGGCGGGGGAATTGATGTAGCAAAAGCGCCATATTTGTATGAGCTTTTAAATAACTGGACCCAACCACTAGTTCTAATGGTTGGAGCTGGAGTTGGTTTAGCTGCAGTTCTTGGAACTTTGAGGTTTGTCAGAGGGTGGTCGTTAAAACCAATGATATATCTTTCTCTCATACCTGCCATTCTTTTAACTTTATATGCATGGAATAATCCAGATTTGAGAACAATTCTTGGTTTAGCATGGGATTGCGGAGCAGTTACAACTGGTCCGGTAACTGTTCCTCTTGTCTTATCTTTAGGAATCGGTATAGCTGCTTCTGCAGGAAAAGGTGATTCATCACTATCTGGTTTTGGTGTTGTAACTCTAGCATCTATATTTCCTATAATAGCAGTTTTAATTTTATCAATTTTTGTTTCGCTTCAATCATCACCTCAGGAAATTATTGATGCGGCTTTGTTGACTACTTCTAATTCCACGTTTCAAGGACTTGAAGAATCAAAATGGAATCAAACACCATTTATTGAAATTCTTGCAGGAATTCAATCAATTCTTCCACTAGTAATTTTTTTAATGTTTGTCTTATTCATTATTCTTAAGTCTAAATTACCTAATAATTTAGTAACTGGTTATGGATTAACATTATCAATAATTGGTATGTGCATATTTAACTTGGGTTTGACCTATGGATTAGGAGCAATAGGAGGTCAAGCAGGTGATATTTTACCTGCAGCATTTATGAAAATTGATTCTAGTGATATCTCGCCTATTTATAACAAGTCATTAGGACTTTCAATTGTTATAATATTCGCCTGGATACTTGGATTTGGATCAACATTAGCTGAACCAGCTTTAAATGCATTAGGCGCAACGGTACAAGATCTAACAAATGGTGCGTTTAGAAAAGCAATGTTGATGTATAGTGTTGCAAGTGGTGTAGCTTTTGGAATTGCACTAGGCGTTGGAAAGATAATTTTTAATTTTGATCTTGCAATGTTATTAATACCTCTTTATTTGACTGCAATTATTTTGACATATTTTTCTACAGAAGAATTTGTGAATGTTGCATGGGATAGCGCAGGAGTAACAACTGGACCTGTCACTGTACCATTAGTATTGGCAATGGGGTTAGGATTAGGAAATGCTGTTTCTGCTACCGAGGGATTTGGTATTTTGTCAATGGCAAGTATTTGTCCTATATTAGCTGTACTGATCATGGGTATATTCATAAAACTAAGACAAAAAGGAGAAACTAATGGCTAGACAAATTACATATTTATCTGATGTTTATTTAATTACATGTGTAGTCGAAAGTGGAAATGCAGATAAAATCGTAAAAGCAGCGAGTGCGGTTGGGGCTCAAGGTGCGACAATTAACTATGCAAAAGGTACTGGAATTAGAGATAGGCTGGGACTTATAGGAGTCACAATTGATGAACAAAAAGAGGTGATTAGAATAATTGTCTCAAAAGAACAATCTAATAGAGTTTTCGAATCAATGTATCTCTCAGGAGATTTAGACACACCTGGAAAAGGAATCATGTGGATGAGTAAGTTAGACAGAGTAGCTACTTATATACCACAAGATGTTTTAAAAAGAGTAGAAAATGAAAAAAAATAATTTTATTGAAATTGGTGGATTAATCAGGAAAGGACTTGGTCATAATGTTATAGAGAAATTCTCCAAAAAGAAATCAGTCAAAACTGTCGGATTTGCTAACGGAAGAACAAATGATCTTTTCAGTAGAAAGCAATTTGGTGATGCAGGAGAATCAGAAATATTGACGTTAATTGTTTCTGAAGAAGAAAGTGAAAAAATTTTTAATGAGTTATTTTTTTTTCTTGAATTGCATAAAAAAAACCAAGGTATTATTTATAAATCAGAGATTATTACTAAAAGTACATTTTAATTATCTTTCGGAAAGAGCAAAATTAATATTTTTTCTAAATGGTGAAAAAAAATAATCAACAAAACTTCTTTTCCCAGTAATTATTCCTGCTGTCACAGGCACACCAGAATAAAGGTTAAAAGATTGATTTCCTTTTAAAAATGAATTTTCTTTGGTTTCGATTTTTACTAAGTAAAAACCATCATTGTTTTGATTAGAGATTCTGTCAGCACCAACAAAAACAACCTTTCCGTTTATTGGTTTAAATCTTGAACCATCACTAGATTTGAGCCTAATAATACAATCCAAACCATTTTTTATGAATCCAATTTCTGACAATGGTAGTTGGGCCTCAATAATAAGTTTTTCATTTTCAGGTACAATTTCTACAACAGTGACACCCGGAGCTACAATGGCACCTTTAGAGTTAACAGAAATCAACTTAACAACACCGTTGACAGGACTTTTTAATGTAGTTCTATCAAGACTGTCCGTATATTTTGTTATTCTTTT
Source organism: uncultured Alphaproteobacteria bacterium (assembly GCA_902524895.1). Taxonomy (GTDB): domain Bacteria; phylum Pseudomonadota; class Alphaproteobacteria; order Methylaequorales; family Methylaequoraceae; genus SP4073. Next base: position 102,007 of record CABZFH010000004.1, on the reverse strand, counting down.
TAAGAGTTCTGACTTTTCTTTCTTAAGTTCATTCATCTCACTTTCTAGTTGTTCTACAAAGTTAAGACTTAAAGTCTGTAACTTGTTTTTTTGTTCATCAAGTTGACCCTCTAAATTAGATAATTCTCGTAATAATTCAAGATGCTTAAATCTATTAGTGGCTTTTACTTTTAATAATTCTTCGCTAATCTGTGTCTGTTCTTTTGTCAAATCATATCTCTTTTGAATATTTAAAATATTCTTTTTCATGGTATCTTTTTCAGATTCGATTTTTTTTCTTCTACTCATTAAAAATTGATTTTCAGACTTAACTCGGTTTAAATCAAATTTTTGAATTTTATCATTTGGAATTTCATTTAAATATTTTTTTTCAGCATTTATTCTTAAAATTGATAGCTCAACAGATTTTAATCTTGTATTTATTTCTTCATATTCTGAGGAGGCCTTTGCCTTAGATAATGTAATTAATGGTTGATTCATTTTTACTTTATCTCCTTCAGAAATTAAAATTTTCTCAACAATTCCACCTTCTAAATGTTGAACAAATTTTATTCTTCCTTGTGGAATTACTTTTCCGTCTGCCAAACTTAAAACTTCTAATATCTTTATATTAATTAAGCTAAAAAATAAAATTATAAAAATCAATATAGAAATCTTTAATTTTGTACTGAAAACTTTTATTTTCTTTTTAGAAGATGAAAAACTCATTTCATTCTTATAATCCCATTTCTTCCAATCCTTATTCATATACCTCATACCTTTGATCTGAAAATTTTATAATTTCTTCTTCATTACTAAAACAAATAACTGTTTTTTTTTGATTTTTAAATAAATTTAAATACTTCATAACATGACTTTTTCCCTCTGAATCTAAGTTTTCAAAAGGGTCATCAATAAGTATGATTTTTTTGTCTGCCATTAAAACTCTTGCATAATGAATTCTTTTGTGAATTCCAGGAGAAATATTACTCGAAAGTTTAGAATTTATTGATAGATTTGCATTTCTAAGCATTTTAGTAAAACCATAAACCTTCAAATTATTCAAAATTTTTTCTTCTGAAATTTTTTCATTATTAATGACTATATTGTCAATAATAGATGTGTTGAGACATAACTGATTTTGAGGCACATAACCAATTATGCTTCTCCACCAAGTCAATGACAATTTTTCTAGATCAAAATTATTGATTTTTATCTCTCCACCATATGAGCTCTCCAAACCTAAAATTAATTTGCATAAAAGGGTTTTTCCAGAACTATTTGGACCAGAAATGTTTGTTATCTCTCCAGGATTAGCAACCATGGAAAAATTTTTGATCAGATTTGGAGACTCTGAAGCATCTCTTGGCTTTAAATTATCTAAATTTATTATGAATCTGTCATTGTTTAATTTAATAAAATTCTTTTTTTTGTCGTAAGATTTCAAGAAATTTGAAGTAAAATCAAAATATTTACTAATTTTTTCAAAGTTATAATATGAATTTTGAGCATTAATACTTATTTGTAACGCGCGTGAAGAAAAAATATTGAAACCAATTAAAGTTCCTATATCTAAATCTCCTTGAACTACAAAATAACTTCCCGCACCTATAATCAACACAGAATTAAGTATGATTATAAAATGATTAAAATTAATATGATTACTTGATGTAATAGCTATTTGTTTTAAGCTATCCAGTTGATTTTTCACAATTAATGATAAATTTCCACCGATAAATTTGAAGTTATTTAATATCTTTAAATATTCAGATTTAAACGTTAAATCAGAAAAAAAAATTAAATCATCTTTTCTATTTAAACTACGTTGCAGTTTAAACCTTAAAATTAAAACCTGGATTAAAAAAATTAACATAAAAAAAATTAAAAAAATAAACGCCAATTTTACATTTAATACAAAAAGAATAATTAAAATCATTACAGCAAAAAGAAAGTCCAAAACGTTTGATTGATTGATAGGATTTAAAGTTTGAAAAACATTATTTTTTAGATCAATTAAATCAATTATATTATTGTTTTTATTATTATTATTTGAATTATAAAAGTAAAAATTAGATATTGTAAGTTTTAATTGTTTTATAGGATGCACTATGATACGAGCACAAAAGGAATGCCTTAAATTTCTAAATATATACTCTATAATTGCAACAATCAAAGCTCCTGTTATGAGAAAAAATAACGTACCTTCTAAGCCAAATGTAATGTATCTATTAAAAATTTGAATTATAAATAATGGACTTAACAGACCCATAGTTATTATTACAAAAGATAAACCTAAAAGAGTTAGTATCCCATCAGCATCTTTAATTATTTTAAACCAAAATTTCATATCTAAATACTATTTTATGCACCATATGGAAGAGTTACTGTTAACTCATTTGAAGTTAATAAATCATTTTCAAAATTTTCTAGTGTGCCCAATAAAGTTAATTCAGAATCGTCTAGATGAAAACTTCCATCATAATCTTGATCATCCCAATGAAACATAGCAGAATTTGTTCCATCACCAGTTATTATCATAAAATCTGTTTTTATTGTACTGCTTGCATCGTAATAATCATTTGAATCATAGAATCTAAATTCAAAACCTTTTGAAACTTCTGTTGGATCACTGTAATCTCCGCTGGGAATGTTATCAAAATTATACATAAAGTTTAAAAAATTGGGTAAATTATTTCCGTTCGCATCAATGTCGTATGTAAAATTAGTATTATGGACGTGCTCTACTCCACTTCTGGTAAAGGTTGGATGAGAAGGCTCGTATAGCGCAACAATTCTATCCCCTTGTTCAAAATCTGTTATTGTATCAACCGCATCAGATATATCGGTCATGACAAAGTTATCATACCCTAAACCTCCTTTAATTGTATCTGAGCCAGTACCACCATAAATTGTATCAATACCATTACCTCCGTTTATTGTATCTGCGCCTAGTCCTCCATAAATTATATCATTTCCAAGACCACCATAAAGTGTATCATTTGCGTCACCTCCTCTTATTGTGTCATTGCCCTCGCCACCTCTTATTGTATCAAGTCCGTCATTTCCGTCTAATATATCATCGCCCTCGTTTCCGTTTATGTTATCATTCCCAGCTAAACCTGAAATTGTATCATTTGCATTGGTTCCTGTTAAATTGTCATTTGCTGTTGTACCTGTTGTGGATGATGAAGAATTGGAAGAAGTTTCCGTTTCCTCTTCATCAGAACTATTAATTGTCTCATAATCTTCATATAAAGATGGATCTTCGAAATATTCATCAGTTACTTCTTCATCATACGAATCATAAGATTCGATAAAACCGTCCATAAACCCAATATCTCCAAAACCCGTACCATACAGATTATCCTCAGCTCCAGGCATGATCATAGAATTCATAAACATCTCTTCTTCACCAAATGGACTAAAGAAAGATGATTCTGATGATAATTCAATTCCAAAACTATCTCCACTCATAAAAATACCTGTACCAAATGCTCCTGAAGCTCCAAAACTGTCAAAAGGTTCAATTCCACCGAATCCCTGATTTTCAGCACCTCCAAAATCGTTATCTCCTAATTCAGTCAAAATACCTCCACCAAGAACCTCATTATCAATATTTTCAGGACCTAAGTTAGCTCCAAACTCTCCCGGCCCACCTGAATCTTCAAAATCAGATAATAGTTCAGAATCATTGATATCTGCCAGGGCTTGTTCAGATAATAGTTCTTCCTCAGCCGCGCTTTCGATTAACTCATCAAGACCCTCTTCTTGAATTAAATTATTTGTATCCTCTAGTTCGTCATTATTGACTGAATCAGATTCAAGTGATGAATTTTCTTCAGCAGCATCAATACTTTCATCCTGAGATTCAGGAGTTTCCTCACTTTCTGCAATCAATTCTTCATCTCCTTCAAGAATATCTTCTTCGTTATTTTCTTCCTCCACAATTTCTTCGTTTTCTTCGTCGGTTTCATTTTCTTCTGTTATTTCATCTTCTTCGGAACTTTCCTCAGAATTTTCATTTTCCCCGTCTGTTTCAGATTCTTCTTCTAGAGTTTGAGATTCTTCTTGAGGTGGCGGTGATGGTTGAGGTTGGGGTGCAATCGCTGGGGTTGGAGGAAGTACATCTAATGCAGTTCCGTAATTAGCTTGAATTTCAGCAGCAGACAAGATAATTGGTGGTGGAGGTAGTGCATTAAAACTTGAGACACTTGTGGTTGCACCAACCTGAGATAATGTTTGACTTCCAGCGGAATTACTAATAGAAATTTCACCAACTTCACCACCTGCATCCTGAAGTAAAGTAAAGGAATTTTCATTTCCTTCAACTGCAGCTTTTCCTGCTACTGTAGTTCCTCTGATACCAATTGTAGCAACTGGGGTAGTTACTGTCATTGAATCTTCACCAGTTTTTGCAATTTCACCGCTAACAAAACTAAAAGCACCCTCTAACATGTCAACGGCAAAATCTCCTGCCCCTGTTGCTGGATCATAAACGAGCTCGTCAAGAACCATTTTTCCACCCTCCGATAATGAAAGTGTTGTTTTATCTAAAAAAGTAAGACCAACAGAACTATTTGGGCCTGTTTCAATTACATCTCCTTTGAAAATTGGATCTCCCTTTGAAAGCGTGTAAACATTGCCATCAAGTCTCGATGCTTTGACAATTCCTTTTGTATTAGATACCTCACCTATTGATAATACTTCATTTCCAGAGACTTGAGCAAATTGATTTGGTGCCAAAGATCCTGCAAGTGTTTTAAGTGTCGACCCTTTAAGTAATAATCCATTTTGAGTAACTATTGATGGTAAGTCGTGATAAGTAAAATAATCAGAAAAAATAATTTCTTCATAATTTTTTCCTGTAGCGATCAAATCAGTTTCAGTTCTGTTAAAATCGGCGGTAATTATCCAATCTGGTATATTTTTATATTCAAACTCGTCAAAAAAAGAGCTTGTTTCTAATCTCTCATTTTCCTGATCAAAATTAAATTTATCGTTTATTTTATCAAAAAAATCATGTTGAGAAATAGTGGAATGATAAGATTTGTTTTCAAAACTTTCTGAAAAATTTGATAATTTATTCCTTATTTTTTCTATGCTTGTATTAGCACTCTCAAGCATAGCGTCGTGCAAAATCTTATCAATTGAATCACCCATGCTATTGTTACGTTCATTTTCAGAGACTAAATTTACTTGTTTAGACTCATTTAAATTTTCAACAGAATTATTTTGACTGTTTTTGTCTATAACTTTTTTTAAAAGGTCATCTATATTTTTTTTTTCTGTGTACACTTTGTTTAAAAGTAATCAACATGCCATTGAAATTATTATTTTTTTGTAGTTTTACATGTTTTAAATTTTTCTATTTCATTATATCTTATTTCGACAAAAAAATTTTATTATTTAATTAATATAATTCTGTCTGTTGTAAGTTTACCCATCAAACTAAGTAAAGTGAAACTATTTATCTGAACTTCAATTGTAGCACCAATTGCATCAGCTTGAGCATTTATTAATGATGTCTCTCCACCTAAGACATCAAGCAAAGTTCTATTACCTGCTTTTCTTTCTTTCCTGGCTAGTTCAAGAAATTTATGAGTGAGGATAATATTGTAATTTGTGCCACAATAGCTTTTGGAATGGGTATAGATAAATCTAATGTAAGATTTGTAGCCCATACTAGTTTGCCAGGCAGCATGGAAAACTTTTATCAAGAAATTGGAAGAGCGGGAAGGGATGGCATTGATTCTGATACTTTGCTGATATTCGGTCTTCAGGATTTATTTCAAAGAAGAAAATGGATATATGACAGTGAGGCCTCTGAAACATTTAAAATTAAAGAAATTAAACGTTTAGATTCGTTGATGACTTATTGTGATTCAGCTACATGCAGAAAACAGACATTACTTTCATATTTTAGAGAAAAATGTGAACCTTGTGGTAGGTGTGATAATTGTACTAATCCTCCACGAATGATTGAAGGTACTGAATATGCTCAAATGGCAATGTCTGCAATTTATAGAACAGGACAAAGCTTTGGTTCTAATCATATTATTGATATACTCAGAGGTGTAGGTAATTCTAAAATCAAGCAAAGAGGTCACGACAGAATAAAAACTTTTGGTGTAGGAAGATCAGCTAGCAAAGAGTTTTGGACTAACTTTATACGTCAATTAGTTTCTTCTGATAATTTAAGAATTAATATACAAAAATATGGTGCAATCGAAATTACTCCAAGTGGAGAAAAAATACTTAAGGGGGAGGAAGATTATTTTTATAAAAGAACTGATGAAAAAAAACCTCACAAAGAAAAAAAGTTTAAGAAAGATATTTTAAATAATGAAATGATTGAAAGCGACAGAAATTTGTTAACTGATTTAAAGTCAATGCGGTTAAAATTAGCCAAAGAACTTAGAGTTCCAGCATATATAATTTTTTCCGATGCAACTTTGCATCAGATGGTGCTTCATAAGCCAAAAACTCATGATGAGTTTAGTAGACTCAATGGTGTTGGTTTGCAGAAATTAAATAAGTATGCTGAAATTTTTATAAAAGTAATTAATACTCAAAATTAATAAAAATAGTGAATATTCTAATACTTGTGTTTATTTAGGGTAGACAATCTCCACCTCTTTATTTTCTAGTATGAAAATGTCGAGCAACAACCTTTTTATGGTTTATAATATTTTTTGACAAATGCATGTCTTCATCTAAGGAAGTCTCAGAATTTGCAAAAATTTATAAAAAGTCAAAAAAGTGGATGGGTAACACAAGTTATTCTATATCATATAAAAATTTGTTATTGAGAGCTTAAATGAAATAAAACTTTTCTGAAAAATAAATAAAGATTAGGAGATTAAAATAATTTTAATTATTATTTACAAGATAGTTTTATGGTGTTTTTTAATTTTAAAAAAAATTTTATTAAAAGAGAATATTATTCAAAAAATTTATTTTTTTTTAACTTTTTTCTAATTTTTGTATTTTTTACCAGTAATGCATGCGTGGGCAAAACATCTGAGCAGTTGATTAATGAATCTATAGCAAAATATCCAGGTCAATGTCCTTGTCCTTATTCAATAATGACCAATGGAAAGAAATGTGGTAAAAGGAGTGCTTATTCAAAACCTGGGGGTTATGAGCCATTATGTTACGAATCAGATTTAATAGGTAAGAAAGATAAAAGATTAAACACATCTAGATTAATCAATAATATAAGAATTATTGACGGTGATACTATTCATATTGATAAAATAAAATATAGACTGCATGGTATCGATGCTCCTGAGATGAAACAAATCTGTGAGATTAATAAAAAAAATTATAATTGCGGAGTCAAATCAAGGGATTTTTTAAATTCACTAATTGGTAGCAAATTCGTCAGGTGTGAACAAAAAGATGTAGATAGATATAAGCGTGTTGTAGCTGAATGTTTTGTTGGAAATACTAATATTAATAAAGAATTAGTAAGAAATGGTTGGGCTTTAGCATATAAAGATTATTCTTCAGATTATATTTTAGATGAGAAGTTTGCTTCAGAAAATAGATTGGGTATATGGGAGGGCAAATTCATTCATCCCAAAAAATGGAGAAAATTAAATAGATGAAAAATACCATGGATACAGCTTTTCAGAAAATGATTTGGAAACAAATTAAAAAAATTTTAAAAGGCAAAATATCCACTTATAGAGAAATTGCAATTAAAATTGGAAACCTAAAAGCCTATCTTGCAGTAGCTAAAGCAGATACTAAAAATCTAAAAATATTAACCATTCCTTAATACAAAGTTATAAGAAGTAATTATAAAATGGTTGGATATATGAGGAACAAAGGAATTGAAAGAAAGAAAATAATTCTAAAGGGTGAAGAAATAAATAAGAATGAAGCAGGAAATCTTGAAATCATATAATTTGTTAAAATATGCTAGTAGCTGATTTAATTTTAATAATTCATTTTTTGATTGTTTTTTTTATAATTAGCCTTTTTGGTCTAGTGCCTTATGGATATTCCAAAAAATGGAATTGGGTAAGTAGTAAAAAAATAAGATATACACATTTGTTCTTAATTACATTAGTTACAATTGAAAGTTTGTTTGGTATTATTTGCCCCTTGACTATTTTAGAAAATGATTTAAGAGGAATCGTTACAAATCAAACCTTTATAAGCAAATATTTATCAAAAATAATTTTCTTTAATTTTCCCAGTTCTGTTTTTTTAGCTTTGTATTTTTCAGGATTTTTGATTTCAATTTATATAATTGTTAAATATCCGCCAAAAAAGTAGTTTATTAATGACTAATTATTTCTCATTTTCTGAATTTCTCAAATAGGAGGTTACATATATATTCTTATTAATGTAACTTAATTAGAACAATATTTTTGTTATAAGAGCAAATTACCAGAATACTATTAGGTAGGGAATCATAATAATAATAAATTTTTAATTAAGTTAGGATCTACGCATCTATTTTCTAAAAACTATTATTAATTTTATGTAAGTTATTCTAAAATCTATTAGTGAAAAATAAGAACAGTACGATTATAAATATTAATACTAGAAATCCAAAACTAATGAATTCTTCAATTTTAAAAATATTATTCACCACGTTAATCTATCAAATGAGCAATAAATTTTTTACCTCAGTCTAGACTAGTAGATTAAAATGAATATAAACTTTGTGGTGTAAGCTAAGTGCCTTTAAAACCCGACCTATTCATTACCAATCAAAATTTCAGTTAAATTTGAAAATCAAACTACTTATTGATACCATTAATAATTAAGTAAAACTAATGTAAATTTAATCTGAGAGATTTATGTGTTAGTTTACTTAATACCTTATTAAATATTTTATCATTGCTTGAGTTTATAATTTAGATTCATATATAATTTAGATGAAAAGATTTCTTTTATCTCTATTTATGACAATTCTTCTTTCTTCGTGTGCAACAAAAGTAGAAAAAATTACAGAAAATATCGGTAAATATGTTCCACCAAATATTGATGATACTAATTTCAAAAATTCCGTAATTATTAATAAAAATTTTGACGAAACTTGGACCTCTGTAATTGATTTTGTAAGTGATTCTTTTTTTAAAATCGAAAACTTAGACAAAGATTCTGGATTTTTAACTTTATCATTTGGTTCAAAAGGAGTTGAAGATTTTATAGATTGTGGTGATTTTGAATATACTCTTTTTTTTACTGGTGAAGAATTCAAAGGTTCTTACATTGATTATGCTAAAACTGGCTTATTGGCAGTACTTGAAGCAAAAATGAATATCGATATACAAAAAATTGATAATGAATCTACAAAAATAAGTATTAATACAAATTATACGTTTTCAACACAACATGCACTTGGGTATTATGATCCTAAACTAAACCAAACTTATAGTTTTGTATCAGGAGGCTATCAAACAATAAATGTTATCAATCCTATTTCAGGAAGTATTCCTACACGAACTTGCAGATCAACTAACTTTGCAGAAAATGCAATTTTTGATGTAATAAAGTAAGGTTTCTCTGTTATTTTCTGAAAAACATCAGTATTAAACTAATAATTACACTCACAACAATACAGGTAACTATTGGAAAATAAAAAGAAGAGTTTTCTTTTTTAATAATAATATCACCTGGTAATCTACCCAATCCAATGTCTCTCAAAAATGGATATAATAACCCTACAAGAATAAATAAAACTCCAATGATAATAAGTGTTTTTTGAATCATAAATGTATTCCTAAAATTTTATACCTTCTTTTTCAAGTAGTTTTTTCTTTCTTTCTATTCCTTTATCACCCATATAATTACCCATTTTACCGTCACTTCTTATAACTCTATGACAAGGAATAATTTCTAATAACGGATTCTTAGCACACGCACTAGCAACAGCACGATACGCTTTCGGCTTACCTATCTTTATAGCAAGTTCTTTGTATGTAATTATTTTCCCCTTGGGAATTTTTTTTATCTCATTCCAAACCATTTTCTGGAAATCAGTACCCTTTAAATTCTTCATCTATAACTCGTAATAAAAGTTAAAACTGTTAGATAAATTAATAATCTATTAGTTTTCTGAAATCAATTTTTTAATTTTTTGCAGGTAGGGTAAGGGCTTATAGTGTATAACATAATGGCCAAAAAAAAATTTTAGGATTTTTCTTCGATCTTTTTATTAGAGAATTGTTGAGTAAACTTGTTTTTTTCATATGTCCATACCTCAATCTCAATATCTTGAGTTTCTTTGCGTTGACGAACACTTTCGGTAAAAACTTCATTCTTTTTAAAGTTAAGTATTAATCCTGTTTTAATTTTTTTAATGATAGCATTATCATTTTTTGCGGCTGAACGAAGGTAATTCCTCAATTGTTGACGATGATCTTCTGCTATGGCCGAATTAACTTTTGTTTCAATGATGATGGGTTCTTTTAAATCCATACAGGGAGGAACTAGAAAGTCGAGTTCATGAAGACTAATTGGATGATTATCGTAGAAGACTTCAAGTCCAGCTTCACGCATAAAGTCAATTTTATTTTTTCTAAATTCAATACCAAGAGCGGTTTGAAAATCTTCTTCTTTAAGTCCTGATAGTTGTTTAAATACTTTTTTTGAAATATCTTCAAGTTTGTATAAGAATTTTTTCATAAATTTTTTGAATTATTTATTTAATTTTATACTATTAATTTATGACACTTAATTCAAAAACTCAATACAAGCAACTAAATGCGTTTCAATTAAAAATTGATTTAAATTCCGCACGATTTGCAAGTAAAGTTCCATCATCACAAAAAGAAGCAATAGATATTCTATCAGATTCTAATCAATTAAAACATTTAATGGATAGTATTGAAAATGAAGGTATTTTTGAGCCTTTGAAAGTTATACTATCAGATTTTAATGTTATTGGGTCAAATCATGAAATTGTTCCTTCATACCTTATTATTGAGGGTGCTAGGAGATATGTTAGTTTATTAAAACTTAAAAAAAGATATCTAGAAAATAAAAAAAAATTTCCCACACATTTTATCAGAATTCCTTGCTTAATTATTGATGAAGAATTATCAAAGAAATTCCAAGAAGGCCTTCCAAATAAAGCTTTATTTCCCAGTCATTGGTCTTCCTATGAAAAAGCCTTGAACATTGTGTCATTCCTAAACAAGTTCAGCATAGATAAGGTGAGTAAAAAATTTAAAGTAACTCCAGAGAAAATTAATCAGATCAAGCAAATTGTTGATTTAATGAATGATTATAAACTAGATGAAAATAAGTTTTCTATAATTTCATGGCTAGTAAAATCTAGAGACCTGAATGATATATTTACGGCACAAACTGTGAATAAAAAAATTTTTTATGAAAAATTTATTGCATCAATACAAAAAGGTGATGAAGAGGGCGATTTTTCTTCTATTCTTTGGAGAAATCACTTTGCTGCTCTTGCAAAAAAAAATAATTTGTCTGTCTTAAAACAATTCTGTGTTCATGGGGATCTTGAAAAATCAAAAAAAGAACTTTTATTAGATTCATTAAATGAGAAGAATGATTTTATTCCCTATAGAAAAAGACTACAAATGCAATTTAATAGTCCCTGGGAGGAAGCAGTTTGTTTAGACAGGGAGTTTAAGGGAAAAACTTCAAAAGAACGAGATGAGGAATTAGATAAAATAGCGGAAGAATTTGATGAGGAAGCTAAGAATGCAAGTGTAATTAAATTAAAAGCATATGAAAGTTTTATGCATTTTACAAAAACATTAGAGATTGACGATAAATGTTTGAAGATCAAAAGTTTTGAAAATACTACAATAGAAAAGTTTAAGAAAAATTTACTTAACGAATCAGAAATTAATGACTTTATTTATAAACTTAAAGATGAATTTTTTGATTTTTTTTATAATTACGAAAACCTATCAAAAGAGCATGAGTTTTGTTTTTTAAAAAAATGTAAACAACCGTTTAGTTTTTATCTAAGACAGGGAAAGTTTTCGGAGCTTCATGATTTAAATGTAATTAAAGAACTCTGTTTTAATATGGGAGCTTTACAAAAGTTTAAAGAAAAAGATGCTGCTTTTATTCTTGAACGACTAGAAATTTTTAATGACACCACGATAGATAAAGATGATTCGTCAAAATTAAGACAAGAAGAATCTGCCAGAATTGATGCGATGATAGATAATCATGAATCAGCAGTTGTAGAATTAAAATCAACATTTAGTAAAGATTTAAAGACAAATAATCCTAAAGACCCCGTAATAAGATTTAGTACTTTAAAAGCTGTGAATTCATTATTAAACACCAAAGGAGGGACCGTATTAATTGGAGTAACAGATGATAAAAAAATAATTGGTATTGAAGAAGATGATTATGAAGACGATGATAAGTATCTCAGAGTAATCGATAATTTATTGAATGATACTATGGGTTCAGAACATTCTAATTCATGGGACTTAAAAATTTTCAGACATATTAGCAATAAAAAAATTTGTATAATAGACTGTCAAACTAATTTTGATGGTATTGAAATTTATTATAAAAAATATAACGAGTCCAAAACAGCTAAAGAAAAAAAAATTAAACCAGAAGAGAGATTTTTTTTTAAAAGAGGTGTAGGTAGAACAGAAAGACTAGACGGTATGAAACTATTTCATTACGTTAGTGGGAGAAAAAAAGTTTTCAAGAATAATATTACCAATGGAGTGAATTTTATGTAATAATTAAAAAATGGCAATTAAAGAAGTTAAAAATATTCCAATAAAAGAAATAAAGTTCAATCCTAAGAATCCTCGCTTTTTTGGACAAAGTCTTGAAACAAGTGCTACAAGTTCTCCCATATTTATTAGTCCAGATGATGAAAATGAAATTCCTCAAGATAAATGTCAACTACTTTTATCTTTTATGATTGACGCTGACAAAATGCAATCATCTACTTCAGATTTTGCCCAATTGCAAGCCTCTATAAAAGCTAAGAAAGGTATTATTAATCCAATACATGCTTTAGAATTACCCAAACCTGAAGGTGAATATAAATATATCGTATCTGAGGGTAATACAAGGCTTGCGATTTACAAAGATTTAAATTCACAGAATAACCCTGAGCCATGGACAAATAAAATTATCTGCTGTGTCTTAGAGAATGAAGATGATTTTGAGGATGTTATGGCGATTGCTCATATTGTCGGTGTTAAGGAATGGCCCCCATATTCAAGGGCAAAAAAATTAGCGTACATAAAAAAAAAAGATTCTGTTCAATATGAACAAATACTTGCTAAATGCGGAAGTAGTGCTGCAAGAGGGAGTTTAGAATTAAGGATTAATGCATTTAATCATATGGAAAGAGTAAAAAAGTTTTTTGACCAAAACCACGAAGAATGCATTGAAGGACCTAAACCTTTCACTCCACAATTATTTGCTTTTTTTGAAGAATATAACAAATATAAGTCAAAATTTGAGCCAGAATTTGATGATATTGAATTTGCAAAGGCTGTTAGAACAGGTAAGTTGGTAAACGCTAGACAAGTAGCTCCGTTAGCAAGAATGTTTGAAAAACCAAGTTATAGAAAAAGGTTTCTATCCAAGCAGTTTCAAAAAGATGCTACTCCACTAATTCAAGAATTTATTAATGAAAGAAAACAAGATAAAGATAAATCTCCTTCTATAAAAAGAAAATTACTCGAAGAATTGCAAGCTTTTGCAGCTGCTTTACAACCTTATTATGATGAGGATACTTTAAGAGCTCAATCTAATGATTTTCACGAAATACAACTTTTAATTAAAGAAATATCAGGAGAACTTGAGGCACTTACTAGTGCTGTTGATTCTCATATACATGAAGAGTGACATCAAAATTACATCACATGCTAACTGATTACATTCAGTTATGGTTCAGGAAAAAATATTTGCAAACTTCAAATGATTTTATTCAAACTGCCTCTGATCGCTCATGGTTAGCCAACTTACCACAACCTGGTGGCTCAAAGCTTCCTGATTTTGCCGCTTTTTCATATAGTCTAAATTTTTTAATTATAGGGGAAGCAAAAACATTTTCAGAGCTTTATGAGAGAAAAAATTATGGAGATGTTGCTTTAAAACATAAAGCAGATACACAAATAAGAACATACTTAGATTTTCTGAATAAACCCCAATTAAAAAAATTAAATTCATTGTTTGTTTTAGCTGTACCCTGCATTTCGTATTTGGGAGTTTTTAGTTACTTAAAAAGTATAAATGAATTTAAGGATATCTTAGTCATTTCAAAATCGATAAAAGAATGAAAAATTATTTTAAAAGTATCTCAACTGCACTTGATGTACAATCCAGGTCTTATGAAAAACTTAAAGACCTTGAGTATTGTGCTATTTTTTTAGAACAAGGTTTAGGTAAGTCTAAGATTGCCATTGATTTAATTTTATATTGGTTAAAAAATCAAATTTTATCAAAAGTCATTGTTTTTACTAAAAAAGGTTTAATAAAAAATTGGACAGATGAAATTGCTAAACACAGTCATTTAAGCTATGGGATTTTATCACAGAATATTGAAAATAATTCTGATCTTTTTTTTGCTAATGTTAATTTTTTATTAGCAAATTTTGAGGTTATTAATCTTGAAAGACCAAGAATTGAAAAGCTGGCTTTGAACAATGAAGTTGGAATTATATTAGATGAGTCTGCAAAAATAAAAAATCCATTAAGTAAATTGACTCAAAATTTTTTAGAAATATCAAATTCTTTTAAAAAAAAATGTATTATGACAGGAACTCCCTCTGCAAACAGGCCTTATGATATTTGGTCACAGATTAAATTTTTAGATGATGGTAGAGCTCTTGGTTACGATTTTGAGTCATTTAAAAAAAAATTTGATTTAAATAATAAGCTTCAAAATGACCAAAATGCACAACTTAGATTTTCTAATAACCTAACTTTAATTTTTGAAAAAATAAGCCACTTTACAGTCAGGGAGACCAAAGAAAAAAGTGGAGTCAAGTTGCCAAAAAAACACTTTATAAATGTTCAAACAGACTGGGAACACAATCAACATTTAAAATATTTAGAATTAAAAGAGGAATTTAGAATCTTTATCCAAAAATCTGGAAAAAAAGTTGAAGAAGACGCTGAGCCAATTCTTAAAAGAATTATAAGATTGATTCAAATAACTAGTAACCCTTTTTTAATTGATGATAGTTATAATAATAAGCCTGGAAAATTTAAATCACTTTTGAAAATAATAAATAAAATTATAGCTAACGGAGAAAAACTTATTATTTGGTCAGCCTATCTTAAGAACATTTATTGGTTGTTTAAAGTGCTAAGCCAATATAAACCACTAGAGCTTCATGGTAGACAAACTATAGAACAGCGAAACAGCTCTATTGAAAAATTCAAGAATAACGATGATTTAAAAATTATAATTGCTACTCCTCAATCATCTAAGGAGGGTTTAACATTAACAGTGGCTAATCACTGTATTTTTTATGATAGAACTTTAAGTTTGGACGATTACCTTCAAGCACAAGATAGAATTCATAGAATCTCTCAAAATAAAGACTGTTTTATCTATAACTTAATAATGAAAAATTCTATAGATGAATGGATAGACAGTTTAGTAAATGCTAAGTATTGGTCTGCAAAGCTTTTAATCGGTGACATAGACGAATTTGAGTTTAAAAGAAAAATTAAGTATAATTTTAGTTCAATTATAAAAGAAATTTTAAAACTTTAATTTTATGAGAAAAGAATTTATTAAGGCAGAGTCTAAAGAGGGTATAGATTTTAATAATATAAAATTTGACCCTGATAACCCAAGAATTTTAAATATTAAACAGCATAACCCCGAGTGGGGTCACTCTGATATCAAGAATCATTTTCTTTATGGAGGAGGAAAAAAAAAAGTAAAAGACCTGAAAGAAGACCTCCTTACAGCCAAGCAAATGTTTGAACCTATAGTTGTCAAAAAAATTGAATATACAGATGAATTTCTTGCTATAGAGGGAAATCAAAGGCTAGCCGCCCATCATTGGTTAAAAGATATTGACAACGATTCGAGTCTTCCACATTGGCCTAAAATTGATGTACTTGTTATATCAGACTATACAGAAATAGAGCTAGAACAGTTTTTGTACTTTATTCATGTTCAAGGTAAAGACGAATGGCAAGCCTATAATAAAGCTCTTAAAATTGTATCATTATTAAATCAATTTTCTAAAGATGAGATACACGATAAATTTAAGTTAACTACTAAAAACATTGATGAAATGAAGGAGACTATTGAAGTAATTAATAAAAATAGATTAGATGAAAATAAATATAGTATCATTTCATGGCTAGTAAAATCCAGAGACCTGAACGATATATTTAAAGCACAAACTGTAGATAAAAAAAATTTTTATGAAAATTTTATTGCATCAATACAAAAAGCTGATGAAGAAGGTGTTTTTTCTTCTACCGTCTGGAGAAATCATTTTTCTAAAATTGCAGGTGCTAACGCTGTAAAAATATTGAAAAAATTTTGTAGTCATGGAGATTTTCATAAATCAAGAAACGAATGGAGGTCTCATCCATCCTCTACAGGTGTAGTTGCGGCTTTAAAAGAGATAAATCAGAATTTTAGGGATGACCCAAATTTAGATTCTAAATTATTCGATCTATTAAAAGCCAAAACAACTAATGAAAATAAAAAGATAAAAGACGCTATTAAATATGAACTAAAAACTCTAGCTAAAATTCTTGAAAAAAGAGCAAAAACTCTAGACAAAAAATATTAAAATTTTTTCCTACATTTTGTATTTAATAGAGTTTTCTGATACTATATATAGGTATGGCAAATAAAAACATATTATTGATAGAACCTGGATACAAAAACAAATATCCCCCTTTGGGTTTAATGAAAATAGCTCAATACCATGGAGCTAATGGTAAAAAAGATAATGTTAAATTTATTAAAGGTGAAGATAAAAGTGCGGAAAGAATTGTTTGGGATAGAATTTATATTACAACATTGTTTTCTTTTGAATGGAATAAAATTTCAGAAACAATTGAATATGCTTCCAAGCTAGTTAGTCAACAACACGATAAGATTTTTGTAGGTGGAATAGCTGCTTCACTTATGCATGAGAAGTTTTTGTCTCAAGATAAATGGAGAGGAATTCGTTTCATTCAAGGCTTACTTGATAAATCTCCAGCAGAATCGTTACAACTTGATGATTTCGAAGAGGAGCTATATTCCGAAGATTTAGATAGCACCCCCATTGAGGACCTAATACCAGATTATAGTATTCTTGGACAAATTGAGTATAAATATCCCGTTCATGACGCTTATTTCGCTTACGCAACAAGAGGGTGTGTTAGAAAATGTGCTTTTTGTGGAGTACCAAAACTTGAGGGTGGAATGCGCGAAATGCCACCGCTTAGCAAAATAGTTGGTGGAATTGAAAAACTATATGGTCCAAAAAAAGATTTAATTTTAATGGATAATAATGTTGTGGCTTCTCCTCGATTAAAAGAGATAATTGATGAAGTTGTCGATTTAGGTTTTGCAAAAGGGGCAACTATGGTCAACCCTAGAACAGGTAAAAAAGTTCAAAGACGTGTTGATTTTAATCAGGGTGTAGATGCCAGAATTTTAGCAAAATCAGAGCATTTTATGAAACAGTTAAGTAGAGTATGTTTATCACCTCTCAGGATTGCTTTTGACCATGTAGGTTTAATAAAACCCTATGAGCAAGCTGTTCGGTATGCAAGCGCTTCAGGTTTGAATTTTTTATCAAATTACATGCTGTATAATTTCCATGATACACCAAATGACCTTTTTCAAAGAATGAGAATAAATGTCAGTCTTAATGAAGAGCTTGGTACCCAAATTTATTCTTTTCCAATGAGGTATCAACCAACAGATAGGCCAGATAGGGGGCATGTTGGTGAGCATTGGAATAAATATTATTTGCGCTCAATTCAAATTATTCTCCAAGCAACTCACGGAGTTGTCAGTGGTGCACCTGAATTTTTTAAAAAAGCATTTGGTGATACTGAAGACGAATTTCTAAAAATTCTAAGAATGCCACATGATTTTACTTTTAATAGAGATTGGTTTGAGAAATTCGGTGGTCGAGCTGAACTAGATGAGTTTAATACACAAATTAACAAACTATATGAATCGGAGGTTGAAGAACTAATGAATTTTTTAGCATCACATTTCCCTTCAGAGTATTTGAAAGAATCAAAAAAAATTAAAAATAATAAGATTAGAAATATGATTCCTTTTTATAAACGTTTGACAATAGAAGAAAACAGAAAAATTTGGTCTTCCCAAAAACAAATAAAAAATAAGCTAAATATTGCTATGGCTGATGATGAAATAGTAGAGGACGCTGGATTGGACCATAATCCTGATACTGAAATTGAAGAAAATATGAGAAAAGTTATAGCCAGATAGTTATCATGAATAGTAGTTTAAAACAAATAACAATAGGTAAAGACATCCTTGAGTTACTTACTTCAGGAATGTATTTAGACCCTTTGACAATTTATCGCGAGTATATACAAAACTCTGCTGATTCAATAGAAAAAGCTGTTAGTAAAGGGTTATTAAAATCAATAGAAGATGACGGTAAAATAAAAATCAATATTAATTACATAGATAGATCAATTATTATCGAAGACAACGGCACTGGCCTATCAAGTAATGAGTTTGCAAAAATACTTCTTTCTTTTGGAAACAGTCCTAAAAGAGGTACAGATGCTAGAGGGTTTAGAGGTATTGGACGTTTAGCAGGATTAGCTTATTGTCAGGAGTTAGTGTTTACAAGTAAATGCGCTGGAGAAAATAAAATAAATACTTTGAAGTGGGATTGTCGACAATTAAAAAAATTATTGGTTGATCATTCAATTAAATCAGATTTAAAAAAAATAGTTGATGATTCAACAACTCATGAACTACAAGAAACAAGTGATACAAGTGCTCATTATTTTAAGGTTGAGTTGAAGAAAATACTCAGATTAAAAAATGATGTACTTCTTAACAATATGATGATCGAGAAGTATCTATCTCAAGTTGCTCCTGTTCCTTTTTCAGATAGCTTTAAATTTAAAGATCAAATAAATGAACTTCTGAGAGAAAAAATTAAAATTTCGTATCATAATATTTTACTTAATGGTGAAACAGCGATAACTAGAACATTTAGAAATTCATATGACTTTAATTCAACAACTACTGATTATATTAATGGTGTCGAAAAGTTGGAGATAGTGGATAATGATAATGAACTTTTAGCCTATGGCTTTTTGTTAAATCATGGATATTTTGGTGCCATAAATAAAAGTACTGCACTTCCTGGATTAAGAGCGCGGGTTGGAAATATTCAAATCGGTGAAAACACAATTTTTTTAGATCAGTTTCAAGAGTCAAGATTCAATGCTTGGACCATTGGTGAGCTTCATATAATAAGTTCAAAGCTTGTCCCCAATGGTAGACGAGATGATTTTGAAAAAAATAACTTTTACTATAATTTTGTTAATCATATCTCATTAATCACTAAGCATATTTCCGAAATTTGTAGACAAAGATCACAAGTTAGAAATCAAGAAAAGGTAGTTGAGATTAATAACGTTAGATCAAAAAAAAGAGAATCTGCAGCTAATAAAATTTTAGATGTTGCAAAAAAGTTTATTAAAAATAAAGATGAGATAAACAAAGTTAGAAATACAATATATGATGAGATATCAAAACTTTGAGTTAATTTATTTTTGAAGTTTCCTTAATTCTACCCAAATATTGCTATACGCATTTTTTCTTGTAATCTCTTTTACAGAATTTTTAAAATTATCATAGTTAATCTCTGTTATCTTAAGCATCATTCTAGCCGCAACCTTAGCCTTTGAAATAAATGCTCTGTATTTATAATCTGCACTATCATCTTCAAATACATGAGCTTCAGGAAAAATTTTCTCAATGTCACCTTTAATACGAGCTCTAACTAATAACTCTAGTTCATTATCTCTATTTTCTACTATTGATAAGAATGCATTGTTAAACTGAATCCACATAATTTAACTATATCTTTAAATCCAAAAGAGGGAAAGGGGAGAATAAACTCCCCATATCAATTACTTGATATAAAAAATGTATAATATTTTTTTAAAAATCATACGGTTGAAGATGATCCATCACCATTTCGTATATTCCCATTATTTGAGGATCTGTGATCTGTGTCGGATCGTTTTTCACTTCTTCGAGCTCCTGATCCATTAACCGATCCATCATCTGTAATTGCATTTTAGAACATTTTGATAACCTCTCTTTTGACAGTACTGAAATCACTCTTTGGGATAGCTCATTTGATTCTTTTTCACTTAACATTTTTAGTCCTTTTTTTTATTTTAATAGGTGAAATGATAAATCCAGTGTTAAAAATCGGATCATCTTCTTTTAATTCTTTCCAAATGATTTTAACCATTATTTCTCTCCTTAATTTTTATTCTTGGAATAAAAGTTATTGTCGATGTTACACTGTCTTTAGGTTCTAAAGTTTGAACTTTTATACCTTTCCTTCTGAGCTCTTCGACAAATCTATTAGTTGCTTCTTCAAGATAATTAGTTTGTTTCTTTCTCATCATTATTTCTCCTTTGTTAATTATTATTTCTCCTTTGTTAATTATTATTAACCAAGAAAATTTGAATGTATGGAAACTTTTTACTGTTTGAGATAGAACGGTTAGGTCGTTACTATTCCAGAACGGTAGGTCGTTACTATACCCCAAATTAATTTGGAATTTTATAAATACCAAGTATATATTAATTTAAAATGAACAAGGAGTGTTTATGTACGATCAAGTGATGATTGAAGTATGTAATTGGTGCATTAAATTTCTTTATAAAGCTAGTGACTATTTAGGGATGTCTTATGAAGAGATTAATGTCTGGCTTTTTATCATAATCCAACCGGGGCTTATCATCTTTTTTTTGTTAAATTCAATTAAATGGAAAAAAAAGTATTTCAAGGAAAAAAACAGACAAAATGACAACTATCCTTCCACCACCTAAAAGAAATGATTACAAGTTAGATAGAGATTATAAAAAAGCATATAAAGAGTGGAAAAAAGTTTTTAATTTAGCAATAAAAAAATATTAGTGCTTAACAAAAGTGAAAGGCTTTAAAACTTAAGATTTAATAATTAATTAATTTTAAAAATGTTTAACCACAGATTTGTCTTTGTTATCTATCATTTTGTCGAATTCTTTTTTCCATTTATTGTAATGAATATTAAATTCATCATCAGATTTAAAATCTTCTCTTTGAGGGGGTACTGTTATAATTACCATTTAAAACCTTAATTTATGAATTATAATTAATTTAATATCCGTATCCAATTTTTTTTTTAATTTCTTCCGCTATGTCAGCTAATTTTGTTAGTTCAGTTGCTGCATCCCTATCATTTAATGCTCTTCCTTCGGCAGCTGATACAGAGCCTAAAAAGGTTATAATTTCAGGAAGTAATTTGATTGCTTCTTTGTTTGAGTCTGCATTTTTATATTTATCATTTATTTTCATAATATAATTAATTATCATAAAATAATGGATTTGAAAAAAATTTATTTCAAAAAAAAAGCTACTGAATTAATGGTAATTGCTGCAAGGTGTAATAGCTTAAAGGAAATTGAGGGTGTAATAGAGGAATTTACAAGAAGATTTACAAATAATATTTTAAATAAAAAGAATAAAAGTGTTTCTTGGGTAAATAGAAGATCAAAAAAGCTTGTTCAATATATACACGCAGTAAATTCAATTAAAGAATCTCGATTTTTACAAAAACAGAATACTGAAACATTATCCCCAAAAAATAGTTGGTATGAGGTTTTTAGATTTGCTCCCGATAGGCTGCATGAAATTGATGGTAGTTTAAAGGAAAATATAGATGATCCCTACAATAAAAATATTTTTTATATAGGTAAATATATTCCAACTAGGAAATTACAATTCGCAACTAACGCAGATGACATAGAATTTTCAAAAAAATTATTGGCTATTAAAGATAGGAAAATTAAAGCTATTGAATACTTTACTAACATTCTCACGGGTTTAATAAATCAAAATGGAAAATTTATTATTACAACCGTACCTTCTTCTACACAGGATAACGCAAATGCGATTGATATTATTGCAAAAAATCTATCATCAGAGGATAATTTTAATATAGCTAATGGGAGTGCAGTAATATCATTTTATGAAAGTGCAGATAAAAAATGGGTCTATGAAAGTGATACTAATTTGAGCGTGATCAAAAGAATTATTTCACTAGAAAAGAAGTCCACTGGTGGTGTTAGAGATGCAAATATTGAGTATAAATCAGTATCTATAAACTCAAGATGGTTAGATGTAATCAAAGGAAAAATTATTCTTCTTCTTGATGACATAATAACTTCTGGTACTTCAATTCAGGCTTGTAAAAAAAAACTCATTGAAAATGGTGCACATCGAGTAATTTGTTTAGCCCTAGGAAGAACTGTATCCTTTGTTTAAGCCTAGCACAACTACACTTTTATCATTAAAGGGATTACCAAAAATTGGAAATGTTAAAGCTCTTACGATTTCTAAATATTTAAATAAAGATTTTGAGTCTTCAGAGGAGTTTTTTAAGTCATTTAATGTTATATCTAAACAAAAAATTAAACTTCCTGAAATTTCGAAAACCAGTTTTGATATTGCATATGACGCTGCAAATAGAGAGATTGATAAATGCCAACAAATGGGGGTTAAAATTATCAATTATTATGATGATCAGTACCCGAATGAGTTTAGAATAATAAATAATCCACCAACACTGTTATTTTCAATGGGAAATTTACCTCTTTTAAAATCAAAAAAAAAAATTGCTATAATTGGTGCTAGAGATTCAAGTGATTACGCAAAGGATATTTCATACAAGGTGAGTGAAAAATTAGCGTCTAACGGAGTAACTATTGTTAGTGGATTAGCTCTTGGATGTGATGAAAATGCTCATAAAGGTTCTTTAGAAAAGGGAACAACTATAAGCATACTACCTTCTGGTTTAAAAAATATTTATCCAAAAGCAAATCAAGAATTAGCAAATCAGATTTTAAATAAAAATGGTTGTTTGATTACTGAGTATACTTTGGAAAGTAAACCGAATAAGGCATTCTTTATTGAAAGGAATAGACTTCAAAGTGGTATCAGCGAAAGTATTATATTAATTGAATCAAAAATAAATGGTGGTTCCATGAAAACTATAGAGTTTGCAAGAAAGCAAGGGAAAAAAATTTATTGTTGGAATCATCATTTTCGTTTTAAAGATCCAGAAAAAACATCAGGTAATTTGAAATTATTGAACGATAGAGATATAAAATCACTATCACGTAAAGAGGATCTTGAAGTATTTTATTGAAAATAATTAAGTTGAAGTATTTAAGAATCTTAAAAAAAAAAATACAATAAATTCAGTGATTTAAAAAAATTAATTTGACAAACAAGTTAGAGTTTAATAGTATGTAAAAATTGAATTTTAAAATAGGTCTTATTGGACCTTTTTTTTTGGTCTAAATAAAGACACTCATTAAAAGCATTTTCGTCTCACACTAAAAAAGATTTTAGTCTTAGACTAAGTAAAACTAGACTAATAGAACTAGACATAATTAATAATAATAAAAATAAATCTATTAGAGAGAAAGAAGTTAATAAAATGATATTAATGAAACAGTTAAATCGAATACATTTTGAAGTCTATCAATCTCACTTTATCTCTAATCACAAAGATTCTGGTCAGATGACAAAGATTATGAAGTATTAAATTTTATATTCTTCCTTATACATACAATAACAAGTTGTTCTAAAGACAAACAGAACTAAAGAACTCTAATTAAATTTTGATAAGTCAACTTTGGAGCCCTAGTGGCATTCATTTTTGATATGATCGCTGAAATTCTTGCTGAGTGGTGCCGGTTGGGTGACTCGAACACCCGACCTACTGATTACAAATCAGTTGCTCTACCAACTGAGCTAAACCGGCTTAAAAATATCTTTATAATAAATTTTTATCAGTAAAAACAATAAAAACAATAAAAATATTAATGATTAATTTTTTTTTTTGAAGTCGTTTACTTTCAAGGTATAATAATATTTTAATTTTTAATTTCTTAAACTTTCAAGAAAAGTACTTTATGTTTTTATTTAATATTTTCGCAATTATCTCAAATATTTACGTACTAGTATATAATAAAAAGCTTTATTTAATTCATATTACATGGCTTTCACTTTCTTTTATAATTGTTGCCAATAATTTTGATCACATTAGATACTCTACATCATATGATAAAAAAGGTAATAAATATACTTACGATAGATTTACTGGAAAAAAATGGAAGAACCTTTCAAGGTATACTCGAAAATAGATTTTAAAACTTTTCTTCATTCAATTTAATCTCATCTAATTCTTTTTTTTGCTTCTCAAATTCTGAGTCTGGAATTGCCATTATACTAGGAGTACATTTTTTTAAAATTACCTGAGAAAATAAAGATTCTTTACATTTCATCCATGGTGGCGGAGCTTTTTTTCGTCCATACCAAAATGATAATGTTATTGTTATTAGCAGCAAGACTATTATGATTGTCATTCCTCTAGACATTATAGTTTACAATTTTTGCCTTTTGTAATGGAATCGTTGATTTTATAAAATCAATTGTGTTCTCATTCTTTTTGAAATGAACCAATTTAGGCTTGTGACTTTTTATTTCTGATGCTTCTAGTTGTGTATAAGTACAAATTATAATTAAATCATTTACTTTACCTTGAAATGCAGCTGCTCCATTAAAAGAAACAATGCCGGAATCTTTTTCTGCTTTTATCGCATAAGTTGTAAATCTATTCCCATTGGCAAGATTATAAATATGCAACATTTCATACTCGCAAATATCTGATGCATTAAGGATAGTCTCATCAATAGCGCACGATCCCTCATAATCGATATGAACATCAGTTAATTTTATTCGATGTAATTTTGATTTTAAAAAATTAGATCTCATTGTTCTTTTAATTAGTTTTTAACTTATTACATAAACATACATGGATAATCAATAAAAAATATTATAAAATACCAATCTATGAAATTAAGGAGATGGCAACAAAAAGTTATTGATGAATTCCCTGAAATTATAAAAAATTACAGGAAATTTATTCTAAAAGCTCCAACAGGAGCAGGTAAAACTGTACTAGCTAGTGAAATTATAAATAAGTTTTACAAAGAAAAAAGGATTGTTGTTCTTTGTCACAGATTAGTCTTATTAGAGCAACTAGAAAAAGGGTTGTCTAATTTGCATAGAGTAAAAAAATTAGGTTTGTCTGAAACCGGCAAACCTTTTGATAGTTATGATGTATTAATATCCACAAATCTTAGATCCAGAGACTTTCTTATTGAAGCTATAAAGATGTGCGATCTACTTATAATTGACGAAGCACACAGAGTTTCGCCTAATGGGCAGGCATACAAAGGTTTACTTGATGAATTTGATGGTTTTGCAAAGGATTCTTCAAAGCTTCTTGGGTTAACTGCCTCACCTGAAAGAAGGACAGGCGACCAGAAAGATCAATTAGGTTTAGCGTTCGATGCGATCATTGATTGTGCTGATATTGAGGAACTAATAAAAGAAAATGTGTTAGTTCCAGCAATTTATAAGCCATATTTTATACATGATTTAGAATTAAATAATTTAGATATTTCCACAGGAGATTTTCCAATAGAACAATTATCAAATGCTATTATAAAATCCTCAATGATTGAGTATGCATGTAACATATATTTAAAAAATCGAATTAATATTAAAAATAAACCAATATCTGCATGGTTTTGTCCTGATGTTTTGGTTGCAGAGGAAACAAAAAGGCAAATTGAAGATAAAAAACTTAATGTAGAAATTATAACCGCTAAAACACCTTTAAAACAAAGAATGCTGATATTAGATAAGCATGAAAAAGGTGAAGTTGAATGTTTGGTATCAGTTGGTGTTTTGTCAGAGGGATGGGATAATCCAAATTGTAATATTATTGTACATTTAAGACCAACGCTTTCAAAAGTATTTTGGGGACAATCTGTGGGAAGGGGACTCAGATCAGCTAAGAACAAAGATTCATGTTTAGTTATTGATGTGAGTTCTAATTATTCGACTTTTGGTCCGGTTGAGAAGTTAAAATGGAAATTATGGAATCATAGAAAGTCTTATTTAGAATTTAAAAATCGATTTAATTGGATTAGCAAACAACAGTTTACAAAAGATAGAAATTATACCTTTATGCTTTGCGAGGGACTTGTAGATAGCGGAAAGAGATGTTCTATGATTTATAAAAAAAAGCTACGTTCTGATGAAAAATGTGAGTGTGGTAGTTATTCTGGGTCAGACTTATTTATTGATGATAAAATTGATAAACCCAAAAATGATCATAGTTTGCACAAAGTATTTTTCGAAAGAGTTCCAAAAATATATAAAGAAATGAATATATTTGTTTGGAAAAGCATGGAATCCTCTGCCTGGAAAGATTCAAACATATATGAAAAATTATTTTTAGCATTTTGTCTTGCTTTTAATTATGTTTCAGGTGATATCACAAGTTCAGAGACGGAGTTTTGGAATCTCACTCTTGAAGGAGAAAAGAAAGTAAGAGAATTTTTAAATGAAAAAGAAGTCAATATCGAGCAGCAAGACGAATTTGTTTTTACTGCTCTAAGTGACGGATTATCAAAAGGACGTGTTATAAGGCCTGTCCAAACTAATTATGGAGTTTCTTTATGTGGTCATAATTTTTTCGACAATAATGTTGAAGTAAATGAAAGAAAATTTCAAAAGGCATTGCAAATTATTGAAAGAATTGCAGCAATGGGCGTAACTAATACTGAGGAATTACCTTACTACAAAATTGGCTAAATATTAATTTAAGGCAAATAAATGCAAACAAAATCAGGCTGTTGTTTCTTTGAGTTGATAACTTTACTTTTATTTTTATCGTGTAATACTGTGAATTTAAGATCACAAAGCCTTCCAATAAGTATTTCCGATGATAAATTATAACTATGTCTGATAATAATTCTATTTCCTTTATCGCATACTTTAAGTTTTTCTTGTACATTACTGTATTTATTTATTATATCTGGTTCACATGTTCGTTGATCACTCATAGAAGAAACCTGATTTTGTAGAAAATATATGTTAAAAGTTAAAATATAAGTTATAAATTGTTTGATCATAAAGTTATAAAATAAAAATCATCCATAAATAAATAAAATATCTGAAATATATTTAAAACATTTTAAATTACATAATTTTAGCAAATTTTTTAAAAATCTGTTATATTATTAAAAATATATTTATAATCACTATTCAAATTTGAATTTATTATGCCATCATTTGATATCGTTTCAAAAGTAGATCTTGCTGAAGTTGATAATGCTATCAATGGTGCTATGAGAGAAATCACCTCGCGATATGATTTCAAAAATAGTATATCAAATATAAAAAAAGATGACAATAAGATCATTCTTAACGCTGAAGATAATTATAAAATTGATCAAGTCCAACAAATTTTGAGAACTCATTTTGTAAAAAGAAAACTAAATGCCGGCTCTCTTAAGTTTTCAAATATTGAAAACGCTCAAGGTGGAACTTTACGCCAAACTGCCGAGATAATTCAAGGAATAGATAGAGAGCTATCTCAAAAAATTAATAAAGAAATTAAATCTAGTAAACTAAAAGTTCAAACAGCGATTAGAGGAGAGGAATTAAGGATTTCTGGTAATAAAAGAGATATTTTACAAGAAACAATAAATTTAGTTAAGGAGCTTGATATAAAACAACCACTTCAATATATAAATTTTAGAGACTGATGAATAATAAAAAAAAAATTTTAAACAAATTGTTCGATGATACTAAAAATTACGATGATAAAGTTGCTGTTTTAAGGTATTTAGCAAAAAAAGATAAGAAGAATTTTAGTAGTGCGATAAAACATTCTTTGAAAAAAAAATAATTTTTTTATTTTCTTATAATGAATAATGCATAACCATTGTGCCAATCTGAATTTTTTCCTTCAAATAAAGGCTTTAAGTCATTTTGCGTTGTTCTAATTTCCACAAATGAAATAATTTTCAAATTAAGAGTTTTTAAAGCTTGATTTGTACCATCTCTTACTTGCTTCCAGTTCCAATCATCTATAATCATAATAAATTCGTCTTCGAGTGCATCTTGAGTCAAAATTATAGCATCAAAATGATCTTGTTTGTGGTGAGGTCCATCAAAGAAAAAAACGTTATGTTTACCAATGTCTTTGTAGTTTATTTGCTTGTAATCTGTCTCTAATACATTTGTGACAGAATTTTTATTCAATGATCTATTGAGGTTCTTGTAAAATTTTTTTCTCGGTTCTTTAATTCCCTTAAATGTTTGACTCCAATCATCAATACAAGTCAACTTAAGATTGTTTCCATAAGAGGCAGAACATGCAGTAGATCCCAGCCAACTTCCTATTTCTAAATATCGAGGTTTTTCAAGATTTTCTATTAAAATATTTAAAAAATATCTAAACTTTCTTCCTGAAAGACCTTCTAATTCTTTAATCCAAGTTGGTATTTTTGTATCAATTTGAAAAGATTGCATAATTGAATGTAGTACTATTTTCAAATATTTATTTTGTAAGTCTCCTGTAGTTTTTATTGAAATTTCATCTAACTGACTACAATCTTCAATAAATTGAATTAGTTTTTTTTTCTTTTTTAGCTTTTGTTTTTTTTTAAAAATATCCATTTATTCTATTTATTACTTAAAATATCTTAATACATGTATTAAGTTAAGTTTAACAAATTTATTTATGGTAAAAAAATTTAAAAATTTTAATAATGTTGAAGACTTTAGACGGTTAGCTAAACGAAGGCTTCCTTTTCCAGTTTTTCATTATATCGATGGAGCAGCAGATGATGAGGTAACTTTGCAAAGAAATACTGAGGCCTTTAATAATTGTGATTTAGTGCCTAACGTTTTAAGAGGTGTTGAAAATATTGATTTATCAACTACCATATTTGGAAAAAAAATGAATTTACCTTTTTTTTTATCACCAACTGCTTTGCAGAGGATATTTCATTATGAAGGAGAATTAGCAGTTGGCAAAGCGGCCGAAGATTTTAATATTTTTTTTGGAATATCTTCATTGTCAACAGTTTCAGCAAAAAGAATATCTAATTTAAGTGCCCCTAAAATATTTCAACTCTATTTTCATAAGGATAAAGCACTAACAAAAAATATGATAGATGAGTGCAAAGAAAGAAAATTTGATGCTCTTGCATTAACTGTTGATACTATTACGGGCGGAAATAGAGAAAGAGATTTGAGAACTGGGTTTACTTCGCCACCAAAATTCACCTTAAGTAGTTTTTTCAGTTATGCTTTTTCTCCTTATTGGACTTTAAATTATTTGTTTAGAGAAAAATTTGATTTACCATTTTTAAGTAATTATGTTGGAGAAGGAACTAAACAAGCTATATCAATAGGTGATTATTTTAGCACAATGCTAGACCAGAATATGTCTTGGAAAGATGCTGAAAATATAAGAAAATATTGGAATGGACCTTTTTGTTTAAAGGGAATAATGTCTGTAGAAGATGCAAAAATGGCAGTAAAGATTGGTGCTTCGGCAATTATGATTTCTAATCATGGCGGGAGACAATTAGATGGAGCCAGAGCACCATTTGACCAATTAAAGGAAATATTGGACTCTGTAGGGGGTGAAATTGAAGTAATTTGCGATGGAGGTATAAGAAGAGGCACTCATATGCTTAAGGCGCTCTCATTAGGAGCTAATGCGTGTTCTGGTGGAAGGTTATATTTATATTCACTAGCTGCAGGAGGTTATCACGCAGTAAAAAGATGTGTTGGTAATTTAAAAAATGAATTGGAAAGAAATATGAAACTTATGGGATGTAAAAAAATAAAAGATTTAAATAGAAAAAATATAAAATTTAGAAATGTTTAATACTCTTATTTTTATTTTTATATTTCTTTTTTGCGAACGGTTATCTTCAGAACCCCTTGATTCTTCAAAGTTTAAATATAAAGAAAATGTAATTTCTTGGGAAAAGTGGTTAAATAATTTAAAAATTGAATTAAAAAGTCTTGATTTAAAAGCTGATACCGTGAAAATTTTAAGTGAAATCAAATTTAATTCAAGAGTAGTTGAATTAGATAAAAAACAACCTGAGTTCAAGTTAACATTTAATCAATATTTAAGTAAAGTTATAACACCCAACAGAGTGGAAATAGGAAGATTAAAATTAAAAGAACATTTAATTCTGATAAAAGATATTGAAAAGAAATATAAAGTTTCACCCCACGTTATTGTTTCTTTATGGGGAATTGAAACCTCATATGGAAAACACAAAGGAAAATTTGATGTTTTAAATTCTCTGGCTTCATTATCATATGATGGTAGAAGAGCTAATTTTTTTTTAAAAGAATTAAAACACTCCCTCAAAATTATTGATGATGGTCATATTTCAAGAAAAAACCTAAAAGGATCCTGGGCAGGTGCATTTGGACACACCCAATTTATGCCTAGCACATTTGTAAATTATGCTCAGGATTTTGATAATGACGGTAAAAAAGACCTCCTAAACAATTATTCTGATGCTTTAGCATCAGGTGCTAATTATTTATCAAAAATGGGTTGGAAAAATGATATTAGTTGGGGTGAGGAAATCAAAGCGTTTGTTTTAAATAATGAAATATTAGATTTATCAAAGAAAAAAGTCTATAAAAACGAAAACTTTTGGAAATCTATGGGATTAGCTATTAAAAAGAGTTACAGTGAGAACAGATTAAGAATAATTATACCAGATGAATCTTCAAATAGAGTCTTTTTAGTGACAAAGAATTTTGATGTAATTCTTAACTGGAATAGATCAAATTATTTTGCTCTAGCTGTTAATATTTTGTCAGATAGAATTAATGAAGAAAAATAAATATGTATTACTAATACTTTTGTTGTCTTTTATTACTAGTTGTTCCGAAACATCTTTTATAATTAATAGTGCAAAAATTCTAGGTGACTCTAACTACGGTGACAGACCTAGTTATAAAGTTGGTAAGCCATATAAAATTAATGGTCAGTGGTTTTATCCCGCAGTAGATTATCAGTATGACGAAGTCGGAATTGCATCATGGTACGGACCAAACTTTCATGGAAAAAAAACAGCAAATGGTGAAATTTTTAATCAAAATGCTGTCTCTGCTGCACATAAGACTTTACCTATTCCCTCAATTGTAATCGTAACAAATTTAGAAAATAATAAAAAATTAGAAATTAGAATAAATGACAGAGGTCCATTTGTAAGAGGAAGAATTATTGATTTATCAAAAAAAGCAGCTGAAACTCTTGGAATTTTAAAAAGTGGGACAGCAAAAGTAAGAGTACAAATCAATGAAGAAAAAAGTAGAAAGATTGCTATGGCTTACGCCAATTATGAGGTTTTTGTATCAGATGCTGGGCAATCAGAGAAGGTGGTAAAAAAAGAAATAAAAACAAACGTATCAAATAATGATGAACAAAAGAAAATAAAATTAAGAAAAATAAATGATCAAAAAAAAGAAAAAATATCAAAAAATGAAACAATTAAATTAGATAAAGAATTTAATGATAAGAAAATGTTAATTCAGGTTGGTGCTTTTTCAGATATCAGAAATGCTAGAAAGTTATTAGAAAAACTAGAAAATTTTAAAGCATTTATTAAGCGTGAATTTGTAAACGAAAGATATTTTTATAGAGTTAGAATAGGTCCAATTTCAAGTCAATCAGTTGCACAAAATATTTTAGAAAAATTGAAAAATAATGGATTACAAAATTCAAAATTAATAATAGAAAAACTCAAATGAAATTTTTAAAAGTCCTAGCCATTTTTTATTTTTTATTGCCAAATAAAGCTCTTCCAATTAGCACATCTGCTCAACAGGCTATTTTATATGATGTGCAAACGGATTCAGTTATATTTGAAAAAAATGCAGATGAATTAATGTCTCCTAGTTCAATGAGCAAGTTAATGACAGTTTACTACACATTTAAGAAAATTGATAATGGTGAAATTTCGCTTAAAGATAAATTTCAGGTAAGTGAAAAAGCATGGAAAAAGGGAGGATCTAAAATGTTTTTAAAAGTGAACTCATATGTCACTATTGAAGATCTTTTAAGGGGAATAATTGTTCAATCTGGGAATGATGCTTGTATAACAATTGCTGAAGGATTTTCTGGAACAGAATCTAGTTTTGCAGAGGAATTAAATATTTTAGCCAAAGAAATAGGTTTAACTGATTCCTTCTTTTCAAATTCAACAGGTTGGCCCGACCCAGATCATTTAATGAGTGCGAGAGACATTTTAAAATTATCTTTGAAAACAATCAGGGATTTTCCTGATCTTTATAAAATCTACTCTGAAAAAGAATTTTCTTATAGTAATATTAAACAAAATAACAGAAATCCACTTTTATTTTCAGACCCATATACTGATGGCTTAAAAACAGGGAGAACCTCATTAGGAGGTTTTGGATTAGCAGCCTCTTCAAAAAGAAAAGATAGACGTGTGATATTGGTTCTAAATGGACTTGAAAGTAATAACCAGAGAAAAAAAGAATCAAAACGATTTATGGATATAGCTTTTAATAATTTTAAAAACGTAAAGATTTTAGAAAAAGGACAATTAGTTGAAAAAATAAATGTTTGGAATGGATCAGAGAATAAGATTGAAGTTAAAAGTAACCAAAATTTAATTATTAATGTTCCCAGATCAATAAAAAAACAAATAAAAGTGTCGTTGAAATATACTTCACCATTAGTTGCACCAATTAAAAAAAATGATGAAATAGCAGAATTATTAATTAAAGATCAAAAAGGGAATCTAATTAAAAAAGTTTCTCTAACCTCTGATGTTTCGATCAAAGAAAAAAATTTTTTTTCAAAAGTTTTTTTTAAGTTAAAGTACTTGATACTTGGAGAAAGTATTTTTAGTCTAAAAGAATGAATAAGTTAATCACTTTGGAAGGTGGAGAAGGGACTGGTAAGTCCACTCAAGCTTCGTTTCTTTTTAAATCGTTGAAGAAAGTAACTAAAAGAGTCATTCTTACTAGAGAGCCGGGAGGAACAATTCAAGGTGAAAAAATAAGAGAAATTCTAGTAAAAAAGCAAAAATTTGAATGGGACCCTATAACAGAACTGCTCCTAGTAAATGCTGCAAGAAATGAACATCTAAAAAACATTATTATACCAGCTATTAAACAAAATGTTATTGTGTGTGATAGATTTATAGATTCAACATTTGCATATCAAATTTTAGCCAAAGGAATTAAAAAAAAATATTTTAAATTAATAAATGAAGTGATTATTAAAAAAGTTATACCAAAAATTACTTTTTTAATTGACATAGCTCCAAACATTGGACTTTCCAGAACAATAAAAAGAAAATCTAATGAAAACAGGTATGAATCTTATAATATTGAATTTCATGAAAAAGTACGAAAATCCTACTTAGAATTGGCAAGAAGAAGTAAAAGAATAAGAATAATTGATGGTTCTCAATCTCGGTTAAATGTACACAAAAGTATTATAGACAGTCTCAATAAAAGTAAATTTTTGAAAATTAAAATACCTTACGCATTAGAAAATGACTAAACATTCTGATGTTATCGGACATTTTGAACAATTAGAATTTCTAAAAAACTCTTTTAAAAAAAAATTTCACCATTCTTGGTTAATATTTGGAACACAAGGTATAGGAAAAAAAAAAGCCATTAAAAGTTTTATTTACTGGTCATTGGCAGAAAAAAAAGAGATTAAAAAATCAGATAAATTTGATAAATATTTGAGAAAAGCTTATATACGTTCTGTTCTAGAAATAAATTGCGAAGAAGAAAACAAAGCCGATATGGCTATGATTAGAAAGGTAATTGAAAATATTCAACTCTCAAATTTTGATGACAACGGTTTCTCTTATCTTTTAATCGATAACTTTGATAGTTTGAATATTAATGTAAAAAACGCACTCCTGAAAACTATTGAAGAGCCACCTTCAAAATTAATTATTTTCTTAATCGTACATAATATATTTAATGTTCCAAGAACGATATCTTCAAGATGCATTAATTTAAGATTTGAAGAATTGTCTAGAATTGATTTTTTAAATTTTTTAAAAATAAAAAATATCGAATATAATTCGGAAATGTTGAATTTTTTTTATAATTATAGTAATGGTAATCCAAGACTATTTTTACAAATCTATGAGTCTAATGGAATTGAAATTATTAAAAAAATTGAATCTATAATTTCCAGAGATCATCTTGAGCATTTAAAAATAAAGGAAATTATTGATACATTTTTTGATAAACAAGATTTAATTTTAACCATAGTAAAATCTTTTTTTTACTATGAAACAACAAACCTTTTAAAGAAAGAATATAAAAATTTAAGATTATATAAAAATATAATAGAGTTTCTTAATTTAATAACAACACAAAATAATGAGAATTTGAACTTATCCATTAAACAAGAAATTACAGAGATATTTGTAAATTATTTTAGTAAGATTAAATTAAGCAAATGAAAGAGTTATACATCACAACCCCAATATACTATGTTAATGACATACCTCATATAGGACATGCATATACTTCTATAATTTCAGATACAATTGCGCGATTTTTTAAACTCTATAATTATGATGTTAAATTTCTAACTGGAACTGATGAGCATGGTTTGAAAGTTGAAAAAGCTGCTAGGAAAAATAATTCAAATCCTCAAGAATACGTTGATATGATTTCTAAAAATTTTCTTAATCTCAGTGAAATTTTAAATCTTTCAAATGATGATTTTATTAGAACAACTGAATTAAGACATAAGGAATCTGTTAAATTTTTTTGGGAAAAACTTGTAAAAAACAATCAAGTTTACTTAGATAAATACGAAGGTTGGTACTCTATAAAAGATGAGACATTTTATCAAGAAAAAGAACTAATGAAAAAAAACGGAAGTTTTGAAACTATAGATGGAGAAAAAGTTGAGTGGGTTAAAGAAGAAAGCTATTTTTTTAAATTGTCTCGATGGCAGAACAAATTACTTGAATTATACGAAACAAATGAAAATTTCATTTTACCAAAATCAAGAAAAAATGAGGTTGTGAGTTTTGTTAAGAATGGTCTCAAAGATTTATCAATTTCTAGAACGAGTTTTAGTTGGGGAATCAAGGTTCCAGATACAGACAATCACGTTATATATGTTTGGATTGACGCTTTGGCTAATTATATTACTTCATTGGATTATCCCAATATAAATAAACATGGATTATCTATGTGGAAAAACTCTATTCATATTATAGGTAAGGATATCTTAAAATTTCATGCTGTTTATTGGCCAGCACTTTTAATGGGTGCAAATTTAGATCCTCCTAAACAAATTTTTGCACATGGGTGGTGGACAAATGAAGGAAAAAAGATTTCAAAATCTCTCGGAAATACTATAGATCCGTTGGAGATAGTTAAAAAATTTGGTTTAGATCAAATTAGATACTTTTTGTTGAGAGAAATCACATTAGGGCAAGACGGAGACTTTTCAGAAAAAGCACTTATTTCTAGAATTAATGCTGATTTATCAAATAATTTAGGCAATCTCATTCAAAGAACACTTAAACTAAATGACAAATATTTTGAAAATAAATTCCCTTTTGACCTTAGCGACAACCAAAAATTTAAAGTTTTAGAATATGGTTACAAACTATTAGATGAAGTAGAAAGTAATATGAGATTATTTCAAGTAAATAAGGCTCTAGAGAATATTTGGAATTTTATAAGTAAGTTAAATCAATACATTGATAAAACAGAGCCATGGAAGCTTTTTAAAGAGAATAAAGACGAAACTGCAATTGTTCTTTCAGAAATAATAGAATCGATTCGACTACTTGGAATTATTCTGCAACCTTTTATGCCTGATTCTTCTTCTAAAATATTGGATACTTTAAATATTAATAAAAAACATAGAGGTTTTGATTCATTCAATAAACATAATATAATTAAAAAGGGGACAAAATTGAAAGAAGTTAAACAATTATTTCCAAGATATAATGTTTGAAATTGTAGACAGTCATTGTCACTTAGATTTTAAAGATTTTGAAAATGATCTAGATAAAATTATTTTAAGAGCAGAGGAAAAAAATGTTAATCATTTTTTAACAATTTCTATAAATTTAGAAAATTTTCCAAAGATACTTAAATTAACCAACAAATACAAAAACGTTTGGTGTACTACAGGAATACATCCGAATAACGTAGGAATAGAAACAAAAAAGTGTGAAGACTTATTTGATACTTTAAAAAAAAATTTACTGTTTAATGATAAAGTTGTTGGATTGGGTGAAACAGGATTAGATTTTTATAGATCAAGGGAGTTTGAAGAAAAACAAATTGATTATTTTGAAGTACATTTAAATTTATCGGGTGAAAAAAAAATACCTACTGTTATTCATACTAGAAATGCTGAAGTTGAGACTAAAGAAATCTTAAGATCAAAGGTAAAGATATATAATTCCATAGGCCTTATTCATTGTTTTACTGGATCTAAAGAATTAGCAAGAATTGCACTTGATAATGGATTTTATCTTTCAATTTCTGGTGTTATAACTTTTAATAATTCACATGATCTTAAAAAAATTGTTAAATATATTCCTAATGACAGAATTTTAGTAGAAACTGATGCACCTTATCTAGCACCTAGACCTTTTAGAGGAAAAAGAAATGAACCATCTTTAGTAGCACATACACTTGAAGAAATTGCGAAAATTAAAAAAAAAGAAATAAGTGAAATGGCAATGATTACAACGAAAAATTTTTTTAATCTTTTTGGGAAAGTTAAAAATTAATGACCTTAAGTATTACAATATTAGGCTGTGGAAGTTCCTCTGGTGTTCCAACAGTAGGTAATAATTGGGGAAAATGTAACCCTAAAAATAAAAAGAATTATAGACTTCGTTCATCGATTTTAGTCGAACATAAAAATACTGTAATACTTGTTGATGCCACTCCTGACCTGAGACAACAATTGATAAATGCAAAAGTAAAAAAAATTGATGGTGTTTTGATAACCCATTCTCATGCAGATCATATACATGGTGTTGATGACTTTAGATTTTTGAATGTTGTTATGAATAAATATATTAACCTGTACACGAATACAGAAACATTAGAACAAATTAAAAAAAAGTTTGGTTATATTTTTGATAAACTACATCCTAATGCTAATGGTTTTTTTTATAAACCTTGTTTGAGCCCATTTATTATTGAGGGAAAATTCAACATTAATGAGTTAAGTATTGAGCCTTTTGATCAAGATCATGGGTTTGGTAAAACATTAGGTTTCAGAATAAATAATTTTGCATACTCCTCTGATGTAGTGGAACTAAGTGAGGAAGCATTTAAAAAGCTTAATAATTTAGATTTATGGATTGTAGATTGTTTAAGGGTGCGACCTCATAAAACACACGCTCATTTAGAAAAAACATTAAAATGGATTGATAGAGTCAAACCAAAAAAAGCAGTTATAACTCACATGAACAATGAAACAGACTATGATGAAATATCTAAATTACTACCAAATAATTGTTTTGCTGCTTATGATGGTATGAAGATAAAAATTTAGTTATAAAAAGTTATTTTTTTCTTTTTGAATTATTCTCGTTAAAAAATCCATTACAACTCTGACTCTCTTTAAATTAATTAAATCTTCATGTACTACAACCCAATACTCTCTAGAGATGTTAATTTCATCATTTAAAATTATTTTTAAATTTTTTTGTTTTTTTGCAATAAAAGTATGTAACAGTGCAAGTCCTAAACCTTGATTTACTGCTTTCAATTGTGCTCTTAAACTATTGCTTCTAAATACAACTTTTATGTTTTTCCCCAGATCAGAAAGATATTTTAATTCAGGAAAATCAATTAAGTCATCAATATACCCTATAAACTTATGATCACTTAAATCCTTCAACACTACTATTTTTCTGTTTTTTTTGATGTAGTCTAGTGATCCATATAATTTAAGCTTATAGGAGGCTAATTTTTTTGCAATTAATCTTCCTCTTTTTGGTCTAGATAATGATATTGAAATATCAATTTCCCTTGTTAACATATTTCTTGCTCTCGTATCTGCTAAGAGCTCTATTTGTAAATCTGGGTGCAATTTATAGAAATCTTCTAAATAATTTGATATAACCTCTACTCCAATTCCCTCAGGGAGTGCAACTCGAACAGTTCCACTTAAACTAAGGCTTTTATTCAAAAAAAATTCACTAATAGAAATAATTTCTGATTCTATTCTTTCCGCAAAGGTCAATAAACTTTGGCCATTTTCAGTTAGTTGATAAATGTTATTTGATCTAAAGAATAGTTTAACGTCTAAATTTTTTTCTAATCTTAATATTCTTCTAGATATTGTAGTTGATTCTTTTTTTAATTTTTTTGAGGCTACACTGAGTTTTAAGCTTCTTGATAATGTTAAAAAAGATTCTAGATCATTCCAGTTAAACATATGAATATTTTATTTTGTTAACATTTAAACTGCAAATTTGCAATTTAAAAACGAATAAAAAAAGATTGAAATGCAAAATTAATAAACCTAATATGTGTTTATTATTATTATTATTTGGTCTATGTATGGATAACAATTCAATTAAGAATTTTTTTGGTCATTATATTGATGGCAAAGAGTTTATTGATAATGGAGAAAAAATCGATATCATAAACCCTTCAACAGGACAGCTTTTAGGTATATTATCCTCTGCCTCAAAAAAGACTGTTAACAGAACAATTGAAAGTTCTGAAAAAGCATTTTCTCTATGGAAAAATATATCCATAGCAAAAAGAACAAATATTCTGTTTAATTATAAAATTATTTTAGAAAAAAATATCGATAAACTATCAAAACTTATCAGTGACGATTTGGGAAAAACTAAAAATGACGCCATTGGAGAAATAAGACGCGGAATAGAGAATGTAGAGTATGCTTGTGGTATAGCCAATTCTATAAAAGGTGAACATAATAAGAACGTTAGTACTTCAATTGATACTTGGAGTCAGTTTGAGCCACTTGGAGTTGTTTTAGGAATAACACCATTTAATTTTCCTGCTATGGTTCCATTATGGATGTTTCCAATTGCAATAGCAGCTGGTAATGTGTTTATATTAAAACCTTCAGAAAAAGATCCAATTGCTACTCAATTTTTGGCAGAACTTTTTTCCGAAGCGGGGTTGCCAGATGGAGTATTAAACGTTTTAAATGGGGGAAAAGAAACTGTTACTAACCTTTTAAATGATAAAAGAATTAAAGCAGTAAGTTTTGTAGGATCAACTCCGGTTGCTAAGCATATATTTTCTACAGCAAGTTTAAATGGAATGAGATGTCAAGCATTAGGGGGTGCAAAGAACCATGCTTTAATTTTACCCGATGCAAATATTGAACAAACTGTTAATCAACTTTTAGGTGCAGCATATGGTTCTTCTGGACAAAGATGTATGGCACTATCAGTAGCAATAACAGTTGGTGAAATTCATAAACCAATTATTAATGCATTATCAAGTGAAATAAATAAGTTTAAAGTTGCAAGTGGTGTTTCAGATAGTTTTGGACCGGTGATTTCAAATGAGCACAAACAAAATATAATTAAAATGATCGATAGTGCAGAGAAAGATGGAGCAAATGTTATTATTGATGGCAGAAAGCTTTTAGTTAAACCTTCTCACTTAAAAAATGGTTTTTTTCTTGGACCAACACTAATTGACAATATCAACACTGGCATGGAATCATACAAAAATGAAATATTTGGTCCGGTACTTCAGATAATTAATGTGGATAGTATTAAAGAAGGATTGAAAATAATTGATAAAAATCAATTTGGTAATGGTTGTTGCATATTTACAAATAATGGAGAATTAGCAAGAAAGTTTACTGATGAGGTTAATATTGGTATGGTTGGAATAAATATTCCGCTACCAGTACCTTCATCTTTTCATAGTTTTGGTGGTTGGAAAGATTCATTTTTTGGAGATTTAAGTATCTATGGACCGGATGGTTTACGTTTTTATACACAAAGAAAGACGATAACACAAAAATGGCCATCATCAAAAATTGATGAAATCAAATTTTCAATGCCAACTAACAATTAATAAAAAAGGAGAAAAAATGAAAATCATTAAAATATTAACTGCATCCATTTCCATATTTTTGTTTAGTTTTTTAGTCGAAGCTGAAGAACTGGAAACAGCTTGGGAAAGTGAAAAGGTTTTCGAACTTCCGGAGTCAGTGATTTATGATAAAATAAATGATGTTTTGTATGTTTCAAATATTGTAAATCATCCCTTCAAAAAAGATGGTTCTGGTTATATATCTAAAATGAGTCTTGATGGAAAAGTAATAGAACAGAAATGGGTAAAATCTTTAAATGCACCAAAAGGTCTTACAATATTTAAAGATAAACTTTATATTGCTGATGTAGACGAGTTGGTTGAAGTTGATACTGCTTCTGGAAAAGTAATTAATAAATATAAAGGTTCTGGAGCAGTCTGTTTTAATGACGTTACCGCAGACAAGTATGGTAATGTATACGTTGGAGATACTTACACAGATAGTATTTATAGGTTAAATCAATTTAGTCAACTTCCTATATGGTTAAATAGCCCTAATTTAGCTCCAAATGGGATTCATATTGATGCAACTAAAAGTCAAATGATTGTTGGTAGCTGGGGTTCAGTTATGGAAGGTTGGGGAACACCTGAAAGATCAGGA
The DNA here is from genome assembly GCA_902524895.1 of uncultured Alphaproteobacteria bacterium. Lineage (GTDB taxonomy): Bacteria > Pseudomonadota > Alphaproteobacteria > Methylaequorales > Methylaequoraceae > SP4073. The sequence continues at coordinate 61,186 of CABZFH010000004.1, read as the reverse complement.
AACTTAAAAGTTGTTGATCTTAATACAAAAAAAGTTAAAAATTTAGGTCCTGACAAAAGTATAGGTAATTTAGATGGAGTTGAAGCAGATGGAAAAGGGGCTTATTTTGTTACTGATTGGTCTGCTGGAAAGCTTTATTCTATGAAAAACAATTCAAAAGTTAAAGTACTTAAAAGCACAGCACAAGGTGCAGCTGATCATGAAGTAATACTTGACAAAAATTTAATACTTATACCAATAATGACAGAAGGAAAAGTTATTGCACTAAAAATTAACTAAATTTTTTATAAAAATTGTAGTTAATGAAAACATTAGATAATATTGCCAAGCCATTCGTAAGAATGGTTGAGAAATCATACCCTGATGCTTTTATATTTGTAATAATCTTATCAATTCTTACCTACTTATTAGCTTTAACTTTAGCAGGAGCAACTTCCTCAGAAGCTATTCTTGCTTGGGGAGAAGGCTTACCTAAACTTTTTACTTTCACAGCCCAAATATGTCTTATTATGATAGGGGCGCATTCACTAGCTCATACAAAACCTGTTGAGAATCTTTTGAACAAAGTTGGAAAATTACCTGGAAATGCTTTTCAAGCTTATGCGTTGGTTACTTTTTGTTCAGGTTGTGCTAGTTTATTGGCTTGGTCCCTAGGTTTGATCGTAGGGGGTATTGTCTCGAAATTTGTAGCACTTGGTTGCTTAAAAAAAAAAATTAAAATTCATTATCCATTGTTAGTCGCTTCAGCATATTCAGGGTATGTAATTTGGCATATGGGCTATTCTTCTTCAAGTGCATTATTTGTATCAACTCCAGGACATATATTAGAATCGAAAATTGGTGTAATTCCAGTAACTGAGACAATTTTCACTTCATTTAATATTTTTATGGCAATACTAACACTTTTTGTGATCACACTAATTAACCCACTGATGAAACCTAATGACAAAGATACAATAGAAATCAAAAAAAATCTTTTAAGTAAAAATCAAAAAGATGACAAAAACAATAAAAATCAATCAAATAAAAACTTTGTATATATTATTGAAAATACTAGATACTTGAGCTTATTTCTTGGTTCAGTAATATTATTTTATATTTTCTTATCGTATTATCTTAATGGTTTCTTTTTAACTTTATCATTTGTAAGTTTTACATTTTTAGGTGTTGGACTTATTCTTTCAAATTCTCCTATGCATTTCGTTGAATTAGTTAATAATGCATCAAAAACTGTGGGTCCAATAATACTTCAATATCCTTTTTATGCAGGCATAATGGGTATGATGGGTAATACTGAATTATTAAATGTCGTAGCTGATTGGATTACTTCTATTTCAACTAAAGAAACACTTGGTTTTTATTCATTTTTATCAGCAGGAATTGTAAATATGTTCATACCATCAGGAGGAGGGCAGTGGGCAGTTCAAGGACCAGTAATGATTGAAGCGGCACAAAAATTAAATGTTGATCCAAATATTATAGTATTAAGTGTTTCCTACGGCGATCAATGGACTAACATGATTCAACCATTTTGGACAATTCCGTTGCTAGCAATTGCAGGACTGCACATGAGACAAATAATGGGATACACGTTTGTTATTTTTATTATTACTGGAATAATATTTGGTTCAAGTGTGTTATATCTTGGTTATACTTAAGTTAAAAATTAAATTAGACATAAGACGGTATAATATACATTATGTTAAATTACGTTTAATTCAATATGGTTAAACTCTTAAATAAATTCTTTAATTAATTAATCTTTCATGAATATCATAAAGTTTATTTTATCTACATTGATTATGACTATTACACTAAAGCTTATTTATAATTTAACCAATAACTTAGATTTTAATATAAACTCTTTTTTAAGTAATAACTTTGTATTCATAATTATAACTATTTTATTACAAATTATTGGAATTTTTTTAATGTCCTTAAGGTAGCATAATATTGATCGACTTTCCAATTAAACAATTTTATGAGATTCCAATTAATCTCTCATTAAGTCTATTACTATTCTTCCCTTAATTTTAGAATTAAGTAATTTTTTGCTATAAGATTCAACTTCGGTCAATTTAATTTTGGTTGTTAAATTTTTTAATTTTTTTTTATCAATTACTTTAGAAAGACTATTCCACGCATTTTGTTTTAATCTTTGGGAGGTATGAATTGACTCAACACCCTTCAATGTTATTGCTCTAATAATAAATGGCATCATGTTTGTTGGTAAATCAACCCCTTCAGCTAAACCGCACACAACTACTATTCCACCATAGTAAGTTCTCGATATAATATTTGCCAAAGTTTTGCTCCCCACAACGTCAATTACACCCACCCATTCCTGATGATTCAATAATTTATCATTGTGATTAAAATAGTCTCGTGTCACTATTTCTTTTGCACCTAGATTTGAAAGAAATACGTCTTCTTTTTTTCCAGAACCAGCTATTACATCATACCCAAGTTTCGATAAAATCATTACTGAAATACTACCCACCCCTCCAGTGGCTCCAGTAACTAGAATTTTTCCGTCAGAGGGTTTTAAATGTTTTTGTATTTGCATAATGCTCAACATTGCGGTTAAGCCAGCGGATCCAATAGCCATCGCTTCAAAAGGTGTCAAAAACTCAGGTAATTTAGTAAGCCATTTAGAATTAACTTTTGCTATTTGAGAAAATCCACCATAATGACTTTCACCGACTCCATATCCATTTAAAATTACTTTATCTCCTTTTTGAAAGTTTTTGTTCGATGAACGCTTGATTACCCCTGCTAAATCAACTCCAGGAATCATAGGCCATTTTTTGATTATTGGTCTTTTATTAGTTATTGCAAGAGCATCTTTGTAATTTATTGTTGAATAATTAATTCTAACTAAAGTATCACCTTCCATTAATTGGTTTTCACTAATCAATTTATAAGAAATTGATTGAGATTCATTTTTTTTGTTTAAGATCAAAGCTCTAAATTTTTTCATTTAAAACTTAAATCTTTTTAAATGTCCCCAAAGTCTTTTTAGTCCTTTAGGGGAATTAGACTTTCTTCTATGAGGCCACTGTCTTGTGGGATCAGTAACATGATGATCGTCTCCTATATCTTCTACTGCAGGCCTGTCCATTATCACAGTATAAAAACCTAATTTTTTATATTCAACACTTATATCAAGCTCGTTTTTAAATTTTTCATAACCATCAATTAATTTATAATCACTCAGTCTTTTTACTCCTGGTCTAAAGGAAAAATGTCCCCATTCCCATCCTTCTTTACAGTATACTTTTCTGAATTTAACTCCTTTCTTAGATTCCAATTTACCGTACGAAAATATATCAAGACGACTTGCACTCTCCCTACTTTCTAACCATACTTGAATTATCTTTGGGTCAGTTTTTAGAATCTTAAGAGAATCTTCGATAAAATTTGATCTAGTGTATAACCAATCGTCTTCACAATGAAAAATATAGGGAGTTTTTATTTTTTTATATACATCAATGATTGACCTAATCTGTCCTTTTTTTTGCTTATTACAAATTATCTTAATCCTTGAACCCCATTTTTTTTTAATCTCTCTGTATGTATTTAAATCAAGTGAATCTTCCACAATATACATATTTTCAAAATTATATTTATTAAATTCAAAAAAAGTTTCTAAAACTCTGTTCAATAGAAAAGTTCTACCACAACTGGTTAAAACGAATGTCATTTTGTCTTGCATAAAGTTTAATTAGATTAATTAGTAAAAATTTATTATACAGTTAATATTTTAATTATTACAGACTTTAAGAATTTAAAAGAAAAAATTGATAGCAAAATTGTATTATGAGAAATATTAGGAATGTAGCCATAATTGCTCACGTAGATCATGGAAAAACAACCCTCATTGATTCTATGTTGAGACAAACAGGTTTATTTAGAAAAAACGAAAAAGTAGAAGATAGATTGTTAGATTCGGGTGATATTGAAAAAGAAAGAGGAATAACAATATTGGCAAAGCCTACATCAATAGAATGGAAACAATTTAAAATCAACATAATTGATACTCCCGGTCATGCAGATTTTGGAGGTGAAGTTGAAAGGGTTTTATGTATGGCAGATGGTGTTATTTTATTGATTGATGCAGCAGAAGGACCAATGCCTCAAACAAAATTTGTTCTTGGGAAAGCACTAATTCAGGGTCTTAAGCCCATTGTAATAATAAATAAAATTGATAAAAAAGATGCAAGACCAGAAGAAGTACTTGATGAAGTTTTTGATTTATTCATCTCAATGGAAGCAAGTGATGAACAATTAGACTTTCCAATTTTATATGCCTCTGGAAAAAATGGGTGGTGTGTTAAAGATTTAAATAATGAAAAAAATAATCTTCATTGTCTATTTGATCTTATCTTAAAGCATGTTCCGGAACCGGTTAGCGAAAAAAATAAAGATTTCGCAATGCTTGCGACGTTATTAGATTCTGATCCATTTTTAGGAAAATGTTTAGTAGGAAAAATTGACAGTGGAAAAGCTAAAGTGAACAATTCAGTAAAAGTAATTGATCTTAATGGAAATATTGTAGAAAATGGCCGTTTAACAAAATTATTTACTTTTAAGGGCACAAAAAGGGTTCCTATTAATGAGGCATTTGCTGGAGATATAATTTGTATTGCAGGTCTCACAAAATGTTCAGTTTCAGATACAATCTGTAACTCAAGTATTAATTTACCCATTAAGTCTACTCCGATTGATCCTCCTACAATGTCTATTACTATAACAGTAAATACCTCTCCATTTGCGGGTCAAGATGGAGATAAAATTACTTCAAATATGCTAAGAAAGAGACTAATAAATGAATCAGAGTCAAATGTAGCTATAACTTTTAAAGAAAATGATTCCAGAGATTCATTTGAAATTGGAGGTAGAGGTGAGTTACAACTTGGAGTTTTAATTGAAACTATGAGAAGAGAGGGTTATGAATTAAATGTGTCGAGACCCAAGGTTTTATATAAATTTAAAGAAGAAAAGAAATTCGAACCCATCGAAGAGGTAATAATCGATTTAGATCAAGAATTTTCAAGCAATGTTATCAATGCTCTTAATATGAGAAAATCTGTAATGATTAATATGAAAAATACGGGTAAAGATAAAACAAGAATTATTTTTAAATCACCCTCTAGAGGATTGATAGGTTATCAAAGCCAATTCATGACAGAAACTAAAGGAACTGGAGTTATAAATAGAGTTTTTAATGGTTATGAAGAATTCAAAGGAGATATAATAGAAAAAAGAAATGGGGCTTTAATTTCAAAAGAAACTGGCTCAGCTGTTGCATTTGCTATATTTAATTTACAAGAAAGAGGTATCATGTTTGTAGAACCTCAAACAAAAATATACAAAGGAATGGTTGTTGGTGAAAACAGTAGAGAAAATGATCTTGAAATCAATCTATTAAAAGGCAAACAGTTAACCAATATAAGAGCATCAGGGTCGGATAAAGCAATTACATTAATACCTCCTTTAAAAATGTCTCTTGAACAAATGATATCTTATATTAGAGAAGACGAGTTGTTAGAAGTTACACCAAAGAATCTCAGATTAAGAAAAAAATTTTTAGATCCACATTTAAGAAAAAAAGAAAGAAAATAAGAATTATAGTTTTATATTGAACATCTTAAATATCTCTATTTTATTTTCGTCTAAATTTGGAGCCTTTTTTGATATTTTAGTTTCCTCTATACCTGCTATCTTTATTGGATTACCTGAAACTTTTAATTTTTTTTTATTTGATAGAAAATAGTCTAAAAACATATTTCTTTTGATAAGTTGTTTATTTGTAAGAACATCACTAATTCTATTTATCCTACTACAAGGAATACCAGCCTCACTCAAAATTTTAATCCAATATTTAGATTTTTTTAATTTAAGTGTTTTCTCAATTTCATATCTTAAAACATTAATATTATTATTTCTTTTTTCATTATCAGTAAATAATTTATTACTATATAAATCTTTTCTAGATAATAAAAAGCATAATTTTTTAAAAATTTTATTATTCCCAGCTGCTAATACTATTTTTTCATCTAATGTGTTAAATGCACCAAAGGGTGAAATTGATGGATGATCTGTTCCGAGTGGTATAGGGTTTTGATTCGATACAGAATATCGTGCAATTGCGTTTTCTAAAATTGCTATTTGGCAATCAAGCATACTAATATCAATTTTTGTTCCAAATTTAGAACTCTGTCTGTCATAGAGCGCTGAAATTATCCCAATAGTACAGAATAATCCTGCAGCAATATCTCCAATTGATGTCCCTACCCTTGAAAAAGAGTCTTTCGATGATCCTGTTATACTCATTATTCCACTCATAGCTTGGACAATAACATCATAAGCTGGTAGTTTGCTCATTGGACCGTTCTCACCAAACCCGCTTATTTTAGCATATATTAATTTAGGATAATTTTTTTTTAACCTCGACCATGAGTAACCCAAACTTTTTAGTGTATCTGGCCTATAATTTTCAATAAGAACATCTGAATTGGATAAAATTTTTTCAAAAATTTTCTTATCTTCTTCTTTTTTTAGATCCAACAAAATACTTTTTTTTCCTCTATTTAAAGACAAAAAATAACATGACTTTTTATCAATAAAGGGACCGTATCTTCTGGAATCATCTCCATTAGGTTTTTCTACTTTAATTACTGATGCTCCTAAGTCTGATAAGATTAAAGACGCATAAGGACCTGACAAAACATTTGTCAAATCCAGTACAGTTATTCCATTTAAAGGAAGTTTTTTTTTCATAGTTGAATGTTAAAATACATAAATTAAATTAAATAACAAATATTAATATTTTTAAAAAAAATATGAATTTTTCAAATCTAAGTGAAACAACTAAATTTGCTATTAATTATGCCTTTGAGATTACTAGAAAAAATGATAATCAAATCGTTACAATATTTCACGTTTTAAAAGCATTAATTAAACTTGAGTACATAAATGATTTTATTGATATAACAAACACTAAAATCCAAAAAGTTTCAGAGAAAATAGATATAGAAATTTTTAACCTTCCAAAAATTTTAGGAGAGAAAATTAAAATTTATTTCTCCGCTGAACTAACAAAAATAATTATAAAATCAATTAATTTTAAAGAAAAACATGGTATAAAATCAGTTACTCCCAAATTGTTGTTTGTGAAAATACTATTAGAATCTGAGAGTATTATTGATTATTTTGTTAATAATTCAAAAACTAATAAAGATGAATTTTTAAAAAAAATGAATGAAATGTTACAAAAAGAAATAAATTCTGAAGAAAAAGATAATAGTTCATTATCTAAATACTCAGTCGACTTAACAAAAATTGCTCAAGAAGGTAAGCTTGATCCTGTAATTGGCAGAGATGATGAAATAAGAAGAAGTATTCAAGTTCTGTCTAGAAGAACAAAGAATAATCCTGTTTTGATAGGAGAACCTGGAGTAGGAAAAACTGCAATAGTTGAAGGTCTCGCACTTAGAATCATTAACAATGATATTCCAGAAACGCTTAAAAATAAAAAATTAATATCTTTAGATTTGGGTGCACTAGTTGCTGGTGCAAAGTTTCGTGGAGAGTTTGAAGAAAGATTAAAGTTAATACTTAAAGAAATAACTTCTAATAAAAATAGTATTATATTATTTATAGATGAAATTCATACACTTGTAGGCGCAGGAAAAGTTGAGGGTGCTATGGACGCATCAAATTTATTAAAACCTGCACTGGCAAGAGGAGATTTACATTGCATTGGAGCAACAACAACAAAGGAGTACACAGAAAATCTTGAAAAAGATGCTGCATTAGCTAGGAGATTTCAAAAAATTAATGTAAACGAGCCAAATACTCCTGACTCCATTTCCATATTAAGAGGTATCAAAGAAAAATATGAGATTCATCATGGTGTGAAAATTTTAGATTCAGCATTGATTTCAGCAGTAGAATTATCAAAAAGGTATATAAATGATCGTTTTCTACCTGACAAAGCAATTGATCTTATTGATGAGGCTGCTTCACAAGTAAGAATTCAGGTAGATTCAAAACCAGAAGAACTAGATGAGGTTGAGAGAAAAATACTTCAAAATAAAATAGAGCTTGAAAGTTTAAAAAAAGATGACGACTCTAAATCTAAAGACAGACAAAAGTTATTAAATACACAAATTCTTGAAAATGAAAAAAAGAGTAAAGAATTAACAAAAGTTTGGTTAGAAGAAAAGAATAAAATAAATAATATTCAAAAAATTAAATCAGAAATTGATTCTAACAAAATAAAATTATCAATGTTACAAAGAAATGGAAAATTGAGTGAAGCTGGTGAATTGGCTTATGGAATAATTCCTTCATTAGAAAAAAAAATTATGGATTTAGAAAATTCGAATAATAAAGAAAATAATTTTCAGCTTTTAACTGAATCCGTTTCAGCAACTGATATTGCAAAAGTAGTTGCTAAATGGACTGGTATACCAGTGAACAAAATGTTAGAAAGCGAAAAAAATAAGATACTTAATATTAAAAAGAAATTGACAGAATTTGTTGTAGGACAAAGCGAGGCCATAGAAATTATTTCTTCTGCAATCCAAAGAGCTAGCACCGGCATTCAAGACCCAGAAAGACCAATAGGTATATTTATGTTTCTTGGGCCTACCGGAGTAGGAAAGACTGAACTTACAAAGGCATTGTCGAATTTTTTATTTAATGATCCTTCCGCGCTTTTAAGGATAGATATGTCCGAATATATGGAAAAGCATTCTGTATCCAAACTGATAGGATCCCCTCCGGGCTATGTTGGATATGAAGATGGTGGATTGTTAACAGAATCTGTAAGAAGAAAACCATATCAAATCATATTATTTGATGAAATCGAGAAAGCTCATTTTGATATTTTCAATATTTTATTACAGGTTTTTGATGAAGGTAGACTAACTGATAGTCAGGGAAGGGTTGTTAATTTTAAAAATACCATATTGATAATGACGTCTAATATAGGTGCTAACTATTTAAGTGATCAAGAGGAACCTAATTCAAAAATCAGTAATTTAGTAAAAGACAAGATATTAAATAAAGTCAAAGACAATTTTAAACCTGAATTTCTAAATAGATTAGATGACATAATTATCTTTAATAAACTAAATACTGAAGAAATAAAAAAAATTTTGGAAATTCAAATTATGAAGCTAGAAAAAATATTGAAATCTAAAAAAATAAAAATTACTTTAAATACTCAATCAAAAGCTTGGTTAGTCAATGAGGGGTATAGCTATGAATATGGTGCTAGACCTCTAAAAAGAATTATTCAAAAAAATATTATTGATTCAATAGCTATAAAGATTTTAGCTAATGAAATTAAAGAAAATGACCACATTGAGGTTAGTTGTAAAGAAAATGGACTTGACATAAAAATAATGGAAAAAAAATGCAAAGAATAGCTTTTTTAGGTATCGGTGTTATGGGGTTTCATATAGCATCGCATTTATTAAAAAAAAAAAAAAAAATTACAATTTATAATCGAACTTTAAAGAAAAGTGAGAAATTCAAAAAGTTGTTTAATAATCTTGATGTTCAGATTGCCAAGACACCATTAGATGCTGCATACAATAATGATATTTTTATTTCATGTGTTGGTAATGACAACGATCTAATGGAAATTTATTTCGACAAAAATGGAATATTTAATAATATTAAAAGTAATGCTTATGTCATTGATCACACAACTGTTTCGCCAGAAACAGCAAAGTTTTGTTTTAATAAATTTAAAAGAAAAAAATGTAATTTCTTAGACGCGCCAGTAAGTGGTGGCGAAGTAGGTGCAATAAATGGTTTGCTATCAATAATGGTTGGAGGAGAAAATATAATATTTAAAAAATTAAGACCCATCATGAATATATACAGTAAATCCCTGATTTATATGGGAAAATCAGGAAGTGGTCAGTTAGCAAAAATGGTAAACCAAATCTGTGTTAGTTGCGTTATTCAGGGTTTAGCTGAGGGCTTAAACTTTGGTAAAAAAACTGGACTTAAATTAGATAAATTACTATCTGCAATCAGTAATGGCGCCGCCCAATCTTGGCAGATGGAGAATAGATCAGAAACCATGTGGAAAGATAAATTCAACTTTGGCTTCATGAATAAATGGATGAAGAAAGATCTTGAAATTGTCAAAAAAATTGCAAGTAAAAAGAAAATTAATATTCCCATAACAAATGAAATACTAAAAAAATATTCGATTCTAATTAAAAATGGTTATGAAAATCTTGATACTTCAAGTTTAATCAAACTTCTTAAGTAATTTCATTTACAATTTTTTCATAAATCTTTTTCTTAAGTTCATTTATCCCAAACTTATGAATTGCAGAAACAACAACTTGATTTTTAAAATTATTTTCATTGTCAAATTTGCTCTTTACCAAATCAATTTTATTTATTACATCAATTATACGAGAATCGTCTTCTTCTACACCTAGTTCGTTTAAAATTTTCAATACTTCCTTTTTTTGTTCTAAATTCTCTTTATTTGAAATATCTCTTACATGAAGAATAATTGAAGAGCTTTGAATTTCATCTAATGTGGATTTAAAAGCCTCAATCAATCCTGTTGGTAAAGCACGAATAAAACCAACAGTATCAACAAAAACAAATTTTTTTTTAAAAATATTTATTTTTCTAATTGTAGAATCTAAGGAAGCAAATAACATATTTTTAGACAATGAATTAGCGTTAGTTAATGAATTAAATAATGTTGACTTCCCTGAATTAGTGTAACCAACCAAAGAAATTATTGGAAGATTATTTTTTTTTCTTCTATATCTTTGTAAAGATCTTGTGTTATTAATTTTTTTAATTTTTTTTTTTATTCTATGTATTTGCTCAGTTAGTTGCCTTCTATCTGATTCAATTTGCCTTTCCCCTGGACCCCCCATAAAGCCAGCTCCACCTCTTTGTCTCTCTAAATGTGTCCAAGATCTAACTAATCTGCTCTTTTGATAATTTAAACTAGCAAGATTAACTTGTAATTTACCTTCATTGGACTTTGCTCTAGCTCCAAATATTTCTAGAATTAAACCTGTTCTATCTATAATTTTACATTTAATCTCATTTTCAAGATTTCTTTGTTGAATTGGAGTTAAATTACAATTTATAAATAAAAGTTTACTTTTTTTTTCGACAACATCCTTTTTCAATAGCTCAACAACACCACTATTTAAGTATGTTTTCGGGTTAATTTTTTCTAAACCTATTGACCTAGAATAAATTGGATTTAAATTAATAGCCTCAGTCAATTTGCTAGCCTCTTCTAAGTCAGAATCTTTTTGAATCCTTTTAGCTTTTAAATATGGATGAATAACAAAAATATCATCTTCATTCATATTTAATTTGCTTTTCAAGATAGACTTCATAATCAAACATTAGTTCTTTTGTCAAACTTCCAATTTTTCCATTAGAAACTTTTTTATTGTCGATTTTAATAACAGGAAGAATACCTACAGTTGTACTTGTCAAAAAAGCTTCGTCCGCTCCAAAGGCATCATCAATAGAAAATTTCTTTTCAACAAGCTTAATTTTTTTTTTTTTAATAATTTCTATAACTGCATCTCTAGTTACACCACCTAAAATATAATTATTCTTTTTATGAGTAAAAATTTTTTTATTCTTAATAATAAAAGCATTAGATGTTGTTCCCTCGGTTATGTAATTTTTGTATTTTTGCCAAGTTTCATAAGCTTTCATACGAAATGCTGCCTGCTTTCCTATAACATTCGCTAATAAAGAAATGCTTTTAATATCACATCTTTTCCATCTAATATCATTAGAGGTTATTACCTTAACTCCAGTTTTTTTATATTTAGAAAAATTTTTGGTCTGAAAAATACTTATAAATAAATTTGATTTTAATTTTGGGGAGTAAAGATGATTTCTTTCAGAAGAACCTCGGGTTATTTGTAAATAAATAAAGCCATTTTCAATATGATTTATTTCTATCAAATATTTTAAAATAAAATGAAGTGAACTTAAATTTTTAAATGGAGAATTTATTTTAAGGCTCTGGAGTGAACATTTTAATCTATTTATATGTCTTGAATAGTTTAATAAGTTTTTTTTCCTAAAAGCTATGACCTCATAAATACCATCTGCAAAATTAAAACCTCTATCTTCAGTAGAAATTTTACTTTCATTTTTGTAAAGAAACTTTCCATTTAAATAATTATACTGCATTAAAAAAACTCAATTTTTACTTCCGATAGTTTTTCAACTTCTTTAATTGAATTCGCATCCGTATAAAGTATGATTTTATCATTTATTTGAATTGTTGTAAGATCGTCTGGAAAAATTATTTTTTTCTCTCTAACTATTGCACCAATAATTACGGCTTTTGGTAACTCTAATTCTGAAATCTTTTTATCTGCAAATTTAGAGGTTTGAAGTATTTCAAATTCTATAATTTCTCCCCTATTATCTCCAAAATCATGTATTTCTCTAATTTTACCTCGTCTCACATATTGTAAAATGGCTGAAGTTGTAATTGTTTTCGGGCTAATCATTATATCTAAATTTAACTTTTTTGATAACTGCCTATAAGTAGAGTTATTTACTATGGCCATAGATCTTGGGCAGCCAAGTTCCTTTGCTAGTAGTGTTGAAAAAACATTTACTTCATCGTCGTCTGTTACCGCTATAATAGCCTCAGAGCTTCCTACACCAGATTCTTCTAAAATTTCAAGATCTAAAGCATTGCCATTCAAAATAATATTTTGTTCTGACAGTAAATTGACTATTTCTTCTGATCTTTTTAAATTACTTTCTATAACTTTGCAAATTACATCTGGAAAATTTTTTTCAATTATTTTGATAAGATTTAGTCCTATATTGCCCGCTCCAACTATTACAACTTTTCTAGTTTCTTGAGATTTTATTCCAAAAACTCTTAAGGCTCTTCCTAAATCTGAATCCCTTACAGCAAAATATATTTCATCATTTGGATAAATTTCTTCCTGACCAGATGGTATTACAATTTCATTATTTCTAAAAATAACAAGAATTTTAATTTCTAAACCAGAAAAAATACCCGGAAACATTCTTAAAGGTGTATTTATTACTGGACAATCAGCATTGATTGATAATCCTATAATTCTTAATAATTTATCTCCCAATAATATCGAATCAAAAGCACCTGGTGTATTCAATTTTCTAGATATAGCTTTGGCAATTTCAAGTTCAGGTGAAATCAGAACATCAATGGGTAGACTTTTTTTTGAGAAAAGATCAGACCATTTCTTATTTAAATAATTAGATTCTTTAATTCTAGCGACTTTTACAGGTATTTTAAAAATACTTTCAGCAACGTGACACGATATAATATTTATCTCATCATTATCTGAAACTGCAATTAACATATCTGTCTCCTCAGCATCAGCCTTTTCTAAAACTGAAGGATATGATGGCTTTCCACAGATACTTTTAACATCTAGGTTTTGATTAATTGACCTTAGTAATTCTTCAGATTCATCGATTATAGTAACATCATTATCCTCTGTTACAAGTTGCTTCGCAATATTGGAACCAACTTCTCCTGCACCACATACTATTATTTTCATTTTTCTTTTTCTAAATTAATTTTAAGATTTTTTATTTTTCGATAAAGAGCAGTTCTTTCCATCCCAATAAAGTGAGATACCTTTGTAATATTATTATCAAATTTTAATAACTGATGTTCAATATATTTTTTCTCAAAAATCTTTTTAGCTTGTTTTAATGTATGTGATGAAAAATCCTTAGAAAGATTCTGACTGGTATTTTTATCAATTAAAACATTTTTTATTTCTTGTGGTAAATCTCCAAAGCATATACTAGTTTTTTTATTATCAGAAAGCATTGTTAAAATCCATTCCACTAGGTTCTTTAGTTGTCTAACATTCCCAGGAAATTTTACTTTTTTAAAGTATTCAATGCAATCTCTCGAAAATGTTTTAAGTTTGAGGTTATTTTTTTTTGTATAATCAATTAAAAAAATATTACATAAATCTTCTATATCATCTAATCTATCCTTCAGTTTTGGAACTTGAATGGGCATTACATTAAGTTTAAAAAAAAGATCTTCCCTAAATCTATTTTTGTCAATTAGATTGTTCAAATTTTCTTTAGTTGTAGCTATAATTCTTACATTCACTAAAAAAGAGTTATTACCTCCAATACGAACAATCTTTTGATCTTCTAAAAACCTTACAATTTTTCCCTGAGATTTTAAGGGCATATCCTCAATTTGATCAAATAAAATAGTTCCTCCATTTAATTTTTCTAGGATACCAAGTTTAAGAACTTCATCAGAGCTTTCAGAACCAAATAACTCTTTTTCGAGACTTTCAGGGTTTAAATTCGCACAACTTAAAATACCAAACGGTTTTTTATTACGATTAGATAGATTATGAATTTCTTTTGCTATAATTTCTTTACCTGATCCTGATGGTCCTGTTAGAAGAATCGATGATTCTGTTTTTGCCACTTTAATAATTATATTTTGAAGATTTTTAGTAGTATCTGAGTTACAAACTAATTTTTGATATGATAGGTTTGTTAACTCATTTATTTTTATTTTTAAATCAATATTTTCTAAAGCTTTTTTTACTTTATAAATTAAAATATCTAAATCAAAAGGTTTTTCAATAAAATCATAAGCACCATTTTTCACAGCATTTACAGCAGTCTCAATAGTTCCGTGACCACTAATCATTAAAACAGGAACTAATTCATCAAAATTTTTAATTTTTTTTAGAGTCTTAAATCCATCTAGTTTTGAATTATTGAGCCAAATATCAAGTATTACTAAGTTTATTGTATTAGAGTTTAATACTTTGAAAGCTTGATCACTATTTTGAACAGAGAAGGTTGAATACCCTTCATCTTCGAGTAAACCGGCTATTTGATCACAGATATCAATTTCATCATCAATTATTAAAATATTAATATCTTTTTTCATTTATTTATGTGGGTAAAAAGTTTTATATTCACTGAAGCTCCACCTAACTCTGTACTTTTTCCAAGTATTATCTCACCACTATGATCCTCAATAATTTTTTTGCAAATTGGAAGTCCTAAACCAGTTCCATTTTTTTTATGAGTAATGTAAGGTTCAAATAATTTATCGATATCATTAGGAAAACCTTCACCATTATCCATAAAAATAATTTCAAAAAAATCATTTCCTTTGATAATTTCAACACAAATTATTTTATTTTTTTTATTTTCAATTGCGTCTAAGGAATTCTTTAATAAATTAACTATTACTCTTCTAATTTGACTTTTATCAATATTGACAATGATATTTTTATATTTACTCTTAAGTCTATAATCTACTTTCTTGTTTATTATCTTCAGAGAATCAATTTCTTGTTTGATAATTTTATAAATATTTTCTTTTTTGAGAATAATAGTTGGCATTCTCGCGAAGTCAGAAAACTCGGTGACTAATTTTTCGATATCATTTACCTGCCTAACAATTGTGCTTGTACAAGTTTCAAGAGTATTATTATTTAGAACATTTTTTAGGAAATTTTTTTGTAATCGCTGCGCAGAGATTTTAATTGGTGTCAAAGGATTTCGGATTTCATGTGCAAGATATCTAGCTACGTTTGACCATGCTGCTTTTTTTTGTGCAGAAACAAGCTCAGTTACATCATCAAACGTTAATATGATCCCTCTTTTCTTTTTATTTTGTACTTCAGAATTGATTTTTATGTTGATAATTTTTTGACTTGTGGCATCGGCAAATCTTACTTGCTTCTCAATGGATTTAAAATCTTTAAAAATAAAATTTTTTAAAATATCCTCTATTTCAGGAAATATATCAAGAATATTACCATTTAAATTAGATTTGTTAAAGATTTCTTTAGATCTTTTATTATAAAGTATAATATTTAATTTAAGGTCAAGATAAATTATACCTGCAGTAATTCCTTCTAAAACATTTTCAGTAAATTTACGTCTTATATTTATGTTTTCTTTTGCTCTTATTAATTTTTTTTTTTGTTCAATTAATTTATCAACCATTTTATTAAGAGAATTACTTAAAATATTGAAATCGTTGAATTGTGAAAATTTTTTAATCCTTGTTTTAAGATCTCCTGAACTAATTTTTTCAGAAGCATTTATTATAGTTTTTATAGGAAAAATAATTCTACCTGCGAATAATAGACCAAACCAAATTGCAAGCATAATTACAAGAAGATTGATTGCAATAAATAAGATGTAAAACTGCTTTTGAAAGTTTTCAATATTTTTTTCTAAATCTAAATATTGATTAGCAGCATCATTTACTGAATTTACTCTACTAAGAACCATACTATCAACATTTCTGCCTGCATACAAATAAGTTGGAATTACCCTATTAAGTTTTACAATTCCCCTCACTCTATCATTTGTTTTATTTGTAAAAACTGATATTTCACCGTCATCTGCTCTGAATAAAGACCACAATGGCGGCGGTGGTTCTTTGTCAATAACAAAACTACTCCCATATTTAGCTAATAATTGTCCAGACCTTTCGAATATAATCACTTCATCTATAAATTTCACTGACGCTAATGAATTCAACAAACTTGTTAATCTCTCTCTATCAGTAAAAAAAGCTACCTTTTCATTGTTAATTTCTTTACTGAGAAATAATATGTCATTTTTGAGATTGTTACTATGCTCTTTAAAGTAAGACTCAGATATAAATTTCGAGCCAGATATTGCTGTATTTACTTTTTCGGTAAACCAAGTTTTAATTCCTTGATCAAAAAAAAGAATAGAAAATATAGTGACTAATATTGATGGAATGAATGTAATAATTGCAAAGAATGAACTCAATTGAATTTGTAAATAAGACCCAGACCTTCCCTCTTTTCTGAACAAAAGCAAATTTCTTACTTTATAGGAGATAAAAAGTATAATTAAAAAAACCAGAATTGAATTAAATATTAAAAGTAAAGAAACATTTATTAGTTTTGTATTATAATTAAAAAAACCGGAAATAACTAAAAAAATGAATAGACTTAAAAGGAAAGAAAAAAGAAAGAGTATTAATAAAATAATATTTTCTTTCCCACCTATATTATTTAAACTATTTTTTAAAAAAATATCTTTGATATTCATTTTTTTAATGTAATTTTTAAGTCTTTTATTTTCTTTCTTAAAGTATTTCTATTTATACCTAACATTGCAGCAGTTTTAATTTGATTACCATTAAAAAAATTAAGTGCCTTGTTAATTAGTGGTTTTTCAAATTCTGTTAAAAGTTTCTCATATAAATTTAGTGTTGAATTATCATCATCCGGATTAAGTGCATCAAAAAAATTGCTTAAATGCACTATCATGCTATCTGATATTGAGTTTTCACTTTGTTGTTGTTCATAGCTTACTTCGTCAATATCATTAATTTCTTCTTCTATAATCTTTTTAGTGATTACATTATCAGAATATAAAACAGAAATTTTTTTGAAAAAGTTTTCTAACTCTCTTACATTTCCTGGCCATCTATATTTTTCTAATAATTTTATACAATCATCATCAATTTGTTTTACTCCATTTGAAAACTTTTTTAAAAAAAAATTAGAGAGAAGAATTATGTCACTTTTTCGGTCTCTTAAGCTAGGAACGTTAATTTTTACAACATTCAGCCTATAATATAGATCCTCTCTAAAAGTACCACTTTCCACACACTCTTTAAGATTCTTATTGGTGGCTGATATGATTCTCACATCGGATTTTATTACCTCTCTACCACCAACTCTAGAATACTCTCCCATCTGTAAAACTCTCAATAATCTTGCTTGCACTTCAAAAGGCATATCACCAATTTCATCTAAAAAAAGCGTGCCTTTTTCAGCTTTCTCAAAATATCCTATTGTTTTTTTTTCAGCTCCAGTAAATGCACCTTTTTCATAACCAAAAAGTTCACTTTCAATTAAATCTCTTGGAATTGCTGCCATATTTAAAACAACAAAATCATCATCAGCCCTTCTACTAAAATCGTGTATAGCTTTCGCAACTAGCTCCTTTCCCGTACCTGATTCACCAGTTATTAGAACAGTAAGATCTGTTTTCATTAATTTGGCTATTGTTCTGTAAACACTTTGCATAACCTGGGAATTTCCAATCATTGGGAGTTTTTCATCATCAGCAATTAATTGATGAGTATTCGATTTATCTTTTTGTAAACATCTACTAACAACTATTATCAAATCATTTAAATCAATTGGTTTACTTATATATTCGTAAACATTTAATTCGCTGGCTTTAACAGTTGTTAATAAATTATGCTTTGCACTGATTACAATTATTTTTGTTGAAAGTTTTTTTTTTCTAATTTTCTCAACTAGTTCTAAACCATCTCCATCAGGTAATTCAATATCGGTTAGAATTAAATCATAATAATTCTTAGAAATTTCCACCCATGCCTCAGAAATAGTTGAGACAGCTCTTATAATATTTTTTGCTCCACTCAGAGACTTTACCAAAATCTTTTTTAAAGAAATATCACTATCAACTATAAGAATATTATTTTCCATTATAAGGGAATCCAAATTTTGAAGATTGTAACATTTTTTTTAGAATAAAATTGAATTTCACAATTATTGTCTAACGCAATTTTTTTTGCTTGATATAAACCAAGCCCTTTTTTGTTCTTTGTAGAAAAAAAAGGAAGAAAAATTTGATCCTTAAATTCCTCTTTAATTTCGCCCCCATTATCTTCAATTTCTATTAATATGAAATTTGAAGATTTATTTTTTTTTGTGTTAGGAATATTTTTAACTTCGCCAAAGTAAAAAAAAGTAGAAATTTTTATATATCCACCTTCTATTGATATAGACTCCAGAGCATTTCTTATTAAATTTTCAAATAAGATTATTAATTGATTTTTATCAGCAGAAACATTAGGAAGTGATGGATCAAAATTTTCAATTAAATCTATCTTATTTATTATTAGGTTATTAATATTTTTGATAGCAACTCTAATAATTTCATGAATATTAAAATTAGTTTTTGTTTCTTTAAAATTAATTGATTTATTTTCAAAAATTTTTATGAAATTTACTAGCTTGTCAACTTCTTTAATGATAATTTCATAAAATTCTGAATTTTTTGATTCAATTTTTTGTAATAGTTGTGCTGAGCCCTTTATATTGGATATTGGACTAATTATAAATTCAATTAACTTAGTGATAAACTCATTAAAAAATTGAAATTTGTTATCAAAGCCTAAATCATAAAAATTATTTTTTTTATTTAGTCTCAAAACAATAATTATATTTTCGTATTCAATTTTATTTATAATATCCATGCTTGCATTCAAAATTTGCGTGCTAAAACTAAGATCAACATTCCCGTAACTATATGATTTCTTTTTTAAGATTGATTTGTTTATATAATCTAAAATGGTAGAAGATTCCTTAAAAAAAATTTTTATACTTTTACCAACTAAGTTTTTTTTACTAACATTGAATAATTCTTCGAATCCATAGTTTACAAATTTTATTTTTTTATCATTTTTTGTTATTAAAATTATTGCATCATTCAAAAATTCAACAACATCAAGAAATTCGTTTTTTTCATTTTTTTTTAACATCGTAATGTTTTAATCTTCAAAAAAAGTATTAATTAAGCTTGTAATTTTTCGATGATCTAAAGTTTTATTTATTTCTTGTCTAAAAGAATTTGAGTTTCTTAATGATTTTGAATACCAACACAAATGTTTTCTAAAACTTTTTAAACCGACATCAATTCCATAATGCTCAAGACATAACTGATGATGTTCATTTATTATGTCTCGTATTATTGAAATATTGGGTGTTTTATAAGGTTTATCTGATAGCATGGTCTGAATTTCTTCAAATATCCATGGTTTTCCATAAGATCCTCTCCCAATCATAAGTCCATCGGCTCGTGAAATTCTCAAAATATCCTGAACATCTTTAAAACTTTCGACATCACCATTTGCAATCACAGGAATCTTCACTTCTTGTTTCACTTTTTTTATAAACGCCCAATCTGCTTTCCCTTTAAACATCTGACATCTTGTTCTCCCGTGAACTGTAATTAAAGAAATGCCCAAAGATTCAGCAATTTTTGCAATCTTTGGAGCATTTTTATTGTTATCATCCCAACCAGTTCGCATTTTTAAAGTTACTGGGATTTTTGTTGCTTTACAAACTGAATCAATAATTTTTAAAGCTAAATCTTCGTCCTTCATCAAAGCCGAGCCTGCATATCCATTAACAATTTTTTTGACTGGACAACCCATATTGATATCTATAATGTCTGCTCCTTGATCTTCACAGACCTTGGCTGCATCATACATAACGTCTGGTTCACAACCAGCAATCTGAATTGCTAGAATCTCATTGTTATTTTTTTTTACCATTCTGAGTGTTTTTTTATTTTTATGGATTAAAGCTCTGCTAGCTATCATCTCTGAAAAGACTAGACCAGGATTAAATTTTTTTACTATCTTTCTATAAGGAGCATCACTTACCCCTGACATCGGGGCAAATAAAATATTATTTGGAAGTTTTATATTTCTAATAAGCATAACAATAAAAATTTATAATAATTTAATACCAAAATAGGCCAAGTTAATAAAAAAATATGATAATAAAACTAAATTAAAAACCTTTTTACCACTTATACCAAAAAAAAACCTTATCGATAAAAGCAAACAAATTAATAAAAAAGTAATACAACTTAAAATAGATTTTTCGTTAAAAAAGTCATTTAAATTGTTTGAGACTTGAGAGGAGTAATAAAAACCTGTGAATAATGAAAATAGAAGAAAAATTTGTGTCAAATATAAAAGTTTTATTGTTATCTTTTCACTATCATAGACTGAAGGAAGCGAATTAAAAAAAAAATTTGAATTATAGTTAGATAGTTTTAAATTTTTTTCTTGTAAATATATCGCTACAGATGAAATGGCAGATATAGACAAAAATGAATAAGCTAAAAACGACAATATTATATGAAAAAATAAAAAATCATTATTTATAAACGTAAGTTTTACATTTAACATTTTACTGAATGTCATAAATTCTATTAACATAAAAATTATGAAAAAATATGGAATAAAAAAAAATCTCATCCTTATAAAACTAAAATCAAGAAGACAGCTTATAAAATACAAAAAAAAAGATATTAGTAAGGAAAAAGATAGTATGATATTTAGATTATTGGCGTATTCTGAACTCAATAGTAATTTATAATTAATCAACACAGAAAATGTCGTAAAAAGCAAAGATACAAGAAATAAGATTTTACTTATTGAGAGTTTTCTTTCAATTTCTAAAAATGAAATGAAAATAAATAAACATAAAACAAATGTAGATATATAATTATATGCAAGAAAAATATCCATAATTCACTATAATATAATCTTTAAACAATAAAAAATAAAATGGCAAAAAAAATAACAGTAATTATTTTGAGCGCTGGCTCTGGGAAGAGATTTGATAAAATCAAGCCCAAACAATTGTTTTCGATCGGGGATGAAACGCTACTAGACATTAACATTCGAAAATTCTTAAATATAAAGAATATAAATAATCTTGTGATTGTTCATTCAAAAGAAATATCTGCCGAAGTAAAAAAATTAGGCAATGAAAATATATTTTTAACTTTAGGCGGTAAAACAAGGCAGGAGTCCGTGAAAAATGGTTTGAATTATGCAAAGAAACTCAAGCCAGACATTGTAATGATTCATGATTGTGCCAGACCCTTTGTAGATGAAGAATTAATTAAAAATCTCATTGCAAATACTTCTTTTTCAAGTGGTTCTGTTCCGGTGTTGAAAGTTAACGATTCACTAAGGCATATTAATTTAAAAACGTCGGAATCGAAAAAAATTTCCAGAGAACACATTTTCCAAATTCAAACACCCCAATCATTTCCTTTTAAAAAAATATTAAAAGCACATAATAAATCAACAAAAAATAATTATACTGATGATTCAAGTTTAGCAGAAGAAAACAATATTAAGATGAAGTTTATTTTAGGGGATAAAAATAATATAAAAATTACTGATAAAAATGATATAAAGTTTGGTAGAGTTATGTTTAACAATCAAAAAGAAATTTCTGTTGGTACAGGTTTTGATGTTCATGGATTTGAAACCGGAAAACATATAATAATCTGTGGTATAAAAATTCCATTTACAAAAAAATTAAAAGGTCACTCAGATGCTGATGTTGCTTTTCATACAATTGTTGATGCAATACTCGGTTCGGTAAGAGCGGGTGATATTGGAGATCATTTTCCACCTAGTGATAAGAAATGGAAAGATGCCCCATCATCTACATTTATAAAATTTGCAAAAAATATGGTTAAAAAAAAAAATGGAAAAATTAAAAGTATTGATTTGACTATAATATGTGAGGAACCAAAAATTTTTAAATATAAGATAAAAATGAAAAAAAACCTTTCAAAATTATTAGAGATTAATGAAGAGAGGATAAATGTAAAAGCTACTACTACAGAAAAACTTGGCTTTTTAGGTAGAGGTGAAGGTATAGCTGCTCAAGCAATTGTTACTAGTGAAATATTCACAAAAGATGGATAGATTTCTTTTAAATTATTGCACTTCATTTGGTTTAGGTTATGTTTCTAAATTTCCTGGAACATTAGCCTCTTTTGTTATATTAATTCCTCTTTGGTTTATTATCGAAAAGTTTTATTCGATTATTGTTATTTTAACAATTTTTTTTTCAATTTTGTCATATTTGATTCTCAAAAAAGTACTAATTAAACTAAAAAATAAAGATCCCAGTTATATTATTGTTGACGAATATATAGGTCAAACTGTAGCAATTTTATTTTGCAATCAAAACATTCTTGAATTTCTTTTAGCTTTTATTTTGTTCAGAATTTTTGATATTTTTAAGCCATTCCCAATAAATTATTTTGATAAAAAAAAAAATGCTTATGGGTTGATCATGGACGATATTTTAGCTGGCCTTTTCTCTGGTTTTATTATTATACTTATTTCATGGAAATGGGATCTAAACTTATAACTTTTCAAGCGATCGAATTATTAAAAATATTACAGGAAAAAAATATTCAGTTATATAGTGCTGAATCTTTTACTGGGGGACTATTTTCATACCATATTACATCAATTTCTGGTTCCTCCAGATCTTTTATTTTGGGAATAGTCACATACTCAAATCATTCAAAGAAAGACCTCTTAGACATTCCTGAAATCATACTTAAAAAGTATGGTTCAGTAAGTGAAGAAGTTTCAATTCTAATGGCAAAAAATATTATTAAAAATTACTCAAAGAGTGATAATTATATTTCAGTCTCATCAACCGGGTTAGCTGGACCAAAAGGCGGAAACATTTCCAAACCAGTTGGAACTACTTTTTTTTCATTCAATTTTAATGGAAGCATCAAAACAATAAACAAAAAATTCAATAATTTAGATAGAACCGAAATAAGAAAAAGGTCGGTAGAATTAATGATTTCAGAAGCTTTAAAAATTATAAAAAAAATTTAATAAAATATTATTTTTTCATTCTTAGATTTGTAATGAAGTTTTTCCCTAATAATTGACTCTTGAAAATCTTTGTTATTTTTTTTGAACATATCAATTTCAAACTGAATCTTCTTTTTTTGATTCTCTAATAGTTTTATTTCGTCTTTTATTTCAATTAATTCTTTACTTTTTTTTTCTAAAATAAAAATATTTCTTTCACCAAAAAAAAGGTTTAATAAAATAAAAAGTGTCAGACAAAATAAAAAAATATTCAAAACCTTAGAAAGAGGAAATCGTCTTATCACATGAATTTCCTAAATGGCATTCTTGCTGCATAAGAAATCGATTGACCATTTTCTTCTTCGATTCTCAATAGTTGGTTATATTTTGCTACTCTCTCACTTCTAGATAAAGATCCAGTT
This sequence comes from uncultured Alphaproteobacteria bacterium, assembly GCA_902524895.1. Classification (GTDB taxonomy): domain Bacteria; phylum Pseudomonadota; class Alphaproteobacteria; order Methylaequorales; family Methylaequoraceae; genus SP4073. The sequence goes on along the minus strand of CABZFH010000004.1, from coordinate 37,255 downwards.
TTTATTTGACCGGCTGAAAGTGCAACTGATAAATCAGAAATAAAAGTATCTTCTGTTTCTCCAGACCGATGAGATATCACAGTATTGTAATTATTTTCCTTTGCTATTTTTATCGTTTCTATGGTCTCAGTTAATGTTCCAATTTGATTTAACTTAATTAAAATTGTATTACCACACTTTTTTTTTATCCCATCTTTAAATCTTTGAGGATTTGTAACAAATAAATCATCACCAATTAATTGGCATTTTTTTCCCAGTATTTGCGTTAAATCTTTCCATGAATCCCATTCATCCTCTGACAAAGGATCTTCAATCGATATTATTGGGTAATCTTTTAATAAATTTTCATAATATTTTATTAATTCTTCCGGCTTAAGAGTCAAATTCTCTCCATTTAAATAATACTTTTTATTTTTGAAAAATTCTGTGGAAGCTACATCTAAACCTATGAAGATATCTTCACCAATTTTATAACTTGATTGATCAATAGATTTTACAATCAAGTCAAGGCATTCTCTGTTATTTGATATTTCCGGAGAAAATCCGCCTTCGTCTCCAACAGAAATTGATAAATTATTCTTATTTAAGTTTTTTTTAAGAATATGAAAAATTTCCACTCCAGCTCTTAGTGCAGATTTAAAATTTTTAAAATTGTGAGGTATAATCATAAACTCCTGAAAATCTAGTTTATTATTAGAATGACAACCTCCATTTATTATATTCATCATTGGGGTTGGAAGAACATTATCAATACCGCCCAAATACTTATAAAGTGGAAGACCACATGCTGCGGCTGCAGCCCTTGCAACTGACAAAGAAGTACCTAAAGTTGCATTAGCTCCCAACCTTGATTTATTTTTAGTTCCATCAAGATCTATTAATGTTCTGTCTATTAGCTGTTGATTTGTCGAGTTAAATCCCAAAATTGTCTGCCTTATTTCCGTATTTATTAAATCAACAGCATTATTCACTCCTTTGCCAAAAAATCTTTCACTATCATTATCTCTCAATTCGTGTGCTTCAAATGAACCTGTTGATGCACCAGAAGGAACAGAGGCTCTTCCTTTAAAACCACCAGAAAGTTCGGTATCCACCTCAATCGTTGGCATACCTCTACTATCAATTATTTCTCTTGCTTTTATAGAAATGATATGAGTCATTTTAATCAATTTAAATATTCGGACTTAGCTAAACTATCATATAATTTTATACAATGTAAGATTTTAGGAAGATCTTTTAAAGATATCATAGTTTGTCCATCAGAAGGAGCAATTGAGGGATTTTGATGTGTTTCAATAAATATAGAAGAAATCTTGGTGGTGACTGCTGCCTTAGCTAGGTTCTCAACAAATTCTCTTTGACCACCTGATGTTTTTCCACTACTTCCAGGTAATTGTACACTGTGAGTTGCATCAAAAATTACTGGATAATTAAAAGTTTTCATTATTACTAATGAACGAATGTCTGTTACTAGATTATTATAACCAAACATTGTACCCCTCTCAGTTAACATTATCTTTTCATTTCCGGTAGATCTAAGCTTTTCAATTATATTTTTCATATCCCAAGGAGCTAGAAATTGACCTTTTTTAACATTAACTACACAATTTGTTTTTCCAGCAGCTAAAATAAGATCTGTCTGCCTGCACAAAAAAGCTGGTATTTGGATCACATCAACAACTTTAGAAACCATTTTACATTGATCAACTTCATGTACATCTGTTAATATCGGACATTTAAATTTGTCTTTTACTTCATTTAATATTTCTATTCCTTTTTTCAATCCAACACCTCTTGATGAACTGTGAGAGGATCTATTTGCTTTATCAAATGAACTTTTATAGACAAATTTTAGTTTCAATTTAGAGCAGATTTCATTAATTTCTGCGCAGGTTTCAAGTGCATGTATTCTACTTTCTATTTGACAAGGACCCAAAATCAATTTGATTTCTGAGTCATTCGAAAAACAAATTTTACCAACATTTACATTATGATTATTAGGCATCTATAGTTCCTTCTTCAAAAAATACGTTGATTTTATAAATGAATTAAAAATTGGATGAGGTTTGAAAGGTGTGGATTTTAATTCAGGATGATATTGAACCCCAACAAACCACGGATGGTCAGATCTTTCTAGGACTTCGGCTAATTTTTTATCAGGAGACATGCCAGAAAAAATAGTTCCATTTTCTTCTAGTATCGAAATATAATTTTTATTAACTTCATATCTATGTCTATGTCTTTCAGTAATATTAACCTTGTTATAAATCTTAAAAATTTTTGTATTTTTTTTTAAAATTGAATTATAAGAGCCTAACCTCATGCTCCCGCCTAAATTTTTTTTATCCACTTTATGGATTTTTGTATTTTTCTGCCATTCATTAATTAACGCAATAACTGGTGTTTTACACTTTCCGAATTCACTTGATGAAGCGTCTTCATATCCTTTTATACATCTCATTGCCTCAATAACAGCTAATTGCATTCCGAAGCAAATACCTAAAAATGGTTTGTTATTAACTTTTGCAAATTTAATTGCATTTATTTTTCCTTCAACACCTCTTTTTCCAAATCCGCCTGGAACCAAAATAGCATCAGCTAACGATAATAAGTCTTTACAGTAACTAGAATTTTTTAACGATGTTGAATCAATCCACTTCAAATTTATTTTTACATCATTAAACACTCCACTATGGAATAAGGCTTCATTGAGGGATTTATAAGATTCAGAGGAATTTTGGTATTTTCCAACCAAAGCAATTTCTATCTCACCTTTTGCTTTATTTATTTTTTTATTAAATTTTTTCCAGGATTTTAAATCTATTTTTTGTTTCGGTTTAATTTTAAAATGCGAAAAAATTCTCTTTTCAATTTGTTCTTTATGTAATGATTCAGGAACTTGATAAATTGAATTAACATCTACTGCCATAATTACCGACTCGAATGGAATATTACAAAATAGTGAAATTTTTTGTTTTGATTGCTTGCTAATAGATTTTGGGGTTCTACATAACAAAATATCTGGTTGTATTCCTACGCTTAATAATTCCTTAACTGAGTGTTGCGTAGGTTTTGTTTTAAATTCATTTGAAGCATTAATAAAAGGAATCAAAGTTAAATGTATGAAGCAAGTATTTTCTCGATCTAATTCATTTCTTAGTTGTCTAATTGCTTCTAAAAAAGGAAGACTTTCTATGTCACCTACTGTCCCTCCAATTTCACAAATAACAAAGTCTTCTTTATTTAAATCCGCTTTTATAAAATGTTTTATTTCGTCAGTTACATGAGGTATTACTTGAACTGTTGAGCCTAAGTAAATTCCTCTTCTTTCTTTCTTCAAAACCTCGGAATATATTTTTCCAGTTGTAATGTTATCACTTTTTTTTGATATTATACCTGTAAATCTCTCATAATGACCAAGATCCATATCTGTTTCAGCTCCATCATCTGTAACAAATACCTCACCATGTTGAGAAGGACTCATTGTTCCTGGATCAATATTTAAGTATGGATCTAGTTTTCTTATTCTAACTTTAAAATTACTTTCTTGAAGAAGACATGCGATCGAAGATGACGCAATTCCTTTACCTAAAGAAGAAACAACTCCCCCTGTTATAAAGATGAATTTAGTCATTAATTAAAAAAGTTTCTCTTAACAAGCCTATGCTATTACTATTCAACTGGAACATTTACTTCTTCATCAGAATCACTAGATTCAACATCAAATTCTTCTGGGATTATATCTAATCTGTCAATTATAGTATCTTCTGAGGAATCAATTATAGACTCTTTGTTATAAGTTTTGTTGGCAAGTATTGCAAGACCGAGACTGCTTAAAAAGAAACAAATGGCTAGAGCTTTTGTTGTTTTACTTAAAAAGTTTGCTGTACCTCTGCTACTCATAAAGTCACCAATGCCACCTGATTGACCAATACCTAAGCCACCTCCCTCAGATCTTTGCAATAAAACTACAAAAACTAGAAATACGCATATAACTAAATGAAAAGATAAAACAATTGCTAACATAATAAATTAAATTTAGTTTAGATTATTAATAAAATCTGAAAATTTCAATCTAAATTAGTTTTTTTAGCATTTTAACATATTCTTCTTCATTAATACTAGACCCACCAACCAAACAACCATTGATGTTAGAAATTGTAATAATTTTCTCAAAGTTACTTGAATTGACTGATCCGCCATATAAAATTTTCAAATCTTGAATATCAGGAAAGTTTTTATTGACACAAAATTTTATAAAATCTGAGATTTCTTCTATTTCTTCAACACTTGGTATTATTCCTGTACCTATCGACCAAATAGGCTCGTACGCTATTAGCAGTTGTTTTGTATTTTCAGGAATAGAATCAAGTATTTGTTTCGAAAGAAAATTTAAATAATTTTTATTTTTTCTATCTTCAATAGACTCACCTATACATAAAACTGGAAGAAGTGAAAATTCATTTATTAGGTTTATTTTTTTACATACATCATCACTTAACTCTTTATAAACAGTTCTTCTTTCAGAATGTCCAGAAATTATATATTTACAGTTAAATTTTTTTAGTAAATCAATGCTAGAGTCTCCTGTAAATGCACCATTTACATTGTAATGACAATCCTGTGCTCCCAAGTAAAAATTTGAATTTCTGACAAAAAATCTACTTAGGTTTGGAATGAGTAAAAATTGTGGACAAAATATTATTTTTATATTTTTTTTATTTTCATGAATAATTTCTCTTGAAACACTAATCAATTTTTCAGAAGTATGAATATTTAAGTTCATTTTCCAGTTAGCTATAAAAATTGTTTCTTTTTTCATAAAAAATGTTAAAAAAAGTAATTATAATATTAAGATAAACAAAAAATATACCAATGTTAACAAAATTAAGAATTAACTCTAAAAACTCCTTTGTTAAAATAGTCTTAGGTAGCTTGCTAACAATTTTAATATTAAGCTTCGCAATGTGGGGTACTGAAGACTTAATAGGAGTAAATACAAAAAAAAGTTCTGTTGCTACAGTTGGCAAGATTGATGTATCTTCAAGAGAATTTTTTTCTCTTTACACCAGACAAACTGAAGAAATAAGGAAACTCTTGGGACAATCCCTTGATATTGAAAAAGGAAGACAATTTGGTTATGTTGATAGAGCATTAAGTTCTCTTATTAACAGAGCTTTATTTAATAATGAAGCGAATCAACTCGGTCTGTCAGTTAGTGATTTAAATGTTAGAGATAGAATAATTAAAGATGATTCATTTAAAGATGATCTTGGTCAATTCAGTGAATTAATATTTAGACAATTAATATCAGAGTCGGGTTATAATGAAGACTCTTATATTCAAGGTACTAGACAAGATCTTGCACGTGAACAAATGGTAGATACTATAAGATCAAGTTTAAAGTTGCCAAATATAATTCAAGAAAGTTTAGCGAAATATAACATGGAAGAGAGATCAGTTAATTATTTTAGCTTAATAACCGACGACATTAAAATACAACCACCCTCGATTGATGAATTAAAAGCTGAGTTCGAAAACAATAAAAATTTGTATATGACTAGCGAGTTCAGAGAAGTCGAGACTTTATTATTAGATGCAAAAAAATATGCTAAAACTATAACAGTAACCGACGACGAAATATCTCTTCTTTATGAGGAAAGAAAAAACGATCTCGTTAAACCGGAAAGAAGATATATTATGCAAATTTTGGCTGAAAATCAGGAAATAGCAAATAAAATATTTGGTGAATTAAATGGAAAAGTAACATTCGAAAGTATTGCAATAAAATACACTAATCAATCAAAAGAGGATATTGATTTAGGGTGGAATACAAAGGATGAGTTACCTGATGAAATTGTTAGTGATGTTTTTAAATTAGCTAAAAATGAAGTATCAAAGCCAATAAAATCCTCATTTGGATGGCATGTTGTTCTTGTAAAAGATATTGATGAAAGAGAAGAACTTACGTTTGCAAATGTTAAAAATTCAATAAAAAATGAATTACTATTAGAAAAAGGAAAAGATGCTGTTTATGATATGCAAGACGAGGTAGAAGATTTTCTCTCTTCTGGGGATACCTTAAAAGAAATTTCAGAAAAACTAGATATTAAATTGTTATCTGCATCTGCTATAGATAAAGAAGGAAAAAATATTGATGGATCAATAAACAATGATTATCAAGATGAAAGAATTTTAAGATCAGTATTTAGTCAAAAGGAAAATGAAGAGGGCAATTTAATTGATATAGATAAAGATGAGGGACTTGCAATAAGCATAGTTACAAAAATTATCCCATCAAGACAAATGAATTTTGAAGAAGCTAAAACACAATTAAAAATTAACGTAGGAAAAAATAAAAAATTTGAACTTGCAGAAAAAAAAGCAGATGAAATTAAAGATGCGATAAATAAAACTTCAATCGAGCAAGTCTCTAAAAAATTTAATCTGGATTTACGTGGTGTATCACCGTTTAATAGAATTCAGCCTGATGATAATGAAATTCCTTTACCATTAATTAGTGTTATATTTAAATCAAAAATAAAAGAAGTTTTAATTCATAACAAAGGAAAAGATGAAATTCTAATTGCGCAGGTAGCTTCAATTGAAGATGGCTACGATATTAAAAAAAAAAAAGATATCAAAGATTTTTCACAAAGAGTTGAAGATGATATGAGCATAGATTTATTAGCCCAATTTTCAGAGATTTTAAGACAGAAATATAAAATTTCCATCAATGATGATGTCATTGATTCACTGAACTAAAAATGGAAGCATTTTCACTTAATCATAAAATTTTTAAAAGAAAATATGATTCTGGAAAACCACAAGTTTTGTTCACCACACTATCAGCTGATTTGTACACCCCAGTTTCAACTTTATTAAAATTTAAAAATCTCAAATATACATTCCTATTTGAATCTGTTGAAAAAGGGAATAATAAGGGTAGATATTCATTCTTAGGTATAGAGCCTGATTTGATTTGGGAGTGTAAAGATAAAAAATGTTTAGTACGAAATCTAAAAGAAAGAACCATTCAAAAAATTAAAAATGAAACACCAATAGAAAGCTTAAGAAAATTTTTTTTGAAAAATAAATTTATTATTCCCAAAAATCTTCCTCCAATGTCTGCAGGTTTATTTGGATATATAGGTTATGATATGATTCAAAATTTTGAAAATATAAATTTAAAAAATGAAGACGATCTCAATATTCCTGATTCAATTTTTGTAAGGCCAACATTAATGTTAATTTTTGATAACGTGAGTGATAAATTATATATTGTTAAAAGTATTTGGCCAGACTCGTCTGAAGCTAAAGTTGTTTTAGAAAAATCAATAAAACAGATAAAAAATGTAGTAAAATTATTGCAAAAACCAGTAAAAGTTAAAACTCAAAATAATTTTTTTGAAAATCATAGTAGTTCGTCACTTTTAAAAGGAGTTAAATCAAATATCGAATTTAATGAATTTAAGAAAATGGTAAACAAAGCAAAAAAATATATATATTCAGGAGAAATCTTTCAAGTTGTGCTATCAAGACGTTTTAAAAAAAAAATTAAAACATCTTCTATATCTATTTATCGGGCACTCAGATATCTTAACCCTTCACCTTATTTATTTTATATAAACTTTAATAATTTTTCTGTAGTTGGCTCAAGTCCTGAAATTCTGGTGAGACTTAATGATAAAACTGTAACAATTAGGCCTATTGCTGGAACAAGAAAAAGAGGTAAAGATTTGAGTGAAGATCTTAAACTGAAAAAAGAGTTATTGAATGATCCTAAAGAAATTTCAGAACACTTAATGCTTTTAGATCTAGGGAGAAATGATATTAGTAAAGTTACAAAAGCCGGCACTGTTGAAGTAACGGACAATATGATTGTTGAATTCTTTTCTCATGTTATGCATATAGTTTCAAATATAAATGGTAGAATAAAAGATGATTCCGATAACGTTGATGCTTTATTAGGTGGTTTTCCAGCAGGTACAGTTTCTGGTGCACCAAAGATTAGAGCTATGGAAATAATAGAAGAACTAGAAAATATCAGAAGAAAAATATATGCTGGTGCTATAGGCTATTTATCTGCGAGTGGTAACTTAGATAGTTGTATAGTTTTAAGAACAGCTATTATTAAGAATAAATATATTTATATTCAATCAGGAGCAGGGATTGTGGCTGAAAGTGAACCAAAAAATGAGTTTAAAGAAACCGAAAATAAGGCAATGGCCTTGCTTCAAGCAGAAGAACTCTCCAAAAAATTTTAATGGTTTAGACTATTGATTGTGCTAATAGATAATTATGACAGTTTTACATATAATTTGGTTCATTATTTCCAAGAACTAAATTATAAAGTAAAAGTATTTAGGAATGACGATAAAACATCAAATCATATTCTTAATATGGAACCAAAATATATCGTTATTTCACCAGGTCCTAGTGCCCCAAGAAATGCGGGGATATGTATTGATTTGCTCATTCAAAATTCTAAATTAAAGTGTCCCATACCAGTTCTAGGCGTATGTCTTGGACATCAGGCAATTGGAGAGGCATTTGATGCTAGAGTAATTGAAAGTGGCAACCCCATACATGGAAAAGTTAGTCTTGTAAATCATGATAAGTCGAAACTTTTTAAAGAAATAAGTAATCCATTTAAAGCTACAAGATATCATTCTTTAATAGTTGAGAGAAATAGCTTACCAAAGCATTTCTCTATTATAGCTGAAACAAAAGATAGAGTTATCATGGGTATAAAACATAAAAGTTTTCCTTTTTATGGTGTTCAATTTCATCCAGAGAGTATTGCCACGGAATATGGACATAAACTTTTGAAAAACTTTTTAGAAATTTACAAATGAATAACCTAAAAAAAATATTTCATAAGTTACTCAAAAAAAAAAACTTAAAGGTTTTGGAGTCAGAAGAGTTATTTGAAGCAATAATAGAGAAAAAATTAAATTCGATAGAAATCTCGTCAATTTTATCTTTATTGGCTTCCAAAGTAGAGAACTTTGATGAAATTTATGGAGCACTGTTGGTTTTAAATAACAAGGCGAAAAAAATAAAATTACCTTCAGGTTTAATAGATACATGTGGTACTGGTGGTGATAATAAAGGTAGTTTTAACATCTCAACAGCAACAGCAATATTATCTTCAGCTTGTGGTTTAAAAGTTGCCAAACATGGTAATAAATCAATTACTTCTAAATCCGGGAGCTCAGATATCCTTTTAGCATTAGGAATAAATGTTGATACTTCAGAAAAAGAAATATTAGATATGTATAATCAATGTAATATTTGTTTCTTATTTGCCCCAAACTTTCATCCTGCTCTTAAAAATGTGAGCGAAATAAGACAAAACTTGCCATTTAAAACCATATTTAATCTTTTAGGGCCTTTATTAAACCCTACTGAACTGTCATTTCAGTTACTAGGAGTTGGAGATAAAAGTAATTTATATACTCATTCTAAATGTTTAGCTAAATACGAGTTGAAATCTGCTTGGGTTGTACATAATGATAATGGTTATGACGAATTAACGACCACTTCATCAAATACCATTATAAAAGTTAAAAATAAAAAGTTATTTAATCCAATTAAACTTTTACCTCAGGATCTTAATTTTGATGTCTGTAATCAAGAGGAACTAAGTGGAGGCTCACCTGAAGAAAATGCATATTTAATGCATAGACTATTTGATGGAGAAACTGGAGCGATAAGAGATAATGTTTTGTTAAATACTGCAGCTTGCCTCATGATATCTGAAAAAGTAAAAAATTGGCAAGAAGGTATTGATTTAGCAGCCCAAAATATTGATAATTTTTCTGCAAAAAAAAAATTAGAACATATTATAAATATTACAAACAAAAAATGAATAAACTTGAAGAAATATGTTTTTTTAAAAAGCAAGAAATATCAAAGCTTAAAGAAAAATATAATATTGATTTTTTTTTAAAAAATGCAAATGTATTTAATAAACGTTTTTTTTTAAAAAGACTTAGGGAAAAAAATTCCAAACCAAATTTGATTACTGAAATAAAAAGAAAATCTCCTAGCGTTGGATTAATAAGGAAAAAATTTGATTTTTTAAAAATTGCTCAAGAATATGAAAAAGCTGGAGCTAGCTGTTTATCTGTCTTAACTGAAAGTAAATATTTTGGGGGAAATATAGACTATATTAAAAAAATTAAATCAGCTGTAAAATTACCTATTTTGCGAAAAGATTTTATAATTGATGAATGGCAAATTTATGAAAGCTATTATCATGGTGCAGATTGTGTTTTATTAATTACAACTATTTTGACTGATACATTATTAAAACATTATTACGCAATCGCTAAACAATTGAACCTTGATGTTATTTTTGAAGTTCACGATAACCATGAATTAGAAAGAGTTTTGGAATTCGATGTTGAATGCATTGGAATAAACAATAGAAATCTTAAAACACTAGAAGTAAACTTAGAAACTTTTAAAAACCTTTCTCAACTTATTCCTGATAATATTATAAAAATTTGCGAAAGTGGCATTTCATCAAAAAAAGAAATTTCAGAAATGACATCATTTGGAGCCAACGCATTTTTAGTTGGAGAAAGTTTGATGAAGAAGCAAGATATTTTTTTAGCAACTAAGAATTTAATTTTCAATGAATAAGAAAAAATTTTCACATATTAAGAATAAAAAACTTAACATGGTAGATGTTTCTCAAAAAAATAGTAGTAAAAGAGAAGCAAGTGCTAGTGCAATAATTAAATTTCAAGAAAAAGTTTATTCCATTATTAAGGAAAAAGGTTCTCCAAAAGGAGAAATATTATCAATAGCAAAAATTGCTGGAATTCAAGCTGCCAAAAAAACTTACCAACTTGTACCATTATGTCATAACATAAAAATAGACCACATATCACTTGACTTTAAATTTCAAGATGAAGAAAGTTCTATATTAATAAATTCTCATATCAGATGTGATGATAAAACAGGCGTTGAAATTGAAGCTTTAAATTCAGTTATGATTGCTGCATTAACAATTTATGATATGTGTAAATCCTTAGACAAAGGTATTGAAATAAATCATGTAAAATTACTAAAAAAAAAAGGTGGTAAATCTGGTGAATTTACAAATGATTCCTCTTAAGAAAGCTATTAGTTTAATAGACAGAAATGTTTCTAAAATTGAAAAAATTGAAGAAATAAATACAAACAATTGCTTATCAAGAATTTTGGCTAAAAACTATAAAGCAAAATTTAATTCGCCTCGATATGATACATCGTCCATGGATGGAGTAGTAATATTAAAAAAAGATTTGAATAAAATAGAACGCTTTAGGATTGTTGGGGAGATTAAAGCTGGGAGTTCAATAAATACGGAAATTAAATCAGGCGAAGCAAAATTGATTTTCACAGGTGCATACATACCCGGTAGAAAAGAAAAAATTGTGATTCAAAATGAAAATTGTAATTTTAAAAATAATCAAAGTGAAGTTATCATAAAAAATAGCAAAAACTTAGCCACTAATATTAGAGTGAAGGGCTCTAATTTTAAAAAAGGGGAAATTTGCTTAAAAAAAAATAGTTATTTAAATATTAGATCGTTATCATTAGCAAACTCATTAGAGTTAGAGTCCATCAAAGTAAAAATTAAGCCAAGAATAGCATTAATTATTTCTGGTGACGAAATAAAAAGTGAGTCAAATCCTCATGGACAACTAAATTCCTCTAATACTATTTTAATAGAACAACTTACTAAATATTTTGGAGGAGAAATTATAGATATAAAGTTTGTACTTGATTTAGAAAAAGATATTGAAAAAAAATTTGAGTCTTTAAATGATTATGATTTGCTTGTAACAAGTGGTGGTTTGTCAGTTGGAAAATATGACTTAATAAAATCCTCTTTAAAGAAGAAAAATCTAAATATAATTTTCGAAAAAATTTTAATAAAACCTGGAAAACCGATTTCATTTGGAAAATTAGAAAAAAATAAATACTTTCTAGGATTGCCAGGTAATCCAGTTTCTTGTTTTATCGGATCAATATTTTTTTTGAATCAAATTATGCAAAACCTTAAGGGTGAAAGGAAGAAATATTTTGAACCAATCTTTGCAAAAAGTGCGTCTTTTTTAAAAAGAAATAATCATTTAACCTCAATAAATAGGTTAAAAATAATTAAAAAAAAGAATTGTTATTTTTTTAAAGTCTTCGATTCACAGGATAGCTCACTATTAAATCTTTTGGTTAAATCTGATGGATTCATAATAAGAGAACCTAATTCGCCATATATTAGAGTTGGATCAAAACATGAAATCTTTTTATTTTCAGATTTTAAAAATTTTAAGATATAAAGTTGACACAAATAAAGAACTTATGTAGAACATTTATATAGGATTGTTATGCTTACTCTTAAACAAAAAAACTTATTAAATTTCATTAATATGTATTATAAAGATAATGATATGTTCCCAACATATGATGAAATGAGGAAAGCCCTAAATATAAAGTCAAAATCTAGTGTTCATAAACTTATTTCTAGTATTGAAGAAAGAGGTTTTATTGAAAGAATTCCTCATAAAGCTAGGGCAATGCAGTTTAAAAGAAAAGATCAAAATGCAAAAAAAGAAATCCCTTTTTTAGGTAGGATAGCTGCTGGAAATCCAATTGAAGCAATCGCAAACAGTTTTGAGTATATTTCTGTTCCTGATTATTTATTAAAAAATAATGAAGAACACTTCACGCTTGAAGTTATAGGTGACTCTATGAAAGATGAGGGTATTTTTAACAGTGATATAGTTGTTATAAAAAAACAAGAAACGGCAATAAGTGGTGATATAGTAGTTGCATTAATAGATGAAAATGAAGTGACATTAAAAAAATTTAGATCATATAAAAATTCAATAGCACTTGAGCCAGCTAATAAAAATTATAAAACTAGAATTTTTGGAGTTGAAAGAGTAAATATTCAAGGAATACTTGTGGGACTTATCAGAAAATTTTAAAATGAAAATTATCACAAGATTTGCCCCCTCTCCCTCAGGATTTTTGCATATTGGTGGAGCTAGAACTGCCTTATTCAACTTCATTTTTGCGAAATCTAATGATGGATTATTTAGATTAAGAATTGAAAATACTGATTACAATAGACAATCTGAAAAATCTATCGAGTCTATTATAAATGATCTTAAATGGCTGGGAATAAAATATGATAAAGAAATTGTCTTTCAAAAATCAAATTTAAATAAACATGTTACTATAGCCGAACAAATGATTGAAAACAATTTAGCGTATAAATGCTTTATGACGGATGATGAATTAAATGAAATTAAAATTAATAATTCAAAAGTCAAATTTAGAAGTGTTTGGAGAGATAAAACTTTTAGGTTTTATCCAAAAAATAAACCTTATGTTATTAGATTTAAAACTCCATTAAATTCAAAAATACAAATAAAAGACTTAGTACAGGGAACAATTTCAGTAAGAAGTGAAGAAATTGATGATTACGTTTTAGTCAGAAGCGATGGTAATCCAACTTTCTTACTTTCGTCTGCCATTGATGATGTTAATATGAAAATTACTCACATAATTCGTGGTGATGATCACCTAACAAATTCATTCAGACAATTTCATATTTTTAAATATTTAAAACAAATTCCATCATTTGCTCATATACCTCTAATTCATAACGATAAGGGAAAAAAACTTTCTAAAAGAGATAAAGTTCCTTCAATAGGTGACTACAAGAAAAGTGGTATTTTTAAAGAAACTCTTATTAATTACTTACTAAGACTTGGATGGTCATTGAATGATAAAGAAATTATTTCAATAGAAGAAGCGATCAAAAATTTCAAATTAAGAAATATTGGAAAGTCCCCTGCAATAATTGATGAGAAAAAAATAAATTTTTTAAACTCACATTATTTTAAAAATAAATCTGAGAAATATTTATCTGAATTACTTTTTAAGGAATTTAAAAAAAATAAAATTATATTATCATCCTTTCAAAAAAAAGTTCTTAAATACTTATTTTCAGAATTAAAAAAAAGATCAAATTCTGTTATTGAACTTTATGAATCTTCAAAATTTATATATGATTTTAATAATATAGTTATAAATATAGATGATAAAATAGAATTAAACAAAACAAAGGGTATTAAGAATAAAATTATTTTGATACTTAAAAAAATTAGTAATTGGAATGAAAAGAATATAGAATTTCAGTTGAAAAAATTTCTTGATAGTAATAATTTAAAGTTTAAAGCTATTGGACCATCACTAAGATTATCGATTACGAAAAAAATAAATAGTCCTTCTATTATAAAAGTAATGGAAATATTAGGAAAAAAAGAAGTAATTAATAGGTTGGACCAAACATGGTAAAATTAAGAAAAATATGGAAAAAGAGAAAAAAAAATCTGTAACGGTTATTGATAATCAAACAGGAAAAAAGTTTGAGTTTTTTATAAAGCATGGTTCATCTGGTCCATCAGTAGTTGACTTCTCCACTTTTTATTCAAAAACCGGAATGTTCACCTACGATCCTGGTTACACATCAACAGCTAGCTGCCAATCTGCAATTACATATATTGACGGAGAAAAAGGAAAATTATTGCACAGAGGTTATGCTATTGAAGATTTAGCCAATAATTCGGATTATCCTGAAGTTTGTTATTTATTACTCAATGGAGAATTGCCTGACGAAAATCAGAAAGAAAAGTTTAGAGGAATTCTGACGAATCATACTATGTTGCATGAACAAATTTTGCGATTTTATTCTGGGTTTAGACGAGATTCTCATCCGATGGCTATTATGGTTGGTATAGTTGGAGCACTATCGTCTTTTTATTCAGAGAAAAACTATGATTTTAGTTCAATTGAAGGTCAGTGGGTCGCAGTAAGTAGATTATTAGCTAAAATGCCAACAATTGCCGCAATAGCATATAAATATTCTTTAGGTCAACCTTTTATTTACCCAAAGAACGAACTAAATTACAGTGAAAATTTTTTACATATGTTATTTTCAACACCATGCGGTGAATATCATCCATCACTAGCCAGAGTCGAAGCACTTGATAAGCTTCTAATATTACATGCTGATCACGAACAAAATGCCTCAACGTCTACGGTTAAAATGGCAGGATCATCTGGCGCAAATCCTTTTGCTTGCGTTGCTGCAGGAGTCGCATCATTGTGGGGACCTGCTCATGGAGGAGCAAATGAATCTGTCATTAGAATGCTTTATGAGATCGAAAAAGAGGAAAATATTAAAGAATATATTGATAAGGCAAAAGATAAAAAAGATCCTTTTAGATTAATGGGTTTTGGTCATAGAGTTTACAAAAATCATGATCCCAGAGCAAATGTACTTAGAAAATATTGTTATAGTTTACTTGAGGAAATTGACAGCGTTAATTATCCACTGTTAAAGCTTGCCACAAAGCTCGAGGAAGTAGCTTTAAATGATAAATACTTTATCTCAAAAAAACTTTATCCTAATGTGGATTTTTATTCTGGAATTATTTTAAAGGCTTTGGGTCTTCCAGAATCAATGTTTACAGTGATTTTTACAGTTGCACGCACAGTAGGTTGGATATCGCAATGGAAAGAAGTCAATGAAAATCAAACTACTAAAATAAGTAGACCTAGACAACTTTATATTGGAAAAGACGAACGTGCCTTTACGAAATTAAGGGATAGAAATAGAACATCCAAAAAAAAAATGTTTCCAGGAACAGTTTTAGGGAGATTATTTCAGACCTAGAATCTTATTTGCAGCTAAAATAGATGGATCTTTACTTTTCAGCAAAAGCTTTTTTTTTAATTTAAAAAAATGTTTTTTTTGATTTTCTAACTCAAATGTATTTCGTAATAAAGATTCTGTTTTTTTTAAAACACTTTCTTTCTTAAAATGGGTGAAAAGAAATTCTGGTACAACTTCTTTATTGAAAATGATATTAATGAGTGAAGCGTACTTAACTTTTACAAGTTTGTTAATAATAAAAGCAGTTATTATACTTGTATCATAAACTATTATCATTGGTACATTTGCAAAGGCTAACTCTAGAGAAACGGTTCCTGATGCAGCAATTGCAATGTAAGATTTCTTCATAATTTTTTCTTTTTCGAACTCATCATCAATTACTTCTATATTCAGTTTATTAATATTAGCCAATAAAAAATTTTTTAGTGATTTAATTGTCAAAATTTTGTATTGAAAATTTGGAAAATCATTTCTCAATGACTCAATCAAAGAAATCATTATTGGCAAAGTTTTCTTTACTTCATTAATTCTAGAACCTGGATAAAAAGAAATAATATTTTTTTTTAAGTTTTTATAGTTAAAATCCGTCTCATAAAAAATAGGATGACCGACAAAAAAGGTTTTTAATTTATACTTCCTAAAATATTTTGGTTCGAATGGAAATAAAGTTAGCATCAAATCATAATTTTTAGAACAATCTTTTGCTCTATAACTCTTCCAAGCCCAAACAGTCGGCGCAACATAATGAATAAATTTAGATTTTTTTCTCAAAAACTGTAATTTTTTTACAACTCTAAAATTAAAACTTGGAGAATCAATTGTGATGAGTATATCTGGGTTAATTTCTTTTATGTAAGAAATTGTTTTTTTTATATAATAAATTAATTTAAATAGTTTAATAAAGACCTCATAGTAACCATTTACACTTAAATAAGAAATTGGAAACCAACTTTTAAAACCAATTGACTGCATTTTTTCACCTCCGATACCATAAAATAAAATATTTTTTTCTTTTTCTTTTAATGACTTTATTAATTTAGAGCCAAGAAAATCTCCAGATGGTTCGGTTGCTAAAATAACAATTTTTTTTCTATTTGGATTCATATTCCACTTAAAAAAATATTGTAAAAATTAATATTCTCTAAAAATTTTTTTTTTTCTAAAAATATTGTTTTATTAGCACTGAATGCAATACCTTGAATTGAATATTTTTTGCATAATCTAATAGTATTTATACCAATAGTAGGTAAATCTACTCTCATATCTTGTTTTTTTTTTAAAAGTTTTACAAGAATTGGTTTGTCACCTTCAATAAAAAGAGATGAACATCTTTTGATCAATTCATCTGTTCCTTCCATGGCTTCAATTCCAACAATATTTCCTTGTTGAATTATTAGAGATTGACCTATGTCGTAACAAGAAATAGTATCTAAAATTCTCTTTGCCTTTTGTATATATTTTTTTGATTTTCCTGAGGGTTTTTTTTGAGAATGGATTCCAAAATCAATAAAAATATCTGGAGCAATTTTTTTTATATTTAAAACTTTAATACCTAAATTCTCTATTTCATGTATAACAAATTTGAGTAAATTGTTGTCACCACCATTTAAAAAGACCTTAGTATATCTGGCAAAAATTTTAATGGTATTTATGTCTGGCTTTATACTCCTTAGTGAAGGTCTTTTTATACCACCCGCTAAAACTAAATTTTCGTATCCTTCTCGTTTTAATCTTTTAAGTGATGATGCTATACACCCCAAATTTATAATTTCATGGTTATATTTTAAAAGTTCTTTTTTATAGTCAACATTTTTAATAATTAAAATTTTAAAATTAATATTTTGTAATTTTAAACTTGAAATAATTTCAACTGGCAACTTACCATTTCCAGCAATAATAATAATCTTATTCATTGCCAGGCAAACAAATTGATCTTGAAGTATCCTGTTTCAAGAATTCAAGAATTTTTTTTGTAGTTTCAAAATTTTCAAAATTCGATGACAAGCTTTTTAGTCTTTCTTTAAAGTTTTTTTCATTAGAAGAAAATAGAGATTTATAAAATTTTCTTAAGTATTTAATTTCATTAATTCTAATATTGTTCCTTTTAAGTCCTATCAGGTTTAATCCAGCTAACTTTGCTCTATTTCCAACAACTGAACCATAAGGGATAACATCAGATACCACACCACTCATTCCTCCAATCATAGCTCCCTCTCCTATTCTTACAAATTGATGTACTGCAGACAATCCACCTAAAATTGCATTATTTTGTATCTGCACATGTCCAGCAAGAGTTGCGTTATTGGCAAATATAACATTATTACCAATTATACAATCATGTGCAATGTGAGTTCCAACCATTAATAAACAATTGTTTCCTATTAATGTTTTTCCACCACCACCATGAGTTCCTGGATTAATAGTAACATATTCTCTAATTTTACTATTTTTTCCAATAATTAAAGAGTTTTTTTCACCTCTATATTTTAAATCCTGAGGAGTTGATCCAATAGAAGCAAAAGAAAATATTTCAGAATTTGAACCAATCGATGTATTCCCTTGGATAACAACATGACTATGAATTTTACAATTATCTCCAATTTTAACGTTTTTACCTATAACGCAATATGGACCTATCATAGTTGTTTTTCCGATAATAGCTTTTGGATGAATCATATTGTTGATCATAGGTAAAAATTAATACATATTTTTGGATAATTCAAATAACAAAAAATTTCAGTTTATTTCAACTATTATTAATTGAGTCATTATCTGAAAGTATTGCTGCCAATTCAGATTCAGCAACAAGATTTGAATCAACATATGTCTTACAAGAGAATTTCCAAATGTTTTTAACGTTATTTTTTTTTATGACTTTATGCTGTAGTACATCACCTGGTGTGACTGGTTTTCTAAATTTTGTTTTATTTACAGACATTAAAAGTACAGAAATATTTTTTGCTGTTTTATTTAAACTAAACAGTACCAAGGATCCTGCTGCTTGTGCCATTGATTCTATAATAAGTGCACCTGGCATAACAGCTTTATTTTCAAAATGACCTTGAAAAAAGTTTTCATTAACGGTAACATTTTTTATTCCAGTTGCACTTTCAAAAGGGACAATATCTTTAAGTCTGTCTATCAACAAAAATGGATACCTATGTGGAATTAACCCCTTGATTTCTTCAATGTTCAATTCATTTTTCATTTCTTTTTTAATTGATTTCTTAAATAAATGGTTTCCCTATGCCATTTTTTTATTGGCTGAGCTGGATAACCGCCCATTATCATGTTATTGTTAATATCACCTATAACTCCACTCTTTGCTGCAATTGTTACTTTATTACCTATTTTTAAGTGACCAGCAATACCTACTTGACCACCTAATGTTACATTATTTCCAATTTTAGTACTACCTGAAATTCCAATTTGAGCTGCAAGAATACAATTTTTTCCTAATTCTACATTGTGGGCTATATGAACCATATTATCTAGCATACAATTTTCATTTATAATTGTATCTCCGGCAGAGCCTCTATCAATACAACAGTTAGCTCCAATTTCTACATTTTTCTTAATTATAACCCTTCCAACTTGTGGAATTTTTGAAAATTGATTTTTTTTAATTGCAAAACCAAACCCATCAGAACCAATCCTAGTGCCCGATGATATCACAACATTATCATGAATTTTTGCAAAATAGATAGAGACATTATCTCCAATCCTACAATTATTCCCAATTATTACATTAGGACCAACAACAGAATTTGCTCCTATCACAATATTTTTTCCGAGCTTTGCTGTCCTATGAATAAAGGAGTTCACAGATAATGATATTTTATTATTATTGAGATCAATGGATTCTTCAGGTGAACATTTATAATTAGGATATATTGAATCAGGATAAAAAATTTTTGCAACTTCTGCAAAAGTATAATAAGGATAATCAGTAATTATATAATTTCTAGAATTATTTGTTGCAAATTTTTTTTGAACTATAAAAACACCTGCGTTAGATTTTTCAAAGAGATTTAAATATTTTTTGTTACTAAAAAAAGTAATATGCTTATTAGTCGCAAGTTCAATTGGTGAAATGTCTTCTATAACTGTTTTAATATTTCCTTTATAATCACATTCAATCTTGTCAATTAAGTATTGAATTTCGAAAGGTCCATAATTCTTATAAAATTTGTGATCTATCAAACCATATTACCTATCTTAAATTCAAAGAAACATTTGGTAAAACTTTATTCAATTCCTCTACTGCAACATTTGTAAGATCAATACTGTTTCCTACTAATAAAACTTGACTCTTAGCCATTACTAAATCTAGTTTTTGTTTGTTAGCTATTTTTGATAAAACATCGATTAGTGCTGCTTGAATTTTACTAGTTGCCTTTTCAAAAGATAATTCAAATCTTTTAACATCTTTATTTTTTTGTTCTTTTACTTCGTTAATTCTATTGGTTAACTCTTGAACTTTTTCAGCGTATTTTTCTTTAGAGATCAAATTTTTTTGCTTAAAAAGATTATTTTCTGAATCTCTTATTTCATCCTCTAATTTAGTCATTTTATTTCTTTGCTTTCTTCGTATGTTTTCAAATTGTTCAACAACTCCTTGATAAGCTACTGATTCATTCAATATTTTCTGCATATCAATAACTGCAATTCTCACAGAATCTATTTTTATAGGATTATCTATAGATTCTTGAGAACGTAAATTAAAGCTAAAAGAAGTAATTAAAAAAATTAATACGTATAGTTTTAAATATTTCATATAGTTCTCCATTTTTTATTTTTAATAAGTTGTACCAAATGTAAATCTAAAAGTCTCTGTTTTGTCGTATGTTTCTTTTAAAATCGCTTTAGACAAATACACTTTTACAGGTCCAAAAGGTGACAACCACTGAACTCCAATTCCCGTTGCTGCTTTTAGATTAATTTGATCTTTGATATTCTGACCCATATCAAATGTTTTAGCTAATGACCCAACGTCTCCAAAAACAACTCCTTTTAAACCAAGCTCCTCAGGAAGGCCAAGAGGAAAATTTATTTCATTTCTTAAAACTGCATATTGCTCTCCCCCAAGCGCATCAGAAGTTTTTATATCTCTTGGTCCAATACCGTGATTTTTAAATCCTCTCATTTGATCACCAGATAGAAAAAATCTGTTATTAATTTTAACATTTTTAAACGGAAGGATGTATCCTAAGTCAAGATGAGTTGATGCGATTATGTTTTCAAATATTCTAAAAAAACTCGCTATTTTCAATTCAGTTTGTAAATGTCGGGAATTTCCGCCTAAACCGTAGTAGTCCAAATCAAATCTGATTCTGTAACCGTCAGTTGGATTAATTCTATCATTAAGTTTATCAAATTGTAAAGCTTGACCTATCATGGATGTAACAGATTTTCCTTCCTGATCTTTAATATATGTTGATGAGGATGGATCTATATCGTGTATTTTGTCTCTTTTTAAGGTATAACTGTTAAAGTGTCTTAAATCATCAATGATTTCATAACCTGATCTTACTTTAAAACCGATTATATTATGTTTGTAACCGCTGTAGGTTTTGTTGTTTCTTCTTACATTAAATAAATCAATACCAGCGGCTAAATCTTTACCTAAAAGGTATGGTTCTGTATAACTTAGATCTATACTATTTCTTCTTGTTGACAGACCTAGTGATGCAGACAACTCTTTACCTTCTCCAAAAAGATTATTTTCTTTAATGCCTACATTGCCCATAACACCATCTAGAGACGAAAGTCCGGCACCAACGCTAAACTCTCCTGTTGATCTTTCCTTTACTTCTATATCAACAACAGCTTTATTAGTATTTTCTAATTGATCATAATTTACACTTACACTCTCAAACAATGCTAAAGAATTTAAATTTCTCTCTGTTTTTCTTATTTTCGTTAAATTAAATGCATCACCTTCATCTACCTCAACTTCTCTTCTTACTACCTTATCATGAGTTTTCAAATTTCCTTGAATGTTTACTCTTTCTACATAGAATTTATCGCCTTCAACAACTTCAAAAATTATACTTACAAAATTATTTATTTTCTTTAACTTAGGTCGAACATTAACAAAAGCAAAACCATATTCAGAAGCTTTTTCAATAATATTATCCATTGTTCTTTCAACATTTTTAGAACTGAACCAATCATTTTTTTCAATCTCTAAAAGTTTTTTTATGTTTATGTTTTTAAACCCTCGTATGTTACTATCTACTTCAATCTCTGAAACCTTGTATCTATCACCTTCAAATATTTTAAAGTTTAAAATAAAATCTTTTGTAGAAGAAACTAACTGAGAAGATGTAGACAATATCCTAAAATCAATATATCCATTATCAAAATAATATTTTTTTAATACGTCTTTATCATAATTTAGTCTATCTTGATCAAATTTATCACTTCCGCCCCAAAATTTGTACCATCGTGTTTCCTCAGAATAGATTACATCTTTAAGAGTTGAGTCAGAAAATTTTTTATTTCCAACGAAATTTATTTTTTTTATCTTTGCTTCAGAACCCTCAGATATTTCATAAACTAGATTAATTCTATTTCCATTTAATTTAATTATTTTAGGCTCTACAAAAGCTGAAAAAAAACCAAGTCTTTTGTATAAATTTTGAATTTTTAAAACATCGTCTTTTATTTTATCTGATGAATAAACATTCCTTATTTTCATTAACACTTCGTCTTCTAACGTTTCATCTTTAATTTCTGAATTACCTTCAAAAGCAATTAGATTAATGATAGGATTTTCTACAATATTTATTAAAATATTTTCGCCCGACTTAGAAATTTTTACATCCTTAAAATAACCAGTTGCAAATAGATTCTTTACAGCTGAGTTAATAGCTTTAGAGTTTTTAATTGTAAAGTCATTAATTTTAGAGTCTCTAATAATTACTTCAGCGTCTAGCCTTACGTTGCCGTTAACGATAACTTTTTCTTTGGTAACAGTTGCTTTTAATTGACCCGTGACGCTTTCTTTATTTTCTTTAACTTCATTTAATTGGATGCTATTGGAATAATCAATATTATAACTAGAAGAAGGTGTACCAGGGTAATAATTTTGTTTTTGTGCATATAAATCATGAGAAAAAAATATTATTATTGTTGAAAATTTTACAAATATTTTACATTTTTTCATAACTGATTTTTATTATATTACAAAAAGTTATATCTAAATAAAAAACCTAGAAATATCATTATACGTAGCAAATAACATTAAAGATATTAAAACAAAAAAACCTATGCTGTGCAAAAGTTCTAATGTTTTTTTATCAATAGGTGACCCTTTAATAAATTCAACGAAATTAAATAAAAGATGTCCTCCATCAAGCAGTGGTATTGGAAATAAATTTATTAAACCAAGATTTAATGAAATCAGAACCATAAACCATAATGTGCTATGGACCCCTTTGCTCCAAAAATCTGCTGACAGTTCAGCAATTCTTATTGGCCCTCCAAGCTCATCAGTATTTCTTTCACCTTTAAAAATTTCAATTATTCCATTGATAGTAGACACAGTAAAAAAGTAAATTTGATAAGCAGAATGATTTATGGATTCAAAAAAATTAAGTTTTTTTAAATCCTGTTCTAGTCCTTTAATACCAATTTTTTTATCTTTCACAAAAATATTTAAATCGAAAACCTTATTGTTACGACTGATAGTTAAATTAACATACTCATTGTTTTCTTTTTGGATTATTTGTCTTAATTCCTCAAAACTTTCAATTTGTTTTTTATTAACTGATAAAATTAGATCTTTTTCTTTAACTCCTGCTTGCATTGCTGGTCCATCAATCACTAACTCTGAGACAATCGGTTTAACAACTGGTGAACCATAAAAAATGTTAATAAATATGAGAAGAATAAAAGAAAATATATAATTTGCTGCAGGACCAGCAAACAAAATTGCTGATCTTTGGCCAACTGATTTTTTATAGAAAGAGATATTTGGATCAATTTCAGATTCTTTTTTTTGTTTTGAACTTGCAGCATCTTCATCACCATGCATTTTGACATAACCACCTAATGGAATGAGTGAAAATTTCCATCTTGTTCCTTTTTTATCATTTATACCGAATAATTCTTTACCAAAACCAATAGAAAAGATTTCTACTTTTACTCCATTAAATCTTGCAATTAGATAGTGGCCTAATTCATGCACAAAGACTAATACTGTGAGAATTATTAAGAACGGTAGAACTAAATTTATAAACGAAAGTAAAGTCTCTAAAATCATATTAATTACAAAGATTATTTAAACAAATTTTTCAATCATTGATTCTGAAATTTCTCTGCTTTCTTTATCAATATTTAGTACATCTTCAATATTATTCATTTCACAAATATTAGACTTATTTAAAGTTAAATCAACAACTTTTGAAATTGATAAAAAGGAAATTCTTTTATTCAAAAAAGCTTCAACAGCTATTTCGTTTGCTGCATTTAGAACTGTTGGAGCACTTCCACCCTGCTCTAAAGAAGAAATAGCTAAGTTTAATGAAGGAAATGATCGATGATCAGGTTTAAAGAAAGTTAATTTAGATAATTTTGTCAAATCTAATTTCTGTACTGAAGCATTAGTTCGCTTTGGATACGATAAAGCATATGCTATTGGAGTTTTCATGTCAGGTGTCCCCATCTGAGATAAGATTGATCCATCCCTATACTCTACACAAGAATGAATAATAGATTGTGGATGTATGATTACATCTATTTTATTAGTTGGCATATCAAATAAATAATGCGCTTCTATAAATTCTAAACCTTTATTCATGAGTGTAGCAGAATCAACTGAAATTTTTTTGCCCATTTTCCAGTTCGGATGCTCAATTGCTTGCTCAGGTGTAATATGTGCTAAATCTTTACAAGTTTTTTTAAAAAAAGGGCCACCTGATGCTGTAAGAATTATTTTTTCTATTTGATCTTGATTAGATTTTTCAAAAACTTGAAAAATAGCATTGTGTTCAGAGTCGATGGGTAAAAGATTAGATTTAGTTTTATTTAATATTTTTTTTAAAATGTTACCTGAACATACAAGACTTTCTTTATTTGCTAAACCAATATCAATGCCTTTTTCTGCAGCCTTTATAACCGGAAGTAGTCCAGCTGAACCAACTATTGAGGCCATAATAAAATCTACTTCATAATCTAAAATATCTACTAAACAATCTTTTCCACTTAATACTTCAATAGAAGGATCAGGATTTTCTTTTTTAAATTCTTGATAAGCAATTTCATCTCTTATAGACACAACTTTGGGTTTAAAAATTTTTATTTGATTAATTAATTTTTTATAATTTTTATTGATTGTTAGACCAATTAGCTCAAACTTATCTTTATGTAAATTCAAAATATCTAAAGTAGAATCACCTACTGATCCAGTAGAACCAAAAATAGTTATTTTTTTTCTCATATTAAATATTTATATAATTTTCAAATAATTTTTTAGTTGTAAAGCATATTATATTTTAAAAAATCTTTAAATTCTCTAAAAAATTAAAATTTGTAAGATTTAAAATAAAAATAACTATAAGTAATAGAATAATTCCATCAATTCTATCTAAGACCCCTCCGTGACCAGGAATTAAATTACTACTATCTTTAACATTACAAAATCTTTTAAAAAAAGATTCAATATAATCTCCTAATTGACAAATGACTGATAATAAAACAATTATTGGTAGCCATAAATAGTTAGATAATAAATTTATATCAGAAAAGAAAGATAAAACTAAAGTAGTAAGAAAAATTCCACCTAGAAAACCTGCCCATGTTTTATTTGGACTTGTGATAGGAAAAATTTTGGGCCCATTTAAGCTTCTACCAAATAAATAACCTCCGATGTCCGTAGTAATTGCAACTAGGAAAACTAAAATTAATAAACTTCTTTGACTATCATAAAAGTTAAAAGCAGAAATGAAGGGTATTATTAAATAAACAATCCCAACAAAACTCAAAATTTTGTAATTACTTTTAAATGTATTTAAAAACAAGACTATGACAAATATTAAAGTTGAAAAAAATAATTTATCAAAAGTATAAAAAACAAGTACCATTTGTAGCAAAATTAACTGAATAAAATCAGTTAAAGTTATCTTTGATCTTGTCAAAAAAAAATTATTAACTCTGAATTTATTTATATTTTGTAAGGTTTTAAAGTTAAGTAACCTAAAAAACTCCCAAAAGCAAAGAAATGATAAAAAATTTATTAATACAATATTAAAAAATAATTTTGATTTTGAACTTATAAAAATTAAAAGTAATAGAAAAAATGAGGATATAATTCGTGTTATATTCATCTTAGTTTAGGATCTGTACCAAATCTTCTTTTTCGTTTGATAAAATTATTAATAGCTTTTTGATATTTTGAGGAATTAAAGTCGGGCCATAATGTTTTGGTAAAGTATAACTCTGAATATGCAATTTGCCATAATAGAAAATTTGAAATTCTCATCTCTCCAGAAGTTCTTATCACCAAATCTGGATCAGGAATGTCTTTTGTCATCAAGAAATCGGTGAACACTTCTTCTTTAATATCTTTTTTTCTGGTTTTAATTAACTTATTTATTCCATTGATTATCTCGTGCCTAGAACCATAACTCAGCGCTAGAATAAAATGTAGATCATTAAAATTTTTGGTCAAGTCGATAATGTTAGTAAGCCTATTTGTTATAGGTTTGCTGAAGTTACTAATATCACCAATAACTTTAAATTTTATTTTATTTTTTATAAAGTTTTCAACCTCTGAATCCAAATAAAACTTTAACAAGTTTTGTAAATCATTTACTTCTAGAGGGTCTCTATTCCAATTTTCTGTAGAGAAACTATAAAACGTTAAATATCTGATCTTTAATTTTAATGATTTTTTTACAATTTTTTTTATTACTTGAGAACCCATTTTATGACCATCAATTACAGGGAGACCATTTTTTTTGGCCCATCTTCTATTACCATCCATAATAAATGCAACATGTCTAAGTTCGTTTTTTTTTATATCGTAATCCATTAAATTTGCAAAATATCTTTTTCCTTCTCATAAAATAATTCATCAATCAATAAAATAATTTTGTCTGTTAGTTTTTGTATCTGATCTGAATACTGAAACAGTTCGTCTTTTGAAATTTCTTTATTTTTTTCAGATTCCTTTAAATAATCCATAGCATCTCTCCTGACATTTCTGACCGAAATTTTTGTATCTTCAGAATACTTTGATGCTAATTTGGCAATTTCTTTTCTTCTTTCTTCAGTTAAATCTGGTATAGGTAACCTGATTAAATTTCCTTCTGTCATCGGGTTTAAACCAAGATTTGCAGTTCTGATTGCATTCTCCACAACGCTTATTAAAGAATTATCCCATACTTGGACAGCCAACATTCTTGATTCTGGAACACTTATAGCAGAAACTTGAGTTAGAGGAACTTTAGATCCATAAGCATCAACTTGAATTGGTTCTAAGAGGCCAACAGAAGCTCTTCCAGTTCTTAGTCCTGACAATTCTTTTTTCAGAACATCAACCGATTTAAGCATTTTATCTTCAACTTTTTTTTGATTAAACTCCATAATTTTACTCGTTAATTAAGGTAAAGTTTCCATTTCCATTTATAGCATTCAGTAGTGAATCTTTTTCAAAAAGTGAAAATACTATAATCGCAATTTTATTCTCTCTTGCAAGAGAAATTGAAGAAGTATCCATTATTTTTAAATTTTTTTTTATGACTTCATCATAACTTATAAATTTAAATTTTTTTGCTTTTTTATTTTTAATTGGATCTGAATCATAAATTCCATCTACTTTTGTAGCTTTAAATATTACATCACATTTCATTTCTGATGCTCGTAATGCTGCCGCTGTATCTGTTGTAAAAAAAGGATTGCCGGTTCCAGCTGCAAAAATCACAACTCTATTTTTTTCAATGTGTCTAATTGCTCTTCGCTTAATATATGGCTCACAAACTGTATCCATTTTGATGGCTGAAAGGATTCTTGTTGGAACTAACAATTTTTCTAATGAACTTTGAAGCAGAAGAGAATTAATTACTGTAGCCATCATACCTGTATAATCAGCAGTGACTCTGTCCATACCCTTGCTATGACCAGAAGAACCTCTAAAAATATTACCACCACCAACAACAATAGAGATTTTTATATTTTTTTTGTAAATTTGATAAATTTGACTTGTTACATAATCTATAGTTGGAATATCAATTCCAAATTCTTTTTTCCCATCAGGGCTTCACCAGATAACTTTAACAGAATATGCTTAAATTTTTTTTTTGGCACAACTAAGTATAGCGTAATTAAGCAATTATTTCACCAACCTTAAAAATAATAAAACTTTTAATTATCAGATCGCAGTCGTATTTCTTATTATAATTATTTATAAATTGACTAATTTTAACTTTATTATCCATAACAAAAAATTGTTCAGCTAAACAAACTTCTTCAAAAAATTTACTAATTTTTCCTTCAATAATTTTATCGATAATTTCTTTAGGTTTTTCAGAATTAGATAACTGATCTTTAAAAACTGCTTTTTCTCTATCTATTAGGTCATCATTTAAATCTTCGGGATAAATAGATTTTGGATCAGTTGCAGCAATATGCATGCAAAGATTCTTTGTAATATTTTCCTCATCTTTAAAGTTAGGCTTTGCCGTGTACTCAAGAAGCACGCCAATTTTTCCTGCATTATCATTAACAGCATTATGAACATATTTTTGAAAAAAAACATTATCTCCTTCTACATACCTTAATCTTTTGATAATAAGGTTTTCTCCAAGTTTGGAAATCATTGAAGTTAATTCATCGTTTACAGGGTTATCATCTAGATGATCATTTAAAAGATCGTCTACATTTAAAATTTTTTTTTTTATTACGAGATTAGTTAGTTTATTACAGAACTTTTGAAAATCTTGATTTCTTGCAACGAAGTCAGTTTCACAATTAATTTCCATTATAGCTGCCGAACGATCGTTAATTGAAATTGTAACTAACCCCTCTGAGGCATCTCTCGCCGATTTTTTTTGAGCCTTACTAATTCCTTTCTTTCTTAACCAATCTACAGCACTGTCAATATCTCCATTAACCTCTTCGAGAGCTTTTTTACAATCCATCATTCCAGCACCAGTTTTTAATCTTAGATTTTTTATTTTTTCAGATGTAATCATAATTCTAAATGCTCAAAAGTTGCGTTAGCTTTCATTTTTAATATTTTTTCTTGATTCAGAAATTGTATTTGAAATTATATCACAATAGTACTCTATTGAACGCATGGCGTCATCATTCCCTGGAATTGGAAAATCAATACCTTGAGGATTACAGTTAGAATCCAATACTGCCACAATTGGAATTCCCATTTTATTGGCTTCTTGAACGGCTAAAAATTCTTTGTTTGTATCGATAATAAAAAGTAAATCGGGCTTCCCATCCATATCTTTTATACCTCCTAGAGCTCTATTAAGCTTTGCAAGATTTTTCTCAAATTTTAGTGTTTCTTTTTTTGTATATGTAGAATTCTTATCCTCTAGTAAAGTTTCAATATTTTTTAATCTTTTTATAGAGTTTTGAATTGTATCCCAATTTGTCAACATGCCACCAAGCCAACGGTTATTAATATAATATTGTTCGCACTTAATTGCTGCAGACGTAATTATTTCAGATGCTTGACGTTTAGTTCCTACAAATAAAATATTTTTATTTTTGACTGCATATGATTGTATGATATCTAAAGCTTTCTTGAAAGCGACTACCGTCTGCTGAAGGTCTATGATATGAATGCCATTTCTTTCCCCGTAAATAAAAGGTTCCATTTTGGGGTTCCATCTTTTTGATTTGTGTCCGAAATGAATGCCTGCTTCTAACAAACCTCTAATTGTTATTTTTGATTCCATAATGCTATCCGGTTTTACCTCCACAATGTTGTTTAACACCGGTTATTACACTGTGTGCGAATTAAAAATAATTTACTTTAATTTTTTATTTATTCAAGTAAATTTAATTAATTTTTTTTATTTTATCTACTCCAGTAATTTGTTTCAGATCATTTAGAAAATTTAAATTCAATGAAAAACTATATTTAGAATTAATTGAAAAAAGTTTTTCGTTTTGTTCAAAATAAAAATTTAACCTATTATCACCCTTCGTAGCTTTTTTTAAAATTAAACTTAATTTTTTAAAATCTAACTTTTTTAAATCTAATAATACATCAACTTTGCATTTTTTTAGTTCTGAGTTTAAATCTATTTTTGTAATATTTGTAACAATTAATCTAGATTGCTCACTATTTTTCATTATTTCTAAATTAACAACACAAAAATCCCCAATCACGGGGGTGTTATCCATTCTTTCCAAAACATCTGAAAAACATATTACTTCTTTTTCATTGGTATTATCAGAAAATGTAAAAAAAACATATTTTTTTCCATTTTTTGATTTTCTTTCCATTACATTATTTATAAAAACAAATATTTTAAAAAAATTTAAATTTTGATTTAGAATTTTGTCTTCGATTTCAGATAATTTTGTTAAATTTTTTTCACTAAAAAAATTTTCAAAAAATTCAACCGGATGATCTGATAAGAAAAAACCAAGAGATTCATACTCCTTTTGGAGAATTGTCATTTTATCCCAAAATAAATTTGACTTAGAGTCAAAATATTCAATATATAAGGAATTATCTTCAAACAAATTTTCTTGCATTTTATTTGTAGTTTTGTGATGATTTGAATTGAATTTCAAAATTTTTTCTAAGTTTTCGCATAAATATTTCTGATTTCTTTCGATTGAAACAAACGCTCCTGAAAATATAAGATTTTCGAGCTGCCTTTTATTTAATACAGAATTATCAATTCTTTTTAAAAGATCTACCAATGAAGAAAACTTCCCGTTTTTCTCACGTTCATTTACTAAAATTTTGATAGAATTCTCACCTACATTTTTAATTGCTCCTAAACCATATCTGAGAGCAGTAGGGTTTGCAAAATCATCATAAATAACTTTAAAGTTTTCAAAAGAATAATTAATGTCAGGTTTGAATATTTTAAATCCAATTCTTTTAACTTCTTTGCAAAAAATACTTAATTTTTCAGGATTATTAATCTCGTATTCCATTGACGCACATAAAAATTCTAATGGAAAATGAGCCTTTAAGTAAGCTGTTTGATAAGAAACAAGTGAATATGCGGCAGCATGGCTTTTATTAAATCCATATCCAGCAAATTTTTCAATCTCGTTAAATAACTGTTCTGCTTTTACTTCATCAATATCATTTTTCTGACACCCACAGATAAAATTATTTTTTTGAGCATCCATTTCACTTTTAATTTTTTTTCCCATAGCTCTTCTTAAAAGATCTGCTTTCGCAAGACTAAATCCTGCTAATTGTTTTGCTATTTGCATTACTTGTTCTTGATAAACCATGATGCCATAAGTCTCGTCAAGAATAGCGCAAAGATCTGGATGAATATAATTTATTTGTTCTTTTGAGTTTTTTCTCTTTACGTATAAAGGAATGTTATCCATTGGACCAGGTCTATAAAGTGAAACAATCGCGATTAGATCTTCAAATCTATCGGGTTTTATTTTAGTGATAGTGTCTCTCATTCCAGTTCCGTCGAATTGAAAAATACCAATTGTTTGACCAGATTTAATTAGATCATAAGTTTTCTGATCATCTAAAGAGATATTTTCTAAATCAATATATATTTTTTTTTGGGCTAACAGCTCACATGTTCTTTTCAAAACTGTAAGTGTTTTTAATCCTAAAAAATCAAATTTTACAAGTCCAACTTTCTCTACATATTTCATAGAAAATTGCGTTACTGGAAAATTTGATCTTGGATCTCTGTACAAAGGTAAAGTTTCATCTAATGCTTTTTCTGATATAACAACCCCAGCTGCATGAGTTGAAGCATGTCTTAATAAACCTTCAATTTTTTCCGAAATTTCAAAGAGCTTTTT
Source organism: uncultured Alphaproteobacteria bacterium (assembly GCA_902524895.1). Classification (GTDB taxonomy): domain Bacteria; phylum Pseudomonadota; class Alphaproteobacteria; order Methylaequorales; family Methylaequoraceae; genus SP4073. The sequence goes on along the minus strand of CABZFH010000004.1, from coordinate 5,517 downwards.
TAAATTTAAATCTTGTTCAATTAAATTTTTTATTTTTTTTTCACTTTCTACTGCTTCCTTTAGACTAATTGGTTTTGCTGGATTGAAAGGAATTAACTTACAAATTTGGTCAACTTGTTCATATGGGATTTGTAGCACTCTACCAACATCTCTAAGAGCGGCTCTCGCCTGAAATGATCCAAATGTTATTATTTGAGCAACCTTATCTTGTCCGTATTTTTTTTGAACATATTTTATCACTTCATCTCTTCTTTCCATACAAAAATCAATATCAAAATCAGGCATTGAAACTCTTTCGGGATTTAGAAATCTTTCAAATAAAAGGCCAAACTTTATTGGGTCTAGATCAGTTATGGTCAATGCCCACGCCACTAAAGATCCTGCTCCTGAGCCTCTGCCGGGACCAACAGGAATATTGTTTTTTTTTGCCCATTGAATAAAATCTGCTACGATTAAAAAATAACCTGCGTAACCCATTTCTGTAATGATTTTTAACTCAAAATCTAGTCTTTTAATATATTCATTTTTTGTTTCATTAAAGATTTTTTTAAGTTTTAATTTTTGATTTAACCCCTCAATAGCCTTTTCTATAAGTAAGTCTTTTTCAATAATTTTTGAGTCTATTTTCGGAAGTCTAGGTAACTTTTCTTTTAAGAGAAAATGACATTTTTTGGCAATTTTTAAAGTATTAGTAAGTGCAACTGGAATATCAGAAAATAATTCATACATTTTTTCTGTATTTTTCAAAAAAAATTCCTCTGATAGTTTTTTTCGTTGATCATAATCAAAATAGGTTTGTTTTGAAATACATGATAAAACATCCAAAGATTCATAAAAATCTGAACTAAAAAAATAGTTTTCATTTGTTGCAACCAATGGAATTGATTTGTTCAAAGAACTTTCAATTAAAAAATTTATATAAGAATTTATTTCCAGTTTTTTTAATCTTTGTATCTCAAGAAAGAAATTGTTTTCATATATACATTGCAATTTTTTGATAATTAATTGACTTTTTTCTATTCCATAAATTTCGAAATTTTTTTTCAATAAACCCTCTGTTCCTCCTGATAAGCAAATTAATCCAGATTTATTTTTTTTTAATTGGTTAATATGAACTACTGGTTGAAAATTATTTTTGCTATTTAAGTAAGACTCAGTAAGAATCTTTGATAAGCTTTTATATCCAATTTCGTCAGAGATTATTAACAATATTTCTCCTTGAGCAAAATCTTCAATCATTACACTAATGCTACAAGAAATTATTGGTTGTACACCATTTTTTACACAATTAAGCGAAAATTCCATACATCCAAAAAGATTACTTTTATCAGAAATACTTATTGCAGGACTATTGTTAGATTTACAGAAGTTTATTAAATCACTGATTCTTAGGGCTCCATCAGATAATGAATATTGAGTATAATTCCTTAGATGGATAAATTGTTTAACTTTTTTGGATAAGTTTTCCATTTTTAAACTCATAGCAGATATCAAAATATTTTATTAAATTAAGGTTATGTGTTGCTGTTATACATAAGGTATTATTGACTTTTGAAAGATTGTTCAAATATTCAAATATTACAATCGAATTTTTATTATCCAAACTTCCAGTTGGCTCATCAGACAGCAAAATTTTAGGTTTTTTTATCATTGCTCTCATAATAGCTACTCTTTGTTGTTCACCTCCGGATAACAGTGAGGGTTTTAGCTTCAATCTATCTTTTAGTCCTAAGCCTTGCAAAGCATCACTTGCTAGTTTCATTGATTGATTATAAGAATATCCATTTAATATCAATGGCAATGCAACATTCTCTTGAGAAGTAAAATCTTCTAATAACTGATTATTTTGAAACATAAATCCAATATGTTTTTTCCTAAAAATAGATTTTTGTTCTAATGTAAAGTCAGTAACATTAATACCATTAAAGAATATTTTCCCATGTTTGGGTTTTTCGAGCAATCCAAGTAAATGCAAAAGTGTACTTTTACCAGAACCAGATGGACCAATTAATCCAACATTTGAACATCCATGAAATTTACAAGAAATATTATCAAGAACATCTATTACTTCGATACCTTGTTTATAGTTGTGAGTAATCCCAATTAATTCAAGCAAGTTTATTCCCATTTAATTAAATGAATTGGTTCAACTTTTGATGCTTTGTAAGCCGGATATATAGTAGCCACGAATGATAAAAGTAAACTTATTATAACTATTAAAATTATTTCTTTAAAATCAATAATTATAGGCAACTGTGAAAAAAAATATATTTCTTCAGAAAATAGGTCTGAGTCCATAAATAATTCAAAAAAATCTTTTATTTGATTTATATTCTGACAAAATAATATCCCTAAAATCAAGCCTAACACAGTTCCAATAAATCCAATAAAAAAACCATTCAATATAAAAATTTTTAACAATTGTGTTTTTGATACTCCAAGTGTTCTCAAAATACCTATATCTTTTTTTTTGTTATTAACAAGCATAATCAGTGAAGAGATTAAGTTAAAAGCAGCAACAACAATTATAAGTAATAAAATTATAAACATAACATTTCGCTCAACTGCAATTGCGTTAAAAAGAGTGGGATTTAGTCGTCTCCAGTCAACTATAGAAAAATAATCTGGTAGGATAGTATGAAGATCTTCAATAGTTTTTTCAATATTACCAAAGTCATTCATAAAAACTTCAATTGAATGAACTGAGGTTTCTTCATTAAGAAATTTTTGAAGTAAATTTAAAGGTAAAATTATAAGGTTTAAATCGTAATCATACATTCCTGTCTCAAATGTTCCTATAATTTTAAAATCCTGAGAGTTGAGGATTCGTCCAAAAGGGGTTTCAATTTGTTTTGATGATATTAACTTAATGTACTTTTTATTTTCACCACTAAGCCTTTGGAAAAGTTTTTTTCCAACTAAAACACCTTCATTATTATCAAATTTCTTAAAACTTTCATCAGAGATTTTTTGCTTAAGAAGTTTTCTATTAGAGATATCTTTGGTTTTTAAGCCCTTTAGAATCACACCTGACGAAAAATTTTTAGTACTCAGCAAAGATTGAGTTATGATTACTGGTTGAGCATCGAGCTCATTCGAAAAATTATTTAATGAGTTAATTATACTTTCATATTTTGTAATTTTGGAAGAATTGTATAATTGAATTTTTATGTGACCATTAATTCCTAAAACTTTGTTTGTCAATTCCTCTCTAAAACCATTCATTACTGACATGACAATAATTAATGTTGCAACTCCAAGTGATATTCCTAGAAATGACAAAATTGTAATTAATGAAAAGAAACTATCTTTTGTTTTTGGAAACAAATAACGTTTTGATACCCAGAAGTCAAAAAAAGTAATCATTGCCTAATTTTTTTTAAGTAATTCTCAAGGAATTCTTTTTCAGTAATTTCAAGGACATCACCAGTTTTTCTATTTTTCAACTCAATAACACTATCTTCTTCAAATCTCTTGCCAATCAATAATTGGAATGGGATTCCAATTAAATCTGCTTCACTAAATTTTACACCAATTCTTTCATCTCTATCATCAAATAATATATCTATATTTTGATTTTTACATACATCATACATTTCATTACAAAAGTTAACACATAACTCACTTTTTACTCTTAAATTTATAATAATTAGATCAAAAGGAGATATCTGTTGTGGCCAAATTATACCTTTTTCATCATGATTAATTTCAATACAAGCTGCAGGAATTCTCGACAAACCAATACCATAAGATCCCATATATGGAAAAATTAATCCGCTTGGAGAATTAATTTTAAAATCAAATGAACTTGAATACTTATCTCCAAATAAAAAAATATGACCAAGTTCAATACTTTTTTTTACTTTTAACTTTGAATTTTCGATACCTGATTTTTCAAAATATTCAATTGTTGAGCTGTAATAATTTGAGAAAGTAGAAAAGGATTCACTCTTTTGAGGTTCCAAAATATTAGTATCAACTACAATTTCAGATTCACCTGTTTCACACAAACAATGAAATTCATGAGATAAATCACCACCTATTTCTCCACTTAAAGCTCTCACAGGAATTATATTTAATCCCATTTTATTAAAAATATTCAAATAAAGGTTAAAAAATAATTCATATGTTTTTTCTGCACTCTTTTTGTCAATATCAAAACTATAAGCATCTTTCATAAGAAATTCTCTGGCCCTCATTACGCCAAATCTAGGTCTAATCTCATCTCTGAACTTATTCTGTATATGGTACAAATATAATGGTAATTCTTTATAACTTTGAATATAATCTTTCCCTAAAACTGTGATCATTTCTTCGTTTGTAGGACCATAAAGCAATTTTTTTTGATTTCTATCAGTGATTCGTAACATTTCTTCACCATAACTATCATATCTTCTGCTTTGGATCCAAATATCTGAACTCTGGATTGTAGGCATTAGCATTTGATTAATATTTTTTTGAAGATGCTGGAACTCTATAATATGTCTTATTTTTTCAAGAACTTTATACCCAAGCGGAAGCCAAGAATAAATTCCAGATGTTTCCATTCTTATCAATCCAGCCCTTAGCATAAGTCTATGTGAAACTATTTTTGCTTCTGAGGGAACTTCTTTTTTTGTCGGTAAAAAAAAATTCGTTAACTTCATAATATTAATATTTCATAATAACAAAAATTACTATCCAAACAAAAATAGAAAATATTGTTGTTGTTAAAAACTTTTTTCTGATTTCAGGTTTTTCAGGCGCCCCTGGATCATTTCCTTTTTTTACATTTTTTTGACTTTTAATGTTTAATGGTAAAAACAAAAACAAAGAGACCCACCAGATAACTAAATAGAGAACTATTGCATTTGATGTCGACAACTATTATTCCTGTTCTAATTCTATTAATGTTCCAAAAAAGTCTTTTGGATGTAAGAACAAAACTGGTTTATTATGAGCACCTATCTTTGGTTCCTTGTCTCCAATGATTGATATATTATTTTTGAGTAAATGATCACGGGTTTTAAAAATATCATCTACCTCTAGACAAATGTGATGAATTCCTCCAGAGTTATTTTTAAGTAAGAATTTTTCAATTGGAGAATCTGAACCAAATGGTTGCATCAATTCAATTTTTGTATTTCCCAAATTGACAAAGCAAACACTAACTCCGTGATTTTTATAATGTGAAACCTCAGAAACATCTCCTCCAAGAATTTCTTTATATATTTTTTTTGCTCTAGCTAGATCTTTGACTGCTATTGCTACGTGGTTAAACTTTTTAATCATTATTATATCCTTATTAATTTTACTTCAGTTATTGGTTTAATTCCAAAATTTTTTTTAAAAAATTGTTTTATTTTCTTTCTTATTTCATCATTAACAACATTTTCATCAAAGCCGCTCTTAATAATTTCAATGGATAATTTTTTGATTGCAATGACAATGTTATCATTATCAGTTTTATCTTCTTCGCTTAGAATTGAAGGTGCAGAAATTATTGGATTTACAACTAAATCATCTTTTGCGTTTAAA
>CABZFH010000003.1 GCA_902524895.1 uncultured Alphaproteobacteria bacterium | reverse complement strand
AACCCTCCAATGTCGTTAACTTCACAAAACTTTGCCAAATCTATATTTTTAACTCCACTTCCAACCTTCAAAATCTTATTTGATTTATCAATAATAATTTTGTTAAAATTACCCTTTAATTTTATAGTAACCCCCCTAATTCCGCCATCTCTAATTAGAATATTTGAGCCCATACCAATCGTAAATATTGGTATATTTATTGGTAATAAACTTAGAAAAAATTTTAGTGATATAATGCTCTGAGCTTCAAAAAAAATGCTAGTTTTACCTCCAGAACCAAACCAAGTATTTTTTGCAACGGGATAATTTATTTTAATCGATTTAATAAAACTTGTTATCAAGGTAAATATTTTAATCAAATACTTCATTTTTTTTATTTTTAAAATAAGTTGGAAATGAATTGGCAATTTTTGTGATTGGACCAGCGCCCAAAAATATTAGATTATCGTTTGGTTTCAATAAGTGACTTAGCTCTAGGAATAAATCATTATTATTAGATACATAAAATGTATGTTTTTTTTTAATTCTTAGTTGTTTAACTAATTTTTCACTATCAAAAAATTTGTTAGTTTTTTCACCAGCTGAAAATACAGGTAAAATGAATAAATATGTAGAATTTGCAAAACAATTTTGAAAATCAGTAAATAAAGACTTTAGTCTTGAAAATCTGTGTGGCTCATAAACTACAACAATTTTTTTTTTTGATATTTCTTTTAAAGCTGATAGTGTTGCTTTGATCTCTTCAGGATGATGAGCATAATCATCAAATATTTTAATACCATCAACCTGACCAACAAGAGTAAACCTTCTTTTAACCCCTTTAAAATTTTTTAATGCTTTTTTTATTATATTTTTTTTAATTCCTATGCTTCTTGTAACACTTATCGCACCAAGTGTATTTTGCAAATTATGATTACCTAAAATTGGAATTAAAACATCTTTAATTTGATCATTTCCATTTATTACAACGTCAAATTTATTATAAAAAAATCCATTCTGTTCAATAATTTTTCTGCTTCTTAAAGAAAAATTAGCGTTTTTTGAAATACCATAAGTAATTACTTTTTTATTTTTGAATGATTTTTTCAAATCTCTTACACTCTTGTGGTCAATACACATTGATATAAACCCATAAAATGGCACTTTACTTGCAAATTTGACAAATGCACTTTTAAGGTTTTTAAAGGTTTTATAATAATCCAAATGTTCAGGATCAATATTATTGATTAAACAAATAGTTGATGGTAATAATTTAAATGACCCATCAGATTCATCAGCCTCAGCTACAATCCAATTACCATGCCCAAGTTTTGCATTAGTGTTATAGGTATTTATTATTCCCCCATTTATGACTGTAGGGTCAAATTTAGCCTCTTCAAGGATACAGGCAATTAATGAAGTAGTCGTAGTTTTGCCGTGCGAACCAGAAACGGTTATAGAAGATTTTAAAAAAAGTATTTCTGCTAGCATTTTAGCCCGAGGTAGTATTGGGATATTAAGTTTTTCTGCTTCAACTATCTCAGGATTATTCATTTTTATTGCTGATGAATAAACGATTATATCTTTATTTTTAATATTTTCCTTAAAATGACCCAAATTTATTTTTATCCCCACACCACTTAGTCTTTTCGTATTATGATTTTCATTTAAATCACTTCCAGATATAGAAAATTTCATTTCATGAAGAATTTCTGCTATGCCACTCATTCCAATTCCCCCAATGCCTATAAAATAAATTTTTTTTTTTTTTGCTAAAATATTCACTGTTTCTCAGAGTTAAGAATGTTAAAAATTTTTTTGTTAACTGTTAAAGGGTTTTGACTTCCACAATTAATTTTATTATTTTGGCAATCAAATATTGAATTTCTTATAATTGAAATGGTGTTTTTATTAGAAATTTGGTTTTCCTCGATGATTAGACATTTATTTGATTTTGCAAAAGCATCAGCATTCTTTAATTGATGATTATCTTTTGCTGAGGGTAATGGAAATAAAATAGAAGGCTTTTTTAAAAAATCAATTTCAGCTAGAGTCGACGCTCCACATCTTGTTATAATAATGTCAGATTCGTTCATTATCTCTGAAATATTATCAAAGAAACTTTTTATAGTAAATTTTAATTCATAGTTTGAGTATATATTTTCAAGAATTTTTATTTGATCTTTTTTTGCCTGTTGAATTAAAATCAACCTTTTCAAATCTCTTTTTCTAATTGATGATAAAACTTTTGGTAAAAACTCAAAAAACATGCTAGCTCCTTGACTCCCACCAAGAACTAAAACATTAATATCTTCATCTATTAATTTTTTTTTTTTAAGTTCAAGGAATTCTTTTCTAATTGGAATTCCAACAAAATGTGAGTTTTTAGTTGAATTAGCTGTAAATTTATAACCAAGAAAAACTTTTTTTGAGAATCTTGAAAAAAATCTATTCGCTTGCCCCATTACTGCATTTTGTTCGTGAACGAATATCGGTATTTTTAATATTTTAGCTGCTAATAAGGGTGGTAAACAAGTGTAGCCTCCAAAACCAATGACATATTTCGGCTTTGAATTGAGAAAAAAAAATAAAGATTGAATAAATCCAAATAAAATTTTTGAAAACACAATGGGTAAGAGAAAAATATTTTTCTTAATTTGAGAACAACAAACTAATTTATAATTAACTTTATATTTATCCATAATTATTTTACATCTATGATCAGTCAGAAAATAATGACTAGCCTTTTTTTCCTCGAGAAATTGCGCTAAAGCTAAAGCAGGAAAAACATGACCGCCAGTCCCTCCAGCAACTAAAATGATTTTTTTCTTATTTTCCATTATTTAATTTTTTTTTGTTAATGCTAATAAAAAACCGATAATTAATGAACATGATAACAGAGAGGAACCTCCATATGACAAAAATGGAAGTGTCATTCCTTTCGTAGGTATTAAGTTTAGAGCAGAGGATATATTAATTAGACACTGAAAGATTAAGATCAGAATCAGACTTGACGCAGATAAAAAAACAAATAAATTCTTTTCATTTACCATCGAACTTACAACCCTGTAAAATAAAATTATGTATAAGAATATTATAAAGCATAAGAAAACAAAACCCAATTCTTCTCCTGCAAGAGCAAAAATGAAATCTGAGTGAACATCTGGAAGACTTTTTGAGAAGAAACCACCACCTAAACCCGTTCCAAAAAAGCCACCATTAGAAAATGATTCAATAGCTTTATTTACTTGATAATTATCACCAATATCTGAGTTGAAATAATTTAATATTCTAAATCTTATGTGTTCATGTGTTAAAAATGAAATAATAAATATCGATGAACCAAATAAAATTATTAAAGACATGAACTTAAATGGTAAACCTACTAGTATAAGTTGAACAAACCATGTTAAAAAAAATAAGACAAACATTCCAAAGTCTGGCTGTAAAAAAAGTACAAATCCCAATAATGAAAATAATAAAAAGTTTAAAAAAAAAGAATTATCAGCTTTCTTTTTATACCTACTAAGTAGTAGCGCGCTCATAATAATAAATGTTGGTTTTAGAAACTCTGATGGTTGAATAGAAAAATTAAAAAATTTGATCCACCTGCTTGCACCTTTAATTTCTTCTTGAAATATAGGTAAAAAAGACAAAATTATGAAAATAAAGAAAGTTGAAATTGAAAAAAAAATTAAATTTTTCACTGATAACATAGAACTTATTAAAATTACTAGTAAGGATACGACAACAAAAATAATTTGTTTATTAAATAAATATCCAGTAGGATAATCATACTTATATTCAATTTTACTGGACCCACTCAAAGTTAACATTAATCCAAATAATAATAAAAGTATGGAAGAAAAAAGTATCCATTTATCGATTGACCACCACCAATTTTTAATTTCACGCATAATATTCATTTTTGTGTTTTAAAAATTAATTCTTGTATTTTCTTTTTAAAAAAACTGCCCCTTTTTTCAAAGTTTTCAAATTCATCAAATGATGCACAAGCTGGTGACAACAAAAAATTGATTTGTCTTTTGTCTAATAATGCTTCTTTAAATGCAAATTCTACAGAATCTTTAAGATTTTTGAATGCAAATACATTTTTTTGTTTAATTTTTATTTTGAGAAGTTGATTTGATTTTCCAAAAGTAAAAGTTTTAACAACATTTTTGAAATTTTTATTTAAATCGCTAAAATTTCCCTTTTTACTCTCACCTCCAATAAGTAAATAAATATTTTTTAAACTATTTAGTGCAAATATAGTCGAAGAAATATTAGTGGCCTTACTATCATTGTAAAAAACAACATTATTGAAAGAACAAAATTTTTCAATTCTGTGTGGTAATCCTTTAAAACAATATAATGAGTTTTTGAAAGAGGACGTTCTTATTTTTAAAAGTTTACTGACACAATACGCAGAGATAACATTCTGAAAATTTTTTTTTCCTAGTGATATGTTTAATTTTTTTTTAATAATTTTTATTTTTGTTTTACAAGAATCTTCTATTATTAGTAAAAAGTCTTTATGATTTTCTACCCTAATATTAAATTTAGATGAGGAGTTTGTTGAAAATGAAATGACGTTAGTTTTTTTTTCATTAATCAATTCTTTCCTAATTTTTTCACAATATTCATCATCGTTAGATATGATAGCATAATCATGTAAAGTTTTGTTTTTAAAAATTTGTTTTTTAGCATTGATGTAATTTGACATTTTGAAGTGTCTTTCAATATGATCTTTTTGAATATTAAGTAGTACAGAAATATCAAATTTTAATTTATGCAATCGCTCAAGCTGATAAGAAGAGGCCTCCACTATTAATATTTTTTTATGAAGATTTTTAATGCTGAGAAATGATTTGCCAATATTTCCACAAGCTTCAGCTTTAATACCATTATTTTGTAAAATATGTTCTAATAATGATACTGTTGTAGATTTTCCATTGGTTCCTGTAACACCGATTATTGGGGGGGTTTTTTTTTTTAAATAATAAAGTAATTCCAAATCTGAGATGACTTTACAATTATTTTTTTTTGCATTTTTTGCAGCAATGTGAGCATTAGGTCCAATATGTTGTATGCCAGGACTTAAGACAAGAAAATCTATTTCAGAAAACTTTATCTTTTGTATTTTCTTTAGTCTTAATCCATTTTTCAATGCTATTTCTCGAATTTTAGGATTATCGTCCCAGACCGTAACATCCATATTATAAGTAAAAAGTTTTTTTGCTAGAGTCATTCCTGATATACCAAGACCAACTATGACAATTTTTTTTTTTGAGAAAGCGAAATTAAAAATCATCTTAATTTTAGGCTTGCTAGACCTATCAATGCCAAAACAATAGATATTATCCAAAATCTAATAACGATAGTGGACTCTGACCAACCTTTTTGTTCAAAATGATGGTGAAGAGGGGCCATTTTAAATATTCTTTTTCCTGTTAACTTGAATGAGGTTACCTGTATTATCACGGAAACTGTTTCAAGGACGAATAATCCTCCAATAATAGCTAATACAATCTCATGTTTCGTTGCAACTGCAATTGCTCCAATCGCACTTCCAACAGATAATGACCCTGTATCACCCATAAAAACCATCGCAGGAGGAGCATTATACCATAAAAAACCTAAACCAGAACCAATTAAAGCTGCGCAAATAATTGCTAATTCACCTGTTCCAGATATGAAGGGAAGTTTTAAGTATTCAGAGAAGATATAATTCCCCGTAAAGTAAGCAATAAGAGCAAATGATAATGCTGTAATCATTATTGGACCAATTGCTAGTCCATCAAGTCCATCTGTCAAATTTATAGCATTTGCAGTACCAACAACAACAAAAGCTCCAAAAGGAATGTACCAATAATTTAAATCAATTGTTATTCCTTTTGTGTATGGAATTGAAATGTGATTTCTAATTTCTTCCACAGAAAAAAGATTTAAGAAATAAAGAAAAATTACAGCAACAGTAAATTCAAAAATCAACCTTATTTTTCCACTCGTACCCTCTGATGACTTATTTTTAATTTTTTTGAAGTCATCAATAGCACCAATTACTCCAAATGAAATTATAACAAACAAAACAAGCCAAACTAATTTATTAACTAAATTACTCCAAAGTATTACTGAAGAAATTAACGAGAAAAGAATTAAAGTTCCACCCATCGTTGGCGTACCAACTTTCTTTATTATGTGAGACTTCGGTCCGTCCTTTCTTATTGGTTGTCCAGATTTTTGAATCTTTTTCAAGTAGTTGATGAGATGCGGACCTAATATAAAGCTTATAATTAAAGATGTGAATAATGCTCCTCCAGCCCTAAAAGTAATATAGTTAAATAAGTTAAGAAAACTGAAATTTTCACTAAGCGGTACTAAGTAATAATAAAACATATTTTTATTAACTGATTTTAAGTTTGTTACATATTGAGTTTAGATTCATTGAATTAGATCCTTTGATCATTATAAAATCATTATCTTTTAAGATATCTTTAATTTTATTATATAGCATATCTAAGTCATCAAAGTGAAAAGATTCTATTGATTTAGGTAAATTTTTATAAATAATTTTTGAGTAATTACCTATTGTGAAAACAATATTTACTCTAGACTCCTCAATTAAACTCACTACTTCTTTATGATAATAATCTGAATCTTTACCTAGTTCTAGCATATCTCCAATCACACAAATTTTTCTCATTTTTTTTGTTGGAAGAATTTTTATAGTTTCTAGAGACGCCTTTAGAGATATAGGGTTAGAATTGTATGAGTCGTCAAATAATGTAATTTTTTTACTTTTAAACATTAATTTATGAATTGATCCTCTTCCCTCATTAGGTTTAAGATTTAATAAAGTTTTTTTTACTTCTTTAATATTAATTTTAAGAAGTTTTGAGACTGCTAAAATAATTAGAATATTATCAAGCCAGTGTTTACCATAATATTCGAGTTCGAGGTCTACTTTTTCATTTATTAATCTGAAAGAGACAATTTTTTTTAAGTGGTCAAGTGGTTTGATTTTTGTAATCTGAAAATCTGAAAGATCAGAATATCCATAAGTAAACGTTTCACTTGCTTTTTTTTTAGCAGTTTCATTGATTATGTTATAATAATCTGATTCTTGTGGATAAATTGCAAAACAATCCTTAGAAAAAATTTCAGATTTTTCTCTAGCAATATCCTTTATGGATTTAAAGTTGCCAATATGCGCTGGACCAACATTAGTTATTATAGAAAAATTAGGTTTTGCTATTTTTGTTAATTTTTTAATTTCATTGGGTTTATTCATTCCAACTTCCAAAATACAAAACTTTGAATTTTTTTTCATTTTTGCTAGGGTTAAGGGCAAACCAATATGATTATTAAAATTACCTTCTGTGAAATGAACTTTTTTATTCAATAGAATTTTTGATAACCAATTTTTTACCGATGTTTTTCCACTACTTCCAGTTACACAAATCATTTTTAAACTTTTAGCTCTTCTTCTTGAAAGATATGCAAGTTTTTGAAGAGAACTTAAGGAGTCATTTACAATGAAAAGTGTTTTATCAGAAAAAAATGAGTCCTTGAATAAATCTAGTTTTTGTTTTTCTACTACTGCAGCTGCAGCCCCTTTTTTAAATGCATCAATTACGAAATCATGGCCGTCAAATCTTTCACCTTTTATTGCAAAAAAAAGAGAATTTTTTTTCAAATCTCTTGTATTAATAGATACATCAGCAATTATTATATCTTTATTAATTTTTTTTTCCGAAATTTTATTAATATCTTCCACGTTCCAAAGACTCATTTTACAATCCTCAAAACTGTTTTATGATCGCTAAAGAATACTTTTTTATTTTTGAAAATTTGATAATTTTCATGACCTTTTCCTGCAATTAAAAAAACATCACCTTTTTTTAATAATTTTACACCTTTGGTTATTGCTTTTTTTCTATCCCCAATATTGAAAACTTTCTTAATTTCCTCGTGTTTTAAACCTTTAATCATGTCTAGCCTGATTTTGGATGGGTCTTCATTTCTTGGATTATCATCAGCAAGAATAACTAAATCTGAAAATTTAACTGCTTGTTTTGTAAGTAAATGTCTTTTACCTTTATCTCTGTCCCCTCCACAACCTATCAGTGTTATGATCTTTTTTGGTATATTATTTTTCAAGGACTTCAGCACATTTCTCAATGCATCTGGGGTGTGAGCGTAATCAATGAAAATTTTATATTCTTTATCATAAACTTTTTCAAGTCTTCCTTTAGGATCATTTAGCACCTTTAGAATATCAAAGTTCTCTAATTTAAGCCTCTCACCATATACTAGAATTAGTGCGCTTATTTGATTATAAATTTGAAACTCACTTAAACATCTTAATTCTATTGTAAATAATCGATTTTTAAAAAATAATTTTACTTGAAATTTTTTTTCTTCTTTTAAAATTTTTTTTATTTTTAAGAATGATGCTTTCTTTCCAAAATCTAAAATTTTTACTTTTTGTTTTTTACATATTGCATAGAAGTATCGAGAATATTTATTATCAGAATTTATAACAGCTATTGAATTGTTGTTGGTGTGATTTCGTACAAGGTCTAGCTTTGCATTTAAGTAATTCTTAAAATTTTTATGATAATCCAAATGGTCTCTTGAAAAATTTGTAAAACAAATTTTTTGAAACTTTATAGGATGTAATCTTTTTTTATGAATGCCGATGCTTGAAGCCTCAATGATAACATGCTCGCACCTCTCCTTGCTAAATAGTAAAAGTTTCTTATGTAAAATTTCAGGTAAAGGGGTAGTTAAAAAAGACTCATGGAAATATTTGTTATATTGAAAGCCTAAAGTTCCAATACTAGCACATTTAATACTTTTACTTTCCCAAATCTGTTTAGTGTAGCTTGCCACGCTTGTCTTTCCATTGGTACCAGTGACTGCAATCATTTCTTTAATATTACTTTTGTATAAAATACTTGCAATCTCAGCAATAAGAATATCGACTTCTTTACAAATTATAACAATAAAATTATTTTTAATTTCTTTTACTTTCTTCGATAATGTTTTTACAACGATAACAATTTCTTTAAATTTTATTAATGAATCAATGAAATCTTCTCCATTAAATTTTGTTCCTTTTATAGCGCCAAAGATATAATTACTTTTTATTTGATTAGAGGATGTAGATATACCTTTTATATCAATATTGTTCTTATTCAATATACTAAATTTTACTTTACATTTATTTAACAGTTTAAATAGTTTCATTGATTAGTTTGATTTGTAAATATAAAATTGTTGCCATTAATTTTACTCTTTTTTTAAGTTTAATATCGGTGCAATTTGATTTACGATTTTAGCAAAAATTGGTGCTGCAGTATTTGATCCATATGGGGTCAAGCTATTAAGTCCTTTTATAGGTTCATCGAATAAGACTAATAACAAATATTTAGGTTTGTTAATAGGGAATACACCTAAAAATGAAGTTATTACTTTATCTTCATAATACCCACCTATTTTATTAAATTTTTTTGCTGTACCAGTTTTTCCTCCAATACCTAAATTTTTTACTTTTGCATGCTTTCCTGTGCCTTCTTCAACAACTTTTTTTAATAGATGACTAATTTTTTGTGAAGTTTGTCTTGAAATTATTCTTTCTTTATCGATTTCAAGATTATCAATTATTTTTGGTTCTATTTTGTATCCACCATTTACTAGTGAAGAAAATGTTGTTACTAAGCTAAGAGGTGTGATTGATAAACCATATCCAAAACTGATACTTCTTGATATGACTTCATTCCATTGTTCATCACTAGGAAGGTTATTATCAATAGTTGACAAGCCCTTAATTCTTGTATGCCCATTGAGACCAATTTTTTTAAAAAAGTTTTTTTGTGTCTTTTTTCCAAAAGTATCGTATACTTTGATACTTCCGATGTTTGAAGAATGAGTAAAAATTTTTTCAAAATTTATTGGCTCTAGAAATTTTGTGGAGTCTTTTACTATGTAGGTTTTAGTTAATTCATAATCTCTTGAGACATCAAATAATTTATTCTCTGCTGTAGAGTTATTTTCTAAAGCCATAGCAGCATTATATATTTTTAAAATCGAACCCATTTCAAATCTGGCTTCAGTAATTAGATTATTTTCAGAGTAAGGTTTTATTGTGATTGGATGATTAGGGTTGTAATCTGGTTTTGAAACCATTGAAATAATTTCCCCATTAGTTACATCTATTAACAATCCCAGTGATCCTTTTGATGAAAAGTAATTTTCGCTTTCTGTAAGTTGTTGATAAATAATATTTTGAATCTTAAGATCCAGTGTTAATTTTATATCTAAGCCTTTGTTTAGTTCTTTATCATAAAATTTTTCAAGTTTACTCTGAGCAACTCCGAATTTTGATATAAATCCAGTTACATTAGAAAATAAATTATCTTGAGGATAAATTCTTCTGCTAGAATCATGAAATACTAAACCAGGTTCTCCTAGTTTTCTTACTTCGTTTTCTTCAGTTTCACTCAAATGTTTCGAGACAAGTTTATATTTTTTATTTTTGATAATATCTGTAAAAAAATTATCTTTTTTTTTAATAAAAATTTTTTTCAAACTCTCAATCGTCTTTTTTTTATTTATTATTTTTCTTCCGTCAATATATAAATCCAGCGTGGGTATAGAAGCAGAAATAATTTTATCATTTCTATCAACTATCTTTCCTCTTGCAACCTCAAGGCTACTTTTAGAAATATTTATTTTGTCACTAGTAACCGAAAGTTTAAATAAAGTTAATGTTATAAAAAAGAAAGAGGACAATAAAATAAAAAAAATCACAAAAAATTTATTTTTACCTTTTTGCAAAGCAACATTTATTTTTCTAGACTCAATTATTCCACCTTGATCTAAAAATAAGATAGATTTATTATTTCCGCTAAAAATTTTTTTAGGTGAAATATTGTCAAATATTAAATTGTTATTTCTTTCGTCCATAAATTTCTAAGTTAAAAACATCCTCAAAAACAATTGGTTCTAGTTCGTATACTTCAGTATTCAATTTCTTTAAATTTTCAGGTTTTGTTAAATAAGTCCAATTGATTTCAATCAGCTGCAATGATTCTTCGACCTCAATTTTATATTTGTTGGATTCAAAGATTTTATTTTCGACCAATAGGACCTTATAATTTATATAAGAAGTACAAAAAAAAACTGTAAATAAAATAATTAGGTTTTTAACAATCATAATACCTCTGCAGCTCTTAATTTAGCTGATCTAGCTCTAGGGTTCTGTCTGATTTCTTCAATGCTAGGTTTAATCGCTTTTTTTGTTATAAGTTTTAAAAAAGGTTTGAAGCTCGTACGTTCTAAATTTGGAAGATGTTTGTAATTGTTCGCTGAATAACCACTATTTTCTCTAAAAAAATTTTTTACTATTCTATCTTCTAAAGAATGAAACGATACAACTATAATCTTAGACTTTTTATTTAAAATTTTTAAACAACTCTTTAAAGCACTCTCAAGTTCCAAAAGTTCTTCATTAATAAATATTCTAAGTGCTTGAAAAATTTTTGTAGATGGATTTTTTTTTTGATTCCTAAACTTATTTACATTGCTAATTATTCTGGATAATTCATAAGTTGATGTTATAGTCTTATTTTTTCTAGCACTTACAATGGCTTTAGAGATTTTTTGAGAATTTCTTTCTTCACCATATTTTCTAAAAATATAAAAAAGTTGCTTTTCAGAATAACCATTGATTATCTTTTTAGCAGTAAGTTCATCATCTTTTTGCATTCCCATTCTCATATCTAATGATCCATTATTAGAAAAAGAAAATCCTCGTGTTTTCGAAGAAAGTTGTGTATTTGACATTCCTAAATCAAATGTTATTCCATCTACTTTGTTATTTTTGAAAATATTTTTTATATTGCTAAATCTCTCATTTTTAAAAAAAAATTTAGATTTAAATTTTTTTTTTATAATTTCTGCATATTTGATAGCTTCTTTATCTCTATCGATTCCTACCACGCAACAATTTGTTTTAGACAAAATTTCTCTTGAATATCCTCCCTGACCAAAAGTTGCATCTGCGTATGTTTTGTTTTTCTGAGGATTTAATAACTTTATAACTTCATCACACATAACAGGTATATGATCATGAGGTGTCATTAATTTTTAGTTGGCTTGTCTTCTCAAAAAAGCAGGTATTTGAAGTAGATCATCTTCATAATTGTCTTGCTTAATATTTATATTTAAATCTTCATTAGTATTTTTTTTCTGATCAAAAGAAATTTCATTATCTGCTGATTTTTTTAGTTCTATATTTTTTTCATCTAAAGTCTCACTGTTTTTTGGATTTAATATCTCTGATTCATCATTTTGTAATTTTTCAGTTTCCAAAATTCCTAATTTAACATTTCTAGATTCATGAAAAACATTTGAATTACTCTTTTCATTTAAAAATTTTTCTTTAGACCCAAAAATTTTAGAAAAAATTGATTGTTTATCTTTTTTTGATTCTTTAAATTCTTGAGCTTTTTCCTCTAGTTCTTTAATTTTCTCATTTTGAGAACTATTTTTGAGATCTACAAAAAAATTTGTCTGATTTTTTTCTAAATTTTCATCTAAAATATTTATTTTTTGAAAATCCAAGTTCTGCTCATTTTTTTCTAAATTTTCTTTAAAGTTGTTAAACTCCTTAACATTGATGTCATGTATTTGATTTTTTATGAAACTTTCTGACTCAATACCAGTAGAAATTACAGATATTTTAAATTTTCCTGAAAAATTTTCATCTTTTGTTAGTCCCCAAATTAAATTAGCATTTTCATCAGCTTGCTCTTTAATAAGATTAATAGCCTGATCAACTTCATGTAACGTAATGTCTTCACCTCCAGTAATGTTTACTAAAACCCCTTTTGCTCCTGACATTGAGTTATATTCTAAAAGTGGGTTAGAAATTGCTTCTTCTGTGGCTTTTATTGCTCGATCTCCTTCATCAGAAATCGCTGTACCCATGTGAACCTTTCCTGTTTCACTCATAACTGCTTTTACGTCAGCAAAATCATGGTTTATCATTCCAGGTTTTAACATCAGATCCATAATACTTTTCACACCATCTATTAAAACATTATTTGCCAATTTAAAGGCATCTGTGTAGGTCGTATCAGTTTTTGCCAAATGAAAAATATTTTGGTTTGGAATAATTATTAAATTATCAACATATTTTTGCAATTCTTTGATTCCGTCAACTGCTTGTTGCATTCTTCTTTTTCCCTCATAATCAAGAGGTTTTGTTACTACACCTACAATAAGAATACCTAATTCTTTTGCTATTTTTGCAATTATTGGTGAGGCTCCTGTTCCTGTTCCTCCTCCCATCCCAGCTGTAATGAAAACCATATTGGAGTCTTCTAAATAATCTTTGATTTCATTTTCGACTTCTAATGCAGAGTCTCTTCCGATATCAGGATCCGCACCAGCCCCTAAACCTTGTGTGCAAGATGGACCTAATTGCAGAGTTTCGGAGGCTTGAGAGTGTGCTAAAGCCTGACTGTCTGTATTTACATCGAGGAAAGACACTCCACTAATTTCAGTTTTAATCATACTATTTATTATATTTCCACCAGCGCCACCAACTCCTATAACGGATATTTTTGGTGAAAGGTTATTAATTTTATTTGGCATTTTTAAATGAAGTGTCATGATTCGCTCCTTTATTATACTCCCTTGGGAATTGGTTTAAGTCTGGGTTTAAGATTTTTTTCTTTAGCTTTTTTTAAAGTGAGGATTTTATTTTGATCAAATGTTTTTGGTTCCCAAATTTGAAATGTCGGTCCTAAACCCACAAACAAAGCTTCGTCTTTTATACCTGAATGTTCTATAAGATTTTTTGGTAATATAATTCTTCCCTCTTTATCAAATGGTAGCTTTTCAGCCTCACCAAAACATAGTGAAATTAAATCAAATTCCTCTTTTGAGTAATTTTCAGTCTCATCTAAATTTTGGGCAATTAACTCCATTCTATTGATTCCACAAGAATCAATGCATCTGTCTGAATATGATGGAAAAGCAATTATCCCTTTAAAGCTTTGATTTTTTAAAGCAGATCTAAATGTAGAAGGTACTGATACTCTAGATTTATTATCGATTTTGTTAAGAGTTTTTGATAAAAAAAGTGTCATAAAAATCCCTATAAAAAACTTATATGGTATTATATGGGATTTTATGGTATTTTTTTCCAATTATCTACAAAAAAAAAAAAAAAACTAGATGATCTATAAGCCGGATTCTGTTCTTTAAAAAAGTAATGGCTATTCATCTTGAGTAATTGTTACCAACTACTTCTAGCGTCTTACCATGCACACGAGGAGTTATCGCCTTTCAATCTAATGAACGTGCTTTTTTAGACTTGCTCCCAATGGGGTTTACCATGCCATTAATGTTACCATTAATGCGGTGAGCTCTTACCTCACCTTTTCACCCTTACCAAAAAGGCGGTTTATTTTCTGCGGCACTTTCCCTAAAGTTTCCCTCGCCGGCCGTTAACCGGCATTGTAACTCCGTGGAGTCCGGACTTTCCTCCTTAAAAAGGCAGCCATCCAATCATCTAGTAGATTTATATAGATAAATTAAATATTTTTTGTCAAATTAATAATTTTTTTTATGAGTCTTACACTAATCCTTCTAGGTTTTTTATTTATTAACTGAGGAAAGTAGTGTCTGTGAAACGCATTTGAAATTAACTTATTTTTGGAAAATGAACCATTAACTTCTGTTTCATGAAATCCGAGTATTTTTAAACAATTAAAGAAAAAAACAAGTTCTTCGGGTGTAAGCATATCAAAATCATTTTTTTCTCTTTTAATTTTTGAGAAATTTGACAAGGAATTCTTGGCAAGCTCCTCCCAAGGAAAAAAAACACCTGGATCAATTTTTCTTGTTGGCGCAATGTCACTATGAGCAAGGATATTAGTTTTTTTGATTTGAAATTTGTTTTTCAAGTATTTTAACAAAAGTATCACTGATTTAATCTGTATTTTTGGATATTTTTTTTTTTTCTGTTCTCCTTCATTTACGATTTCTATACCAATTGATGTCTCATTTAAATATTTTTCATTTTTCCATGATGATAAACCAGCGTGCCAAGCTCTTTTAGTATCCTCAACTAACAAATAAATTTTTCCATCTAGGTCTATAACATAGTGTGCACTAACCTTTCTTTTTTTTGAACATAAAAGTTTGATAGCATCATTCAAATTTTTTGTTTCAGTGTAATGAAGTATAATATATTTGATTTTTGATTTTTTTGACCTATTATCGAAATTCTTAGATTTGAAAGTATGAACAAACTTTTTTTCTAACATGTGTTTAACAAATTAATACAGGGTTATTATGAAATTTTTTTTTATTGTTTTCTTTAAATTTTTTATTCTATATTCAATTACTAATGCAAACGAGATGATATTCAACCAAAAAAAAATTGGACAATTTTTCATGAATCCTGAAACAAATTCTCCAATGATATACCCCCTTGAACTAGGGCATAAAATGAAAATTATTGAACTGAAAAACGGCTGGTATAATGTTACTGATGAAAAAACTGGTCTTAATGGGTGGGTAAAAGAAGAAGATTTTGGTGTTACTAAACCTCTTGATTCTGCCGCAAACAGTGATTATGAGAAATCCTTTGAAATTTTTTCCGAAAGATTAGAAGAAATGAGTAAATCTATTGAGGACGCAATTGGCCTAAAAACTTTTATTGAGACTCAGCACATTGGAGGTGTAGCTGCTGTTGTTGTAGCAAGTGAAGATTGGTTCTTAGGTAGAAGACACAAAAATCAAGCTTTCCAAGTCTATGAAATATGGAGAGGTTTAAATCAAACTCCATCTTTTTTATCTTTTCGAGACAAATCTGGAAATGAAAAGTTTATTGTTTTATCTGGACCACATAGACCACGATATCTTAAAAGCAATTGAATTTAATGAAGATAATTCGTTATTTTAGTTTTTTTTTGGTAACAATTTTAATTCTGCCAATAATTTATTTTTCTTTTTTTTTCGATCCTGAGAGTTTTAAGAACTCAATAGCTGACAATATTTCAAACAAAATTTCTGGAGAAATAAGGTTTGACAATAAAATTGATTTAACCTTTTTTCCTTATCCTAAGATAGTATTAAATAATTTATCTTATTTTGATAAAAATCTCTCAGTAAAAGTAGCTAATACCCAAATTACTTCTAAGTGGATAGATCTTTTACGTGGAGATTTAAAATTAAAAAATGTAAAGTTTCTTAATCCTATGGTTTCTTTTGATTTTAAAAGAGTTAATCAATCCGAAATGCACAATAATTATTTTTTGCATGCAAACATAGAAAATAATTCTAAATTTCTCGATCAACACATAAGAATATTTGAAAAAGTTGAAATTAAAAATGGGATAGTAAGTATACTTACGAATTCAGGACGACAAAATTTAGAAAAAGTAAATTTCTTATTTGTTAATTCAAGACAACAAATTAATGGTAATTTTTTTTTAAAGAATTTTAATTCGAATTTTTCCTTAAAAGCAACCTCTCAATCTCAAAATTATGAAGAAATAAGTATGAGCATTGAACAAAAAATATTAAATCAGAAAGAAAAAATTTTTTTAAACGGAGTTTTATTAATTAAAGGAAAAATATTTGAATTCGATGGCTTGTTGAAAAGTAAAAATATTAACATCTCAGAACTAATCCAAAATAATATTCAGAAAAGCAAAGAAATAGATTTTTTAAAAAAAATAAAATATTCTTTTTCTGACTTTTTAAAAATTAATATTAACGCAAAAATAGAAAAGTTGAAAATTTCTAATCAAATTTTTCAAAATGTAACTTTCAACTCATTTATTAGTAACAATTTATTGAGGATTGAACAGTTTACTTGCAGTTATCTCGGCGGTGTTTTAAAACTTAATGCAGATTACGCAAAGTTAGATAATCGTTTAAAAGGTGTATTATTCCTTCAGGATTTTTCATTGCCTTCAAATCTTTTTGTAGAAACAAAGTATTACATTAGTGATGGAAAAAACAGCTTATCATCCTCTTTTGAATCAATCCTTTTAAAGAATGATTTTCAATCATTAATGAGTAATTTGAATCTAATTGGGAAACTTGAAATTAAAAATGCTGATTTGAATGGTATAAATTTAGAAGAAATTGCAAAAAAAATTGATAATTTTAATGGAATAAATGATATTTTTGAAATTCTTAAACTATCAAAAAAAAATCAAAAAAGTAATATAGATTCAATCAAATCAGATTTTAGAATTGATAACAACGAATTGAAATTTGATAATCTTACTTTTAAAAGCCCTCATATTACCGTCTATTCAGCTGGTAAATATTCTTTAAATACTAAAAAGTTTGATGTTTCGAACGAAATTAAAATAAAATCAAAAAAATTTCCAAAGTTTCCTTCTTTTAACGTTAATATTAAAGGCTTATCCAGTGATTTAAATTATATTTATGATTTTGAAAATTTAAAAAAATATCTCATTTCAAAAAGTTTAAATAAATTATTAAAAAAAAATAACGAAAAATTAGATAACTTTGAAAATTTTTTAGATTTTTTTATTGACTAGAATTTTTGGTCATATTTATCGGGTTAACAAATTCATCAAACTCTTTATCGGAAACATAACCAAGTTTAACTGCTGCTTGTTTTAAGGTTAGATTTTCGTCAAAAGCTTTTTTAGCAATTTTTGCTGATTTGTCATATCCTAATTTCGGGTTTAGTGCTGTTACGAGCATTAGAGATTTCTTTAGATTTTCATCAATAATCTTTAAGTTTGGTCTAATACCAC
Source organism: uncultured Alphaproteobacteria bacterium (assembly GCA_902524895.1). GTDB lineage: Bacteria > Pseudomonadota > Alphaproteobacteria > Methylaequorales > Methylaequoraceae > SP4073. Next base: position 138,145 of record CABZFH010000003.1, on the reverse strand, counting down.
TCAAGCAATTTTTTTCAAAAGAATCTATGGCGTCGCTAATGAGATTTATCGATCTAATTATGATATGAGCCATCAAAGTTTTATTAGCATTTAATTGAAAATGTCCCTGACTTGCTGCAAAACTTAAAGAATTGTTGTAACCCAAAAGATAAATGCATACTTGAATTAAAGCCTCTGACTGAGTTGGGTTTACTTTTCCTGGCATAATTGAAGACCCAGGTTCATTAGCTGGTAAAATTAATTCGCTGATTCCACATCTTGGTCCAGAGGCTAATAATCTAATATCATTTGCAATTTTATAACAAGCTGTAGTTAGCGAGCATATTGCTCCAGAAAAGTTAACAATAGAGTCATGGGATGAAATTGATTCGAATTTATTTTCAGCTGATTTAAATGGATAGGATGTAATTTCTTGTAAAGCTCTAACAAACCCCATGACAAATTTTTCAGAGGTGTTTAACCCTGTACCTACAGCAGTTGCACCTTGTGAGATTGATAAAATTTCTTTGATGGCTAAATTAATTCTTGTTTTACATTTTCTAATTTGTTCTTTAAAAGAGCTTAATTCTTGCCCTAGTGTTAGTGGAACAGCATCTTGAAGGTGTGTTCTTCCGATTTTTACAATATTGGAATATTCATCTTCTTTTTTCTGTAATGTTTTTTCAAATTTATTTACAACAGGTAAAAGCTTTTCATTAGTTTCAATAACTATTGCAATATGCATAGCAGTTGGAAAAGAATCATTTGATGATTGTCCAAGGTTACAATGATCATTTGGATGGATAGGTTGATTTTTTCCAATTTTTTTACCCAAAATTTCATTACCCCTATTTGCTAAAACTTCATTTAAATTCATATTTGTCTGAGTTCCAGAGCCAGTTTGCCATACAGACAAGGGAAAATGATCAAATAGTTTTCCCTCAATAATTTCATCACAAACTTCTAAAATTGTATTACCAATTTTTTCTTCAATTTTATTTAATGCTAGGTTGCTTATTGCTGCAGATTTTTTTTGAATTGCAAATGCTTTAATAATTTCTTTTGGCATTAAATCTGAGCCAATTTGAAAATTCATTAGACTTCTTTGAGTTTGAGCTCCCCAATATTTGTCAATTGGAACGTCTATTTTTCCAATACTATCTTGTTCTTCTCTAAATTTTTTTTTATTCATTTTTATTCTTTCTGAATTTGTCCAATTTTATGACTTTATCAGATTGATTTTGCTTTTTATTAATGGTTTTCTTTGCTTCATTATTTTTTGTTTTCTTAATTTTTGAAGTTTTTTTAGATCTAAATTCCAGTTGAAGACTAAACTTCACAAATGGATCATTAAATTTGTTGATAGCTTCAAATGGGATGGTTAGCATTTCTTTTTTTCTGTTAAATGATAAAGTTACATCGAAACTATCGTTTTTAACCTCAAGATCCCAAAATTGGTTTTGAATTACAACCGTGATTTCCTTTGGATATTCTCTTTTAAGTTTTGAACTAATCACTACACCAGGGTGTGTTGTGTCAAATGTAATATAAAAACAATGATTAGGAGAGATTTTTGCTTTGCTTAAATCAGATAAAATATCTTTAATTACCCTAAGTAAAGCATTATTTATTCTTTCACCATAATCAATAAAATTTTTTTGCATTCTAAAAACTGTAAATAACTATTTTATTATAAACATTATAACAAAGTTTTAAAAACTTCAAAAGTTTCAAAATACACTAAAATGTAAAAGAATAAAAAAAAAAAAATTATCATAACAACTGGCAAAAAATATTTTATCACTCTTAAAAATTCATACATAGCTAATAATCAAATTTTGATCCCTGATATTGTAACTTAAAAACGAGTAAAATTAATTAACTTTATATTTTTCACATTTAGTTTTAGAAAAATTGTGTTATGAATTTATGAATATAAAATCCTAACACTAGAAAGACAAGACCTAACATATAAGTTGTCCAAAAATTTAGATTTAACATTTTAGAAAAAAAAAAGGGTACAAAAAAAAGCAATGAAGCAGGTATTCCGATAACGATACTTTTAGCAAATAAAATTGTTTTATCTTTGTCTTGATGTTCAAGAAAAGAAAAAGCCAAAGAAATTATGCTTACGAGTGGTAATGCAACTATAAACCCAGAAATTTGTGGTTTTTTGAAAGATAACCAACTAGCAAATGAGATAATTATGCTTGATATCAGGACTTTTACAAAAAAACTGAACATCAATCAATTAAAAAAGTTTTTAATTTTTGAGATTGGGTTGCGTAAAGGTTCATATACCTTGTCAATGAACTTTATGTGATCACTGAGTTTTTTGTTGAGCAAGTCTAAAGATTTTTGAAGATCATCGATCTTTTTATTTAGATCTTTGATTTCAGATGATAAATTATTCTCGGATCTTTTTTTCATTAGAATCTTAACTTTCATAGTAATATGTAATAATGAATTAAAAATATTTAAGGTTTAATTAATAATTCATATAATGAATATTTAACATAATTAAAATAAATTTGAATATCAAACATTAACACAAATATTTATATTTATGATTTACCTCCCCGAAATCAGAACCCCCGTTTTACGGGGGTTATTTCTTTTTTAGGAAATAATTTTTTTTATAATTCTCAGCCATATTTGTCCCTTTTTGCTTTGATAATAAAATAACCAAACAAACCAAAACTATACTAACTAGGTTGAAATAAACAAATATTTTTAAGTACAATGGAAACATTATATTTAAAACGACGCTACAAATTTTTTTTTAATTAAATTTATTTAATAAAGAAAGCTGTTAAATAATATTGTGATACAAGCTTATATTTATATTTGTTTAAATATTTATTAATTTTTGAATTAATCAACTCTTCAGTAGTTGTAAAATACATATCTGAATTTTTTTTTGATATTTTTTTTAAATTACCAATTATTTCACATGTGATTAACTTAGGCTTAAATACATTGAGATTAATACCCTGCAAAACTTCGAAGTCGTGCGCCTCAACATCAATATTCAGATAATCAAAATTTTTACAAACATTATTTTCCTCAAGAATAGTATTTAATGTTTTACATTTAACATCTTCAATTTGATAATTTTTATAAAATTTTTTGGACCAACCTTCAGCGTATTGTTTATTTAGTGTATTAGTCCCTGAACTAGGATCAAAAGAAAAAGATTTCTTTACTATATTTTTATTTGAAACTCCAGTTTTAATGGAAATATCTCTTTTTCTGAAAATTTTAAACAAATTGATATTAGTTTCAGAAAAATCTAAATTTATTCCTTTCCATCCTTTGTCATAGAGTATTTTTGTCAAGGAGCCAACAACCGGATTAAAAGCACCAACATCAACAAAAAATCCATTTTTTTTATTTTTAAAGATTCTATTCACCAGTATTTCCTCACCAAATGAAGAATACGAAACGAAAGGTTTGAACTTTTTTATCCTATATGATTTGTAGGCGAGAGTATTTTTAATATATTTCTCTTTAAATTTTTTAAACATTTGACTAAAAATTAATCTTTCATAAAAACAAATTCGTTACAACCTGATTTTCCATTTACAGTTTTAATTTTCTCTAATGAATATCCAAGCTCTCTAAAAAAATCAAAGATTTCCTCAGGTTTGGCTGTTTCAAACGGATAACCACCTAACCAATCTATTAAATCAATAAAAGGATTCATTCCTCTTATTTCGTTTTTCTTTTTAATGATTTTGTAAATAATTTCAGGTAACTTCATAAAAATAAAAAATATGATGAATAATAATGGCCTTAAAAAAAAAAACTTATTGTATATAAGTTTTATCTTTTCCCAAGCTTTTGACTTTGCACCTTGATTATTATAAATGGAAATAAAGAGTTTTCCTTTTTTTTTAACTAACATATCTATATTTTTCAGTGCAGTATCTAAATTCCCTGTATGATGAAGGACACCCCAGGAATATACATAGTCGAATTTTCCAAGATTTTGAATAAAAGACTTATCCAAAATATCTCCTTTATCAACTAATGCTTTTTTTTTAATATGTGTTTTAAAAACTTTTTTTGTACAATCAACGGAATCTGGATCGTAATCAAAAGATCTTACATCAGCTCCAAGAGAGGTAGCACAAATCGAGAAAAGACCACTTCCGCAACCTACATCTAAAAAAGTTTTGTTTTCAAAGTTCTCAATGTTAAAATATTCTTTTAATGATTCCTTTCCAATTTCAATTTTTTTACTATCAATAAATCTTGAATAATTTTTCCAATTTTTTCCAAATTCAAATCTCATTTTTAATTATTTTATAATTATAATAATTTTACCAATTTATTTATGAAATCTATTATATCTAAAATCCTTATTTTTGGAATTTATTTCAACTAAGTTGTAAATTTTGTAATTGTTGATTTCCATATTTTTTCATTAATTTATTTTGTTCAATTTAATTTGCATAGTTTGTAGTGATGATTAAATAGTAAAATTCACAATGAATAATGCTCATTTTTTGAACAAGACATGAAAAAATGTTCTTTGAATTCTTGTTTTTTTTCTCTTTAAGAAAACAGTTTGGTTTAAGTTTATTATTTGAGTTGCATTACATAATAGTGACTAGTAATTTAATGAAGTGGAAAAAATGAAAAAAAATAGCAGCTTCTACACCATAATATTATTTTTTTTGCTTGGCTCTAACATCGCTATTAGCAGTCAGTTACATAATTTTTATTATAAAATTAATAATGACATATGTTCTTCGAGTGAAGATTCATCAAAACATAATTGTTTTGAACATTGTTTTGATCTAGTTCAAGATGATGTTGTAGACCCTGCCAATATGAAATTTATTACATTTATTAAAAGTGATGATAAATCAAAAAAGAAAAATAAAACTAACTTCTTTTTAAATATTCCTGAAAAATCTCAATCTCCTCCCTTCTAAAAAATTTTACTTTAGATTTTAAAATTTTTTAGAGAGGAACATTATGTTTAAGAAAATTACTACATTATTTATATTATCAAGTTGTTACTATGCTCATTCAGATGAGATTACTGTTGCCGATGATCATGCCCCTATCAGCATAATGAGTGATCACATGCATAAAAAAAATGAATTCATGTTTTCATATAGACTTTCATCGATGATAATGAGTGGGTTAAGTAATGGAACTTCCTCAATCTCAATTGAGGATACTATGACAAATCCAAATGGTTCATCTTTCAATAAAGGATCGTATATGAACGCACCAGTATCAATGAATATGTCAATGCATATGTTTGGTATGATGTACGCTCCATCCGATTACTTTACATTTTTAATAATGAGCAATTACCAACAGAAAGAAATGACACAACAACGCATGAAAATGTCTGGAGGTGCAAGATTTAATATTAATTCGCATGGTTTTGGGGATCTTTTATTGGGTGGTATGTTTGGTATTAAAAATAATAAAAATCTGAAAATGCATCTAGGTTTTGGTTTGAGTTTCCCTACTGGTAGTATTAGCAAAAAAGATCAAACTCCAACAGGTTCCAATAAAAAGTTAGGTTACAGTATGCAGAATGGTTCAGGGACTTACGATCCTTACATTCTGCTAAACATATTAAAAAATATTGATAAAATAAAATATGGCGCACAATTTTTCTTCAAATTTAGACCAGGAGATAGCAATAAATATGGTTATAAGTATGGAAATTTTTTGGATACAAATATTTGGACCTCTTATAATTTTATTCATTTTTTTAGTTCCTCGCTAAAAATTAGTTTTAAAAACTTGAACCAAATGAAAGGACAAGACGATCAACTAAATTCAAGAATGAGCCCTGCAATGGATGCTGGAAATATTGGATATACTAAAGTTCTGCTAGGACTTGGATTTAATTTCATAAATAAGAATAGCTTTTTAAATAATCAAAGATTTGCTATTGAAGTAATTAAACCTATTTATGAAAAATATAATAGAATCCAAATGAAACAGGATTTTAAAATTATATTGGGTTTGCAATATGCCTTATAGTAGAATTAAATTAATAAAAACTTACAAAATACATTTTTCACTATTCATTAAAGCGGAAAAATACCATTATTCAGAATTAGTCGAAAATTGTCAATGCGGTGAATGCCCAAGCCACATCAAAAACTCTGATTTATATTTTATGGAAGAGGGTAGTCAATATTTTTTTGATATTCAAAAAAAAAGCTTGTTATTCATGATATTGAATCGGCTAAAGATCGTTTTATATCTTGGTTTCAACAAGATAATGAAATTATGGAAGAGTTAGAAAAATTTATTCCAATTCAACAACAAAAATTTTATGATGAGGGTTTCATGTCGATCAATGAAAAAGAGTTTCCAAATGGATTCAAAGAATTAGAATTTCAGATTGATAATGTAGAAGTTTCATAGTTAATCAATAAAAAAAAGTTTTATGTTTATGCAATATTATTTTTGACTTTTTTAAATTTAATACTAAATTAAAATAAGTTTTAACCAATATAAAGGAGGTGGTCTGATGTCTAGTATTATAAATTTTTCACATCTTAATTTATTGTATTTTTTATCTGAGCAACCTTCAAAGGTAAAATAAATAATATTGAGATGTGTGATTTAAATACGGAAAGGGGATTAAGTTCCCCTTTTTTTTTATATTTTGCAAGATATGCTTAAAAGCTTTGAAAAATTTCTTGAAAGAATTATGTTTGCTTCAAGATGGATACTTGCACCATTCTACTTTGGCTTAATAGTTTCTTTATTTTTTTTATTAGTAGTTTTTATAAAAGAAATATTTCATTTCGTTTTAAACTTTAGTACTGATGAAACAGAGTTAATTTTATTTATATTGACTCTTATAGATCTTTCATTTGCCGGAAATTTGTTGATAATTGTAATATTTTCAGGTTATGAAAATTTTGTTTCTAAAATTGATGTTAATAATCACGAGGATAAACCAGAATGGATGGGAACAGTTGATTTTAAAGGATTAAAACTTAAATTAGTATCCTCAATTGTAGCAATATCAGGGATTCATCTTTTAAAAGTATTTTTTGATTTAGATAAATACACGAAAGAACAGATTATCTTATTCATTGCCATACATTTTACTTTTGTAATTAGTGGTGTGATTTTAGCTTACATGGATACTCTAATATCTAAAAACAAATAGATAAAAAATATAAAATTGATCTTGAAATGAAATTAATAATTATTATCATTAATAATATGAACGATGAGAATTTTAAAAACTTAATGCTTGTTATGTTTAATCAAGTTTTTGAGCAGAAGAATGAGAAACATATGATGTACAATTATATTTTTCAAAAACTGATGAAATCAAATAAAAAAAATAAGCTTATAATCAGTAAATATTTGCTTTCAAGATTGATAAGAGAATCTCATAGAATTGTCCACTCAGCACAGGAATATGTGAATATGCATAGTCCCTGTCAAAATTTTTTAAATAATAACGAAGATACAAAAGAAAAAGTTACGCTTCATTAAAATTATATATCTAGTGTAATTTAAAAATAGCAAAGCGGAATTGAAAGAGTCAAAAGTTTAAATATTTTTTTTTAAGCTTTTTTCAATTAACACTTTAGTGATTCTTTTAATAATATTCTTAAATCTTGATGTATTTTGGTAATTTTTTTTCTCATTATCGTCCATTTCATCTCTCATAAATCTTTCAAATTCTTGATGAATACTTTCTTTAAATTTATCGCTCATCATTTCTGCTTAGATTTTAATTTTCCCGAGGTTTGAACTTTAAAATATTATAATTTTACTTTACAATTTTTAAATTAAATATCTACAAAAATTCATTATCAAATAATTATAAATTTTAAAAGATTTTGTTTTAACTAAAAGTTATATTTAAGTTATGTTAATTATATGGATCTACTAGGAATTACAGTACTATATATATTATTATTCCTTCCTATGTTCTGGATATTTACTTATCCTGTTTACTGGTTGAATAAAAAAACTAAACACAGACTAAACCCATTTATTATGAGCCTTAGACTTGAATTACTTGGAAGCTCTATGTCCTCTTTCATTCGTTTTCTGATTTCAGGAATTTACTTCTTTTTATTTGGCGCACTCTATTGTTTTGTATTCTTTGGCACACTAATGGTCACCGGAAATTATATTTTCTTATGGTTTGATATTTAACAAGAATTTGGAATTATATATAGTGATAATTCTAAGTTTTAAGAAATTAAGAGCAAAAATATTATAATGAGAATAAAATAAGAATAAAGACGTAATCAAATTATTGATTGCAATAGATTAAAAACAAGCCTTTATCTATTCGCAACAGTTCTCAGCATCTGCACAACATCCATCTTTACAACATGTGTTACTGCACTCGCCTGTTTCGCAACCATCACTACAACAACCGTCTGCGCAACAAGTGTATTTACAACAAATATTTTCAGTATTAATCATTAGAAACTTTCAGTCTTTTTTACCATAACAGTATCTAGTATCAATTGGAAATTTTTATATAAATTTTCTAGACTTTTCCTTATTTCTTTTATTAATTTAAAATTGAATCCTCTGAAACACTTCTTTAGTTAACTTAAAACAAACAAAGGTGAGCTATCGCTCTTCCTTACCAATGAGACTTCTGTATCTAGGTTAATATACAGACACCCATATCTAGGACTATCTAATAAGTGCATTGTAAATGAGTATTTTTTTTTCCACGATTTCTGTACAGACTACTTTTCATTGTGTAGGATTATTTTATATTTTGTGAAATACAAAAATTATTATTAAACATAATTGATGAAATACTTTTTAATTTTTAGTTTGTTTATTATCACTTCTTGTGTATCAAGTAAATATCCTTACACTTATTTTGTTGACTGTGAAAAAAAATTTAGTGAATTTTCTGATCTTTCATCGTGTGCATTTAAAGAGATTCAAAAAGAATGTAATAATACTACCAACTGTCGAAATGAGAATACTAGATTCGTAGATGTTATGAAGAGACTTCAAATTATGTTAGAGAACAATGAAATCTCAGATAATGAAGCAATGTTTAGATATTATAATTTAATAGATTTTGAAGAATCAAAATTCACCACAATGAGAAATAATGATTTGTCAAATTACTATTACTACTCGAATAATCATTACGTTAGAGGAATCCCTTCTTGTTACTTTTCAAGAACTGGTTTTTGTTACTAACAAAAAAAATCATTTAGGATATGTTATTCAGATTTGAAATTATCGAAACAGTTATTTGTATAATAATCTTGATTATGTAGTTGTAAATATTGTGTTATTAAAAAAATATTGCTCATTTCCTTTTATTTTTAGTTATCTGTTGAAGAGTAAATTCTCTGACCCCCCTTCGTGAGTCTACCTAAAACAAATAAGGGCGAACAATTTTCCCGACCTTGCCGATGAGATTTCTGTGTCTCGGTGTATCAGCTAAGACCGACTGTTTCTGAGATTTCCTCAAAAAGTGTTTGCAAAAGTGTCTGCAAATTGAGGATAATTTATGCACGACTTCTGCACGGACTATTTTTCAGCTACGATAAATTATGAAAAAACTATTACTCATGTTTATTTTTTTGTTTGTGTATTTTGAAGTTATATCGTCTGATGATTTAAATAACAGTTATTGATTTTTTATGAACTACACCTAGAAGGATTTATTAAAACTAGAACACTTAGCAAAAATAATTGTAACTAATTTGATATGTCTCAAAGATTTAATAAAAAATTAAATTTTACTTTTATTGGTTTTATCTTTTAATTTAGGAATTTTAACAGATTTTCTATTCATACTCTTAAATTTACATGAAAGGGTCATGTTCTCTGAAACAAATACTCTATTTTGCGATTGTAAAAAACCTGAATATATTGCTTTATTTAAATTTGATGAATAAGTCATTTCTTGCTTATCTTGATTGTAAGGGTTCAAAATAAAAGTGGCAATAAAGAAGAGGACGTAACGTATATAAAATCTCATATATATTAACTAATAAATATGAATTCAATTTCAATAAAAATTAATAGAACAAACAAAAAGTGTGTGCAACATATTGCACTATTGTCTCCTTTATTTGTTGAAGAGTCAATCCTCTGAGCCCCCATGTAGGTGTACCTTAAACAAACAAGGGCGAACAATTTGCCCGCCCCTGCCGATGAGACTTCAGTGTCTCGGTGTATTGTCTAAAACCCACTGTTTCTGGGTATTACTCAAAAAGTGTCTGCAAATTGAGTACATTTTCTGCACGACTTCTGAATGGACTCAAGGTTTGTTCTTACTCCTTTCTGATTTTTCAACGAATTTCCACCCATTGGCAACAAGAGCATTTTTTATTACTTCAAGAGTTTCTCTCCTTGTTTTATTTCTAGGAATAGAGAAAAAAGATAATTTTTTCATTTTTTATCTCCTTTTCGTTTTGTATTAAAGTTTAGTTTTGGATTTGAGATTATAAATCCAGTTTTGAAGATGGGGTCATCCTCTTTAAGTTTTTTCCAAATGATTTTAAACATTGTTTCCCTCCTTGATTTTAATTCTTGGAACTAAAGTAATTTTTGATTTTCCATTATCTACAGATTCTAAAGTTTGCACTTTTATCCCTTTACTTCGCAACGCCTTAATGAATTTATTAGTTGCTTTTTCAAGATAACTAGTTTGTTTCTTTGGCATTTAATTTCTCCTTTGTTAATTATTATTAACCAAGAAAATTTGAATGTATTGAAACTTTTACTGTCAGAGATAGAACGATTAGGTCGTTACTATTCCAGAACGGTAGGTCGTTACTATACCCCAAATTATTTTGGATTTTAACCTTACCAATATTAGGATTAATAAAATATGAACAAATTTACATATCAGTCTATAACTTTAGTTTAGACTATCCTGAAATCAAAAAATTAAATTAAGTAAAATCAACTCCTAAACGATATTATATTTTAAACTGTTTAGAATAATTTTTTGGAAGAAGACCAATTATTATGGTTGGCACTTGAATTTTAAAAAAAGTAAAATATTTTTTTGCTAAATTATACTCTGCCATATAACTAACACTTTAAACTCTTCTTGAAAAAAAAGACATTGATTAGTTGGTACAATTAAAATTGATAACGATAATAATCCATTTCTATGACCATGTTGAAACTTATAAAAATCTCTATAAATATTAGCACTATTATTAAATTGAATTTTAACAAATACTGAATTTTTTCTAAATTCTACAATTAGTCTTTGGTTCCTTATTCAAAAATGGTTTGGGTTCCCATGTAAACTTTTTAAATTCATCTTAAATTTCTTGTTGTATAATGTTTCATGCGATTTGTTTTTCGAGGAATAGTTCACTTCCCATTTCAAGATATCTATTATCTTGAAAACCTCTTGAATTTCTTTTCTAAGAGTTTTGAGAAGATAATCACCACAATGAAGGTACGCAATTTCAATTTTCATAATCTTCAATATAACAGAAAATAAATAACAAACAAAAGTGTCTGCTACTTATTCAATTATTGTTTCCCTTATTTGTTGAAGAGTGAATCCTCTGAAACCCTTTGTGAGGACGTTTAAAGCAAAAAAGTGCGAACAATTGTCCGCCCTCGCCGATGAGACTTCTGTGTCTCGGTGTATGGTCTTAAACCCTTTATAACTAGGGGTTTTTTAAAACGTGGGTCGCAAAGCGGGTAGAAAATCAGTGTTTTTTTTTGTACGACTTCTGCACGGACTACTTTTCATCGTAGTAAGTATGGTCATTATAATTTGAAATTATGACAGATATAAATAATATAAATTTTTAAAAATATTTAATATTTGCTAACTTAAATAATAACTTTTTTGGAGATATATATGAAATATTTGTACATTTTATTTTTTTCTTTAGCATTCTTATTTTCCTCAGAATTCGTAAAAGCAGACGGGCACGGAGAAAAAAAAGATGTTGCGGAAGAAACAACTGAAGAGTCTTCTGAAGATAAAAAAGAAGAATCAACTGAAGAAAAAAAAGAATAATATGAATTACGATTGGTTCAAGCACAGTAACATAAGTTATAATGTTTGAACCGATACTATGAAGATTTATATAAATATTGAAAAATAAGAAGAGAGAAAGTTGTGCGAAATAGATTAAATTTGTGTAATTTGAAATTTATTTAATTAATATTCCCCATGTAATTTATCTACCTAAATCAATTGGATTTATTTACTTGATCAACTTGCTGAGTAAAAACATAAAAAAAAAATAAACTAAAATAAAATTTAAATTCTTTAAATTTGTACCAAAATTAATTTCTTCCTAATTTGAATAAAAAATAAATCTATTTATTAAATGTTTATAAAAAAACAAAACTTTCTTATTAAAAAACTTTCTATCTTAATTTTAATTTTTATAAATTTTTTTATTGATTATAATAAAGTTTATGCCACGACTTTCACCGAAAGTGGATATACATTAGATATAGGAGTAAAACAGTTAGAAAGCAGTATTATTGACTATTCTCAAAATAGTGATGTGAATACTTGGTCCATACATCCATTTAATTTTAGAATTGGTTTAAATAATTCAATTGATCTTCAGTTAGTTTTTGATCCATATATTACTCAAAAGTCTAACAAAAAAATAAATGATAGTTATGGAGATTTTCAAATTAGTATAAAAAAAAAAATTTGGGTAAATGAAGACGGGAAATCTGCATTTGGATTAATGCCTTACATGAAATTACCTACTGCTGACAATAGGATTGGCAATAACAAAGTAGAAGGAGGAATTATTTTTCCATTTTCTACTAATATATCCGATACACTAAATTTAGATTTCATGTTTGAAACAGATTATGTGTATGATGATGATGAACAAAATTTTGATATTGAATTTATTATTTCAGGTCTATTAGGAATAAATATACAAAATTCATTGGGTCTTTATTCAGAAATTATTGCTATCAAAAGTAATGATGTGGATTACAAGTTATCAAACATAATTGGATTTGGTGCAACTTACTCACTAAGTAAAGATCTTATATTTGACATAGGTTTAAATCATAGGTTATTAGGTAAAGAGGACGACTTTAATATTTTTAGTGGTTATACTTTTTTGTACTAAATATACAATTTACATCTTCTTAGTTTTTCAAATTTCCTGGATATCACTCTAATGAAAATGCAAAAGCAAAAGTGCGTTGCACTTAACTCGTTTCATTTTCCCTTGTTTGTTGAAGAGTAAATCCTCTAAAACCCTTTGTGAGTCTCCCTAAAACAAACAAGGGCGAACAATTGCCCGCCCTTGCCGATGAGACTTCTGTTCTCCTGCATATGCTCTAAAGTGTACTGTTTCTCGGACTTTCTCAAAAAGTGTGTGCAAAAGTGTGTGCAAATTGGGTGCATTTCTGCACGGTTTATGTAATTGGTTATGAGGAAATTCGTTTAAGTTGGACTATATTTTCTGTTACTTTTTCTACTTTTAGAACTTTAACGATAGCAGAATTACTGTAATCGCCATTCGTTCTATTCCAAAATGCTTCAAAAGTATTTTCAACTTCGTATTCATTTTCACAACTTCCAAATAGTTTACTATTTTCTGTGTTAATGAATTCATCACGAATCAATGAAACCTTTGAATATATGCCAAGGTGTATTGGAGATGAATAAGATTCTGAATCCATTCTGCTCCTCTGTAACTCAATATGAGTTTGGATTGTAAATTTACTAACACACTTTATCTACTCAATTTATTAATGGAATAGAAATTGCTAGTTAATAAATATGAATAAGGATATTATTGGTAAAGTTGATGCAAAACATGGTATATTTCATTTTTGTCATTTTGATGAATTTATTGGAATGTCAATCAGAGAATATGGAGAATATTCAGAACTAGAATTAAAGACAATATTAAAATTTATAAATGAGGGAGACGTAATTTTTGACATAGGTGCGAATATTGGATGTTTTTCTGTACCATTTGCAAAAAAGGTTGGTTCTAATGGAAAAGTATATGCTTTTGAACCCCAAAAATTTATTTTTAACCTTCTAAAAGAAAATATTAAATGTAATGAATTAAATAATGTTCAAATTTTCAATAATGCTATTGGTGGTAAAAATAGAACTCTAGAATTAAATGATTTTGATTATTCCCAACCAGGAAATTTTGGAGGAATTGGTTTGAAAGAAGATTATGATAATTCATATTGTGCCAAAATTAAGGGAACAAAAAAAAATAAAATAAAGACTTTAACTCTTAATAACTTTTTAAATTTAAAAAAATGTAATTTCTTAAAAATAGATGTTGAGTTAATGGAATTAAGTGTTTTAAAAGGAGCAAAAGATTTTATTAATAAGTTTAAACCAATTATCTGGATTGAAAATCATCGGGCATACCCAAATTATTTGAACAAACATCTTTTAAAAATTAACTATAAACCATTTTGGGCAGCAACTATGTTGTATAACCCAAACAATCATTTTATTAATGATAATAATTATTATGCTAATGTAGCAACTTTTAATATTTTGGCAGTACCAAAAGAAAAAGAATTTTTACTTACCAAAAGTTCGTGGTTAAATGAAATTATTGACGAGTACACTCAACCACAAAATGCACTGACAAAAGTTGATTAGATACTTATTGCTTGTGGGTGCGATGCAGTTTAGGGGAGTGACTGCGAACAAAAAAATAACACCCAAAACTGCGTGCAAACTGCGTGCAGACTGCGTGCATTATAACGCACTATTTTTTCCCTTATTTTCTGTTGAGTGAAACCTCTGAAACCCTTTGTGAGTCTCCCTAAAACAAACAAGGGCGAACAATTGCCCGCCCTTGCCGATGAGACTTCTGTTCTCCTGCATATGCTCTAAAGTGTACTGTTTCTCGGACTTTCTCAAAAAGTGTGTGCAAAAGTGTGTGCAAATTGGGTGCATTTCTGCACGATTTATGTAATTGGTTACTTCTTCTGTGTGTCGAATTTCAAGAAGAAAACGATTGGATATTCAACTCTTTACTAATATAATTTTTGTATGAAAAGACTGCACTTCAAATTTTATAGATATATTTTTAGTAGACCATATCCATTTAATCATTGGTTGATTTTATTAACCACATACTCAAAATTATGGGCATATTCATTACTATATTCCTTAATCTTTGGTTTAATTTTTCAAATATCATTTGTTGATTATCTAAAGTTTTATTTTGTCATTAATTTTTTCTTTATGATTTTCATTATGTTTAGTTCTTATAAATCTGATTTGTTTAAATTAGTTTATGACACAATTGAACAATTATTCAGGTTAACCATTGGAAGACTATTTGGATTAAAACCAATAAATTTTTATTATGAACCAACGACAAATAGAAAATATTCTGGAAAGAATATTTTAGATTACGATGAAGAGAGAACAAAAGTATTTGAGAAAAAATATGAGGAAATAGATTTCCTAGTTCTTAATGATTACATAACGATAGAAGAGGGAAATAAGAGGACAGACGAGTTACTCAAAAAAGAATACGGTTATGGTTTTCGTGTGACTCTAGGTGGTCACTATGAAACAGTAAAAGTTGATTGATGAAAAAACTATTACTTACACTAATTTGTTTGTTTGTGTTTTTTGAAGTGAAATTGGTAAAGTTATAGGATAAATATGAGAGATTTTACAACGGTGATTTTAATAGACATTCTTATATTTGGATCATTGATGATCTTTGTATGAAAAAATCTATTCAAGATTTGAAATTTCATTACAAGTCTTCAGAAGGTTCTGAAACTTATCAGATAATGTTATCCTGTCCTAGTATACCCAAAAAAAGAATTGATCAATTTAAACTAATTTTCTCAGAATATCATGAAACTATTTTTCAACTCTATGTTGATAATAAATTAAAAGATGAGGTTATTTTTTTTGGTTATTACTCCCAACCAAAAAAAAAGGGATTTATGGAATCTAAGAAGAAAATTGATTCTTCAAAGAGGTATCTTGAGGAAGATAAGTACGAAGATTGGAGTAAAAACCCTATACTCTCATGTAATTTAAATAGAAAAGAAAAATTAAAAGTTTATCGAGTAAATAAGTATAATGTAAAATTTTCATTCTTTATTAATGATCAAATTGTTTATAAAGAAAAAAGTTTTAATCGATCTTGGAAGTGGAGGGACCCCAAACCTTCAAGGGAGTTGATTTCCAAAGAAAAATTTATAAGAAAAAAAGGATTTATGGAATCTAAAGAGACTCTAACCGTTTCTCAAGACAACGATAGTGGTTGGAGGAGGTTAGGTTTTGGTTTATGTTTTATAATTTTTGTTGGTTATAAATTTTTCTCCGGTTCATCAAAAGAATATAAACCCTTCTTTTGTAATTATGTTGATGGTGTTTTAAATAACCCAAACCTTTTAGACAAGGATAACCCATTAAAAATTAATGATCCTTGTGAAGAGGGACAAAGTAAATATAAAAAATATATAAATAATGAGTTCAGTAATGAAAAAGAATGTAACATATTTATAGAAGATTACGGAAATACAAATGATATGAAAATAACATATCCTTCTGAAAAATGGATGATCGGATGTGACAAAAAATGGTGATTGAGACGAATCTATAAGTTAAATCAATGAAAAAATTTCATTGTTATTCCCAAAAATTAGAAAGACCAGTACTTCTTATAAACTTCCCATTTTCGTCATACCAATTACTCCATTTTTCTCCACCGTAGTAATTTGAAAAATAACTCACAAAAAGATTGCCAGTATCTGGATGATAGAGTTCTTGAAGTCCATATTGTGTTCCGTAATCATAATTATATAGACAATTTATTTCTTCGTTGTCTCCAAAAACAATTTCCTGACCATGTTTTTTACCTTGAAAGAAATTAGTATGTTTCCAAAGATATACGCCATCAGGAAGTCTCTCATGGTCTTTAAACACATAATATACTTTCTGCAAACCGTGTTTTTTTCCATGAAGAAAAGGTGTAATGCATAGGAGTTTTTGTCCATCAGACATAATGGTGTAATTTTTTATTGAAATTCTTTCATTAAAACATCTTTCTAGAAAGTACAAATACTTTCTTATCCAAATAAATTTTTTATATTTGTGTAATAAATCCAATACTAAAACTAATGGATTTCCTGTTTCAAATAATTTCATTTTATCAAATTTATAATTCTTAAAAATAGTTTTTATATTTAAAAAATAATAACATGAGAGTACTATGAAGTCATTTTAAGGTTAAAAGAGTTTAATTATGGCAAATTTCATAAACAGACTTTTAATAGTATTTCATTATATTTACTTTTTTATCTTCCCTATTTATCTTTTAAAAGTATCAACTCAACATGATGGTGTTGATAAAGAATTAGCGATTATTCTAATTCCTTTAATATTTTTATTCTCATTTATTAAATATTGTTTATGGGGTAAAATGGCAGTTTTTCCATGGAGTAATATTAAAAAATTCGTCAACATCAAACACAGAAATTACTCTTATTTCTTGATTGATTTTTTACATTTTGTTTTTGTTTATTTCTCTTTGACATCACTACTGGTTTTGCTTATTGAAGGAGGGTTTTTAGCATATGGTTTTTTAGAATTATTACTTCTAATATTTCCAATTTTTTTTTTTTATTTAGGTCCAACATTGAAATTTTTATTTCAGAAATCTTGGGTCGTTGATCCCTTCAAAATATCAAATAGTAAGGAAAAGGATACTTTTCTCATGAAGAGATATGTCTTGGTTGGATATTTAATATTGTTTTTTTTGCTTCTTTATAATCAGTAGAAATTTTAAAAAACTTTCTACTGGAACTTTTTAAATAAACACAGAATCAATGTCACAAGTATTTTTGTAAAGAAGAATACAATTCAAACGGTCATGTTTCGTATGGTGTCTGTAAGAAAATCAAAAAATCATTATTTTAGTCAGTCTATTACTCTAGTTTTGGACTATTAAAAATATAAAAAAAAAAACAAAGAAAACACTGGACTTTTCGAATATAATTTTTGGAACTGATTAGACTGGTCTTTTTTTTAATATGAAAACAAACATTGGATTTAATAACAGAGTTTTTTTGACTAAAAGTGAATGGCAAACATTCATAAAGAGAATGCCAGTCAGATATATAAAAAAAAAGAAAAAGCAAATTTGTGAAGTATGTTTTCAACCACCTACAAAAGATAATCCTCTTGAATCGTCTCATATAATTGGTTTTAAAATTGGAATTGTAAATTTTGCACTAACACCAGATTTTCTTGATAAAGACCAAAATATATATTCTGCTCATAAACGAAAGTGTAATAAAAAAGTTGAACTTGATTTGGTAGGAACTTGTCTAAGACTAAAGGAACTAGGCATAAAGTTTTTACCTAATTTTTTACCAAAGGATACCATTGAAACTTGGAATAAGATTTATTCAAACAAAGTCAGTATCTAGAACATATATTGAACAAACAAAAGTGTGTGCAGAGTGTGTGCAGAGTGTGTGCAACTTATTGCACTATTGTTTCCCTTGTTTGTTGAAGAGTGAATCCTCTGAAACCCTTTGTGAGTCTCCCTAAAACAAACAAGGGCGAACAATTGCCCGCCCTTGCCGATGAGACTTCTGTTGCCCCGCGCTCATTGCAGCGCTTACTTAATTAAGCAGCGAGTGCCATTTCATTATCGTTAGCACATATTTATTTTAGTCCGATAACGGTGGAACTACACCGAGCAAAGTTTTGAAGATTCCCATGCACGTCGATCCTATTTCGCCCCCACAAAATTTTGGTGGAGGCGCCGGGTACCGCCCCCGGGTCCGTCTCAGATCACAAATCAAACATTTATTGCCATAGCCATTACTGGCAGTTAGATAATATTAGAAAAATAAAAAAATTAAAGAATATTGTTTAATATTGTTTATTTTATGTAAAAATATGTTTTATATAATCTGACTAATAAAAATAATGACCACAAATAAATCAAAAGAAGATTCAGAAAAAGACCTAAAAAGTCTGAGAAAAATAAGGAATACGACAAGTAGAGCTACAGTTAAAAAACTTGAAAATATTATCTACAAGAAATTTAAAGTTTTAGATCACGGTTTTGTAAGATTAATAGATTACATGGGTGATGATTCCTCAATTGTTCAAGCTGCAAGAGTTTCATATGGAAAAGGAACAAAAAAAATAAATGAGGATAAAAGTTTAATAAATTATCTTCTTAGTCATCGTCATTCAACACCATTTGAAATGAATGAAATAAAATTACACGTAAAACTTCCAATTTTTGTTGCGAGACAGTGGATTAGGCATCGAACAGCTAACGTAAATGAGTATTCTGCTAGATATTCCATTTTAGAAAAAGAATTTTACATTCCAGAATTAAAACACATGCAGACTCAGTCTTCAGTAAATAATCAAGGAAGAGGAGAAAAAATTGATAAGGAAAATGCTTTAGAGAAAAGACATATAATAAAAAAACATTCGGAATCTTCATTTGAAAAATATAGTTATTTGTTAAATGAAAATTTGGTCGGAGAGACTTTGGATTTAAATAATATTGGATTAGCAAGAGAATTAGCTAGAATGACACTACCTTTAAATGCTTACACACAATGGTATTGGAAAATTGATTTACATAATCTAATGCATTTTCTATCACTAAGATTTGATCAGCATGCACAATATGAAATTAGGGTTTACGCTGATGTAATTTTGGAAATTATGAAAAAATGGGTACCTTTTACTTATGAAGCTTTTTTAAAGTTTAGACTTGATGGATTTTCTTTATCTTCGGTAGGTTTGGAATATTTAAAATCAATTTTAAAGAATAAAAAATTTGATACAAAAAGAATTTCAAAGAGAGAATTAAATGAAATAAATAGTAAGTTTGATCTTTGATCTCAATTAATTTCGATATTCGTTTCTTGATTGGTTTGCTTAGCTAGGACTTTTTTCATGCTATAAACAATTTCTTGAAATTTTAATGCAACCTCTGACTTTTCATTTGTAGAAATGGGTTTTCCTTGATCAGAAGAAAAGCTAATATCCTGTACAATTGGAATTTCACCTAAGAAGTTTAAGTTTTGTTTTCTTGCTTCTTCAACAACATTATTTTCTCCCAAAAGATAAATTTTATTTTTTTTTGAATCTTCAAAATAGCTCATATTTTGAACCATTCCTATGATTTCAATTTTTACTTGTTTAAACATATTAATTGCTCTTCTTACATCTTCAAGTGCAACTTCTTGTGGAGTAGAGACGATTATAGCTCCAGAAATTTGAAGGTTTTGACTCAAGGTAAGTTGAATATCTCCTGTACCAGGTGGTAAATCAATAATTAAAAAATCTAAGTCTTCCCAACTTATATCCCTTAAGAGTTGATTTAAGGCATTAACAACCATTGGAGCTCTCCATATGATTGGTTTTTCTGAGGGAATCAAAGATCCAATTGACATAAATTTAATGCCATATTTAAAAAAAGGTTCAAGTTTTTTTTCATTGTTTAGCCTAGGCTTTTCTTTTATTCCCATCATTTTTGGTATTGATGGACCATAAATATCCGCATCTAATAAACCTACTTTGTTACTTTGTTTTGCTAATGATATAGATAAATTAACAGCCACAGTTGATTTGCCAACACCACCTTTTCCTGATCCGATAAGAATTATATGTTTTATTTTTTGCATGTAGGCACTAATAAAAATGTTTATTGAAAATATTCCTTTGCATGATTAAAACAAGTCTTATATATAATTCAATATATTTAAATTATAAAGGAAAAAAATTATGTCATGGTCTTCAAATGATGACAATGATCAAAGCCCCTGGGGTGGAGATGAAAAAAAAAGAAAATCTGAAAATAATAAGAAAAATTCTTATAATACAGGCAACGAGTATGATGATTATATAAAACAATTTCAGGATAAGTTTAAATCCTTTTTTCCAAATAGTAAAAGTCCTCTAAACTTTTCAATATTTTTTATAGTAATTATTACCATTTATTTAGGTAGTGGATTTTACAGAGTTGGTACTGATGAGCAAGGAGTTGTAACAAGATTTGGAGAGTATGTTAGAACGTCTGAACCTGGCCTTCATTACCACCTTCCATTTCCAATTGAAAAGGTACTAAAACCTAAAGTGACCAAGGTAAATAGAATCGAAGTCGGTTTTAGAACTTCACAATCACAATTTAGTCAAAGTTCCCAAGCCAGACAAGTACCAGAAGAAGCATTAATGTTAACTGGTGATGAAAACATTGTTGATTTAAATTTTACTGTTTTTTGGATTATCAAAGATGCTAAAGATTTTTTATTCAACATTAGAAACCCTGAAATGACTATAAAAAGTGTAGGTGAAAGTGTTATGAGAGAAAAAATAGGACAAACACCAATTGACCCAATTTTATCTGAAGGTAAATCTGTTGTAGAGGAAGATGCTAAAAATAAATTACAAGAAGTTTTAGATTATTACAATTCAGGAGTTTTAGTTACACAAGTTCAACTTCAAAAAGCTGATCCACCCGAATTGGTTATTGAATCCTACAGAGACGTTCAAAGAGCTAAAACTGATGAACAGAGATTAAAAAATGAAGCAGAATCGTACAGAAATGACATAATTCCTAGAGCAAGGGGTGAAGCTGAGCAAATGCTTCAAAAAGCAGAAGGTTATAAGCAAGAAGTGGTTGCAAAATCTAAAGGTGAAGCTGAAAGGTTTATATCTGTCTACAACTCTTACAAATCCTCAAAAGATGTAACAAGACAGAGAATATACCTTGAAACACTTGAACAGACTCTTGGCAACATTAACAAAGTCATAATTGATAATGATGCTCAAGGTGGTATAGTCCCTTATCTTCCTTTACCAGAGATAAAAAAAAGAAGTGTTAATAATGAAAAGAATGACGGAGTTAACTAAATGAAAAAATCTACCCTATTACTTGTTTTATCTACATTATTGTTGTTTGTTGGTTTTAGCTGTTTCTTTGTTATGGATGAAAGACAGCAAGGGCTCGTTTTACAATTTGGTGAACCAAAGAGAGTTATTCAGACCTCAGGATTGCATTTTAAAATTCCATTAATTCAAAATGTTGTTAGGTATGATAAAAGAATTCTCGAATATAACTTACCTGTTGAAGAGGTCATTGCAGTCGATAAAAAAAGAATGTTAATCGATTCGTTTGCTAGATTTAAAATAATTGATCCTTTAGAATTTTATAAAACTGTAGGAAACGAAGTTAATGTGAGAAATAGACTAAATTCAAATGTAATTTCATCACTTAGAAGAGTAGTTGGAAGGGTTACGTTAGATGAACTTTTATCTTCTGAAAGAAGTAATATTATGGATAGCATAAAAATTGAAGTAAATGGCGAGGCAACAAGGTTTGGAATCGAAGTTGTTGATGTAAGAATTAGAAGGGCAGATCTTCCAGAAGCTAATAGCCAAGCTATTTTTGAAAGAATGATTAGTGAAAGAGTAAGAGAAGCAAAAGAATTTAGGGCTAAAGGCGCTGAAGAAGCACAAAGAATTAGAGCTGAAGCAGATAAAGAAAAAACAGTCATATTAGCGGAAGCAACAAGACAAAGTGAAATTCTTAAAGGTGAAGGTGAATCAATTTCTATAGATACATATGCTGACGCTTTCAAGAGAGATCCCGAGTTTTATTCTTTTTATCGATCGATGCAAGCTTACAGCAAAGTCCTTGGTGAAGAGGGTACAACTATGATATTATCTCCGGACAGTGAATTCCTTCAATTTTTGAATGATTCTAATTAAAATATGTTAATTGTATTAAAATATAATGTTCAGAAATAGTATAAAATTTTTAATATTTTTAGTTTCTCTTTTTAGCACTAAAATAACCTCATCGCATCCATTGTCAGACGATATGGCCAACCTTGTCGGAAAGTTATCACCGGCAGTGGTTAATGTTTTCACGGTTCAGAAAAATGAAAAAAATGCCAATGATAACAATCAACAGATGCCATTTGATAATCTTCCACCTCAATTTAGAGATTTTTTCAAAAATATGCCTCCTGGTTTCCCATTTGGGCCTTCCCCAAATCAACCAAGAAATAGAGAAGCTCCACAAGCACTTGGGTCTGGGTTTGTTATCGATGCAAGTGGTTATATTGTAACAAATCAGCACGTAATTGCAGAAGCTAATGAGATCAAAGTTAAATTTCAAAATGAAACTGAATTAAAAGCTAAATTAGTTGGTAGTGATAAATTAACTGATCTTGCTTTGTTAAAGGTTGAATCCAAAAAACCTCTTGAATTCGTCAAATTTGCAGACTCTGACAAAGCCCGTGTTGGCCATTCTGTAATCGCTATTGGAAACCCTTTCGGTCTTGGAGGAACGGTTACGACTGGTATTATTTCTGCTTTTAATAGAGATATAAATTCAGGACCATACGACAGTTTTATACAAACAGATGCATCAATAAACAAAGGAAACTCCGGAGGCCCTCTATTTAATCTTAATGGTGAGGTTGTAGGTATTAATTCTGCTATATTTTCTCCAACTGGCGGAAGTGTTGGTATTGGTTTTTCAATACCTGCTAATTTAGCTAAACCGATTTTAGCACAATTAAAAAAATATGGAAAAACTCAAAGGGGTTGGTTAGGAGTAAGAATACAAGAAATAACCCCTGATATTGCAAAAAGTTTGGGATTAGAAAATGAAGAGGGAGTCTTAATTTCTATGGTAAATCCTGGAGAACCTGCAGATAAAGCAGGTATTTTAGCTGGTGATGTAATTATTAAATTTAATGGCAAAGCGATCAAAGATGTTAGATCTTTGCAAAGAACAGTTGCAGAATCTGCAGTTTCTAGCTCTGCCAATGTTTCAATTTGGAGAAATAAAAAATTAAAAAAACTTAAAGTTAAACTTGGAGAACTTGAAAAGTTCAATGATGTTGCAGAAAATAAACCTCCTGAAAACAAAACTCAAGATGATTCAAAGGAAATTGAAATCGAACAAATTGGATTAAGATTTAAAAATTTAACAAAGGAATTGCAAAATCAGTACAATATTGCTGAAAATATTAAAGGTGTTGTCATAACTGGCGTTAAAAATAACTCTTTAGCATTTAACGAGGGTTTACGGGTCGGAGATGTTGTTTCACAGATTTCTCAAATTAATGTAGAAAACGCTTCGCAAGCAGAAAAAGTGTTTAGAGATTTTATTGATAAGAAAGCAGACTTAATTCTGTTACAAGTTTTTCAAAATGGTTTTCCAAGATTTCTACCGTTCAAGCTAAATTAACTTGAATCTTACGACTATTATAATAGCTGGACCAACTGCCTCGGGAAAAACTGATATAGCTCATCTAATATCAAAAAAATATCCTTCTACTATAATAAATGCAGATAGCATGCAAGTTTACAAAGACTTTTCAATTTTAACAAATAGACCAAGAGAAAAAGATCTAATAAATTATAATTGTAAAATCTTTGGAGAACTTTCTGTTGATAAAAAATGTAATTTTGGCTGGTGGATAAAAAGAGCAAAAGAAGAAATAATTAAATCACGTTTAGTCGGGAAAATCCCCATAGTTGTTGGCGGAACTGGCTTATATTTAAGTGGACTAGAAAAAGAGATATCTGAAATTCCTGAAATAAAGGAAAAAGTTAAAAAAAAAATTCAAGAATTGCATAAAAAGAAGGGGAATCAATTTTTTTTTAGAAAACTTCAGATAATTGATCCTGAAACAGCAAAAAATCTGCATTGCAATGACACTCAACGAATTATAAGAGCCATCGAGGTCAGGGTTTCAACGGGAAAAAATTTGAGTTATTGGCATAAGAAAAATAGTCTTACAAATACGAGAAATCATATTTTTGTTGTCATTAAAACAAAAAGAACATATTTGTACGAGAACATTAATAAAAGATTTTTAAAAATGATAGAAGATGGAGTTATCAACGAAGTAAGAAGATTTATGACTTTAAAAGTAAAACCTGAACATCCAATAAATAAAATAATTGGGTTACGATATTTAATTTCTTATTTAGAAAATAAAATATCATTCAAAGATGCAATCATATCTGCCCAAAGAGACACTAGAAATTTCGCAAAAAGACAAATTACTTGGTTTAATCATCAACCTTTAAATGCTTATTATCTTAATAAAGAAGATGCCTATAAATTTTTAATTAACTTGATTAAAAAAAAAAATAAATTTTAGATGTTTAAATTATATAATTAGTTTACTTTATTAAAATGATAAAAAAAATAACTGGAGCAAAACTATTAGTTGAATGCCTTATTAACGAAAAAGTGGATGTAATATTTGGATATCCTGGGGGAGCAGTATTACCAATTTATGACGAATTATTTAAACAAAAAAAAATTCGACATATTCTCGTTAGACATGAACAAGCAGCAGTGCATGCTGCTGAAGGATATGCACGATCCACAGGAAAAATAGGGGTGGTTCTGGTAACTTCCGGACCTGGTGCAACGAATACAGTAACTGGATTAACTGACGCAATGATGGATTCTGTTCCAATAGTATGTATATCAGGTCAAGTTCCCACGCACATGATTGGGAATGACGCATTCCAAGAAGCGGACATAGTAGGAATTACAAGACCATGTACAAAACACAATTATCTCGTAAAGGATGTTGACAATTTAGCCGGTGCAATTCATTCTGCTTTTTTTATCGCATCTAATGGTAGACCAGGCCCAGTTTTGGTAGATATTCCAAAAGATATTCAAACTTTTAGAACAAATTATGAAGGAAAAACAAACACAAAAAAAATCTCATATTACTCACCACAAGTAGATCCTAACAAAGACTCAATTAAATTTTTTGTGGAAATGATTGGTCAATCAGAAAAACCAATTTTTTATGTTGGAGGGGGAGTTATTAATTCAGGTCCAAAGGCTTCAAGATTACTTTTTGAGTTGATAAAAAAAACCGGTTTTCCATGCACACAAACTTTAATGGGTCTTGGAGCATTTCCAACCTCTGACCAACAAGCTCTAGGCATGTTGGGAATGCATGGAACTTATGAATCTAATTTAGCTATGCATCAATGTGATTTAATGATCTGCATAGGAGCAAGGTTTGATGATAGAATTACAGGAAAAGTTTCAGGTTTTTCCCCAAAATCTAAAAAAATACATATTGATATTGATCCGTCATCGTTTAATAAGAGCGTTAATGTTGATTTAACAATTCAAGGAGATATAAAAAAGGTTCTCAAAGAAATTTTAAACTTGTTAAATAAGAAAAAAATGCATTTTCAAAAACAAAAGTATTCCAACTGGTGGAAAAAAATAAATAAGTGGAGGAAAAAAGATTGTTTAGCATATAAAAATTCAAAAAAATTAATCAAACCTCAATATGCCTTAGAACGTTTGAACGAGCTAACAAAAAACCTATGCCCATACATTACAACCGAGGTTGGTCAGCATCAGATGTGGGCTGCTCAATACTTAACTTTTAATAAACCTAACCACTGGATGACATCAGGTGGTTTGGGTACTATGGGTTATGGTTTACCAGCTGCTATGGGAACGCAAATAGCTCATCCTAAAAGTTTAGTTATTGATGTTGCTGGCGAAGCTTCAATATTAATGAATATTCAGGAGATGTCCACACTAAAGCAATATAGGTTGCCAGTAAAAATTTTTATCTTAAATAATCACTATATGGGTATGGTAAGACAATGGCAGGAACTTCTTCATGGAAATAGATTATCAGAGTCATATATGGAATCTCTTCCTGATTTTGTAAAATTAGCAGAATCATTCGGTGCAGTAGGTCTTAGAGCAACTCAACCTAATGACTTGGATTTAATGATTAAAGAAATGATCGAAATTAAAGGTCCTGTAATCTTTGATGTATGTGTAGATGAAACAGAAAATTGTTTTCCTATGATTCCTTCTGGCGCGACACATGATCAAATGCTACTTGGTCCAAATGATGAATTTGAAGACGGTATTTCAGAGGATGGAATGGTTCTTGTCTAAGAAGACATATGACAAATAAGAGTGATAAGTACATTATCTCAATCATGGTCGATAATGAGCCAGGTGTGTTAGCAAGGGTTGTAGGTTTATTCTCGGGTAGAGGTTATAATATTGAAAGTTTATCTGTCTCAGAAGTAGATTCAGACAAATTTCTATCGAGAGTAACAATAGTTACATCAGGGACAAAAATTATCGTTGATCAAATTAAAGCTCAACTAAACAAACTTATTCCAGTTCATAACTTAATTGACATAACTCAACAAGAGTCATTTATTGCTAAAGAATACATTTTAATAAAAATTAAAAAAAATCAAAAAAACCAAAAAAAAACTTTTGATATTGCCAATAAATTCAATGCTAGTATTCTTAGTGATCAAAACAACGAATTAATTTTAGAAATGGTTGGAACTTCTCTAAATATATCAAAATTTATTAAATTACTTAGGACATTTGGTATTATTGAATTAACAAGATCTGGTTTGGTTTCAATGCCTATAGATTCAAGTTTTATAAAAAAGTAGTTTTAAAATAAAGGATAAGTTATGAAGGTTTATTATGATAGTGATGCAGATTTAAATTTAATAAAAAATAAAAAAGTTGCCATCATCGGTTATGGAAGTCAGGGGCATGCTCACGCATTGAATCTAAGGGATAGCGGTGTAAATGATATTGTTATTGGATTAAGAGAAGATTCAAGTTCAGTAAAAAAGGCCGAATCAGAAAACTTAAAAGTTATGAACGTTTCGAATGCAGCTAAATGGGCTGATGTTTGTATGATCCTAGTTCCAGACGAGTTGCAAGCAGAATTATATGAAAAACATATTCACAACAACATAAAGGAAGGTTCAGCCCTATTATTTGCACATGGACTTGCAATTCATTTTCAATTAATTCAACCTAGAAAAGATATAGACATTTTTATGATCGCACCAAAAGGCCCAGGACATACTGTTAGATCTCAATATATTGGAGGCGGAGGAGTGCCTTGTTTAATAGCTATTCATCAAGACTTCTCTGGGAAAGCAATGGAAGTTGGATTATCTTACGCAGCATCAATTGGTGGTGGAAGATCAGGTATTATACAAACTACATTTAAAGAAGAATGTGAAACGGATTTATTTGGAGAACAAGCTGTTCTTTGTGGAGGATTAACTGCATTGATTCAAAATGGTTTTGAAACATTAGTAGAAGCTGGATATGCTCCAGAAATGGCTTATTTTGAATGCCTGCATGAAGTAAAACTGATAGTAGATTTGATATATGAAGGAGGGATTGCAAATATGAGGTATTCTATCTCAAATACAGCAGAGTATGGAGACTTGACCAGAGGACCAAGAATAATTAATAATGATATTAAAAAAGAAATGAAAAAAATTTTGGACGAAATTCAGACTGGAAAATTTGCGAGAGATTGGATTATAGAATGTAAATCTGGACAACTAAATTTTAAAGCAGAAAGAAGAATCCAAGAAAAAAAACAAATTGAGGATGTTGGCAGAAAATTAAGAGCAATGATGCCCTGGATAACAGCTAATAAAATTGTAGACAAAAAAAAAAATTAGGAAAAAACATTATAATATGAAAAAAGATAAAATTGTAATTTTTGACACAACATTGAGAGATGGAGAACAATCAGCTGGAGTGTCAATGTCGGTAGAAGATAAAATAAAAATTGCTGAACTATTAGATTCTATGAAGGTTGATGTAATTGAAGCAGGTTTTCCTTTTGCTTCCCAAGGAGATTTTGATTCTGTAAAAAAAGTTTCTGAGACAGCTAAAAATTCAATTATTTGTGGTTTAGCTAGAGCGCAAAAAAGAGATATTGATACAGCTGGAGAGGCTCTAAAGAAAGCAAAACATCCTAGGATACATACTTTTATCTCAACCAGCGATTTACATATGAAATATAAACTCAGGATGTCTAAAGAGGATGTAATTGCTGCTATAAAAAGTAGCGTTCAAAGAGCTATGAAATTTGTCAATGATGTCGAATGGTCACCCGAAGATGCCTCCAGAACTGATCTTGACTTTTTATACAAATCTATTGAAACAGCAATTTCTTTCGGTGCAAAAACAATAAATATTCCTGATACTGTCGGATATTCAGTGCCTTCTGAATTTTCTGATCTAATAAAGAAAATTAAGGATAATGTTGCAAATATTGACAAAGCAACACTTTCGGTACACTGCCATAATGACCTAGGCTTAGCAGTATCAAATTCAATTAATGCCTTATTATCGGGGGCAAGACAAGTTGAATGTACTATAAATGGCATAGGAGAAAGAGCAGGTAATGCCGCATTAGAAGAAATTATAATGTGTTTAAAAACAAGAAAGGATCTTTTTCCTTTTTATTCAAATGTTGAAACTAAGAAAATAATTAAGATTTCGAAACTAGTATCCCAAATTACGGGTTTTAAAGTTCAACCTAATAAAGCAATAGTTGGCAAAAATGCTTTTGCACATGAATCGGGTATCCATCAGGATGGAATGCTAAAAAATGCTAATACATATGAGATAATGACACCAGAATCCATAGGTTTGCAGTCCTCTGAGCTTGTACTAGGAAAACATTCTGGAAGACATGCATTTAAAGTAAAATTAAATGAATTGGGTTATAAATTTAAATCAGAAAAAGAGTTAAATAAGATTTTTAAAAAATTCAAAGATTTAGCCGACAGAAAAAAACAAATCTTTGAGGAGGATATTATAGCTCTTGTTGATGATACTTTTGACTTAAACTACAATTACATTCAATTTTTGGAGCTTGATGTAAAATGTGGTAATAAAGCTAAAGCTGAAGCAACTATTAATTTGAAAATTGATGGAAGCAATTTTACTTCTACTTCTTCAGGACAAGGACCAATAGATGCAATTTTTAACTCAATAAAAAAAGTTGTTCCAAATAAATCTCAATTAATTTTGTATCAAGTTAATGCAATAACTAAAGGAATTGACGCTCAAGCTGAGGTGATTGTGAGACTAGAAGAATCTGGTATAGCTGTTTTAGGTCAAGGAAAAAATATTGACACAATGGTGGCTTCTGCAAAGTCATACATTAATGCTTTAAATAAACTTAAAAATAAAAAAGAAATTTTTCTATCTAACAATTTAAAGAAAAGCAATGAAACTTTCGATAAACACGCAATATAGTGTATTTTTTTAAAATTTGTGATTATAATAAATTATAACTATTTAGAATACTAATTTATGTTTGATCTTTTTGGACTTTTTTCCCAAGACATTGCCATTGATTTAGGCACAGCAAATACTCTTATTTATGTTAAAGGTAAAGGTATTGTCCTAAATGAACCTTCAGTTGTTGCGTTATCTAATGATAAAAGGCAGGGTAAAGCGAAGGTTTTAGCCGTTGGGCACGAAGCCAAAACCATGCTTGGAAGAACTCCTGGGAACATTACGGCAATAAGACCAATGAGAGACGGAGTTATTGCTGATTTTGACGTTGCTGAGGAAATGATAAAACATTTTATTAGAAAAGCTCATTCGAAAAATAATTTCTTCAGTCCAGTTGTAGTTGTTTGTGTGCCCTCTGGAGCAACTTCTGTTGAGAGAAGAGCCATTGAAGGTTCTGCCGCAGCTGCGGGAGCAAGGAAAGTGTACTTGATAGACGAGCCTATGGCTGCCGCGCTTGGCGCTGGTCTTCCTGTTACTGAGCCTTCTGGGTCAATGGTTGTTGATATAGGTGGAGGGACAACAGAAGTTGCATTATTGGCTTTAGGTGGTATCGTGCATGCTCATTCAGTAAGGGTAGGTGGGGATGCGATGGATTCAGCTATTATTAATTATATTAGAAGAGCTCACAATTTATTAGTAGGAGAAAGTAGTGCTGAAAGAATAAAAAAAGCGATTGGCATAGCTGCGTCTCCACCAAATGGGGAAGGTAAGGTATTACATATTAAAGGAAGAGATTTGCTTAAAGGAGTTCCAAAGGAGGTTGTTATTAATCAAAAACAAATTTCTGAGGCTTTGTTCGAACCAGTTCAAGCAATAATTGAAGCAGTTAAAAATACTTTAGAAAACTCAGATCCTGAATTAGCTGCTGATATAGTTGATAAAGGAATTGTTTTAACTGGGGGAGGATCCCTTCTGGGTGACTTAGATCAATCAATAAGGGATGCAACTGGACTTCCAGTGACAATTGCTGATGATCCACTTAGTTGTGTAGTTCAGGGTACGGGAAAATGTGCAGAAAATTTAAAATCTCTAAGTTCGGTACTTACCAGTAGCTATTAGAAATGGCTTACTCACAGAGTTCATTTTCAAAATTTTTAAAACCAACTTTCTTTAATTATAGTTTTATTGAAATATTAATTTCATTTATCATTTCAATCGCATTGATAATATTATCATTCAATTATAAAAAGGAAAATTCAGACGTAAGAATTTTATTAATCGATTACTTTGATCCATTTTCTAAGATTTTTATATATCCATTCAACAAATTGACGGAGATAATAGAACAGATGAACTATATTTTTGAAATTAAAGAACAAAATAAAAAATTAATTTCTAAATTAGAGAATTATGAATCTCAACTTAATGAACTTTACCATCTGGAGATTGAAAATCACGAACTAAAAAATTTACTTAATTTGAAATCACCACCATCGAGCTATAAAGTTTCCGGAAGAATAATTAATGACCCAATTAATTTTGCATCTCAAAATATATTTATCGATATTGGCTTAGATCATAATGTCAAAATTAGTAATCCTGTATTAAACCAAAATGGGTTGATTGGACGTATAATTAAAGTTAATAAAAGTTCTTCTGAAGTATTACTTCTGACAGATCCTAAATCTAATTTACCTGTTTTTTCATTAAAAAGTAACTTGAAATTTTTTGTTAATGGTAATTTAGATGGTTTCGGTATAAAACATTTAGAGGGAAACAATAATTTAATAAACGGTGAAATGATCCTATCAACAAATTCTTCAGGTTATTTTCAGGAAGGTATACGAGTTGGCAAAGTTGTAAAAGTTGATAATAAAACGTATATTAAACCGTTGGCAAGAAAAGAGGATTCCAAATACATAAAAGTTTTAGTTTATGATTTCGAAAAGAATCAACCTTTTCCGCAGTAGTAATGAGTTTAAATTTTATCAACAAATTTTATACAAATATTTTATTAGCCTCCCCATTTATATCATCATTTTTATTTTGCATAATAGATTCCTCACCATTGTATTTTTTTCAATTTGATTACTTCAAATCTAATACTGGTCTTTTGGTTTTATACTGCTGGATATGTTGTGATTATAAACGACTAAGGCCTATAATTCTTTTATTTTTTGGAATTTTAGTTGATTTGTTCAATAATATCTTTTTTGGATTTTCATCATTATTTTTACTATCTATTTTCTTAATCCAACGAAAAGATAATGAAAATTTATACTGTAAAAAGTTCGTTTTTACTTGGATAAGATTTGGTTCAATCTTTTTAGCTTATAGTTTATTTAATTTTATTTTTCACGACCTTTTTCTAGATGAAATAAAATTTGATATTATTGAATTTATAATTACAATATTAATAACAGTAGCAGTTTTTCCTGTTTTTTTTATGTTAGTTAGTAAGTTAAATGATAAAATAAAATTTTACGATGAATAGAGACATTGAAGAGCATAAGGGTTTTCAGAAAAGGATATTTATACTCGGTTTAGGAAAAGCAGTACTTTCCTCTCTAATAATTGGTAAGTTATACTACCTACAAATTCTCAATAAATCAAAATTTGGAAAGCTTTCTGAGGATAATAGAACAAAGATAAAAATTTTGCATCCCGAAAGAGGAATTATTTTTGATAAAAACAATAAAAGGATTGCTGAGAATAGAATTGACTATCAGCTAAGCCTTTTAAAAGAAAAAAAAAATTTGGTAACTAGAGAAATAATCAAATTACAAAAAATTTTAAATATAACTGAAGATGACTTTTTTCAATTAAATAAGAATTTGAAAAGAAAGACTCTCGACGACTTTATTACAATTAAAAAAAATTTAACGTGGGAAGAATTAGAGACATTTGAATATTTTTCTCACCAATTCCCTTTTATGTCTATAACAAAGGAAAAGGTTAGAAGCTATGAAAATAATTATGCCTTCTCTCATGTTGTTGGATATGTTGGTTATGATTCTAGTGTTAAAAGAAAAAAAAATTTACCTGATTTAAAAATTGGAAAAACGGGTATAGAAAAAATTTATGACTCCATTTTAGTTGGAAAAGAAGGCTGGCAAAAAATTGAGTCAAATTCTAGCGGAACAATCGTAAGAAAACTGGACAATTTAAAAAGTACGTCTGGGGAAAACCTTCAAACTTATCTAAACTCTGATATTCAAGAGTACAACTATGATTTGATAAAAAAAATGAATGGAAGTATGGTGTTGATAGATTGTTATACTGGTGGTGTAATTTCAATGATATCATCACCTTCTTTCGATATTAACGAATTTAGTTATGGAATTAAAAATGATAACTGGAAAGTCTATCAAAGTGATCCACACAAACCACTTTTGAATAAATCAATCTCAGGCCTATATGCTCCAGGATCAACTTTTAAATTAATTGTTGCTCTTTTCGTTTTACAAAATAATTTTAGTCTTACTCAAAAGTATTTTTGTTCTGGTTCGACAGAGTTAGGAAATCACAAATTTCACTGTTGGAAAAGAAAAGGTCATGGTTATGTTGATTTAAGACAAGCAATAAAAGAATCATGTGATTGTTTTTTTTATAATTTAGCAAAAGATATTAATATTGACGAATTAGCTAAAATGGCAAAGAAATTCTCAATGGGAAATAAAACAAAGATTGATTTACCAAATGAAAGCAGTGGACTAATGCCGACCGTTCAATGGAAGAAAAAAAATAAAAATGATTCTTGGCATCTTGGAGAAACCTACAACGCTGTAATTGGCCAAGGTTTTACACTTTCAACTCCACTACAACTGGCAATCATGACTGCAAGGATTGCTAGTGGAAAAATTATTTATCCCAAAATTAAATATGATCCAAATACACAACCAAACTTTTCAGATCTTGATATTGATAAGAATTCACTTAATTTCGTAAGAGATTCAATGTTTGGAGTTGTAAATGAATATAAAGGAACTGCATTTTCATCAAGATTGAAAAGTAAAAAATATAAAATGGCGGGAAAAACTGGCACTTCACAAGTAAGACGTATAAGTTTGGCAGAGAGAGAAGTGGGTGTTCTTGAAAATAAAGAATTACCATATAAGTTAAGAGATCACTCAATATTTTCTGGATTTGCTCCATTTAAAGACCCTCAACTTGCTATTGCTATAATTTTAGAGCATGAAGGTAGTGGATCTAAAGTAGCTGCTCCAATGGCAAGAGATATTTTAGATAATTCGTTAAAGATTTTAAATACTTAAAATGCAGGAAATTGTATATAAATTTAAAAATCTCAACTGGACACTTGTGATGTCTGTTTTATTTTTGTCCTTAATTGGTTTGATAATGATTTACAGTGCATCTAATGCCGAAGGAATGAGATCAACTTATTCACATCTAGCTAAGTTGGTTTTTGGTTTTACAATTATGTTGTTAGTTGCTCTTATAAATATTAATACATGGCAAAAGTATTCATTTTTGTTTTATTTAATCGGAATTATAATTTTAATATATGCTACATTTTATGGATTTATAGGGAAAGGATCGAGGCGTTGGATAAATTTTCTGGGAGTAAATATCCAACCTTCTGAGATAATGAAAATTTTTTTAATTATTGGTCTAGCTAAATTTTTTGATGAGAGGAAAATAGAAGGATTGAGAGATTATCTTTTTTTGTTGATACCCATAATAATGATAGCTATTCCATTTTTAATAATACTTAATCAGCCAGATTTAGGAACATCTATAATATTACTTTTTTTGGGAGCTGTTGTCTTCTTTATAGTAGGGATAAATTATAAATTTTTTATGTTTTGTGGTATTATTTTCTTTTTTTCTTCTCCCATTGTATGGAATTTACTTCATGAATATCAGAAACAAAGATTACTTACTTTTTTTGATCCGTATAAAGATCCATTAGGTACAGGCTATCATATTATTCAATCAGAGATAGCTATTGGCTCAGGTGGTTTTTTTGGCAAAGGTTGGTTAAGAGGTACGCAATCTCATTTAGATTTTTTACCAGAAAAGAAAACAGATTTTATATTTTCTATGTTAGGTGAGGAGTTCGGTTTTTTAGGTACTTTATCTGTTATTGGTCTTTTTATTTTGATATGTATAATTGGATATTTAATGGTTAGTTCAATTGAAAAGAGTTTTTTTTCTAAGGTTGTAGGCATTGCTATAATTACGAATTTCTTTATATCAGGAGCAATAAATATGGCAATGGTGATGGGACTTACTCCTGTTGTTGGTATTCCTTTACCTTTAGTTTCATATGGTGGTTCGTCTATGGTAACCTATTTTTTCGGCTTTGGTTTGTTGCTTTCAATTGAATTGAGTCACAAAATTCATAAAGAAGATAATTTAGTTAATCTCCCCTTTTTCAGACAATAGAATTGCTATTTTTTTTGTTGATTGAAAATTATTAAAACAAATTAATAAAATGACTAAGATTGGGATACTCAAAAACATACCACTAATACCCCATAATTTTCCCATTAATCCAAGAGTTAAAAGCATCACCAAAGGACTTAAATTTAGAGATCTGCCCATAAGCTTAGGCTCAATAATATTTCCGATAAGAATTTGAATAATCACAGAAAAAATCAAAATCATTAGTGCTTGAAAAAAATCAAGAAACTGCACTAAAGAAAATAAGAATGGTAATAATACAGATATCAGAGAGCCTAAGAAGGGAATAAAATTTAAAATAAATGCCAAAAGACCAAATAATATTGCAAAATCACTATTAAATAAAAATAAAAGTAGAAATGTTAAAATACCAGTCAGTAAACTCGTTAAAGTTTTAATTTGAAAATATCCAAAAATTTCTGTCCTGATTTTTTCGAAAATATTTTTTGCTGAGTTTTTTTTAAATAGTTTAAGAATTTTAATTTTAAAAAAGTTTTCCTCTAAGATGAAAAAAATTAAGTACAAAAGTATTAATGAGAAATAACTAGCTAATGAAGTAAGTAAATTTAAAGCATTAGAAAAAATTTTTGTAAAGTTTAATTCTTTTACAAATTCATTATAAGAAAATGGTAAAGACTTCAATTTACTCTCTTTTATTTTTGAGTATATCTCCAATAAATTATTTTGATACTCGTCTGAAGAGGCAATCACATTAGAGAGGTTATTTTCTATCATAATCCAAATAAGGTAAAAAATAAAAATAAGTAGAATTGTAACTATTAAAAAAGATAAATTATAGGGTAAAGATGTATTTGAAATTTTTTTTTCTGATAGTTTGCTTGAAAGAGATTTAAGAATAATAAATAAAAAAACAGAGAAAAAAAACGGAATTAGCAAATCTTTTCCTAAATATAAAATCAGAATAATTATTGAAAAAGATAAAAATAAATTATGATTTTTGTTATTTATAATCATCTAATACCTGCACCATTTTACTAGTTCCAAAAAGTTCAGTATCAGTTTTTTCTAATCTTATACTTTTTATTAAACCAATTTTTGGAGCGTACCAATCTTCTGTTTTAATTTCAATATTGATTGAACCAATTTCTCTATCACCTATAAAAGTTGTATTACCATTTCCAGAAATTTTTATACAATTTTTAAATCTACCCGCTGGCACCTTAACTGTTTCATTAATAGAAGAAACTTTATATTTAATATCAAAATTAGTGGTAGCCCTATAATCAAAATAAGCATAACGTCTAAGAATCAAATATGTTTTACTTTGAGCGTTCCATTCCGTACCAATTTTAATTGGATATTTAAGAACATACTTTTCATCCTGCTCAAATTTGATATTAGGATTTCCATTGAATTGAATACCTTTTCGTAAAACACCGTTTTTATTTTTTGAATAATAATAAATGCTATTATCTTCTCTAACTATTGGTTGCATCAAAAACTCTTCACCTTTAAAAAGAATTTTTTGTTTTTTAAGACTAAAATTTGTTTTTTTATATTTTACTTTTTCCTCAACACCTGGGTTAATAGTCACATCATAATTCCAAACTTTTCCTGCATTTAATGGAAAATATTCTTGTTTTTCTGAGGAACAACTTAAAAAATAAAATGTAGATATTAAAATAAAAAATTTATTAATATGGTTAATCATTTTTCTGGAAGTAATTGATTAGGCATATCAAAAAACTTTACCTTTGTACTACTTGCTATTGTCTTCTTTTTCTCTAATGCCTTGCTAATTATACCTGTCTCTTTTTCCTCTTCTACAATTTCTCCCATTTGAGGAATTCCATTTTTTAAATTTACAGTAGCTTTGGATATTCTCTCGTGTCTTTCTTTATTATAAGGAAGAGCGAATGATCGAGGTATTCCAAGTCCGGCCTTCTCATTCATATTTGTTATCCAAATATATATGGCA
The DNA here is from genome assembly GCA_902524895.1 of uncultured Alphaproteobacteria bacterium. GTDB lineage: Bacteria > Pseudomonadota > Alphaproteobacteria > Methylaequorales > Methylaequoraceae > SP4073. Next base: position 100,726 of record CABZFH010000003.1, on the reverse strand, counting down.
CCCTCAGAATTGGTAACTGCATTAGGTTCATAAATTTGTGCACCAACTAGTCTGAATCTCTCAGGCAAATTACCTTTTGTTGGCCAACCTAATATTTCTTTAAAAGAATTGTAAGTTAATATATAAAAAAAAGTTACTGAGACTATCATTATTGATTTTACTAACCAGTGATAACTTGTTTTTAAATTGAAAATTAATAGTAAAAGACCTAATATTACATAGCTAACTACTATTGATAAAATTGTTGTACTCATCTTGACTCCATTTTTTTATTTATTAGGGACTAATTGTTTAAATAAATTTCCACTGACTGTTACCTTTCCGTCTTGAGTTATATTAAACCTAGTGGCAGTTTTTTCTACTCCTTTTTTTTCTAGTGGTATGGTTCCATAATAAATAACTTCAAGCTGAGGATTTACTTTCTCAACTTTAACATTCACATCCACAGGTTGATTGGTTTTAGTCGCGTAATAATGAATATTAACAATATATTCGCCTGGAACTACAGCCCTTAACGTCACAACCTCTTGATTTAGAGGATTTTGCACTTCTTCTCCATTGATCATTATAGTATCATTTAACAAACCTCTGTCATCTCTGTCAAGATGCACGAAACCAGCCTCTGTTCCTCTAAACCAAACTAAATCTCCAGTTGGACTTTGAACATAAGTATCTATATCGTCTGGACTATTGTCTTTCCAACTAACAGTAATAATATATTCAGCCTTCGGGTTTATTACCCCAGTTTTCGGAATAGGGTTCATAAAAATAATTGCTAGAAACATTAACAACGTAAAAGCCAACAGAATGTTAAATAATAAATCTGTGAATGGATCAGCTTTAATTCTTCTTCCTGAGTAAGCCATAATTTATTTTTTATTATCTAAACTTACCTCGGAAATTTGGTTGATGACAGAAAACAATTCTTCACATCCGCTTTCCAAGTTGAAATATTGAATTGCTATAAAAACCCCAGTAACTAATGCAGATAATGTTGTGTATAATGCAACACCCATTCCACTTCCCATTGTTGTCAGCACTCCTTGTAAAAGGGTTACATCAAAAGTTGTAATATTCGATAATGATCCGAGCATTATAATAAAACCTATAACTGTACCTATTAAGCCCAATTTTAACATTAGATCAGCACTAAACCAACCTAGTTCATAGTATCCGTTTGATTTTTGAATATACGAATCCAAAATCTTGTTTTGATTATCAGAATCTTTCTTTTTAAGATTGATAATATCTATAAAATAATCAGAAACAATTCCAGAAGCAATTTCACCTTTAGAAGTTAATATTAAACGATTGTCAATAACTTTGAGTTTTACATTTTGTTTGAGAAGATTTTTTTTAATAATATGAGCTTTATTTAATTCTGAAGAAATCAAATAAGTGAAGTAGCCACAATGAGAACAAATTAGAAGAAAAAGAAATAATATAGTGCTTGTTATATAACTCTTATCAGTTAACAATACCATGCCTATAAGACCTTGATCCCAGATAAAATAAAAAAAGAAAAAAATCAAACTAAACTGTAGTAGCCATTTAAGGAATAATTTGTGATCTCGAGTCATTATCTTAATACTTAATTAAAGTTTCTAATGGAACACTTATTAATTTTCTACCTGATAAAAACTCAAGTTCAATTAAGGTACAAAAACATTTCACAGATCCACCAGCTTTTTTTATAAGCTCACAAGCTGCTTTTGCTGTTCCACCTGTTGCTAATAAATCATCTACTAAAGCAACATTAATTCCTTGAAAGTTAGATTTAACTTCTAAACAATCAGAACCATATTCAAGTTCATAATTATAACTTATTACTTCTCCTGGTAATTTGTTTTTTTTCCTAATCATTATAAGACCTAAATTTAATACTTTTGCAATAGCAGATCCAAATATAAAGCCACGAGCATCTATGGCCGCAACTTTATCAATATCATAATTTTTAAGACATTCTGACATTTTTTCAATTGAACTTTTAAACGCTAATTTATCAGTTAGGAGTGTAGATATATCATAAAATAAAATTCCTTTTTTCGGATAATCGGGAACTTTTGATATGTATGTCTCTAATGTAGAGATATCCATGTATATACTCTTGATTCAAATAATATGATTAATAAAATTCTTAATTATGATATATATATATAGATTAAATACAACTTTTAAATTGTATAAAGTGTTATGGTGGAAAATAAAAAAGAGAAACTAATAATCCTTGGATTTAAACTAATTGAAAAAAAGGGTTGGTCATATTTTTCATTAAAAAATTTGGCTAAAGAAAACAAATCTGATTTAGAATCAATAAAAATTTTTTTTAAGAATAAATCTCAGTTTTTAGAGTCATTTAGCGAAATGATTGATAATAAAGTTTTAGCTAATATAGACAAAGATGAATTTAATAAAAATTCTATTAAAGACAATCTATTTGAATTAATAATGTTAAGGTTTGAAAATTTAAATCATTTTAAAACTGGTTTAAAAATTCTCTTATCGGATTTAAAAAAATCACCAGTAGAACTTAAAAAAATTATGAGGAAAGTTTTGGATTCTATGGATTTATTTTTAGAAATAGCGAATGTAAAGAATAATTACTTAATGGATTTTATAAAAGTAAATATCATTTTTATAATTTATAGTTATGTTTTTAAAGTATGGTTAGATGATCAATCATCTGAAATGAGTAAAACTATGGTAGAACTAGATAAATGGTTATCTAAAGCAGAATTTTATGGTAAGAAAATTAATGAATATTTCTAAGTTTTACAATATTTAATTGTTCTTTTTGAAAAGTTTTAACTTTGTTGATATCAAAACCTTTTATTAAATCATTAAAAAGTTTATACCAATTAATTTCTGCATCTAAATGAAGAAAAACTGATCCAAGACCAATTGCTGCGCGATCCATAAATACAAACTCTTGAGGAGGTTTAACACCTCCAATTCTTTTAAGTTCTTTGTGAACTTTCGAAGCCGCCTCGGCACCATATGCAGTTGAGTTAGTATCTTGCATTTTCCTAACTTTATTTTCAAGGAGTGGTGAATACAGAAATTTTGCCCAAATGTTGAGTATATCAATTAATTCCTTTGAAATATTTTCAAATCCCCATGTTTCATAGGCGTGCACAGCTAATTCTTGATCCTCATTTAAAATTGCATGATACAAATCAATAACTCCTTTAACAAATTTTGGATCAAAGATCCTAACACAACCAAAATCTAATAAATTTATTGAGTGATTAGATGCAACAGAGTAGTTTCCAAGATGTGGGTCACCGTGAATTATTGCGCATTTGTAAAATGGAAGATACCATGCATGAAACATATTAACAGCTATCAATTTTCTTATTTCATGCTTCTCATTTTTATATGATAATAATTTTTTGCCGTCTAAGCATTTCATGGAAATTAATTTATTTGTAGATAGACGATCATAAACTTTAGGAACATTTATTTGAGCATTTTTTTTAAAAAGGTTTCCATAAAGTTTTAAATTTTTAATTTCTCTTTTATAGTCAAGTTCTTCTCTCACTCTATTAGAAATTTCTGTTAATATATTAGTGGTATCAATACTTGAGTCTATTTTTTTATATATTGAAAATATAAGTTTGAGTTGTGAGATGTCTGCTTCTACAATTGATGCCATATCAGGATATTGTAGTTTACAAACTACTGATTCATCTTTTTCGATATTAGCTTTATGAACTTGGCCAAGAGATGCAGCAGCAAATGGTTCTTTTTCAAAATGATTAAAGTTTCTTTGCCAATTAAAACCAAGCTCATTTTTCATCCTTCTTCTAACAAAATTCCAACCCATAGGCGGTGCATTGGATTGAAGTTGTGCAAGTGCTTGCATGTATTCTTGAGGCAGTAGATCTGGTACTGTCGAAATAAGTTGAGCAATCTTCATAACCGGACCTTTTAACTCACCTAACATTTCTGTTATTTGATTAGCGGTTATTCGATTTTTTGAATTCTTAAGAAATTTTGATCCTGCAAACTTTAAGGCCATAATGCCAGCTGAAGATCCAAGGTTGGCATATCTTTTTAGTCTTTTAGAAAATTTATTATTTTCTTCCATACAATATAATTAATCATAATTTGAAAATATTAAACCAAAATTATATCAAAAAAATACTAATTGAAGAAATAATCGAAATAATAAGATATTGTTTTGTAACAAATTCTAAAAGTTTTACTTTGATATATTGCTTTTGACTAAGAACTCTAATTTTCATCATAGTGAACAAAAGCAATTTTTATTCCAATTAACCCGATCTATCTACAGAAAAATCAGCAAGGTGTAAAAGCTTTTCCTTTTCATATGAATTTTCAAATGGTCCTAATGAGTCTTTTGCCATAGTCGCAAAATGTCTAGCTTTACTGAAACAATCTTTTATTACATTGTGTTTTTCAATTATGTCTAATGCAGTTGAAAGATCATTATTCTTTTGTTTTTTTTCATTAATCACTCTCAACCAAAATTTTTTCTCATGTTCATTGCTTCTGTTGAAAGCCAATATTATAGGCAAAGAAACTTTTCCCTCCTTAAAGTCATCGCCTATATCTTTGCCTAAGTTTTTGTAACTCGAGTAATAATCAAAAGTATCGTCTGTTATTTGAAATGCGGTACCAAGATATTTACCATACTCATAAAGTGCAATTTCTTTTTCTTTATTCATTTCAGAAATTATAGCACTTGTGACACATGCAGCTGAAAAAAGTGCAGCTGTCTTGGCATTTATTACGTCAAAATATTGAGACTCTGAAGTTCTAATGTTATTGTTAGTTAAAAGTTGCAAAACCTCACCTTGAGAGATTTCAACTGAAGCTTTAGATAATGTGTCAAGACATCTATTAGAACCATCTTTAATCATTAGTCTAAAAGCTTTACTAAGTAAAAAATCTCCGACTAGTATACAAGATTTATTGTTCCAAACATTATGAGCGCTGATTTGTCCTCTCCTATTCATACTTTCATCTACAACATCGTCATGAAGAAGAGTAGCAGTATGAATAAATTCAATGCTAGCAGCAAGATTAATATGTCTTTCACCATTATATTTACACAACTTTGAGGTTGCGAGTGTGAGTAATGGACGTATCCTTTTTCCTCCTGATGAGATTATATATCCACTAAGTTGAGAGATAAGAGGAACTTTACTCTTCATGTTGGCTAAAATTACATCGTTAACTTTCTGAAAGTCTTGATTTAACCATTTCATGATTGAATTATAATTTGATTTATCACCTGAATATTTAGAATCTTTAATTAATTTTAAATTTTGCATTTCTTTTAAAGTTATTGGTTTCTAATCATTATAAAATCTTTTAACTATAAATCGTTTATTTTAATATATATTTACTTATAATGATATTTTTCAACAAACTGAATAAATAAAAATTAAAAATTATGTTAAGTTTTCAAAAAATAATTTCAAAACTTCAAAAATTTTGGTCTGATGAGGGTTGTGTAGTTTTACAACCTTACGATTTAGAAATGGGAGCTGCTACATTTCATCCTGCAACTTGTTTGAAAAGCTTGGGAAAAGATCCATGGAAAGCAGTATATATACAACCTTGTAGAAGACCTAGCGATGGCAGATATGGCAATAACCCTAACCGTTTACAACATTATTATCAGATGCAAGTTTTATTGAAACCATCACCTCAAGATTCACAAGAATTATTTCTAAAAAGTCTAAACTCCATAAATATAGATTCATCTACGAATGATATAAAGTTTATAGAGGATGATTGGGAAAGTCCTACTCTTGGAGCTGCAGGTATGGGTTGGGAGGTTCAATGCAATGGTATGGAGATTTGTCAATACACTTATTTTCAACAAGTCGGAGGCTTTGAATGTTTCCCAGTGAGTGTTGAATTTACATATGGATTAGAAAGAATAGCAATGTTTATACAAAAGATTGATAATGTTTTTGATATTGAATGGGACAGTAATGGAACGAAATATTCTGACCTGTTCATGTTAAATGAAAAAGAATTTTCAGAATATAATTTTACCTCTGCTTCACCTGATTTATTGTTTACGTTTTTTGAAAGTTATGAAAAGGACTGCATTAGGCTGGTTAAACTTAATCTACTACTTCCCGCATATGAACATTGTATTAAGGCTAGCCATATATTCAATCTCATGGATTCTAGAGGTTTGATATCAGTTTCAGAAAGACAAGCATATATTTTAAAGGTGAGAAATTTAGCTAGATTATGTTGTAAATCATGGATTGAAAATTAAAATGTCTGATCTACTTTTAGAAATTTATGGTGAAGAAATTCCAGAACTTTCGCAAATTGAAGCTGAAAATAGAATGCTTGAACTTTTTGACAACTTTTTTAAAGAAAAAAATATTTCTTTTAGAAAAATCTCAACATATTCAACCTCAAGAAGGATAGTTTTATTTGTTAAAGAACTTCCAGACATTATGAAAGGTGAAGAAAAACTTATTAGAGGGCCAGCAGCTTCAGCAAATGTGAAAGCAATTAACGGCTTTTTAAAGTCTAATGAAATTTCTTCTAGAAAAAAGCTGTATTTACAAACTATAAAGGATAAAAAATATTATTTTTATAAAAAAAGAATTAAAGACAAAAAAATAAGTGAAATTTTGGCTCAGTTTATACCAAAATGTTTGTCAGAGTTTAATTGGAAAAAGTCAATGAGATGGTCAAATCATAGAGAAAAGTGGATTAGACCAATAAAAAATATTTTGTGTATATTGGACAGCAAAATTATTCCTTTTCAATTTTCAGGAATTGAATCATCGAATGAAACAATAGGTAATTATTATTATTCTTCAAAAAAAATTAAATGTAAATCTTTTGAAAATTACAGAAAATTACTTGAAAAGAGGTTAGTTATCATAAACAATAAAGATAGAGAAAAAATAATAAAAGAAAAGTTAAGAAAAGTATCCAATTCTTTAAATCTTAAATTTAATTTTTCTGAGGAATTTACTCAAACTATTTCACGACTAGTTGAATCACCAAATATTTTTTTTGGTACTTTTGACAAAAGATTCTTTTCTATGCCTGAAGATTTTCTTGTTACAGTAATTTCTGGCCAACAAAATTACTTCTCTTTTAAAGATCAAAAAGGAAAATTGAGTAATGTTTTTGCATTTGTCAGTAATCATTCTAAAGATACAAAAAATGAAATTAAAAGAGGTAATGAAAGAGTGTTAAAGGCAAGATTTGAAGATGCTTTATTCTATATAAGAGAAGATCTTCAGATCAAGTTAATAGATAGATTAGAAATGTTAAAAAAAATAACATATTTTGAGGGATTAGGTTCTTTGCATGATAAAGCTCAACGAATTTCGAATTTAGCAAGTCATCTCAAAGTAATATTTGACTTCTCTTTTAAAGATATTTTTAAAAGAGTTTTCTTAATTTCAAAATGTGATTTGACTACTGAGATGGTTAAAGAATTTACTTCTCTTCAAGGCGTAGTTGGGTCTTACTATTCAAGATCGCAAGGATATAGCACTATTGAATCTGATGCACTTACTGAGCAGTATAAACCGATATCCGCAAAAGATTTTTGTCCAAAATCTGAATTATCTATTTGTCTTTCACTAGCAAACAAAATTGATGATATTGTTGGTGCATTCCTTATTGGAAAAAAACCAACTGGCTCAAAAGATCCATATGGTTTAAGAAGATCAGCCTTAGGTATAATCCGTATTTTATTAGAAAATAAAATAGATTTTAATCTTTATAAAATTCTTAATTATTCATCATCATTGTATCTTCATGAATCAAGCAAAAAAAAATATATTCCTGATGAAATAACAACATTTATTACCGTAAGAATGGTTGGTTATTTTCAATCTATTGGCATAAGACAGGATTTTATAAACTCTATCATTAGAATTGATCAACTAAACCCGTATATGATATTTCACAAAAGTAAAACTTTAAGCATGTTAATGAATAAAAAAGAAGGACGAAATTTTTTAGCTGCTTATAAAAGGATAGACTCAATATTAAAAGAATCGGTTTTAAAAAATGATATTAGGAAAAGTGAATTATGCGATAAGTATGAACAAAAATTGTATGATAAGGTAAAGGAAATTAGAAATAAAATTGAAAAACTAAATCTAAATAAGAATTTAGACGAAGGTCTAAAATATATCTTTGGACTTACTCCAATTATTAATCTTTTTTTTGAAAATGTTAAGGTTAACATCGATGATAAATTAAAAAAAAATAACAGAATAGCTTTACTAACATTGACAATAAAAACATTCAATCAATTATGCGATTTTTCAAAACTTAAAGACTGTGATGAATAAGATTAAGTTAAATATTAAAGAAAAACTTAAGCTTTCAAAGGTTCTAGAAAACATTGAAAAAGGAATAGATGAAAAAAAAATAGCTAGTTTACTAGATAAATATCATAGCAAACAAAATGCCCATGTATTAGGAATTACTGGCCCTCCTGGTGTTGGAAAATCATCTATGATAAATAGATTAATTGCCAACTTGAGGAATAAATCATTATCAGTTGGAGTTCTCGCAATTGATCCTTCATCTCAAAGATCTGGCGGTGCACTTCTCGGAGACAGAGCTAGATTTGATGTGGATCCAAAAGATTCTCATGTATTTATTAGATCTATGGCGGCTAAGGATTATCTAGGAGGAATTTCTGAACTTACATACCCCTATATGATAGTTATGAGATCATTATTTGATATCGTTATAATTGAGACAGTTGGTGTGGGACAGTCTGAAATAAGTATTGAGGATGTTGTTGATACAGTTATATACTGTGTGCAACCAGGAAGTGGGGATACGATACAATTTATGAAATCTGGAATAATTGAGATTCCAGATATAATTGTTGTGACAAAAAGTGATTTGAAGGATTTGTCACAAATTACTCTATCAGATTTACTTTCAAGTAAAAATTTTCTACTAGAAAAGTCTGAATGGGATATTGGTATCTTGCCTATTTCATCAAAAAATAATTCGGGGATTAATGATTTATTATATTTAATTCAAAAAAGATGGCTTTGGCTTAATAATAGTAGAATTTTAAAAAATACAAGGATTTTTCAGGATATTGAATGGATAAGAAAAACTATAAGAAATAAATTTGGCACAGAGGGTATTAAGTTGACTGAGAATCAAATTAAAATTGGAAAAAATCCTTTTTCTTCCTTAAAAAAATTAGAAAATAGACTTCATGTAAAATTTGATTAAACTTTAAGTTGCCCATTTTGGAACAATAGGAAAGATTTTTGCATTACCAGAATTTAATTGCATTTTAGAACTTAAAACTTCTTCATCTGTAATTTTAATCATTGCAATTCCAAAATATCCATTATTTATTAACAAATGGCCTATTATTTTTTGATCTAAAAAAATTTCATTTTTGCTTTTATCTAATTTACCTTCGATTTTTATTCCGTATATTCTTTTTTTCACATTGGCCCTGTATTTTGTTCTTGCCGTTAACTCTTGCCCCATAAAGCATCCTTTTTTCCAACAAATACCATTTAGCTTATCAAATCTAAGTTCAAGTAAAAAAAAATTATCTTCTTCTATCAAATCTGAAAAATTTGGTAAGAAATTATTAATCTCAAAATTTGCAAATTCTTTTGATTCAATTAACTTTAGGTTTAAATTTTTACTTATTTCTTTAAAATCTTTTTCTGAACAATAGAGTTTAAGAAAATTTTTAGGAAGTCTAGGGTCGTCAAAATAAAAGAATCGGTTATTGAGATTTAATTTTTCAATTTCGGGCTTTAAGGTTTTAGATAATATGAAACTTTGTTTTTCGTTAAAAGTTTCAATGTCAACACTAGATCTTAATTTATAAATTTTTAATTTTAATCTTAGCGATTCAATTTTATCTGATGCACACTCAAGGAATATACTATTACATTGTTCAACTAAAAAAAAATCAAACAAAAATTTTCCTTTCGGTGTTAATAAAGCACTATATATTCCGACTTGTGGTCCTAATTTATAAATGTCATTAGAAATCAAACCTTGTAAAAATTTTTTTCTGTCAGCGCCTTCAATTATTAAAAATTTACTATTTTTATATTGATAATAATGGTTAGTATTAAACATAATAAGTGTAATTGTTTATGTTTAATATACTATAGTCTCAAAGTATATGAAAAAAATTTTAATAATTTCATCTAATCGTCTTGGCGATTGTATTTTATCCTCAGGTCTTATAGATTATTGTAAAAGCCAATTTGAAAACTGTAAAATAACATTCATTTGTGGAAAAATTCCTTACGATTTATTTCGGTATCATTCTCAACTAAATAGAGTTTTACCTTTAAAAAAAAAAAAATTTTCGATTCACTGGTTTTTATTGTGGTGTGAGGTTTTTTTTAATATTTGGGAATTAGTTATTGACTTAAGAGGATCATTAACTGGTTTTTTTCTAATTTCCAAAAACACTAAAATCTATAGAAAGTCTAAATTTGAAATACAACATAAAGTAATATCCACATCTAAACTAGTAAGTAACAAAGTATATAATCCTTATGTAAATCTTATTAACTTAGAAAAAAAATATTCATCATTTAAAAAAATTAGATTTTTAAAAAAATTAAAGTTAGTTGGAGTTTCAGCCTCTGCTAATTGGATCGGAAAACAATGGCCTAAAGAATACTTCATAGAATTAATACAAAAATTAATGAAAGAAAAAAAATTTAGAGATTATAAATTTATTTTTCTAGGTTCTGAGCAGGAAATGTCTGATGCTGAATTAATATGCAAAAATTTTAATAAAACACAGGTAATAAATTATGTTGGAAAATTAAAACTCTATGAAATTTTTTATGTTTTAAAGGAATGCAATCTGTTTATGGGAAACGATTCAGGTTTGATGCATTTTTCTGCAGCTTTGAATGTTCCCACAATAGGTCTTTTTGGTCCTAGTGATATTAGACAGTATAGACCCTGGGGCAAGAAGACCATAGCCATAAGTACACCAGAAACTCCAGAAGAACTTATGAACAACAAACAATTTTCTTACAAGCAAAAAAAATCGTTAATGTTGACTTTAAAAGCTAGTAAAGTTTTTAAAGAAATAATTAAATTTGTTAATCAAAAAGATATCTTATGAAAAATCAGTTATCAGTTCTTTTAGTTGTTTCTAATGAGGAAAAGCAAATTTTACAATGTTTAAAAACAATACAGTTCGCAAACGAAATTGTAATTATTTTAGATAAGTGCACTGATAATTCTGAGAGCATAGCCAGGAAATTTACAAACAAAATATTTAAAGGGTCATGGGAAATTGAAGGAGATAGAAGAAATTTTGGCATAAATCAATGCTCACGTGAATGGATTCTTGAGATTGATGCTGATGAAAGAGTTTCTCCCGCATTACAAAAAGAAATAAAATATATAATAAATAATACTGACAGAGATTTTTTTTTAATTGACGTTAATAATTACGTAGGGAGCAAATTAGTAAAATATGGTTGGGGTGCATACTTTGGAAAATCATCATATCCTGGTTTATTTAAAAAAAAAATTAAGATATGGGGAAATGAAAGAGTTCATCCTAGACTTAAATTTTTAACAGAAAAAAGAGGTAAGCTGAAAAATTATATAAGCCATTATTATTGTAAAAGTTTGTCTGATATGATTTTGAAGTTAGATAAATATTCCTCAGCTAGGGCTTTAGATCTAAAAGAAAAAAATATTAATGAATCTCTTTTAAAAAATTTGAGAAGAATATTCTCTCGATTTTGGAAATGTTACATTTTAAGAAAAGGTTACAAAGAAAAAGAAATGGGTTTTTTTATAGCAATTATGGCATCTTTATATCCCATTATTTCCTATATAAAATCAAAGGACTTCCATGACTAAAGTAATATTTATTGATAATGGTATTCCTTTTGACGGACAATCAGTAAGGAGAAAACCAGCTGGAGGAGCTGAGAATGCTTTTGTATCATTGGTTGAGGAATTAGCAAAATTAGATTTTGAAGTTGTTGTTTTTAATACTATAGATAAAAATATAAAAATAAATGGTGTTTTTTGGAAAAAATTATGTTCTATTGATGAAGAAAATTTTGATATTATAGTTGTCAATAGAGGAGATAAGTTTTTAAATTTTAAACCAGAATGTAAAAAAAGATTTTTTTGGATACATAACCCAGCTAAATATTTATTAAAATGGAGATATTTATTTAAATTGTTCCTTAACCCAACTACTGTAATATTCTCAAGTTATTATCACTTATCTACATATCCAAAATGGGCTCCTTCAAAAAATAATATTGTTATCCCTTATGGTGTAGACAGTTTTGTTTTTAAAAATAAAATTAATTGTTTTCCAAAAGAAAAAAATGCGATTTTTACGTCTAATCCTTTAAGAGGACTTAACTGGCTATTAGATAGGTGGGAAAATGAAATATTTCCCCAAGTACCATCAGCTAAATTAAATTTATTCACAGGATCACAAACTTATGGAAATATTGGAAAGAAAAAAGTTAACAAAATGAAACCAGTTTTGGATAGAGCTAAAACAATGAACAAAAAAGGTGTTTTTTTACATAAACCCGTGCAGAGAAAAAAATTAATAAAAGAAATAAAAAAATCAAGGTTATTCTTGTATGAAGGAAGTGTAGAAGAAACGTTTTGTATGTCAGTAGCAGAAGCACAGGTGATAGGACTCCCAACAGTTGTAAAAGATTTGGGGTGCATGAGAGAAAGAGTTCAAGATAAAATTACAGGGCATATATGTTCCAATGATTTACAATATAGTAAATTTGTAATTAATTTGTTATCGAACGATGAGGATTGGAAAAAATTAAATCTTAATTCTTTAAAGTTAGAAAATCATAAAGGTTGGTCAGAAATAGCTAAGGAATGGAAAAAAATTCTCAAATAAAAATTGTAAATGTAATATCTGGTTCAAATTACGGTGGCGCAGAAAATTTCTTTGAACGTTTCTCGATCGCTTTAAACAAAGAATCTGATATTTCGCAAAAAGTTATAATTAGAAAAAATAAAAGAAGATACAATTTACTTGCAAAAAATGGATTAGATATTGAAGAATTGGGTTTCAACGGTAAATGGGATTTATTCACCAAAAAAAGTTTAAAAAAAAAGTGTGATATTTTTCAACCTGATATAATTTTAACATGGATGAATAGAGCTTCTTATTTGATCTCAGATCTCGATGATTCGATTATAAAAATTGGAAGACTAGGGGGATATTACAATATAAAAAATTATACATATTGTGATTATTTAATAGCGAATACTGAAGACATAAAAAACTTTATTATTTCTAAAGGTTGGGATCCAAAAAAGGTTTTTTGTATAAATAATTTTGTCGCTAAAAATGAAAAATATTTGCCACAAAAGAAAAAAAGTGTAAGTGAAAAAACTTTATTAGGACTAGGTAGGTTTCATGAAAATAAAGCTTTTGAAATTATTATTAATGCATTACCAAAACTCAAAGATTTTAAATTAATATTAATTGGAGAAGGAAATTTAAAAAATTATTATCAATATGAATCTCAAAGACTCGGAATCTCTAACAAAGTAAAAATCATTGATTGGGTTGAAGATGTATCTAAGTATTATTTGTTAGCAGATTATTTAATATGTCCTTCAAGAATTGAACCATTAGGAAATATTATTATTGAGGCGTGGTCATATAAATTACCAGTAGTGGCATCAAATATAATGGGACCAAAAAGATTAATAAAACATAAAATAAATGGAATGAAATTTGAAGTTGAAAATGTGGATGACCTTATTTCATGCTTAAATGAAATTAATTCTAATAGAACTTTAAAGAAAAAAATTGTTGAAAATGCTTACAAAGATTATCAAAAAAAATTTTCCAAAGATGTAGTAATAAAAAAATTTAAAGAACTTTTTAGACGTTTGAAAAAATAATGTGTGGAATTGCTGGTATATTTTCAAAAAAAATAAGTAAAAACATGGAAGAAAAGTGTTTTAAAATGTTTGATTTATTATCTCATAGAGGTCCGGATGGTGATGGTTTTTTCAAAAATTCCAAAATTATTATGTTTCATAAACGCTTATCAATCATAGATGTTAAAGGAGGAAAACAACCGATTGAAAATCAAAGATACGTATTAATTGCCAATGGAGAAATTTATAATGATCTTGAAATTAGAAATCAGAATAATAATTATAATTTTACTTCACATTCTGATTGCGAGTCAATTTTATGTGTCTATGAGAATTTTGGGGTTGCTGGTTTCAAAAAATTAAGAGGTATGTTTACATTTGCAATTTATGATAAAATTACGAATGAATTAATTTTGGGAAGAGATGCATTTGGCATAAAACCTCTTTATTTTTGTTTTCAAGATCAAACATTTGTTTACAGTTCAGAAATTCAATCCATTTTAAAGTCACATATCTTTAAAACAAAGCTTAACGATACTAAAACAAAAGAACTATTACAGCTTCAATTTACAACTGGAAGAAATACAATTTTTGATGGTATATTAAGATTAAGACCAGGAGAAATATTGACACTTAAAGATTTTAGAATTAAATGTTCTAAAATTTTAGATAAACCCATATTAAAAAAAAATTTAAATATTGAGAAATCTTTCAAGGAGCTAGAAGCTTCAGTTTTTGCGCATCAAAGGAGTGATGTTCCTTATGGTCTTTTTTTTTCTGGAGGAATTGACTCAACATTAATTCTACATTTAATGTCTTTAGTTAACTCAAACCCAATAAATTGTTATAGTGTAGTGTTTGAACGTGATGATAAGGATATAATCACAAATATCTGCAGCCAATTCAATGTAAATCTAAAATTTGTAAATTTTGATAAAAATGATTTTTGGAATTTGTTACCAGTTGTTGCAAATGCGCTGGATGATCCAATAATTGATTATGCGACCGTTCCAACTTATAAATTAGCTCAATCGGCAAAGAATGATTTGAAAGTAGTTTTAAGCGGTGAGGGAGGAGATGAAATTTTTGGTGGATATGGACGATATAGAACTTCTACAAGACCTTTTTTTAAAAAAGAAATTTTTAAAAATGGTGCTTTTAAAAAATTTAAATATTTTGATAATGTCCTTAGTGGATGGGACTTTGAAATCAAACAATACAAGATTAGAAATATGACTCAAAGGATTACTGAATTGCAAAAAAACCAACTTTTTGATTTTGACAATTGGTTGCCTAATGATTTATTAACAAAATTAGATAGATGTTTAATGGCTAATGGTTTAGAAGGAAGAACCCCTTTGATAGATAAAAATATTTTTCAAAAATTTTTCTTAATTAATGATAATTTAAAAATTAAAAATGGACTTGGAAAGTACTTTTTAAGAGAATTCCTTGATAAAAAACTTAAATTTTATAAAGCTTTTGAAAAAAAAAAGGGTTTCACAGTTCCTATTAAAAAATGGATACCAGAAAAATCAAAAATATTAGAAAAGATTCTTCCTAGAGTTAGTTGTTTGAATGAACTTTTTTCAAAAATAGAAATAGCCAGACTTTGTAAAATGTTAAAATATAATGCAAAGGCTAGTATTCCTGTTTGGCATTTAATTTTTTTTGCATTATGGTATATTGCTAATGTGGAAAAAAGAAAAATTAATGGAAATACTTTTGAAGTTCTTTCAGATAATACTACATAATGCGAAGAAAAACTTTTGATTTAATTTTAAAAAATGGGCAAATTGTCTTTGATAATAAGACAGAAGTAAGTGATATAGGAATTTTAGATTCTAAAATAGCGTCGATCGGTAATTTATCCTCCTATCTATCTAAAAAAATATTAGATATTTCAGATTTACATGTATTGCCTGGTTGCATAGATACACAAGTTCATTTTCGAGAACCAGGATTTACTCATAAAGAAGACATAAAAAGTGGATCCAAAGGAGCTATCTTAGGTGGAATAACTGGCTTCTTTGAAATGCCTAACACAAATCCACCCACTATTAATGAAATCCAATTTAAAAATAAAATATTGTCTGCAAAAAAAAACTCATACTGTAATTTTGGTTTTTACATTGGAGCATCTAAGGAAAATGCAAAAGATTTAAGATTTTTAGAAAAACTTTCAGGTTGTGCTGGAGTAAAAATTTTTATGGGTTCTTCAACAGGAAGTTTGCTTGTAGAGGATGACGAAAATTTAGAAAAAATTTTTAGTTCATGTTTTAAAAATATTGCAGTACATAGTGAGGATGAATATAGGCTACTTGCAAGAAAAAATATTATAAATAAAAAAAGTGTAAGTGTAAATGAACATGAAATTTGGAGAGATTCAATCTCAGCGATTAATAGTACTAAAAGATTAATTAAAATATCAAAGAAACTAGGTAGAAAAATTCATATTCTTCACATTTCAACTGAAGACGAAATACAATTAATAAAAAAAAATAAAAAACTGATTACGGCTGAGGTAACTCCTCAACATCTTTTTTTTAATTCGCCTGATTGTTACAATGAACTTGGAACACTAGCACAAATGAATCCACCGATCAGAAGCAAAAAACATCAATCTGGTTTATGGAAAGGCATTCATGAAAGAGTGATTGATATTATAGGTTCAGACCATGCTCCTCATACTTTATCTGAAAAAAATAAAGATTATCCTTTATCACCATCAGGAATGGTTGGAGTTCAAACTTTAGTCCCGGTTATGTTAAATTTTGTAAACCAAAATAAATTATCTATTTTTGATTTTGTAAGGTTAATATCTGAAAACCCATGTAAAATTTTCAATATTATTAATAAAGGAAAAATAAAAAAGAATTATGATGCAGATTTTACCATTGTAGATTTAAATAAAACAAAGATTATTGAAAATAATTGGATTGTAAGTAAATCAGGTTGGACACCTTACGATGGAAAAAAATTTAAAGGCTGGCCTTCACACACAGTCATTGGTGGTGAAATAATAATGCAAGAAGGAGAAATTTTAAAAAAAATAGACGCAAAACCATTTGAATTTGGTGTAATTGATTAATTTTTTTTTGTACAATTAATTATTTCTATAGATTCATCATTACAAAAAAATTTTTTCTTAATTTTTGTTACAGCAATCAGTTTTGCATCTTCTTCGTTAAGTGCCTCAATATATTCTGTACATTTTCCGTATATAAAAACTTCTAAGTCAACAACATACCAACTCATTTATTATTCTCAGATTGGTCAATTAAAAAGCTTATCGTCGCATCACCAGATACATTAACTGAAGTTCTAAGCATATCAAGAAGTCTATCAACGCCCATTACTATGGCTATTCCTTCTAAAGGCAGTCCAACTTGTGTTAATACCATACCAAGCATAATTAAACCTACACCAGGCACACCTGCAGTTCCAATAGATGCCAAAGTTGCTGTTAAAATAATTGTTAGATAGTCAATTAAAAATAAATTCTGACTGTAAATATTTGCTATAAAAACAGTAGCCACACCCTGCATTATTGCTGTTCCATCCATGTTTATTGTAGATCCTAAAGGAATGGTGAAGGATGCAACTTTTTTTTTAACTTTAAGATTCTCTGTTACATTTCTTAGAGTAATTGGAATTGTCGCACTGCTACTAGAGGTAGAAAAAGCAAAAAAAATACATTCTTTTATATTTTTAAAAAAATAAATTGGTGAAATCTTAGATAAAATTTTGATAAGCGATCCATAAATCAGAAACATGTGAATAAATAGGACTATAACAACTGTAAAAAAATATTTTCCTAATTCTAATATCATTTCCAACCCCTGCGTTGCAAATGTATTGGAAATTAAACAAAAAATACCATAGGGTGCAAAAATCATAACAATTTGAAGTGCCTGTAAAATGACCTCATTCAAACTAATGAAAAAATCATTAGTTGATTTTCCCTTTGATTTAGAAATAGAAATCGCACTTCCAATGAGTAACGCAAAGAAAATTACTTGTAACATATTTCCTTTAACTAAGGATTCAAAGGGATTAAGAGGTATAATATTAATTAAAATTTCAGAAATTTTTGGTGCTTTATTAATTTCAATTTCATTCGTAATAATTTGAGATTTGAAGCTTTCTCCAGGGTTAATAATAGAGGCTAATAAAATAGCAATGGATATAGCAACAGAGGTTGTGAAAATATAAAAACTAATAGTTTTAATACTAATCCGCCCTAGACTAGTGAAATCTTTTAAATTACATATTCCACATATTAGAGAACAAAACACAATTGGCACAACAAGCATCTTTAAAGCTCTAAGAAAAATCTCACCCCCAGTACTTAAAATATTATCTGTTACAATGTTATATAGTGTGAAACTAAATTCCTTAAAAAGGTTTAAAATAATTCCAAAAACGATTCCAAATATAAAAGCAATAAGAATTTTTTCTGTTATTGTTTTTTTTTTTCCCATTCTAAACGAAATTTAACCAATTAAATATAGCTCTGATACCAATAAGAAGATACATTAATTCCATCAATGTTCTGGGAATATCTCTGTCCTTAATACCCATTGAAATCCAAATAATACATGAAACCGAGCATATTGTCCAACCCAACCATTGAGAAAAAGTATTTGCATTTCCAAGAATGTAAGCACCTATTACAGCAAGTATGAAACCCAACCAACGCCAATAATCAATTTTACTTTTTTTATTCATTTTCTCGAGTGGTGCCCTTACCCTGTACTGACCAGGAAGCTCAGTCTTACCAAGACCGTGTTTTACCATTAAACTATAAGGGCATAGTCATTAATAATCCTTTCTTAGTAATTCCCCCAAAAAACTCAAGTCTTCCTCATCATTTCTAATATCCCAACTCATAGGGGCTTTTTCTACTAAATTCGCTCTTAAGGAATAAATATATTTTCTAAAATCAGCCAAGGTAATATCCTCTGAATATTCTTTTTTTTTGGTACCGTTGAAGGGTGATCCAATAAATTTTTTGAATTTTCTTTTTGAAATAAAAAACTTTTTTTCAAACTTTAACGTATAGTATAAAAACTGTCTCAGTCTTTCATATGAGTTGTATTGTGGATTTTTAATTTCCCCCATAAACCTAATTATAGACTCAGCTCCATATTTGATTTCTAATAATTTTACTTCTTTGTAATGTTTGTTTAGACCTCTTGAGAATTTTTTCGCACTGATATCAATGGGAATATCATTTCCAATAAAACCTTCAGCTGTTGATGCCACACAAATATCAAATATCCATTTTGGACAATATAATTCATTACTCAATTTAATACCCTTTAATCTTTTATTCTAAAACACCATAAAAATCAAAAAAAAGCAAATTGACTTCTTGATATACAAAAAATTAAAAAATAATTATAATTCACATAGTTTATTCATCAGGTATAATTAAAAGTCTTTAGGAATTAAAAAAATGGATAGTGAAAAAATAAAATCTAGGTTAAGAGAGTTCGCTAAGGACAGAGATTGGAACCAATTTCACACATTAAAAAACATTGCATGTTCAATAAATATAGAGGCTTCAGAACTTTTAGAAATATTTCAATGGAGAGAAATAAAGAGCATCGATTTAAAAGATTTAAATTTAAAAGAAAAAATTGGTGATGAAGTAGCTGATATTATGTTATACCTAATTCGTTTTTCTGATATTGCTGATATAAATTTAGAAGAAGTTTGCTTAAATAAAATCAAAAAAAATAAAAAAAAATATCCAATTAGCTTATCAAGAGGTAGTTCAAAAAAATATAATGAAATTTGATGTTTAATTATTATAAAATGTTATGAAGAATAAAAAAAAGAAACAATCAAAAATACAAAAGGATTTTGATAGGTCTAATGCTTTAAGAGAAAACTTAAAAAAAAGAAAAAGAGTTAATATTAAATGAGTATAATGCCTGACAAATGGATTAAAGAGCAATCCTTAAAAAATAATATGATAACTCCTTTTGAAAAAACTTTAAATAATAAAGGTGTTTTATCTTATGGATTATCTTCTTATGGTTATGATGCTAGAGTATCAAATAAGTTTAAGATTTTTACAAATGTAGATTCGGTCACAGTTGACCCCAAAAACTTTATGAATGAAAGTTTTGTTGATAGAGAAGCCAATCATTGTATTATTCCTCCAAACAGTTTTGTTTTAGCACGAACTGTAGAATATTTTAAAATTCCAAAGAATGTTTTAGTTATTTGTGTAGGTAAATCAACATATGCTCGCTGCGGGATAATAGTTAATGTTACACCATTAGAGCCAGGTTGGGAAGGTCATGTTACCCTTGAATTCTCAAACACTACACCACTACCAGCAAAAATATATGCTAATGAGGGTGCCGCACAATTTCTTTTTTTTGAAGGAAAGGAGCAATGTGAAATTTCTTATTCCGAAAGAAAAGGAAAATATATGCATCAAATCGGAGTAACTTTACCTAAACTTTAGTGATGGACAAAATTGAAATTTTTGGAGGCAAACCTCTTGTCGGGACAATTTCTATAAGTGGGGCAAAAAATGCTGCACTACCCATTATGGCAGCATCATTGTTAACAAATAATGAAATAAAATTATCTAATATACCTAATTTATCAGATATAAACTCGATGCTTAAATTGTTAAAATCTCTAAATTCAAATATTTGTAAAAAATCAGAAAAAGTTATCATTAAATCTCAGAAACCTAAAAGTAACTTTGCATCTTATGAATTAGTTAGAAAGATGAGAGCTTCCTTTTTGGTATTAGGACCTTTGCTTTCTAGATATGGTGAAGCAAAAGTTTCGTTGCCAGGAGGATGTGCAATTGGAGCAAGACCTATTGACATCCATTTAAAAAGTTTTGAAAAAATGGGGGTTGATTTTGAAATTAAAGACGGTTATGTGATTGGTAAAGTAAAAAAAAATCTAAAAGGAGCACAAATCTCTTTACCTTTTAAGTCAGTTGGTGCAACAGAAAATTTATTGATGGCCGCTACGTTAGCTGAGGGTAAAACAATTATTGTTAATGCTGCTCAAGAACCAGAAATAATTGATCTTGGTAGATGTCTAAAACTAATGGGTGCAAAAGTAAGTGGCCTTGGAACTTCAAAGATTATTATAAGAGGTGTAAAAAAATTGATGGGATGTAATTATAAAATAATGCCAGATAGAATTGAGGCTGGAACATATCTATTTGCGATTTTGGGTTGTTCTGGAAGTGTTGAATTGGTAAATTTAAATAATGAAGTTATCCAAAATTTAATAGATACATTTGCGCAATTTAAAGATTTAGATTTGCTAAAGAAGGATAATACTTCGATTTTCGTAAAATCTAGTAAAAAAATTTTTGAAAGCGTCAATATCAAAACCTTACCTTTTCCAGGATTTCCAACAGACTTACAGGCTCAATTATCAGCAGTAATGACAAGGGCGAAAGGAACCTCCATAATTGAAGAAAGTATATTTGAAAATCGATTTATGCATATAGCAGAACTAAGAAGAATGGGTGCAAATATTTTAATTAAAGGTTCAAGAGTTATAATAAAAGGAAAAAAAAAAATTTTTGGAGCTCAGCTAATGGCAACTGATCTAAGAGCCTCGTCAAGTTTAATAATAGCAGGCTTGATGGCAGAGGGGAAAACAACTATTAATAGAGTTTATCATTTGGACAGAGGTTACGAAAAAATTGAGAAAAAACTTTCAAAATGTAATGCAAATATAAAAAGAATCAAAGGATAATAAAAATATGAAAAAAATAGTTTTAGCTGTTCCAAAAGGTAGAATCTCAAATGATCTCATTCCTCTACTAGAAAAAATGGATATAAAAATTGAAAACGATTTTTTTGATTCAACCACAAGAAAACTTTATTTCAAAACAAATTATAAAAACTTTGAAATCATTAGAGTAAGATCTTTTGATGTTGCTACTTTTGTTGCTTTCGGAGCTGCTCAAATAGGGGTTGCAGGAAATGATATTTTACACGAATTTCAATATAACGAAATTTACTCGATTTTAGATTTAAAAATTGGAAAATGTAGATTATCAGTGGCAAAGACAAAGGCTGAAATAAATCAAACAGATGAACAAAAAGGACACATACTTGTTGCAACAAAGTATAAAGAAACTGTTATAAATCACTTCGCAGAACAGGGAATTAGAGCTGAATGTATTAAACTTAATGGAGCCATAGAATTAGCACCTAAATTGGGTATTTGCTCAACAATTGTTGATTTAGTTTCAACAGGTAATACCTTAAAAGAAAATAATCTGGTTGAAACAGAAGTTTTATTAAATATAACTAGTAGACTTATAGTGAATAAAATCGCTTACAAAATAATGAATTCGGATATAACTAATTGGGTTAATAGATTTGAAAGAGCAATAAATGAATAAAATTTTAGAAACAAAAAGCAAAAATTTTGATTTTGAACTTCAAAAAGTTTTAAAAAAAAGAAAATTCGATAATACTGCAATTGAGAAGGTTGTTCAAAAAATCTTACACGATGTAAAAATTAATTCAGATAAAGCAGTCATAAGACTTACAAAGAAATTTGATAATTTTAACGTCAATTCATTTTGTCAGTTGAAGGTCACAAGTGATGAAATCAATACAGCATTAAAAATAACTAACAAAAAACTAATAAATGCAATAAGAAAAGCATATGAAAGAATAAAAAATTATCACAAAAGACAATTTCCTAAAGATGATTTTTATAAAGATAAACAGGGTGTTTTATTAGGTTCAAAGTGGAATCCAATTAACTCGGTAGGTTTATATGTTCCTGGAGGAACTGCCTCTTATCCATCGTCAGTGCTGATGAATGCAATTCCTGCAATTGTTGCGGGTGTAAAAAGAATTGTTATGGTAGTACCCACTCAAAAGGGTGATATGAATCCCTCAATCCTTGCCGCGGCAAAAGTTTTGGGAATTAATGAGATATATAAAATTGGAGGAGCTCAAGCAATAGGTGCATTGGCATTTGGAACTAAATCAATCAAAAAAGTTGATAAGATCTTTGGACCAGGAAATGCTTATGTTGCCTTGGCTAAAAAAAATGTATTTGGAACGGTTGGTATTGATATGATAGCTGGTCCTTCAGAAATTCTCGTAGTTGCAGACGAAAGAAATAACCCAAAACACATAGCAATTGATTTGTTATCACAAGCAGAACACGATAAATTTGCACAATCAATATTGATTACACCAAGCAAGACTTTCGCAGAAAAAGTTAATACCGAGATAAATATTGAACTAAAAAAATTATCTAGGGTAGAAATTGCCAAAAAAAGCTGGAATGATTTTGGAAAGATTATTGTTGTACAAAATATAGAGGAATGTATTAATTTAATTAATTTAATTGCACCGGAGCACTTAGAGTTAACAATCACAAACGCTAATGAAATATTAAAAAAAATTAATAACGCAGGTGCAATCTTTTTGGGCAAACATACTCCTGAGGCTATTGGAGATTATATAGCAGGACCAAATCACGTTTTACCAACAGATAGAACTTCAAAATTCTCTTCTGGGTTAAATGTATTAGATTTTATGAAAAGAACTTCAGTAGTAAGATGCGATCTAAAAAGCTTAAAAAAAATAGGACCAGACGCAATTGTTCTTGCTGAAGAGGAAGGGCTCGGAGCGCATGCCCTTTCAATTAGTGCCAGAATACAAAAAAAATAAACAAAAATTTGTTGATTTATTTTAAAAAAGCGTTATTCCATATACTAAGGTTGAAGTATGGCTAAAGAAGAAGTAATGGAGTTTAATGGTACTGTCAAAGAACTGTTGCCTAATGCGATGTTTAGAGTTCTTTTAGACAACGATCATGAAATAATAGCGCATACTGCTGGTAAAATGAGAAAATTTAGAATAAGAGTTTTAGCTGGAGATAGAGTTACAGTAGAGATGACACCTTACGACCTTACTAAAGGCAGAATTACCTTCAGATTCAAATAGATTATTGAATATTGCTTCAGAAATAATTTTAGCATCTTCGTCTCAAAGAAGATTAAAACTTTTAAAGAAAATTGGAATAAAACCAGAAAAAGTCATAAAACCCGAAGTTGACGAAAAAAGTACAATATCCAAGATAACAATTAAAGCAAAAGATCTAGCTTATAGAAAAGCTAAATTTGTTCAAGAACACTATAAAATCAAGAATAAATATATTATAGCAGCAGATACCATCGTTTATAGATCTGGATTTGTTTTCGAAAAAGCTGAAAATAAAAATGAAGTTTTAGAATATTTAAAAAAATTATCAGGTAAAAAACATTATGTTTATGGAGGCATATGTATAATTTCTCCAAATAATAAAATATTAAAGAGAGTTGTCATCACAGAAGTTTTTTTTAAAAAATTATGTAGTTATGATTTTAATGACAATGAACTTTTATTTGAAGGAGTTGGTAAGGCAGGAGGATATGCAATCCAAGGTAAAGGATCTGTATTGGTAAAAAAGATTAAAGGGTCCTTTTATAATGTTGTAGGATTATCTATATTTGAACTAAATAATATGTTGTTAGGTTTAGGTTGGAAAAAAAGTTAATAAGAAAATAAGAATATTTGCCTTTATGCGTTTATATATGTAAAAGATTATGAACATATTTAATATTTTTGCCCAAGTAGCTCAGTTGGTAGAGCAAGCGACTGAAAATCGCTGTGTCGGTGGTTCAATTCCTCCCTTGGGCACCTTTGTACTTCTTCTGTTTTTGTTTTCTTGTAGTGGTGAGGATAATTATTATCCTGATACTCAAGGAAAACACTGGAACTATAAAATATCGATAACTTCTGATTACACAAATTCTAGAGATGAAATGCGACTCTCTGTAACAAATATTAAAACTGTAATAGGCGGAAAAGGAACAACATTCTCTAAACTTTATTCAAATGGTGATGTATTGACATTTTTTAAAAATAAACAAGATGATTCATTATCAAGAATAGCAGCATTTGTGAACGATAGTGAAGGTCTTCTAGAGCCAGTTAAAAAAATAATTAATCCATCGGTTGATTTCAAAATAACAAACTGGAAAAATAAGAATCAACTTTTTTTCACAAAAGGTTTTCAACCTCCATTAAGAGGTTTTAAGCCTAACACCATATTTGATATGAATTTTAAAATCATATCCCACAATGCAAGTGTTAAAGTTAAAGCCGGAAATTTTAGTGAGTGTGTTCATGTGAAGGGTAATGGTTCAACAGAATTTATTGCTGATACGAGAGCCGGTCCAAATAAAGTTACAATCATTTCTGATGAGTGGGTATGCCCTAACATTGGAATAGTTAAAGAAAAAAGAATAGAATCAACAGACTCGTTAGTTTTTGGAACTCAAGAATACACAAGGGAACTTATTAGTATTAATAAATAAAAATGTCCTCAGTATCTTTTATTATTCCGGTCTATAACAAAGAAAAATATTTGAATGCAGTTCTTAATTCTTTGTTTAACCAAATTGGAACTTTTAAAAGAGAATTTATTTTTATAAATGATGGTTCCACAGATAAATCTCTGAAAATTATAAATTCAAAGATCAAAAAAATGAGTAATTCATTTGTAATCTCTCAAAATAATAAAGGATCTGCAGCTGCAACAAATGTGGGTATTAAATTGGCAAAATATAAATATATTAAATTTTTAGATGCAGATGACCTTATTGTTTTCAATGCAACAGATTCCCTAATTAAAATTATTGAAAATAACAATAACATTAATTTGGTTTTTGGTTTGCAAAGAAAAGTTAGCAATTTGGATAAGGTCAAACTTGATTTAAAAATAAATACAAATTCTTACAAAATTATTGAGGATCCTTTGAAAAAGGCAATGACTAATTCAATGTTTAATCCATCTCAATTTTTAGTTAGAACTAAATTGTGCAAAAATGTAGGAGGATGCGATGAGAGAATCAAACATAGTCAAGAATATTCACTGACATTGAAATTAGCAAAATATGATGGTTTTGCGAAGTTAAATGAATATATTGCAATCTTACCTGAAATTGCTCCTGGACAGATTTCAGAAAAAAAAGTAAATCAAATATACAGAGTTTCAAAAGCGTTAGAATTTTTTATAAAGGATAACAAAACTCTTCAAAAAAAATACAAGAAATTTGCTCTTAGAAGATTAACTGGAAGATCTTGGAGATTTGCAAAAAGACATATGCCAAAGAACTTATATTTTAAATATTTAAAACTATATATTAGAGGTTTTTTTTATTTTTCAAATGATATAGAAAAACTTTGTGAAGAAGCAAATACTGTTTATGAAGATTATTTGAGTTAAAATATTTTACCTGGATTAAAAATATTTAATGGATCAAATGACTTTTTAATCTCTCTCATTAGTTTAATCTCTTCTTTGGTTTTATATTTTATCATTTCTTTCTTTTTTAATTGTCCGATACCATGTTCAGCGCTAAAACTACCACCAAATCGATATGTATTATTGTATATAATATCAGTAATCAATTTTTTTTTTTGATTTAATTTTTCTATGTCAGTATTTTCTCCACTCAAAATATTAAAGTGTAAGTTATTATCTCCTATATGACCAAAGTTAATAAAATATATATTATCGATTAAATTTTGTATTTCACTTGTTGTTGTATGAATAAAATTCTCCATTTTATCAAGGGGTAAAGATATATCATGTTGTATGCAGAGTTTTTCGAAAGTTTCTGATGGTGGAATAAGTTCTCTAAATTTCCAAAGATTTTGATTTTCTTTTTCAGATTTAGAAAAAATTAGTGAAACATCTGTGATCTTTAAATTAAAAAATTTATCAATTATAAAATCCTTAAAAGAATCAATTCCTAAAAAATTAGAAATTTCAATTAATACATAATATCGTCCTCTTTCAGGGTATTTAGTAAGATCTTTATTATATTTTTTTACTAGCTCCATGGCGTCATTATTGATTATTTCAAAACTGGTTAAAAGATCAGAAAAATTGTTTTGCACGAAGAAATAAAGATCAAGAATATTTTTAAATTTATTGCAGCTTGCAAAAATAACATTTTTGTCCTTGTAACTTGGAAATAATTTAATATTCGCCGCAGTGATAATTCCTAATGTTCCTTCAGAGCCAATTAGAAGTTGTTTCAGGTCATAGCCTGTATTATTTTTTTTTATATTTTTTAAATCTGAGTAAATACCTCCATCGCTCATTACTGCTTCAATGCCAATTATATTAGATCTTAACAATCCATACTTTATAACATTTAAGCCTCCAGCGTTGGTTGCAATATTTCCACCTATTTGACAACTTCCTCTAGAACCCATTGAAATTGGGAAGGTAAGGTTTTCCTTCGAAACAAGATTCTGAATATCTTCAAGAATACACCCACTTTCTAATAAAATAGAAAATCCAAATTTATCCAAATATCTAATCTTGTTTAAGTTTTTTAGATTAATAATAATATCAGACTTTCCATTTCTGGGAACAGATCCACCTACAAGACTTGTATTTCCTCCTTGAGGTACAATTGAAATTTTTTGATTTGCACATTCTTTTACAATGTTTGATAAACTTTTAACAGTTTTAGGAAAGAGTATTAATTCAGAATCACCGAAATATTTTTTACGCCAATCTTCACAATGTTGATGTATTATTTTTTTATCGAAAGTATACTCTTTTATTGTTAGTTGATTAGTAATTTTATTAAAATTTGGCTTACTTTTTATGTTCATCCTAAGGAAGCTCTCCTTAATCTTTCATTAATGGTTTTACCCAAACCTCTCATTGGAATTGGAGAAACAGCAATCTTTTTTTTTTCTAAATTATCAAGTTTTCTCAAATAATAGAATAGATTATATGCTGCTTCTTTAAGATTAGATTTTTTTGATAAATTTAAACAGTATTTAGAATCTGCAAAGGTACTACCAAATGCCAAAAAAGATTCACCAATTTTTGGATATTTAGCATTTAGTCGTAGAGGTTTCTTGGGTGAATAATGTTTGAATAATTGGCCTGGTGAAACTATTTTCTTTTTTTTTTGATTTTTTTCAATTGTTAAAATTTTTGTTTTTTTAAAAATTTCTTCTTTGTTAATTACTCCCATTCTTTCTATAATGTATGGTTTTTTTGTAAGATTGATAACTGTTGATTCAAGACCATATTCACATCTTCCAGAATCAAGAATTAACTTTATATTATTTTTAAAACATTCTTGCACATGCTTTGAATCCGTTGCCGAAATATATCCACTAAGATTAGCACTCGGCGCAGCAAGCGGTTTCCCAACTTTTTTTATTAGTCTTAAAAAAACTTTAGATTTAGGCATTCTAAGTGCTACAGATTTTAAACCTGCAGTTGCTTCTTTTGAGATCGAGGATTTTTTTTTTTGAGGCAAAATAATTGTAAGTGGTCCTGGCCAGAATGTGCCAGCTAAAATTAAAAAATCTTCATTTCCTTTTCCAAATTCTAGCGCCATATTTATAGATTCAACATGGATTATTAAGGGATTATTTTTTGGTCTTTTTTTTAGAGAATAAAGGTTTTTAATAGCTGATTTATTTGAAGCGTCGACTGCTAAACCATAAACAGTTTCAGCCATAACTGCAACGGCGTCACCATTTAAAATTAATTTAGAAGCAGTATTAATAGAATTGGTGGAATCATTTAATATTCTCAACTTTAAATCCTTTTTTCCCATAACAATACACTTAACTTATAAATATTAAAAATATTATTTCTGTATTGGTATCATATTCATAGTTAAATTTTATTTGTTAAATGATTTTTTAATTAAAGAAATAAAAAATGAACTTATTTCTCTATTTATTATTAAATTATTTTTTATTAGGTTTTAATTTAATATTGTACTTGTATATTGTGGTGATGAATAACAACTTTTACAAATACTTTTATTTAATAGGATTGTTAGCACTTTTAATTGCTATTGTTACAATATATTCTGTTTTGTCAGAAATAAATCTTTTTTTTACTGAAAAAATAAAAATCTAGTTAATATGTTTTAAGATTTGATTAAATCTTGTGATTTTAGTTTTTGTATTTGATTCAAAATTTTCCCCAAAGCCGTAGGTTACAAAAAATGACCTTATACTTAAAACTTTAGCAGGATGTATATCGTTAATACTATCACCCACCATTATGGTTTCATTTTTGTGTAATCTTAATTTTTTCATTATAAAACTAATCATTTCGGTATCAGGTTTAAGTTTTAAAGAATTTGATGAACCGAGAATGATCTTAAAATAATTTTTGATTTTTAATTCTTTAAGTACTTTATTAGCTAGAAATTGATTTTTATTAGTACAAACATTCAAAATTATATTTCTTTTAGATAAAATAAAAAGTGTTTTTTTTACTCCAGGATAAAGATATGAATATTTTGAGCTATTTTTTTCATAGTAGTAAAGAAATTTTTTTGTATGACCTATTAATTCACATTCATTAGGAAATTTCCCATAGAAGCTGAAACCTTTTTTAATCATATTTAGTGCACCAAAACCCACAAGATTTCCGATATATTTAGATTCAATTTCTTTTAAATTATTTTCTTTGAGTACAAAATTTAATGCGTTCATTAAATCTGGAGCCGTGTTTATAAGCGTGCCGTCAAGGTCAAATATTAAACTTTTAATTTTTGTCATAAAAAAAATGTGATAAATTATTTAATTTTAATAATATACAAATATTTAATCACTTATATATTAATTATTATGTTTTTATCTGTAATTATTCTAGCTGCAGGAAAAGGTACTAGAATGAATTCGTCTAAACCAAAAGTATTTCATGAAATTGCCAATTACCCCCTTCTGTACCATGTTGTTGATTCAATAAAGCAACTAAAACCAAATTCTTTCAATATTGTAATTTCAAATGAAATTGCAGAAAAAACTAAAGAAATTTCAAAACTATATAAAGATCAGAATTTGAAATTTTCAGTACAAAAAAAACAATTAGGAACTGGACATGCAGTCAAATGTGTCAAGGACTTAAGGTACGTTAATATTAATGATGTCACACTTATTTTATTTGCTGACACACCGTTGATTAAAATAAATACACTTAAAAAATTGGTTTTAAAATGTAAAAACAAAGCAGATTTAACTATTTTAGCGATGCAACCTGAAGATCCAAAAAATTATGGAAGAGTGATGTTAAAGAAAGGTATGGTTGAAAAAATCGTTGAGTTTTCAGAAGCAACACCAGAAGATAAGAAAATTTCATTATGTAACTCAGGTGTAATGGCCGTAAAGACAAAATTACTTCTTGACTTTCTTACTCATTTAAATTCAAACAATTCTAAAAAAGAGTTTTTTCTTACGGATCTAGTAGATATCTTTGTTAAAAATAAAAAAACTGTTGTTTACCATAAATGCGATTATGAAGAAACTCTAGGTGTAAATGATAGAGAAGATTTGCATCATATAAATAATATTTTTCAAAAACTTAAATATCAAAACTTATCCAAAAATGGGGTATCAATTCTTGATAAAAATTCTGTTTATTTCAGTTACGATACAAAAATTGGCAAAGATTCAGTTGTTTATCCCAATGTTTACTTTGGAAAAAATGTAAAAATTGGTAAAAATGTGAAAGTTAAAAGTTTTTCTAATCTTGAAGACGTTTATATTGCAGAGAATTGTGAAATTGGTCCATTCGCTAGAATAAGAAATCATACGAATATTGAAAAAGATACAAGGATTGGAAATTTTGTTGAATTAAAAAAATCAAAAATTTCACAAAATGTAAAAATTTCTCACCTATCATACATTGGAGACGCATCTATAGACCTCAACACCAACATAGGTGCAGGAACTATTACTTGCAATTATGATGGAAAGAACAAAAATAAAACAGAAATTGGTGAAAATTGTTTTATTGGATCAAATTCATCTTTAATTGCTCCAATAAAAATAAAAAAAAACTCAATAGTTGGAGCTGGGACAGTTCTCAAGAATGATGTTTCAAGAAATACTACAGTCTTTAGAAAATCTACATTAGTAAAAAAAAAAAATATGAAGAGTAAATAAATGTGTGGAATATTTGGGGTTTTTGGAACTAACTCAGTCGTAGATGATATTATAGAAGGTCTTTCAAGACTGGAGTACAGAGGTTATGATTCTTCTGGTTTAGCTGTTTTCAATAAGCAAAGAATAAATAGCGTTAGAGCCGAAGGCAAACTAGAAAATCTAAAAAAAATTTTAAAAAAAAAAAAAATTAACGGAAAAATTGGAATAGGTCATACCCGTTGGGCAACGCATGGAGTACC
The DNA here is from genome assembly GCA_902524895.1 of uncultured Alphaproteobacteria bacterium. Lineage (GTDB taxonomy): Bacteria > Pseudomonadota > Alphaproteobacteria > Methylaequorales > Methylaequoraceae > SP4073. The sequence continues at coordinate 69,573 of CABZFH010000003.1, read as the reverse complement.
TTCTGAGATTAATGCACATCCACATGTTACAGAAAAAGTAGCATTAGTTCATAATGGTATAATTGAAAACTTTGATATACTAAAAAAAACTCTCAGCAAAAAAGGCCATTACTTTAAGTCGCAAACTGATAGTGAAGTAATAGCAAATTTAATAACAGATTTTTTAAATGAAGGATTTGATCCACTTGAGTCGATAAAAAAAACTCTACCTCAGTTAAAAGGCTCATTCGCTATTGCTGTTTTATTTTCTGACTATAATGTACTAATAGGGGCTAGAAAAGGAAGTCCACTTGCATTTGGTTTCAAAGATAAAAAAATTTTTTTAGGTTCAGATTCTTTAGCTTTGGCACCTTTTACTCAAAATGTTTGTTTTTTAGAAGAAGGAGATGTTGTTTATGTCGAGGATCAATCATATTTCGTAATAAATTCGCACAATAAAAAAGTTGAAAGGAAAATATCCGTAATTTCAAACTCAGGTTCAAATATTGGCAAAGGAAATTTCAATCACTACATGCAAAAGGAAATTTTTGAACAGCCATCAGTTATTGGTAATTCGTTATTAAGATTTATTGATCCTTCCAAAAAAAAAATTAACATACCAGACTTAAATTTTGATTGGTCTAATATCAAAAAAATAAATCTGATTGCTTGTGGTACTTCATATTATGCTTGTTTAACTGCCACATATTGGTTGCAAAAATATCTAAAGGTTGATTGTTCCGCCGAATTAGCTTCAGAATTTAGATATAAAGAGTTAATAACAAACGATGATCATGTTTTAGTTTTTATTTCTCAATCGGGTGAAACAGCTGACACATTGGCAGCACTAAGGCACGCTAAATCAAAAAAATCAAAGACTATAGGAATTGTTAATGTTGCGGAAAGTAGTATTGCAAGAGAGGTTGACATCTGTTTACCAATATCTGCTGGTCCTGAAATTGGAGTTGCTTCTACGAAAGCATTAACTGCACAATTAGTACTTCTGGCATGTATGACAATTGTAATTTCAAGATTAAGAAAAGTAATATCACAAAAAACCGAAGAAGAACTTACCAAAAGTCTGATTGAATTACCCTCCAAAATGTCTGAAATTTTAAATTCAATTGAAAAAATTAAAGACGTATCCTCTGAAATAGTAAATTCAAAAAGTACACTTTTTTTAGGAAGAGGTTCATGCTATCCAATTGCATTAGAGGGAGCACTTAAATTAAAGGAAATTTCTTATATACACGCTGAAGGTTACGCATCAGGAGAAATGAAACATGGTCCTATCGCGTTAGTTGACGAATTAATGCCAGTTATTATAATTTCACCCTCAGATGAATTGTTTGAAAAAAATATCTCAAACACACAAGAAATTTTAGCGAGAGGAGGAAAAGTGTTTTTATTAACTGATAAAAACGGAGAAAAAAAAATTTCCAACCTAAATGTTAAAAAAATAATTTTGCCGAATTCACATAATTTTGTAATTCCGATAGTGTATTGTTTGCCCGTTCAACTTTTAGCGTATTATGTTGCTGTCTCAAAGGGTACCGATGTAGACCAACCAAGAAATTTGGCAAAATCGGTTACGGTTGAGTAGATTTGAAAAGTGAACTTTTTTGTCCTCTAAATTCAATTTATTTATCAATTTTGTCGTTTGCTAATAAAAAAGAGGATATTTCAACTGATTGTACTTTTGATTTACTCTTAAAAATACTTGCGTAAGACCGTATCATCATTCTTTCAATTGCTACTCTTATTTTTGTTGAAGTATTTTTAGGTAAAACTTCATATCGGTAGTGAGTCCAATTGGGAATATTCTTATAGGATTGTTTCAGTCTTTTTCTTAAATCTTTTGCCTCACCAACATAAATCAACTTATTTTTCTTATCTAATAAAGTATAGATTGCATTAACTGCACCAATTTCATTTTCTAGATTCTCTCTTGGTTTCCAATCTTGTTTGTAAATGCGAAAATCATCTTTATTAATTATTGAATCTTCAATTGTTTTTATTGCTGGGGAACTAGATAGGTTTTTAAATAGTTTCGGAAAAAGTGCACCTTGTGTGTAGTGTGGAGTAAAAACGAACTCTCTTTTTTTAGGATTGAATTCTATATCAATAAATTCCCAAAATGGTATTTCTTTTTCAATATCACCTACATCCTTTCTTATTGCTGACTCAATATCCCCCATATGACTCATTACAAATATTTTTTTTATTTCATCTGATAGTTCTTCAGATATCCATAATCTATGAACTTTATTTGCTCTTCTCTTAGGATAAACGCATGTTACATGACCATTGTAAGTTTCTTTGTTTAGAATAATTTTAGTAAATGAGGTTTTATCTCTTTTACTTAAAAAACCATTATTATCAGGAAAGTATTTTTCTAATTGCCACATTGATGCAACCCATCTTGGTACTGCAGTTCCTTCGTGACGAAATAATGAATTATCAACTTTTTTTCTCCACAAACTATGCTCAACATTGCTTCTTTCTGATTTTGATGTATTTTGACTTTTTCGCAAATTTAAAATCTCCCCTTTAATTTCATTCTACCAATCCATTCCATTTCGTAAAATTTATTTCTATAATTTTGTCTTTCTATCCTTTCTTTATATCTTTTAAGATAAGAATGAACTTTTGAATTAGTCCAAGTAGTATTCCTTTTTGTTTTTTTTTTTTTGGAATTGAGATAATTAGAAATTTTTCTATAACCTAGTCCCTTATTTTGTAGAGATTTAATTAAAGAATAAATTTCTTCTTGTTTTGTTGTCCATTGAGATAAATCTTTTGTTAGGTTATTATATCTCTTAGAAATACTGAATGTTAAGTAAAGGTTAGATACTTTAAGTTTTTCACCTTTCAAATATAATTGGTCACTGTAGAGTAATTGGAACGGATGTGATACTAAGAATTGGTAAGAACTTCAACTAAGATTTACCCAAAAAATTACTAATTAAAAACATCTATTTATACCAATAAAAATTCAAAAAATTTTTTTCATTAGTTTTGGCAGGTTTTAAATATAAAAGCCTATATTTTTTTTCGATATAACCAATAAAACTTTACCATATATATTTTCTTTTTTTATTGGTCCGATCTGCTCTTTTGATAAACCATACTTCCGGTTACTGCAAAACCAATGGTTTCCATGATTATCTGCTTCTGTCAATCTTTTCACTAATATTCCATATTCTTCATGATTAAAAATTAATATGGAGTTTTTTTTTGGAAACCAGTTAGCTTTGTTATTTTGTTTTACTATAACATAGGATTTGTCGACTATTTCAGGAGACATGCTAATACCTCTCACCTTATAAATCTTATATCCAAACAATTTTTAACCTTTCAAATCAGGATAGACTAATTCTAAAGAAGGTGGATATGGTGAAGATGCTTTGAAAGTATTTACATTTTTTGTTTTCCAAAAAATTTCAGCAAATCTATTAACATTATCTAATAATTCTAGTGCGGCTTTTTTGTCAACATTTTGTTTTGACTTAGATGCTCCAAGCATTATTTTATGAGTTAGATCGTGAATTTCAGGAAATGCTGAAATTTGTGGTTCTTTGAAATAATCTCCCCAAATTACTCTGACTTCTTCTTTTACTTTAATTCCATGTTCTTCTTTTTGTGAAACTAATCTAGAAAATTGTGCTTTATCAGTAGTTGTTAGACTATCTTTTTCTTCTAATTCATTAATCAGATCAATTGTTCTAATCATAGTTAATACTGCAATTTGAGCAATTATTGGATCATAAATTTTACATGGTATATCACAATGCGCCTTGGCTTCTTCAAATTTATAGCTATAATTTAGCTTGTCTATTAAATCGTATAACATTTTGTTTCCTTAAATTAGGTTAAATTAAAATTATTTATATATATTTAACACTGGTAAAGAAAATTTAAACTTTAAAAAGAAATAATTTGATTAAAAAAATCATATCTAGGAGAAAATTATGACAAAAATCAATATAGGCTTAATTGGTATTTTAATTATTCTATTAACCTTAATATTAATCTTGAATTACATACATACTAATCAAAATCAAATTTTAGACGAGCTTGAGATGATTAAAGCCTCTATTGGAGATTTAGACTATGATATTCATGAAATTGAGGAAAAGCTTGAAGACCTAATTGAATCAAAATGAAAATAGGTTTATTGATACGTGAAAAAAAAACATTAATTTTTTCTGCACGGTAATGGAAACGTAATTGTTCCCCAAGCATAGCTTTTATCTTTTTCAAAACATGATACTTTGTTTGGACCATCGGACCAATAGTTATGAGGATTTAGTGATCGATAAAAATCTTTAATAAAATATTTACACCCCCAGTTATCTTTTTCTTCTTTTTTACAATATCTTTGGCCTATTTGAAGATGAAGATGTCTTACTCTTGCCATACATCTATATTTTACTTTTTTAGGTAAAGTTGCAATTAAATCTCCTCTTTTTACTTTATCGTTTTCATTTACTTTAAAATCCCCTACATGACCATAAATAGCAATTAGCCTTTTGTCATCAAATGATTTACCATGATCAATGATTATGGTAGATCCCCAGCAGTCTTCAATTGTAGTCTCTAAAACTGTACCATCCTTAATTGCTATTATGGGTTGATCACTCGGTCCAATTATATCAATTCCTTGGTGAACATTATCTCTTGGTCTGGTATTAACTCCATTCATGCTACCAAAATCAGACAATATTGGATTAACTTCATAACCTTCTGGACTTACGTCTTTCGCATATTTGATACAATAATCTAAGACTCTTACAAATTCACCCTTGTAAGTTGGATGATCTTCGTACCATTGTAATGAATCCTTACAATATTTATGTAAATTTTCATTAGTATTATCTGTTATTTTTTCTGCAAATAATATCCAAGAATTTAATAGAACAATGAAAAAGAAATAAACACTAATTAAATGGATAGGTTTTATGTTATATTGCATAATAATGATATGTATATATTTTTAATAAATTAAAGCAGTTATTTTAATAGCTTTAAAAATTTTTCATAGTCAAAAACACATTGAAATGAAATTTTCTGGTACAAAAAATTATATAACCACTCAGGATTTAATGGTTGCTGTCAATGCTTCTATTGAACTGGAGAAACCACTTCTGATAAAGGGTGAACCTGGAACTGGAAAAACAGAATTAGCTCGACAAATAGCCCAAGGTCTAGGTTTAAAAATTATAGAATGGAATATAAAATCCACCACAAAAGCTCAACAGGGTTTATATGAATTTGATGCCATAAATAGACTGAGAGATAGCCAATTAAAAAGTTGTGACATCGATAACTTAAATAAATATGTCATTAAAGGAAAAATTTGGAAATCATTCGAATCTTCAAAAAAAACTGTTTTGCTTATTGATGAAATCGACAAAGCGGATATTGAATTTCCAAATGATTTACTTCAGGAAATAGATAAAATGGAATTTTTTGTTTATGAAACTGGTGAATATGTGAAAGCTAAACATAGACCAATTGTTATTATAACATCAAACAACGAGAAAGAGCTTCCTGAAGCTTTTTTGAGGAGATGTTTCTTTCATTATATTCGTTTTCCAGATTTTGAGACATTAAAAAAAATTGTTCAAGCACATCACCCTAATATTAAAAAATCATTACTAGATTCTGCTTTAAAAAATTTTTTTACAATACGCGAAACCCCTGGTCTAAAGAAAAAACCTTCAACATCTGAGGCATTGGACTGGATAAAACTATTGTTAGCTGATGATTTAAATTTAGAGGATATAAAAAAAAGTGGTAAAAATATATTACCAAAACTTTATGGTGCTCTCATTAAAAATGAACAAGATATTGAGTTATTTGAACAACTTGCCTTTCTTTCTCGTGGGGAAAGTTAGGGTGTTTTTAAATTTTTTTCTAAAATTAAAAGAATCAAGAATTCCTGTATCACTAAATGAATTTTTAACATTTTTAAGTGCACTTAATTCAAGTTCAATTTTATATAATTTTGATAATTTTTATTTTTTAGCAAAAACAATTCTTGTCAAAGATGAAAAATTTCTGGATACTTTCGACGTAATATTCGAAAAATACTTTAACTCAGTAGAAACTATAGAATTAGATAATATTATTGAGTTTTTAAAAGTACCTAATTATTGGTTGGAAAAAGTTTTTCAAAGGCATTTTTCAAACGAAGAAATTAAAAAGATCAAAGCTTTTGGTGATTTTGAAAAACTTATTAAAGAATTACAAAAAAGGATTAACGAACAAAAAAAAAAACATACAGGTGGGAATAAATGGATTGGAACATCAGGCACATCCCATTTTGGTGCCTATGGATTTAATCCAGAAGGAATGAGAATTGGTCAAAAAGATGGAAGAAATTATAAAGCAGTAAAAATCTGGGAAAAAAGAATTTTTAAAGATTTTGACAATTCAGTAGAACTAAACAATAGAAGCTTTAAAATAGTTTTAAAAAAACTTCGACAATGGTCAAGAACTGGAAGTAACGAAGAATTAGATCTAGATGAGACAATTAATTATACCGCGCGGAATGGGATTATTGAAATAAAAAAAATAAAAACAAAAGAAAATTCAATTAATTTACTTCTGTTTTTAGATGTTGGTGGCTCAATGGACATTCACGTTAAGCAAATAGAGAGTTTATTTTCAGCAGCAAAATATACTTTTAAAAACCTTGAATACTTTTATTTTCACAATTGCTTGTATGAGCATGTCTGGAAAGAAAATTCAAGAAGATGGAATAAAAAATATTCTACTCAAGAAGTTTTGAATACATATGGAAGGGAATATAAGTGTATTTTTTTAGGAGATGCTTCTATGAGTCCATATGAGATAATGATACCAGGAGCAGGAATCGAACATTTTAATAAAGAATCTGGCAAAGTTTGGTTAGAAAGAATAGTCAATAAGTGGCCTTATCATCTATGGATTAATCCAATTCCAAAAGAAAACTGGGACTATACAGAATCCATTATTTTAGTAAAAAATATTTTTAGGAATAGGATGGTTCCTCTTAGCTTAGATGGACTAAATGAAGGAATGAAAATCCTAAAGAAAGAAAACTTTTAAAGTTTGACGTTGTAATTTTTTAAAATGAAAATTATTTAAGTAACTATGATATGATTTTACTTAAAGGAGTCTAAATGATGTTAAATGTTTATCTATCAGGAGAAATACATTCTAATTGGAGAGAAGAAATTAAAGAATTATGTAGAAAAGAAAATCTTGAAGTAAATTTTTCTTCTCCTGTTACTAATCATGACGCCTCAGATAATTGTGGAGTTGAAATCTTAGGAAATGAAGAAAAACAATTTTGGAAAGACAATAAAGGTGCAAGGATTAATTCCATTAAAACAAAAAAATCAATTAAAGATTGTGATGTTGTAATAGTTAAATTTGGGGATAAATATAGACAGTGGAACGCAGCTTTTGATGCTGGCTATGCTTCGGCTCTAAATAAATCAATAATAGTAATTCACGATGAAGCTAATCAGCATGCACTAAAGGAAGTTGACGCTGCAGCATCTGCAGTTGCAAAAAGTCAAGATCAGGCTGTAAAAATTTTAAAATATGTTTTGAATGAAACGTTATAATTATTTACATTATAGAAGGTTAAAACAGTGTTATTTATAATTTTAGTTTTTTTTTCTTTATTTATTTTTCCAGTTGTTTGGCTTAATTATATTTTAAATAAAAATAATAAGACACTCATAAATATGCCTTTCAACGGATTAGAATTTGGCAATCAGATTTTAGAGGAAAATAAATTATTAAACGTTAAAATTGAAAAAACTTTAGTGGGCGATCATTATGATTTAAAAGAAAGAAAAGTAAAAGTTCTTGAGGAAAGAATTTCAAAAAAAAGTTTGACGGCAATCTCTATTATTTGCCATGAAATAGGACATGCTCTTCAACATAAAGAAAATTATAAACCATTAGAAAGAAGAAACATTATTGTAAAAAAGACATCATGGATATTAAATATTGGTAATATTGTTCTATATTCTGCATTGCCTATTGTATTGTCAACGGGTTCAATAGTTTTTTTGAAATTATGTTTTATCGTAGCAGCGTTTTCTTTATCTATCAGTATCATAATTCAAATTTTGACATTGGATGTAGAATTCGATGCTAGTTTTAATAGAGCTTATCCTATTATTAAACAAAAAATACCAATTCAATATCATAAGGCTTGCAAAAGTATTCTTACCGCTGCAGCTTTAACTTATGTAATTGGAGTTATTAGAAACTTTTTATCAATAAGATTTTTATGGATGATAATATCAAAAATTAGATAATATTGTATTTCTGAGATAATCTAAAACTAGTTTAAGAATAGTGTTAATTAACGTTAAAAAAATTAATAACAATGAATTTATGGTGATTGTGAAAAGAAAAACGATTACAGAACATGTTGTTGTATTATCTGATCAGACTCTAAAAAAACTAACGAAGAACCTTAAAACTAAAGAAGAGCTTTTAACGTTTAGTTTTAAATTTTTATTAGAAAGGGAAGATAACACCTCAATTCTAGGAACTTTTGAATTATCAGAAATTTCAAAATATTTTCCAGATTTTTCATGTCATATTGAAAAATGGTTAAAGTAAAAGATTAAATTATAATAATTTATTGTAAATTATGTTTTTCTTTACAACTTGTACTATATATATTCTTATAAAATATTAAAAAAAGTTCTTATGTTTAATATATTTTTAAGTCCCTTTTTAATTTTGTTTTTTTTTGGTCTTTTGAATGCAGATACTAAAAACTTAAAGTGTAAAGGTGAAAACCATATGATGTGGACTGATTGTATTGGATCGGTAGCTAAAAACGGAACAGCTTATGTAGGCGAATTCAAAAATGGTCTCTATAATGGTAAAGGAACATTTACTTATTCAGATGGTGCAACATATAGAGGTGAATTTTTAAATGGGCAAGAAAGTGGCATGGGTGAATTTAATTGTTGGGAACATGGTTCAAACTTCAAAGGAGAATTTAGAAATGGAGAGAAACACGGTTTTGGAATATATATATATCCTGATGGAGTCATTTACGAAGGATTTTGGAAGTTTGGAAAAAGACACGGTAAAGGCACTTTAAAATATGTAGATGGAAAAACCAAGAGTGGAAATTTTGAAGATGATTATTTTATCGGCAAGTAAAAATAAATAAGTTTTCCATTAATATTTTGATATGCATAATCCAACACATTATTTACAATCACAAAAAGAGCTAAGAGAATTTATTGATAATAAGCTTTCTTCGTATGGCCAGTTGAGAAACTTTGATTTTGGTAAAAAAGAAAAAAATAGTGTCTCACATCTTTCTAAGTATATTTCACATGGAATTATAAGTGAATATTATATTTTGAAAGAAGTTTTAAAAGAATTCAAATATGAAAAAGTTGAAAAATTCGTTCACGAAGTTTTTTGGAGAATCTACTGGAAAGGTTGGCTAGAATTAAGACCGAAAGTTTGGAAAGACTATGTTGATGCAACGAATGAGATTATTGAGCCAAGAGGATTTTCTTATGCTTACAGTGGAAAGACCAACGTAGATTGTTTCAATAAGTGGATGGAAGAATTAAAAAATAAAAACTATCTCCACAATCATACCCGAATGTGGTTCGCAAGTATCTGGATATTTACACTAAAATTACCATGGGAGTTAGGCGCTAAGCTATTTTTAAAATATTTAAATGATGGTGACGCAGCATCGAACACATTAAGCTGGAGATGGGTTGCTGGTTTACAAACAATTGGCAAACACTATGTAGCTAAGTCATGGAATATTGAGAAATTTACGGGTGGAAGATTTTCTAATATTATTCTAAATGAGCAAGCTAAAGCATTGATACCAAAAGTTAACTATGAGATTGAAGAGGAGTTACCAAAATATAATCATAAAAAAAAGAGTAATATTTTAATTTCATTTGAAAATGATCTAAATATTTTAGATAGGAAAGATTTTTTTGAGAGATATGAAAAAATTATTATTTTATTACTTGATAATAAAATTAGAAATTTAGAGTTAAGTGAAAATGTTTTAAACTTTAAATCAAAACTCATCGATGATTTCTGTAGGGAATTTAATGGTAAAACGTGTATAAAACTTAAAGAGTTTGATTCTTCAATCATAAGTGAAAATAATTTAGACGTTATTTATCCATGTGTTGGTGAAAATTATGATTATTTAAAAAAATGTGAAAAAAAATATAAAATTAATTTAAATTATATTTACAAAAAAGAAGATATTTATTGCTGGAGTTTTTCTCGTAAAGGATTTTTTAATTTTAAAAAAAACATACCACAGATAATCGAAAATCTAGGTTTGCAAATAAGTTAATACAATGCAGAAATTAAAAATAGTTACCAATTTTTTTATGACTACAGTAATATTCTTTTTATTATTTTTCTTTCCATATTTGAATTATTACAACTTAGTTACAACGAATTCTTTTGACTTATTATCTTTAAAAAATTTTTTATTTTTTTTAGTAAGCATTTTTTTGATATTAATAATAAGAAGGAATCTATTTAATAAAAAAATAATATATTATGGAATTGGAATCGGTTTCATAAGTTTTTTCATATCGAGTACCGCAATATTAATGAAAAATATTACTTTATTGAATCCTAGTATAGTCTCTTTAGTTTTTTTATGCTTAAATATTTTTTTAATTATTTATTCTATTTTTAAAGGAAAAGTAATAAAAAAAAAAAACATAAAAATAACTTCCAATAAAATTAAGAATAATTTAAGATTAATATTTCTAAGTGATCTTCATTTGGGTTCCAATTCGCAAGAGTATTTGGATAAAGTAATTTCAATTTTAAGTAAAATTCAATATGATTTTCTTTTAATTGGAGGAGATTTAATTGATTCAAGTTCTTTCAAACTAAAATATTTAGAAAAATTTAAACTCTTGAAAAAAAAAATTTTTTTTGTAACTGGAAACCATGAATATTACTTAAATAATACAAATGAAATATTAGAAGTTTTACAAACAAACGGTGTTTTGTATTTGAATAATTCATCTTTAATATATAAAAATTTGAATATAATAGGTTTGAACGACAATCAGACTGTTTCATCACAAAAAAAACTTGCTTTAAAATTGAAAAGAGAGCATCTGTTTAATTTAGTTTTAGTTCATAAACCCTCAGTATGGAGTTTTATAAGAAATAAAGTTGATTTAGTTTTAGCGGGTCACACACACAACGGTCAAATTTTTCCATTTAATTTACTAGTAAAATTAAAATTTAATTTTTGTTATGGGATTTATAAAAAGTATGAATCTACTTTATATGTTTCTTCTGGGTTGGGTTGCTGGGGTCCAAAAATGCGATTAGGATCAAGTAATGAGATGTTAGAGATTAATTTAGCACCTAAGTAGAGAAAATGAAAAAATTTTTTCCATTGATACTCATTTTAATTTTAATCTGTTATGGCATGATTTCTAGTTATTCAAAAAAAATAGAAAGAATGAATACAAATAAAATATTCTCCTCTGAATAATTTGTAATATTTTTTAATATTGTAAAATATAAAAAATTAATTATCATAATAAAACCATTCACATGGTTACAAAGTGACTCATAGTACATGAGTTAAAAGTACATATCTTTAATCTTTACTATGGAGTCAGATATGTTGTTAACAAAAAAAATCATAAAATTAAAAAGTTTTTTAATTAGAATACCTAGAGAAACCAATAATCTTAAAGATTTAGCTGAAAATAGATGGGGTTATAAAAAAGTAAACTGAGATTAGACGACATTTTTTTAATTTTTTTTTAAAATCTATTTTTTTGGTTTAAAATAATTACTATACCAATGAGTTTATATTTTTAATCATAAATGAGATTACTTTTATTTTTTTATATTGTCTTTAGCTTTATAAGTAGTTACTCGAAAGAAAAAATTTTTAGTTGTGACGATGTGATAAAACAAGATGGTTTTTTTCTTTTGAAATATACCTTTATTAAGTTCAGTGGAACTTGCTATATATTTGATGACAACGAAAAATTAACTAATATTAAAAATTATTTAGATGGAGAAGAACATGGTATTTTCAAAAAATTTAACAATGGTGTGAGAACAAAAACATTCAACATGAAAAATAATTTCTTAGATGGATACTATAAAGAGTTTGAAGATCAGAAGTTAGTAAAAAAAGTTTTATATGAAGAAGGAGAAATAGTAAACTGTGACGTGGAAATTAATTACTTATTTCGAAAAGAACTTAAATTAAAAAAGTTAGAACAAATTAAAAATGAAAAAAATAAAACACACTATAACGAATTAATAAAATCTCTTAAAGTTGAAAAAACTGAGTGTAAGATAAAAGAAATTTTAGATTAAGTTTTTAGATCTTATTTATTAAGTTAATCAATTGATCGCGAATATGAAAAGTCTTTGAATAATTTGATTTTGTAATTATTGATCCTTTTTCCATTTCTTTGTCAAAGTTTTTGGTATTTAAAATATTTACGTGAACTTTATTTAGTAATTTATCCTCAATATCTTTTATTCTAAGAATATTATTTTTTGAAAATCTCAATTTATTTAAAACTAAAAAAAATTTGAGCTTTTTATTTTTTTTATATTTTTTAAGTACACCTAAAAATTTTTTTGTTGTGCGTATATCAATCATACTTTCAGTAAATGGAATAATACAGAAATTGGAGATTTCAGTTATTTTGTAAATTAGATTTTTTTTAATAGCCGCCGGTGTATCAATAAATAAATAATCTATATTTTTAGTTTTTTTTATTTTATTTAAATCATCGATTTTGAGTTCCAGCAAATTTAGTTTACTTTTTTTATGCCAGAAGGTGAGAGTATTTTGTTTGTCCAAATCACAAATTGCAACTTCAAACCCCATCTGTTTGACAAAGCCCACTAGGTTTGAAGCGAGTGTTGATTTTCCTACACCTCCCTTGGTATTCATAACACTTACGACTTTCATGATTTAAAAAATGTAGTATTTTGTTGAATCATAATTATTTTAATTTATTGACCAAATTTAATATTTATTAATTATATTAAAATATATAGTAAATATGAAAAATTTATGACAATGGAACTTAAAATATTTAATACTCTTGATAGAAAGAAAATTGATTTTGTTCCCATAGATAAAAATAATATAAGAGTTTATGCCTGTGGCCCAACAGTTTATGACTATGCTCATGTTGGCAATGCTAGAATGTCTATTGTATGCGATCTTCTCATAAAAGTATTAAGATTGATTTATGATAATGTTACTTATACCTCTAATATAACTGATATTGACGACAAAATAATTTTAGCGGCAAAAACCCAAAACGTACCGATTGAGAAAATAACGAACAAGTTTTTAAAAATTTATAATCAGGATATGCATTCCTTAGGAATCAATAAACCTGATATTCAACCAAGAGCAACCGAGTATATTGAAGAAATGATAATTTTAGTTGAAAAACTAATTAAAAATAAAAATGCGTATCTATCCAATAATCACGTTTTATTTCATGTTCCTTCATTTTCATCTTACGGTTGTTTGTCAAAAAGATCTAAAGAAGAACAAATTTCAGGCAGTAGGGTTGAAGTTGCACCATATAAAAAGTACGCAGGAGATTTTGTTTTATGGAAACCAAGTAAACAAAATGAGCCAGGTTGGAATTCACCATGGGGCTATGGAAGACCAGGCTGGCACCTTGAATGTTCAGCAATGTCAGAATCTTGTTTAGGGTTACCCTTTGATATTCATGCAGGGGGAATAGATTTAACATTTCCTCATCATGAAAACGAAATAGCTCAGTCATGTTCGTTAAATAATGAAAAAGATCCTAAACTATTTGCTAGGTACTGGTTTCATAATGGTTTTGTCTTGTTCAATGGTGAAAAAATGTCTAAATCATTAGGAAATATTCAGTTAGTTAATGAATTATTAAAAAAGTATCCAAGCGAAACGATAAGATTATCTTTAATTTCCTCACACTATAGACAACCTTTAAATTGGAACAAAAATTTATTACAACAATCACAAGCAACACTTAATAGATTTTACAGAATATTTTTGAACGACGAAAATTTCGATGAATATAAATATGATATTAAAGATATTTCTGATGATATAATAGAATCACTTTTGGATGATCTTAATACTCCAAAAGCACTAGCCGTTTTAAATAAGCTCATTAATGACTTATCAAGTAAAAGTAATATAAAAAGTAAAAATTTAAAAAAAACAATTTATAGTTCTTCAGTTTTTTTAGGAATTTTAAAAAAAAATCCATCAGAGTGGTTAGGAATTGGTAATAAAAATTCAAAAAATCTAAATAACATTGAAGAGCTAATTGAAAAGAGAAATAATGCAAGAATTAATAAAAATTTTGCTTTAGCTGATGATATCCGTTCAAAATTAAATAAAATGGGAATTGAAATTGAGGATCAAAATGATAGAACTATATGGAGGAAAATTGAAAAAGATAATAAATAAAACTTTGACGAGTCTAATTATTTTTTTTATTAAAATTTACAAAATATTTGTTTCTCCGTTCATTGGAGTAAATTGTCGTTTTTTTCCTAGCTGTTCTGATTATTCTATACAGGCTTTAAAAGATTTTGGGTTTTTAAAGGGTAGCCTTTTAAGTTTAAAAAGAATTTTTAGATGTCACCCACTTTGTAAATCAGGTTATGATCCAGTCCCTAAAAGAAAAAAAAAAATATAAAATATCAACCATAAATCTAGAAGATGTTAGAGAGATAAGAGAGGAAGTGTTATATTTAAATTTTTCTAAGTCTTATGCAAGATATGAACTTGATAAACATTTAAAAACTATACATTATGGTTTATCTAGTGATGACAAAATTATAAGTATTCTCTCTTTAATTGAAAATCCTTGTAAACATTTTTTTAAAAAAAAAACAATACAAATTAGAGGTATGGCAACAAAATTAGCTTATCAAAGAAAAGGATTCGGAAGTATTTTATTAGAAGAAGTAAAAAGAAAAATCTATGAATTTATGAATTATGAAATTTTATGGTGTAATTCTAGGCTAGAAAGTATTAAATTTTATGAGAAGAATGGCTTTACAGTCACTGGAGATAAATTTACTATAAGAGACATAGGTTTACATAAAGTTTTATATTATAAAATAAAGAAATGACAAAAGATTCAAAATTTCATCAAGATATGTTCAAAGCAAAAAATTATTACAAAAAAAAAATTGAACAAAAACCCACACGGTCAATTGATTCAGATGACGATAAGTTTAGAGATTTGGATAGTGAAACATTAAAAATAAGTAAGTTGTCAGCTAGAATTGATTTTCTTAAATCAACATTAAATAGAAAAAAGATTACAAAAAAAATAAAAAACAAAAATAAGGTTTCTGAAAAAAAAAAGGAGAAGCCAAAGGATACTACCCAATTTTTTTCAGAAAAAAACAGAGATGTTAATGGTAACCCAATCATTAACTTTTTGTCTGATGATTCAAATTTGACTGATAATTTTGTAATTTTAAAAGATTTTGAAATTAATTCTAAACTTTTTATTGCCGGCAATATTAATAAAATACCTTCGCAGTTGATAAAAACTCTAAAAGAAAAAAAAATGATTAAATCAAATGAAATAATAAGAACTGACAAAGAAGTGAAAACCAAAACTTTTTTTGTTAAAGAGACATTTGGATTATCTGAAGTAAAAAGATCTAAATTAAGAAATAAAAAGAATTTTAATGAAAAATAAACAAGGATTTTTAAATACTAATGTGATGGGACTAAAATTAGAAATTTGTTCCAAAAAACCATTGACTGGATTTTTAAGAAATGGAATTTGTACAGGCTCAGTTAGTGATTTTGGACAGCATTTTGTATGTTGTCTGATTGACCAAAAGTTTCTGGATTTTTCATTTGAACGAGGAAACGATTTAAAAACACCTAAACCAGAATTTAATTTTCCAGGTTTAAAACAAGGGGATAAATGGTGTGTATGCGTTGATAGATGGATCGAAGCACTCAACAATAATGTTGCTCCGAAGATTTTTTTAAAGGCCACAAATAAATTGGTATTAAAAAAAATTGATATCGAAACATTAAAAAAGTTTGCATTAGATATTAACTAGTTTATTTTACTAATTATGGAAAAAATATTGATTATATCTTCTACAAGAAACAGTAATTTTGATATGTCAAAAAAGATAAAGAACTTTTTTGATGGTTTAGCACCCACAGTTGCAGAGCTTATATGTTTGGAAGACTTTTCTTTGCCTTTATTTACACCAACACTAGAAATGCAGTTTAAAAACAATGAAGATTTCCCAGAAGACATAGGAAAAATTAAAGATTTTCTACTTAGTTCGAAAGCTATTGTTTGGTGCTCGCCAGAATATAACGGTGGAATATCACCCATATTAACAAATGCCATTGCATGGATTAGTAGGGCTACAACTGATTGGAAAGAGGCTTTTATTAATAAAAAAATGCTGATTTGTAGTTCTTCTGGAGGTAATGGAAAAAATTTTGTAGAGGGTTTAAGGTTACAACTAAAATACCTTGGATCAGAGGTAATGGAAGATTGTATAATTCAAACTAAAAAGCAGTCTATTTCAGAAAATGAATTTAACAAAAAATTATCACAATTTTATAAAAATTTACCTAGTTAAATATTTCAGATGTATGTCGTTCTTAATTATGCAAGCTTGTTTTCCATTAACTATAAAAGGGATATTTTTAAATATCCCTTTTATTTTATTCTAAATCTCAACTACACTTAGCAATGCAAGATTATCATTCACTTATTGCTGGAAAATGGGTTAAGAGTTCAAAGAAACTAAAGATAGAAAACCCAGCAAATCAGAAAATAATAGGGTATTTATATGATGTTGGAAGTCAGGGAGCTAAAAAAGCTATTGAGGCTGCTCACAATGCATTTCCAAATTGGTCTGGAAATACTGCGAAGTACAGATCTGACATATTAAAAAAATGGTATTCATTAATTAAAAAAAATAAAAAAGAAATTTCTAAAATTATTACTTTGGAGTCTGGAAAACCATTAAAAGAATCAGAGGCTGAAGTAGAATATGGAGCAAGTTTTATTGAATGGTTTGCAGAACAATCACTAAGAGTATCTGGAGAAATTTTTAATTCTCCTGATATAAAAAAAAAAATGATGACAATAAAACAACCTATTGGCGTTGTTTCAGCGATTACACCGTGGAACTTTCCTTTAGCAATGGTGACTAGAAAAACATCTGCAGCTATGGCGTGTGGTTGCACAGTAGTATTAAAACCCTCTGAATTAACTCCTATTACATCAATTAAATTAGCTGAATTAGCTCTGAAGGCAGGAGTTCCACCAGGTGTTTTAAATGTAGTAAATGGAAATCCTAAAATTATTGGAAAAAGTTTATCAACTCATCCTTTCGTAAAAAAAATAACATTTACCGGTTCTACACTTGTAGGTAAACTTTTAATGAGAAATGCTTCAAATACAGTTAAAAGTGTCTCATTAGAATTAGGTGGTAATGCTCCTTTTGTAGTATTCGATGATTCAAATTTAGAAAATGCTGTCAATGGCTTAATAGATTCTAAGTTTCGAAATGCAGGTCAAACTTGCATATCAGCAAATAGAGTATTTGTTCAAGAATCTGTAGAAAAAAAATTTTTAGACTTACTAATTAATAAAATTGAGAGTTTAAAAATTGGTGATGGTATGAAAAATAGTGATATTGGCCCTTTAATAAATACTAAAGCAATTTTAAAACTAAAAAGTCATATTAAAGATGCTTTAAAGAAAGGAGCGAATCTTTTATGTGGGGGATCAGTAAGTACTGTAGGAGAACTTTTTTTTCAACCAACAGTTTTAAGTAATATTACGTCAAAAATGATGGCATTTAATAACGAGAATTTTGGACCATTAGTACCAATTATACTCTTTAAAAATGATGAATCTCTTATAAAAATGTGTAATGACACATCATATGGGCTGGCAGCATATTTTTATTCTCAAAATTCAAAAAGAATTTGGAATATTTCTGAAAAATTAGAATTTGGAATGGTTGGTGTTAATACTGGAAAAATATCTACCTATTTGAATCCTTTTGGTGGATTTAAGGAATCAGGAATTGGTAGAGAAGGATCAACTGATGGTTTAGAGGCATTTCTTGAAAAAAAATATATTTCATGGGATCAAAATTAATTCATTTCTAGAGGCTATCTAAAATAACAAAAATTTATTTAATTTAAAAACTATGAAATATTTTGAATATGATTTATTTGTAATTGGGGCTGGTTCTGGAGGCGTTAGAGCTTCTAGATTAGCTGCTTCTAGAGGTTTGAAAGTTGGATTAGCTGAAAATTGGAGTGTTGGAGGTACTTGTGTCAATAGAGGTTGTATACCAAAAAAATTATATTCATATGCGTCACATTTTAAGAATGAATTAAAATTAATGCGATTTTTTGGGTGGAAAGCAGAAAATATTTCTTTTAATTGGCGTAAATTAGTTTCCCAAAAAAAAAAAGAAATAAGAAGATTGAATGATATATATGAAAATTTGTTAAAAAGCTCAGGTGTTAAAATCCATTATGCAAAGGCAATGTTTCTTGACGATAAAACTCTTAAACTAAGTAATAATACATTTATAAAGTCAAAATATTTTTTAATAGCAGTAGGAGGTAAACCAAACATACCAGATATAATAGGTAATGAATTTGCAATAACTTCTGATCAAGCTTTTGACTTAAAGATGCTTCCAAAAAAAATTTTGATAATTGGTGGAGGTTACATTGCAATTGAGTTTGCATCTATATTCAATGGACTTGGAGTAAAAACAGCAATTTGTTTAAGAGGTAAAGAAATTTTAAGAGGGTTTGATAAAGATTGTACTGATTTTCTTACAAATCAAATGAAGAAAAAAGGAATTGATTTCTTTCTAAATTGTAAAATAGAAAAAATTGAAAAATTTAAAGGTAATCTCTCCATAAATCTTTTGAATAAACAACATACTTTTGATACGGTTATGTTCGCTACTGGTAGAAAATCAAATACTGGTAGTATAGGTATTGATAAAACAAACATAAAGTTAAATTCTAATAATTCCATAAAAGTAAATAAATTTTACCAAACATCAGTTAAAAATATTTTTGCAATTGGTGATGTTATCGATAAGGTCCAACTGACGCCAGTCGCAATAAGCGAAGCAAAAGTTTTAATAGGTAATTTGGGTAATAAAAAAAAATCAATTTTGAATTATAAAAATATTCCTACTGCAATATTTTCTGATCCAAACATGGCAACTGTAGGATTATCAGAAGTTGAAGCAATAGCTAAGTATAAAAAAATTGAGGTCTTTACAACACAATTCAAACCGCTTAAATATACAACAAGTAATTTCGAAGATAAGGTTTTTATAAAGTTAGTTGTAGAAAAAAAAAGTCAAAGAGTTTTGGGTTTGCATTACATTGGCGATGACGCCGCTGAGATTATTCAAGGTTTTTCAGTGGCTGTTGTTAAAGGTCTTAAAAAGGGTGATTTTGAAAAAACAATTGGTATTCATCCTTCTAGTGCGGAAGAGATAGTGACAATTTAACAATAGTCAATTAGTGTGATAAGAAAAAAAAGAAAGCAAAAATTAACTTATTTAAATATAAAGTATAATTATGAATGATTGGAAACCAGACAGTTGGATGAAAAAAAAAGCACTCCATCAACCTGTGTATAAGAATAAAGACAGATTGAGTAAAGTTTTAAAAAAGCTTAAATCTTTTCCCCCATTAGTTTTTGCTGGAGAAGTAAGAGATTTGAAAAAAGAGCTTGCAAAGTGTGTAGGAGGTCAGGGTTTTTTACTGCAAGCGGGAGATTGCGCGGAAAGTTTTTCTGAATTTCATCCAGATAATATACGAGACACTTTTAGAGTCATATTACAAATGGCAATTGTTTTAACTTTTGCTGCCAATGTCCCAGTTGTAAAGGTTGGTAGACTAGCTGGCCAATTTGCAAAGCCAAGGTCCAATCCAACTGAGAAAAAAAATGGAGAAGAATTACCTAGTTATCTAGGTGATATAATTAATTCAATAAATTTTGACGAAAATTCAAGAGAACCAGATCCAGATAGAATGATAGAGGCATATAACCAATCTGCATCAACTCAAAATTTACTTAGAGCTTTTGCTACTGGAGGATATGCTGACTTATCATATGTTCAAAACTGGAATTTAGATTTTGTCAAAAATTCATCACAAGGGTCAGCTTTTAAAAAAATTGCTGATAGAATTTCTGAAAGTTTAAGTTTTATGAATGCTTGTGGAGTAAATAGTGAAACTTCAAAGCAGCTTGCAGAATCTAATTTTTTCATTTCACATGAAGCTTTATTATTACCTTATGAATCTTGTTTTGTTAGAGTAGATAGTACTACTGGTTATTTCTATGATGTTTCGTCACATCTAATATGGATTGGAGATAGAACAAAACAAATAGATGGAGCACATGTAGAATTTTGTAGTGGTATAAGCAACCCAATAGGAATTAAAATTGGACCATCAACAGATGTAAATGAATTATTAAGATTACTAGAAAAATTAAACCCAACAAATGAAGCAGGAAAAATAGTTTTAATTGTCCGGATGGGTTGTGAAAAGATTGAAAAGCTTTTTCCACCTATTCTTAAAAAGATAAATAGTGCTGGAAAAAACGTGGTTTGGTCATGTGATCCAATGCATGGTAATATTGAGAAAAGTAATAGTGGTTACAAAACAAGAAATTTTCTTAACATTCTAAAAGAAGTCAAATCTTTTTTTAATATTCACAAAGTTGAAAAATCATATGCAGGTGGTATACACCTTGAGATGACAGGAAAAAATGTTACAGAGTGCCTTGGAGGAATGCAAAAAATTAAAGATCAAGATCTTGGAGCTAGATATCATACACATTGCGATCCAAGACTTAATGCTTCTCAATCTATTGAATTAGCGTTTCTCCTTGCCGAATATTTAAAAGAATTATAAAAGAAATTAGGAAGATAATTGAAACTAAAAATTTTAATTTTTCAAAAAAAAACGGATGTAGGCGATTTTGAAAAAAATTTTTTGAAATTGAAAGATGGTTATATAAAAGCTAATAAGAAAAAATGTGACTTATTTATAACAAGTGAGTTGGCATTATGTGGTTATCCACCAAAAGATTTAATTAATAGAAAAGATTTTATATTGAAATTAAATAATTTTAAAAATAAAATTATAGATTTAACAATCCATAGAAATACTACTTTTTTACTTGGAACTATAATTCAAAAAAATAATCATCTTTATAATTCAGTATTAGTAATCAGAGATGGAAAAATCGTAAGAAATATTAATAAAAGTATTTTGCCAAATTATGGTGTTTTTGACGAAAAAAGATATTTCAAGCAGGAAGAAAAAATTCAAAAAAAAATCAAATTTAAAAATTTAAATTTGAATATTTTTATATGCGAGGATTTATGGAATGAAAAGTTTGTTAGAAGCAAAGAAAAAAATAAAGCAGACTTTAACATTGTTATAAATGCATCACCCTATGATAAAAATAAATTTATGGATAGGTTAAAATTAGTAAAGAATAGAGTGAAAATTCTAAATTCACCAATGCTTTATGTTAACTTGGTGGGTGGTCAAGATGATCTTATTTTTGACGGAGGATCATTTTGTATTAATAAAGAAAGTAATTTGATTTTTCAAGCACCGTTCTTTAAAGAATACGATGATACATTCACCTTTGATTTTAATAAAAAAAATAAAAAAATAACAAAAAAATATAACACGAATCAAAACCTTTACAATGCATTGGTTATCAGTTTTCGAGATTATATAAATGGATCTGGTTTTTCTAAAGCATTATTGGGAATATCTGGTGGTATTGATTCCGCTTTAAGCGCATCGTTAGCATGTGATTCATTAGGAAAAAAAAACGTTATGGGCGTATTTCTTCCCACAAAGTTTACGTCTAGAGAAAGTTTGAAAGATTCGGAGATGCTTTGTAAGAATCTCGACATTAAGTTGGAGCATATAAATATTGAATATTTAAGAAAACAATTTAATTTGACTCTAAAAGAACCATTTAAAAAATTTACCAAAGATGTAACCGAGGAAAATATTCAATCTAGAATTAGAGGATCTATTTTAATGGCTATGTCTAACAAACTTGGTTCTATCTTGATTACTACAGGAAATAAATCAGAATTAGCAGTAGGTTATTCTACGATTTATGGTGATATGTGTGGAGGCTATTCAATTATAAAAGACTTATATAAGTCAGATGTTTACAGACTTTCTAAGTGGCGAAATAAAAATCTTACTTCTTTGTGCAAAAGCAAGCTTTTAAATATTATACCTAAAAATATCATTACAAAGGAGCCAACCGCGGAGCTAAAGTTTAATCAAAAGGATACCGACTTTCTTCCGTCTTATGATATTCTAGATAATATTTTGTATTGTATTATAGATGAAAATTTAAGTCTAAGTGAAATTATAAAAAAAGGTTTTGAAAAAAAATTAATAATCAAAATTTGGAAAATGATAATGAGATCTGAATATAAAAGATTTCAAAGCGTTATAGGGCCAAAAGTATCTAAGATGAATTTTGATAGTGATAGAAGATTCCCAATCGTAAACAGATTTAAAATCGATGAATAGTCATGCTTAGATTTGCGCCTAGTCCTACAGGAAATTTACATATTGGTAACGCAAGAATTGCTCTTTTAAACTATTTATATTCAATAAAACAAAACACTAAATTTTTCTTAAGATTTGATGATACTGACAAAGAGAGATCGAAGGAAGAATATATATTCTCAATTAAAGAGGATTTAACTTGGCTAGGTATAAATTTTGAGAATTATTATTTTCAGTCAAAAAGAATTAAAATGTACTATGAGATCTCTGAAAAACTTAAAAAATCAGGGAAATTATACGCTTGTTATGAAACATCTGAGGAATTGGACTTAAAAAGAAAATTTCTTTTAAAATCTGGAAAACCTCCAATTTATGATAGGAGCTCGTTAAATCTAACAAAAAAACAAATTAAAGAATATGTGAGAGACGGGAGAAAACCTCACTGGCGATTATTATTAGATGAAAATATTATAGAATGGAATGATTTGATTCATAAAAGCATAAAATTTGAGAATCTATCTATATCCGATCCAGTATTACTTCGTTCGGATAATACACCGTTATTTACTTTAACATCTGTTGTTGATGATGCTGACTTAAATGTTTCAACAGTATTAAGGGGAGACGATCATATAACTAATACAGCTGCGCAAATAAAATTATTTCAGTATATAGGAGCTGACATACCAAACTTTGGACATTTTCCATTAATCACAGGTACAAAAGGAAGTAATATGTCAAAAAGACTAAATAATTTTTCGTTAAAAGATTTAAAATTAAAAAAAATTAGTTCAGATGCTTTAAATACTTATTTAGCAAAAATGGGTACTGGACTATCATTAGAAGAAATAAAAAGTTTGAAAGAGCTATCTGAAGAATTTGAATTTAAAAATTTTTCAAAAAGTTCAATTCAGTATCTGCCTGAGGAATTAATTAGACTAAATTCTAAGTATTTAAAAAACCTTAGTTATTCAGAAATAGTAAAAGTAACAAAAAAAAATATTACAAAAGAATTTTGGAATGCAATAAAATCTAATATAGAATCTTTAAATGATTTGGATGTTTGGTTTGAAATTATTTATTCCAAAAACTTTGATTCAAAAATAAATGACGAAGATTTAAAAGTAATACAGATAGCCATAGAATGTTTGCCACAAATTATAGAAGAAAATACATGGAGTGTTTGGACGGAAAAGATATCCAAAAAAAGCGGAATTAAAAAAGGTAAAAAAATTTTTTTATTACTCAGAAATGCGATTACTGGTTTAAATGATGGTCCTGAAATGAAATTAATAATTCAACTTCTAGAAAGAAAAGAAATAATTAGTCGTCTTGATTTAAAAAATAAAAAATGAAAATAAAAAAAATAAAAATTTATGATAGTACATTAAGAGATGGTGCACAAACTAGGGGTGTTGCGTTAAGCTTTGAAGATAAAGTAAGAATTTCTAAAATTTTAGATGATTTCGGTGTTGATTATATTGAAGGTGGTTGGCCAGGAGCTAACCCAACCGATGATGAATTTTTTAAGTCTTGTCCAAAATTTAAAAAATCTAAATTAGTAGCATTTGGTATGACAAAAAAATTTGGGAAGACTGCTGGCGCAGACAAAGGATTAAATTCTATTTTAAATTCAGGTGTATCAACATGTTGCATTGTTGGAAAAACTTGGGATTTTCATGTAAAAAAAGCATTGAGAATTACTCTGGAAGCAAATTTAGATCTCATTTATGATTCAATAAGATATTCCTCAAAAAGATTAGATGAAGTGATGTTTGATGCTGAGCATTTTTTTGACGGCTACAAAAATAATCCCGAATATGCAAAAAAAACAATTAAAATAGCTTTTGAAGCTGGTGCTAAATGGATAATATTATGTGATACTAATGGTGGAACTTTACCCTTTGAATTAAAAGAAATTCTTGATGATGTAAAAAAAATAATTCCAAGTAAAAATTTAGGTGTTCATTTTCATAATGATACAGATACTGCGACAGCAAATTCAATTGAATCAGCAAGGAATGATGTTCATCAAGTTCAAGGAACTTTTAATGGTTTGGGAGAAAGATGTGGTAATGCAAATTTAGTAAATGTCATATCAAATTTATACTTAAAAATGGGATACAATATTAATTTTAAAAAAAACTTACATAAATTAACTAAAGTCAGTAGATTTGTTGACGAAGTTTTAAACAGATCTTCGAATAGAAATCTTCCATTTGTTGGTTCATCAGCTTTTGCGCACAAAGGTGGATTACATATTTCAGCCGTTCAAAAGGATCCAAAAAGTTATGAGCATATTGATCCATCAAAAGTTGGTAACCAGAGAATACTTGTAGTCTCAAATCAATCGGGAATTTCAACGATTACTGACCAACTTAAAAAATTAAATATTCATTTTAATAAAAAAGATCTAAAACTCAGCACTTTTATAAATCTGATAAAAGAACAAGAATTTTTAGGTTATGCATATGATGGTGCTGA
Organism: uncultured Alphaproteobacteria bacterium; assembly: GCA_902524895.1. Classification (GTDB taxonomy): domain Bacteria; phylum Pseudomonadota; class Alphaproteobacteria; order Methylaequorales; family Methylaequoraceae; genus SP4073. The sequence goes on along the minus strand of CABZFH010000003.1, from coordinate 44,450 downwards.
AGCAAGCTTCGAATTATTGGCAAGAAGACATTTTAATAATTTTCAGGATTTTTATACTCTCAAAAGTTTTAAGGTTTTAGATGAAAAAAGAAAAAATTCCTCAGGAGTTTTTGTGACTGTTTCCGAAGCTAGAATAAAAGTTATTGTTAAAGGAAAAGAATTTTTATTTGCTACTGAGGGAGATGGACCAATACACGCGCTTGATAATGCGTTAAGAAAGGCATTAATTCAACCTTATCCTCAAATAAAAAAATTAAATCTTATAGATTACAAAGTTAGAATTTTAAAGCCGCAAGATGGAACTAAAGCATTAGTTAGGGTAAGAGTTGAATCATCTAACAAAAAACAAATTTGGTCTACGATTGGTGTTTCTAACAATGTAATTAATGCTTCGTTTATTGCTTTGCATGATAGTGTAACTTATCATTTATTAAAAATGAAAGAGAACACACATTATTAAGCCAATTATAATATTAGTAAACACTCAGTTACCAGAAAACTTTGGTGCAGTTGCAAGAAGTATGTTAAATTTTAATTTTAAAGAAGTTCGATTAGTTTCTCCAAAATTTTCATTGGATCATGAGAAGATTAAACCCTTGGCTGCGGGAGCCATTAAAGTTATAGAAAATTCAAAATTATTTAAAACTCTAGAAGATGCAATTAAGGATTTAAATTTTATTTTTGCTTTTTCAGCCAGAAAAAGAACTATAAAAAAGAAAACCTTAAATATATCTAGTTTAATAAGGGAAATGGAACTTTTAGATCAAAAAAATAAGATCGGAATTGTATTTGGACCAGAAAATTCTGGTTTAAACAATCAGCATTTATCTTTAGTAGATAGACTGGTTTATATAAATGCAAATGATAAATTTTCTTCTTTGAATTTGTCACATTCTGTCATTCTTTTCTGTTATGAATGGTCCAAAAACTATGAAAATAAAAAAAGTATTTTAAAAAAAGGTAATAATTTATTAGCCAAAAAAAAAGAATTTTTAGTTTTTATAAATCAACTGGAAACTAAATTAGAAAAAAAAGGTTTTTTTAAAACCTTAGAGAGAAAAGATATAATAAAAAATAAAATCAGGAATATCTTTAACAGAAATAATTTAACAAAAAATGAAGTTGATATGCTTTTGGGGATTATCAACAGTCTAGATAGAAAAAATTTCAAATAATTTGACTTAAATTTATTTAAAAGTATATTTCCTAATCATGACTAGGATTTTAAAAGCAAAATATAAAGTTGATAGAAGATTAAAGTGTAATCTTTGGGGAAGACCTAAAAGTCCTTTTAATAAAAGGGAATATCCTCCAGGAATTCATGGTCAAAATAAAAGAAGAAAGCCCTCTGACTATGGTATCCAGTTAATGGCAAAACAAAAGCTTAAATGTTACTACGGCTATATAACAGAAAAACAATTTAGAAATTTATTTGTAAAGGCTACTAGAATAAAAGGTGATACAAGCCAAAATTTTGTTGAGCTTCTAGAAAGAAGATTAGATTCAGTTATATATAGAATGAAATTTGTACCTACAATTTTTTCAGCAAGACAGTTTGTTAGTCACGGACACATACTCGTTAACGGTAAAAAAGTAACAATAGCCTCATATAGTGTTAGTGACGAAGACATAATTGAAGTAAAAGAAAAAAGCAGAGAAATCCCAATTGTTTTGGAAGCAATGAGCTCTACTGAAAGAGATGTCCCTGAATATATTTCTGTTGATTTTGATAAAATGAAAGGTAAATTTTTAAAAGGTCCTAAGCTTAATGATATTCCTTACCCAGTAATTATGGAACCAAACTTAGTTATTGAGTATTACTCGAGATAATTAAACCCATTTGAATTTCTATTAAGAATAATTTAACATATTTTCATGAGTCTTTCTTGTCTTATAATAGCTAGAAATGAAGAAAAAAATCTAGAAAAATGTCTTTCAAACCTAATTTTTACCGACGAAATAGTTGTGGTGTTAGACAGATCTATTGATAATTCAAAGGAAATATCTACAAAATTTACACACTCAGTTTTTGAAGGACATTGGGAATTTGAAGGAGATAGGAGAAACTTTGGTATCAGTAAATGTTCTATGAAATGGATTTTAGAAGTGGACGCCGATGAAATAGTATCTAAAAGTTTAGCTAAAGAAATTCTTAAAGTTACAAAAGAATCAAATTACGATTTTCATTATATTAATTTACTTAACTATGTGGGTAATTATCCTATAAAAAATGGTTGGATGGCTTGTCTTGCACCGGATGGAAAATTTTCTCTATTTAAAAAAGGATCAAAAAAATGGGGTAATCAGAGGGTTCATCCAGATTATTACTTATCAGGTAAAAAAGGACCAGCACTTAAACTTCCAATAGATCATTTTATGTCAAAAAACACGTCTGATTTACTTATTAGATTTAACAGGAATACAGATTTAAGAGCCTTAGATATTGTTCAAAGAAAAGGATTTAAAAAAAAAGATTTGTCCATAAGAAAAATATTTTCAAGATTCTGCAAATGTTATTTTTTGAGAAAAGGATTTAAGGAGGGAATAATTGGGTTTTTGATTTCAATTTTATGTGGTCTATATAATCTAATATCAGCAATAAAATCTAAATATATGATTAAATAAAAGGAAATTATTTTTTAGGAATTGTAAATTCTATTTTTTTTTCATTAAGAATTTCAACTATTTCTCCACTTTCAACTAATTCTTTTAATATATCGCTCCCTCCTATGAATTCGCCATTTATATAAATTTGCGGAATAGTTGGCCAACTAGAAAATTCTTTGATCCCCTGTCTAAGTGTGTCATCCTCGAGAACGTTGTAGCTTTTAAAACTAATTCCAAAATAATTTAAAATTCCAACAACATTAGCCGAAAATCCACACTGAGGAAAGTCTGAATCACCTTTCATAAAAAGGACAACACCATCGCTACTTATAAGTTTTTTTATTTTATCATTTATAATTTTTGTCATTTTTTTCCTTTTGTTATTTTTTTAATGTTGTTAACATTAATGCATGAAGCGTTGTACCCATATGACTGCCCAATGCCTGATAAACTAGTTTATGTTGTTCAACTTTTGATAAACCATTAAAAGCTTTAGATTTTATAATTGCATGAAAGTGGTTATCATCTCCTTTCAAATCTTCAATATCGAACTCAGCATCAGGAATTTTTTTCTTAATTAGTTCGATCAATTCTTCTTTAGGCATTGCCATATTTAACTCAAGTAATCATAAAACCATTTATTATTAATATCAATAAGATCTTTTATTGCAATTTCAAGACAATTTTTAATTATTAATTTTTTTCCTCCAGCCTTGCCTAATTTATTTATAGAAATATTTTCTATTGAAGCAAGATATTCAATCTCTTCATTATTTTTAGGCACAATCACGTATCTTGATTGGTCTTCGGAAAACAACCATTCCTCAAAACTGAGTGAGGTTTTTGGAACTTTTATCTCCATACCTATGTTACTATTAATTACCATTTCAGATAAGCACACAACCAAACCTCCATCAGAAATGTCATGACACCCTTCTAGTAAATTTTTCTCAATTAATTTTCTTATGAATAAACCATTTTTTATTTCTTCTTTAAAGTCGACTTTTGGTGGCTTGCCTCTTTCAACTTCCATAATTTCTTTTTCATAAACTGACTGATTCATATGACCGTATGTCTTCCCAATTAAAAAAATGGTTTTATTTTTCTTAAGATTTATTCGCCCAAAATTTTTATAATTTTTAATTAAACCCACACCCCCAATAACTGGTGTAGGATAAATAGATTTGCCTTCGGTTTCGTTATAGAGCGAAACATTTCCTGACACAACCGGATATTTTAGTTTTTTACAAGCTTCACTAATTCCTTTTATAGACTCAACAATTTCGAACATAATTTCTCTTTTTTCTGGATTACCGAAATTTAAATTATCAGTTATTGCCATTGGCATTGCTCCTGATGCACAGAGATTTCTCCATGTTTCAGTTACCGCGAGTAGAGCTCCTCGATAAGGATCAGAATTACAATAAAGCGGGTTACAATCACAGGTTATAGCCACTGCTTTATTAGTATTGTGAATACGAATAATTGCTGAATCAGACTTTTGAGAATCTGCAACGGTATCCCCCATTACACTTCTATCGTATTGATTGAAAACCCATTCTTTTGAGGATTGATTAGGGCTAGACATTATTTTAATTAATGCTTGTTTTAAATTTATTGTTTTAAAATCTTTTAAAGTTTTTTCCTTTTTCTTTAAAGTTTTAGTTCTCGGCCTGTCATATTCAGGTGCAGCATCAGCTAGTGGTTTTATAGGCAATGTTGCTTTTAATTCACCTTTAAAATAAATTTTCATTATTCCTGTATCTGTAATTTTTCCAATTTCACTAAATTCTAAACCCCATTTTTTAAAAACTTTTGCGGTTTTTTCCTTAAAATTTGGGTTGATTATCATTAACATTCTTTCTTGAGTTTCAGATAACATTATTTCGTAAGGTTCCATCTTAGTTTCTCTTTGAGGAACTTTATCAAGTTCTAACTCGATACCACAATTTCCTTTTGATGCCATTTCGAATGAAGAAGAAGTAAGTCCAGCTGCTCCCATATCTTGAATTGCAACAATTGCATCCGAGCTCATCAATTCTAAGCAAGCCTCTAACAATAACTTTTCTTTGAATGGATCACCTACTTGAACTTGTGGACGTTTATCTTTATTTTTTTCATCAAACTCAGCAGATGCCATCGTAGCTCCATGAATTCCATCTCTGCCTGTCTTTCCGCCAACGTAGATTATGGGGAAGCCAATTCCTTTAGCAGAAGAATAAAAAATTTTTTCTTTTTTAACCAATCCAACTGTCATAGCATTTACTAAAATATTATGATTATACGATTTATGAAAAAAACATTCCCCTCCAACAGTTGGAACACCTATACAATTTCCATAATCTCCAATACCAGAAACAACACCATTAAGTAAATGCTTAGTTTTTGAATTTTTAGGATCTCCAAATCTTAATGAATTTATATTCGCAATTGGGCGAGCACCCATTGTAAAAATATCCCTTAATATACCACCAACACCTGTTGCTGCACCTTGATAGGGTTCAATAAAAGATGGATGATTATGACTTTCCATTTTAAAAACAATTGCATCATTATCACCAATATCGATTATTCCTGCATTTTCACCCGGACCACAAATAACCCACTCTGCTTTTGTTGGAAGTTGTTTAAGCCATTTTTTAGTTGATTTATAAGAACAATGTTCACTCCACATTACTGAAAATATTCCCAATTCTAGAAGATTTGGTTCTCTTTTTAGAATTTTTAATATCAATTTGTATTCATCTTTTGAAAGATTATGACTTTTTATTAAATTTTCTGTAATTTTAGTTTTCATAATTGTTTCAAAACTTCGAAAAAAAATTTACCATCACTTAAACCCTGAAGATCAATTGCGCGCTCAGGATGTGGCATCATGCCTAATATATTTTGTTTTAAATTTGTCACACCAGCTATATTTAGCAAGGATCCATTAGGATTATTATCTTTATTTATATTGCCATTAACATCACAATATTGAAAAGCAATTTGATTGTTATCCTGTAATAATTTTAATTGTTCCTCTTCACAATAAAAACACCCCTGAGAATGTGCAATTGGTAATTTTAATTTTTCTTTTGATATATTTTTTATTAGTTTGTTATTTTTATTTAGTTTCAGGTAAATATCTTTACATAAAAAACTTGGATTTATATTTTTTGTTAAAGTACCCGGTAAAAGTTTACACTCTGTCAAAATTTGAAAACCATTACATATTCCAATAACTCTCACTCCTTTTTTTGACCATCGTATTACTTCTTTTATTGCAGGTGATTTAGTAGCTAAAATACCAGCTCTTAAATAATCTCCGTAAGAAAATCCGCCAGGAATGAAAATAATATCACTTTTGGGAATTATTTTTTCATTATGCCAAATTATATTTGTTTCAACATTTAAAGTTTTCTTGATCGCAACTATTAAATCTCTATCACAATTAGACCCTGGAAAAATTATAATTGAAATTAATGGTTTTTTAGCCATAACTTATAATTTTTCAATTTTAAAATTTTCTATAATTGGATTAGACAAAACTTCATCACTTATTTTTTTAACAATATCTTCTTTATTTTTACATTTATCCTTAATATCAATATCAAAAAATTTACCTCTAGATAATTTTCTAATCTCTGTAAAACCACAAGTATCCAGTGTTTTTTTTATTGCTTCTGCCTCAGGATCTAAAACTCCTTCTTTGAATGACACATAAACTCTAAATTTCATTTAATATTCCCTTTTAGTCTTTTTTGAAGATAAAATACCTAGTCTATTTGCTATTTCCTGATATGATTCTTCCACATCACCTAAATCTAGTCTAAACCTATCTTTATCAAGTTTTTTATTAGTCTTTAAATCCCATAATCTACAATTATCAGGACTAATTTCGTCAGCTACCATTATTTCTTTTTTGTTTTCAAATGATCTTCCAAACTCAAGTTTAAAATCTATTAATTTAATATTTCTCATTAAGAAAAAATCTAATAAATAATTATTAATTTTTTTAGAAATAGAAATAATCTTTTTCAATTCATCTTGACTAGCCCATTCAAATACTTCAATGTGTTCTTGAGAAACAATTGGGTCATTAAGTTGATCATTTTTCAAATAAAATTCGATAATTGGTTCTTTAAATTTTTCACCCTCATTAACTCCTAATCTTTTTACAATTGACCCTGTAGCAATATTTCTGATGACAACTTCCAAAGGAATTATATCAAGCTTACGAATCATTTGTTCACGCATATTTATTCTTTTTATAAAATGAGTTTTAATTTTTAGTTCTGATATCTTTTTCATTAAAAACTCTGATATCAAATTATTTATTTTTCCCTTTCCAAGTATTTTCCCCTTTTTTTTGTTATTAAATGCAGTTGCATCATCTTTAAAATGTTGTATCAGTGTATTTGGTTGATTGCCTTCAAATATGATTTTAGCTTTGCCTTCAAATAGTTTACTTTTATTGACCATTTTTTAAAACTCTATCGAACAAAAAATTTACATATTTTAAGTAATAATTTAAATCAAAGATTTTTGCCAAATCATTCCTTGATAAAAATTTTTTAACTTCTTTATCTCTTTGAAGCAATGTTTGAAAATTAATATTTTTATCCCAAGATTTCATTGCTACTGATTGAACAATTCTATAAGCTTTTTCTCTTGAAATTCCCTTTTTTGTCAATTCAAGTAAAACTCTTTGTGAGTTATAAAGTCCATTTGTATTCGTTAAATTTAATTTCATTTTTTTTTTGTTAACAACTAGGTTTTTAATTACTCCTTTTAATCTATTAAGAGAAAAATCAATGAGAATAAGTGCATCAGGGCATACAATTCTTTCAACTGATGAATGCGAGATATCTCTTTCGTGCCAGAGACTAATATTTTCCATTAATGGGGCAACTGAACTTCTAATAATTCTTGATATACCGGTGAGATTTTCACTTAAAATGGGATTTTTCTTATGTGGCATAGCAGAGGAGCCTTTTTGAGTCTTCAAAAAAAATTCTTGAACTTCGTTTACCTCACTCCTTTGAAGATGCCTAATTTCTATAGAAATATTTTCAATTGAACTAGCCAGAATCCCTATTATTGAAAAAAGGTGTGCATGTCTATCTCTAGGTATTACTTGGGTCGATATCGGTTCCGGTCTTAGTCCTAATTTTTTTGCAACATATTGTTCTACAAATGGATCTATGTTGGCAAATGTTCCAACTGCACCAGATATTGCACATACAGAAATATTTTTCTCAGCTTCAATAAGTCTTTTAAGATTTCTTTTAAATTCTGCATATACTTTTAAAAGCTTAATACCAAACGTAGTTGGTTCGGCATAAATTCCATGACTTCTACCTATACAAATTGTATTTTTATGCTCAATCGCTTTTTCTCTTATAATTTCAATTAATTCTCTTAATTCTGAAATTATTATTTTACATGACTGCTTCATTTGAACTGATAAACACGTATCTAGAACATCTGATGAAGTCATACCTTGATGAATGAACCTTGAATCTATACCCACATTTTCGGCTAGATTTGTCAAAAAAGCAATTACGTCATGCTTTACCTCTTTTTCAATAGTATTGATTCTTTCAACTTCAAAATCTGCTTTTTTTTTAATAATTTTTAATGAGTTTTTTGGTATGATTCCCAGTTCACATTGAGCTTCACAGGCCAAAATCTCTATATTTAACCAGATTTTAAATTTATTGTTTGGTGTCCAAATTTTAACTAATTGTTCTCGTGAGTATCTAGGGATCATTTTATGTATGGTGGAAATTTATAATTTTTTGGAGACATTGTAAAAATTTCATAACCAGTTTTTGTAACCCCTACAGAATGTTCGAATTGTGCAGATAAAGATTTATCGGAAGTTACAGCTGTCCAGCCATCAGATAAAACTTTGACTTTTGATTCTCCAATATTTATCATTGGCTCAATTGTAAAAAACATTCCTTCTTCTAACACTTCTCCCTCTCCTGGTTTTCCATAGTGAAGAATACTAGGCATATCGTGAAAAACTTCTCCAAGACCGTGACCACAAAATTCTCTTACTATCGAATATCTCTTTGACTCAGCAAAATTTTGTATAGCATGACCTATATCTCCAGTAGTATTACCTGGTCTAACTTTTTCAATGCCTTTCATTAAAGCCTCGTAGGTTGTTTCTACTAATTTCTGTGCTTTAAGATTAACCTTTCCCACATAAAACATCCTGCTTGTGTCTCCATGCCAACCATTCAATTTTGGTGTTACATCTATATTAATTATATCTCCTTCTTTAAGAATTTTTCTACCAGGTATTCCATGGCAAACCACATGATTAACGGAAGTGCAAACAGACTTTGGAAAGCCTTTATAATTTAGGGGTGCTGGCACTGCACCAGCATCAATTTGAAAATCATGACATAATTTATCAATTTCTTCTGTGCTGATTCCCGGTTTTATAAAATCAGTCACAAAATCTAAGCATTCTGCCGCAAGCTTTCCTGCATTTCTCATTTTTGCAAACGATTCTTTTTTGTGAATTTTTATTTTATTTAACGTTTTTATCATTAAGAAAAAAGTATAGTTTAAGAATGTGAATAATTTACAATAAAAAAAGAAAAATGTTTAGTTAAAAATTAAAATGAATTTATGTAGAAAAAGGTGTGGTCTTTTAATTATTGGAAATGAAATACTTTCAGGAAAAACTGTTGATACTAATTCCAATTTTTTTTGTAAAGAACTGTCAAATTATGGAATTGATGTAAAAGAAATTTCTGTTATATCAGATGAAAAAAAAGAAATAGTAAGAAAGGTAAGAGAGTTTTCTTATGCATATGATTATGTTTTTACCTCAGGAGGTATTGGTCCGACTCATGATGATATCACCAACTCTTCAATGGCAAAAGCATTTGGAAGAAAACTCATTTATAATAAAACAGCAAAAGAATTGCTTAGCACACATTACGAAGGTGATGAATTAACAAAAGCCCGTTTAAAGATGACATTGCTACCTGCGGATGTTGTGTTAATTGATAATCCAGTGAGCATAGCACCCGGTTATATAATTGAAAATGTTCATGTTTTACCAGGCGTCCCGTCAATACTTGAAGTTATGCTAACTGAATTTTTAAAGTACAGGTTTAAAAAAAATATTAAACCTCAAAAAACTATTTCTACCACTTTACCAGAAGGGGTGATTGGAGATTTTATTGAAAGAATTCAAATGGGAAATAAAAATGTGGATATAGGAAGTTACCCCTATTTTAAAAATAATAATTTTGGGGTTTCGTTAGTTATAAGATCTGACGATTCTTTTATTTTAAAAAAAGTGTGTGATGAAATATTTCAATATTTATCTTTAAATAGTGGAAACCCTAAATATTTTTAGTAAATTAAAAAGTTTATTAACTAAGAATTTTTTTGATTTACTTGAATCCATTTGTTGAATTCGTTCTTAAATGTATTTTCTATTTTTTTATCTAACTTATATTCTTTTGTTTGATTTTTACTATTTATAAATTTTTTTCCAGACCAATCTGAATAGGATTTTAACTCTGATTTTGTTGAATTTATTTGAGGTGTAAATTCTAAATTTTTTTGCGGTGAACAATCCGCAATTTTATTTTCCAAATTTTTAGCTTCATCAATTAGACGAAGTATTGATTTAATAACTATTTCTAAATCTCTTTTTTTTGTCATGATTTTTCTTTTTGTATATATTTTTCTACATTTTAAATGTATAAAATGTTATGACTACAATTTCAAATGAAATTTTTCCCATGGCATTTTACATAATAGCTTTAATATTTTACCTCGGTTTTTTAAGTTCAAAAAGACCTAAAACTAAAAAAATATTTAATTTTAAAAAAATTAATACTTACGATGACAAAATATATTGTTTTCTTGAGGACAGTGAAAAAAAATTACAAGCTCTTAAAGAATTGTATTTCCAAGAACTTATTAGTAAAGAACTTTATATCAAAAATACTAACAAAATAGCTAATGTTGTAAGCATAAATTTAGGAAAAAAAATACTTGACTTCGGCAGTCAGAGAAATAATCAAGTTTTTAATGAGATCCGAAATGGTATTGAAACCAAGATTAAAAATAAAGATTTAAATTTAAAATCGGATAATATTGATATTGATGTAAACATTGATTCTCTTCTCACATCAATCAATAACAAAATCAAGTCAAAGGAGAGAACAATTTAATGAAAAAAAAGAATGAAAAAATTATTCAAGATGTTAAAACTTTTTTAAATCTAGATAGCAATAAACCAGAAGACAAATTTGATAACAAAAACGAAAAACCTTTTAGAAAAACAAAAAAAGATATTGAAAGTGAAATCATAAGACAAGAAGTAAAAGAATGGTTGGAATCAAATGCTGAAAGAATATCTAAAGAGCTGATCACTATTGCAACTAATAAAGATTGAGAGATTTGATTAAAACGTGGGATTCTGTAATAATGAAATTATAGTTTGATTTTTTCTTTATAGCATTACAAAAATGTCAAATCTTATAATGATTTTTTTGAGCGCTCGTGCTGAAATTGGTAAACAGACTGGACTTAAAATCCAGCGGGATTCGTCCCTTGTCGGTTCAAGTCCGACCGAGCGCACCAAAAACATAGTTTTTGCAATAACTGGTCTTTAATTTGCATTAAGACTCTGAGAGGTTTTAAAGTTGTTAAACAGACAGATCATAGAGGAAATAAACTCTGACATTTTAAATAAAAACTTTTGTCTGTCTCTAAATAAATTATCTCAATTAATTGAAATTTTTCCAAATCATATCAAATTACTGAATATGAAAAGTAATGTTTTAGTTCTTTCTGGAAAATATGATAAGGCTATAGTTTTTTGTCAAAAATGTATTAAAAAAAATTTTTTTTCTACTATAATTTACAATAACTTAGCTATATCGCTTAAGAATACATATGATTATAAATTAGCCTTAAATTATTTTAAAAAGTCATTAAAGTTAGAAAAGAATCATCTTACTTACTTTAACCTAGGCAATTTATATATGGAAATTTTTAATTATGATGAATCATTAAAAAACTACATGATGGCAATTAATATAAATCACAGATTTGCTCCATCTTATATCAATGCTTCAAAAATTTTAGTAAAAAATAATAAATATATCGAAGCTTTGAAACTATTAAAAAAAGCGTTGAAATTAAATGTTGATAAGATTTTACTTTTTGAAACTTTAGGAAAGTTTTTTTTAAAAGTAAGGAGATATTTCTTTGCTGAAATTTATTTTAAAAAAATGTTAATTTTAGACCCTTTGAACTCAGAATACCTTCAGGCAGTTTTAAGAGGTTATTGTTATAATGGAGAATTTCAAAGATACAAAAATTTGACAGCTTTTTATTCCAAAAATCAAAAAAAAATATCTTCTTTTAATTTCCCAAAACTACAAAAAAAAAAATTTAATATTGGATTTATTTCCCCTGATATTAGACAACACCCAATAGGTTATTTTTTAAAAGATTTTATACCAGAAATTTCAAAAAAATTATCAATTAATATTTATTCAACTAGTTTTTATAAAGATCATATATCAAGTTTAATATCTGATTTCACAAATTGGAAATTGGTAGGAAAAAAATCTAATGAAGAACTTGCTCAGCAAATTTTTAATGACAAAAATGATATGTTAATTGATTTATCAGGTTTTGCTCCTAAAAATAGAATAGAATTGTATAAATTCAAGCCTTGTAGATTGCAGGCTTCATGGGCTGGCTGGTTAGCATCAACTGGACTCAAGGAAATGGATTATATTATTGGTGATGAAATTGCTAGTCCAATCAAGGATCAGCACAATTTTACAGAGAAGATTTATAATTTACCAAATTCCTGGTGCGTATATTCAAAATCAGAGTTAAATAAAAATTTAGTCGATCAACCACAAAAAAGAGATTATGTAATTTTTGGCTGTGTTCAAAGACCTGAAAAACTTAATATAATTTTATTAAATTCATGGTGCGAAATTATGAGGTTTAGTCAAACAAGTTATTTGCAATTTAACAATAAGCATTATTCACCTTACGATGAAATGATAATAAAAAATTTTTTTGAGAAAAGAGGAATAGAAAAAAATAGAATTATCTTTAATCGATGTAAAAATAGGAAGATATATTTAGAATCGTTTAATGAAATTGACATTTATTTAGATACTTTTCCTTACAACGGTGGAACTACATCGTTTGAAGCATCCTTTTTCAATATACCTATTTTGACAATGAAAAATGAATCTCATATGTTTAGATGTGGAGAAAGTATCAATAGTGTACTAAAATGTAATGATTGGATAGCAAATGATATTGAAGATTATATTTTTAAAGCAAAAAAATTTTGTAATGACAAAAATTTATATCTTTACAAAAAGTCATTAAGAAAAAACCCTAACAAACAAAAACTATTTGATTCAAAACAATTTGCTAGTGATTTTTTGAAAATGTTAGAGGATGTAACTTAGCAAAATTATCCTATTTACATTTTTGAATTAAAGTATTAATTTATCAATGTTCAATATGTTTCTAAATATACTATATTCAGTAATTTTTTTTTCTTTTATATTTAACAACAATTTGTTAGCAAAAAATTTAACCGTTGAGGATTTAGAAGATTTTATTCTCAATAATCCTGAAATAATAATTAAGTCCTTGAATGATTTTGAAAAAAAAAAGGAAATAGAATTACTCAGCAGACAAAAAGAGTATTTGAAAAATAATACTACTTTAATTCAATCACCTGATTATAATTTATTTGACGGTAACCCCAACGCTGAAAAAATAATTGTTGAATTCTTTGATTATAATTGTGGTTATTGTAAAAGAGCTCACAAAGAGATAATGGATTTATTAGACCAAAAAAGAGATATTAAAGTTATTTACAAAAACCTTCCTATTCTATCCAAGCAGTCAACATATCTCGCTAAGCTATCTTTGGCTCTTGGTAAAAAAAATAATTCATTATTTTTAGAATTTCATGACTATATTTTCAATCTAAAAAAAATTGATCAAAAGGGTATTGAGTCATTTTTTAAGCGTAAAAAAATCAGTTTTGAAAAAATACAAGTCTTATCTCAAAGTGAAGATATAAATCTTAAATTAGAACAAAACTTAGAAATAGCTAACAAAATTGGTATTAGTGGGACTCCAGCATACGTGATTGAAAATGAACTAATATCAGGTTTTGTAGGCAAGGGTATGTTAAAATCCTTATTAAAGAAAAAATAATTTAACAATATAAATCGTTAATAGTGTTTTTATTTTTTTTAAACTTTGCTGCAAATCCATTACTATATAAAATCTTTTTTCCGTGATGACTTAAAAATATATTGTGATTTACTAGAGCATTCATTTCTCTAAGATGTTTTTTTGTTTTATCTTCATAATTAGAAGCAAAATTGTTTTCCTCTTGTATGACATGAATGATTTCGTGAAGAAGAATACCTTGATGACATACATCATTTAACGGGTCAAGCTCCTTTATGAGGTAAATCTTACTTTTTTCATTCATGGGAGTGTAAGCCATTATCTCACATGGTCTACCACAGGCCAGTTCACTAAGTTCTTTTTGATCAATAGATTGAATTATAATTTGATTTTGAGGTTCAGGATAATTAGTATAAGTTGTTATCCAAAGTATTAGAGCTAAAATAAGTTCATTAAGGGTTTCAAACTTCATAACACTTAATATATATTTTATAGAATTAAAAACTAATGAAAAATAATTTTTTTTCACATTCTAGTCTTCCCGAAATGTATAACCTCGATGTAGGCGATGGCAATAGTATATATATGGAGATAAGTGGAAAAAAAGATGGCATCCCTGTAATTTTTCTCCACGGTGGTCCCGGAGGTCATTGTAGGAGTGAACATCATGGGCTGTTTGATCCAAAAACTTTTAAATCAATAATTTATGATCAAAGAGGCTGTGGTAAAAGCAAACCGTACAGAACAACTGAAAAAAATAATACTCAGACTTTAGTTAATGATATTGAAAAAATTAGAGATTTTTTAAATATAGATAAATTTTTAGTAGTCGGAGGATCATGGGGTGCAACTTTAGCACTATGCTACGCAATATCTCATCCTGAAAATGTTTTGGGTATTGTTCTAAGATCAGTATTTTTGGGTATGATGAGTGAAATTCAGTGGGCATTTGTAGATGCACCAAAAAACTTCGCGCCGGAGCTATTTAAGGAATTTATAAATTTTTTAGATATTAATGATCAGACTGATCCAATTAACTCTTATGTTAAAAAAATACACATAGAAAACTCTCACTTACATTCTTGGGTTTGGCACGATTATGAAAGAATTTTATCTCAAATAAATCCTGATAGTCATAAATTTGAAAAACTTGATTTAATTAAAAATAGGGAAGGAATGCCAAATTCTCCTTTTATGGAAACATATTTTATAAAAAATAAATTTTTTATTGAAGATAATTATATTTTAAATAATGTAAATAAGATTTCTAATATTCCTGGATATGTTGTTCAAGGTAGATATGACCTAATTTGTCCGCCAGTAAATGCATTTAAATTAACCGAAGGTTGGAAAAACTCAAAAATAAAATTTGTTAATACTGCTGGGCACTCTTCGTCTGATGAGGGGATAATGAGTAATCTTTTCACTGCGCTAAAAGAAATTATAAAGTTTTAAATAACTTCCACTCAAATAAAACATATTTATTTTTTTCTGAACTTAATATCTTTGATTCTTTAAGAAAACTTATTTCTTTTTTATTCATTAATTTTCCCAAAGACCAAATTGCAGTGCCTCTTACAAGCGCTTCTTTGCTAAATAATAGTTTTTTAATTTTAAAGATTAATCTTCTATTATTACTATTACCAGCTGCTATCAAAACATTTCGCATAAATCTTTTCCATCCAATCCTTAAAATTGGCGACTCTTTAAATTTTTCTTTAAATTGAGTTTCCTTTAGGTTAAGCAAATCAAAAATTTTGTAATTCTCATTTTTAGTCTTTGCAATCAATTCTTTGTGAATGGTAACGTTTTTAAATTTATTCCAAGGACAAACAGCTAAACAATCGTCACACCCATAAATTTTATTTCCAATTTTATCTCTAAGACTTATTGGAAAAGGTCCTTTGTGCTCTATAGTGAGATACGAAATACACTTTCTAGCATCAATTTTATGAGAGTCTATAAAAGCATTTGTTGGGCAAACATCAAGACAATCGACACATGAACCACAATGATCAATTTCACTTTTATCAGATTCAAACTTTATTGGTAAGAAAATTTCAGACAAGAATAACCATGAACCAAACTTTTTTGAAACTAAATTAGTGTGCTTTCCTTGCCAGCCCAAGCCTGAACTTTGAGCTAGAGGTTTTTCAAATACTGGAGCAGAATCAACAAAATATTTTGAATCGATATCTAGGAAACATTTTAACCATTCTTTAAAATATAATAATTTTTTTTTAATTACATTATGATAATCTTTATTTGAAGCATAAACACTTATGTTTGCATTATTTTTAAATAAGTTTTTATTTAAAGGATTTTCTTGAGGAGCATAATTTAAACCTAGGACAATAATAGTTTTTACTTGCGACCATAATTTATGAGGTTTTTTTTTTTTATTAGCATGTCTTTCTAACCATTTCATATGTCCAAATAGATTATTTTCCAAAAATTCCGTTAGGTTATTTTGATCAGTTGATGCAATTTTTGGTTTAGTAAATCCAATAACTTCAAAGCCTAATTCATAAGCCTTTTTAATAATAAGTTTTTTTTTATTGTCCATTTCATTTAAATAAATATTATTTATAAAAATTGAAACTATATTATGAAAAAAGAAAAAGCAGTAGTACTTTTAAGTGGCGGATTAGATTCATCAGTCGTACTTTCCATAGCAATCAAAAATGGTTTTATACCCTATTGTATTTCTTTTGATTACGGTCAAAGACATAAAAGTGAACTTTTTTACGCAAAAAAACAAGTTTTTCTTCAAAAAGTAAAATATTATAAGGTTTTTAAAATTGATTTTTTTGGTGGTTCTGCTCTCACCGATAATATTGAAATTCCAAATAATAGATATTCTAGTAATATTCCAAATGATATACCAGTAACATATGTTCCAGCTAGAAATACAATTTTTTTATCTTATGCACTAGGCTATTCAGAATACCTTCAGTGTAGTAATATTTTTATTGGAGTAAACATTATAGATTATTCAGGTTATCCTGATTGTAGACCAGAATTTATTTCAATGTTTGAAAAGATGGCAAACATTGCAACAAAACAATCAGTACTTGGTCAAAAGATAAAAATTCATGCACCTCTTTTAAAAATGAATAAAAAAGAAATAATAGAGACCGGGGAAAAAAATAATGTTGATTTCAAATATACTATGAGTTGTTACAATCCGAAAAATAAAATTAATTGTGGAGAGTGTGATGCTTGTTTATTAAGATTGAATGGGTTTTTTGAGGCTAACATGAAAGACCCAACAAAATATAAAAAAAATGTTTAAAGTAAAAGAAATATTCAGTTCAATACAAGGTGAGGGTTTTTATACTGGAAGACCTGCAGTTTTCTTGAGATTTGCTGGCTGTAATTTGTGGAATGGGAAGTTAAAAGATAAACAAAATGCTATATGCAATTTTTGTGATACTGATTTTGTGGGTACCGACGGTCAAAATGGAGGTACCTATTCATTAAACCAAATTATTGAAAAAGTAGAACAAGTTTGGAATCAAAAATATAAAGCTATTCAGAAATTTATTGTGCTTACCGGAGGAGAACCTATGCTTCAAACTAACTCCAGTTTAGTTCAAAGTTTAAAACAAAAGGGTTTTTTTGTGGCATTAGAAACCAATGGAACCATTGACATAAATATAAATTTTGATTGGATATGTGTAAGCCCTAAAAATTTAAACTTGTGGAAAGTAAAAAAAGGTGATGAACTTAAGATTATTTATCCTCAATCAAAATTTAATTTAAACTATTTAAAAAAGCTAAACTTTAAGTATTTCTTTCTACAGCCTTTAGATGATAATAAGAAAAAACAAGTTAATATTATGAAAACAATAGACTATTGTAGGTCACACAAACCATGGTTTCCTAGTTTTCAGATTCATAAAACATTAAATGTAAACTAGTTAAAATGATAATTTATAAAAAATACTTTTTTGAAACTGCTCATTTTATGCCAGGTTTCCCAAAAAAACATAAATACAGTAAAATACATGGTCATAGTTATGAAATGGTTATATATATTGAGGGAAATATTAAAAAAAAAAATGGTTGGGTTTTTAATTTTGAGGATTTAGACAAATTAATTTTACCTTTGATTAATATTATTGATCATAATCTACTAAACGAAATTAATGACTTAGAATTTCCAACGAGTGAAAATATTGCTAAGTGGTTTTGGAAAAAATTAATAAAAGATATAAAGCAATTAAAAAAAATTGAGATAATTAGACCTCGAATTGGCGGTTGTATTTATGAAGGAAACTAATTATCCTTATCTTCCTTTATATGGCATAACATCATATTCTTTAATCCATATGGTTTTAGGTGGTTCATTAGTTTGAAAGAAAATATCAATCGGAATCCCTCCTCGTGGATTCCAAAAACCTCCTACACGAAGCCATTTAGGTCTAATACATTTAATAATTTTATTTGCAATTTTTATTGTACAATCCTCATGAAAACCACCAAAATTTCTAAAGGAAAAAAGAAAAAGTTTGTATGATTTACTTTCAACGATTTTTTTATTTGGAATATAATCAACTATAATATTTCCAAAATCTGGTTGACCAGTAATTGGGCAAATACTTGTAAATTCTGGTGAAGAAAGTCTAATAACATATTCCTTATTTTGATGAGGATTTATTATCGATTCAAGTTTAAATTTTTCTGGATCTCTTGGAATTTCTGATTTATTTCCTAGTGATTTAAATTCTTTCATACTCACCATGATAAATTTTATAAATTTTTTTTACTTCTCTGAACTTACCATTCTTAATTGATTCTCTTAAATTTGTCATCATATTTTGATAAAAAACAATATTATTTAGACTAATTATCATAGATGATAGTATTTCATTGCTTTTTGTTAAATGATGAATATAACTTTTTGAAAAGTTTCTTGAAACAAAACAATCTAATTTTTTATCAAGTGGAGAATCATCATAAGCAAATTTTGAATTTTTTAAATTTATTTCTCCGTTTGTTGTAAATGCTCTTCCATTCCTGCCAAATCGTGTTGGTAAGACACAATCAAACATATCAACTCCTTTTTCCACTGCATTTATAATGTCTATTGGTCTTCCAACACCCATTAGATACCTGGGTTTATCTTCGGGTAGGAAATTCGTTGTGTGATCAACAATTTCAATCATTTTTTTATGTTTTTCTCCCACAGATAATCCACCTATTGCGTATCCGTCAAAACTGATCAGTTTGAGTAGTTCTGAGCATTTTTCTCTAAGATCAGGAAACATACCTCCTTGCACAATTGAGAATAATCCATATCCTTTTCTTTTTACAAATTGTTTCTTGCATCTTTCAGCCCATTTTACCGATAGTTTCAGAGATTCATTTGCATCATCATAAGTAGAGGGAAAATTTGTACACTCATCAAGTACCATTGTAATATTTGAATTTAACTTATTTTGGATAATTATTGAGGACTCAGGAGTTAGTCTTATTTTCTTTCCATCTATGTGAGATGAAAAAGTAACTCCATCTTGATCTATTGTTCTAAGTCTTGATAGAGACCATATTTGAAAACCTCCAGAGTCAGTCAATATTGGAAGATTCCAATTAATGAATTTCTGTAAACCTCCCATTTTTTTTATCAAGTTTTCACCAGGTCGTTGCATCAGATGGTACGTATTCCCTAAAATAATTTGAACTCCAGCTTTTTTTAATTCATCTGGAAAAATTCCTTTTACAGAACCTAATGTACCAACTGGCATAAAAACTGGAGTGTCAATTTTACCGTGAGCGGTTTTTAATTTACCTACTCTAGCTTTGCCGAATGTATGCAGTATACTAAAAAAATCCTCACTCATGACTTCGTCCATATTAAACAAGCATCACCATATGAATAAAAGCGTATTTTTTCTTTCACAGCAAACGAGTATAATTGTTTTGCTCTTTTAATTCCTATTAAACTGCAAATCAAAACGAATAATGTAGACTTTGGAGTATGAAAATTTGTTATCAGACCATCAACAGTATTTACTTTCCATCCAGGTTTAATAAAAATGTTTGTTTCACCTTCAAAACTATTAATTGTTCCATCTTTATTTTTTGCAGATTCTAATAACCTTAGAACTGTGGTTCCAACAGCAATGCATTTTTTTCCTTTTTTTTGTGCTAAGTTTATTAATGATGCAGATTTCTTTGATATTACACCATATTCAAAGTGCATATTATGATCATCTATGTTTTTATTATTTATTGGAATAAACGTACCTCCATTAACATGAAGTGTTACTTTTATAATTTTGACACCCTTTTTAATTAATTTTATAATTAATTTTTGACTAAAGTGTAAACTTGCTGTTGGTGCAGCAACTGCTCCATTTCTTTCCGCAAAAATGGATTGATAATTAATATGATCCTTGATTTCAACTGCTCTTCTTTTTGAAATATAGTTTGGAAGAGCCAATTTAGCATTTTTTTTCAGAAACTTAAAAAAAACTTCGTCGCTACAATTAAAATCTAATATTGCCCCTCCATTTTTATCTTTAAGAATATCAAGAACTTTTGCCTCAAAAGTTTCTGAAAATTTTAAAAAAAGATTTTCTTTTAGTTTTCTTCGTGGTTTAGCAAAAACTTGCCACATGTTTTTAGTATCGCTAATTTTTTTATTTAAGGTTATCTTTACAAAACTTGTTTTTAAAAATCCACCTAATTCAGCAGGTATAACTTTTGTATCATTTATAATTAAACAATCACCCGACTCCAGTAAATCTATTAAGTTATCGAATTTTCGAATTGTAAATTTATTATTTACTTCAACTAATTTTGAATGATTCCTAGGTATTATAGGGTTTAATGCTATTAAGTTATCAGGAACTTTAAAGTGAAATTTTTTTGTAAGCATTTTAACATATAGTTTTGATTATGTTTTTTAAAAAAACTTCACATTTATTAATTTGTTCTATTGATATAAACTCATTAGGTTTGTGGGCTTGATCAATATTTCCAGGGCCACATACTATAGTTTCAATTGGTATTTTATTAAAAACTCCTGCTTCTGTGCCAAAGCTTACTGTACCTGTAATATTAGTATTAAGATTTTTTAAAGCTAAATTTACAATTTTATTATTTATTAGAGTTTTTAATGGAGGAAAATTATTTGTTATAGAAAATTTTATAGAGCATTTATTATTCTCTTTTTTCATTTCTCTTTCTAAATTTAAAAATAAATATTCTTTTATTTCCCTTATAATCTTTGAAATATTATTTGATGGGAGATCCCTAATCTCAAATTCAAGCTTACATAATGATGGTATTATATTTAAAGCTATACCTCCATGAATTAAACCAACATTAATTGAGGAATATGGTGGATTATAATTTTTATTTTGGAAAGATTTTTTCTTCAGTTTTTTTTCTATTAAACTTAAATAAGTTAAAAATTTATTTGCATATTTTATTGCATTTACACCTTTATCAATTTGAGATGAGTGTGATTCAATTCCGTTGAATGTAACTATGAAATTTTTTTTTCCCTTGTGTTCAGTAATTACCTGCATTTCTGTTGGTTCTCCAACAATGCAGTAGCTCGGTTTTTTTTTCATTGATTTTAGAAAAGGAACTGCTTTTTGAATGCCAACACAACCTATTTCTTCGTCATAGGATAACATTATATGTACTGGTTTTTTAAGGTTCATGGAAATAATTTTTGGAACTAGTGATAACACAATTGCAACAAATGATTTCATATCAGCTGTGCCCCTCCCAAAATACTTTTTTCCTTGCTTATGAAGTTCAAAAGGATTTGTTTTCCATTTTTGATTTGCTACGGGAACTACATCTGTATGTCCTGACAACATTAATCCTCCAGCTGTATTAGGCCCAATTCTACAATAAAGATTTGCTCTATTTTGATGGCGATTGATTATTTCAACACTAATATTAAATTTTCCTAAGTAATTGGAAACGTAATTTAGCAAAGTCATATTTTCTTGCTCACTAATACTTTTAAATGAAATAAGTTTTTTTAAAATTTGCTCGGTATTCATTTAATATAAAAATTGTTCATTGATTATTCTCTCTTCCAAATCATGTCCTTGATCAAATAATAAGTTGACGAATTGTTTTTTATCTAATGCAACTTCTAATTTCTTAATATTATTTGTTTCAAAAAAATCTGCTTCTGCTCTTACAGGTCGCTTTTTTTCTTCTAGAGCAGTTAACGTAATTTTTACATTATTTGGAAGCAATGCTCCTCTCCATCTTCTTGGCCTGTATGGACTAATTGGTGTTAAGGCCAACAATTGAGCTTCAACTGGAAAAACAGGTCCTCTTAGTGACAGATTGTAAGCACTACTGCCTGCCGGAGTAGAAATTAAACAACCATCACACAATAATTGGTCAATTTTTTTAGTGTTGTTAATTTCTATGCAAATTTTTGCAATTTGTCTTGTATTTCTGATGAGAGATACATCATTGAATGCAATGCTTTCTTTTATAGAACCATTGTTTAAAAAGCTTTTGATTCTAAGTGGGTATAATTTGGTTGATTTTGATTTTCTCAATCTGGTAAGAAGGTTTTTTTCTGAGTACTCGTTCATTAAAAATCCAATATGTCCTCTATTCATCCCATAAATTGGAATTTTTTGTTTTAAAAATTTGTGTAATGTTTCTAGAACAGTTCCATCCCCCCCTAAAGCTACTATAACATCAGCTTGGGTTGGTCTAACGAATTTATATTTACTTTTTAGAATTAATGCAGATCTTTTTGCCACTTCATTTCCAGAGCATACCAGTCCGATTTTAATATTTTTATCTTGCATTTTATCCACCTGTAAAGCTCATAAATCTTTTAACAGCTGGATCTTTTTCATTTATATTAAAAAAATGTTTTTCAGGTTTTTTTTTAATGGAATTTCTAATTTTTCTTTCTACCTCCTCAATATTATTTTTTTCTAAAGAAATTTTTAAATTTGTAGCACTTTCATGACCTAGACAACTATATAATATGCCATTGCTTGTAATTCTTATTCGATTACATGATTCACAGAAATGATTACTTATTGGACTTATAAAACCTATTAATGATGAAAACGCTTTAGTTTTATAATATTTTGATGGTCCATTTGTTGAATAGTCACAACTAATCAATGGGTAATGATTTTCTATAATTTTTTTTGCTACAGATACAGGAATATATTGTGAATCGCGTGAGTACTTAATTTCTCCTAAAGGCATAATTTCTATGAAGGATATATTAAAACCATTTTTAGCTGACCAATTTATTAGTGAAATAATTTCATCTTCATTAAAGTTCTTCAGTAACACAACATTTATTTTTATTCTGATTCCAAATTTTTTGGCCTCGTCAATTCCTTTTAAAACATTATCTAAAATTCCTCCATTAGTTATAAATGAATATTTCTCGGGAATTAAGCTATCAATAGACACGTTTAATCTTTCGATGCCATTATGTTTTAATTTTTCTGCATATTTTTCTAACAAAGTTCCATTTGTGGTTAAAGTAATTTCATTTAATAATTGTTTTTTTTTGTAAACAAATAGGTATTCCAAAAAACTTATTATATCTTTTCTTACGAATGGCTCCCCTCCAGTGATACGAATTTTTTTAATTCCAACTTTAATGAGAACGTCGGCTAATTTTTTTAATTGATTTAAATCAAGCATATCTTTTTTTTGAGAAAAAGATGTCTTTTCTGGCATACAATACCTGCACCTTAAATCACATCTATCAGTGACAGAAAACCTCAAATAATCTATATTTCTTCCAAAAGAATCTAACATATCTTAAAAATTATATGCAATATGATAACAGTTATATATATTAAAATAAATAAAAGTAATAAATGAATATAAAACCAAACATTGATGATTCAAGATTAACAAGAAAAATTGATGGGTTAGATCAAGATTTAAAAAAGCAAACTATTGATGTTATTGAAGAAAAACCATTAACACTTTATCTTAATAACCAAGAGATTGTTACAATGATGACAATCAATGACTATCCAGAATATCTGGCTGTTGGGTATTTATTAAATCAAAATATGCTATTAAAAAATGATAAAATTTTATCTATAGAATATGAGGAAGATATTGACACAATTGTGATCAGAACTAAGAGAAAAACAAATTTTGAGAAAAAGCTTAAAAAGAAAACTCTCACTTCAGGTTGTGCACAAGGAACAGCTTTCGGCGATATTATGGAAAGTTTCGAACAAAAGAAATTAAATGATAAAAAAAAAATAAATATTGAATGGATTTATCAATTATCAAAAAAAATAAATTTAACGCCTAGCTTATATTTGAAAGCTGGGGCTATACATGGATGCGTATTATGTTTTGAAGATTCTCCATTAATATACATGGAAGATGTAGGAAGACATAATGCTATTGATAAAATTGCAGGCTATATGTTTTTAAAAAACATAAAACCAGACGACAAAATTTTTTATACAACTGGAAGATTAACAAGTGAAATGGTTATAAAGTCGGTACAGATGGAAATTCCCATTGTAATTTCAAGATCTGGTTTTACTGCTTGGGGCGTTGATCTTGCTAAAAAAGCAAATCTAACATTGATAGGTAGGGCCAGAGGTAAAAAGTTTACAGTTCTTTCTGGAGAGCAAAGAATTGAAAAGGTTTGAAAAATCATCTCTTGCAGGTTTAATTTTGGCTGGTGGAAAGTCAAGAAGAATGAATTTATTTGATAAATCGCAAAAAGAACTTGATAACGAAACTCTTTTGGAAAGACAAATTAAAAAAGTCGCTAATCAGCTTGATATAATAATAATAAATTCTAATTCATCTCGTATAAAAACGGAGTATGAAAAATTTCCTGTTTTAAAGGATTTATTTACAGGAAACCTGGGACCATTAGCCGGAATTTATACCGGTTTGGAATGGCTACAAAGAAAAAAAAAAAATGTAAAATGGTTATTTACTTTTCCTGTTGATTCTCCTTTTTTCCCTGACAATATTGTAGAAACTTTTCTTAAAAACTATAATGATGAAAAAATAATTATTGCAAAGAGTGGTGAAAATATACATCCTGTTTTTGCAATGTGGAGTGTAGATTTGATAAAAGAATTGGAAAATTCATTAAAAAAAAAAATACTAAAAATTGATGCGTTTACAAAAAATTTTAAATTCAAGGTAGTTAATTTCCCAATTTTTGATTATGATCCATTCTTTAATATAAATAATGAGTTAGATCTATTAAATGCAGAAAAGATTCAAAAGACTTTGAACAAAAGAGGAGCCAAAAAATTATGAGTTTTATAGACAGATTACATAAAAAAAATATTATCGCTAAATCAGGATTTAATAGATGGCTTGTCCCACCAGCCTCCATTGCAATACATTTATGCATTGGTTCAGTATATGCTTGGAGTATGTTTAATCCTGCCCTTATAAAAGTTCTAGGAGTTGTATCCTCTTCTGGAGATGATTGGACACTTAGTCAAGTAGTTTGGATTTTTTCAGTTGCTATCGTATCATTGGGTCTAGCCGCAGCATATGCTGGAAAATGGTTAGAAGAGGTGGGTCCAAGAATGGTAGGTTTTTTTGCAGCATGTTGTTGGGGTGGAGGTTTTCTAATAGGTGCTTTAGGGATTTATCTTCAAGAACTTGGTGTTCATATTAATATCTCATTACCGTTTATAACATCTGAGGAAATCAGTCTACAAATTGGTTTATATCTTTTATATTTAGGGTATGGAGTTTTAGGTGGAATAGGATTGGGTCTGGGATACGTTTCGCCCGTTTCAACACTAATTAGATGGTTTCCAGACAGGAGAGGGATGGCAACTGGTATGGCGATCATGGGATTTGGCGGAGGAGCAATGATTGCTAAATTTACAATAGACAAACTATTAGAGACTTTTTATAAAGCACCTGAGTATTTGGGTACTTCTGATACCATAAATTTGATTACTGAGGGAGGAAGAAGATTTGCTGAGATTTCTGGTTCCCTCGTTGAAGTTGTTGTGGTTGCAGCAAACGAAGTTTCCAGAATGATTGTACCTGGAGATCCAGGTGTGTATATCGTTGGTACAGGTTCAAGCGGAGCGGCAGAAACCTTTCTGTTTTTAGGTATTATTTATTTTCTTATTATGACAATTGCTGCTTTCTCATATAGAGTGCCTGCAGAGGGTTGGACACCTAAAGGTTGGACTCCTCCTAAAGATTCAGCTAAAACAAGGTTAATTACAAAAAATCATGTTCATATTGACCAAGCACTTAAGACACCACAGTTTTATTTTTTGTGGATTGTTTTGTGTTTTAATGTGACTGCTGGAATTGGTGTAATAGGAGTTGCAAAGACTATGATGATAGAAATATTTGGCTCGACATTACCATCAATAGTTACCGCTAGTTTTGCGGGCACATATGTCTTGATGATTAGTGTTTTTAATATGATTGGTAGAATATTTTGGGCTTCGATGTCAGATTTTATTGGGAGAAAAGCAACCTATTTTATATTTTTTTCATTAGGAATACTACTGTATCTTTCAATTCCATACAGTGCAAAAGCTATGAGTATTAACCCTGGAATTACATACTTAATAATGTTTTATGCAGCTTCGATGATTATTTTTACTATGTATGGCGGAGGTTTTGCAACTATTCCTGCTTACTTAGCAGATATCTTTGGAACAAAATACGTTGGCGGAATTCATGGTAGGTTATTAACAGCTTGGTCAACAGCTGGTGTTTTGGGTCCTTTGGCTATAACTCAATTAAGACAGGGTTCAGTTGAAAAATCAATAAATGAGCTAGCTTCAAAAGTTGATCCTGAAAAGTTCATAGATTTTTATGGAGCCTCAATTGATCAAATACAAGAACTTGTTCAACAGAAAACTGTAACAATTGGGAACTTAATGCAAATTGTTCCAGAAGGAACTGTTGACCCTTCTGCGACTTTATATAACACAACTATGTTTGCGATGGCAGGTTTATTAGGGATAGCATTTGTTGCAAATTTATTAATTGGTCCTGTTGATAAAAAACATCATATGACAAATAAGCAATTAGAGGAATCTTGATCTAAGCTCCAGCTTGAATTTTGTCTATTTTAGCGGCACAATATTTTAGTTCAGGTATTTTGCCATCCGGATCTAAAGCCTGATTTGTAAGAACATTCACTGGCGCGTTCTCAAAACAGAATGGCATGAAAACCATACCCTCAGGTATCATTCTATCAAATCTAACTTTTACATCTACTTTGCCTCTTCTTGTTGAAAGCTGAACAATATCATTCTGCTGTAAGTTATTTCTCTTCATATCTTTTTTTGAAATATGTACATATGGTTCAGGTTCAATTGAGTTAAGTATAGATGCTCTCATTGTCATTGATCCTGTATGCCAGTGCTCTAAGAGTCTTCCTGTAGTAAGAACAAAAGGAAACTCCTTATCAGGAACTTCGTCAGGCGAAATCACGTTCGCAGGAACTAATCTTCCTTTTTTATTGTTAGTAGGAAATCCCTCTCCGAAAATAACTTCATTTCCTGGTTTATTTTCGTCGTCGCAAGGATAAGTTACAGCACCTTCTTTTACCAAACGTTCCCAACTAATATTTTTAATAGATTCCATACAGTTCCTTAGTTCATCATATATTTCATCTGGACCATTATAGTTCCAGTTAAGATCAAACCGTTTAGCCAACTCTTGAATTATCCACCAATCTTGTTTTGCATCACCAGGTGGGTTAACTGCTTTTCTAGCTAATTGTACTCTTCTATCTGTATTCGTAAATGTTCCTGTCTTTTCAGGAAAAGCTGAGGCAGGAAGTACAATATCAGCTAAGTAAGCGGTTTCTGTTAAAAAGATGTCTTGAACTACTAAAGTATCTAATTTTGAAAGAGCTTCTCTAGCATGGTTAGCATTAGGATCTGACATAGCTGGGTTTTCTCCCATGACATACAAACCTCTAATCTCCTGCTTATAAATAGCTTCCATAATTTCTACCACTGTTAAACCAGGATTGGGATTTAATTTAGTTCCCCAATAATTTTCGAAAAACTCAACATTCTTTTTGTCAGTAATAGGAAGATAGTCTGGTAATACCATTGGTATTAGGCCTACATCAGATGCACCTTGAACGTTGTTTTGTCCTCTGAGAGGGTGAAGACCTGTTCCAGGTCTTCCAACATTTCCTGTAGTTAAGGCTAACGAAATTAAGCACCTTGAGTTGTCTGTTCCGTGAATGTGCTGAGATATTCCCATTCCCCAAAAAATCATTGCAGATTTTGCATTTGCAAAAATTCTCGCAGTTTCTCTAATCTCGTCAACACTAATTCCACATATTGGCGACATTTCTTCTGGTGTGAAATCTTTAACGTGAGAAATTAACTGTTGGTAACCTTCAGTATGTTTTTCGATATATTGTCGATCAACTAAGCCTTCTTCTATTATAACGTTAAGCATAGCATTAAGAAGTGCTACGTCTGTACCTGGTTTAAACTGAAGATGTTTTTCTGCAAGAGTTGATAATTCTTGCTTTCTTGGATCCATAATAATAAGTTTTAATCCTTTTTTGACAGCATTTTTAATAAACGTGGCTGCTACGGGATGGTTTTGAGAAGGTCTCGCACCAATAATAATGGCGACTTCTGCGTTTTTGACTTCTGACACAGGGGCTGTTACAGCTCCTGTTCCAATTGCTTCCATTAAAGCCGCAACTGAAGAGGCGTGACACATTCTTGTGCAATGATCAACATTATTATTATTAAAGCCTGTTCTAACAAGTTTCTGAAATAAATATGCTTCTTCATTTGATCCTTTAGCACAACCAAAACCGGCTAAAGAATTTCCAGGTACATTATCTCTTATTTTAAGTAAACTTTTACCAGCTAAGTCAAGTGCCTCTTCCCAACTGGCTTCACGAAAATGAGAAAAAGGGTTTGAAGGGTCAACTCTCTCGTTAGGGTCTTTTTTAACATTTTTTTTTCTTATTAGTGGCTTAGTTAATCTTTCAGGATTGTTTATATAATCAAATCCAAATCTACCCTTAACGCATAGCCTACTATTGTTTGCAGGACCGTCTCTTCCGTCAGCAGAAATTATTTTATCATCTTTGATTTTGAAGGTCAGTTGGCAACCAACTCCACAGTAAGGACAAAGAGAATCAACCTCTCTGTCATGTTTTCCTTTATTTTTTCCACTTTTATCCAAAAGAGATGACTCCATCAATGCTCCAGTTGGACATGCTTGAACACACTCTCCACAACTCACACAAGTAGAATCTCCCATTGGATCATCAAAATCAAAAATAATTTTTGATGAATGACCTCTCTCACCCATTCCGATAACATCATTAACTTGAACTTCTCTACATGCCCTAACGCACAAATTGCAATGAATACAAGCGTCTAAATTAACTGACATGGCTTTATTTGAATTATCTGAATTCGGAACCATTGTTGCTTCTCTTTTGTCGAATCTACTTTTAGAAACATCAACTTTTTCTGCCATTTTCCAAAAATGAGACTCAGGATCATGAGAAAGGTCAATCTGAGGTTGGTCAGTAACGAGAAGTTCCAATACCATTTGTCTGGATTTTTTTGATCTTGCATCTTTAGTAAAGACCTTCATTCCCTCTGAAGGTTCCCTAAGGCAAGAAGCAGCTAACACTCTTTCGCCCTCAATGCTAACCATACATGCTCTACAATTTCCATCAGCTCTGTAACCAGATTTATCAGCATAGCAGAGATGAGGCAATGTATTTCCATACCTCTTTGCTACCTTCCAGATGGATTCACCTTGTTCTGCTACGACAATTTTTCCATCGATGAAAAAGTTAATTTTTTTCATTTTAAGTGATTTCCAAAAAAATTAATAGCACTTCTAATCGGGTTGCCAGCTGCCTGACCTAGACCACAAATAGATGCATCACCCATAATTTCAACTAACTCATTAAGCAAATTTTTATCCCAGTTACCTTTTTCTAACAATTTTACAGCTTTTTCAGTGCCTACTCTACAAGGTGTGCACTGACCACAACTTTCATCTTCAAAAAATTTAAGAAGATTTAACACTATACTAGTAATATCATCTTTATCAGAAAACACAACAACAGCTCCTGAACCAATAAAACATCCATACTCTTCTAGTGTGCCAAAGTCTAGAGGTATATCAGCCTTTGAAGCAGGCAGTATTCCCCCAGATGCTCCACCTGGTAAATATCCAAAGAATTTGTGTCCATCTTCCATCCCACCACAATAATCATTTAGAAGCTCATTCATAGTTGTACCTGCAGGAGCTAATTTAACTCCAGGATTTTTGATCCTTCCTGAGACTGAAAAACTGTGAGGCCCTTTGAATCCTCTTGTTCCTTGATCTGCATACCATTTGTGACCTTTTTCAATAATATCTCTGATCCAATAAACGGTCTCAATGTTATGATTTAGTGTGGGTAACCCAAAAAGTCCAACTTTCGAAACAAAAGGGGGTTTATGTCTAGGCATTCCTCTTTTACCTTCAATTGATTCAATCATTGCGGATTCTTCACCGCAGATATATGCTCCAGCACCTCTTCTAACGTGGACATAGTCTTTTTTGATAATGTTGTTTGAAATTAACTTTTCAATTTCTTGAAGTAATTTTATTCTTATTGCAGGATATTCATCCCTCATGTAAATGTAAATTTCTCTAGCTTCAACAGCCCATGCAGCTATAAGCATTCCTTCCAAAAATCTATGCATGTCAGTTTCTAGATATAATTTATCTTTAAAAGTACCAGGTTCACCTTCATCACCATTAATCGTCATTAATCTTGGACCAGATTCCATCCTTACGAATTTCCATTTCTGTCCAGACGGAAAACCAGCGCCTCCCATACCCTTTAAACCAGAATTATTAAGTTCATCAATAATCTTTTCAACATTTATATTTCCTGAGTAGCAAGATTTTAATAATTTATATCCATCACTTTCTAAATAATCCTCAAATGATACACCATTGATTGTAGAAGGATGAGTATTGTTAGTTTCTATTGCTTGAATAACTTTACTTTCACTAGCATTTACTACATGATTGTGTCCTACTTCGCAAGCAGGCGCAACGTTACATAAACCCATACAAGGTGCACGAACAATTCTAACATCATTTTTATTTGTATTGTTTTTTAGTTTACTAATTAGCTCAGGACTTCCTTTAAGTTCGCAAGTTAAACTGTCGCATACTCTAACGGTAATCTTCGGTGGTGTCTCATCTTCATCATCAATAACATCGAAATGAGCGTAAAAAGTTGCTACTTCGAAAGTTTCAGCAAAGGGAATTTTTAATAACGAAGAAAGTGCTGCCAAGTGTTTTTTTCTAATACATCGATATTTGTCTTGAATTAGATGAAAATACTCTATCAACAAATCTCTTCTTAGTGGGAGCTTAGAGATCAAATCTTGAACTTGATTAACGGATTCGCTGTTTATCTCTCTTCCTTTTGGATAAGGAACAAATTTTTTTTTCTTTTTTTCAAAATTATCTAACATTTAAATCTGTTTAATGCTTAATCTAGCTAATTGTTTTATATCTTATCACAAAAAATGTAATTATATGTTATATATGTCTTATTTTTTATTTGAAAAGAATAAGATTAAAATTCTTTTAAAATTTCTTTTACTCTTTCAAATAAATCTTCTTCTCTGAATAAATAACCACGAATATTTGCATTTTCAGCAGTTTTGACATCTGATTGTTTGTCACCGATTAAAAAACTTTTTTTTTTGTTTATTGAATATTTCTTTATTGCCTCAATAACCATCAAAGGACTAGGTTTTCTTCGCGATTTTTGATTTATTTCCTCTGATGGCATTTCTGTGGAATAAAAAAAATCATTTATTAATGCGTTTTGTTTTTTTAATTCTGAATTCATCCATTTGTGGAGTTTTTTAATATGACTTTCATTATAATAACCTCGGGATACTCCGGATTGATTACTTATAACAATAACTAAATAATCCAAATCATTTAATAGTTTGATAGCTCTTTTTGCACCGGGTATCCATTCAAAAGAAGAAATTTCAAACTGATAACCTTTATCAACATTTAGCACTCCGTCTCTATCAAAAAAAACAGCTTTTTTCATTATTTTTTAAATTTAACTTGATTCATTTTTTCTTCAAATATAATTATATGCAATATAAAAATTTTTTTATTGTTAATTTTGGATTTTATATGAAAAGAAAAAAATTAAATGGAAGCTATGAGCCAAATTCTAGTGAAAAATTTATGAACCCTAAACAGTTAGCTTATTTTAAGAATAAATTGCTAGATTGGAAAAAAGATATTATGTCTGAATCTAGTGTAACATTACAAAAGCTTAAAGAAGAACCAAGTAATAAGCCTGATTTAAGTGATCGAGCTTCCTTAGAGTCAGATAGAACTCTAGAGCTGAGAACTAGGGATAGGTCAAGAAAATTATTATCAAAAATTAATAAAGCACTTAAAAAAATTGAAGATGGAACATATGGATATTGCGAAGAAACAATGGAGCCTATTAGTATTGAAAGGCTAAAAGCTAGACCTGTAGCTACCTTAACTCTTGAGGCTCAAGAAAATCACGAAAAGAATGAAAAAGTTTACAAAGAAAAAGAGTATTAAATTTAGCTTTTATTTTAAAAATTTTATGTTACTGTATAAAGAACATTTATAGAACAAATAAAAATGGATAAATTAAAATCATTAGAATCAACCATTAGCCAAATTGAAAGAAGTTTTGGAAAAGGCTCTGTAATGCGTCTTGGACAAAAAGATAAAGTCGAAATTGAAACAATATCTACTGGATCATTAAGTTTAGACTTAGAACTAGGCATTGGAGGTTTTCCAAAAGGAAGAATTGTAGAGATTTATGGTCCAGAAAGTTCTGGAAAAACAACATTAGCTTTACATGCACTTGCTGAATCGCAAAAAAATGGTGGTACTTGTGCATTCATAGATGCTGAACACGCATTAGATCCAGTTTATGCTAAAAAGTTAGGAGTTGATACTGATAATATGTTGATTTCTCAACCAGATAATGGCGAACAAGCACTCGAGATTGCCGATACATTGGTAAGTTCAAGTGCTATTGATCTTTTAGTTGTGGATTCTGTGGCTGCTTTGGTTCCTAGAGCTGAAATAGAAGGCGATATGGGCGATTCTCATATGGGTCTTCATGCAAGACTTATGAGTCAAGCGCTAAGAAAATTGACTGGTTCAATAGCTAAATCTAATACACTTGTTATCTTTATAAATCAAATTCGTCAAAAAATTGGAATTATGTTTGGTAACCCCGAGACAACGACAGGTGGAAATGCATTAAAATTTTATGCTTCAATTAGACTGGATATTAGAAGAATAGGAGCAATCAAAGATAGAGATCAGATCATAGGTAATCAAACAAAAGTTAAAGTGGTTAAAAATAAATTAGCACCACCATTTAAAACCGTAGAATTTGATATAATGTATGGAGAAGGTATTTCAAAAACTGGAGAAATAGTTGATCTAGCTGTTAAACATAATATTATTGATAAAGCAGGAGCTTGGTATTCATACAATAATGACAGAATTGGTCAAGGCAGAGAAAATGTAAAAATCTTTTTAAAAGATAATCCTGATGTTGCTAACAGTATTGAAAATGAACTAAGGAAAAATGAAAGCGAAAAAAATTTCTCAGAAGATGAGATAACTCAGGAAGAAGTTACTCAAGATGACAATAAAAAATTAGCTAAAGATTAACCGTTTTTACTTTTAAAAATCTAAATACTATTGTAGTTTATTAGGTTTGAAGATGAGAAATTCTGGAGATATTAGAAAAGAATTCATAAAGTATTTTGAAAATAACGAACATGTTTTTTTTGAATCCTCTTCTTTGCTACCCTTAAATGATCAATCGCTTTTATTCACAAATGCAGGAATGGTACAATTTAAAGACTGGTTTATTGGATTAGAAAAAGCATCGAGTACCAACGTTGTTTCATCACAAAAATGTCTTAGAGCTGGGGGGAAACATAATGATTTGGATAACGTAGGGTATACACCTAGACACCATACTTTTTTTGAAATGTTGGGTAATTTTTCTTTTGGAGGTTATTTTAAAGAACAAGCAATATATTTTGCGTGGCAGTTTCTGACAAAAGTTTTATCCTTAAGCTCTCAAAAATTAATAGTAACGGTGTATAAAGGTGACGAGGAGTCCTTAAATTTTTGGAAAAAAATATCTGGCCTCGAATCTTCAAGAATAATTGAAATTGCATCCAATGATAATTTTTGGTCAATGGGTGAAGTTGGCCCTTGTGGTCCATGCAGTGAAATATTTTATGACAATGGAGACAAAATTTCTGGTGGCTTACCAGGAACTAAAAATCAGGATGGCAACCGATTTGTTGAAATTTGGAATTTAGTTTTTATGCAACACGAAAAAAAAGAAGATAAGTTATTCAACTTACCAATCAAATGTGTTGATACTGGGATGGGTCTTGAGAGAATAAATGCAGTAATTAATGGAAAAACCAATAATTATGACATTGATATTTTTAAAATTCTTAAAAATGATTTAGAAAATTTACTGGGAATTCAGGCTAACAATCAAAATATTATATCCTTCAGAGTTATTATAGATCATATAAGAGCAATAACTTTTTTAATTAGCGAAGGAGTTTTACCTTCTAATGAAGGGAGGGGTTATGTTCTAAGAAGGATCATAAGAAGAGCTTCAAGGCATCTACAAATATTAGGTAAAGAAGATAAGGTTTTAAATAAATTAGTTCATAGCGTTTGTGATCAATACAAAAATTTTTACCAATATTTAAAAAATGAAGAGAAGTTTATTGTAGAAACCTTAAGATATGAAGAAGAAAAATTTTCAGAAACTCTGAAAGAAGGATTAAAAATTTTAAATGATGAAATTTCAACCTTAAAAAGTAATTATTTTTCTGCAAATCTAGCGTTTAAATTGTACGATACTTACGGGTTTCCAGTAGATATGACTGAAAATATTTTAAGAGAGAAAAATTTAAAGATCAATATGAATGAATTTGAAAAGCTCATGCTTGGTCAGAAAAATAGGTCTAAAGCTTCTTGGATTGGAAAAAAACAGACAACAATTAATCAAGATTTCCTTAGTAAAATTAATTTGAAAGAATGTGATACAAAATTTTCAGGGTATGAGAATTTTCAAGAAATTACAAAACTTTTGAAAATTTTTAAAGATAACAAAAGCTACCAAAATACTAAAGGATTAAATGATGCAATTCTAATTTTCTCAAAAACACCATTCTATGCTGAAGCAGGAGGTCAAATAGGTGATTCTGGATTGGTGATTGATACTAAAACTAGTTTAAAAATTTGCGACATCTTTGATACGCAAAAACAAAATGCTATTTTTTTTCATTTTGCGAAAAATTTTGATTCGGATCTAGTTGTTGGACAAAATTTTAAAATTGGGATTAATCAGCGCAAAAGAAAAAAAATACAAAGTAATCATACATCAACGCATCTACTTCATGAAGTATTAAGAATGATATTAGGTGCTCATGTAAAACAAAAAGGATCACTAGTTTCAGAAAGAAAATTAAGGTTTGATTTTACACACAATAAGCCTGTTGAAAATAAAAAATTAATGTTAATAGAAAATTTTTTGAATAATATTATTAGAGAAAATTTAAAAGTATCAATAAAATTTAAAGAATATAAAAAAGCTATCTCTGAGGGTGCAATTGGTTTGTTTGGTGAAAAATATCCGTCAAAAGTTAGAGTTGTGACTTTTAAAAGTACTAAAAAAGATTTTAGTTTCGTGTCATCAGAACTTTGTGGTGGAACACACGTGAATAATACCGGGGAAATAGGATTGATAAAAATTTTAACTGAATCCTCAGTTTCATCTGGTGTTAGAAGAATTGAGGCTATAACAGGAGAGGAAGCTATTATAAAAAATGCTGAACATTCAGAAATGCTTTCCCAACTTACAGTACTTCTTAAAAGCAAAGAAGGAGAATTAATAAATAAAGTTAAAAATTTAATTTCAGAAAATGCTAGTTTAAAAAAAGAAAAGTTTAAAAACCAAATAGAAAAATATAATCCAAAAAATTTAAAAAAAATTAATAACTTTAAAGTGTACATTCAAGAATTAATGATTCCTTCAAGAGAAATGAAAAATCATGCAGATAAAATTAGTGAGGAAATTAAATCTGGGATAATTATTCTATTGAGAATTGAAGAAAAAAAAGTTTCAATAGTTGTAAAGGTTTCACATGACCTACATTCAAAGATTACTGCAAGTCAGTTGGTAAAAGAAATTTCAATTTTTTTTGGAGGGTCTGGAGGTGGAGGAAGAAACGACTTAGCTCAAGGCGGTGGTAATGATCCAAGCAAAATAAAAGAATTGAATAACTACTTAAATAACATACTAAAACATTAATTTAAGTTTCTTTTGGATGCACAACAAAAACTCCTCAGTAGTTAGCCAGTTTTGTTCAGGACCAACCAATAATGCCAAATCCTTAGTCATTTTTCCGGACTCAATTGTAGAAATACAAACTCTTTCTAAAGTTTCACAAAATTTTTGAAGTTCAAAATTTTTATCAAATCTACCTCTATGCCATAGCCCTTTTGTCCATGAAAAAATTGATGCTATCGGGTTGGTTGAGGTTTTTAAACCTTTTTGGTGTTGTCGAAAATGGCTTGTAATTGTTCCATGCGCAGCCTCAGTTTCAATAACTTTTCCGTCAGGACTTTGAAGAATAGAGGTCATTAACCCCAGAGAACCAAATCCCTGAGCTAGAAGATCAGACATCACATCACCATCGTAATTTTTACAAGCCCAAAGATATCCACCACTCCACTTCATCATACATGCTACCATATCATCGATTAATCTATGCTGATAAGTTAGATTATTTTTTTCAAAGCTTATTTTAAATTTAGAGTTATACAGTTCATCAAAAATTTCTTTAAATCTTTCATCATAGTTTTGTAGAATTGTATTTTTTGTTGAAAAAAAAAGTGATATTTTTCTCTCCAAACAGAAATTGAAACATGCTTCCGAAAAATCATAAATTGATTTATCAACATTAAACATTGCCATTCCAACTCCGTCAGATTTAAATTCATAAATCTCTTCTTTGATTAATTTTTTTCCATCATTTGATTTAAACTCAATAAATAATTTACCTTTATCCTTTATTCTTAAGTCTTTTGATTTATAAATATCCCCAAATGCATGTCTAGCTATAATTATTGGTTTATTCCAATGTTTTACAATTTTAGGAATATTATTACAAAGAATTGGTTCTCTAAAAATTGTTCCATTTAATATATTCCTAATTGTACCATTAGGTGAAGGAAATTTAGATTTTAGATTAAATTCTTTTACTCTTTTGTCATCAGGGGTTATGGTAGCACATTTGATACCAACATTATTTTTTATTATAGCCTCTGCCGCTTGAACAGTTATTTTATCATTGGTTGCGTTTCTATTTTTCATTCCTAAATCAAATTTTTTAATTTGTAAATCCAAAAAAGGTAAAATCAATTTTTCTTTCAAAGACTCCCATACCACTTTTGCCATTTCATCTCCTTGGAGTTCAACGATACAGTTTTTAACAAATATTTTTTTCATATATTATCTTATTTTTTTTTGTAATTCTTTTAACGATATAATTTCGACAACATCTGTTAGAGTACAATTGTTGAGGAATTTTTCATTTATAAAAGAATTTAATAAATTAGCAAATTGATCCCAAAACTTAGTATCATTAACTAAATAAATTTTTTTTTTACTTTCTTTTAATTCTTTTTTAACCATTATATCAAGCACTTCACTTAAAGTACCTATGCCACCAGGTAATGCAATAAAAAAGTCGGATCTTGCTAAAAATTGGTTCATACGTTCATCAATTGATTTAGTTATTATTTTATCAGTGATAAAATTTTCATGATTGGAACTTTCATCTATATAATCCAAATAGTAGGGAATAATACCATAAATTTTAATTTTAAATTTTGCTGATTCTTTACATAATATGTGCATTAATCCTGTTCTACCTCCTCCAAAAATCAAATTATATTTTTTGGTTCCAATCCATCTGGCAACATCAACTACAAGAGTTTGATGAACATTGTTTTTACCATTTTTGGAACCGCAAAAAACACCAATATTTTTCATAATTATGAATGTAAAAAAAAAATTAAAAAAAAATGAAAACTACGTTATAATACATAAAAGTCCTATATAATGAAAAATTTTTTTTTAATAAGTTTATTTTTAACAATCACCAGTGCTGGGTTGTATTTATTGATACCCTCACCAGAAAAAGATAGTTTAGAGCACATTAATCAAACTGAATTGAAAAATTTAGAAAGTGAAAAAATACTTTTCGAAGACACCTCCCCAACATTTGATATTGTAAGAATTACTCAAAAAGGAGATGCTGTAATAGCTGGAAGATCAAAACCTAATAGATTAGTTAATATTTTTGATGGAAATGAAAAATTGGGTCAAGTGTTGTCTGACATAAATGGAGAGTGGGTTTGGTCGAGTAGAGTGTCTTTAAAGCACGGAATAAAGAGATTACATTTAAATTTTAGAAAAGAAAGTGGAGAAGTGATAGGGTCAGATCAGACAATAATAGTATTCCTTGAAAAGGATAGTAAACAAAGTCCTATAATTCTTAAATCTTCATTGAGCGGAAAAACTAACTCATATTTAATGAATCTAGAAAAATTAGAAGATGGTTTTTCTGTTGATTATGTTGAATATAGTCCTGAAGGTAAAATTACTTTTTCTGGAAGATCAGAAGAAAATAAGAATTTATTATTTTTTATTGATAACAAACTAATTGGAAAAACTTTATCTGATGACAAAGGTTTTTGGAACTTTATTACAACAAAAAAAATTCCACTTGGAAAATTAGAATTAAGAGTAGACTTTAGGTTAAATAATAAGTTATTTTCATTTAATATACCTATTTTTAATGAAAGTCTTAATGATTTAAATCAACTTTTAGATAATAATAACCTTGTTGTACAACCCGGAAACAGTTTATGGAGAATTGCCAGAAGAACAATGGGTGGTGGTATATTTTATTCAGAAATTTACAAAAGAAATGAAATGAAAATTTCTGATCCGGATCTAATTTTTCCTGGTCAAGTATTTACTATTCCTCTGATAACTGAAAAAATTAATTATGAAAAATAAAAAAGATTTTTTTGACTCTCTTGGTGCTAAATTAAAAAATGGTTTTAATGAACTTGAGTTTATAAAAACTTTATTTGTTCCAATTCACTCCTCAGGTTATCCATTTATTATTATCTTTGGATTAGTCTCATTAATAATAGGCTCTTTTTCTGATTTTTTTGGCTGGATAGGGATAATTTTAACAATCTGGTGCATTTATTTTTTTAGAGATCCTCATAGAGTTACTCCAGATAAACAAGGTTTGATTATTTCACCTGCTGATGGGAAGGTATTACCTGTGATAAATGACTTTCCTCCTGATGAAAAAGAAAAAAAGGAAAAAATGAAGAGAATTAGTATTTTTATGAATATTTTTAATGTTCATGTAAACAGAATTCCTTACTCTGGAAAAATTTTAAGTATGAGGTATTTCCCTGGTGCTTTTTTTAATGCATCTTTAGATAAATCTAGTAAAGAAAATGAAAGAATGGTTTTAAAAATTCGCCTAGAGAATGGTTTAATAATTTACGTTGTTCAGATTGCTGGTCTTATTGCACGCAGAATCAAGTGTAATTTGACAGAAGGACAAATGGTTAAATCTGGAGAAAAGTTTGGTATAATTAGATTTGGAAGCAGAGTTGATGTTTATTTACCAATGAATTTTTCCTTAAATGTCTTAGAAGGACAAACTATTATTGGAGGAGAAACAATCTTGGCGACTCAAGCTGTAAAACTCAATAAACCTAAAGCAGTAAAAACAACTAAGAGTTAATAGAATCAAAGCTTTCTCTTATTTTTATTAAAAAAATTTTAAAATGAAAAAATTATCCATTAGAGTTTTAATACCAAATATAGTTACTTTTTTTTCTTTAACTTTAGGCTTAACATCTATTAAATTTGCAACAGAATCAAAATGGGAATTTGCAGTATTTTTAGTAGTGTTAGCCTCTTTTCTTGATAATTTAGATGGAAAGATTGCTCGCCTGTTAAAAAGTAGTTCCAATTTTGGATTAGAACTCGATTCTTTAGCAGATTTTATAAGTTTTGGTATTGCGCCATCATTCATTGTTTACTTTTGGATAATGTCAGGAAGTATAGAAAATAGTTGGGCATTTGTAGTTTTTTATGCAGTTTGTTCATCTTCAAGACTTGCTAGGTTTAATATCTCATCATCGGATAGTGATAGTGATACTAAAGAAAATTTTAAAATCAAATATTTTCAGGGTATCTCTACGCCAGCAGCAGCAGGACTAGTTTTATTGCCAATGATGATTTATTTCAGATTTGAATTAGATTTTTGTCTAAATCCATTTGTTTCAGTGATAACAATTTTATTATCTAGTATTTTGATGATAACCAACATACCAACCTACTCAATGAAAGGTATTAAGATTGAAAAAAAAAATTTTCCACTTGTTACAATTTTTCTCGCTGGATTTTTGTCTCTATTATTAACAGATTTTTGGCTGGCCATGATTTTATTCATAACTGGTTATTATTGTTCAATACCCCTTGCGCTTATTGAAAAAAGAAAAATTAAATAATTTATTAATCTTGTAATTTTCTGAAATAAAAATCAGACATGGTGTTATTATCAAAGTTAAAATAAATGAAAATATTATCCCAAATACAATTGCGTTGGATAATTGTAACCACCATTGAGAACTTGGATTGTTAATATTTATTTCCAAAGATAAAAAATCAATATTTAGCCCGAAAGCCATCGGAACAAGTCCAAAAAAAGTTGTTAAGGTGGTGAGTAGGATTGGTCTAAGTCTTTGGACACCAGTTCTCAAAATTATTTCTTTAGTGTCAGTATTAATTTTTTTCAAGTTTTTGTATGTATCTAATAAAACAATATTATTATTAACTACAATGCCAGCTAGAGCAATTACACCTATTCCTGACATAACTATACCAAATGCTTGATTAGTTATTATCAGTCCTATCATTACACCAATAGTTGACATTATTACAGAGGTTAAGATAATAAAACAAAAGAAAAAACTTTCAAAAGTTGAAATTAAAATTAACAGAATTAAGAATATTGCAATAAAAAAAGCTTTAAATAAAAATTTTTTTGCCTCTTCTTGATCTTCTTCCTGACCTCTAAATTTTATTGTTGAACCGACATATTTTTCATTTGTTTCAAGCCAATTAGTTAACTCAGAAACTTTTTTATTTACATTTAAATTATCTTCTATATCAAACATAATATTTACTGAATTCATAGAATCAGTCCTATTAATCCTTCCTACTTTGAGTTTTGGTTTGCGTTCTACAAAAAGACTAAGTGCTACCGGACCATTTTTACCATTAATTTCTATATTATCTAATTCATTTAATGTTCTATATTTTTCACTAAATTTAACAACAATATCCACTTCTTCATCACTATCTTCAGGCATAAAATCTGTAATTTTTAAACCATGGGTCATCATTTGAATGGTATCTCCGATTAGTTTAATATCTACACCATATTTATCTGCTTTAGCTCTATCTATTTGCAACTGCCATTCAATACCGGGTGCATTGATTCCAGTATCAAGATTTTTAATCCATTCAATATTTTGTAGATAGTTAATTAAAAAGTTTGAGTCATTCAATAAAATTTCTTTACTGACATTTGAAATCTCTATGTCAATATCTTTTTCATTAGGCGGACCATCCTTTTTCTCAAGAATTTCAACATTAATACCGGGTATTTTTAAAAATTTTTCTTCTAAACTTTGGATTATTAAATTTGTTTCTGATCTTTTTTTCCATTCTATAAATTCTACATTTATAGAACCTATTATGTCATCAGTTCCTTGTTCTTTATTATTTTTCAATGCACCAACTTTTGTGTAACTATTTTTTATAGCAGTATTGCTGAGAATCAATTCTTCAACTTCTTTCATAATAATATTTTTATCGTTTATTGAAAGATTCCCTCTTGCGTGAACAACTACCTCGGCATAATCAGGTTCTATTGCTGGAAAAAACTCTATTCCTTTTCCAAATTTAAAGTATATAAATTGAATGGAAATTAACAGAAAGATAGTAGAAAAAACTATTTTAAATGGTTTTTGAAGACACCATTCTAATGTTTTTAAATAGAATTTTTGAATTCCAGAAATTTGTGAAAGATCACCTGACTCAAGCAGTTTAAGATTCTCTCTTTCCTCCTTGGCTCTAGGGGAATCTACTCCTATAATATTTCCAAGCACTGGTATGAATATTAAAGCCATAAACAGTGAGGAAGAAAGAATTGTTAATAAAGTAACAGGTAAATAAAACATAAATTCTCCAGCAACCCCTGGCCAAAAAACCAATGGGAAAAAAGCAGCTAAAGTTGTTAATGTAGATGCTAAAACTGGAGTAAACATTTTTCTAGAAGACATAAAAAAGACTTTTTGAAATGATAACCCTTCTGAAGCTCTCCTGTTAGCGTATTCCACAACTATTATTGCACCATCTATTAAGATTCCAACTGAAAGGATTAATGAAAATAAAACAACAATATTTATTGTTATTCCTATGAATGAAAGAAAAACCATAGAAATTAAAAATGATCCAGGAATTGCAAAACTAACAAGCAAGGCTGATTTCCATCCCATCCAATAAATTATAATTATTAACACTAATATTACGGCAAGAATGATATTATTTTGTAAATCAGTAAGCATTGTATTTATTGCTTTTGATTCATCTTGAAAATAATCTATTTTAACTTTTTGAGGTAAAAATTTTGAAGTTTTGTAAACCTTTTCTTTAATTTTTTCAATTGTATGAATTATATTTTTTCCACTCCTTTTTGATATTTCGAGTATTACCGCATTTTGTCCGTTATTTCTTGCTATTCCTAATGTTTCTTTGTACGTATCTCTAATTTTTGAAACCTCACCTAATGTCACCACAGAATCATTGGTAGATTTTATTGGAAGACTTAAAATGTCTTCTAAATTTTCTAGAAGACTAGGGACTTTCACATCAAAACTTCCAGTTTTTCCTGACAGCTTACCAGCGGGAATTAAAATATTACTATTTTTTAATGATAACAAAACTTCTTTTGCAGTAAGTCCATAAGCTTTAACATTTTTGGGATCAACAACAACTTCAATTTGTCTTTCGTCTTCCCCAATCACTTCTATACTTAATACTTCTTCAATTTTTTCAATTTCATTTTTTAATTCTTTTGCTATTTTGAGTAAAACCCTTTTTTCAATATTTCCAGATATTGCTACAGCTAAAACTGGAAATCTGGAAAGGTTAATTTCTATAACCTTTGGTTCTTCTGTTTCCGATGGAAATTTATTTTTTGCCTGATCAACCTTTATTCTTGTATCTCCCAAAGCTTTTGCTGATTCAAAGCCAGCATCAAATTCGAGTACAATATTACCTCCACCTAAATATGATGTAGAAGACATTTTTTTAACTCCTTCAATAATTTTTAACTCTTTTTCAAGAGGTTTTATTATCAATCTCTCAGAATCTTCTGGTGAGATTCCCTTATGTGTAATGGAAATATAAATGAGTGGTAAGCTTATGTCCGGATCAGCTTCTCTTGGTAAAGTGTTATATGAGTAAATGCCATATGAAATGGAAAAAAAAAGGATTGTTAGTAAAACCTTACTTGAATTAAGTATTCTATCTAACATCTTTTACCAGAAATTCATAATCTACAGATTCACCTTCAACTACAAATTCTTGACCACGACTTATTAACATTAGCTCATCAACATTATTAGTTTTAATCCAAAACCCTTTTCCTGTATCACTAATAATATCAATTTTAAAAAATTTTACTTTATTATTTTCTATAATTTTTATTCCAAGATCACCGCTTTGATTTAAAGTTACTACTGATGACGGAATAAAGAAGGCATTAGTAGGTAAGAGATTTATTTGTATCTCACCTGATAATCCTGAAAGTATTTTTTTTTTTGAATTTTTAATCT
Source organism: uncultured Alphaproteobacteria bacterium (assembly GCA_902524895.1). Lineage (GTDB taxonomy): Bacteria > Pseudomonadota > Alphaproteobacteria > Methylaequorales > Methylaequoraceae > SP4073. Next base: position 533 of record CABZFH010000003.1, on the reverse strand, counting down.
CAAGTTGAATTTTAAAATTTCTAGTATTGTTATCAGCAGATGAGGAAATATAATTTATGTGACCTTTAAATTTTTCTCCATTATTTAGAATCGCAATACCTCTTTGATTAATTTTTAAATTCATAACTTCATTTTCATTTGCAGAAGCTGAAAGGAAAATTGGATCAAGATCAACAATTTTTACAATCTTATCACCCTTTTTGACATAATCACCAAGTTCAACAAAACTGTCTTCTAAGAAACTATCAAATGGTATCATAACTTTTGTATTGTTTAATGCTACCTGACTTTTTTCGAAAGATGCAAGAGCTTTTTCAAAATTAGTTCTTGATTCTGACAGTTTTACTTCTGACCTAAATCCTTCCTTAAAAAGTTTTTCTGCAACCTCATATTCTTTTTTTCTTTGCTCTAAGAGCGCTTCCATTTCCTTTTGTTTAGCAATTTTATCCTCTGGATCAATTAATACTATTATATCGCCGGCACTTACATCAGATCCTTTAGAAAAATTTATCGCACTAATCTTTCCTTCAACT
>CABZFH010000002.1:200000-219075 GCA_902524895.1 uncultured Alphaproteobacteria bacterium | reverse complement strand
ATTTTAAATTTTGACCTTCCTAAACCAAAAATGAGTCTTCCAAAGATATTAACTGAAAATGAAATGAGTAATTTATTAGACTTTTGTATGTATGATAAATCACCTCAAGGTTTTAGGTTATCTGCAATGCTTGAAATACTTTATTCCACTGGAATAAGAGTTTCTGAATTAGTAAGTATAAAATTATCCTCATTTGAGGAAGGTTTTAGAAGTATACTTATAAGAGGTAAAGGAGGAAAAGAAAGAATAGTGCCACTAACAGACAGTGCAATAAATAGTATTCATTCTTATCTTCTAATAAGAAATAAACTATTGCCAAAAAAAAAAAAAAGTGAATATCTATTTCCTTCTAATTCAAAGAATAGACACATAACTAGAAATAGATTTTTTCAAATTTTAAAAAATCTCTCATCTAAAGTAAACATATCACCTGAAAGGTTGTCGCCACATGTTATCAGACATTCCTTTGCCACTCATTTACTAGACAGAGGTGTTGATCTAAGAACAATTCAGTCTTCTCTTGGACACTCAGATATTTCGACTACGCAAATATATACTCATGTTAAAACAAGCAAATTGAGAGAAATTATTGAAAAAAAACATCCATTAAAGAAAAACATTAGTAAGCTTACAAAATTATAAATTTAATATGTTTTAAATTTTATTAAATTATAGTAAAAAGTTTATTCAAAATTTAACAATTTAAGGATTAGATATGAGTTTTAAAATTATTGAACAAGCAACCGCACGATTAAATAGAAGTGAATTAGCTGTACCAGGTAGTAATCCAACACTTTTTGAAAAAGCCGCTAAGAGTAACGTTGATGTAATATTTTTAGATTTAGAGGATGCTGTCGCACCTGACGAAAAAGATCAGGCAAGAAAAAATATTATTGAGGGGCTTAATGATATAGACTGGAATACTAAAGTGATGTCGGTTAGAATAAATGGCCTAGATACTCAGTTTATGTACAAAGATGTAGTAGACCTTATAGAAAAGGCACCAGGAAAATTAGATCTAATTATGATTCCTAAAGTAGGAACTATTTCTGATGTTTATGCAGTTGACATGCTATGTACCCAGGTTGAAGATGCTATGAATGTGGAAAAAAGGTTAGGTTTTGAATTAATAATAGAAACTGCTCTAGGAATGCAAAATGTCAATGAAATAGCATCGTATAATAGAAGACTTGAATCTTTACATTTTGGAGTTGCAGATTATGCAGCCTCGACAAAAGCAAAGACCACAGTCATTGGCGGCCCAAACCCAAATTATCATGTCTTAACAGACATCGATGGCGATAAACCAAGACACAGACATTGGGGAGATATGTGGCATCATGCAGTGTCAAAGATGGTTATAGCAGCGAGGGCTAATGGATTAAGACCAATCGATGGACCATTCGGTGACTTCGGTGATAAAGATGGTTATATTGCTCAGGCAAATAGATCTGCTACTCTTGGTTGCGAGGGTAAATGGGCAATTCATCCAAGCCAAATAGATTTGGCTAATGAAGTGATGAGTCCGTCTGATAAAGAAGTTAATCAAGCAAAGCGAATTCTAGATGCAATGGAGATTGCAAAAAAAGAGGGAAAAGGCGCTGTTTCATTAGATGGACGATTAATTGATATTGCTTCTATAAGACAGGCTGAAGTTTTAGTAGAAAAATCAAAGTTAATTGCAAGTAGATAAATTTTGTTATGCAAAATTTTCTTGATTTTGAGAAACCATTATTAGAAATAAGCTCTAAAATTGAAGAATTGAGGTTACTTAAAGATGATAGCAAAAACATTGCCAATGAGCTCTCGCTTTTGCAAGAAAAATATGACAAAGTACAATTTGAAATTTATTCAAAGTTAACTCCTTGGCAAAAAGTTAAGGTTTGTAGACATCAAGATAGACCTAAGTTTGTCAATTACGTAGATTATATTTTTAAGGATTTCACTTCTCTGAGTGGAGATAGATATTTTAGTGACGATTATTCTATTCAAGGAGGTTTGGCTGATTTTGATGGAAAAACTGTCATTGTTATAGGTAATGACAAAGGCCATGATATTGATTCAAGAGTTAAGAATAATTTTGGTATGGCCAAACCTGAGGGTTACAGAAAAGCAATAAGACTTATGAAAATAGCTGACAAATTTAATTTTCCTGTAATTACTTTTATTGACACACCAGGCGCTTTTCCCGGAGTTGATGCAGAAGATAGAGGTCAATCAATAGCAATAGCAAATTCTATTAAATGTTGTCTTGAAATCTCTGTACCTATTTTCTCTTTTATTGTAGGAGAAGGTGGTTCTGGAGGAGCAATTGCCCTCGCTACAGGAAATAAAGTAGTTATGTTAGAACATTCAATTTATTCAGTTATTTCCCCAGAAGGTTGTGCATCAATACTCTGGAGAGATAGTGAATTAGCTGACAAGGCGGCCAATTCGTTGAAATTGACTTCAGAAGATCTATCAGAATTAAAAATTATTGACCAAATTATTTCTGAGCCACCTGGTGGAGCACACACAAATATTAGTGAAACTTGTGAATCAATAAAAAAATATATTTTTGAATTTATGCAGGATTATGAAAATAAATCGAGAGATGAAATAATTCAGCAAAGAAAAGAAAAATTTTTAGAAATTGGGAAAATTTTTTTGATCTGAAATTTTTAATATTAAAACTTGCCACAACAGTTTTTATATTTTTTCCCTGAACCACATGGACATTTGGCGTTTCGAGCTATCTTGTTGGGTGATTTTTTGCTTACATTTGAACCTTCATAAATACTTGTATCATCATTATGATTTACTTCATTTCTTATTTCGATAAAACTAATCAATCTTGAAACATTAAGTCTTATCTGAGACATCATATCTTCAAACATCACAAAAGCTTCTTGTTTATATTCATTTAATGGATCTCTCTGCCCATAGGCTCGGAGAGAAATCCCTTGTCGTAGATGGTCGAGAGAAAGTAAGTGTTCTCTCCAACTTTGATCAATAATCTGAATCAGAAGACTCTTTTCTGCCATTGAGAAAACTTCATTACCATATTCAGCCTTTTTTTTACCTATATGTAAGTCTGAGAGATTTTTGATATGTGATTTAACGTCTTCAATATTAAAACTAGAAATCTTCTTTATTTCAGAAAAATTTGTATCAATATTTAAATTATTTTTTGTTTCTTCAGCAAGTGTTTTTTCAACTTCTTTGTCAAACAAACTAATATCTTCAATGTATTTATCTACCATGCTTTCAATAAAATCGTGTCTCATACCAATAATTAGTTCTTCAACAGATAAATCATTTATAATTTCTTTTCTTTGACTGTAAATAATTTTTCTTTGTTCGTTCATTACATCATCAAATTTTAAAAGGCTTTTTCTTATTTCAAAATTCCTCGACTCAACTTTTTTTTGGGCTCTTTCAAGAGCTTTACTAATCCATGGATGTTGAATGGATTCATTTTCCTCCAATCCAAGCCTTTGTAACACGGAGTCTAGTTTTTCAGATCCAAAAATTCTCATCAAATCATCTTCTAATGATAAAAAGAATTTTGATGAACCTGGATCACCCTGTCGGCCTGAACGTCCTCTAAGCTGATTATCAATTCTCCTTGATTCGTGCCTTTCAGTTCCAATAATGTAGAGTCCGCCTGATTTTTTAACTTTTTCTTTGAGTTCATTCTTTTCATCATTTCCTCCCAGCTGAATATCAGTTCCTCTTCCTGCCATATTTGTTGCAATTGTAACTTTACCTTTAAGCCCGGCATTACTAACTATTTCTGCTTCTCTTTGATGATGTTTTGCATTTAAAACTTCGTGAGGAATTTTTTCATTTTTTAAAAGATTCGACAAATGTTCAGAATTTTCAATTGATATTGTTCCAACCAAGCAAGGTTGATCTTTAGAATAGCAATCCTTAATTAGTCCAATTATGGCGTTAAATTTTTCTTTAGAAGTTCGATAAATTTCATCATCAAAATCTTGTCTTATCATTGACTGGTTAGTTGGAACCTCAACTACTTCTAGTTTGTATATATCAAAAAATTCATCAGCTTCAGTTTTTGCTGTTCCTGTCATTCCCGATAATTTGTTGTAAAGCCTAAAGTAATTTTGATAAGTAATCGAGGCTAATGTTTGATTTTCAACCTGTATCTCAAGATTTTCTTTTGCCTCAAGTGCTTGATGAAGGCCATCTGAGAATCTCCTTCCTTCCATAGCTCTTCCAGTAAATTCATCAACTATTAGTACTTTTCCATTTTGAACGAGATAATCAACATCTTTATTAAACAGAAATCTTGCTCTTAAAGCTTGATTCAAATGATGAACTATTGTTACGTTATTAATATCATAAAGACCACCTTGTTTTAAAAAACCATGAGAACTAAATAATTTCTCAATTTTTTCTATAGAATTGTCTTTAATTGTAACTGACTTTGCTTTTTCATCTTTTTCATAATCTTCAGATGATATTTGGGATACAACTTTATCTATTTTTTTGTAGAGATCTGATGAACTTTCTGCAGGCCCTGAGATTACTAACGGAGTTCTAGCTTCATCAATCAATATGGAGTCAACTTCATCGACAATAGCAAAATTAGGAGTTTTTTGAACTATTTGATCCCTAGAAAATTTCATATTATCTCTTAGATAGTCAAATCCAAATTCATTGTTTGTTCCATAAGTTATGTCAGCGTTATATGATATTTTTCTTTGGTCATCGTCTAGATCATTTGTAATAAATGCTGTATTCATACCTAACTTTTGAAAAACTTTACCCATCCACCCAGCATCCCTTTTAGCGAGATAATCATTAACAGTAACTACATGAACACCCTCCTCAGTGAGCGCATTTAAATATGCTGGCAAAGTAGCAACAAGAGTTTTACCCTCTCCAGTTTTCATTTCGGCAATTTTCCCTTTGTGTAAAATTATTCCTCCAACTAATTGAACATCAAAATGCCTCTGATTTAGTGTTCTCTTTGCAGCTTCCCTAACATTAGCAAAAGCTTCTGGCAAGAGTTCATCCAACGTTTTTCCTTGCTTAAAAGATTCTTTAAACTTTAAAGTATTATTTAACAAATCCTGGTCTGAAAGTTTACAAAATGATTTCTCAAGTTTATTAATTTCTTCAATAATGGGGTTGAATGATTTTAACAATCTTTCGTTTTCAGTACCAAAAAGTTTTTTTGTTATTGCTTTAAACATTTATTTTTATTTATTTAATGTTTTATAAACTATAAATTAAAAATAAAATATCAATGAAAACTTTTTTATGAAAAAAAAAAATTCATCTTCAAAATCAAAAAAGAAAATACATTTAGTTGATGGCGTTGACTTTTCAGTTGCTCATTGTGGATTTAAAAAAAAAGGAAAAGATGATGTTGTTTTATTCAAATTAAAGGAAAGATCAAGAATATTTGGTTTTTTTACCAAATCTCAGTTTCCTGGTGAGCCAATAAAATGGAATAAATCTATAAAAAATTTTGGTTATGTGTCAGCTATATTGGTAAACTCTGGAAATGCAAACGTTTTTACAGGGTCTGAAGGAAGGAAATCGATACAAAAAATTGTAAAAGAACTTTCAAAGCTAATGAAAATAAACTCAAATGAAATCTATATTGCATCTACAGGTGTTATCGGAGAATATTTTGATCATAAAAAAATTATTTCTATTTTACCAAAGTTAGTAAATAATCTTGGTAGTATTCCTGAAAATTGGAAACGAGCGGCTAATGCAATAAGAACAACTGATACTTTTCTAAAAGTTGAGTCAGAAAATTTTAAAATTGGTAAACAAAAAGCTTGTATTTCAGGTATTGCAAAAGGGTCAGGAATGATAGCACCAAATATGGCAACTATGTTGGGGTTTATTTTTACTAATATTATTTGTGATTATTCATATCAGCATAAGGAACTAAATAAAATAGTAGATAAAACATTTAATTCAATTACGGTTGACTCTGATACTTCGACTAGTGATATGGTGTTATTCGTGAATGTAAAAAGTAAAAATCAAATTATAATAAAAAAAGAAGAGTATTTAAAAGAGTTTTTACCAAAGTTAGAGAATGTATCGAAACAATTAGCAATTAAGATCGTAAAAGACGGTGAGGGCGCTAAAAAATTTATAACTATTAATATTGTTGGAGCAAACAATAATAAAAATGCAAAATTAATAGCTTTATCTATAGCCAATTCTCCATTAGTAAAGACAGCAATTGCTGGAAGTGACTGTAACTGGGGTAGACTCATCATGGCGATGGGAAAATCTAAAATAAAATTGGAAGAAAAAAAAATTTCTATTTCCTTTAAACACAATACATTAATATCAAAAGGTGAAATATCAAAAAAAGTAAATTTTCAAAAACTAGATGAATATTTTAAAACAAATGAAATTGAAATTAATATAGATTTAGGGATTGGCAAGGGTTTTTGGACAGTTTGGACATGTGATTTTACAAAAGATTATATTAAAATAAATGCAGATTACAGAAGTTAAAAGAATTAGTTTAAATGTTGTTGCATGCATTTTTTTTAAAAAAAAAAAAATTTTAATTACTTCTAGACCAAATAGTAAGAATTATTCTAGTTTTTGGGAGTTTCCGGGTGGAAAAGTTGAAAAGTTTGAAACCGACTTTAAAGCTTTAAAAAGAGAAATTTATGAAGAATTACAAGTTTATATTTTCAAAAAGGACACACTTATTTTTGATTCTTATGAGTATGAATATCCAGAATATAAAGTTAACTTAAAATTTTACATTTGTAGAAATTGGAAAGGAACAATCTTTGCTAGAGAAAACCAAATCTTGAAATGGGTATACCCACAAGAATTAAGGCGTCAAAAACTTTTGCCGTCAAACAAGACTATTGTGGAAAAACTTCTCAATCATTCCACATAGAAAGAAATATAATATCACACGTTGCTTCGAAATTTTTTCTTCTATCGGAAAATTTTTTTTTATATTCTGATTCAAGTTTTTCAATGTATTTTTTTGTCATTAACCCTTTATATCTTGATTGAAGATTACAATTTTCACCTATCCCATTTATATCTTCTAAGAGCGTAAAAAATTTTTTGTATTTTATCTTAAAAGTATTTTTATCTGATACTATTTCTTTAAAACCTAGGCTATTAAATAAATTACAAGCATCAATCATATCAATATATGGAATTACTCTTTGGTATATACCTGAAAATGATTTTTGATCTGTTCTAATTAGGCTATCTCTTAGTTCAATAAGGGTTTTACCACCAAAAAAAGAACAAATAAAAAATCCATTTTTAGTCAGAAGGCTTTTAAGTTCAGTTCCATAAGTGATAATGTCATCAATTCGATGTAAACACAAATTTGATATAATCAAATCAAATTTATTTCTTTTTTTAACTGGTGTTTTTTGAATTTTATTACAATCATTAATATGTTTGTGTAACTCTGTATATTGAGTAAGAAGAGTTATAGTTTTATATTCTAAAGTTTTTAACTTAGTATAAGTTTCTTCACAATCAGAGGTTATAAGTAATATTCTGTTAAATTTTTTTTCGATTTCAAGAATTTTTTCAATTAGTATTTGAGAATTTTTTTCGAATATAAAATTATGTTTTTTCCAATTTAGCAGAGCTTTGTTTTTAGAATTAACTGTTGCTTTTATATCAAAAATTTCTATTGTCATATTGTAATCACTTTTTTGTATGCAGAAATTAAAAATCTATACTTCTTCATTATGTGGCTATTGTATAGCAGCAAAAAAACTTTTAAAAGATTTAGACATAATTTTTGAAGAAATAAATATTGATGGAGAGCCATCGTTGAGGGAAAAAATGATAAAAGAATCAAACGGAAGAACAACTGTTCCTCAAATTTTTCTTGGAAATAAACTTCTTGGAGGGTGTGACGACCTCTTTGCTATGCATCAAAATGGTGATTTAACGAAGTTTATGAAACCATATGATTGATGTCAAAGTTTATAGTTTCATGTATTCAGACTAACACCTCGACCAATATTCAAAATAATATTACTAACCTTGAAATACTAATTAAAAAAGCAAAAGAAAGAAAAAGTAACCTTGTTTGTTTACCAGAATGTGTTGGTATAATGAGCAGTTCAAAAAATGAATTAGAAGAATTTTGTAAAAAAAATCTTTTTCTTAACTTCATTTATGAAGTTGCTAAAAAATTTAAAATTTTTATTATGGTTGGCTCAACAGTAGTAAAAGCTGGCAAAGGAAAATTTTATAACAGATCGCTCATCATAAATCCAAAGGGAAAACAAATTTGTTATTATAATAAAATTAATTTATTTGATGTTATTATAAGCAAAAAAGAAAAATATTCTGAGTCAAATTTGTACAAGGCAGGTACCAAAGTAAAGGTAGCTAATTTGCCTTGGGGAAAAATTGGATTAACAGTATGTTATGATGTTAGGTTTCCAAATTTATATAAGAATCTAGCTAAAAAAGGTTCAATCTTTTTTTCAATTCCAGCAGCATTTACAAAGGTAACTGGGAAAGATCATTGGCATTGTCTTATAAAATCTAGAGCCATTGAAAATGGTTGCTTTGTTTTTGCACCCGCTCAATGTGGCAAGCATGATGATGGAAGAGAAACTTTCGGACATTCATTAATTGTTGATCCTTGGGGAAAAGTCATGGCAGAGGGAAAAAATGAGCCTTGTGTTATAACAGCTGAAATAAATTTAAGTTTGGTAGAAGAATCTAGAAAAAAAATCCCAGCAATGACTGACTATAATCTTAAATACTAAATTATAACACAATTAACTTATTCAAATTATTAAAGTTTATATTTGGCTGAAAATAAGTAGTTTGTATTTTTTGAATCTGCAAATTTCCAATCCTTAACAAAAGGATTAAAAGCTACTCCATTAAAATTAAGATCATTAAAATTATTTATAAAAAGTATCTTCTTCAACCTATTTGTATTTATGAATTTACTCCAATCATGGGTATTTGGAGGCAGGAGGGTCAGTATTTCTTCTGCTATAATGATTGCTTTTAAATATGATCTGAATGTTTTATTTATGGTCGAACCAATTAACAGTGAATTTTTTTTTAGAATTGGCGTTATACTTTTTATAAAAGTATCAATGTTTTTTATGTGTTCCAAAACTTCCATACAAGTAACCAAGTCGAACTTTTTTTTAGAGCTGAAATCCTCAATACTTATATTATAATAATCAATAGATAAATGATTTTGTCTTGCATGATTTTTTGCAACTTCAATTGCAAACTTGTTAGTATCTATACCAGTTACTTTTGCACCGAGTCTTTTTAATGGCTCGCAAAGAATTCCTCCTCCACAACCAATATCAAGAATGTTTAAATTTTTTAATGGTTTTGGAGTGGACATGTCTTTATTTAAAGAATTTAAAATATAGGGAATCCTTAATTCATTAAATAAATGAAGAGCCATTAATTCTCCTTTGAGATTCCACCATTTTTGAGCAAAGTTATCAAATTTTTCATTTTCTTTTAAATCAAAAGTTGAGTTTTTTTGTTTGTTTTTCATAATATTCCAATTATTTTGATATCATATAAAGTAATCGCAGGAATTAAAAATTTAAAGGCTAAATGAATGTCTATAATAGTAATGAAATTTGGTGGCACGTCTATTTCTAATTTAGAAAAAATTAAAAATATTTCAAATAGAATTAAAAGAGAATTAAAAAAGAATAAAAAAGTTTTTGTTGTTGTTTCAGCCATGGGTAAAACTACAGATCAGCTGATTAAAAAGTTTTTTGTTGTTAAAAAGGATATTTTTAATGCCGAATATGATTCTGTGATTTCAACTGGAGAACAATTAAGTGCAGGATTATTAGCAGCATTTTTGGATGAAAATAAAATCTCAGCAAGATCTTTATTAGGTTGGCAGATACCCATAATAACTGATTCTTTTCATGGAAAGGCAAGAATCATTGATATTCCAACAAAATTTGTAAAAAAATTATTTAAGACTTATGATGTATTGGTTATGTCAGGTTTTCAAGGTATTTCAAAATGCAATAGAATTACAACACTTGGAAGGGGAGGCTCTGATACTAGTGCTGTTGCTATCGCAGCAGCTCTTAAAGCAGAAATTTGCGAAATTTATACTGATGTAGAGGGTATTTATACTGCAGATCCTAGAAAAGTTAAAAAAGCAAAGAAAATATCACAAATTACTTATGAAGAAATATTAGAAATGTCATCTCTTGGCTCAAAAGTATTAGAACCAAGATCAGTTGAATTAGCCATGAAATATGATATTAAGGTTCATGTCAGGAGTTCATTTAATAATAAAAAGGGAACAATTGTTCTAAGTGAGGAAGAAAATTTGGAAAAAGCTCTAGTGACCGGGATCTCATCTTCAGATGAAGATGCAAAAATTACCTTAATAGGAATTCAAGACACACCAGGTGTAGCTAATAAAATTTTTAGCCCTCTTGCTTCTGCAAATATTAATGTTGATATGATAGTTCAAAATATAACAGATGATGGAAGATTGACTAGTTTAACATTTACTGTAGCAAATTCTGAATGTGAGAAGGCAGTTAAAAAATTGAAACTATCTGATATAAAGTTTAACAAAATACATATTGATAAAAAAATTTCTAAGGTATCCATTATAGGAGTTGGTATGAGAAGTCACGTGGGTGTCGCAAAAAAGATGTTTGAAACGTTGGCAAAAAATAATATTAATATTCAGGTTATTTCAACTTCAGAAATTAAAATAAGTGTTTTAATTAGTTCCGGTAGTAAAAAAATAGCTTTAAATGCACTGCACAAAGTTTACGGGTTAGATAAAAGTTTTGATTGATATAAGAAAGTTATTAAAAAAAGGCTCAGATTTTTTAGGTTGCCAATTTCCTATAATAGGGGGTGCCATGACTTGGGTATCAGAGAAAAATTTGGTATCTGCGATTTCAAATGCTGGTGGTTTAGGGGTTATTGCTTGTGGAGCAATGGAACCAAGTCATTTAGAGAATGAAATAATTTCAACTCAAAAACTTACAAAAAATCCTATAGGTGTGAATTTGATATTGATGCATCCTAAAATTGAAAAATTAATTGAAATTTGTATCGAAAATAAAATTCACTTTATCGTTTTTGCTGGAGGAATTCCTAAAAAAAAGTATATTAATCAATTCAAAGCTAAGAGGATAAAAACCATTGCCTTTGCATCAACACTATTTATTGCAAATAGATTAAAGAACTTTGGAATTGATGCATTAATTATTGAAGGAAGTGAGGCTGGAGGACATATTGGACCAGTATCAACTAATGTACTCGCTCAAGAAATTTTACCTTTTATATCGGAAATTCCAATCTTTGTTGCTGGAGGTATTGGAAGAGGTGAAAGTTTTCTTAATTATCTAAGACAAGGTGCAGCAGGATGTCAAATTGGAACTAGATTTGTGTGTGCAAGTGAATCTGTAGCACATGACAACTTTAAGAATATTTTTATTAAATCTGAGGCTAGATCTGCACAAGTATCTATTCAATTAGATGATAGATTACCTGTAATTCCTGTTCGTGCAATAAAAAATAAAGCTTCAGTTCTTTTTTTAGAAAAACAAAAAGAAGTATTAAAAAATTTAGAACAAGGTAATGTTTCTTTGAAAGAAGCTCAACTTACAATTGAAAAATTTTGGTCAGGTTCTTTAAAAAAAGCAGTGATAGACGGTGATATTGAAAATGGTTCACTTATGGCAGGTCAAAGTGTGAGCATGGTAAAAAAAATTCAACCTGTAAAAGAAATCATAGAGGAAATTATTCAACAAGCTAGTCATGAATATAACAAATAAGAATTGTAAATTATTTTTTTATGGATGAAAAAAACGAAGAATTTATAAGAAAGCTTTTTGTTCTTAAAGAAATTGGAACCATTCTTTCAGCTCGAAGAAAACTATCAAGAAAGAAAATTGATACAATTTCTAAAGTTTTGAAAATAAAATCAAGCCATTTAATTGCAATTGAAGAAGGATCAGAGGATTACTTCTCAGAAAAAATTTATCAAATAGGATTTATCAAAACCTATGCAAAATATCTCAAAATTGATCTAACCAATGAGTTAAACTTTCTGGCTAGCAGTAAAAAAAAAACTATTGAGAATGAAAAAAATAAGGATTTTACAACTCCCAACTTAGACTCAAAACCAAACATAAAAAATCTAATACCTGCAATTTCCATAATGCTTATTTTGTTCTTTTGTCTCAATGAATATAAAAAATCACGTGATCCAGAGTATTTAGATAAATTAGAAACCAATGCTGATTCAAAAAATGGTGAATCAGAAGCTAAAACAGCTGAAAATTTAATAAAATTAAATGAGCAAAAAATTGAATATAGAGGGGAAGAAAAAAATAAGAATTTAACATTATTTCAGCAAAATGAAAATGAGATTTATCAATCAGAAAAAGTTATTGAAGCAGTTGATGAAATTTCTCACAACACAAAAATTAATTTCGGCGAGATAAATTTAAAAATAAACTTTTTATTTGAGACTTGGATGCAGATATTTGATATAGATAATAACATTATAAAGTCAGGAATTTTTTATGCAGGCGAGGAGTTCTCATTAAAAATTAATGACGAAAATATGAATTATTTTATAGATACTGGAAATTCTGGAGGTTTTGAAATAATATTAAATAATGAATTATTACCTAGTCTTGGAAGTTTGGGAGAAGTAAGGAAAAACGTTTCAATAGTTGAAGTTCTCGAAGTATTTGAAAAACAAAAAAAGGAAAATTAAATGAGCATAAGGCCTTGGAGGAATATACAGAGAAAACAAACAAAACAAATAAGTGTTGGTAATGTTAAGATTGGCGGTGATGCACCAATTTCTGTACAATCAATGACAAATACTTTGACAACGGATGTGGAATCAACCATTAAGCAAATTAGATCACTGGAGGAAGTTGGGGCTGATCTAGTAAGAGTTTCTTGTCCTGATGAAGAATCTACAGTTGCTTTAAAGAAGATTATCAATGAAACTAACATTCCTGTCGTTGCAGATATACATTTTCATTACAAAAGAGCTATCGAGGCTGCAGAGTCTGGAGCGGCATGCTTAAGAATAAATCCTGGTAACATAGGTAAAACAGAAAAAGTAAAAGAAGTCATCAAAGCTGCAAAAAATAATAACTGTTCAATGAGAATTGGAGTTAATGCAGGAAGTTTAGAAAAGGAACTTTTAGAAAAATATGGCGAACCCTGTCCCGAGGCAATGGTTGAATCAGCTTTGAATCATGTAAAAATTTTGGAGGATAATGATTTTTTTGAATTTAAAATAAGTTGTAAAGCGTCTGATGTTTTTTTAGCTGTTGCAGCATATTATGGTATTTCAGATGCTTGTAATTATCCAATACATCTCGGGATTACAGAAGCTGGTGGGCTAATGCCTGGTACTATAAAATCTTCAATAGGTATGGGTTCTTTATTATGGGCAGGGATTGGAGATACTATTAGAGTGTCTTTATCTGCAGATCCAATTGAAGAGATAAAAGTTGGTTTTAATATTCTTAAATCTTTAAATCTTAGACACAGAGGTGTGAATATAATTTCTTGTCCATCTTGTGCAAGACAACAGTACAATGTTATTGAAACTGTTCAAGAGTTAGAGAGAAGACTTGAACACATTACTAGTCCAATGACTTTATCTGTAATTGGATGCGTAGTAAATGGTCCTGGAGAAGCTAAAGAAACGGATATAGGTTTAACTGGTGGAAAAGTTCATCAGGTCTATCTAAACGGTAAAAAACATCACATACTCAGAGATGGTGATATGATACAACATCTTGTTGATTTGTGTGAGAAAAAAGAAAATGAGCTAGAAAAAAACTCTGACGTCTAAAATATTTCAATTGAGTAAAATTAAAACAGTTAAAGGAACGCATGATATTTTAGAAGAGGATTCTTATTTTTTTGATGAGGTGATATCAAAGGCCACGAGTCTTTGTAAATTACTAGATTACAAAAAAATACAAACTCCAATTCTAGAATTTTCAAATTTGTTTTCTAAAACACTTGGTTTATCATCTGATGTTGTTTCAAAAGAAATGTTTGCATTCATTGATCAAGGTGGTGAGCATTTAACCTTAAGGCCAGAGGGAACTGCTCCAGTAGCTAGGGCACTTGTAAGTAACTCATTACATGAAAAACAAAATCAGAAATTTTTCTACTACGGTCCAATGTTTAGAAGAGAGAAACCACAAGCTGGTAGATTAAGACAGTTTAATCAATTTGGTGTAGAATATTTTAATCAGCCATCTTTTCTTTGCGATATTGAGGTAATATTTTTAGCCAATAAATTAATGAATGAGTTAAACATTTCAGAATATGTTAACCTTGAAATCAATACGATTGGAAATTTTAACTCACGAAAAAAATATCAAGAAAAACTTATTCAATATTTGCATCCGTATAGAAATGAACTTTCTGACCAAAGTAAAAAAAGATTGATAAAAAATCCTTTAAGAATTTTAGATTCTAAAAATGAGACTGATAAAAAAATTTTATCTCAAGCGCCAAGAATAGGTGACTTTCTTGATAAAGAATCACAAATATTTTATGAAGGTTTAAAAGAGTTATTAGTTAAATTAAAAGTACGTTTTATTGAAAATTCAAAATTAGTAAGAGGTTTAGATTACTACAATCATTCTGTGTTCGAATTTATTTCCAAAGAAGAGAAAGCACAAAATACTGTACTTGCAGGTGGAAGATATGATGGATTAGTAGAAACAATAACAGGTAAAGATATTTGTGGTGTTGGTTGGGCACTTGGAATTGAAAGAATTATTTTAATGGTTAAGAAAAAATTAAGTGTTAAGAATAAAATAATTATTTCAATTTTTTCCACTTCTGACAATCTTAATCATGAAATTTTTAAGATCATTTCGGATCTAAAAGATTTGAAATTTATTTCTCTTAATATAATTTACGGTGGAAATTTAAAAAAAAAATTTGTAAAAGCTAATAAATTAAAATCGTCTGGTTGTATAATTCTGGGTGAAGATGAGTACAAAAAAAAAGAATTAATTTATAAAGACTTTATAACAGGAAATCAGTTAATAATAAAGGGAAGCTCTATAAAAGAATTTCTTCAAAAAGAGCATTTTAAAAATGAATAACGATTTTTTTTCATCTAAGCCTCAACAAATTTCTAAATCAGCTTTTGATATTGCAAAAAAAATTTTTGGTGATTTGGCCTTGATAAAGGTTATTGTTGTAGGAGAGAATAAATTATCAAATTCAATATTACAATATTTACATCATAATGGTATTAGTACATATGTAGTATTAAAAGAACAAAAAGAAAAGAAGTTATTTTTAAAAAATATTAAAGATTTTTTAAAAGAATATGACATATTAATTACTAGTTTTAAATCTGATAAAATTCTTATTAAAAAAGAAGAAATTTTTGAATGTCTTAAAAATAGAAAGCACAAACCAATTTTTTTAATAGATACAAACATACCTGGAAATATTGATACAGATATTTCGAAAATTGATAATTGTTTTTTATTTGATTTGAATGATCTAGAACAGTTTTATAACGATAGGCTAACTAAATTAAAGAGTGAACCATTAACAAATAACGATTTTGAGGATATTTTAGATCGAATTATACCAGATCTTTCAAGAGAACTTGGTCTCAATATTGAAAAAAACTATCTTTTTCAAAAAAAACTAAAGTTTTTTTTGAAAAGAAACTCAAATGTTCATGAAAAAATTGGTATATTAAATTTTTTTAAATTTCTTATAAAAAAATAAAAAGTGTCGCTTGATAATAAATTTGATCAAATATTAAAAAATTATAATGATATTGAAACTAAATTATCTTCAGGTAATTTGGATTCAAAAAAATATGCTCAATTATCAAAAGAATTTTCTGAACTCACCCCATTAGCAAATAAAATTAAAAGAGTTGAAAAATTAAGTATTGAACTCTCAGATTTAGATGAATTGTTAATGTCTGACGATACTGAAATGATAAAAGTCGCAAAATTTGAAAAAGAAAAACTTACAAACGAAGTTAATAAATTAAATGCAGAAATTAAAATACTTCTTCTTCCAAAAGAAGAATCAGATTCAAAAAATGCAATAGTTGAAATTCGTGCAGGCACAGGTGGTGAAGAAGCGGCATTATTTGCTGCTGACCTTTATAGAATGTACCTAAGATATTCTGAACTACATAAATGGAAGTATGAACTAATTGATATAAGTGACACTGATCATGACGGAGTTAAAGAAGCAATTATAAATATATCAGGAAAAAATGTTTTTGGAACTTTGAAGTTCGAATCAGGAACTCACAGAGTTCAAAGAGTTCCAGAAACTGAATCTGGAGGACGCATTCACACTTCAGCCGCTACTGTTGCAGTTCTTCCTGAAGCAACCGATGTAGACGTGGAAATTAGTGAAAAAGATCTAAGGATTGATATTTTTAGATCAAGTGGACCCGGCGGACAATCAGTTAATACTACAGATAGTGCAGTTAGAATTACTCATCTGCCGACAGGAGTAATTTCTCAATGTCAAGATGAGAAATCTCAACATAAAAATAAGGCCAAAGCTATGACTGTTTTGAGATCTAGAATCCTTGAAGCAGAAAGAGTTAAAAAAAATAAAGAAAGAGCCCAGGACAGAAAAATTCAAGTTGGTAGTGGAGATAGATCTGAGCGTATTAGAACATATAATTATCCACAAGGGAGAGTTACAGATCATAGAATTTCTCTAACGTTGTACAAATTAGAACAAATACTTAAGGGTGAAGCATTAGATGAAATTATTAATGCTTTAAGGGCTGACAACAATGCAAAACGACTTTCTTCAATTGAATAAGAAAAATAAAACTTTTCCCATAAAAAATCTTTTATCTTTTGGTACTGCAGTTTTAAGAAAAAAAAAAATTCTAAAATCTAGGCATGAGGCTCGATTATTAATGTCCAAAGAACTTAAAAGTAATGAATTATTCATAACTTTGCATGATAATTTAGAAATATCAAAAGAAAAAAAAGTTTTCTTTTTAAAGAATATATATAAAAGATACTGTGGAAAGCCAATTTCAAGAATATTTGGTAAAAGAGAATTTTATTCTAGAGACTTTTTTATAAATAAATTTACTTTAGACCCAAGACCAGAAAGTGAATTTTTAGTTGATATATCTTTAGAATTAATCAGTAGGATTAAAAAAAAAAATATTAGTGTTCTTGATCTTGGAACTGGTTCTGGATGTTTAATAATTTCTATAATATTGGAAGCTCAGAAAAAATTAAAAAAGATAATTAATGCTTCTGGCGTAGATTATTGTGAGAAATCTGTTGAGGTTGCAAAAAAAAATAAAAAAAGGTTTAATTTAGGGGGTAATTTAAAGTTTTACAAAAGTAATTGGTTTTCAAACGTAAAAAATAAATTTGATATTATTATCTCAAACCCACCATATATCAAATCTGAAGATATTGAAGTTTTGCCTGACACTGTTAAATTATATGATCCGCTTCTAGCATTAGATGGTGGAATAAACGGTCTAGATTCTTATCAAAATATACAAAAAGATGTAGATAAATATTTAAATAATTTTGGATTTCTTTGTCTTGAAGTAGGGGATGATCAGAATGAAGCTGTTAAAAAAATATTTACAAATAATAGTTTAAGACTATTTAGGCAATATTCTGATTATTCTGGAGTTGTTAGAAATATAGTTTTTCAATTAGGAAAAAAGGATTTGAAAAAATAATTTATTATGATAAATTCAAAACTTCAGACATAAATAATAATAGTTTAAATAACTATAGATTAAAAAAATATTTAAAATTGACAATAAGAAAAACAAGTAATTTCAAAAGAAGAAATAGATCCAACAACAGAAGAAGCAATTTTTCAAAAAACGGATTAGATTTTTCACCAAAGGGTAGAGGACCAGTATCTAAAATATTAGAGAAATACCTTACTATGGCTTATGACGCCAGTTCTAATGGTGATAGAATTAAAGCGGAAGGACTTTTTCAACACGCTGAACATTATCAAAGAATTATAAATTCTATAGATAAAAACAATAAAGATGAGCATGTTAATTCAGGGGAAAAATTGTCCAGAACGGAAAGAGCTGATGTTGAGAAAAATAAAAGACTTAAAAGAAATGGTCACCATAACGAGGAAATTTCTAATGGAAGTACTGGAGGAAAAAAACCTAGTGAAACCAAACAGACTGATAGTGCTCATGCTACACTTGACGGTGTAGAAGCATTAAAAGCTTTTACAACAATTGAAGATAAATAAGTCTATTTTATAACAAACCTATTTGTATTAATTATTGGTGTGGTTGCAAGTCTTTCTCTTGTAAGAGATATGTTAGCATAAAAATTAGGCATTTCTTTTTCACTTATCTCCATTCTAGAAGGCAATTTTAAAGTCATCGGATTAATAATTCTGTTTTTATGCTTTACTTCATAATGTAAGTGTGGACCAGTACTTCTTCCTGAGTTGCCAACAAATCCAATAGTTTCACCTTGCTTAACGATTGTTCCTTTCTTAATTTTTTTTTCGAACTTATGTAAATGTCCATAACGAGTGCTGAAACCGTTAAGGTGACGAATTTCTAAAAATTTACCATATGAGCCATTCCTTCCTGCAAAAGTCACTCTTCCGTCTCCCGCAGCCATGATTGGCGTACCTCTTCTGGCCGCAAAATCAACGCCTCTATGCATTTTACTGTAACCTAATATTGGATGTTTTCGCATACCAAATCTTGAGGACAGTCTTGCTCCGCTAATTGGTGTTCGCATTATAGATTTTCTAATACTTTTCCCTTTGGGATCAAAATAATCAACTTGGCCTTCTCTTAATTTATATCTGAATAATTCTATGTTTTGATCATTTAGGTTCATGGCAGCGTAAAGTAGTTGAGGGTTGCCAACTAAATTATTATTTTTTGTAAAGTTCGCTTCATACAACAACTCAAGTAAATCTCCATCGTTTATATCCCTTTGAAAGTCAACACTAAAACTGAATTGATTTATAAAGCTATCAATAATGACTTTTGGAATTTTGGTATTTTGCAATGATGAACTGATATTGTTAT
>CABZFH010000002.1:0-195000 GCA_902524895.1 uncultured Alphaproteobacteria bacterium | reverse complement strand
CGTGGTGGGTAGTTTGACTGGGGCGGTCGCCTCCCAAAGAGTAACGGAGGCGTGCGATGGTAGGCTCAAATCGGTTGGAAATCGATTGAAGAGTATAATGGCATAAGCCTGCCTGACTGTGAGACTGACAAGTCGAGCAGAGACGAAAGTCGGTCATAGTGATCCGGTGGTTCTGTGTGGAAGGGCCATCGCTCAACGGATAAAAGGTACGCCGGGGATAACAGGCTGATACTGCCCAAGAGTCCATATCGACGGCAGTGTTTGGCACCTCGATGTCGGCTCATCACATCCTGGGGCTGGAGCAGGTCCCAAGGGTATGGCTGTTCGCCATTTAAAGTGGTACGTGAGCTGGGTTTAGAACGTCGTGAGACAGTTCGGTCCCTATCTGCCATGGGTGTTGGATACTTGAGAGGAGCTGTCCCTAGTACGAGAGGACCGGGATGGACATACCTCTGGTGTACCGGTTGTGACGCCAGTCGCATCGCCGGGTAGCTAAGTATGGACGGGATAACCGCTGAAAGCATCTAAGCGGGAAGCCTCCCTCAAAACTAGGTATCCCTTGAGAGTCGTGGAAGACTACCACGTTGATAGGCTAGATGTTGAAGTATGGTGACATATGAAGCTAACTAGTACTAATAACTCGATTGAACTTTATTTAACTTCTCAAACTTTTTTTATACATTTTAATATTATTAATTACTGTGATTTTATGGTCTGGTGGTTATTGCGAGGGGAGAACACCCGATTCCATTCCGAACTCGGCCGTGAAAACCCTCAGCGCCGATGGTACTTCATCTTAAGGTGCGGGAGAGTAGGTCGTTGCCAGGCCTTAAAATCACAGTGATTTTATGCCGCGGGGTGGAGCAGTCTGGTAGCTCGTCAGGCTCATAACCTGAAGGTCGTAGGTTCAAATCCTACCCCCGCAACCAAATATAATGATGCATAACCAAATCTCAGAAATAATCAAAAACATATGTATAAATGCAAGCTTTATCGTTTTAGATAATTATAATGAATATAAAACTTCAAAAGATTTAAAAAATAAAATATTGCCTCAATACAAAGTTGATGGTTCTCCATTAACAAATGCTGATAAAGCGTCCAATCATTATATTGTATCTCAATTAAAATACAATTTTCCCAATATTCCAATAATTTCCGAAGAATCTGAAAATGATCAAATTCTTAGAGAACAAAATTTTTTTCTTGTCGATCCACTTGATGGTACAAAAGAATTTTTAAATATGAATGATGAGTTCTCAGTTAATATCGGATACGTTGAGAATCATAAGGCCATTCTAGGTACAGTTTCATTACCAGCTAAAAATAAAATATATTGGACGAAAAATAAACAATCATGGACAAATATATTAAAAACTAATAATTCAAGATTGAGTAAAAATAAAAGATTATTTTGTAATACAAACCAGAATGACTTATCAGTTGCAGTCTCTCGCTCACACCTTGATAGAAAAACAGATAAATTTATAAGAAAAAATAAGTTTAAAAATATAAAAAAAATCGGTTCATCTCTAAAAATTATAAAAATATGTGAAAACAAGGTTGATTTATACCCTAGGTTTGGAACTACAATGGAATGGGATATTTGTGCAGCTCATGCGATTTTAAAGGCTTCTGGAGGAGCAATCATAACCGAAGATAAACAAGAATTGATTTATGGGAAAAAAAATTACAAAAATCCAGAATTTTTTGCTTATGGTGATTTTAAGAGTATAAAAAAATATATCTAAAGCGATGAAAATAAATTCTGACTTTTATTTGAAGTAAATATTACTTTAGATAGAATATAATATATCTATGAAACGTAGTTACTCAAAAAAAAAAATAACTTTTTTCATTAATTCACTTGATGTAGGTGGAACAGAAAAACATCTTTTGCAGATAGTAAAGGTTTTGAGAGGAAAGTATGATTTAAATATTTTTGCTTTTAAAGGTGGTAGATTGATTGATTCGTTTTTGAAAGAGAGAGTGATGTTAACTTTCCCAAAACCGTATCAAAATTCATTATTATTTTTTTTGAAATTTATATTTAAATCAAAAACAGACTTATACCACTTTTTTTTACCAAAAGCATATATTATCGCCGGTATTGCAACTTACTTTAGCAAAAAAAAAAAGATAATGAGTAGGAGATCACTTAATTACTATCATAAAAAGTATTTTAATATTTCACTTTTTATTGAGAAGTTTCTTCATAAAAAAATGGATTTAATTCTTACCAATTCAAGTTTAGCAAAGACTCAATTAATTAATGAGGAAAACGTAAAAGCAAAGAAAATTAAAATCATAAAAAATTTACACAAAGAAAAAAATATAAAAAAAAAATTACGTACTAAATTTAATATCAAAGATAATCAAGTAGTATTTGCTATTGTGGCAAATTTAATTCCATATAAGGGACATTTAGATTTAATAAAGGCATGTGCCGATATTACTGCTAATAATTGGAAACTACTAATAATTGGAGAAGATAGAAATAATTATTTGATAAAATTAAAAGATGCAGTTAAAAAGTTAAACTTAAATGATGAGATAATTTTTACAGGGTTTATAAATAACGTTGAGTTATTTTTAAACGATATTGATTTTGTCGTCAATGTATCTAAAGAGGAGGGCTCATCAAATTCCCTTCTTCAGGCTCTCGCTGTTGGAATTCCAATAGTGGCTTATAATATTGATTCAAATAAAGATTTTGTTCATGATAGTAAAAACGGTTTTTTGATAGATTATGGAAATATTAACGAATTAACAAAACATCTCAATAAAATGATTAAAATAAAAACAAGAAAACAGATGGGAAACTTTTCAACTGTTATATTTAAAAAAATATTCAGTTATAGAGAATCAGAAAAAGATTATTTAATTGTTTATGATAAATTAACAAGTTAAATTTTAAAAGTTAGTTTCATGGTTGTTAAATATAGCCAGCCTTTTTAAGGTAAAATATGAACAAAAAAGCATTAATTTTAATTTTGAATTCTTTTCAAGACCTAGAAGAAATTTATCCATATCATAGAGTTCGAGAAAATGATCTAGAAGTTGACATAATGTCTAATAAAAAAAAAAAATATTTGGTGTATTAGTGGCATTGATGGAATATATAATTTAGGTAGGGTTGCGGGATATCTAGGATTTTTTATATATTAAAATTAAAGTATAAAACATCTTCTATTGATGAACTTAATAAAAAAGATTATGAAAATATAATTTAACCTTGTGACATAGTGGCAATGAAAACTATAAAAAAGCTTATCAAAACATCTAACAAGATAAAAAATTTTTCGAAAAAAGAAAATTATTTAAAGGGTATATAAATGCAGGAATATATATTTTAATTAATACAATAATGAAGATTAAAAAAAGAAATTTTCAATTGGAAAAGAATTTTTTGAAAAAAATAATACTCATGAAATTTATGCCTTTTTGTTTGATGTTAGTTTTATTGATATCGGAACACTTAAATCCTCAATTGCTTCAAATGATTTTTTCAAGAACAGTTAGTAAAAAATGATTCTATTTAAAGAAAAGTGAAATTTTTAAATTAAAAGTGAGTATTAAAAATATGAAAATCACAAATGTGAAAAAATCTGTGTTGTCAAATTGGGTTACGTTAACCACAAATTCTGTTGAGTATAATAATCAGGTTGAAGATTATCATTCATTTGAACTTCATGATTATACCTCAATAATAGCTATTAATAATAGTAGAGAAATTGTATTAGTAGAGCAGTTTAGACCTGCAGTTAATAAAACTACTCTTGAATTACCAGGTGGAATTGTTGAGTCAGATGAGGGGCCAAAAAAAACAGTAATAAAAGAATTATTTGAAGAAACAGGCTATATGATCGAAGGGGATATAAAGTTAATAGGAAAAATTGATGTTGATTATGGAAGAATTAAAAATAAAGCGTTTGGATACTTTACAAAAGAAATCAATTTAGCCACAAATGGAAAGAATACTGAAGGTATAAAAACTGTTACTATGGACATTGATCAATGCCTCAATATGGCCTTAGATAATAAGTTTACACATTCTCCACATCTGTCATTTTTGCTCTTGGCTAAAATTAAAGAATTGATTTGAATTATTTTTTAGTTCAACAAAAAATTAGAATATACATTATATCTAGCTGTGAAAGCTATTGACTTAAAATGAATAATAAATATAATGTTCACATCATGAACACAAATAGCAAGAAACTCTTAAAATTAGAACTTGAACTTCTAAATAAAATTCAAAATGTTGAAAATTTGACACAAAGAATTATTTCGAAAGAATTAAATGTAGCTTTAGGTATGGCAAATACATTAATAAAAAGGCTTGTCAAAAAGGGATTCTTGAAACTAAAACAAGCACCAATGAAAAGATATCTGTATTATTTAACTCCAAAAGGAATGCTCGAGAAAACAAAGTTAACAAGAGAATATTTAGAATCATCTTTACAATTTTATTCTAATTCTAGAAAAGAATATGAAAGCTTTTTTAAAGAGATAAATGCAAAAAATTACAAATATATCATTCTGGCCGGCAGCTCAGAGCTAGCAGAAATAGCTATACTGGCTGGTGTAAATTCAGGCATAAGTGTAAATTATGTATATTCCCCTAATTATAAAAAAAAAAGTTTTTCTGGTATTAAAATTATTAATAATTTAAATAAAAAAAAATTTAATCATATTAATACCTGCTTTTTGTTAACTGAATTGGAAAGACCTATAGACACTTTTGAATATTTAAAAAGTTACAAAATTTATAAACCTAAATTTTTGATGATGGATTCAAGATGAAATGGCTAGTAGTTCAAACTAAAGTTAATTGTGAGCATAAAGCTCAATCTAATTTAGTTAGGCAAGGATATTTGTGTTTTCTACCAAAAATTTTAAAAGTATCAATGAAATTTAATAGACTTAAAAAAATTACAAAACCTCTATTTCCAGGATATATTTTTGTAAACTTGAAAAGCAAGCAAAGCTGGTCCAAAATTGATTATACCTTTGGTGTTCGTAAAATTATGAAAATTAATGAAAAGTTGTGCTACATACCTAATTCAATTTTTAATGAAATTAAAAATAAATGCGATTCAAACGGTTTTTTTAGTGAATTAAAAACTTTAAAATCAGGTGATAATATTAAGTTTATAAAGTCTAATAATTTTGCTTTTGATGCAGAATTTTTAGAGTTAATAGACTCAAAGCGATCATTTGTTTTATTGGATATTTTAAAAAGAAAAATCAAGGTAAAAATAAATAATTATCAGATCCTATTTTAATTAGTATTCTTTGGTTTTCTTTGATTTTTTGTTTAACTTAAAAAGTTGAACTGCGGTAGCCATTGTAAAAACCATATATATAAAATTCAAATGACTATTAAGGAAAAATTAATACCTGACAAAAAAGTCTGTATTTTGGGATTGGGCTATGTAGGTTTAACATTAGCCGTTACATTATGTGAAATTGGATATGAAGTTTTTGGTGTTGAAATTAATGAAAAAAATTTAAGAAAGTTAAAGCAAGGTAAGGCACATTTTTTAGAAACTGGACTTGATGGGAGATTAAGTTCAGTTGTTAAATCAAAAAAATTAAAATTATTTAAGAATATTCACCAGAAATTTGGTGTATCTGTTTACATAGTCACTGTTGGAACGCCAATTAATCAATACGATCAGGTCAACAGTTTAATGATGAAGAATGTCTGTGAAGAAATTAGTAGATTTTTAAAAAAAGGCGATTTAATTATTTTGAGATCTACGGTTGAAGTTGGAACAACGGAGAAAATGAAAAATGAAGTTTTTGATAAAAGTCATAAGGATTATGAAATAGCTTTTTGTCCAGAAAGAACAATTGAGGGAAAAGCTATGATAGAACTAAGAAATTTACCTCAGATTGTAGGTTCTAATGATCCAAAAACAACAAATAGAGTTTCTCAATTTTTTAGTCTGATGACACCTACAGTTGTAAGAGTTTCTTCTCTAGAAACCGCTGAGCTAATTAAACTTATTGATAATTGCCAACGTGACGTAAACTTTGCGTTGTCTAACGAAATTGCTGAAATATCTGACAAACTTGGCGTATCCGCCTTTGAAGTTATTAATTCAGGAAAACTTGGTTATTCTAGAACAAATCTTCCAATCCCCGGACCGGTAGGTGGACCTTGTCTAGAAAAGGACTCCTATATATTAGATAGCTGTTTGGGAAAAGAAAATTATTCACCCAAAATAATCATGAGTTCTAGACTCATAAATAAAAATCAGCCAAAAAAATCAATTAAAACTCTCAAACATTTTTGTGAACAATATTTTACCTCTGAGAGAATCCATATTACACTTGCAGGCATGGCTTTTAAAGGTGATCCAGAAACTAATGATTTGAGAGGAACCATGGCATCTCCAATTATAAAAGAAGTTTTAAGGAATTTTAAAAATTGTACAATTAATCTATTTGACCCAATAGTGACTGAGAAAGAACTAAAAGATCATTTTAAGAACTTAAAGTTTGAATATTCAGATTCAATTAAAAAGGCTTTTTCCCAATGCTCTTTATTTATAATTTGTAATAATCACCCTTTATTTGCTAATATTCCAATTACAAGTCTCTCAGAAATAATGAAAAAGCCAGGTGTAATTTTTGATTATTGGAATAATTTTAGCAATCAACAAATAAATTTTCCCGAGAAAATAAAATACGTTGGTCTTGGAGAATTGGGAAAAGCAATTAAAGAAATTAAATGAAGTATTTCATTACAGGTGGTGCCGGTTTTTTAGGGGCAAGCTTAGTTAAAAAATTAGTTTCAGAAAAAAGAAACGTTACAGTATTTGATAATTGCTCACGTGGAAATTTGAAAAGATTAGAAGATATTCAACATAAAATTAAATTTATTGATGGTGATATAAGGTCAGAAGAAAAAGTTATTCAGGCCTCTGCTGGTCATAACGTCTTTATCCATCTTGCAGCCATAAATGGTACAGAACTATTTTATAAAAAACCTCAAGAAGTTCTAGACGTTTCCGTCAGGGGTATACTTAATTCAATTGAAGCAAGTAAAAAAAATAATATTAAATTTTTTATTCTAGCTTCGAGTTCTGAAGTTTACCAAACTCCAAAAACTATTCCAACTAGAGAAGACGTTGAATTAATTATTCCTGATATTTTTAATCCCAGGTATTCATATGGAGGGGGTAAGATTATTTCTGAATTAATATGTTTAAATTATTATAAAGATTTTTTTGAAAAAATGATTATTTTTAGACCTCACAATGTTTATGGACCTGACATGGGATGGGAACATGTTATACCACAAATTATCAACAATATTAAAGAATCAAAGAAATCTAATAAAGGTTACTTTAGAATAAAAGGTAATGGAAAACAAAAGAGGGCGTTTATTTTTATTGACGATTTTACCGAAGCTCTTACAACTTTAATGTTTAAAGGGATGCATAGAAATATTTATCATATTGGAAATAGTGAAGAAATTACGATTATTGAATTAGTGAAAGAAATTTTAAAAATAATGCAATTAGATTTAAAAATACAAACTATGGAGAACCCAAAAGGGGAGACTACAAGGCGCTGTCCTGAAACCTCAAAAATTACCGAATTAGGTTATAAAAAAAGAACTGAACTTAAAGATGGACTAATAAAAGTAGTAAATTGGTATTTAAAAAATGAAAAATAATAAGATGGCAAGGAAAATAATATGTTGTCAGATTTGTAATTCAAAAAAAATCAGAAATATAATGTTTTTTGGTTTTATTCCACCTGTAAATAATATGGATAGTATAGGATTAATAAATTCTGAAAATTTTAATTTTCCTTTAAACTTAGTAAAATGTGATTCATGCCATCATGTTCAGATTGATACAATAGTTGAAAAGAAAGTATTATTTCCATTTACCTATCCATATTTGTCAGGGACAACAAAGATATTAAAAGAAAATTTCCTAGATCTATATAATGAATGTAACCAAATGTTGAGTTTAAAAAAAGATGATCTAGTTTTAGATATTGGTTCTAATGACGGAACGCTGCTTGACTCATTTAAAAAAAATGGATTATTTACTTTAGGGGTTGAACCTTCTCAAGCAGGACAAATAGCAAATGAAAATGGAATTGAAACAATAATAGATTATTTTAATGAAGAAACTGTTAAAAAAATTTTGATTAATCATAAAAGACCTAGAGTTATAACCGCAACTAATGTTTTTGCTCATATTGAAGAACCTAATTCTTTGATCAAATTAATTAAAAAAATAATGGATAAAAATTCGGTTTTTGTTACTGAGTCTCATTATCTAATTTCTCTTATAAAAACATTGCAATATGACACAATATATCACGAACATTTAAGATATTATCATCTATCCGCTCTTGATAAGCTATTTCGTTTAAATGATCTTGAGATTTTTCACGCAAAAAAAATACCAACGCACGGAGGTTCAATTAGAGTATTTGTTTCACAAAAAGGACTTTTAAAAAAAACCTCTAACTTAAAGAAAATTCTAGAAGAAGAAAAAATTAGCGGTGTTAACAGTCGCGCGTATTATGAAGAATTTTGTGATAAAGTAATAAAATCAAAATTTAAACTTTTAAAATTATTAATCAATTTAAAGCAAAAAAAAAAAATAATCTTTGGAATTGGAGCACCTTCAAGAGCCACAACATTAATAAACTTTACTGGAATCGATGAAAATCTAATAAGTTATATTTTAGAAGTAAAAAATTCAAATAAATTAAATAAATATTTACCTGGAACATTAATACCGGTTGTAGATGAAGATATAATGAAAAAAATTAAACCGGATTATCTTTTGATTCTTTCATGGCATATAAAGGGTGAATTAATTAAAATATTTAGAAAAAAAGGTTTTAGAGGAAAGTTTATTATTCCTCTTCCAAATCCAAAAATTATTTAGTTTTGACAATAATTTATTTAACATCAATTTGTCCGTTAGAAAGTGAAGGGGAAGCTGGAAACACAACACTTTTTGAACTTTTAAAACAAAACCTGATGTTAAAGCAAGATAGTATTGTATTAATTTATCTGACTTTAATAAGAGAATTCTAATAATAAATAGCTTAGGAATGACAAGTTTGCTCTATTTTCCCACTCAAAAAGCTATGAAAAATTTGTTTTAAATACAAATACAGCGATTAACAGAACTATTTGGTCAGATAGTTTGTCAGATTTCAAAAAAAAATCACAGTTTTGATTTGAGTATTGATGCAGTCAAAATTATAAATATTATTTATTTATTAGGTGGAATATTTTTCTGTAGGGTGCAAAACTAATAATTGCTATAAGTTTGGGATCATTATTATTGATAATGACATGAGTGTCATGGAAATTAAAGAAAAGAAACACTTATCTAAAGGCATAATCAATTGTGGTGTATATATAATAAGAAAAGAAGTATTTACAGAAGAAAGAAGAGAGAAACCCTTCTTTTAAAAAGATAGACGATCTTTTTCTGAAGATAAGAATTTTTTTTGTTGGCCAAATGCAAATTTTCTATATGACATTGGAACAAAAGATTCTTTTAAGAAATCAAATGGTTTTTTATAAAAAATGTATTTTAGAAAATTAAATATAGATAGTTTACTAAATTTTTTTAAAATTACTGAGATAAATTCGTTAGCAGTATTTTTAATTATATTCTTGTCAATTTTTTATGCGGCAGTTGAAGGTCTAGGAATTGCTTTGATTTTTGAGATTATAATATTTTTAGATAAATCAAATATAAATAACGAAGTTAGCAATTTTCTTAATCAAGCATTTTT
The DNA here is from genome assembly GCA_902524895.1 of uncultured Alphaproteobacteria bacterium. Classification (GTDB taxonomy): domain Bacteria; phylum Pseudomonadota; class Alphaproteobacteria; order Methylaequorales; family Methylaequoraceae; genus SP4073. The sequence goes on along the minus strand of CABZFH010000002.1, from coordinate 185,205 downwards.
ATATACAAATTTAAGTTACAATTTTCTAAACCTTTGCATTGTTACATCTATATTAATTATTTTAAGATATTCTGTTGAGTTCACAAAGATGACTTATTATTCTTGGGTAGAGACAAATGCAGAGTTTAAATTAAGAGAGCACTTGATAAATGGATATTTAAGATCTTCCGTTACATTCTTTGTAAAACATTCTCAGGGCGATTTGAACTTTTCTCTTACCCAACTTAACCAAGCAGTAATTATATTTAGACATTTTTTTGAAATCATGTCATCTGTAATCCTTTCTTTTCTATATATTTTTATATTTTTTACAATTTCAATTCAGATGACATTGTTTACAATTGGATTAATATCTCTTTCTTTTATAGTTTTAAAAGTATTTTCAATTAATTTCCAAAAAATCTCATCATTATACTCAGTAAGTATTAATAATTTAAACAAAAAAAATATTGAATTATTTAATTCCTATAAGGTCATAAAAACACGCAACATTGAATCCTTTTTTTTAGAAGGTTTTCAAAAGATTTCACAAAATATAAAAAGTCTCTATTTTGAACATCACAAAAGAGTTCATCTTAATAGCTCTATTGGAAATTGTACTTTAATTATTGGCGTAATTGTAATTGTTTATTGTGGCTATAGTTTCTTCAATATTTCAACCTCTGAGCTTGCGCTTTTTTTGTATATAATGAGTAAACTTGCTAATAATGTAATTAAATCAAATACTGCTTTATTAAAGTTAATTCATTCTAATGAAATATTGAAGAGGATACTTTCCTATGGAAAAGATTCTTATAAATATTGTGAGAAATACGAAGGAAAAAAAGAGATTTTTGAATTAAAAAAATCAATTCTTTTTAAAAATGTTTCATTTTCATTTAATAAAAGTAAAATTCTTATAAAAAATAATATAGAATTTTTTTTTAAAAAGAAGACTACAATCATTGGTAAATCAGGTTCTGGAAAAACAACCATTGTTAATTTATTATTAAGATTAATCGATTACGATGGGGGAAATATTTTTATTGATGGGAAATCAATTAAGGAAATTGATATAAAGACATACAGAAAATTAATAGGTATGGTTCCTCAAAAACCCTACTTTTTTTATGGATCGATAAAAGAAAATCTTACATATGGATTATTAAATTTGCATGATAAGGATATTCAAGAGGCTCTAGAACTTTCCAATTCTGATGAGTTTGTAAGTAAATTAGAAAAAAAAGAAAATACTATTATAAAGGATAATGGTGAAAATTTTTCTGGAGGCCAATTACAAAGATTATCACTAGCTAGAACTTTACTACAAAAGCCTAAAATAATTATATTGGACGAACCAACAAATGCATTAGATCCTGAGGCTGAAAAACAAGTTATTAATGTAATAAATAAGTTGTCGAAAAATTTCACCATCATATGCATCTCTCACTCGATTTCATTGATACAGAATTCTGATTATATAGTCTACATTGAAAACGGAAAAATTTTAGCTAATGACAAATATATTAATTTAAGAAGGAAAGATTTAAATCTCAAAAAATTTTTAAATTTATGAAACTAGTAAGAAATTTTAAATTTTTTTTTTTATTTATCAGAGACTTTTTTGTCGTAGTATTTTCTGATGAATTTAAACATGTTGTAGGGGAAATTATCCATGAAGTAAAACTTTTGAGAAATTTAATTATTTCTTTAAAGCAAAAACAAATAGCTAAAATAGAAGTCTTTTCGAGTGATTTATTCCCCTCTTTTAAATACTTAATTTCAACAAATAAAGGAATTTATTTGTTAGAAAAAAGTAAAATATTCAGGTTATATAAAGGAGATGTTCATGGATTATGTATTAATGAAAAAATAATATTTTTTTCTGTGTTTACTGGCAGGCACTCTTCAATTTTGCAAGCAGAGATTTGCTGTAAAAAAAAGATTTTGTTAAATTTAAAAAGATTAATTTCTTTTGAAACACGCTATAATAACGAAAGAATACATGGAATGTGTTATGACAAAAAAAGAAATTTAATTTTGATTGCGAATACAAAAAGGAATTCGATTCTTTATTATGATTTTAAAACAAAAAAAAAGATCAATGAAATTTTCGTCATGTCCGATAAAACTAAATTTAAGATTTGTACTGATCATAATCATATAAACAATATATCATTACATAACAATAATATTTTATTTACTTGTCATAACGGCTCAATTGGAAAAAAAAATAAGGGTGGTTCGCTTATTGGTTTTATTGATAAAAATAAAATTTATTTTTATGAATATAAAAATAGAGGAGTACACGACATAGTATTATTTAAGAATAATTTGCTCATTAACGACAGTTTTGGGAACTTTGAAGGTAGTTCTGCTGGCCCACGTTTAAATGGAAAAGCTTATAAGCAAAATATTTTTAAGAAATTAAATTCTGAATACATGATTAGGGGTCTAAGTTTTCATGAAGAAGAATCAATATTTGGTTGCAGCGGATTACAATTAAAAAGAAAACTCAGATTCAATACGTCAGGGGCCATCATTTTACTTAAAAATAACAAATACATAATAAAAAAATTCGACTTTTCTCAAGTCAATGAAATAAAAAGAATTGAAATTAATGAAAATAATTTTGATACTAATAAACCGTTAGCTGATATTTTCAAAAAAAGCTTTGGAAAATGTGTTCACGTTGAAAATATTGAAGATGAAATTAATTTTTCAAAACTTAAAACTTTTTAAGCAAAAAATTTATTTAAAAATTAGCAAATATGTTAATATCATGACATGAAAAGTATAAAAATAGGAAAAAAAGTAATAAAAAATTTCAGTAAACCCTACATTATTGCTGAGGCCTGTATTAATCATCAGGGAAACTTCGATTTAGCTTCAGAAATGGTACATATTTGCAAAGTTTCTGGATGTGATGCTGTAAAATTTCAAATACATGTTTTGGAAGATGAAATGCTTATGGAAACACCAATTTCAAAGAATTTTGGTAAAAAAAGTCTTTATGAGGCTTTAGATTCAACCAATTTAAGTATCGAACAATTAAAAAAACTAAAGGTTTTAAGTGAAAATTTAAAAATTGATTTTTTATGTACTCCATTTTCTTTTAAGTCATGCGATCAACTTGTAAATGAAATAGGAGTGCAAGCAATCAAGGTTGGATCTGGAGAATATACTAATTTGCCTTTGCAAAAACACATAGCTAGTAAAAAAAAACCGATGATTATTTCTAGTGGTATGACAGAAATGTTTGAGGTTAAAGAAACATATAAATTATTAAAAAAATTGAAAGTTTCTTTTGCTTTGATGCACTGTGTTTCAGCATATCCCTGTCCTTATGAAATAATGAATCTTGGTTTAATAAAAAAATATATTGAACTCTTTGATATTCCGATTGGACTATCGGATCATACACCGACGATATACACATCATTGGCTGCAGTTGGGCAAGGTGCATGCATAATTGAAAAACATTTTACATTAGACAAAACTATGGAAGGTCCTGATCATAAATCTTCGATAAATCCTGAAGAATTAAAAGAATTAGTTAATGGTTGTAATGCAGTTTATAAATCTATGGGTAGTAAAAAAATTATTAATAACGAAGAAAAAGAAATTTTGTCCTGGGCCAGGGAGAGTGTTGTAAGTATAAAAAATATTAAGAAAGGAGAGAATTTTTCAAATTCAAACATATCAGTAAAAAGGCCAAGTCCAGGGAATAATGTTGTTCCTGCAAAATCGCTTGATCAAGTTCTGGGTCAAAAAGCACGTAAAAAAATAAGTGTTAATAAGCAAGTAAAATGGTCTGATATTGAATGAAGAAGAGGAAGATTTTATTTACATTAGAATCAAGAGCCACTTATGGTTATTCAAAAAATGTTATTAAAGCTATAAAAGATTTTCCTAATTTATCCTTTAAGACCTTGCTGACAGGTAGCCACTTATCAAGTAAATTTGGCAGATCTATTAACGAAATTATTAGTGATAAAATTAGTATAGATGAAAAAGTAAAATTTGAAATAACTAAAAAAAGTCCTCTATGGTCTTATAATATGGGTATAGCTATTTCAAAGTTCTCTAAAATAATACATAGAATTAAGCCTGACATAGTTTTAATATTTGGGGATAGAATTGAAAGTTTATCAGTTTGTATATCGGCTGTTTATATGAATTTTCCTGTAGCTCATGTTCAAGCTGGGGATAAATCTGGTCATATTGATGATGCAGCCCGATATGCGATTGCTAAGTTAGCTCATATTCATTTCGCATCGTGTGAAGATTCTAAAAAAAGATTAGAAAATTTAGGAGAACAAAGATTCAGAATATTCGATACAGGCGCGCCTCAACTCGATAATATTAATGAAGATTCAGAAAAATATGAGTTTAAGAATCTATCTACAAAAAAATTCGTTTCTAAGGATTTTATACTTGTAATTTTTCATCCAATAATGACAGAGATAGACCTAGTTGGTGAATATATGAATAATATTTTAAAGAACTGTTTTGCTCTTGACTCAAATGTAATTTGTATATTTCCTAATACTGATCTTGGTTCGGATAAAATTCTTAGTGTTATAAATTCTTATAAATTAAAAAAATTAAAGGTATTTAGAAATATTAGAAGAGAATTATTTTTGAATTTATTGAAAAATTGCACATTCCTCATAGGAAATTCTTCTGCAGGTATACTTGAGGCACCATCGTTTAAAAAGCCAGTTATCAATGTGGGTATTAGACAAAGAGGAAGACCGCAATCAAAGAATATTGTGAATTGTAGCTATAGTTTTAACTCTATAAGGCTAGCAATAAAAAAAGTTCTAAATCCAAATTTCAGAGATATTTGTTTAAATGTTGAGAATCTGTATGGAGACGGAAAAAGTGGTAAACGAATTTGTAAGATTTTAGAGAAAATATCACTAGACAAAAAATTATTAGATAAAAAAACAGTTTATTGATGAATATTTTAGTGACAGGATCAGCTGGTTTTATTGGTTTTAATCTTTGCAATTATCTATTGAAAAAAAACTATAGAGTGTTCGGATTAGATAATTACTTTTCTGGCACTAAAAAAAAAACTAACTTATTAAAAAAAAAATTTAACAGTAATTTTGAATTTTTTGAAGGAGATATTAGAAATAAAAAATTACTAAAAGAAATTTCTCAAAACTGTAAAATTATTATAAATTTAGCAGGGCAAGTGTCTGTTCAAAAGTCAATTTATAATATGATGGAAAATGATTCAATAAATTCTCAAGGATTTCTTAATATTTTAGATTGTGCACTTGAAAATAATGTATCAGATGTAATTTTTGCATCTAGTTGTTCAGTTTATGGTAACAGTAAAAATCTTCCTCTCAAGGAAAATCATATTCTTAATCCCCAAAGTCCATATGCGGTATCAAAGGTTACGAATGAAATTTACGGTAAAATGTTTATTAATTTACATAAAAATTTAAAAATAACTGGTTTAAGATTTTTTAACGTAGTTGGCCCATGGCAATCAAAGAATAGTTACTACGGTGCAGTAATACCGAGATGGATAAGTTCTTTTTTAAACAATGATGTGCCTAAAGTATTTGGTGACGGAAAAGCGACAAGAGATTTTATTGACGTGATGGATCTTTCAAGACTAATTGAAAGAATAATTTTGAAAGAAAATAGTTATTTGTTTGAAATTTTTAATGTTGGCTCAGGTAGAGAATTGAGTATATTGGATTTATTTTATGAAATGAAATCTGTGATGGAAGACCTGAATTTAAAATTTTCATTTGACTCTCCTACATTTCAGGATAAAAGACAAGGTGATATAATTAGATCATGTTCCAATAACTCAAAAATTATTAAATATTTTGATTTCAGTAAATTTATGCATATAAAAGAGTCAATTACAAAAATATTAAATGAAGAATATTTAATCAAATGAAAAAGATTTTAATAACAGGTGGTGCTGGTCTTATTGGAATTGATTTATGTAGGCAACTTTTACGCAAGAAATTTAATGTGATCTGTTTTGATCTACATGAACAGATTAAAAGAAACGAAAACAAATTTAAGGAATTTTCTCATAACAGAAAATTTAATTTTTTTCCTGGTTCGATTTTAGATAGATCGGCATTAAACAGTGCAATGGAGAATGTAGAAATTGTTTTTCATTTAGCTGCTATGTTGGGTGTTCAGAGAACTGAAGAACAAAAGCTAAAATGTCTTGAAATAAATGTATGTGGAACTGAAAATGTACTACAAGCATCTCTTTTTGCGGATGTAAAGCACATAATATTTGCATCTTCCTCTGAGGTGTATGGTGAACCAAGATGCAACCCGATAAATGAGCTTTCTGAAACGCAAGGAAAAACTGTTTATGCTGTAACAAAATTGGCTGGTGAAGAGTATGTCAAAGGATATAATCAATTAAATCCAAATTTAAATTATACAATTGTCCGTTTTTTTAATACCTATGGAGAAAATCAAGTTAGTCAATTTTTTTTGACTAGGGTTGTTAGAAAGATTATGGATAATCAATCTCCAGAGATCTATGGAGATGGACTCCAAGAAAGATCTTTTTGCCATGTGGAAGACAGTTGTAATGCGCTTTTGAAAATAATTGAGACAAATAAATCCAAAAATAAAGTTTACAATATAGGTAATAGCAAGCAAGTGTTTAGCTTGAACAGAGCAGCAGAAATAGCTATAAATGTTCTAAAAAAACCAAATATTAGAATAAAAAATATCCCTTTTAGTTCAAGCGATAGAAGTTTTAATAGGGAGATTTTTAAAAGATATTGCGATACTACTTTGGCAAAAAAAGAACTAGGGTTTGAGCCAAGAATTTCTTTACAGGAGGGTATTATTAGAATTTCAACCAATAAAAACTATAATCAAAACTGGTAAAAAAGCCTGAGATTGATTTTATTTGTTAATGATTAAGTTTAAGAAAATTTACAAAATAAACTTTTAATGGTTTCCAAATCAATCGCAATAATTCCTGCAAGACAAAATTCAAAAGGTGTTGAAGGTAAGAATTTTAAAATTTTTAATGGAAAACCCTTAGTACTTTGGACTATTGAGTTTGTTAAATCATTAACTTTTATTGATTATGCTGTAATATCCTCAGATAGCGAAAGAATAAGAAAAATTTCTCAAGATAATAACTTTAATTTTATGTTAAGACCAGCTAACTTATCTTTAGATACAAGTTCTACAGAAGAGTGTATAATTCATGTAATAAGTGAACTATCTAAAAAAAAAAAATATTTTGATTATATTTTTATTTTTGAACCAACAACACCTCTTCGTAAAAAAAAAACAATTATAGACGCTTTTAATATCCTACAAAATCAAAATCTTGAATCTTTAATGACGGTAGCAAAAACGGATAAACTTTTGGCCAGTATAAAAAAAAATAAATTCACACCTATTCAGAAAAAAATCTTCAGAAGAAGACAAGAAAGGGAACCATTGTTTTATGAAGTAGGTGTAGTGTACATATTAAAAAATGATTTTTTTTTAAAAGAAAAAAAAATTGTGAGTAAAAACACCTTTCCATATTTGGTTAGTAATACAGAATCTCTTGATATAAATTCAGAAGAAGATTTCTTAATGGTTAAAATACTTCACAAAAATATTTTTCTAAAAAAATAAAGTTTAATTAATTTTATGCATTTTATTCTGAAACAATTATATTATTTAAACGACTTTTTTAATCCAAAGTATGTGAAAAAAAATCTTAGTATTTATAGAGAAATCAAAGCCAGAATTGAAACTTTTGAACTGCCTAATACGCAGTACAAATTTAAAAAAAAAAAAATTTTTATGATGGGTAGATCAAATATTTCCAATATTTTGATGCAAATCCCCCAAATTTTAGCATGCTTAAAGAATAACAACGAAATCATAATTTTTCTTTCAACACCAACATGGTCCATCCAGTTAGCCTACAAGAAATTAGGTATAAGTGATTTTATTTTTTTTTATCAACCATTTTTAGGAACAAACAAAATATCAGAACAATTATATCTTGATTTCAAGAACAATAACTTTAAGGGAATAGTTAAATATAAAGATATAAATATTTTAAAATTAATTACATCAACTAAGTTAAGAAAAGAAAAAAAAGGAAGTATTGATTATAGAAATGAGTTTAAAAAATCTGTTATTAAATATATGACAAGTGCAATTAAAAATGTTGAATTTGCAATCAAAATGATAAAACTACATAATCCTGAAAAGTTTTTCTTTGAAGACAGAGGATATTTACCTGATGGAATTTTTTTTGATGTAGCAATAAATTATAAAATTGACGTAATTGAGTTTCATGCAGGACATAAAAGTGGAATTCTAAATTATAAAAGATTCAATGATAGAAACAAAACGCAACATCCATTTTCGGTATCCAGTGATTATTTAAATAAATTAATAAATAGTAATAAAATTAATACCTCAATTAATAAGTTGGTTAAAAAAGAACTGAGATATTGCTACCAAAACGGAGAATGGTATGACGAAGTAGGGACATCTTTTTTTAAAAAAAAAATATCAAAAGAGCAATTTATAAAAAAATATAATCTTAATCCTAATTACCCAATAGCTATAATCTTCACCCATATTTTGTACGATGCAACCTTATTTTATGGTAAAGATATTTTCCTAAATTATGAGGACTGGTTAATTAAAACAATAAATTATATAAAACAAATTAAACCTATTAATTGGATCATAAAATGTCACCCAGCTAACGAAGTAAAGAATATCAGAGATAATAAATCTTTTTCTGAGATTGATACCATTAAAAGTTTTTTTGGAACCATACCATCGTATATAAAGATTATTAAACCCTCCTCTAATGAGTCAACTTTATCTTTGTATAAATTTATCGACTATTGCATAACTGTAAGAGGTACTGTTGGGATTGAAGCAGCTTGTTTTGGAATTCCAGTTATAACTGCAGGTACTGGAAGATATGATAATTTAGGTTTCACAATCGATTCTGATTCTAAAGCTGAGTATTTTTTAAAACTTAAAAATATTATTAAATATAAAAAATATTCAAAAAAAAAAATTGATATAGCAACTAAATTTGCTTATGCTACTCTGATATCTAAACAGCTAAAAACAAAAGCAATCAAATTCAAATACCTTAAAACTAAAGATGCTAAATTAGATGTCAGAATTAATAAATCTAGGTTTTTAATAGATTCAGAAGATGTTGTTAAATTAAGTAAATGGTTAAAAACAAAAGAAGAAGATTTAATAAGTTAAATATCTATAGTTTTATATTTAATGAAAAATAAAAATATTTTTATAACTGGTGGAGCTGGATATATTGGAAGTCATGTTTGTAAAAAATTAAGCAACAATGGTTTCAATATTTATTGCTTAGATAATTTATCCAGAGGGAATAAATGGGCTGTAAAATGGGGTGAACTTTTAATTGGAGATCTTCTTGATATTAACTATTTAGAAAATAGCCTTAAAAAAATCAATCCAATTTCTATAATTCATTTAGCTGCTTTCGCAGATATTGGTGAGTCAAATTTAAAACCTTTTTCGTATTATGAAAACAATATTAAAACAACAATTAATTTAATAAAAGCAGTTAAGAAGTATAATTTAAATAACATAATTTTTTCTTCAAGTTGCTCTACATTTGGTAATATATCAAGTTCTAATATTAGTGAAAATCGAATCATGAATCCATTAAGTCCATATGCATTTTCAAAAATGGTATGCGAAAATATAATAAAAAGTGCCCAACAAGAAAATAATATAGAGTATGTTATTTTGAGATATTTTAACGCTGCAGGTGCTGACTTAAATAATGAGATTGGAGAATCAAATGAAAATCACAAAAGAATAATTCCACAAATAATAAAATCAGTTATTAATAATAAAAATTTACAAATTTATGGTAATGATTACAAAACTCACGACGGTACATGTGTTAGAGATTTTGTTCATGTAAATGATATTGCTGATGCTCACTTTCTAGCAGTTCAACATCTATTAAATAAAAAAAAAAGTGATGATTTTAATATTGGTTCAGGAACTGGTTATTCAATATTAGAAATTGTAAACAAAATTGAATCTTTTCTAAGTAAAAAAGTAAAATTTTCGTTCTTACCCAGAAGAAGAGGTGATGCAGACTGTTTGGTTGCATCAATTAAAAAAGCAAAAGAAACTCTAGGATGGAGACCAATTTGTTCTGATTTAAATACAATTTTAAACACTGCAATTAATTGGGAAAAAAAGAAATGAACATTTTTTGTACAATTATAAATCAAGATTATGTGCTCAGAGGATTAACATTATTTAGAAGTATGTCTCCTTTTCTAAAAATGGATAAATTTATTATTTTTTGTATTGATGATGAGTCCTATGATGTTTTAAAAAATTACAAATCAAGTAAATTAAAATTAATTAACACAAATAGTTTTGAAAATAGGGTTTTATCAAAATTAAGAGAAAAGCGAAAAATTAATGAATTTTGTTGGACTTTAAAACCAATTTGTCTTTTATATATTTTTAAAAAATTCATCAATACTAAATGGGCAGTTTATCTAGATTCAGACTCAATGGTGTTTAAAGACTTTAAAAATTCATTAAATGACGATTATGATATCTTGATAACTTCTCACAATCCATCAAATAAAGAATTTTGGGCTTTAACAAAAAAAGTTGGAGAATACAATGCTGGCTTTATAGCTTTCAAACAGAACTCTAATTCAAAGTTAGCTTTAAATTGGTGGCAAAAAAAGTGCAAACAAAAATGTTCTGCATATGTGACTAGGAAAACTTATGCAGATCAAAAATATTTAAATGAATTTCCAATAAAATTTAAAAAAGTTAATAATTGTTCTTTCAGCGGAATTAATGTAGCTCCATGGAATATAACAAACGATTATAACGTACTAGTGTTTCGGAAAGAAAAATTGAATGAACTTATTTTTTATCATATGCAAGGTTTGAAAATTTATAATAAGTATATTTACAAAATTTATAGCGAAAATTTTAAAGTTGATAAAGAAACGTACAAATTAATTTATTTGCCATACATGCGCTTACTTAGAAAAACTTATGAAGACCTCAAAAAGTTAGATGTAAAATTTTGTCAAAAGAAAGAATTTAACATAAATCTCAAATTTCTAATAAAAAATTATTTAACAAAAAATAATAATCTTAAAATTATTTTTTAATTACTAATCTTTGTCTTATATATGTGTGGTATAGCTGGCTTTCTTAAATTTTCAAAAAATCTTGGAGATGATGATTTAAAATTTTATGGTTTAAATATGAGTAAAAAACTCATAAAAAGAGGACCAGATTCTTTTGGGGTTTGGGTAGATAAAAAAATAGGTTTGTCTCTATCGCATAGAAGATTATCAATTATTGATCTTTCAACTTCAGGAAATCAACCGATGACCTCAAGTAATAGAAGATATGTTCTTGTATATAATGGTGAGATTTATAATTATTTAGAGATAAAAAAAAAATTAAATTTTCAACATCGGTTGTTGGAAACAAATTCAGATACTGCGATAATTCTAGAAGCTATAACTCAATGGGGTCTTGAAAAGTCTTTACAAATATTTAATGGTATGTTTGCATTTTCATTATGGGATAAAGTACAAAAAAAACTTTTTTTAGTCCGAGATAGATTAGGAATAAAACCATTATTTTGGTATTTCAATAAAAATGATTTTGCTTTTGCCTCTGAACTTAAGGCACTCAAAGTCTTACCGTGGATTAAATTTGACCTTGATTATGAATCAATTTCGAGTTTTGTTAGATTAAATTATATTCCAACTCCACATTCGATCTTTAAAAAAATTTCAAAAATTGAACCAGGGACTTTTTTAGTAATAAATCAAACTGGAAAAATAAATATTAGGGAATATTGGTCTCTAAAAAGAGTAATTATAAATCAGAATAAAAAAAAATCTTTCGTCAATGAAGAATTAATTGAAAATGATTTAGATTTTTCAGTCAAGACTCAAATGAGATCGGATGTTCCACTGGGAGTTTTTTTATCTGGTGGAATAGATAGTTCACTAATAGCTTGTTTAGCTCAAAAAAATTCAAAAAAAAAAATACAGACATTCACAATTGGTTTTAATGACACCGAATTTGATGAGGCAATCTATGCAAAAAAAATTGCTAATGCTTTAAGCACTTGTCATCACGAGGAGTATTTTGAATATTCAATACTAAAAAATTTAATAAATAGTTTAGGAACTATTTATGATGAGCCTTTCGCAGACTCATCACAACTACCAACACTTCTACTATCACAAATTACAAAAAAGAAAGTTAAAGTTGCTCTATCAGGTGATGGGGGTGATGAACTTTTTGGTGGATATTATAGATATTTCCTGGCAGAAAGGTATAAAAAATTAATTTACGATCAACCCTCATTATTTAAATTTATTATTTTAAAACTGATAACTTTTATACCTAATAAATTTTGGAATTTTATTGGTTACTTAGTTCCCAATCAATATGGTGGAAAGCAATTTGGTGACAAATTAATTAAACTTTCAAATTTAATCATAAATCCTGATGAGACTTCATTTCATAAAAGAATTATAAGTAATGTAGAAGATCCTTTAAAATATGTAAATTCTTCAAGAGAAAAAAAAAATAATTTATTTAATAAAGATATTGAGAAACTTTTTCCAAATATCATTGAAAGAATGCAGTTAATTGATACACTTACATATTTGCCAGATGATATTCTCACAAAAGTTGATAGGGCTTCCATGTATAATTCTCTAGAAGTAAGAGTACCATTTTTAGATAACAATGTAGTAAAAAACTCATGGAGACTAAAATTAGATCAAAAAATAAAGAAAAATGAAGGAAAAATCATACTTAAAAAAATATTAAATAAACATATTCCTGAAAAATTATTTAACAGACCCAAAATGGGTTTTGGTATACCATTAGATAAAATTTTAACAACCGAACTTAATTTTTTGATTGAAGATTTAATTTTTTCTAAAGAAGTTAAACATCAAAATATTTTTAAAATTGCAGAATATAGAGAAAAATGGAAAGAACATATTAGTGGAAAAAGGAATTGGCAATTCCTTTTATGGAATTTTTTAGTTTTTCAAATTTGGTTTCAGGATTGGAAAAATAAATTGTGAAAACTTCAAAGTTAAAATTACATTTGATAGGAGGTGCAAGACCAAATTTTATAAAAATTGCACCACTTTTAAAATTATTAGATAAAAATAAAAATTTTGAAACCACATTTGTAAATACCGGACAACATTACAATAATAAATTGTATGACAAAATATTAGATGATTTAGGTTTGCGATTACCGGATATAAATTTAAATGCTAGATCATCTTCAAGTAATGCACAGTTTTCTAAAATTATGTCTAGGTATGAAAAATACATAAATAAAAACACACCTGATTTGGTGATTGTTTTTGGTGATGTGAATTCAACTTTAGCAACTGCTTTAACCGCTAAGAAAATGGGAATTAAAATAGCTCACGTTGAAGCTGGTTTGAGATGTTATGATGATTGTTTGCCTGAAGAAATTAATAGAAGACTAACTGATTCAATATCTGATTATTATTTTATTCCTACAAGAAACGAGGAAAAAAACTTAAGACGTGAGAATATAAAAAAAAATATTTTTTTTGTAGGAAATATAATGGTTGATAGTCTCAAACTAATTTTAAAAAAAAATCAAAATTTTAAAGTTAATTTTCAAAAGTTTGGGCTAATAACATTACATAGGCCTGAAAATGTTGATTACAAAAAAAACCTTTTGCAAATAATTGAAAAAATTGAAGAAATATCGAAGACTATTGCTTTAGTTTTTCCCATACATCCTCGAACTAAAAAATCCTTAGAAAGGTTTAAATTACTTAAAAAGTTAAATTCTATTAAAAATCTTAAATTATATGAATCCTTCGGTTACCATAGATTTTTAATGTATCTAAATAAATCGCAATTAATTATTACTGACTCAGGAGGAGTCCAAGAAGAATCAACTTTTTTAGGAATTCCTTGCTTTACATTAAGAAAGAATACAGAAAGACCAATTACGATTTCTGATGGAACAAATTGTTTAGTTAACGTAACAAACGTAGTTAATAAGGTAAAAAAAGTGAAAAAAAAGAAAGTAAAAATTGAAAAATGGGATGGACAAACAGCTAATAGAATAGAAATAATTTTAGAAAAAATACAAAAATGCGATTTCCAAAGGTATTTATTCTAAGTGAATTTAGTTTTAATTCAAATTCTTGAGGTGGCCCTTTATTTAAAAATTTTTTTGATGGATCCCCCAAAGAAGCAAACTGTAATTACACATGAGAATACAATGTTTGATGGCAAAAATTTTGGTTTGTTAAAATGCTTAAAAAATAGAAATAAACTTTTGAATATGGTTGGTTAAATTTATTCCAAATAAATTTAAAGACTTTTTAAAATCTATATTATTTTTTGTAAAGAAAAATTAAATTAATAATTCTGTTGAAATTAATTTTTTTATAAAGAATCTATTAAAGAGTTTAATCCAGATATTATCTATACCATTTTTAGGAGCAGAGAAACCATTTTTAGGAGCAGAGAATTGACGTATAATATTAAAAAATGTTCATCAGTGTCTTGGTTATCGATTAGTAATTCATTTTATGGATAATTGGGTTAGCGATACTTTGCTAAATGAAAAAGAAAATGAAAAACTTTTAAAATACTGCATTAAAGTTACATTAACAAGGATTGCAATTAAACATAAAATGTCACAAGTTTACCTTAAAAATTTAATAAAGCGTTTAAAGTTATTTATAATTCTCTTGTTAAAAAAAATTAGTAATTTTAATAAGAAAAAAATAGTTACATATATAAGTTCAGTTTATAAAAGTACTCAAATATATTCATTGGTAAAAATTCACATGCAGTCATTGCTTAATATAGACAAAATATAGATGTCAAATTCGAAATATTTTTACCTGAGAGTCAATTAAAAGCATGTAGGCAAAAATTCCCAAAACATTTTGCATAATTTTTAAATCAAACAAATTTGGTGATGATGATTTTTTTTCATTGTTCAGTAAATCTAATCTTTTGATTTTGGCTTCAAATTTTGATACGAATTCTATAAATTATTATAAATATAGTTGGTCAGCTAAAATGCCTTTATATTTAATATCTGTTATTCCAATTTTTATTTTAAGTCTAGCTGAAGTTTTTTTATTTCAGCAGCTAGAAAAAAAATTGGGCATTTGTTTGTAATGAAAATGATTAATCTAAAATTAAAGAATCAATTTATAAAGTTTTTTAAATATTCTTTGTGAAAATTGTATGAAAATATGAAGCAAGTTTTTCTTTTTAAAAATGGTATGAAAATATGAAGCAAGTTTTTCTTTCAAAAAATGGCATTGCAGTTGAAGAAGTTCCAGATCCGAAAATTTCTGAGAATACAGTTTTAGTTTCTAATAGTTTTTCTTGTGTTTCTATTGGAACCGAACTAAATAGTTTATTATCAATCAACAAAACATTACTAAAGAAAGTAATAGATAAACCAGAAGTACTTAAAAAGTTTTTAAATGTTATTTCAGATGTTGGCTTTAATAAAACCAAAAGACTTGTTGACAAAAAATTAAATCAACTTTACGAAATTGGATATTCATCCTCTGGTGAAGTTCTAGAGGTTGGAGAAAATATAAACAATATTAAAAAAGGAGATTTCGTTGCATGCAGTGGAGGAGGGATTGCATCCCACGCAGAAAAAATTATTGTTCCCAAAAATTTACTTGTAAAAGTTAATAAAAAAGATCATCTTTTTCACTGTTCTACTGTGTCAATTGGAGCAATTGCATTAAATGGTGTACGCAGATCAAATCCAACGATTGGCGAATCTTTTCTTGTGGTCGGCTTGGGTTTAATTGGACAAATAACAATTCAAATATTAAGAAACTGTGGAGTTGATGTTTACGCAATTGAACCTAATTTAGATTATCTAAAAAAAGCGAAAGAAAATGGATTTGAAAATATATACAACAATTTCAAGTCATTGAAAAAATCAGTTTCAAATGAAATTAGAAACATCGGTTTTGATGGAGCAATTATTACAGCTTCAAATAAATCAAGCTTAATCCTTAAAGAAACCTTCCAATTATGTAGAAAAAGATCAAGAGTTATCTTAGTTGGTGATGTGGGCTTATCAATTGATAGAGAGGATATATATAAAAAAGAAATAGATTTTAAAATTTCAACTTCCTATGGGCCAGGAAGATATGATTCAGATTACGAGTTATCAGGCATCGATTACCCAATTGGTTTTGTAAGATGGACTATGAATAGGAATATGCGTGCATATGTAAAAATGATTGAAAATAAACAGATTAATTTAAAGAATCTTGTTCAATTTTCACAGCCCATTCAAAAGGCAAAAGAACTGTACCAACTTCTTAAGACTGAAAAAAGACCATTATCGGCTGTATTTACATATAAAAAAATAACCAAAAGATTAACTCAGACAATTATAAAACAGAAAATAAAAAATGATAAAAAAATTATTAATTGTGCAGTAATTGGAGCTGGTAACTTTGCAAGTGAGGTTATTATTCCAAATATTTTAAAATATAAAAAATTTTGTAATTTACAATACTTATGTACAAAGACTTCGTTATCAGCAATAAACCTTTCTAAAAATTTTAATATTAAAAATATTTCAACTAATTATTTGGATATCTTAAACGATCAAAAAGTTGATACAGTTTTTATAACAACAAGACATGATCTTCATTTTGAAATATTAATGAAAGCAATTAAAAAGAACAAAAATATTTTTGTTGAAAAACCTATTTGTCTTAAAAAATATGAACTTGATGAAATTCAAAAACTCTTAAATAAAAAAAAAGAATTAATTTTTTTTTCTGGATTTAATCGGAGATTTTCAAATTATGCAAAAATTATGAGAGATTTTGTAAATAAGCAAGACGGTCCTGTTGTAGTTAATTACGATGTAAATACTGAAGTATTAGATAATAATTCATGGATTTACAAAAAAGAAGGTGGGGGAAGAAATATTGGAGAGGCTTGTCACTTTTATGACTTATTTTTATTTTTAATAGATAAACAAATAAAAAATATTAACGTTTCATCACTTAACTTTGAAAAAGTGAAATTTCATAAAACTGATAATTTTTTTGTAATAATTGAGTTTAAGGATAGTTCTTTGGCAAAACTAAATTACACGGTTATGGGAGGGGGGGAGAAGAAAAAAGAATTTATTAAAATTCAAGGATCTCATGAAACTCTTGAAATTGTTGATTTTAAAAGTGCAATGTTAACAACCAAAAATGGTAGAAAGGAGTTGATGTCGTCTACATACAGCAATAAAGGTCATGATATTCTTATAAAAAAATTTTTAGATACTATTTTGCACGGAAATAAAGATGTATCTTTTGATTCAATAATTAAATCTATGGATTTAACTTTTAAAATTGAGGAATTATTATAATGTGTGGAATTGGGGGAAAAATCGAATTCAAGAAAGAAAATTTTATCGAAAAAGACTTTTTGTTGAAAATTAATAAATTTCAAAAACATCGAGGACCAGATGCTAGTGGGATATGGATTTCGAAAAATAAAAAAATAGGACTCTCACATACTAGACTTTCTATATTAGATGTTTCAAAAAAAGCTAACCAACCATTCCTTAATACTGATTATGTACTAACATTTAATGGAGAAATTTATAACTTTAAAGAGATAAGAATTATTTTAGAAAAAAAAGGGTATAAATTTGATACAACTAATTCTGATACAGAAGTCTTATTATTTGCATATAAAGAATGGAAAACAGATTGTTTAAGTTATTTAAGAGGTATGTTTGCTTTTGCAATTTGGGATAATATCGATAAGAAGCTGTGGTTAGTAAGAGATAGAATTGGCATAAAACCATTGTATTTTAAAAAAAACGATGAAAGTTTTATATTTGCTTCTGAAATAAAATCTATTTTATTAGACAAATCATACAAACCTGAAATTGATGAAGAAAGTTTATTTCACTATTTATCATTCTTATGTACCCCTGCGCCAAATACAATGTTTAAAAATATTAAAAAAATAGAAGCAGGATCATGGTTACTAATTGATGAAAATGGTAATCTAACAAAAAAAAAATATTGGGATCCAATTGAAAATAAGGAAAATTTTATTGGTGATGAATTAATTTTTAAAGAAAAAATTTATAAGGAGTTAAAGAATGCTGTTAAACTTAGAACAGTTTCTGATGTTGATGTCGGAGTTTTTTTATCAGGTGGTATAGATTCTTCGACAAATGCAACTTTATTTTCAAAATTAACAAAGAAAAGAATTAAAACATTCTCAATCGGCTATGACAAAAATTATAAATCATACAAATCTGAGTTGCAGTATGCAAAATTAGCATCACGAAGTATCAATTCTAAACATTATGAAAAAAAACTCAATAAGAAACATTTTATTGAAATTATAGAAAAAATGATTTTTCATCAAGATGAACCAATTTCTGATCCGGTCTGTTTTCCTATCTTTTATGTTTCGCAATTAGCCGTAAGTAAAAACGTTAAGGTTTGTCAAGTAGGTGAAGGAGCTGATGAGTTATTCTTTGGTTATTCAAACTGGGCAAGAACAATAAAGATAAACAAAGTTTTAAAAAATATATTATTTCTTAAACCTTTAAAAAAAATATTGAAAATCTTAATGATTTTTTTCAAATTTGACCACAAATATTCATATGATTTATTAGATCGATCTTTAAATAATTTACCGATATTTTGGAGTGGAGCAGAGGCATTTTCTGAGGCAGAAAAAAAAAGAATTTTATCTAATCAAATGAAAAAAAAATTTAATCACAGGAGCTCTTGGGAAGTAATAGAGCCTTATTTTAAACGTTTTAATAAAAAAGCAAAATATAATAATTTAGAAAACTGGATGACCTATATAGATCTTAAATTGAGATTGCCAGAGCTTTTACTTATGAGAATAGATAAAATGTCAATGGCCTGTGGCCTTGAAGCAAGAGTTCCATTCTTAGATCATATTTTAATAGCAAAGGTGATCGACATACCAAAGGAAATTAAATTTAAGAATAAAAATCTAAAATATATATTAAAGCAATGTGTTAAAGGTTTAATTCCAGAATCAATTATCAACAGAAAAAAACAAGGTTTTGGTTTGCCATTAAAAGATTGGTTCTCGGATGGACTTGGTATCAATGAAGTTAAAACTGTTATGAATTTTGTTCGTGAAACTGACTATTTTGATGAAAATGAGATTAGAAAAATTTTGTTGAAAAGAAAAAATGATACAAGAATTTGGTTTTTATTAAATTTAGCCATTTGGTGGGAAATTTATATAAAAAAAAAAACTTATCTTTCTTTAGTTAATTCAAAGTAAGAGTTTATACCAGCAACATTTTTGTTGTAGTAGGGGATTCCCCTATTATCAAATTCTATTTTTTTTAAAAAATTTACTGACTCAGAATTAAGTAATTTCGATTTTTGTGCTTCCCACATTAAAGCTATTTTTGACATTTCAAATAAGGAAATACTTACACCAACTAGGTTAGCATTAAATTTATTTTGTTTACAAATTTTTATAAAATTCTTTGGTTTATAACATTTTGAAATCGGACAATCAAAACCGTCAGTCGTTTTTGAAAATAAATCTTCTAACGAGGAATTTGGCCATATATTTTTTTTAATTTTCATTTCAAAAGCAACATGAAGATGAAACCATATTGAATCTCTATTGTAGACCATAACTCTTATTTTACCGCTATTTTTTAATATCCTTGAAAACTCTGTAAAAATAAATTCTATATCTTCGATATGGTGTAATACCCCGTTACTTTGAATTATATCAATACTTTCTTCCTCAATATCATTTATTCTTTCTTTTTCATTAATTTTCAAAAAAGTGACTTTTAGCTGGTGAAGTTCAACTCTTTTTTTTGCTAACCTTATTGCATTTTCTGAAACATCTACAGCAATTAACTGTTTTGGTTTACTTAATTGATTGATATTTATAATGTCATTACCAGGTCCACAACCATAATCTAAAACTATTTTGTTATTCAGTTGATTCATTTTCATTTGATGAATTGAATCAATATACTGATTATTTCGCCATTCTAAATGGCTAAGCGAACTTTCAATATTTTTAAAACCATTGCTTGGCGAATCAACAATATTTTTATTCCAAAATTTTTGAGATGATGTATATTTTGAAAAAAGTTTTACAAAAATTAAAAGTATTCTAAAAAGGATATTTTGCAAAAATGGAGGAATAAAAGACTTTAAAATATTTTTCATCATTATTACAAATTAAATCTATGAATTACAAATATAATCCGATTGAAGATTATTATGCTACCAAAAAAAAATTTATATTTTTAGGAAAGAAATAGAAAATAAATTAAAAAAAGTAAAAAGATTATCCATTCTTGATTTATGTTGTGAAAATACAAACGATTTCGAAATTTTCATTTAACGAGCAATAAAAATACACTGGTTTTGATATTCATCAACCTTCAGTTAATTATGCCAAAAAAGTTTTAAATTACAAAAATGTATTTTTTTCGATAAAATCATATAATAAAAAAAATAAGGTGATACTGATTTCTGAAGCTTTAGAACATTTAACCTTTCCTAAAGAAACCTTGAAGTTTTTGTATAGTTTATTTATTACCAATGGAATCATACTCGGACCTATAATTAATGGGAGTGGTCTAACAGAAATTGAAAAATTTATAATTCATAAATTTAGCATATATAAATCTTTAAGGTTTTTGTATAACTTGTTTGATAAAAAAATTAGATCGAAAAAATACAATTTAATTATGAACCAGGTCATATACAATACTTTACTTTAAGAAAATTTAAAAGATTAGTTAAGTATAGTACATTAAATTCAAAATTTATTAAGAATGGATTATTAATGGGAGCAGATGCTTCAGGCTGTACTTTTTTAAAACTAGAATTTATGAGAAAACTCAACGAAAAAATTCCTGAATACTTACCTTTACAACTTTCGGCAATATGGATTTTTAAATTAAATAAAATTAACAATGTTTTATATAAAAATAATTAGGTTCGTATACGGAAAATATGGCTTTTTAGGGTTAAGCGATTTTATTATCAAATCTCTAGCAATAAGAATAAAAAATTTTTTAAATAGTATCCTATATTTTTTTAAATGCACTTACTCCCAAGATGTTATCGACATTGATAAAACCAACAAACTTTTTGATTATGACCAAGATAAAAAAATTGAAGAAAATACCGATTTAAAAAATCTTTTTAATAATTTTCAAATTCTTGGAGTTAATATTGATAAATTTTTTCATATCGAAAATAAAGAATTGTGGATAGAAAAAAATATTAATTTTTCCAATAAAAAATATTGTCGAAATATTTATAGAAAAAGTTTTAATGATTCGAACTCTATCTCAAATATTAAATTTGTGAAGTGGAATTATGATCCCAAAAATAGTTACTACTGGTCTTACAAAAAAAACTCATTATTTATAAATATTAACTTTAATAAAAAAAAAGATGTTAAGTTCCCATGGGAAATTTCCAGACTCCAACATTTAAATGTTTCTGCATTAAAAATAAAAAAACAAAAAAACAAAAATAAAAACAAAACCAGTTTTGCTATTTTAAAAAATCATATCTTTGATTTTATAGTTTCAAATCCTCCCGGATTCGGTGTTAATTGGAAAAGTCCAATGGAAGTAGCTATTCGTGGAGCAAATTTATGTGTTATTGCAGACATTTTAGAATCGGAGTATATTTTAGAAATAGAAGAAAAAAGAATATTATTAAATAGTATTCAGGATCATATATATTTTGTTAAAAATAATCTTGAATGGTCATACTTAAATACATCAAATCATTACTTAGCTAATATCGTTGGTTTGATTATTATGAGTTATTTTTTACCCCGGTCAGACTTAAATCAAAAAATTTTGGCTTTTGCATGTAACCAATTATTAAATGAAATAGATAATCAATTTTATGAGGACGGAGGAAATAAAGAAGGTTCAACAGCTTATCATATATTTTCTAACGAAATGATTTTAATTGGATTACATTTTTATTCAAAAATTGAAAATTATGAAAAAAACTTAAACTATGTTTCATTATTTAGCTTTTTTAATAAATTTAGCAGTATAACAAAGTATTCAAAAAAAGTTGATAAAAAATATGAGAAAAAAATTTTTCGTAAACTTAAAAAAATTAACTATTTTTCATCAAAATGTATAAGAAATAATGAAACCTTACTTCAAGTAGGAGACAATGATTCTGGCTGTTTTTTTCCCTTTGATTATGTAAATTTTTTTGGCGAGAAAAAATATCTACATAAAAATTTATCTATTGAGAATAACTCAAATCTTTTTTTTTCCCTTATAAATAAAAAACATCTACAAATAACAAAAAATAAAATAACCAAGTATTTATTTTCTAAACATAAGTTTAAAAATTTTGAGAAAATGTTTAATGATTTACCAAAAGCTAACAAAAATAACTTCTTTATTAAATTTAACAAAAATATAAATATTGACGAAATTGAACAAGATATATTTGATAAATTTGGCCTTTATTGTTTTACAAGTAAAGACATCTCTTTATTCATTATATGTAAAAAAAAAATTAATTTTTTCAATTCTGGACATAACCATGATGATAATTTATCAATTGATTTAGTGATAAACAAGGAAGCAATAATTACAGATCCAGGAAGTTTTTGTTATACTGATGATTTAAAGTTAAGGTTTCTTTATCGTGGTTATAATGCTCATTTTGTTCCGAGGACCTCAGGGATGTTAAACCAAAAAATTATAAAAAATCCATTTTATTTTTTCGAATCCTATGATGGGAAGTGTGAATATATTAATAAAAACATATTTTTAGGTAGCCTTAAAATGCAAGATATTATTATTTACAGATATTTAGAAATTAAGAATGAAGGTTTATTAATTAAAGATTTTTGTGTAAACGATACATTAATTAACTATTCTTCTCTTGAACATAATTTAAAGATAAGTTCAAGTTATGGAGTGTTAAGTAAAATAAATATGATAAATAAAAATAAACTAAGATTTTGAAGAAAATTCTCTTTATACTCAGTGAAAATTTTTCTATTGGAGTAATTCAATCACAAGTTCTTTCTCATATAGAATTGATTCAAAAAAATAAAATAGCAAAATTTACAATAGTATTTTGCTATTGGTCAATAGAAGAATTGTCAAAATCAAGAGAATTTTTGAGAAATATTAAACATAAAATTAATTGTAAGGTTCACTTTTTAAAAATATTTAGACCAGCACTTTTATTCTTAAACTTTAAAAATCAAGAAAGACTATTTAAAAAAATTATAAAAATAAATGAAAAATTCGATTATATTCACGCTAGGACTGATTATTGTGCTATTTTATGCAAAAATTTGACAAAACAACTTAATTTAAAATTAATATGGGACTGCAGAGGTGACTCTTCAGCAGAAGTAGATTACGAAAAACTTCCTTTATTAAAACATCTAAAGAAAATCTATCTTAACCATAGATTCAAAATGGCAGGAAAAATTTCTAAAAAAATAATTTTTGTGTCTAATCATCTTAAAAAAAAATACCTCGATTTTAATATTAAAACTCACAAAAAAAAAATTTTTGTTATTCCAAGTACGGCAAGTAAAAATCTTTTTTATTATTCAAAAAATTTAAGAAAAAAATATAGAAATGAATTAAAGATTAAAGAAAAGACAATAGTATTTGTTTATTCTGGCAGCTTAAAACGTTATCAGAATTTCAACAAGACAATAGATTTTTTTAAAAAACAGTACTCCATTCACAATAATACATTGTTGATTATTTTGACACAAAATATAAAAGAGGCAAAAAAATTAGTTGGAAAAGAAAAAAATATTATTATCAAATCTGTATTATATGAGCAGGTCAATAATTATCTAAATGCAGCTGACTTCGGAATTTTAATAAGAAATAATGATTCAACTAATTTTGCCGCTAGCCCTACAAAATTTGCTGAGTATTGTATGTCAGGTTTAAAGGTAATAACCACTTCAAGTGTCAGAGATTATTTTAAATATAGTAGAGAAAACATAAAAAATATTATAGAAATAGACAAGTTTAATATACTTTTCAAACCCAACTTTGATAGAAAAACAATAGCATCTTTTTACATTAAAGAAATATCAAGAGAATCTTATTTGAGTGAATATAAAGAGTTATATGATTGAACAACTAAATACAAAACTTTTTTTTTTTTTAAGTTTAATAGTTGGTTTTGCATTTTACAATTTTTTTTTATTTTTTATATTTTTAATTTTTTGTTTAGCATTACTTATTTTTCAGATGTACAAATACAATATTAAATTATTTTTTTTTAACATTTTCAATTTAAACCATCTTTCAAATATTTTTATTATTGGATTTGGTACACTTATTTTATTAAAGTACAGATTTTATAATGAAATCATTTTAATAATTTTAATTTTGAGTATGTTATTAGAGTTCTTTCCATCTAAAAACGTTAAAAAGTCAAATATGTTAGACGTTCTATTAAAAAATTAATTATGTACAAAGATTTTTCATTAAAGAATAAAAAAGTTTGGGTTGCTGGACACAACGGTATGGTTGGTTCTTCATTATGTAATAGGTTAAAAAAAGAGGAATGCGATCTCTTAACAATATCTAGATCTAACCTTGATTTGTGTAGAGATTCAGATGTTGAGCATTGGATGAAAATAAATCAACCAAATGTTGTTTTTCTTGCTGCAGCAAAGGTAGGAGGTATACTATATAATTCAAAAAAACCTGCTGAATTTATTACTGAAAACCTCCAAATTCAAACAAACGTAATTAAATACTCTCATATGTACGATGTTGAAAAATTAATATTTCTTGGATCAGCTTGTGTTTATCCTATCTCTGAAAAACCAATAAAAGAGGATTTGTTGTTGACTGGAAAATTAGAAACAACCAATAAAGCTTACGCAGTTGCAAAAATTGCTGGCATCGAGATGTGTAAATTCTATAGAGAACAATACGATTCAAACTTCATAAGTGTTCAACCTAACAATTTGTATGGTTTTAAAGACAATTTCTCTAATCAAACAAGCCACGTAATTCCTGCGTTGATTAGTAGGATACATAATGCGAAAAAAAAGGGTGAAGATAAAGTAATAATTTGGGGAACAGGCAACCCACAAAGAGAGTTTGTTTTTATAGAAGATCTTGCTGATGCTTTAGTTTTTATTACAAAAAAATATAATGATTCTGCACCTATCAACATTGGTTCTGGTGAAGAAATAACAATTTTTGAACTGGCTACTCTTATAGCAAAAGTAATTAAATTTCCTGGAAAATTAGTTTTTGACGAAAGTTTTCCTGACGGAGTGCCAAGAAAATTTCTCGATACCTCAAAATTAAAAAAGTTAGGTTGGAATCCAAGAATAAAATTAAATGAGGGTATAAAAATGACTTATAGTTGGTATCTTGAAAATATTGATCATGAGAATGAATAAGATAACACCAGTAATTTTATCAGGGGGTTTTGGAAAAAGACTATGGCCAATTTCTAGAAAATCATTTCCAAAGCAGTTTTTAAAAATACCATTTGGTTCAAAATTTTCTCTTTTTCAAAAAACAGTTCTGAGAACAAAAAATGAAATTTTTAATAAGCCTATTATCATATGTGCAGCTGAGCAAAAATTTATTGTAAGAGAACAAATTAGTTCAATAAACGTTAATGTTTCAGATATAATAGTTGAACCTGTTGGAAGAAACACAGCACCAGCAATTTGTGTAGCGGCCTTTAAAATAACGGAAAAAAATAATAATTTAATGATGGTTTTTCCCTCTGATCATTTAATAACAAATGAAAACAATTTTTTTTCTCAAGTTAAAAATTATTTAAAAAATTTTGGACAAAAAAATACTCTTTTCGGTTTAAGACCAATAGAACCTAATACTGATTTTGGATATATAAAAACTAAAGTTAACAAGATGAATGAAATTAAATTAGATAAGTTTGTTGAAAAGCCAAATTTAAATAGTGCACAAAAAATGTTTTTAAAAAAAAATTATTTTTGGAACAGTGGTATATTTTTACTAAAGGCAGATTATGTGCTTCAAGAGTTTAAAAAAAAAAATTTAAATATTTATCGAAATTGTAATCTTGCATTAAAAAACGCTGCACTTGATTTAGGGTTTTTATTATTGAATAAGGGGTATTTTGGTAAATGTAAAAATGTATCATTTGATTATGAAATTCTGGAAGAAATACAAAATTTTAATGTATTACCATTAAATATATCTTGGAGTGACCTCGGTTCTTGGAAGTCAATATGGAATACTCAAAAGAAAGACAAAGATGGTAATGTCTCAATTGGTAAAATAAAAACCTCATTTTCAAATAATAGTCTTATTATATCTGACCAAGATTGTAACATTATAAATGATATCTCAAACTTAATAATTGTTTGTAAAGATAATTCTTTGTTAGTTTCATCAAAAAAAAAAAGTAACAATGTCAAACAGGTGCTAGAAAAAATTCGATCGAGAGAATATTTTTATGGTTTTACTGAATATAGACCGTGGGGAAGTTTTAAAATTATAGAAAAAAATCCAAGCTTTATTGTAAAAAAATTACATATTTTACCGAAACATAAATTATCACTGCAAAAACATATGTATAGATCTGAACACTGGACAGTAGTTGAGGGGAGTGCAAATATTACATTGAATAATAAAACTATAGTTTTAAAAAAAAATCAATCGATTTATATTCCTAAAAAAGCAATACATAGAATTGAAAATAAAACGACAAAAAACTTAGTAATTATCGAAACACAAGTTGGAGAAAAACTTTCAGAAGATGATATTATAAGATATGAAGATCCATATAATAGATAATTTTAGAAATGATGTTATTATTTTTTCTTGCTTTTTTTTATGTGCATTTGTTTGGTTAATTAATGCTCCAGCTTTATTTAATTTACATGAGCCAGATAGTTTATCGTATATTAATGGTGATGCTATTAGAACTTCGATCTATCCTTTTATTATAGACTTTTTTCATGATGAAAATAAAAAATATATTTATTTAATTTTTTTTCAAATTTTTCTTTTAACATTTAGTTCAATAATATTATTGTTTATACTAAGAAGAAAAGGTCAAGATTTATTTTTTATATCTATGACTTATTTTTTTTTGTTTACTAACATATATTATATATCTTTCGCAAAAACTATTCTTACCGAGGCAATTTTTTTTAGTTTTATTAATTTTGCCGTTTCTTTATTAATATTGGAAAAAAAACTATCAAAAAGTTATATCCTTTCATCAATTTTTGGTTTTATAATTGGAGGAATCTATGCAATAAAATCTATAGGATTTATTATATTTTTTTTTTTCTTTTTAGGGTTCTTTTACTTTTCGATAAAATATAAAAAAATCAAACAACTTTTTATATGTGTTATCTTTTCAGCTTTCCTTCCCATTTTAGAACATAAATTATATTTTGATACTTATGAAAACAGAAGTAATGTTGTTCAAAAATCTATTACTGGTAAAATATTTATTTTAAGTGGCAACTCAAAATTAAAAACTGAGAATTTCAACGAAACTTATAAAAGTTTTTTATCTATTTTTAATAATGACTCAAAATTAGTAAATAATTATATTTCAAACTTAAAAAATCCTTTTTTAATTGCAAATCTAAAAGCTGATTACGAAGTTGTAGGTCAATATCAATATGATAAACAAATAAACGATTTTAAAATTAAAAGAGGCATCGATAATATTGATGATTTCAAAAAAAAGTTAGGTTCAAAAATTATCTTGAATAACCCAATAGAGTTTATAAAAATATCTTTATGGCACTACTTTGCGCTGTGGACTCCAGGAGGAAAACAATTATTTACTGAAAATTATGAGAATTTACCATTAACATCAAAATTAAAAAATTCATCAGGGGATCTAATGTTTTTAAAAAAAGAATTTCTTGTTATTGGTCTTTGTTTTTTTTTATTATCATTCTTTTTTTTTACTTTGTTTTCGATTCGAAGCATTCTAATAATTTTAAGACGTGAATGGGAAAAATTTAATGTTTTCAATATCTTATGTTTAATTTGTCAAGTATACTTGATAGTTGTTAGTATATCAAATATTGCAACACCTAGATATTTGATGCCATTTTTTCCTTTAGTCGTAATAATTTTCTGTCTTTATTTAAAAGAAATGTTTATTATGTTAAAAAAAAGCTTAAATGTTAGATCACACTGAAAATAATCTACTACTATTGTTTAAGAAAGTTAGAACGAGAACAAAAGATTTGATTATAAATCTTTATCCAGAAGATACAGTAATTCAAACAGAACCTTTTGTGAGTCCAACTAAATGGCATCTGGCTCACACTACATGGTTTTTTGAAAATTTTATATTAAAAGAAAATTTAAAGAGTTATAAAATTTTCGATAAAAACTACAATTATCTATTTAATTCTTATTATAATTCTGTGGGTGAATATAATGATAAAAATAAAAGAGGTTTTGTTAGTAGACCTTTTTTAGAAGACATAATAAATTATCGCGACTATGTAGATAGATACATTGAAGATTTTTTTTCTAACAATAATAATTTATTGAACCATAAGTTTGCTTTGCAGTTAGGAATTAATCATGAGGAACAACATCAAGAATTAATATTAATGGATATATTAAATGTTTTTTTTAACAATCCCTTAAAACCTAACTTTTCAAATAACCTTATTATTATTAAAAACGAAAGAATAAAAGGTGAATGGAAAAATTTTAGTAAAACTACTTTAAAATATGGATTTAATGGAGGAGGTTTTTGCTATGATAATGAAACTCCTTCAGGAGAGACTGCACTAACGGATTTTCAAATTCAAACTAATTTAGTATCTAATGAGGACTGGAAAGATTTCATTTGTAATGATGGGTATAACAGACATGAGTTTTGGTTGTCAGACGGTTGGGATTATATAAAACAAAACAAAATTGAAAGACCTTTATATTGGATTGATGATCAGTATAATTTTACTTTAAATGGTTTAAGTAAAATTAAAAATAATCAACCAGTATCTCACATAAGTTTTTATGAAGCTGATGCATATGCAAGATATAGAAAAAAAAGATTGCCAACAGAATTTGAATTAGAATTGTGTCTTTTGAAGAGTGAAAAACAAGGTAATTTTTTAGAAAATACGATTTATGAACCCATTGGTGGAAAAGAACAAAACAATTTTTTTGGAGATCTTTGGTCATGGACTAGTAGCAACTATACTCCATATAAAAATTATCAACCGTTTGGAGAAAAATTTGCTGAATATAACGGAAAGTTTATGTGTAATCAATTTGTATTAAAAGGTGGAAGTTGCATAACACCAATAGATCATATTAGACCATCATATCGTAATTTTTATTATCCTGGAGATAGATGGCAATTCTCAGGATTAAGACTAGCAAATGATATATGAAAAATTTGAATTTGCTTAACTTTTCCTCTGCTCAAGAAGATGACCGAACTCTTATTCTTAAAGGATTAATTAACAAAAATCAGAAAACAATCAATTCTAAGTTTTTTTATGACGATGTAGGTTCTGAATTGTTCGAAAAGATTACTAAATTAAAAGAGTACTATCCGACTAAAGCAGAAATCAATATACTTGAAAAGAAATTCTATACTAAACAGTTTTTATCTGAGAGCTCTTCAATTATAGAGTTTGGAAGTGGATCAAATAAAAAAATAAAGAAACTCATCAATGGGGGAAAAAATTTAAAGGAATATATTCCAATTGATATAAGTAAAGATTTTTTGTACAAAAATGCAAAAAATTTTGCAAAGATTTTTCCTAAAACAAAGGTGACTGCTATATGCGCTGCTTTTAATCAAATAACCGAAATCAAAGGAATTTTAGACAAAAAAAATAATAAGATTGGTTTTTTTCCCGGATCTACTATTGGTAATTTTATTCCATCAGAAGCAGAGAATCTTCTGAAAAGTTTTTCTTTAATTTTAGGTTCAGGGAGTTACATGATAATTGGGGTGGATTTAATAAAATCAAAAAAGGTTTTAGAAAATGCTTACAATGACTCTAAAGGAATTACTGCACGCTTTAATTCTAATATTTTGAGATCAGTCAATTCTATTGTTGGTGGAAAGCTTGACAAAAAAAATTTTAAACATCACGCTTTTTTTAACGATAAAGAAAAAAGAATTGAAATGCATTTGATAAGTAAAGTAAAACATAGTGTTAATATATTAAATCAAATTATAAATTTTAAAAAAGGTGAATCAATTCATACTGAAAATTCGTACAAATATACACTTGAGGGATTTAGCAAACTTTCCAAAAATTCAGGTTTTCGCATATCGCAGATTTTGAAAGATGAAAAAAATCTTTTTAGTATTTTTGTATTAAAGGTGAAGTAAACTTTGAAACTTGTACATTTTAATAATGCTGGCGCAAGTCTTATGAATACAAAAAGTATTCAAATCTTAAAAAAATATTTGGATTTAGAAAAGAAATTTGGAGGTTATGAATTACAAGAAAAGAGTAAAGCTACATTAGATAAATTCTATAAGGTTATAGCAAAATTAATAAATTCTGAACCCTCTGAAATTTCATTCATGCCAAATTCAACATTATCGTGGAACTTTGTGTTAAATTCAATTCCACTAAAAAAAAATGATGATATTTTGATTTTCGAAAATGAATACTCAAGCAATTTATTAACTTTATTAAAAAAAAAAAACCATTTTAAAAACTTAAATATTTATAAACTTAATAATTTAGGAGAAATAAACTTTTCAGAATTAGAGAATATGATTTCTAAAAAAACACGAATAATAAATATAAATCATGTTTGTTCTCAAAATGGAAATATTATGCCTGTTGAGGTGATTGGAAAAATTTTAAAAAAGAAAAATCCTAATTCAATCTTTATGATTGATGCTTGTCAATCAGCCGGTCAAGTTCCAATTGATGTAAAAAGGTTTAAATGTGATATTTTAACTTCAACTGGTAGAAAATTTCTAAATGGTCCAAGAGGTACCGGTTTTTTATATGTAAATAAAAAAATAAGGTCTATTCTTGATCCTTTATTTGTTGATATGACATCTGCCAAAGTTACTTCGAAAAACAAGTATAAATTAAAAAAAAATAAACCCTTTTTAGAAAGTTTTGAGTTTTCCCCTGCATTAAAAATGGCTTTTACTACTGCTGTAGAAAATATTTTAAATAAAGGAATAGATAATATAATGGAAAAAAATATTGAATTAAGTAAATATTTAAGAAAAAACTTGAATCATAATGTTCATTTTTATGAAAACGAAAATAATCTTTCGGCTATAAATACCATAAGTCTTAGAAAAGGTAGCGTTAAAGAATTGTTTAATTACTTAAAAAAAAATAAAATCAATACCTATGTTGTAAATCATGAAGTATCAAATTTATATTTTAAAAAAATCAAAAAAAAATTTCTTTTAAGGATTTCTTTTCACTATTATAATAGTACTGATGAAATTGACTATTTAGTCAGAATTTTTAACAATTTTAATAAAGTAAAAAAAATAGATTAGTATTTATGCCACTGCACCAAATTATTAGATATATTCAATACTTTGCCATGACGATTATTTTTGTTGGAAGCCTTGTGGGATTTTCTCTGGAAATATATAAAATGATTATTCAAATGAGTGTAACTCTTGCTGATTTACTTTTATTATTTATTTATGTTGAGGTTATGGGAATGATTCGAATATATCTTCTTGAGGACGAAATAAGGATTACCTACCCAATAATAATTGCAATTACAGCAATATCCCGTTTAATTATATTACAAAAAAAAGATATTGAACCCTCTACATTAATCTATGAGTCAGTTGCAATATTAATCCTAGGTATAGCAATCATAGTTTTGCGATTAAGATATTTAAAACTTTTAGAACCAAAAAAACATCAAAAATAACTTCAAAAATTTTGATATTTAAAAAAAAGAATGAAAACATCAAAAAAATATTGGATTTTATATTTTAATATATTTTTTTTTATCTCTTTTTATGGAATTTTTTCTTCAAACCCAGATCTTGATATTACCATATCCAATTTTTTTTATCTTAAAGATAGGTTTTTATCTGAGGAATTAACTTTTATTAAAACCATTAGAACAACTTTAAAATATATCATGATATTCATACCTATAATCTCGCTTATTATATTGGTATATATACTTATTGATTTAAAAAAAAAAAAATATAAAAATAAATACAAAACCAGAAGGTTTTTTTTTGTTCTACTTGGTTTTCTTATTGGCCCATTAATTGGGTGCGGTTTAATTGCAAACCTATATTTTAAAGATAATTGGGGAAGAGCAAGACCAGTTCAAATAGTTGAATTTAATGGAGATAAGCAATATTCACCTCCATTTAGAATCAGTGATCAATGTAAAAAAAACTGTTCATGGATAGGTGGTGAGGCTGCTGCAGCTTTTTCATTTTTTGTGGGAATTTTAATCTTAAAGGATTTTTATTTATATTTTATTTTAAACTTTCTTTTCGGTGTGGTTGTATCTTTTTGTAGAATGGCTATGGGAGGGCATTTTTTTAGTGATAATTTGTACTCACTAATGTTTATGATTTTTTTAGCATATATTTATAGATATTTTTTCTATATTCTAACAAAAAAAAAATTGATGACTTTTTAACAATTTTAATCGCATTAATATTCTCATGGCTTATAAAGTTTTAATAATTTACGATGGTAAGATTAGTAGTAAAAATCAGGCTATGGGTTTAACTAACAGTTTAAAAAAAAAAAGTAAAAGAAAATTTGAAGTTAATTTTTTAAGATTTTGTCCGTCTTATAAAAACTGGATTGGAAACTCTATCATTTTCTATTATTTATTCTTAAAATTTTTAATTTTTAAAAAAAAATTAGATTATTTAAATGTAGAACTCATTGTTTCTTGTGGACGGGTTGCTGCACCACTTTGTTTAATATATAAACGAATTTGTCAAGCTAAAATAATTAACATATTAGATCCCTATTTTAAAAGAGGAGAATTTAATAAAATAATAATTCCTAATCATGATAAAAAATTGAAGGGAAGTAATTTTTTATATATTGATGGTTCATTAGTAAATTCAGAATTAATAAAAATCAGAAAATCTGATCTTGACAAGTTTTCAAATCTAGTTGATACGAAAAAAAAAAAAATAGTTATTTTAGTTGGAGGAAATACAAAAAGAATAAAGTTTAAACGTGAAGATTTGAATAAATTCACAATGTATTTACAAATGATTAATTTGCAAAATAACAATTTATATTTTTTATTTTCAAGAAGAACAAGTAACGAAATAAAAATCGCTATAAAAAATAATTTTAAAACAGCTTTTATTTGGGATGAAAAGTCGCAAAACCCATATTGGTTTTTATTAAATGAAGCAGATTTTATAATTGTAACAGAGGATTCGATATCAATGATTTCGGAAGCAATATCTCTACATAAGCCAGTTTATATTTTTAAGTTGAATATACTTAAAGAAAAAAATCGAAACTTTACTCAATTTTTAGAAACCAAAAAAATTGTTAAATCGTTTAGTGGATCTCTCAATTTATGGAAGCCTCAAAAGTTAGAAGTTGAGGAAAATATAGTATCCCATCTATTAGAATATTTAAAAATATAATTACCATCTATTGTGAATCCATATCCATTGATCAGGACACTCTTTGATCCATTTCTCAACATAGGTATTTAAATAGTTCATTATATTTAACTCTGTTTTGAGATTAACAATCTTTTTATAACTTACTTCAGGTAAATAACTAATTTCAAATTGAACACCCCTCTTTCTCACACAAACAGCAGGTATTATTGGACATTTATACTTTAATGAAAATTTGGCAATTGCAGAAGCAGTCATTGTCTTATAATTGAAAAATTTTGCTTCGATTCCATCATTCATTTTTTGATCAATTAACATACCAATATTACCCCCCTCTCTTTTTAAAACAGATATACAATCCTTAGCCCCTTCAGGACCTTTCTTAATCAACTTTACACCATATTTTTTTCGTATTTTCCTTAACAAATTGTCTACTAACTTATTATTAGGGGCTCTATAAATAAATGATATATTGTATCCCGATTCGGTCAAAGGGTGTGACGTTAATTCCCAATTACCTAAATGAGCAGAAAAAAATAAACAATTTCGGTTTTTTTCTAATCCATTAATCAGATTATTTAAACCTCTTATACTTATATTTTTATTAGTTAAAGCTTTTATATTTTCTAAATGAGGGTATTCACCAATAACTCTTCCAAAATGAAACCACATTTTATGGACTATTTTTTTTTTTTCATTTTCATTTTTGTTTGGAAAAATTTTGTCAAGATTCTTTATTGCTACATTATTTTTTTCAGACAACATTCCATAAATACTCATTATAATCCCACCCGCGAAGGATGAGATTCTTAAACCTAACAGTTTACTAAAGTAGTAAAAAATTAACAGTGCTAAATATTCTATAATTTCAGTTATTTTTTTCTTCATAAATTAAAGGTTAAATAAATTAATATGAACAATATATTTAATTTACTATTATTTTTAGAGATATGTTCTTTTTTTATTAAAAATATTGTTTTCAATTAAGAAAAATTGTTTATAAAAACTATTTACCTCAGTTTCTAAAGTATGGTTATAAAAATTGTGCGTTATAAACTTTACATTTAAAGTTCAGAACTCTTTATAGACAATAATTATAAATTTAATTATGTTTTTCATACGTTTTTTATGTAATATATTATATTTATTTGAATTTAATAAAATTATCTTCAAAAATATTTTATAAAGTCAAACACCTTAGTTTTTAATGGAAAGTTATTTAAAATTAATTTATTTATTAAAAAATAAATTTTGATTAAAATATTTTATGGTTTTTAAAGATATAAATAAGATTCATAAAGAAAAAATGGCTAAGGTAAAGGCCGTTAGAAATTCTATTATGAAAAATAAGACAAAAAAAAAAGGTCTGATTATTGTTAACACTGGGAATGGAAAAGGAAAGTCCTCCTCTGGGTTTGGCATGATAATGAGATGTATAGCACATAATATTCCTTGTGCTGTAGTTCAGTTTATAAAAGGTAATTGGCAGACTGGTGAAAAAAAATTATTGAAAAAAAAATTCTTTAGGGAATGTTCTTTTTTTGTTTCAGGAGATGGCTTTACATGGGATACACAAAATAGAGAAACTGATGTCAAATCTGCACAAAAAGGTTGGTTGAAAGCCAAGGAGTTAATCTTAGATGCAAAAATTAAATTTATTTTGCTTGATGAAATAAATATTGCTTTAAAGTATGGTTACCTAAATATTGATGATGTTATAAATTTTTTAATGGATAATAAACCATATTTTACTCATGTTGTCCTAACAGGAAGATCAGCCAATAAAAAGCTCATCGGTGTTGCAGACTTAGTTACGGAAATGAAATTATTAAAGCATCCGTTCAAAAAAGGTGTCAAAGCTCAACCAGGTATTGAATTTTAGGTAATTTAATGAAGGCAATAATGTTTCAGGGTACAGGTTCTAATGTTGGAAAAAGTATTTTTGTAGCTGGATTGTGTCGTTTAGCAAGGAAAAAAAAAATATCAGTAGCTCCGTTTAAACCTCAAAATATGTCAAATAATTCTTTTGTAACAATTGATAATGGAGAAATAGGAAGATCTCAGGCTTTTCAGGCATTTTCTTGTGGGATTGAACCTCACAGTGACATGAATCCAGTTCTTTTGAAACCACAAAGTAATTCGATGTGTCAAATAATTTTAAATGGCAAGATTTTTAGAACAATTGACGCAATTGATTATAAACTTTATAAAAAGGAAATATTAGAAGTAGCTTATCAAAGCTTTTTGAGATTAAAGGAAAAGTATGATCTTGTGCTAGTAGAGGGAGCGGGGAGTCCGGCAGAAATTAATCTTAGAAAAAACGATATTGCAAATATGGGTTTTGCCACTAAAGCGAAAATTCCTGTCATTATAATAGGAGACATAGATAGAGGTGGGGTAATAGCACAAATTGTGGGTACAAAAGAGGTATTATCTATCCAAGATAGAAAATTAGTTGTAGGTTTTATTATAAATAAATTTAGAGGAAATTATTCGTTATTTAAAGAAGGTTATGATTTTATTTGTAAGAAAACTCAATGGAATGGTTACGGAGTACTGCCTTATTTCGACAAATGTTACAGATTCCCAGCAGAAGATTCCTTTGATATTAAATTTAAAACAAAAAAAAATAGTTTCAAAATAATATGCTTACAACTTTCAAGAATATCAAATTTTGATGATTTAGATCCTCTTGCGCAGGAACCAGGGATTACTGTCCAAATGTTAAAACGTGGAGAGAAAATACCAAATGATGCAGATTTTGTGATTATACCAGGAAGTAAATCGACAATTGATGACATTATTTTTATTAAAGAAAATAATTGGGATCTGGACTTGAAAAACCATCTAAAAAAAGGCAAGCCTATCTTAGGAATTTGTGCAGGCTTTCAAATCTTAGGAAAAGAGGTTAATGACCCAAATAATATTGAAAGTAAACAAAAAAAAATTAAGGGTTTGGGTTTTTTAAACGTTTCAACATATATGCAAAGAGAAAAAAAAACCATTAAAGTTTCAGCCTGTCATTTAGAATCAGGTCTTATTTTTGATGGTTTTGAGATCCATTTAGGAGAAACTATTGGCCCAGATTGTAAAAAACCTTTTTCTAAAATTGAAGGAAGGTATGAAGGTGCTATTTCTAAGGATGGCTTAGTAATGGGCAGTTATGTCCACGGTATGTTTAAGAGTAACCAATTTCGTTCTTTTTTTCTAAAAAAAAATTTCGGAATAGAATCTAATTATAATTATGATAAAAATTTAGATTCAGCCTTAGATGAATTCTCTAATTTAATTAGTAAAAATATTCAAGTGCAAAAGTTATTAAACCTTTAGACTTTCTACTATTATCTTTAACCTTTTAAAATCTTCAATGCATGGTATTCCTAGTCTCAACCATTTTTTTGAATATGAAAACTTACGAGACCAAATATAACTTTCTGCAAGGAATTTTTGTGCTAAATCAGAATTTGGAGTAGAATAAAGTCTGAATAGATTAGTTCCACCAATTATTTTCCAGTTTATGACCTCCATTAATTGATCTAATAATACACTCCAATTATTGAGATACATACTAGTTTTTTGGATCCAAATATTATCCTGGATTGCTCTTTCAGCTATTTTTATGGACATTTTTGAAACGGGCCAGGGGCCTAAATTTCTTTTAAATTTTTTATTAATTTTTGAGTTCGAAAGAATAAATCCAAGTCTCATACCCGCTAAGCCAAAAAATTTACCTAAAGATCTAATTACTATTATATTTTTGATACCAGAATCTATTTCACTGATTATTGATTTATTTTCCGATAAATCTATAAAACTTTCATCTATGATTAATATATCAACACTTTTTGATAAATTAATAAGATCTTTTATTTTATGAGTTTTTCCGTCTGGATTATTGGGATTAACTATTATTACAACTTCAGAGCTAAAAAGTTGATTAAATTCTTTACTTAATCTTACATTCCACCCAGCATCTTGAAAACATAACTGATATTCATTGTATGTAGGAACTAAAATATTTACGCTTCTTTTATCTAGTAAAAATGGAAGGAAATTTATGGCTGTTTGTGCACCAGATACAAGAGCAATCTCTAAGGAAGTTTTAAACTTTGATTTTATTAAAAATTCTAAACTTTCTATTTCGTCTAAAGTCGGTAATCTCTGCCAATCTGTAATCTTTAGTTTCGGAATAGGGTAGGGGTTAGGGTTTATACCAGTCGAAAGATCGATCCACTGACATTTTTTACCACCATAAAACTGTATTGCCTTATCTAAATCACCACCGTGTTCTGACATAAATATTAGTTTAATTTAAATAGTATTAATATTAAAAGAAAAAAAATTATTAAAAAAATAAATTTTATATAAAGTTTAATACCTTCATCTAATTTTTTTTCATCTGGATCTTTACATTCCGGATTTAGCCATTGATCTTTATTTTTTATGCCAAAGTAAAACTTTGGACCTCCAAGTCTAATTGAAAGAGCACCAGCAAACGCAGCTTCAGGCCAACCGGCATTAGGAGAACTCATTTTCGAGGCATCTCTCATCATTACATTTAAAGCCGTAAATGGTTTGTTTGATAATATGACGAAAATTAATCCAGTTAATCTTGAAGGAAAAAAGTTAAAGAGATCATCAATTTTAGCTGAAGCAAAACCAAATTCAAGGTACTTCTTAGACTTATATCCAATCATAGAATCAAGAGTATTAATTGTTTTATAAGTTATTAAACCAGGTAAACCTAGTATAAAATACCAAAAAATAGGTGCTATTATTCCGTCGGAGGTATTTTCCGACAGGCTCTCTAAAGTAGATCTAATAATTGCTTTTTTTTTCATTTTTTTTGTATCTCTCCCCACAATATGTGAAAGCGAATTTCTTGCTTCAACCAAATTGTTTCTTTTTAATTGATTTTCAACTTTTTTAATATGTGTGTACAAAGACCTTGAAGAGAGCATACTCCACACAATAATTATATGAATTACATCAAGACAAATTTGATATTTTACAAGATAGGACAGTATTATAAGAAAAAATAAATTTATAAATATACACAGGAATAAAGTTAAAAAACCAAGTAATTTTCTCAAATTATATGAGTAAGATAAATTATTGAATAGATGATCAAAAAAATTAATTAAACTTCCTATCCAGACAATAGGATGTTTTATTTTCTTATATAAAAATTTTGGCCAATCAAAAAAAAATTCTAGTAATAGCCCAGATAGCAAAATATAGATATTGTCCATTAATTTATATTTTATTAAAATCGTTATTTACTAGTAAAAAATTGTCATCCTGCTGATACTTATTTGTGATTGATAAGTTCTTAATATTGTTGTCTAAACAATCCCGGTGTGGTTTTAATGTAAGGCCAATCGCATATCTTATTGTTTTTGCATGCGCAATAACTGCAGAGCCTTTATTTCGAGATTTTTTTGCAATACATAATATAGCAAACGTTACCCTTTCATAAAGCTCTTTGTGACTTTCACCTTTTAGGGGCTCAAATTTGAATAGGTTATCGTTTTTTAAAAATCCAATATCAGGAATATTTGAATAAGATTGACTCTCCAAGTCTCCAAAATTTTGCTCAATAGGTTTTTTATCTCTCTCAAATTTCTTTTCAGGCCAAATCATTTTTTGAGTTTGTATACATCTTAAAGATTGACTAACAAAGTGATTAACTAAACCTTTGAGATAATTTTAAAGGAAAGTTTTTTTTTACACTGACTTTTGAAGCGGTTACATCTTTAATCCCAAAGAGTTTTTCATCTTCAATTATTTTAAAATGTCTTAAAAATACTATTTCGTTATTTAAACCGATTTTTTTCATTAACCTTAATTAAATATATAAAGTATACTACTTTCAAAAATTTCAAATAAACTTACGCTAGCAACGCCTATAATCATTCCACTAAAAACCGGAACCACCGAAAAATTATTTGATTTGAAGCGATTTAAATAGCTGAAAAGTTTGAAACCCAAAATTACAATAGTTAATTGTGTTAATAACAAACCTAATGAATATCCAAATAAAACATCAATATTTAATTTTATATCATTAGAAAATATTGCTCCGTAAGCCCAACCATGAAAAACACCAAATAATGTAAATAATAAGCCATTATACCTAATCTGTCTTCTAGCTAGAATCAAGTAACCTAGTAATAATAAGGTAAAGGAGATCATAATTTCATAAAAGGGTAAGTAAAGACCCCAAATCATTGACACTAGGCCCAAAATAGTTCCACCAATGAATGTGAATGAAAAGTTCAAGAATCTTTTGGATAAAAACGAGATTAGACCAACTCCAATAATAAATAAAAGATGATCCAAACCTAAAATAGGATGTCCAATACCTGATAGAAAGCCATCATTAAAATTTTCCATAATCTCACCATTGAGAGGATGATGAGCAAACACATCTTTTGGAAGGATCAATACAATAAATAAAAAAGATAAATTATTCATATTCGATTGGGTAATAAGGTTCAATTAATAATTTATTATACATAAGTTATTTTAAAATAGTATACTATAATTTTTTTTATGAATAGAAATATATTAATTACCGGTGGAAGCCGGTCTGGAAAAAGTATTTTTGCAGAAAAACTATCTCTATCTTTTGGTAAAAAACCATCATATGTTGCGACTGCAAAAAATATTGATGAGGAGATCAATAATAGAATAATAATTCACAAAAAGAGAAGAAAAAACTCATGGTATGAATTTGAGGCAGAAATAAATTTAATTGATACATTGAAGAAGATTGATAAAAAATCACCAGTACTAGTTGATTGTATTACTATTTGGTTAAATAATATTTTTTATGAGAAAAAAAATTGGAAAATTGAAGTCCAAAAGTTATCTAAATTTATATCAACTTATAATCAACCTTTAATATTGGTAACTAATGAGGTTGGCTCAGGAATTATATCAATGAACAAGTTATCAAGAGAATTTCAAGATGCTTCCGGGACTACAAATCAAATTCTTGCCTCAGTTTGTGATCAGGTTTATTTTGTTGTTTGCGGTATTCCAACAAAGATAAAGG
Source organism: uncultured Alphaproteobacteria bacterium (assembly GCA_902524895.1). Lineage (GTDB taxonomy): Bacteria > Pseudomonadota > Alphaproteobacteria > Methylaequorales > Methylaequoraceae > SP4073. The sequence continues at coordinate 144,435 of CABZFH010000002.1, read as the reverse complement.
GATAAAATTGAAACAAATAAAATCATACACAGAAATATTAAGTACTATAAATACTTTATCCATTCAAAACAAAGAAATAAAAAAAGCTAATAAGCGTCAGAATGAACTACTAAAGCCAAAAAATTTGTTAGGTATTTTAGAAGACTTAGCTATTTTTCCTGTGACTGAAGAGATGTTGTTAGACCAACAATTAGATCTATGCAAACAATAGTATTTGCTGGCAACCACGGAATATGTGTCAATCAGTAAACGCTTTCTAAAGAAATTACAGCTTAAATGGTTCAAAATTTTAGAAATGGTAAAGCGGTAATCAATCAAATTTATTCAGAAGCAGGGGCTAATCTAATCAATTTTTTTTAATAAATAGGTATCCATTATCCAACCATTTACAGTTTGAGCTTTTTTTTTTCTAGAAATTATTTTTTTGTATACTTCACTCAATCTTCCTTTAATCAATATTTGCTTCTTCATACCTAAATATGCTCCCCACCAAATGTAATAATGTTTTAAATCTAAAAACTTAAATGAATATTCACCATCTAAAAATACCAAAACACTCTTACTATTTTTAAACATTTCTCCTTTTAATTTTCTTCCAGTTGTAACTAACACAGACTCACCAATTTCGTTTAAACTTATTGAATGAGCAGATGTTAATGCTTGAATTGAACTGATACCAGATATGATTTTTAATTTATATTTGATTTTCAAATTAGAAATAATCCTCAAAGTACTATCGTATAGAGCTGGGTCACCCCAAATCAAAAATCCTAATTTATTTTTTTCTGAATGATTTTTTTTTATTATTTTAAAAATATTTTCTGATATTTTTTGATGCCAAATATTGACTGACTCTTTATAATTTTTTTTTTGTCTTCTACTTGGAATATTATATTCTTTAATAATAGTTTTTTTTTTTAATATTGTTTTACATATATGCTTTCTAATATTTAACAATTCTTTTTTCTGCTTATTTTTCTTAGGTAATAAAATTAAATCCATTTTTTTTAAAGTTTTTATTCCTTCCATAGTTAAATGTTCCGGATTACCTGTGCCCATACCTATTAAAAAAAATTTTATCATGAATTCTCATCGTATTTTATTGAAGAAATATCCAGTGGCCCATAAATAATTAGCGTTGGTGAATTTTTTACATTTTCTTTTATTAAAAAGTCTTTAGCTTTTTCTATAGTCGTTTTATAAATTTTTTGACTTGCCTTAGAAACAGATACCGCAACTATTGCCGGAGTAGATTTTGATAAGCCTTCACAAATTAAAAAATTTAATAAAACAGAATAATTCTTTTTAGCCATAAAAACTACTGTAGTAGTATTTTTATCAGATAAGCTTTTGTTTTTTAAATTTTTAGGGAAGTTTCCATCTAGGTCGTGACCAGTTATAAATTGTACTTTTCTAGATTCTTTTCTTCTTGTCAGTGAAATTCCTGCCTCTGCCATCGCTGCAAAAATTGACGATACACCAGGAATAATTTCATACTCTATATCTGCTTTTTTGAGCGCTAATATTTCTTCCTCAAGTCTTCCAAAAATACTACAATCTCCTGATTTTAATCTTACGACTCTATTTCCACTCTTGGCATATTCTACTAAAAGTTTTGACACTTCGTCTTGTTTAGGAGATTTATATCCCGCTCTTTTTCCAACGCTTATGAGGTCTGTTTTTTTGCCAACTAAATCTAAGATTGAACCAGAAGAAAGGTCATCATACAATATCACATTAGCAGATTTTATTCTCTTTAAAGCTTTAATAGTCAATAAATCCGGATCTCCTGGTCCTGAACTTACAAAACTTACAAAACTCTTCATTATTTACACTCACTTAAATAATGAAAGAAAGTTCCGCTAACTTTATTTCTAAAAGAACCTGTCTCATTGACTTTAATGTTATTCGCATCAAAAACCTCGTATAGTTCATTATCTGGCTGGTCTAGGATAGTTGAATAGTGAAATTCGTGCCCTCTTAGACTTTTTGATTTATTAATACTATTGTATTTAGGTTTAGCTAATCTATAACCTAGGTGAAGTTTCTTTTTTTCAAATGACGTAACGAGCCCTAATAAACCAAACATTTCGTGAAATTTTCCTTTTTGATCAACTAACCCTCTACCTAGAACCATATATCCGCCACATTCACCATGGATCCTCACTTTTTTCGAAAGTTTCTTTAAACTTTTTTTTGTATTGTGAGCATTTGAAATTTTTTTAAGATGCAATTCTGGATATCCTCCAGGAAACCAAATAAAATCTGCATTTTTTTCAGGAGATTCATTATTTAATGGAGAAAAGTTAATTATTTCTGCACCTTGTTCCCTCCACTCATTAATAACATGAGGATATATAAAAGAAAAAGCTTCATCTTTCGCTACAGCAATCCTCTGACCAGGAGGTTTCGACTGCTTATTTTTTTTTATAGGAAAACTTCTGTTTCTTGCTAACTTATATATTTCTAACACCTCCGTATTATTTTCAACTAAATTTGCGAATGTCTTTATTTTTTCTTCTAATTGCTCTTGCTCATTCACTTGCACAAGTCCTAAATGCCTCTCAGGCATCGAAATTTCTTTTTGTCTCGGCAGGCTCCCGAGGACTCGTACTCCAGAGTTTTTCATTCCTATTTTTATAAGTCTTTCGTGACGCAAACTAGCTACATTATTTAAAATAACTCCCCCAAAAGGGATATTTTGATATTTTGCAAAACCCATAGCAGTTGCACCAGCAGATTGAGCTTGACCAGAAGTATCAATAACTAAAATAATTGGCCATCCAAACTTTTTTGCAATTTCAGCGGTTGATCCATAACCCATTGCCCCTTTATGTGAAACTCCATCGTACAAACCCATTGATCCTTCGTTTATTATCAAATCGGCACTTTGAGCAATATGAATATTATTTTTAACCATTCCCTCATTCATTCCCCAAGTATCGAGATTGTAGGACTGTCTTCCAGATGCAAATTCGTGAAAAGTTGGATCAATATAATCAGGTCCATTTTTATATGGTTGAACTTTAAGACCTTTATTTTTAAATACTCTAAGTAAACCTAATGTAAATGTGGTTTTTCCGGAACCAGAACTTGGAGCGGAAATAGTTAAACCTGGAACGTCAATCATTTTATTCATCAGTAGTTTTTTTTTTAAACCTTCTTTGATAATGTTTGGAATATAAACTGCTATCAATAAAGTCATTAGATTCTAATACTTTCCCCACAATAATTAATGTTGTTCTTTTTATAGATTTTGGGATTAAACTCTCTATGTTCTTTAAAGTTCCAGTATATATCTTTTGTTCAGGTAGACTCACTTTATAAAGAACACTTACAGGACAATCTTCACCATAATAGGGTATAAGTTTTTTTACTAAATAATCAAGATTTTGAATAGATAAATGTATGGCCATTGTTGAGCCAGTTTTAGCCATTTCTTCAATCTCTTCAGATTCAGGCATTGGTGAAGCCCTCCCTCTGGTTCTAGTAAGGATTAACGACTGGCTAATTCCAGGTAGAGTCAATTCTTTACCTATAACTGCAGAGGCTGCAGCAAAACTAGGAATACCAGGCGTAACGGTGTAAGATATGTTTTCTCTTTCCAATATTCTAATTTGTTCTCCCATAGCTGACCATATAGATAAATCTCCAGAATGAAGCCTTGAAATATCTAACTTTTTTTGTTCTGCCTTTTTAAATTCGCTTAATATTTGTTCTAAATTCATGTAGGCAGTATTTTTTATGACTGCATCTTTAGGACAAAAGTTTAATATTTTTTTTGAAATTAGGGAACCTGCATACATACAAATAGGACTTTTATTAATCAGTTTTTTCCCTCTGATAGTTAAAAGATCTTCTGCTCCTGGACCAACTCCGATGAAATGAACTGTCATTTAGATATACACTATCATTTATTTATTACTTAATTACTTTCCACTGAACAATCGGATAGTTATTTGACCAAACATTATTTTTACCGATTTTTTTTGTATTTGATAATTCTATTTTAAGTAACTGACCTCCATAAATATTACTTAGCTTTGTTATACATGATTCAGTTTCAATTGTAACACTATTTACAATAATTCTTGTGTTTTTAGGAACGAAATTCCATATTTTTTTAAATATTTTTTCATTGAATCCCCCTCCAATAAAAACTACATCAGGCTTCTTTAATTTTAGAATTACTTTATTTATATCATTATTTAAAATATTTAATCTGCTTATTCCCATTAATGTACAGTTTTTTTTAATTAGCCTCACTCTTTTTTTATCCATCTCGACCGCTGTAGCAACAGTTGTTTTATCACTTAATAACCATTCTATAGATACTGAACCAGCTCCAGCCCCTAAATCCCATAAATGTTCATAAGGTTTTGGAGATAGTGCAGATATAGTAATCGATCGAATGTATTGTTTCGTTATTAGCCCGTCATTTTGAAAAAAATAGTCTGGTTTGCCTGAACTTTTTGGAATGACTTCCCCATAACCTTTAGTATCTATAGCAACACATACCGGATGTCTTATATTTTTTATATTACTTTCTTTTGCAATAGTCTCTGTTTTTTTATATTCCTCATGACCAAGAGATTCAAAAATAGTAAAATCACTTTCACCAAAACCTAATTTTGTAAAAAAGTTTCCAAGACTCTTTACTGATTCGCCATTTTTTAACAATATAATAAATTTTACTTTAGGGGCTAAATATGTTCTCAATACTTCATATTTTTTTGCATGAAGACCAAAAAATAAAATATTTTCCATATTCCATCCCATTTCTGCACAAGCAAGTGAGAAAGATGACGGCGCTTGAAAACATTGCCATTCCTCTCTACTAAATTCAATGGCAATTCGTGTTCCAAGTCCAAACCAAAAAGCATTACCAGATACTAGTAATACCGTCTTTTTTCCTTTATTTTTTTTTAAATCAAAAATCAATTTTTCAAATGGATTTGGCCACTTATGAATTTTTTTTTTATATAGTTCGAATTTTTTTATATGTCTATCGGCCCCAATAATGATTTCCGATTCAGATAATGCTTTTAATGCGAGTTTATTTAAAGTACTAATATCATCTTGATTAATACCAATAATAGTTATCCAAGGTTTATTCATGATTAAAAAAATCCTAATAATTGGAGGTACTCAAGAAGCTAATAAACTTGCTGAGATATTTCATAATTATAACTATGATTATATAATATCTTATGCAGGAATTGTTAATAAAGTTTTTGAGAAAGGATTAAAAAAAAGAATTGGTGGATTTGGAGGTAAGAATGGATTGATTGATTACATAGAAAAAAATAAAGTAACTCATGTAGTTGATGCATCTCATCCTTTCTCTAATAAAATTAGTCATAATACAGTTTATGCTTGTAGATCACTGAATATACCTATAATAAATTTTGCCAGAAAACCGTGGTATAAATGCAAAAATGACAATTGGATAAGAGTTAAAAATTTTAAAGAATCAACCCGTTATTTAACGGGAAATCCTAAAAGAATTTTTCTTGCCATTGGTCTGAAAAATTTAGGCTTTTATAAAGATTATAGTCATCATTTCTATCTCTTGAGACTTATTGAAAAGAGAAATAGATTAATTTTTTTTCCAAATTATAAATGTATAATTTCTAAAGGTCCATTTCTTGTAAACGAGGATATAGCTATACTTAAGAAATATAAAATCGATATGGTTATCACCAAAAATTCTGGTGGGAAGGGAGCGTACAGTAAAATCATTGCAGCCAGAGAACTACAAATTCCTATTGTGGTTATTTCAAGACCCAGAGGAACAAGTATTAAAAAAGTATATGATTCTAATTCTGTCTTAGAATGGATTGGTTAAGGTTTATAATACCTTGGGGTATAAAAAAAAGTTTTGTTTTTACTTACTAACTTTGAAACGCTTGATCCTATTATAACAAGTGTATTCATATCTGCCATTTCATGAGAAGCTTCACTTAACTTTACGATTTTTAGATCTTCATTTTTTCTATAAACAGATCTAGCAAAAAAAACAAGCCTGTCACAATGGCTATACTTTTTAAAAATTTTGAAAGCATTTTTTAACGTATCCGGTCTTGCTTTTGAACGAGGATTAAAGAAAACTACTACAAAATCAGATTGAATAGCTAGTATTATCCTTTTTTCCAATATTTTCCAGGGTTTAAGGTTATCACTGAGATTTATCACGCAAAAGTCATGACCCAGAGGAGCACCTATTCTTGATGATGCAGCTAATAATGAACTAATACCAGGCAACACATTAATTTCTATATCGTCAACGTTTTCTTCTGTTTTATCTATATATTCAAAAAATGCTGATGACATAGCAAAAATACCTGGATCTCCTGAAGAAACAACAACTACTCTTTTACCATCAAGTGCAAGTTTTACCGCTAGTTCTGCTCTTGAAATCTCAAACTTATTATCACTTGAATGAATATTTTGCTCTGTTCTTGGTGCAATTCGGTTAACGTAATTTTTGTAACCAACAATATCTGAAGCATTTGATATAGCATCTTGAACTTCGGAAGATATTAATTTTTCTGACCCTGGTCCCAGACCAACAATGGTTATTGAACCTTTCACATTTTTTCCATGAATTTATTAATTAAAATGATTGAAAAATATGGCACTGAACTATGAACATTTTCGTTTAATTTTGTAACTTTTTCTAGTGAAGTTGTTGCATTGGAGATCAAATACGCATTATTGAAAGCTCCTTCATCTTTTAGTATTTTACAAATTTTTTTAAAGTTCTTTCCTATTTTCATAATAACTAAACCGTCAGTAATTTTGATATGTTTTCTTAATGTTTCTTCATCTAGTGTACCCATCAGTACTGTTAAAATTTGCTTTCCCCAAATCATTGGAATTTTTGTAGCTGTCCAAGCACCTGACATTCCTGTTATTCCTGGAACTATATCAATTTCAAAATTATTTCTTAATTTTTCATACAAATGAATAAATGAACCATAAAACAGTGGGTCGCCCTCACAAAGAATACAAATATCTATATTTTTATTTAATATAATTTGTATCTTTTTAACACATTTTCCGTAAAACTCATTAAGCAATACTTTATATTCTTTGCTAGAAAAATGTACTTCAGTGGTTACAGGATACTCTAATGAAACCTTTATTGCGTCTTTTCTAATAATATTCTCTACAATTTCAAAAGCTCTACCTTTATTTCCTTTTTTTTTAAAAAAAAAGAAATATTCCGATTTTCGAATTATTTTTTCAGCTTTAACAGTTATGAGTTCTGAATCTCCAGGACCTAAACCAACTCCATATATTTTTCCTTTTTTCATTCTTTATCTGAAGCTATAGCATTAATAGCAGCCACAGTCATGGCACTTCCACCTAACCTTCCATCAATAATACAGCATTCACATGGCTGTTTATTGAATAATATCTCTTTACTTTCTAATGCTCCTACAAAACCAACAGGAAATGCAATAATGGCGCTTGGTAGAGGAAGTTTTTTTCTCTCTAGCATTTCAAGAAAATAAAATAAGCATGTTGGTGCATTACCTATAGCGACTAATGAACCTTTAAGATATGGCTCCCATAATTCTACAGCAGCAGCAGTTCGGGTATTTTGAATTCTTTTAGAAATGTCAGGTACCCTTTGATTATTGAGAGTACATATAATTTTATTTTTTGATGGTAATCTATTTTGCGTTATACCGTATTTAACCATGTTTGTATCACAGATTATATTTCCTCCGTTGATTACGGCTTCTTTTGCCACTTTAGCAAAACTTTTTGAAAACTTTACTTTATTATTTATAGATGTTAATCCAGAAGAATGAATCATTCTCACAACAATTTTTTCTTCTTCTTTTGAAAATGAATCAAGATTAGTTTCAGATCTAATTATTGAAAAAGATTTTTTATAAATTTCACTTCCTTTTTTTTCATACTTATAATTCATAATTTTATATATCTCTGAAATTTTTTTTTAAAATTTTGTCAGGCGATAATTTTTTTAAGATCATTTCTTTTTTTAAATTATCATAAATGTTTACAAAACCATTATCACCCGACAAGATAATTTGAGTGTTTTTGTTGATACCACAATTTTTTTTACAAGCAGCAACGTGAATTTTTTTTTTAAGTGGATTTTTAATACTCTTAGCTAACATGTGAGAATCAATACTTGCAGATGAGCAAAAACTTTTACCCGAGCATGCACTGATATTCAGAAGAGGTTCATCAATTTTATAGATGAAGTTTTTATCTTTAATATTAATTACTCCTTCCATAAGAATCATTTTAAAGGGTGTAAATCTTATTAAAGGTGACCTAGACTTGAGAATTAATTTTTTAAGAATATTAGCATCAACCCTTCCAAGTTTTATACCAAGGATTTGTCCAATTTTTGTATTTTTTGGGAAGAATTTATTATATGAATATATTGGCTTATCTATTGTCCATTTGTGAGGAATTTTTTTTTTAAATAGAAGTTCTGACATTCTATTAATATTTTTATCCCTGTTATCAATAAACCAGTTAGTTAGTTTTAGTATAAAACTTCCAATATTTTTTTTTTCTACTATTTTTCCCTTTGTTGCCCCATCAGCCCTGATTAAAATTTTTTTATTGGGTGCACTTTCGACTCTTATATCTGCACTTATATTTTTTAAAGATAATTTATTTCCAAGATCAATAATAAAACCAAATTTATCCGGTAAGTTTGGGAGTTTCTTCTGTAATTTTACAAGTTTTTCATAAACTTCAAAATTCTGATCTCCGAATTCCCAAAGTGGATTGATGATTATATTAGTATTGTTACTAAAAGTTTCTTTTTTAACGATTTTATTTTTAAATATTTTACTTAAAAAAACCTTATGATTATCTTTTTTAATACCTCTTATTTGAATGGAGCCTCTGTTAGTTAATTCTATTATACCATTGCCATACTTCATTGACAAATTACAAAGACTGACTAACTTATCACAATGAAGATAATCCATATAAGGTCTCAGTCTAAATAGTAAACCATCCTCAGCTTTTATTGGTTCGTTTAGAGATGGACAAAACCCTTTTATAAGTTTAGTTTTCACTTGAGCCGTACAACTTTTCAATTACTGAGTTTCTTTTAGATACCCAAATGCCAGATTCATGTATTTTTTTAAAATTTGATTTCATAGACTCATATGCTTCTAAATTATTTTGCTTTATAAAAGATAATACTTCTTGGTCACCAAAAGTAGCCTCAAAGAATAAATCTAAAAGTTGGTCCGATATATTATCAGTTAAATGTGCATACATACAAATATTTTCGAATGTATTGGCTATTTCAGATGCCCCTCTGTGCCTATGCTTAAACATACTTTTAATCCATCTAGTATTACTTGCTCGTGCGTAAATTACTCGAGCTAATTCTTCTTTTAAAGATCTAATTCTTGATTTATTATTCTCTGTATTATCCATATTGTAAGCATCTAAATTTCCGCCAATTTTATTTTTAGCTGCAATAAACCCCCCTTGATGTTTAGCATAGTCTGATGATAGTAATATATCAGTTTCCTTTAAATCTTGAACATGAACGTAAGATTCGATTTCTTTTATTCTATTTTCAATTCCTTTTCTATTGTATGTACTTTTATTTCCAACAATTGACCATGCACTAGACTCTATCCAATCTTCTCCATAATTTTCACGGTTATCTTCTGTATACTCTTTAATATTTGAACTCATTCTTAGACCATAATTACCTGACTTTGGTCCATAAATACGAGCTATATCTGTGTTATTCACAAAAGGGTTGTCTTCCGGATATTCATATCTTTCAGATAAAACATTTATCACTTGATCATAAAGTTGAGTCAAAGAGGGAAAAATATCCCTGAATAGTCCAGATATACGAAGTGTTACATCAACTCTAGGCCTATTTAATTCAGGTATTGTTATTACCTCAATTCCAGAAACTTTATCTGAATTATCAACCCATGTAGGTGATACCCCCATTAGACATAATGCCATTGAAAATTCTTCTCCAGCGGTTCGCATTGTTGCTGATCCCCAAAGATCAATTAACAATGTTCTTGCATGATCACCTTTATCTTGAAGATGTCGCTTGAGAAATTCTGAGGCTAATTTAGAACCTTGTTCATATGCTGCTTTAGATGGTATAGACGAAGGATCGTTAGAATATAAATTTCTACCGGAGGGTAGAACATCTAATCTTCCCTTAAATGGTGAACCAGATGGTCCGGGTTCAATTCTGCATCCACTAATACTTTTAATAATATTTTCTTTCTCTTTTTTTATCGATTTTTTTATATCAAATGAATATTTTTTATCCGAAATTCTTCCAAAGATATGTAACCCACTCCCGAATTGACTATCTTTGATGTCACAAACAAATTTATCAATTTTTGTTAATGTAAGGTCATTATTATCTTTTTCTCTAATACTAAGGTCATTATCTAAACCTAATTTTTTGGATTCTTCTCTAATTTTTATTTTTAACCTTTCTCTCCTATCAGGGTCTAATCCATCAGCATTTGAAAATTCATCTAAAAGAGTCTCCAAATATGAAAGTTTTTTAATCTTTCCGGCTCTTTTCAATCTTGGTGGAATATGACCAATTGTTAGGGCATTTATTCTTCGTTTTGCTTGAGACGACTCACCAGGATCATTTATAATAAAGGGGTAAATTACTGGAGTATTGTCAGTCAATATCTCTGGCCAACAAGTCTTTGATAAACCAACAGTTTTTCCAGGTAGCCATTCTAAAGTGCCATGAGCGCCAACATGAATAATGACATCAGTTTTAAATTTATGTTTAATCCAAAAATAGAATGCTACATAACTATGTTTTGGAACTGAATCTAGGTCATGATATTGATGTTCTCTATCTATTATATCCCCGCGCTCAGGCTGGAGAGCTATTAAACAATTTTTATAATAAAATGCTTTTAGCAGGAACTTACCATCAATAAAATCTTTGTCTTTTTCTGGCGAACCCCAAACCTTATTAATACTTTTAACTAATTTTTTGTTTATGGTAGATAAAAAGTTTTTGTAATCGTCAATTGGAATGTATATTTTATTTGATTCAATTTCTTTTATAAAATTTATTTTTTCTTTTTTATCTAAAATACCAATATCTTGCATTATAGATTCAACTGATTTAAATACGTCTAACCCTACCGCATGACCTATTAACCATGGTTTTCCTGGATATGTAGAAACAATGAAGGCTATTTTCTTTTTGGAATTACTAATTTTTTTTAATTTTATCCAACCATTAACTTTTTTTACGATTGCTTCAATTCTTTCTTTATTAGCGATATGTTTGATAGGGAAGAATTCTAATTTATTATTTTTTTTTAATTTTTCTTTAAATGAGGCTACCCCTGCAAAAAGTCTTCCATCTATTTCAGGAAGTGCTACATGCATAATCATATCTGTCGGAGACAGCCCTCTATTTTCTTTAATCCATGATTTCCTCTTATTAGTTGAAAGTGAGACTTGAAAAACAGGAACATCTTCAAAATCAAGTGGAGATGAACCATCTTTAATTTTACTTGAGAAAGAAGTTGCGTTTATGATTGCAAGAGGTCTGATATTTTTAATTTCCTTTTGTATCCATTTAGAGCTTTTGGGTTCTTTTAAAGAAGGAATAAATATAGCAACAACGGGTAAATTATTTTTTTCAAGAGTATTAATTAATACTTTAATTGGATTTAGGTCAGATGCAGTAATAAACGATCTATAAAATGTTATTAACACAAATGAATTTCCTTTAAAATCCTTAGGATCAATTTTTGAATAAATTCCTTTTTTAGGAGACCAGTAACCAAAAATAGGCATAAACTTTTCTCCAACAACTTTTGAAGAATAAATTCCCGCAGTAAGTGAAATTTGAGCCAATGCAGCATGGGTTGCAATTGAACCTCCAGTATTACAAAAATCATTTAATATTTTTAATGTTGACTCTGGAATATTAGAATAACTTGCGAGTTTTTTATCTTCCCTTCCGTCAGCAGGTAAAACAGCAAGAGCAATATTTTTTTCTTTTGAAATTTTTTTTACCTGATTTAAACCATACTCCCAATAAGGCACCCCTCCAATTACTCTTATTATAACTGCTTTTGCTCTTGAAAGGGTTTTTTCAATATATGTATCCACGGATAAAGGATGTTTTAAATCTTGAAGATTGGCTAGCCGTAAGTTAGGAAATTTTCCCTTAGAATACTTGTTTGCTCTCTCCCATCCATCAGAGAAAGCCGTAAGATCACTGTCAGAAAATGAGAGAACAATTATGTCTGCCGGAGACTGATTAAGGTCAGTTGGTATTGCAGATTCTTCTATGTTTCTTTTTTCACGATAAACTATATGCATTATTAATTTTTAAATAAATTTTTAATTTCCTGATTATTTAATGAGTTTTTTTCCATTATGAAAACCAACTTACTTTCTCTAGTGTCGTTTCTTTCCCACATTTTGTCATACTGTGTTCTCAACCTAGAACCGACCGCTTGTACTAAAAGTCTCATAGGCTTGTTTTTAACCGCTAGATATCCCTTAGTTCGTAAAATTTGATTTTTATCAAGTAATTTCTTTAACTTATTAGTGAAGACTTCTAAATCATCTATTTGATCTAAAACAAGAACAAAATTTTTGAAATCATTGTGATTATGTTCATTATGTAATCTGTCATGATGAGATTTTCTTGAGGACATATCCTTTTCAGATTGCATTTCTAAATCTAAGATAAGTGAAGAATCGATATCCCCATTTGTATTTGGTATAATAGGCACATTTCTATGAGAAATTTTAAGTATATAATCTTTGGCCTTTTTCAATTCTATTTCGTCAACAAGGTCAGATTTTGTTAAAAGTATTATATCAGCACAATTCACTTGATCCTCAAATACTTCAGACAAAGGTGTTTCATGATCAAGGCTATTATCTTCTAATCTTTGTAACTCTATAGCTTCAGGTGACGGTGCAAATCTCATTGAACTCACAGCCTCCGCATCAGACAATGTGAGAACACTGTCAACTGTAATTTTAGATGAAATCTCTGGCCAATTGAAGGCTTTAAGTAATGGTTTTGGAAGTGCTAACCCTGATGTTTCTATAATTATATGACAAGGCTGAGGGTTCATATCAACTAAAGCGCTAACAGTTGGAATAAAATCATCTGCTACTGTACAACATATGCAACCATTAGATAATTCTATTATATTTTCTGCTGGACAATTAGGTATCGAACAAGATTTTAGTATTTCTCCATCTACTCCAATATCACCAAATTCATTTACAATAATAGCAATTTTTTTTTCTGAATTGTTCTGTATAATGTTTTTGATTAATGTTGTTTTACCTGTACCCAAAAATCCAGTAACGATGGTGACAGGAATTTTTGTTATATTTTCCATATTATAACTCCAAGTTTAGGAGTTAAAAAAACTCCAAATTAACTCGTCATTACTATGGAGTATCCACATCAGAAGACCTTCCCGTAGTCTGATTGAATGACGTTCAATTGGCAGGTTTCCTGACTCATTATCAAAAACATTACATGTCTTCCCAAATTTCTTCAGTGACGTTTTATGTAAGTCTCCAAAACACAGTAGCGGGGGCTGTACTAGATTTTCACTAGTTTCCCTTTTAACTCTTTTTAAAGAGCACCAATATAATAATGAGTATAATGTAATTAGACAATTATTCAATTAATAATTATTATTACGGGAGGTTTAAGATTAAAGTTATTTCGAGATTTCACACATTGATCTAGATTAGTTGTTAAAGTTTTTTGGGTGCTTAAAGAAATATCTTTTACTATTTGAACCATTTCTTCCTTCTGTTTGCCAAATTTTATAAGATTTTTTGCTATATAGCTCAGTTGCGAAAGTCCCATATAAATAATAATTTTACCATTAAATCTTGACAACGAAGAAAAGTTCATCTCAGGAGTTGAGGAATTTATTGCTTTATGACCAGTAATAAAACAAAAGTTACCTTTGAAATTTTCAAAATTATTTTTTAAGATATTTATTGCACCTTGAGATGCAGTAATTCCTGAAAAAATTTTAAAAGGAATTTTATTCATTTGAAGTGCTTCAATTTCTTCTGCACCTCTTCCAAAAATTGAGGGATCTCCTCCCTTAAGTCTTAAAACCTTTTTTTTCTCTTTAGAAAATTTTATCATCCAATTAATAATTTGCTCTTGGGTACAAGCTTTGTTTTGTAATGACTTACTTGCTAAAATTAAATTACAATCTTTTTTAGCCCATTCAATAATTTTTTTACCAACCAAACCATCGTATATAATGACATCTGCTTCCTGAATTGCATAGAAAACATTTATTGTTAAATAATTAACATTACCCGGTCCTGCTCCAGCAAGGATAACAGAAACGTCATTAAAAAGTTGATTTGGTTTAATTATTTTTTCTAGCATTATGTTATTTAAGATTATACATTATTTATCTTAATAATGAAAAAAAATACCGTTATATTTAGAAATCTTACTGTAAAGTTTGGGCAAAAAATAATTTTAAATAAATTAAATTTTTCTTTTAATTCCTCCAGTTCAGTATGCGTTATAGGAGAAGGATCGTCTGGTAAAACAACGATTTTAAAAAGTTTAATTGGACTTGTTCCAATATATAAAGGTGAAATAAAAATTAACGGTTGTAAAATTGATAAATTTAATTGTACAAAAGTTTTTCCTCATTTGAACAAGTTTGGTGTTGTGTTTCAGAAAGATGCTCTATTCGATAGTTTAACTGTGTGGCAAAATATAATGTTTAAAAAGTTAAATTTAGGAATTTCAAAAAAAGAATTAATATATCAATCAAACAAATTACTAGAAAAAGTAGGTTTAGATTCATCAGTAAGTCACATGTATCCTTCAGAATTATCAGGAGGTATGAAAAAAAGAGTTGCAATTAGCAGAGCTTTTAGTGACGCACCGAATTATCTAATTCTAGACGAGCCAACAGCTGGTTTAGATCCTGTAAAAACCAACAAGATTTTTAAAATCATTAAAGAATTATCTAATAATTCAGATGTATCAATTTTTGCTATAACCTCAGATGTTAAATCTGCACTAAAATATTTCGACCAGCTGTTGTTTTTAAAATCAAACAAAATAGAGTGGTTGGGAAAAGCAAAAGAAGCGAAAAAATCAAAAAACTTGTCTCTTAAAGAAATCCTAAAAAGGGCTTAATCATTTTCTAGTCAGTTCTGAACAACCTACAGTTGCATCAATTCCAGATTCAACATAACATGCACTAATTTTATTTTTTTCAAGAATCTTTCCAAGATTATAACCTCGGCTATTAGATGCAACCCATGTGATAGTAATATTGTCGGGATGAATAATTCCGTAAAAATTTTTCGTCCCATCTGAGTAAGTAAAATTACCTTTGAACCTTCTATCGTTTTGTTGTGTTATATTTATTGTTTTTTCCCACGTTTTTAAACCTTTGAGTTCAGAATATGTGTTGTTTTTTCCATACCACTCACCAATAAGATCAGGTATGGTATCAGCAATAACATTGTTACTTAAAAAAAATATTAATATCAAATAAAAAATATTCATAACGCACGATTTCAATAATTTATATATAATTATAAAAAATGAAAAGAAAATTTCAATAAAAAATGTTTAAAAAAATTTACGAAATAAAGAGTCTTTATTTCTCAAAGAAACTAGTATTTATATTTTTAATGGGGATCGTCAGTGGTATACCTTTGTATCTAATTCTTTCAACTTTAATGATATGGTTAACAAGAGAGAATATTGATATTGCTACTATAGGTCTTTTTAGTTTAACGCAACTACCATGGAGTCTAAAGTTTATTTGGGCCCCATTAATTGATAGTTTCACAATTCCAATCTTTGGAAAATTTTTAGGAAATAGAAGAACTTGGTTAGTGTTGACTCAATTCCTTTTGGGTTGTTCCATTATATTGTTAGGAATGAATGACCCAAACGAGAATTTATTTTTTTGTGCTTTGTTGGCAATGGTTATTGCTTTTTTTTCTGCAACTCAAGACATTATTATTGATGCTTACAGAATTGAAATCCTAAAAGAATCTGAGCAAGGTGCCGGAGCGGCAATGACACAAGCAGGCTATAGGATAGGGGGTATTATTTCAGGAGCTGGCGCCCTATACTTTAGAGAAATTGTAGAATGGAAGACTGTTTTTCTATTCTTAGGTATCTTAATTTTTATTTTTATGTTCTTAAATTTCTTTGCTCCAGAAGAATTAAATTACAAACTTCACAAAAGTAATAAAGATAAAAATAGGTTTTATTTGATTTTTATAAAACCAATTAAAGAATTTTTTTTAAGATCACAAAAATTATATTTAATTATTATTTTACTATTTATTCTTTTCTTCAAGTTAGGCGATGTGGTTGCGGGGGTAATGGCAAATCCTTTTTACGTTAAAATTGGCTTTTCAAATATTGAGATTGCTAATGCAAGTAAACTTTTTGGTGTTGTTGCCACTCTAGTTGGAGTATTCGTTGGTGGCTACTTAATAAAATCCTATGGGATTTTAAATATATTGATCGTTGGTTCTATGTTACAAATAATTTCAAATTTACTTTTTGTTTTTTTATCTATTATTGGACCAGAATTCATTTACCTTATTTTGACAGTTGCTGGCGAGAACTTTTCAGGTGGTCTGGGTTCGGCGGGTTTTGTAGCATATCTTTCAGTTTTATGTAATAAAAAATATACTGCTACTCAATATGCACTTCTCAGTTCAATTATGGGTGTTGCTAGAACAATTTTATCTTCACCTTCCGGTTATTTAGTTGGTTTAGTTGGATGGACTTATTTCTTTTTAATTTCAACAGTTTTTGGTATTCCAGCACTATTAATTTTGTTTTGGATGAAAAGAAAATTCCCTCTAGTAAATCAAATTTCTAAAGATTAATTTGATTTTTCATTATTTTTGAATATTCATTTAGATTGGTCACACTAGAATTATTTGACATAAAGTTAAAATATTCATCAAGTTTCGGAAATTTATCTTTGAGCTTTAAATCTATATTTTCAAGTTTTCCTGAGGTTAACCAAAGTAAAATTCTCCAAACAACTAAATCAGAAACTGTGAATTTTTCTGTAACAAAGTAATTATTAACATTATTAATAATAAAAAATCTTTCTAAATAACTGATCCATCTAGGTAGGATGTTATCATTGAGTTTTTTTCTTTTAGCTTTTTTTTTCACTTCATCTTTTTCTCTAATTGACGGAGAAATCAAATACGTTATATCATTTGCAAAATCAATTATCTGATCAACTAAGGCGCATTCCATTGGATCATTTGGATACAAATTGGCCAATCTTCCACAATATCTAATCATAGCTGAAGTTTGAGCTATAGTCTTATTATTTACAATAAGAATTGGTAATTGACCAAAAGGAAACTCTTTGGTTTTTTTATTTTTTAAAAAATATTTTTTAGATAAGACAACATTTTTATATTTTATTTTTGCCAATTCAAGAGTTAGACGACATATGTCAACTCGCCAAAATGGAAAGTCAAAATATACTAATTTAATGTTATTACTTTTCTGCAAATGCCTTTTCAATTACAAAATTACCTTGTGCTTTTGTAGATCCTTCCTCACAGCCTTTTTCTATGAAAATATTTTTAATCTCGGCAGTCATTTCTTCTGAACCACAAATCATGACTCTATCATTTATTGGATCAAATTTCTCTAGACCTACTTCTTCCCATAACTTGTCATTTTTTATCCATTCTGTAATTCTTCCTTTTCTTGGCCATTCTGCTCTGGTAACTGAGTTAAAATATATAAAATTATTGTTAGTAATTTCTTTATAAATTTCATCATTATTCAAATTTTCTAACAATGTTCTGTATGCTAGTTCTTCTGGAATTCTGACAGTATGAGTTAAAACTATCTTTTCAAATTTTTCATAAGTTTCTGGGTCTCGAATTATGCTCATGAAAGGGGCCAAGCCGGTACCAGTCGAAAAAAGATATAGATTTTTTCCGGGAAGTAAATAGTCGCATACAAGTGTGCCTGTAGATTTTGAATTTACAATAATTGTATCATTCTCTTTAATATACTGAAGTTTGCTAGTCAAAGGACCATTTGGTACTTTTATGGAAAGGAATTCTAAAAAGTTCTCATGATTAGCACTTGCTACTGAATAAGCTCTTAATAAAGGTTTATTGTCTATTTTTAAACCTATCATTGCAAATTCACCATTTTTAAATCTGAAAGTTTGATTTCTTGTAGTCTTAAAGCTAAAGGTCCTGTTTGTCCAATGGTGTACACTGATTACTTTTTCTTCTAAAAGAGCCATTTAATTAAACATTTTTTTGTTTATTTAATTATAAATATAATTAAACTGAAAATAATACCAAAAATTTATACCAAAATTAAAAATTGAAGTATAATATTTTTTTCAATTAAAATTATAAATAATTATGCTTAATATTAGAAAACTTGCTCATTCAGAAATGGATTTATACAGAAAACCCCTGCTTCCAGCTACTTGGAGTAGCTTTCCTGTTGATAAAGATATAGATACACAACTGTTAAGAAAGATTTTACAAAAAGATCTAGATAAGATTAGAGCTGGTGCAGAAAAAGATCCTTTTAGCAACTCAATAACAATGCTTGCACTTGATATATCTAGAAGAATAGAAAAAAAAAAGTTAAATTATTCTGCTCTTGAGGCTTTAATTCAGAGACTTGCCGTTGGTTCTGTTGGTCTAAGAGCAGATAGACTTAAAACATACATAGGAGAACTAAATAGGGAAAAAAATAACAAATCAATCGAAGTTCTTATTAAAAATCTCTCAAAAACTAAAAATAACAAATTACTACCATTTGAAGAGTTTAAAAAAATTGTTGAAAAAGATCTTTTTGGGATTGTTTTAACCGCGCATCCAACTTTTGGTATGTCTGCTGAAATGTATGAAGATTTAGCAAACATGGCAACTATGACAAAAACGGATGGAAAAAAACTAAAAGTTTCAGACCTAAAAAAAATAATTAAAAAAATTTTTAAAACCGAGCAAAGACCTGACAAAAATATAACTCTTGATTATGAGCACAATTTGTCAATAAAAGCACTTAAAAATTTGCAACAGGCGATTAGAGATTTTTACTTTAAAGCATTGTCAGTGATTAAATCAATTTACCCAAATGACTACTATAAGATCTCTCCGTTAATATTTTCTCTTCACACTTGGGTTGGATATGACGTTGATGGTAGAGGTGATATTTCTTGGGTAGATACTTTTAATAAAAGATTGCAGGTAAAATTAAACCAATTAGAAAACTATGTTAATAGAATAAATAGTATTCAAAAAGATTATAAATTAGAAAATGAAACTTCAAATAAACTTGAAAATTTAAAAAATCTTTTTTCAAAAAGTTTAAGTATTAATAAAAAAATATTTGATTATTTTGATGTTTCAGGATTTAAAACCAATACTGAGAAAGTGAAAAAAGCATCTAAATTTATATTTAACAATAAAAAGCATCTTTTAACTGATATTAATGATTTAATTAAGCAGCTTGATAATATAATTATAGATTCATCAAAGTTAGCAAAAAAAAATAATGATAACTTCATTGTTGAATTACAGATTTTAAAGTCTGAGATTAAAAATTTGGGTTTAAGTCTAGCTAGAACTCAAGTGAGATTGAATGCTAATCAACTGAATAATGCTATTTCTAAGGAAATAAATTTATCTGGAAATCCAGATGATCCATCGAATAAAAGTACATACCTCAATGCAGTTTCAAAGCTAATTGAAAATGTCAAAGCAGTGGATATCAACTTTGGAACTTTAATGGATGAAAATATGAATGCTAAAAGATATTTTATGTTGATAACCCAGATTTTTAAGTATATTGATCATAATCAACCAATAAGATTTTTAATAGCAGAATGCGATTATGCCTTGACTGCTCTTACTGCGCTTTATTATTCAAAACTGTTTAACTTAGACAAAAAGATTGATATTTCTCCTCTTTTTGAAACTGAGAAAGCTCTTGCGAATGGGCACAGAGTAATTGAAACACTGGTGAAAAATAATCACTATAGAAAGTATATTATAGCAAGGGGTAAAATATGTATTCAAACAGGTTTTTCAGATGCTGGAAGATATTTAGGTCAACCAGCAGCTGTTTTATCTATAGAAAATCTTCAAAGAAAAATAGCTAAAGTTCTCGCTGAAAATAATTTATCGCATATTAAATTACTAATATTTGATACTCACGGGGAATCGATAGGAAGAGGAGGACACCCTGTTTCATTATTGGAAAGATTAAAGTATGTTAATTGTTCATATACAAAAAAGAAATTTAACGAATGGAAAATTGATTATATTCAAGAAATAAGTTTTCAAGGTGGAGACGGATATCAATATTTTCTAAATAAGGATTTAGCTTTTGCAGCTCTAACAAGAGTATCAGAATTTTGTATTAATAGGGATACATTCACAGACCTTGATCCTTTTTATGAATCACAAGATTTTGGTATTGAATTTGTAAATACTATTAAGCAATTTAATACAAAAATAATGGATGATCCAAATTATGCTGCATTATTAAATATATTTGGTACCAATCTTATACACTCTACTGGTTCAAGAGCTGTAAAACGTCAAACAGATAGTGGAATAAAAACCTTAGTCTACCATCCAAGCCAAACTCGAGCAATACCGCAAAATTGCATTTTGCAGCAATTGGGTATGCTCGCAAATTCACTAGGAGGTATTGGGAAATTTATTGATAAAGATCCAAAAATATTTAATGAGTACTACAAATATTCAGATAGATTTAGACGGATAATTGACAGCGTAAAATATGCATTTGCTTTTAGTGATATAGAAGTTCTTAAAGCATACATTGATTGTTTTGATCCTGGAATGTGGTTGTCATGGGCCACACGAACTGCAGATAAAACTCGAAGTGAAAATATGAAATCTGTTGCCAATTTATTAGAATCTTTTGATATACACTGGAGACTAAATAAAGTTTATAGAAATTTACATCAAGAGTATATGGGAATAAGAAATTGGGTTCTTGGAAGAAAGTCCAGAGGAAGAGTTGCTGTAGGAAGAGGGAGGGTCATCGAAAAAGAAATAAGGGATGAATTATTGCTTATGCACGGGGTAAGAGTAGCTATATTTCACGAAATTTTTCTTTTATCGGTTCAAATTCCTCAATTTAGTGATCAGGCTGGTGTTTCGCGAGATGAAGTTATTGCAAAATTAATAAGGTTTGATGTTCCAAACGCAGTTTCAATATTAAGGAAAATTTTTCCAGTTGGACAGCAAAAGAGTGATTACTCAGACTATGGTGAAATTTCAAATTATGTTAGCGATAAAGATATTGATTATAAAAAGGAGGAAAAAAATATTTTTAGACAACTCGAAGCACTTCATGAATGTGCTCGTAGAGTAAGTAGTGGAATAACACACTTTATTGGTGCAGTGGGTTAACTTTTATTGATTTTACTGTCGTTTTCTATTGAAATAATGTCATCTTCAGAAAGGTTTAATTTTTCAGATAATTTTATAAGTTCTTTTCTTTCATCTGCATCAATAAAATTATCTGATAACATTCCTTTAAGTTTATCTTCATATTTTTTTTGGCTTTTCCTTGTAAAATCAGTAAATGCTGCAGCTAAAATTCCTGATGGCAATGCCACTGTTAAAATACCTAAAATAATAATCACAGATCCAAAAAACTTACCCATTGATGTTATTGGCGTTACATCACCATATCCTACACTTGTCAGTGTAACAATTGCCCACCACATTGCGTGAGGAATACTCCCAAATTTTTCTGGTTGAACATCTTTTTCAACCAAATACATACCACTAGATGAAATTATTAAAGCGATAAATAAAATGAAATATGCTGCACCAAATGATCTTCTTTGATTCCAAATTACTGAAAGTAAGTTATTAATTGAGCTTGAGTAACGAGAAAATTTAAGCAGTCTTATTATTCTCAATGCTCTTATAAATCTTAAATCAATGGTTGGATATATCAAAGCGATAATACTCGGTAATATTGCAATTAAATCAATAATTGCAGAAAAGCTAAAAAAGTATTTAATTCTTCTCTTAAGGTTGGTTTCATTATTAAATTTCTCTGTAACACAAGACCATAGCCTAGCCATGTACTCGATTGTAAAGACTAAAACTGAAAAAAATTCAAAATATTGAAATGTAACTTTGTACTGATTAAATAAACTATCAACAGTTTCCAATATCACTGATAAAATATTTAAAGAAATTAAACCTAATAAAAAAATATCTACTTTTTTACTATTACTATCATTTTCTTCACCAGGTTCTAGGAGTTCCCAACATCTTTGTCTTATTTTCAAATAACTAATATCTAACTCCTTATTTGACTGGACAAGTAATTTCTCTTTGACAACGCTCCCCAGGAGCTCCTAAATAGATCTGTTTATTTTTTTGATCTTTTTTTTGAGAAACATATTCACAAACAACATCCCCTGGCACAATAGTTTGTTTTACTAGTCTACATATTGGTTGAATAACGATCCTTTTTCTTCGGTCAAATGTACCTTCCTCGGGTGCGTAAGTTCTTCCTTTAGAAATATATTTTTTTTTGGTTGTCTCTTCTTCTTTACTTGAAATTGAATAGGGCGTGAAGAATATTAAAAATATTTTAAGAATTATTATTATCTTCATTTTTATTTTCATCCTTTTGCTCAGCACCTGGTAAATATGCCGAACCTTGAATAGATTTAGCTATAAATACATTCATCAGTTTTTCTGAATTTTTCACATATGTTTCAAGCTCTTCTTGAACTTTTTTCTCGGCTTCTTCCTTTGATTCCGCATCAACATCAATTAATCCATCTATTATCCAGTGAACTTTGTATTTCATTTTTGATCTCCATTTTTATTTACAAAATACTTGATATTGGTATAAATTTTATTTGCTTCTTTTTGAAGTTTTATAACAGCTTCATTTTCAATTTTTTTTCTTACTTTATCTCTTACTTTCATCGCCTTGTAAAGTCCCCCAGTAACTGCTACAGAGTACCACATATATGATTTTTCAAAATCTATATTTGGAGAAAATTTTTCAAACCAAAAACCTAATTTTAATGCATATTGAATATCTTGTGATTTATAAAGTTCTTTTTCGAGAAGTTTTTCAACATTTTTTGAAATTTTTTCTAGGGTTTTTTCGTCAACTTCAGATTTTAATGACTCTAAGTTTTCAAAACATTTCTTTTCACCACCTAATGAGCATAACCAACTCCATTTAAGTGCCTCACTGAAATCTTGAGTAGTACCAATTCCACCGGAGTACATATTTGACAAATTAAATTGAGAATTTCTATCTCCCTTAATTGACAGGTTATAAAAAATTATGAATGCCTCAGAAAATTTTGCACTTTTATATAATTCTATACCTTTATCATAATATTTTTCGTCTGAGAGATATTCATCTGCTAATAGAAAAAAGGGAAAAACAAAAAATAATAATTTAATTTTCTTAAAGATCACCGTCCAGCCATCATAACTAATTGTAGGTAAAGAACTCTTAACTTAAACTTTGACTTAGGTCTCTGTTGATAGACAACAATTTTCGGCCTATCTGAATTGGGCTTTTGGAATTCTATATACATATCTTCAGGTAAATACACTCCATTAAATTCTAAAGTTTTTTGTGGATCAACAGAAAATTCTTCTCTAAACTCTGAATCAATCCATATTCTCGCAAGAACTCTTCCAAGTATATCTGGTAAAAACTTTTTTACCTCATCTCTATTTTTAAAGTGTTGTAATTTTTCTGATATATTTAATGGATCTTTATTATTCCCTGCTTTTACTACAGCTACTTCATTATTTTTTATTGGTATTAAAGATTTAGATTGTTTATCTTGAGTCATAGTTTACCTGTTCATATTACTATATATCGACTATTTTGTATTAAATAAATGTTTTTTACTAAATTTTTTTTAAAAAAGTCGTTTAATTAATTATGAAATCTAAAGTAAACGTGATAAATTTTCCGGATCGTATTAAACAACGAAGAGATGAAAAAGCAAAGATTTATTCGTCAATCAGAGATGAGATAGAATCAGTATTAAATAAATATTCTAGGTATTACAATGATGAGTGGGCAGTTGTTTTAGCCGCAGGAAGATACTCGTCAATGAAACTTCAACAGATTGAAGGCACAGATAGCAGTATTGATTTTTTTAAAAAATGTATTGAAACACAGGAAAATAAAAATCTTAACCTGTAATTCTGCCTACATTTCCAGAAACTTTTGCACCCATATCAACGGAAAGTGAATTAGTCTTAAGTTTACCATCAAAGTTCCCAGAACCCGTTATTTCAAGAAATTCAGCGGTAATATCCCCAGAAGCCTGGCCTTCAATCTTTAAATGTTCTGCATTTAAGGTTCCGTCAAATATACTTGTGGACTCAAGAATTACAGTTTTAGCTTCAATTGTACCTTTGTATTTCCCTGCAATTACAACCTGACTTTCTTTGGCTTGAAGTGTGCCCTCCATATTCAAATCTTTATTTATGTATGTTAGATCACTCATATCTGCCTCTAATTATTTTCGTTTAAGTCTTCTTCTAGATCTTCATCATTTTTTTTATTCCGCATTTTTTTTTCATCCCAATTGTGAACGACTCTACAATTTAATGCTGCACCGCGATCCATTTGTAGGGATTTATAATTTATTTCACCGGTTATAATGGACGAATCTGTTAGCCACACCGAATCAGCTTTAAGTTTTCCTTGATATTTACCAGAAATCACTACTAGATCAGCTTGGATACCACCTTCAAAACTTGCGGTTTTACCTAACGTTATTTTTTCAGATTTAATATCAGCTTCAACCCTACCATTAATTTCAATGGTTTTAGAGTTAGTGATTTTTCCCTTAAATATTACGTCTGTTCCTATTATTGATTGGTTGTCTGCCACGATACTATCCCTTCAATGATTTTAATGATTTAGCTAAATTTGTCTTTTTGACAGGCTTAGCATTGTTTTTCTCTAATCCAACATTTAAATCCACCTCCAACTTAGCACCAGGTTCAGCTTGAAATTTATTATAATGTATACCACCTTTGATTTTTGCGGTAGATTCTATTGAAATAGAATCGGAGTAGATATTACCCTCAAATTTTCCTGAAATAATTGTATCTTGAGCTTTGACTGATCCTTTTAAGACGCCTTCATTAGTTACGCTTATTTCATCGCATTCAATATTCCCTTTAACTGTTCCTTTTAAAATGAGACTTCCTTGACATTTTATATTGCCATTAATTTGCATTTCAGTACCAATAACACTAGCATCAGAGCTAATGGGTCTACTTCTAGTTTCGTTATTGTTGCTATTGGAGTCTCTTGAAAACATTGAATTAATTAATTATTTGAATTATAATTGCTAGCACATATAGACAAAAAAAAAAAGTTAAAAAATTTTTTTTAGTTTTTTTTATTTTTGGCGTAACATGTGCATATTTAATAACTAATAAGAATAATATTTGAAAGATTATAATGGCTGAGCAAGTTGTAGATATTAGAGAACGAATTGAGAGAATGCGAACTCAAATCACTGATAAACCTAATCAGGATAATTTAAATAAAAATGTAATCAAAAGTTCGGAAAAAAAAACTAATATCAAAAAAACTAATAATGAAAAAGATTTAGGAACTGAAAGTAACCAACCTAGACAACGAAATGATTTATTTGTAGAAGGTAGCAATGAAAGATTAAAAAATACAACGGTAATTTCAGCAGAAAGAAATTTAAAAAATACAACTGAAGTTTCAGAAGAAAAAAACTTTAAAAAAACTATTGAAAAACAACCTTTATCAACTTCATCTCCTTTCGAAGATGTTACTCAAGATTTTTCATCAAAGTATAATACAAAAAAAAAGGAGGACCATAGTAAAACATTCAAAGATTATCACGTTAATAATTTGGTAGATGAAAATAAAAAGAATATTAACTTAGAAAATAAGAACCAGCCATTTCCACAGTTTAGTTTAAATGTAAATAATCCAATTTCTTGGAAACTTATGTTGCTTATAATGCTTATGCAACTTATGACAAATATTATGCTGGTCGTGGTATTGTATCTTAAATAAATGACTACCTTAAAAGACAATATAGAAAATAAACTAAAATCAAGTAAAAGATTCGGTGACTTATTCGTACAAAAAAATTGGCAAGAATTATTAAAAGAAAGAAGGTTTCTTTTTTTTACGAAAAGAGGTCCTATAGAAATTGTTTTTAATATAAAGCACTATATTTCAGCTTTTTTATTATCACTTTTAGTAGCTTTTAAGGTAATGCAATTTGTCTTTTTTGGTGCACTTAATATTTATACAGCAGTAGTATTACACGGAAATTTTACTCAAAAACAACAATTCACTGAATCTGAAGTAGAGGCTTTAAAAGACATAGCAGGAAGCGTTATTGAGTCAAAAACTAATGAAAATATTTCAATTATTGAAATTGAATCCATTGAAACAGAAAAAAATAGTTTAAACGATAGATTGAGAGATAGTTTTAAAAAAGTTGGATCATATTTTAAAAGTTTTGAATTTTCAATTGTTGATGAATCGAAACTTTCAGACGAATTAATTTTTGATCAATTTTCAGGTTTGGCTAACCCTCATATGGTTCCAATCGAAGAGACTTTAAAAAAATCCAATGCTTTAAAATTAGAAATAAAAGAAAAAAATGATAGTTTGGAAGAAATATATGCATATAATAATCTTCCTGTTTTACCATTTGCTGCCCCACGTAATAATAAAACCAAGATGATTCAATTCAGCAAGACGATTGACCTAGAAATTTTGGAACTAGTTAATGTCTTCAAAACACTAAAGTTAAAACCTGACAACTTAGATTTATCTAACATTGAATTGTTAGAAAACTCTAACTTATTCGAGTCTAAAGATTCAGAGTTAATTGAAGAGATTTCCTACAGGTTCAACTTATTAGATAAACTTAAAGAAGCAATGATTTTTCTTCCATTAAAACCTCCGATGCAATATTACTATGTATCAAGCCCTTTTGGTATGAGAATTCATCCTAAAACAAAAAAAAAGCAAATGCACAAAGGCATAGATATGGCTGGAACATGGCAAGAAGAAGTCAGGGCATCAGCCAATGGTGTAGTTTTATTTTCTGGAAGATATGGATCTTTTGGAAACGTTATAAAATTAAAACACAAACATGGTGTGGTTACTTTATACGGACATTTGCATAAACTGATGGTCAAAAAAGGTGATTATGTTGAGGAAGGATATATCATTGGAAAAATGGGTGCTACAGGAAGAGTTGCAGGGGCACATCTTCATTATGAAATAAAGGTTAATAATAAATCTGTAAATCCTTACAATTTCATTTCTATTGGAAGAAATCTAGTAAGTAGCTCAATCATAAAATAAATTTAGCTGGCATTTGAATTGCAATTAATGTGTGATGATTAAGACAGTTATTTTGTTATTGTTAATTTTTAATACAAGCTTTTTATATTCTTCACCAATTTATGATTGCACTAAATTAATTAATAATATTGAAAAAAAACATAAAATTCCAAATAAACTTTTAGAGGCTATTTCTTTAACTGAGACAGGAAGAACAGTTGGTGGAAAGTATGTGGCCTGGCCTTGGTCGCTAAATATTTCAGGCGAATCATTTTTTTTTAAAAATGAAAAAGATTTATTGGTTCTTTTAGAAAAGAAAATTAAGTCTCAAAAAAATATAGATATTGGTTGCATGCAAATTAGTTATAAATACCATAAAAAAAATTTTAAAAATATTGAGGAAATCTCAGACCCAAAAAAAAACATTGAATGGGCAGCTTTATATTTAAAGAAACTTTTTAATAAACATAATAGTTGGAATAAAGCAATTGCTAAATATCACTCATCAAATCCAAAAAGGATGAAAAATTATTTAACTAAAGTTCATAAAAATTGGAGATATGTTCGACAGAATAAAAAGAAAAGTGAAATAAATCTTAAATCCTATAATCAGTCCCAAAAATTATTTTTTCGAGAAAACAAAGAGAAAATACAGTTCTTTAAAGAACAACTTAGTCAAGACTTGAAGAAAAATTTCAATTAAGCTTGGCACGTAAAATGCACCATCTAATAAGATAATGGAGGTATAAAATGTTAGAAAAAAATAAATCTTTGACTAACAACATCGATAATTATAAGACAACTCTTTCTCCTATTGTAGAGATCGTAAAATTTGACTCTAATGATAAAGAAAAATCAAAAGAAAGGCATCCATTGTCTTATTTTTTAGATTCAGAGTGCCATAAACTAAAAATACTAAATTCTGTTTTAAACTAAATATGTATGCTTTGAATTTTCATCATTTTTCTTCTTTCGGATGATGATGGTATATTGAGTAATTCTCTATATTTTGCAACAGTTCTTCTAGCTAGATTTATCCCTTCATTTTGTAGTTTTAACACTAAAAGCTCATCAGATAAGGGATTATGAAGCGGTTCATTACTTATTAAATTTTTGAGAGTTTCTCTCACTGAAGCAGCTGAGTGGCTTTCTCCTTCAATAGTACCATTGATGGTGGCACTAAAAAAATGCTTCATTTCAAAAATACCCCTAGGTGTTAACATTAATTTTCCAGTTGTAACTCTACTAACAGTACTTTCGTGCATTTTTATTTTCTTTGCTACATCTTTTAAAATCATGGGTTTTAAGTAAGAAACACCTTTTTCAAAAAATAATTTTTGTTGTTCAACTATTTCCGAACTAATTTTCAATGTGGTTAAATTTCTTTGTTCAATTGCCTTCATTAACCACTTTGCAGAATTAACTGACTCAGAAATGAATTTTTTGTCAGCATCATTTCCACCTAATTTCTCTAATTCTTTTATGTAATTTTCATTAACAATAATCTTTGGAAGCGTTCCGTTATTTAACTCAACCTCCCATTGATTGTTTTTTTGGGTAACGATAACGTCAGGATGAAATATTTGATCATTATCTTCTGAATATAAAGAACCAGGTTTAGGATTAAGTGTTTTTATTATTTTTATACTTTTTGTTAATTCATTCTCTGACATACTACAAATTTTGCAGAGATTTTTAATTTCTCCTTTTGCTAATAAATCAAAGTTTTCGATTAATAAACTTATACCATCTGTCAAAAGATCTTTGTTTTTCAATTGAATTCTTAAACACTCTGTAAGGTTCCTTGCAAATACACCCGTTGGTTCAAAATTTTGCATTTTAAATAAAACATTATTTAAAGTTTGTTCATCACAGCCTATAGTATTCTGAAGTTCAATTAAATCTGTTGTTAGCCAACCTGAAGGTTGAATGTAATCTATCAAGAGTTCAGAGACTATTTTTTCTTTTGATGTCTTGAATGCAATATTTGCTTGTTCCATCAAAACGGATTTAAGAGTAACTTTCTCTGAGATAGTTTGTTCAGCAATTGAACCTGGGTCGATAGTATCAAAGTTATTGGATTTAGAAGAAAGATTGTTATCTTGATCCCATCTGTTCTCATAATCTCCTTTTGATGGATCTTCATATTGTGACTCACCATTTTGAAATGCCTCATCAACATTTTCAGTATATTCGTTATTTCTTTGTTCGATAAGATCAGTTTCGTTATCTTTTTCTAAAAATGGATTTTCTTCTAATTCTTTTTCTACTAACTCACAAAGTTCTACATTATTCAATTGTAGTAATTTTATCGCTTGTTGCAATTGAGGTGTCATAACTAACGATTGACTTTGCTTTAGTTTAAGATTTTGTGAAATCTGCATAACTTATTCCTTTCTATTTTATAATTTCACACTTTTTTCTTACAAATTGCAAAAACTAAATTTGACATTTAGGTTACGTCAAAAAAATGACTAACTTTTATAAATTATATCTTTAAAAAATTGAAAATAAAAAAAGCCAGATTTCTAGGAAAAAAACTACTTTTAAATATTTTTTAATGTTATTATTAAGTAATGCTAAAGATATTACCAATATTTGCAATTTTTTTTTTAACAGGGTTTTTTTTATTGCAAGTTGATAATTTGACACAAAAAAAAGATTTAAATTCATCTTTAACTTTAGAACCAGACTTAAATTCTAAAAATCAAGATAAAATTAATATTTACTCCAAGAAAGGTATTATTTTTGAAGAGAAGTCACAGGAAGTTGGTATTGAAAAAAAAGTTGAAGGAGATATTAAAGAGAATCTTAGTACTGAAAACAATAATTTTGATGGTAAATTATCACAAAAAAAAAAACTAAATGATAAAATTTTTACTAAGAAATTTTCTGTCCAATTTGGAGCTTTTTCAAAAGAAATTGGTGCTAAAACATTAAAAAATAAAGTTGATATGATTATTAAACCAAAATTTGATTTTTTTGAATCAAAAATACAATATAGTGAAAAAAAAAAAATTTATTTTCTTAAGTTTGATTCCGATTCCGAAGAAAATGTTAATCAGACGTGTAAATTTTCAAGATCAAAAGAGATAGATTGCTATGTCATACAAAGATAAAGAAAACAACTGTAGATTGTGTTTTTTTCTGAGAGTTTTTTTGATTTCAGTTTTATTTTTAATAATTGTTTCATTTACGCTCACAGATAAACTCCATCTTTTAGCATACATTAATTCATGGAATGTAGCTATAGCAATTTTATCTGTTGGAATTTTAGTTTTTATCGGAAAAATTTTTCAATATTTTACAAAACAAAAATCATCTGTCTCTGAGAAATCTGACGAATAATTTTTTTTCTGGAACGAATCTACCATAAGCATGACCAGTCATAAAATTAACTGACCAGAAAAATTGAGGAGACCACCAATTTCTTTGTGATGTCCAATAAATATCAGCTTGAGAGTTAGGAAAATAAGTTTCATTTATTTTCGCACCGGAACATATTTTACAAATAATACTTACTAATTCTTTTTTATTAGGTAGTCTCCATTCACCTCCAAGTTCTTGATTTACTTGTGGTAACAAATCTTCAGCTTCTTTTAAGGAAACTTTTATTGAATCACCAGTACATTTTTCAGTATCCCAAACTTGTCCTACTGAACATTTAAGCCATTCAACTTTATTTTTTAGATCAATAACAATATGTCCCTTATCAATGTAATCTCTGGCTTTAAGATTATGACTAAACAAAAAATTGAGTGTTGTAATAATAGAAAAAATACAAAGTATTTTAATTTTATTAATGATATGATTTTGTTTTTTTTTCATAGAATTTAATAATACGATAAATATATTTGAATTACTAAATAATAAATTTTTACTACTTTGGTATCAAAGTTGCAGTTTTTATACCAAGATATTATAAATATATATATAAATTAAAAATAATTAATGGAAAATAAATTATGGATATAGCATCACTCATTGGACTTTTAGGAACTATAGGTATGATCGCAGGTGCAATGGTTTCTGCAGGCGGAATAGGTATGTACGTTGACATACCTTCAATTTTAATTGTTTTTGGTGGAACATTTTTCGCTGTAATGTATACTGCGCCATTACCACTTTTCTTAGGGTCATTCGGGGCTATGGCTAAAGCCTTTAAACCGCCTATTAAAAAAATGGACGAATTAATCACCAGAATAGTTGAGCTCGCTGGAATAGCCAGAAAAGATGGAATGATGGCTCTTGAAGGTCAAGAAACCCCAGATCCATTTTTTGATAGTGGTTTGCAGATGCTTGTAGATGGTGCTGATGAAGAGAAATTAACCATACAATTAAAAAAAGAATTAAAAGCGATGCAAGGTAGACATGCAAAATCAACTGGAGTTGCTCAAGCTTGGGTTGATATTGCGCCAGCAATGGGCATGATTGGAACTTTAGTTGGATTAGTAGCAATGTTAGGTAACATGGCTGACCCAAAGGCTATTGGGCCTGCAATGGCCGTTGCCCTTTTGACCACTCTATATGGAGCTATGATTGCAAACACTATTTTTATGCCAATTGTTGTGAAAATGAAAGGCTACACAACTTATGAAGTGACTTATAGAGAAATGATAATTACCGGCTTACAGTTAATTTCTCGAGGAGAAAGTGGAAGAAACATTCAAGATCAACTTGTTGCTAATCTTCCTCCAAAAGAAAAACAAAAACTAATAGAGGCTGCGGCATAAATTACAGGAAAGATAAAAGATAAATGGCTGAGGAAAAAGAAGAAAAAAAAAAAGAAACTAAAGATGAAGAGGAACACGAATGCCCAGAATGTCCTCCAAAAGGTGCCCCTGCGTGGATGGCAACTTTTGCAGATATGGCAACATTGTTGATGGCATTTTTCGTCTTAATTCTTTCTTTCGCAGAATTTAATGTTCCTAAATTCAAGCAAATTAGTGGAAGCATGAAAAATGCATTTGGTATTCAAAGGATAATTCCAGTTGTTGAACAACCTAAAGGGACAACATTATTATCGTTAAGTTTTAGTCCTAATCCAACGCCGGCCGTGCAAGAAAACTTAAAACAGCAGACCACTGAAACTGATCAAAAGAATGTTGAGCTTAAAACTAAAACTCAAGATAATACCAAAGATGATGGACAAAACGAGGATGCCACAGAATTAGCACAAAATATAAAAGATGCTATTGCTAGGGGTGATATTGAGGTTGAGGTATTAGCAGATAAAGTAATTGTAAATTTCACTCCGCTTGAAGCTGAGGAAAAAGATTTACCAAATTTACTGCAAGAAACTCTTAACTCAATAGAAACAGTAAAGTCTGCGTCTGGAAAATCAGAATCAGAAGTTTTGTTTGGTGGCTTAGAACAGAAACTTGCTCAATTAGCGACAGCTGCAGCCAGTAAAGGAAAGCTAGAATCTGAATCTTCAGATGGAAACAATATTGGAGAATCTCCAGACATTTCTAAAGAAGAAGAAAAAAAAGCTCAAATAGCAGAAGATAAATTTAAAATAGCTCTTAGAAAAGAAATTGGAGAAGGCTTGATTAATGTTGACAGAGATGAAGATAAAGTAATCATAACAGTGGGTTCAGGTGGTGCGTTTAAATCTGGCTCTGCCGAATTAACATCTAAAGCTAAGAAAATTATGGCAAAAATTGCCGACCTCAATAAAAAAGGTAAAAGTGAAATTTTAGTGTCAGGTCATACTGATGATACACCATTAATATTTGGATCAATATATAGAGATAACTGGGATTTAGCAGCGGCTAGATCTTCATCTGTTGTTCAGGAATTATCATCTACAGGTAAACTTCAACCAAAAAGAATGAAGGCAATTAGCTATGGTGAAACGCAACCATTAGGTTCAAATGACACTTCAGAAGGTAGAGAAAAAAACAGAAGAATAGAAATTGAAATAAATTATTAAAGAAAAATGTTTATAGAAAAGAGTCCATTTTACCATTCTAAAAAACTTGATAATGAAAAAATTTCATTAAGCAAAAAAAATTTAAAAGAAAATAATGAAGACTCAACCTTTAGTTTTTTGAAATGGATTAAAGGGGCAATCAATCCTTTGCAAAATTTGCCATTAATTAGCGGTATATATTCCAGCATTAATTCTGAAAACAAGGATTCAGATAGAGATATGGTTCAAAACGGGTTAGGAGGCTTTCTCTATGGAGGGCCAATAGGTGCAATAGCTGGGGTTGGTAACTGGATTTTTAATAAATTATTTGACAGTACACCGACAGAATTATTTTTAGAGTTTACTGGAATTAGTAAAATTTGGAAAGAAAAAGAAAATACAGAAGTTGCAAATTTAAATGATAAAAAAAAAATCACTCAAACTAATAAATTGTCTACCCAAGAAGTTCAAGAAAATAATAGTAAAGAAGAGTTAAGAAATATTTTTCCCGAAACGAAAAGCTTTGAAAGTAATCATCAAAATTCAAAAGTTTTTAAGAAAAATGGTCGTATATTGGAATTCAACTACCCAAAGAAAAACTTTGAAGAAGATTCAGATAAAGTGAGAAGATTAGAAATGTTTAATTTTTCTCAAATACGAAGTTTTTACAATACAAACAAAGATACAGCAAAAGTTAAAAATTCTTTAAGTATTAAGGCATAAACTTAATCAAACATAGCTTGTTCTTCTTCGAACTTTGCGTAAAATTCATCTCCGAGTATTTCTTTAATTTTTGTCGTTGTATGTAAATTAATTTCGTCAGAATACTGTCCAAAAAAAACATCACATTTTTTAGAGGCCTGACTCGCTACTGCTTGCTCAATAAACTCATTTTCAACAGCGGTTCGAGCCCTGGTTGTGGCTTCTGATTTGGCTTTTGTAAGTCTTCCAAGTGCGGAGTTTTTTTTCCTTTGAAGATCGTCAACTACCTCCATAAGTTGTTTAAAAGTTGGATCAGGCACATCAATATTAACAAATTGACCATCAACATTAGTCTCAAAACCCGCTTCATTAATTTGATCAACAAGCAATTCAATATGATCTGTATTAAAAACTAAGACCTGAAGTTTATTATCATTTTCTCCTGTTCTTAGGTCTCCAATATCTACTAATCTTCTTGGTTTTCCATTAATTGTAACCTTGACAGATTTAATAACAGCCATATTTGCATTGGAAGACTGGACTGTTTTTATGATTTCTAAGTAATCTTCAACAGCAGCTTTCATTAGAGTTTCAGCTTGAATAGAGTATTGTTCGGCCATAACTTATTATATCAAAGCATTTTCAGTTTCAGAAATATTTTTTTTATCTTTACTAAAATTATCTTCTCCCTCAACCATTTGAGGACTATCTAATCTAGAATATTTAAATTTGGACTTTGGATAAAAGTATCTAATAATTTTATGAGCTTCGTGAATGCTAGTTGCAGCGATTTTCATTGACAGAGCTTTGCCTGATAGCAATGTAAATCCAAAGATCAGATTTTTTTGAGCTTTATAACAATAAATTGAAACTATTATCCAACCAATTGCAAAAATCCATGGGTTTATAGACAGTAAAAGCAAACTGAAAATTGAGAAAAAACTAAGTACCCACCATTTTTGTTCATATGCTAACCAAGCTGGAGGAAATAACCCTGCAACTATTGAAAAGGTATCTTCTATACATTCAAAGTTATTTTTCAAATCTCTAAAAATATTGAATTCTCTCATTTCTTCAATATCAAAAACTTTCTTAGTGGCAAATTGCGTTTGAATATTTTTTGTTTCTTCTAAAGATAAACTTGAAAATTTACAACCAAGACTATTTCTTACAATTATATCAAAAAAATATTCATCTCTTTTAATAGTCAGTATTGCTTTATCATTATTTTTCCGAAGTTCAATTAACTCATCGATCAATTGATTCTCCCCAGTCACATAAAATTGATTGTTAAGTGCGACGATGATATCGTCTTCTTTTAGCATAAGAGAAAAAGAATGAGTTTTCCTTCTAATACTTTCAATTTTAAGAAGAAAACCTTGATTTTCTTGTAACTTTTTTTGATCGGTTACTTCTATAGACTCATTATTCATCGAAATATCTAAGGAAAAGTTATACTTTCTTTTTGCTCAGTTATTTCTTTAACAAGCAATTTATTTTGAGAGGAAATGGCTTTTAAGGCTGTTGTTAAACTTGAAGTAGAATTTGACAATTCTTTTAACATTTTTACATTTGAATTTTTCTTATTATCAGAAATCAATTTATCTATTGCTTTACTAATTTTAGCAGATGTCAATATGTCACCTTCTTGAATATTAGAACTCAACTTACCTGCTTCTACTTTGATTGAAGTTGAAACAGACTTTGATAGATTTGATATCTCTTTCGACAAACTTACCATTAGATTTTTATCATTCTGCGCAATAGCAGAGGTAAGTTCTGAGAGCTTGTTCTTTATTTCTGCATTTGCGTTAACTAAATCTGAGTGTTTTTCAAGACTTCTATTCATATTGTCAACTGCACTATTTACAGATTCAACGTTTTCCGCAAATACTACAAGTGCTTCACGGCTGGTATTTGTCATTTCCTCCAATTCTGATAAAGATTTGAAATATAAAACTCCTGTTAGTAAAATAGCCACAATTGCTGTACCAATAGAAGCCGAGAAGATAATAGTCGTATATTTATGAATTTCTTTCACTTTTTGCTCCGCTTTAATATATTCATTTTTCATTCTTTTATATTCTGAAGTAACGTCAGTTGCAGCATCTGCAGCATCCAAGGCTATTTTAATACTTTCCTGCATTGTATTCAAATCATTATTCATGCAAGTCTCCCTTTTTTTTTATCTTTTCGTTCATTATTATTATTTTTAATGTTCATTGAAAATAACGCACATTTCATGCCAGAAGTCTTATAAACAAGAGAATAAGGGTAATTTTTTGAAATAAATCCAAATGCACGACAACCCCAAGGAAAATTTGGTTTATAAGTCACATACAAATGTTTGCATATTTTACAATCTTCTGAGAATTTATTCATCTTTTTTTTTTATTAAACTATTAATTATTTTTGCTATCCTAAATCTCAAAGCACCTAAAAAAGAAAATAAAGCGCATATCCACAAGATATAACTCATAACAAAATCTCCTCTTTGGTATTTTTCCAATGCTTCAAGATGGCAAACAATGAAGCTGTAAAAAAATGCAAAAGTTATAATTAATTGACTTATATTTCTATTTATCATTTTGATTTCCAAATTCATCAAATATTAGTTCTTCAGGTATATTAATTAATGGTTTTTCAATTGATTCTCCACTATTAATTTTATAAATATAAGCCAAGGCTATTGCTACTGCATTATATAGTTTACTCATAACTTCTTCTCCAATTTCTGTTGTGTAATACAGTGCTCTTGCTAAGTCTGGACTTTCCAATTTTCCAATATTTCTTAGCTTTGCCTCATCTATGATTCTTTCAGCAATTTTTCCACGTCCTTTTGCTATGATTTTGGGAGCATCAGATTCTCCAACCTCATATTGTAAAGCAACTGCAAAATGAGTTGGATTGGTTATGATAGCAGTGGCCTTATCCATATTTTCAATTGAAGCATTTTCTCTATTATTTTTATTAGCTGCTTGCATTTGAAGTTTTCTAATTTTTTGTTTAACTTCTGGTTGACCGTCTGTTTCTTTATACTCATCTTTAATATCCTGATGAGACATTCTTAGTTGTTTTATAAAATCATATTTTTGCCAAGCAAAATCTATCGCACCAATAACTGCTAAGCCCACTAGTAGAGCAGCTAGAAGTATTGGAAAAAAAGATAATAGCTTTTTTAAAGCAGAAAAAAGATTTGGATGAGAAAGGTGCGTTATTTCTGGAAGATATTCACTAAAAACAAAAATTGTTATTCCTCCAAGGAAGAAAACTTTAATTAAAGCTTTAAATAACTCTATTAGTCCTTTAATTGAAAAAATTTTTTTTAAACCACTTATTGGATTAATCTTGCTTAATTTAGGTTCCATTGGTTTAAAGGAAAATCTTATACCACCACCAACAGCATATTGAGTTAAAATGCAAACCACACATAATGGCAGACCAAATATGATGGTTATTTTTACAACCATTTTAATTGCTGTTTCAATTGATTTCAAAGGAGAGTGCCCATTTCTCAATTCTGGTCCAAATTGTAAAAATGATTTTAAACTCATCAAAAAGTCATTTACTACCAAAGGTAACGAGTACATTAGGAATACTCCTGCAAAAAGAATAGTAAAAACATACATTTCTTTAGATTGAACAACCCTTCCTTCTTCAGCAGCCTTTTCTAATTTACGTGAACTAGGTGCTTGGGATTTTTCCTGACTTTCATCTTTATCTTCTGCCATTTATATAATCTCCAATATTGATTCTAAGGTTGAAAGTGCATTATTGGTTAATTCTGCAAAAGTTCCTCCAATTGATCTGGCCGATAAAAAAAGAATTAAAAATGCTAAAATTAATGAAATTGGAAACCCGAAAGAAAACAAATTCAATTGTGGTGCAGATTTTGTAATTACCCCTACAGCTACATTTGAAAGCATTAAAGCACCAACTACAGGTAACATTATTAGTCCGGCTGCATAAAACATCGCACCAGCAGCCTCAATGCCGGCACCAATCAGGGCCATACTTGGTAACCTTGATCCTAATTCTAGTATTTCATTACTTTTCATTATGAAATCAATAGCTAATAAATGTCCATTAAGGGATACAAAAATTGTAAGAAGAAATAAGTCCATAACAACACTCAAAACTGGAGTTTGACCTCCTGTTTCAGGATCTACTAGGGCCGAAAACCCAAGTCCAGTAGATGCTGCTATTTTTTCTCCTGCCATTGAGGCAGCACTAAACCAGATTGTTAAAGTTAATCCTGATGCAACGCCAATCAATATTTCAACAAAAACTATTGTTAGAATATTATCCAGTAAATTATTGTTGATCTCTAAATCACTGACATAACCAAAATTAAAAAAACTTAATACCATCGCAAAAACAATCTTTACAGATAATGGTATATTTCTTGATCCTAAAAAAGGACTTGAAAGAAGAAATGAAGATAATCTTACAGAGCTTAGAAAGAAAATGAACAAGTATTCAATTAATTCATTTAATTGTAATCCTGGAAGAGCATCTAATGGTGCATAAAAAGGCAAAGGAATTTGCATTAGTCTATCCCAGAAATTGTGTCAAAAATAAATGCAAAATAATCTGTGAGTGTAACTATAAAAAAACTTGCAAAAAAACCCATAGCAAAGATGACAAGCACAAGTTTTGGAACAAAACTCAAAGTCATTTCCTGAATAGATGTAGCTGCTTGAATAATTCCAATTATTAAACCAATAGCCAAGGCAGTTCCAAGAAAAGGTCCACTTGACATTAATACTTGATAAAATGCAAGTCTTACCATTTCTATATTTTCATCAAAACCCATTTCTACCTCTAGTTAAAAGTTCCTACTAAAGATCCAACAGTCATAGTCCAACCATCTACAAGAACAAATAGTAATAATTTAAAGGGTAATGCAATCAGCATTGGGGATAACATCATCATACCTAATGACATCAAAATTGAGGCAATTACCATATCAATGACTAAAAATGGTAAAAAAAGAAGAAAACCTATTTGGAACGCTGTTTTTAATTCACTTGTCATATATGCTGGTAAAACTATATAAAAAGGAACATCATCTGTACTTTCAAACTGATCCATATTAGCCATCGATGAGAACATATTTAAATCTTGCTTTCTCGTATTTTTGATCATAAACTTTTTTAGTTCTCCGCTACCATTCAATACGGCCTCATTTAGAGAAATTTCACCTGATTTATAAGGTTCTGAAACATCATCCATAATTTTGTTAAACGTTGGTGCCATAACAAAAAATGTTAAAAACAAAGAGATAGCAACTAAAATTTGGTTGGGAGGTGTTTGTTGAGTTCCAAGCGCTTGTCTTAAAATCGACATAACTATAATGATTCTAGTGAATGCTGTCATACCCAATACCAATGAAGGTAAAATTGTCAAAGCTGTCATTAAAGCTAGTATTTTCAAAGAGAGTGAATATGTTTTATCACCATTTGCGGATTCAGATACAGTTATTGCATCAAAACCAGTTGATATTTCTTGGGCAGAAACAAGGTTAGGATAAATTAAGAATATTAAAATAAATAATAATTTAAACTTTTTGATCATCTCGTATTCTTTTTTCAATGAGGCTTTTAATTTCGTTGGTTTTTAAATTCTCTTTTTGATCAGATAAATTTTCTGTTTGAAGTTTTTTTTGTGATTTTATTTCAGTTAATAAAGCACCAGAATTTTTTCCTGAAATAAATAAATAGTCTTTGTCATCTAAGTTAAGAATAAGAGCTCTATCGCCGTGCCCTAAAACTGTAACCTCTGAAACTTTCATTCTTTTTTGATTGTTAAATTTATTAGAAATAATATGTTTGTTTTTTTTAAAAAAATAAAAAGCAATAAAGAGGATTGTCAAAAATCCTAAAACAATTAGATAATGTTCAAATGTAGGTCCGTTGTAAGATGTCATTTATTTTTTGCTCCTTTTAGTAATTAAAAAGATGCAAGAACATGGCCATACTTCAGTAATTTTTTATTTATTTTTATAAGATACTGATTTTAATAGATATATATTTTTTTTTAAAACAGAAATGTCAAGTATTTGACTATTTTAAAGATTTTGAACCCTTTCCTCGGGATCTACAACTTCTGTTAAACGTATACCAAATCTCTCTCCAACCATAACAACTTCACCTTTTGCTATCATCGTACCATTTGCTAAAATATCTAGCGGTTCACCTGCTAATCTGTCAAGTTCTACAACAGAACCTTCGTTGAGCCTCAACAAATCTCTAATTTTAATTTCTGTGTTTCCAACCTCAACAGTTAGCTTTACATCAATATTTTCAAGTACCCTTAGATTGTTTGCACCTGTTGAATTACTTTTTTCTAGATTTGGTTCATTTTCTTTACTTTTAACTTCTGTATTTTCGTTCGCTTTTTTTTCTTCTACATTTTTTTCAGTTTCGGCATTCATTTTTCTCTCCTAGTTTAAACAAGTCTTTTCTTTAAGTTTACTGCTGCATTTCCTTTTAATTCTCCCATTTCAGCTGAGAAATAAAGTTGATTCTCAACATAAAAATTTACAGAATCCTCAACATTTATGTCAATAACGTCATCTTTTTTACATTTTAGAAGTTTAGACATGGATATAACGGGTTCGGCTAATTTACTGGTCACTTTTAATGGAACTTCCAAAACAGCATTCTGCAATCTATCTTTCCAATTCAGATTTGTTTCTATGACATCTGACTGAACTCTTGATCTTAATAAAGATGAAACCGGCTTAAGAGTTTGAAGTGGATAAACAAGATCAAAAGACATTGAATCAATTTTTGGTAACTGCATTACAAAAGAACATACAATAACAAGATCGGTAGATTCAACAAAAGCAGCAAATTGCGGGTTTTGTTCTCGGCTTTGAAACTTGAGTGTTATCGGAGTAAGATCTTTCCAAGAGTTCTCTAGAACTCTACAGATTCCTTCATTAACTACTTCAATTATTTTTTCTTCAGTGGAAGTAAATTCGGTTCGAGAGGTTTCTGCAACTTCAAGTTTTCCACCATATCTACTACTAGTACATAAACTTACAAAAGAGGGTGGCAAAACAGTTAATAATGAACCTCTCAATTCCTCAATTCTATTATTGGTTAAACTCATAAAAGCATCCAAGCCAGAGCTATATTCTTCGAATGTTTTTACTTCTGGGGGAAATGAGCTAATTCTTGGCTGTACTCTAAGTAATGGTAAAAAAACAGTCCTAACCTGTCTTGCAAATCTCTCATTTATTAACCTCAAAGCATAGTAGTCTCCGAGTAGAGTAAGGTCATCAGATCCAAAGGAGAAGACTTTTACTTCCACGTCTTTTGAATCCTTAATTGTAGAGCTACTAAGATCACCAGTTTTTAAACCGTCCATTAGTGCAGATACTTCTTCTGTTGATAATTTTCTTGATGGTTCGCTCATAATAATCTTTTATCTTACATTTTTTTTATTTTAGCTCAAAGTTTATTGTAATACAAATGAAGTAAAGTGTACGTTTTCAACACCACCAAATCCTTCTACATCTTCAAGAATTTTGTTAATTCCATTTTTAAGAGATTCTGCTAATTCTGCTTTGCCTTCGCGAGATGAAATTGCTTCAGCAGTAAAATCAGACATAGTTCCTAAAATTTCTGATCTCAAGGCTAGTTGGTGACTTTCCACATTGACCATTACTTGTTCATCATATTGGGTTGAAACGCCCAGTGAAATTTGAAGAAATTTTTTTGAGTCCTTAAGGTTTGTAGTAAAGTTTCCAGGAAACTCATAATATGTAGTTGCAAAAATCTCCTCCTCAGGAACAAGTTTAGGAATTTTCTTTGGACCAACTGGACAATTTCCTTCCTCATCTTTTTCATCATCAGCACAGTCCTCAACTGCTAAATCATTCTCAATTTCATCTTCTTCTTTTTCAGGATTATCTTTTTTTTCAATTATCTGAGATATTTCACTAGATGGATCGGTGTCATCTCCTCCCATAAACATACCAATTCCCAATCCAACCCCAAGAAGAGCTAAACCTCCAAAGCCAAAAAGGATATATTTAACAATACCTCCTTTTTTATCTTCATTATTTTTATTTTCTTCAGCCATCTTATCTCCTTAGTTTATTCTATAAATTTACGCAATTTTATCAACTTTATGATTAGATTTTTTGGTATTAATAATTTTATTATTTTTATGTATTTGTACTTTGTCTTCAATTTTTTTATTGAAATTATCAGCCTTTTTTTCAGAATTTCGATTTTTTGAGTTATCGTTATTTTGATTAAACATAGTGGAAAAGTTTGACAATTTAAGATTATCCTCCTTAAACATTTCATTTAATCTTTGTGAATTTTCATTTAAAATTGTTATTGTTTGTTTATTATCACTTAAAATTTTAAGCTCAGTTTCTTTTCCTGTTATTTCAACCTCAACCTTCAATTTTCCAAGATTTTTTGGTTCTAAAGATAAATTAATTCTATTGGCTCCTCGAGATATTTTACTTTTAACAATCTTAACAAACTTTTCACCCCATGCACTTTCCATCAAATCTAAAATTTCATCTTTATTAGCTAGATCTTTTTGATTCTCGAGATTATTAACTAATGTTTTGGAATTATGATTTTTATTAGTGTTTGATCTTTCAATCAGGTTGATCTGGTTTTTTTGATCTTTATATTGCTGAAACGTATTTTGGAAATTCATAGTAAAATCTTTTGAAGATTTTATTTCTTTATTTTCAAACTTTACATCAATTTTGTAGCTGTCACTATTAATTTTATTTTTATTAATTTTTTTTTTTGATATTTTGTTTTTAACTTTTTTTGCTAATGTTTCTCTATTACCAATTAATTTTTCATCATCATTAAAGATTTGTTGAGTAGAAGCCTTTTTTAACTGATTTTCATTTTCATTGAAATTGTTATTAATACTCTGAAAATTTTTTTGATTTTTTTCAGAAACTTTTTTTATAATAGATGGGGTTAGTGAAATTTTTTTATTTACTAAAAGGTTCTCATCTTTTTTTAACTCAGAGTTTGGAACTTTTAGTTCTGATTCCTTTGTTTCAACTTTATTAACTAATTTTTGATCATTGGAATTTTTTTGGTTTTCAAATCGAACCTTTGCCGGATTAATATATTTATTTTCTTTTAACCCTTCATTGGGATTATCAAGATTTAATTCTTTATAAAAAACTGATACCAACGATCTAGCTGTTGCTAAAATATTTTCTTCAGAATTTTCAGAGCTTGAAAAATTATTTTTTTCAAATTCAATAAACTCTTTATTTTTTAAACTTGAATCTAATAAATTCTTTTTTGTTATATCGCCATTCTCGATATCATTCATATTAACCAGGCTAAATAATTCAGCAAAAACACCATCTAAGTTTTCTCTGAAAACTTTATTTTTTTTTAGAGTAATATTCTCTGAATTTAAGATATTATTTTTATTAACTGTTACCATTTAGCTTAAATCTGCAAATCCAATGCCATTTTTGTATATATTAAATCGATGATTTATTAAAAATATTTATTTCAGCATTTTTTTCTTTTAAATTAGCTTGCTCTTTTTCAAGCTCAAAAATTTTTTCTTTAATTATCTCTGTCTGCTTATTTAATTCAGAAATATGTTTAAGATTTGTTGAAATTTCAGATGAAAGATATTTTTTTCTATTATTTGAAGTTTCCAATTTTTTTTGTAATTTTTCTTGATAATTTGAAATTTGTTTCAACAAACCTGTACTCAAAATCTCGTTTTTTGGATAATTTGAAATTTTTAGCATTTCTTCTAATGTTTCACTAATTTTTGAGAGTTTTTTTTTTTCTTTAATTAAGAAAGTGAGACTACTGAGGGATTTGTTTTTTTTAAGTTTTTTAAGTTTTAATAAAATATTAAATTTTTTGCTGTTCATTTAATTTATATTATTCATACTGTTAAGACTGTCATTGAAATTTGTTCGTTCGTCCTCTGCTTGCTTTATTAAATTGCAAATCTTAGGCCAATTATTGAGCGCTTTGTCAATATCCTCATTCTGACCTGATGTATATCCACCCATCAGAATTAGTTCTCTATTTTCCATA
Source organism: uncultured Alphaproteobacteria bacterium (assembly GCA_902524895.1). Taxonomy (GTDB): domain Bacteria; phylum Pseudomonadota; class Alphaproteobacteria; order Methylaequorales; family Methylaequoraceae; genus SP4073. The sequence goes on along the minus strand of CABZFH010000002.1, from coordinate 100,301 downwards.
TATAATGAATAAAGCTTTTTAATGAAATTTGCCTTGTCTTTATGTTTCTTGTCTACAATTGAATTCATAACTCTACTTAATGACTGATTGATATCAATTGCTGGGAAAATTCCCATTTGCGCATGTTCTCTTGATAATACTATATGTCCATCAAGAATAGCACGCGCAGTATCAACAACCGGATCGTTAGTATCATCTGAATCAGCTAGTATAGTATAAAAAGCGGTAACAGAACCTTCATTTTTGCTGCCAGCCCCAGTTCTTTCAATTAAATTTGGTAGCATTGAGATAACTGAAGGTGGATAACCTTTTGATGTAGGTTGTTCTCCCAGAGCCAGACCCACCTCTCTTTTTGCGTGTGCAATTCTCGTCAAAGAATCCATTATTAAAAGTACATTCTTACCTTTTGATCTAAAATACTCTGCTATCGAGGTAGCTCTTTGTGCTCCTCTAATTCTTAGTAGGGGAGACATGTCTGCTGGAACAGCAACTATTGAAGTTTTTTTTTTGGCACTATCATTAAAAATTTGATTAACAAAACTCCCTACTTCTCTACCTCTTTCACCAATTAAAGCTACAACAACTATGTCAGCATTTGTAAATCTACTCATCATTCCCAAAAGTACTGATTTACCGACTCCAGAACCAGCAATAATACCAATTCTTTGTCCTCTTCCAACTGTTAATAAAGAATTTATTGCTTTAATCCCTACATCTATTGGTTCATTTATAGGCTTTCTATTCATAGGATTAATATTTTTTCCATTAATAGGCCATTTTGAGTTTCCAACTATCAAATCTTTCCCATCTATTTGGTTTCCGAAGGCATCAATTACTCTTCCTAATAAATTTTCTCCAACTTCTATATTTACGCCTGAATCAATAACTTCAACAATTGCTCCTGCTATAATGTTTGCATTTTGATTATGAACGGCCAAAAGGTTTTTGTTATCTCTAAAACCAATAATCTCACCAGTAACAGTTTTGTCATCGTTACTTTCAATCTTACAGATCGTACCAATAGGAACTGGAAAACCATCACATTCGACAATTTTTCCGTCAAATTTCGATACTTTTCCTTTGTAAATTACGTCATCATTAGTTTTGTAATTCTGAATATTGTGTTGTATTTTTTGTATAATTAAAGACATTTTATTAATTGGTTAATTTATCATCATTTTTTTGTGATGCATTAATTTCGTTCAGAGACTTTTCTTCCTCTAATTCTTGTTTTTGTGTCTTTTCGCCCATTTCATCAATTTTATCAGAAAGTTTTTCCTTAAAATTACTGTCTTCATTAGTTTTTTCAGAATGTTTGGGGTCTGAAAGAATATTTGAATTTTCAATAAATTCAGTTTTTAATTTACTTTGGATATCTTCTTTTCTTTGTTGAATTTTATCATTCTTAGCTTCAATTTTAACTTCAAGATCCTGATCATCATTATTGATTTTAGCATTTTCTATTTTAGCAGAATTTTCATTTGCTAACTCTTTAAGATTTTTATCTATATTTGAGTCAGATATTAAATCAACCTTTTTTGATAAAATATCATTTATTTCAATACCACCTGATTTTATTATTAAATCTCCTCTTTGAAGTGTTTCATCAATTTTAAAAGTGACATCAGCAAGAGTCTTATTACTTTTCAAAAATTCGTTGAGAACTTTTTGGTCTTCTACATTTAAAAATACTACAATTCTATTTGATGAACTTTCTATTGATGAAACTAAATTATTAATTTTTTCTAAAAATTGTTTTGGCATTTCAGATATTTTATATCCTAAAATTTGATTGCAAATGTCTCTGATAGATTCGTTTATAGTTAGATTTAATTTCTCTAAAAATTTCGGCGCCACATAAAACAAATTATCAATAGTGTTTTTAAGTGCTAATGCCTGAGCTTCCTCTCCTTTTTGTAACTCATCTTTGATATTTTTTTCTCCTTGCTCAAAGCCTTGTTGAATTCCTTCTTTAAAACTTTTTTCTTTAGCATCATTAACTAGTTTATCATGCTGTTCTTGTGTATAAATTTTTTCTTGTCTTTTTAGTTCTTCTTCATCGATAATGATTTTCTCAGATTCTAAATTATTTTCCTTTTTTACCTGTAACGATGTATTAAGTTCTTTTTGAACTTTTTCATCAATATTTTTTTCAATTTTTTGAGTTGTGATTGATTCACTATTATTTTTTTTTGCAATTTCTTCTAAATTTAAGCTTCTAAACTCTGAAGAAAAGTTTTCAAAAATTTTATTTTCTTTTAGAAAATTTAATTCTTTTGTTTTATTTAAAATACTTAAAATTTCTTCAGTGTTAAGAGGAGATTCATTTGCCTCAGAATCTTCTTTGATTTTTTCTTGTTGTTGTATCATACAAAATCATCCCCACCTCTTCCAGCTAAGACGATTGATCCCTCGTCAGACATTGTCCTAGCGGTATTAATGATAGCTTTTTGTGCCTCTTGAACCTCTGTTAGTCTCAATGGACCTAGGACTTCCATTTCGTCCTGTATATTAGCTGAAGCCCTTTGAGACATACATGAAAAAATCTTCTTTTTTAAGTCTTCTTCTGTTCCTTTTAAAGCAATAATTAAAACTTCTTGATCAACATTTCTTAATAATGTTTGCATACTTCGGTCATCCATAAGTATCAGAGTATCAAATGTAAACATACTCTCTTGAATTTCTTTAGCTAAAAGTCTATCTTTTTCACCTAGACTTTTCACAATTCTTTGTTCCATATTCTGTTTAGTGAAATTCATTATTTGAGCTGCAGCCTTCACACCTCCAACGGATGAAGCCCTTAATGATGTGTTTGTTTTAAATTTTAACTGCATTACCCTTTCTAGCTCTGCTAGTGCGTCAGGTTGAACAGTTTCTAGTGTTGCTATTCTATGAATTATGTCAGCCTGTATTTCTTCGGGCAGCAAAACTAAAACGTCTGCAGCAACTCCTGCTTCCAAGTAAGAAATTATTAGAGACATAATCTGAGGGTGTTCGTCTGAAATTAGTTCTGCTACAGACCTAGCATCCATCCAATCCAAAATTTCAATTGGTTTGTCACTTTCTGTGGGTGTTATTCTTCCTAAAACTGATTGAGCTTTATTCTCACCCAGTGCTTTTGTCATAACATTTCTGATATAATTCGAAGATCCCATTCCTAGGTCTGTTTGGGTTTTGATAATAGCTAAAAATTCGTCTAAAACTTGGTTAACAGTATCCTGATCTAATCCTTGGACAGTATACATCTCTTTTCCTAATTGTTGAACTTCTTTAGGACCTAAATTTTTTAAAATTTCTGCCGCTTCATCTTCACCCAAAAGCATCATTAAAATTGCACATTTTTGCGTATTTGATAACTTTTCGTAAGCCGTTAATTCTTCTTCATTTTGATCTACTTGTTCTGCCATATTCTTTCCTTAATATTACATTAATCTGAATCTTTTTGAAGTAATTGTCTAAAAACGTTTGAAATTTTTCCAGCTTCGTCTCCTACAATCATTCTAACAACTGCTACTTTATCATCATAAGTATTTGCGGTATCTAGCATTTCAGGAGAAATTGAAGACTTTTTAGGCTTTAATTTTGCCTTTATATCTTCTAAAGATTCACCCTCTTGAACTTCTACCTCCTCTTCTTGATCACTCTCTAAATCTGAATCTGTAACCACACCATCAGAAAGACCTCCTGATGGAACCAAAATTCTATTTAATAAAGGCTTAAGTGCACCAAAAGTTATAATAGCAAGTATTAAAACTGTTGATAACTGTCCGACCATATTTTGAAACCAAGCTTCCTCATACCATTTAGTGGTCACAACATCAATTTCGTCAATAAAATCTCCACTGGTAACTACTATTGAATCACCTCTATCAGTATCAAATCCCACTGCTTCTTTTACTAAAGATGAAATTTTATCTTTGTCTTCGTCGCTTATGGGTTGAGATACTAATCCTTCAGGTGTTTCTACAATTTTATTTTTTACAAGGACAGCAGTTTTTACTTTCTGAATATTTCCTATAGCTTTTATAGTAGTATTTACCTTTTTGCTAACCTCATAATTTCGAACATTACTTGTTGATCTTTGCTTAAATTCTGCTGGTTGTCCTTGTTCTGGAGAATCTAATCCTAGTTCAGCTGCTAGTGGAGCTTGGTTTGCAACAGCACCCGGAACACCTCTGGCTGGTCGATCAGTGGATTCATCAGTGCTGTTTTGCTCACTTCGAGTAGCTATACTTTCTGGATCAACAATTTCTTCAGTAGTAGATGTATTTGTGTAATCCATTTCAATATTAACCTGCGCAGTAATATTACCAGGCCCTACTATTGGCGTCACTAACGATAGGATCCTCTCTCTGTATAAAGACTCTATTTTAAGTCGATGATTCAGTTGTTTTTCAGTTAATGCTGAATCGACATCATTCTCTGGTTTTGAGAGTAAAGCACCGTATTGATCTACCACGGTAACGTTATCAGACGACATGTATGGAATTGATGATGAAACAATATGAACTATTGATCTTACTTGTTCCTTTGAAAGAACTCTCCCTTCTGCTAATTTTACAAAAACAGAAGCTGTTGGAGGAGCCGTTTCCCTGACAAATACGGACTTTTCGGGAATAGCTAGATGTACTCTCGCCCCGAGAATATTTGATATCTGATTAATAGATCGAGATAATTCAATTTCTTGTGTTTGTTTCATTTTCATAAATTCAACAGATCTGCTTGTGCCCATTGGAATTTCTTCAAGCAAATCATAACCCTGAGGAATTGAGCTAGGAAGACCTTCGGCTGCAAGTTTCATTTTTGCTTCATAATATTCTGGAGATGGAACAAGAACTTCTCCTGTTGAGGGATCAATCGAAACATCGATGCCATTATTTCTGAGAACTTCTACAACTCTCGACTTTTCACTTTCTGGTAGCGAGGAAAATAAAGTTGTTCTCGGTGATTCTTTAAACATTAAAAAGAAAACGATACCAATAAAAATTACAAAAAGTGTAATCATTACTGGTATTGATCTTTGGATTGCTGGTTCATTTGAGAATCTTCTGACTTGTTCAATTGCATTACCAGCTCGAGCTAACATTCCAGAGCCAGTTGTTGTATTTGTTGATTTTATGTCTGTAGTTTGTACTTGTTCTGCCATTTTTTATTTCCATTAATTAATTAAACAGGCATATTCATTATATCTTTATATGCACTTAATACTTTATTTCTTACATTCAGAGTCATTTGAAAACCTAAGCTTGATAGTTGCTTTTGTATCATTACTTTTGTTAAGTCATTTTCAATACCCAATTCAAAATTTTTAGTTAATTCTGCACTTTTTTTTTGAGTATCTGAAACGTTCTGTATGGCCTCAGATAAATTTCTTAAAAAACTCTCTGAAACGTTTTGGTTGCCAAGTGTTTCCTTTGTCTGCTTAAGAATTTTTTGTTGAAGATCTTTAACTGTGTTTTGTGTATCTACAATTTTTGGTGTTAGGTTTGTTATTCTTGGTTTTACCATTTTTTTATCCTTGTGCTGCTTGTTTATATAATTTATTTGATTCAGTGTTACTTTTGTAAAGCATATCGTCTATCATAATATCATTTTTATTTATAACCTTTTTATTCGATAGGACTAATGCTCTCTGAAGAACATTTTCTAATTCTCTAACATTTCCTGGCCAAGTATAATTTCTTATTAGATCCTGAGTTTCTTTCGTCAGAAAAGGTATTTGCTGACCATTTTCGACATGTCTTTTTAAAAGTGTAATACTAATTGGAATTATATCACCAGGTCTTTCAAATAAGTTGGTTGTCTCAATGGGGAATACATTCAGTCTGTAAAAAAGATCTTCTCTAAATTTTTTTTCTTTAACTTCATTAACCATATCTCTATTTGTTGTTGCAATAACTCTTACGTCAACTGAAATATCCCTATGACTACCAATTGGTGTTACTTTCTTTTCTTGTAAAACCCTCAACAATTTAGCTTGCAGAGATAAAGGCATTTCAGAAATTTCATCAAGTAGAAGAGTTCCTGAATCTGCTGCACGAAAAATACCTTTATTAGCAGTTGAGGCTCCAGTAAAAGCTCCTTTTTCATGTCCAAAAAGCATAGCTTCAAGCATATTCTCAGGTATTGCCGCACAATTTACAGCAACGAAGGGTTTTTCATTTCTTTTAGATTCTTTATGAATAAAACTTGATACAACTTCTTTACCTGTTCCTGTAGGGCCATGAATAAAAACAGTTACATCAGTTTCAGCAACTTTTTTTGCTAGATAAATTAATTGATGAGTTTTAGGATCAGCGAATGAAAATTTTTGATCTGAGATTTTATTTATTAACAATTCATAAATCGATTCATCAAAATTAGGGAAATAATATTTACTATAGGCTCCACCCAATTCCGATTCAATTTTATACTCTCGAGATTTAGATTTCAGAATTATAATTTTAGTACTACCTATAGATCTTGAAAGTTTAAATAGATTATTTTTTCCACCAACCATTGTTTCTAATCCTTCAGAACCTATTAAAACAGACTTTGGAAAGTTGATTTTTTTTAAATCATTTATTTTTTGGAGTTGACTATTAATCTTTCTATTGCATAAAAAATCATTTAAATTTTTTGCATTCTGGAAAGATTCTTCAATTATTATTATGTCCTTCATACTTTGACCCTGTTAATGTTGTTACAAATACAAAAGCAAAAACGTGGCCAAATAAGTTTTTTTTTAAATTTTTTTTTTTTTTATATTAAAAAACAATAGCTTAGAGTAAAATTTTTTTTTAAAATTTGCTTATTGTCAGGATTCTGACAATATTAATAGCTGAATATAGCAAATTTTTGACACTACGTATGGATAAAATTGAAGATATTATAAAAGGAGATTGTGAGGCAACTAAACAATTAAAAAAGTTAGTCTCAATGGTTTCTTTGTCACCATCAACAGTTTTATTAAGAGGGGAAACTGGTTGTGGAAAAGACGTTGTAGCACGTGCAATCCATTACAGTTCCAAAAGAAAAGGGCAACTTGTAAATGTAAATTGTGCTGCAATTCCGTCTGAACTTTTGGAATCCGAACTTTTTGGTCATGAAAAGGGTGCTTTTACTGGTGCAGATTCTCAAAGACAAGGGAGGTTTGAACTCTCTGATTTTGGTACATTATTTTTAGACGAGATTGGCGATATGCCAATGACTCTTCAAGCCAAACTATTAAGAGCTATAGAAACAAAAAAAATACAAAGGGTAGGTGGAAAAAAAGAAATTAACTTAGATTTACGTCTAGTTTGCGCAACCCATCAAAATATAGAACAAAAAATTGAGGAGGGAAGTTTTAGAGCAGATTTGTTTTATAGAATTAATGTTTTTCCCATTGAGATACCTACTCTTGCAGAAAGAAATGATGATATTCCTATTCTAGTTGAACATATGATTGAAGAATTGAAAAGCTATGGAGCTCAAATACCCAAGTTTGATAATTCTGCTCTTAGAGCATTAAAAGAATATATTTGGCCAGGAAATGTTAGAGAATTAAAGAATGTGATAGAAAGAGCATCAATTTTATTTCCCAATAAACTAATTGATTCACAAAATATTAAAGATAATTTAATAAGAATTAGCCTACCTCAAGATGAGGAGGAAAAAGAAGAGTTATGGAATTTAACGTCCGATTTAGTAAAGTTAAATAAAAATGATACTCAAGAAACTGCAGATCACATATTACCCCATCCTAGTCACTATAAAAAATGGTTTGAGTATATGGATAAGATCGACTTAAGAAGATACTTGAGTGAGGTTGAAATAACATTAATAGAATCAGCTTTGGAAAAAAACAAAGGATCTGTGACTAAAGCATCAGAATGTTTAAAGATAAACAGAACTACATTAATTGAAAAAATGAAAAAATTATCCATTCAAAAAGTTACTGAGAATTGATATTTTTTTTCCCTAAATGTGAAATTCTTCTTTTTTTCGCTATGCTTATCTGTCTTACACGTTCCCTAAAACCCTCTTTTTGTTTCTGCGTTGTTTTTTTAAAACATTTTTTACACGAAATTCCTTTTCTATAATATTTTGAAAGAGTGTCTTCTTTCGTCAATGCAGATTTACAAGCAAAACATTGTATAAATTTTCCCTTTTTTAATGAATGATTTACCGACACTCTATCATCAAAAACAAAACACTCTCCATTCCATAAACTATCTTTCTTTTCTGTTTTTCTCAAATAGTTTAGAATACCCCCCTTAAGCTGATAAATATTTTTGAAACCCTGTTCTATCATGTAAGATGAGGCTTTTTCACAGCGAATACCTCCCGTGCAATACATAGCAACAACTTTATTTTCAAAGTTCTTTTTATTTTTTTCTATCCATTTTGGAAATTCACTAAAGGATAAGGTATTTGGAGAAATAGAGTTTTTAAAATTTCCAATTTCTGATTCATATGTGTTTCGTGTGTCTACAACAACAGTATCTTTTTTTTTCAAAAACTTTTCCCACTCCTTAGGTTCAAGAAATTGGGCAGTAAATTTTTGAACATCTATATTATTTACACCCATTTTTACAATTTCATTTTTAATTTTGACTTTTTGCCTTATGAAAGGATAATTTGAACAAGAGTATTTTTTAAAACGTATATCAATAGATACTTTATTTAGTATCAGTACTTTAAGTTTTTTTAAATTTTCTAAATGACTTGAAACTGTTCCATTTATTCCTTCATTAGCAATTAGAATGGTTCCAAAAATAGAATTAGTTTTCATTAAGTCTAATATTTTTCTTTGTAAAGTAGACTTATCTGAAATAGTGATAAACTTGTAAAATGTGAAAATATATATTTTTTTTTTCATAATAATTTTATTTTGATATTTAAAAAAATTATTTATATTGCTTTTAAATTAATTAATTTTATTTAAATAGTAAATATAATATATTAGTTAAATAAGATGAATATTAATTCTCCATGTTTAGGAATATGTAAACTTGATACAAATCGACAAAGTTGTACATCATGCTTCAGAACTATTTATGAAATTGAAAACTGGTTAAATTTTTCAAGTAAACAAAAAAAAAAAATTATTAAAAATTTAAAAAGAAGGAAAGAAAAAAATGAAAATTAAATTTTTTTTTTTCCTTTTTGCTATTTTATTTTCAGAAAATTCATACAGTAGTGTTAGCGAAAAATGGGTTGGAGAATGGCTAGCTCTAGATCAATGGCAATCGGAGTTTAATATAGTTTTGAAAAAAAATGGAATTGCTACATCAAATTACGGAAACGGCCAACATGGATTTTGGGAAATTATTGATGGTAACGTGTTGATAAAGTGGGATTCTGGTAAAGAAGACTTTATTTTTATGGGTGTTATGGGAATTCAAAGATTACATAAATCTAAGCAGAGAGAATATACTTCTGGTATGAAAAAAACTAATTAATCAGAGTAAGGTTTGGCTTTTTAAAGTAAATCAATATTTTAGAAAGTGACTCTGATTTTCTAATTAATTTTGAATTAGACCACAATGAGAACATAGGATTTTTATTTTTAATTTTCATTATTTCGAATGTCGGTTCGGTAAAAGCAGATTTATGGATACAAAAAAGGGCATAATTACTTCTAAAACAAATAGAATAATCTTTCCATTCACCTGAAGAAATTTTTATACTGTAGATTTCCATAATTTTATTAATTTCAAGCTTATCAAATCTTATAAGCTTCCTCTTCTTAGTTTTTAGTTTTAATATTCTCATTTTAATAATTTGAAATTTTTATGAAATAATATAAATATAACTAATATTATTTTATTATTAATTTTTTATATTGCTAGAGAAAAATGAGTGAAGAATTTATTAGAGAAGTTGATGAAGAATTGCAAGAAGAAAGGTACGCTAAAATTTGGAGGAAAATCGGGCCATATGTTATAAGCTTAGCTATAGGAATAGTACTATTTACCTCAGGCGTTGTCTTTTGGAACAATTATACTGAAGATAAAAAACAAAAATTAGGAGACGATTTTACAGCTGCTGTCGAACTTATAAAAGAAGAGGATTTCGACACCGCATTAATTGCATTAGAGAGAATTACTGATAAGGCTTCTGATGGATATGTCACTATTGCAAAAATGAAAAAAGCTTCAATTCTTATACAAAAAAAACAAATCATGGCAGGATTAGAGATTTATGAAGATTTAGAAAAAACAGCTTTTGACCAATCTTTCAAAGACATGTCAACAATTCTATTTGTACTAAACGCTATTGACCACAAACCGTCAGATATTTTGTTAGATAAAATTGAAAGATTGACAGAAAACAGTTCTTGGAAGTATTCTGCACTAGAACTAAAAGGTTTTATTTTACTAAATGATAAGAAATTCGCTGAATCAAAAAAAACTTTTAACACAATTATAGAAATGGGAAATGCACCTACAACTTTGGCTTCAAGAGCTCGAGACATGGTAGATTTTCTAGAAGGCAACTAACTTGTTAAAGCTATTATTATTGTTTTCGTTGATGACATTTAGTTCATGTTCAATTCTTGATTATTTTGAAGAAGAAGAAATAAAGCTTAGTGGAAAAAGAGAAAAAGTTTTCAAAAATGAAGAAAAAAGATTAGTTAAATCACTTGCAAAAGTAGTTCTTCCAGAACCAGAATTAATTAAAGATTGGTCACAAAGCAATCAAAACGTTGCTAATCATAATTTCCATTTCTTAAGTAAAAAAAATCTCAAAAAGCAGTGGAGAAAAAAAATTGGAAAAGGTAAAAGCAAACTAGGCCCTTACATTGCTAAGCCTATTGTTTATAAAAACAAAATATTCACTATTGATAACAAATCTAAAATTGAAGCTCGAAATTCAGAAAAAGGGGATTTGATTTGGACCAAATTTCTTTCGGAGGAAAAAAAAGAAAAAATTAATTTTACGGGAGGATTGGCAGCAGATAATGATATTTTATTTATTACAACAGGTCTTGGAAATATTTATGCGTTGAATTATCTAGATGGTAATTTAATCTGGAAAGAAAACATTCTTACTCAGATTTCCGCACCTCCAGTTGTTAACAAACAAAAAGTATTTGTTACCACTGATGATAATCAGTTAATAGTTTTTGATGCAACTAATGGAGATGAGATTTGGGATCATAGTGGTAATATTGAAAATGTTTCAATAATTGGTGGAGTCAATCCAGCTATTAAAAATGGCATTGTATATGTGACATACTCTACTGGAGAAATTTATGCATTAAATGAAAATAATGGTACAATTCAATGGTATGAAAATCTTGGAGATACCGGTTTATTTGGAGACGGATTGATTACTGATATACAATCACCTCCAGTAATTTTTGAGGATAAGTTGTATGTTTCAAGTTTTTCAGGAAAATTTGTTGTTTTCAACTTAATAGATGGGGAAAGAAGTTGGGAATTAAATTTATCAACAATTAATCCAATAGTTATTTCAGGAGATTATATTTTTTTAGTGGATACGAACAATAAATTATATTGCATAGAAAAAAAAAAAGGAGAGATAATATGGGTTGTTCAATTAAAAAAAAATTTTAAAAAACAGGTTTTGAGTTGGGTTGGTCCAATTCTTTCTTCTTATAAACTTATACTAGCTAGCTCAGAAGGTAAAATAATATCATTATCTCCTTATGATGGTAAAGTTATCAGTATATCTGATGAAAATGCACCAATCACAATTTCACCAATTCACTCTAGTACTTCTATTTATTTTCTAACAGAAGATGGTGAACTAATATCATACAAATGAAATGTGTTTTAAAGTGATAATTTTGGGAAAACCAAATGTTGGAAAATCTTGCTTGTTTAATGCAATCTCAGAGAAAAACCTTGCATTAGTTAAAAATTATTCAGGTTTAACAAGAGATTTAAAGAGAATAAAAATTAATTTTTTAGGAAAAACTTATAGCTTAATTGATTCTGCAGGAATTCAAAAAACTTCTTTAAAAGACTCTGATTTAAATCAAAAAATTTTAGAACTCACAATGTCTGAAATTTATAATTCAAATTTAATTCTTTTTGTTGTGGAGGGCAATAAGCAATTTACTTATGAGGATTTAGAAATTGTCAAATTATTAAGACGTTTGAAAACAAAAAAATTACTTGTTGTAAATAAATCTGAGGGAAAATTATTTCCTTCAATCGAAAGTGATATAAAAAAAATTGGCTTAGGTGCACCACTATTTGTATCTGCCGAACATAAAATTGGAATTACAGATCTCAAATTAAAAATAGATTCAGAAATTCCTGAAAAGTTTGAAAATATTCCTGAAAGCAACAAAAAATTACCAGATCACTCTATTGCAATTGTTGGAAAAACTAATACAGGAAAATCGACACTCTTAAACTCTTTAGTTGGAAAAAAACTGTCTGTGACAAGTAACCTTCCCCATGTAACAAGAGATCCCGTTGAAGCAAATTTAGTTTGGAAGAATCTAAATTTTAGACTTTTTGATACTGCTGGTATGACTCGTTTAAAAAATAAAACTGAAACGATTAATTTAATATCAATCAATGAAACAAAAAGAAAAATCAGGTTATCTGAAGTGATAATATTATTAATTGATATAAATAACTATTTTGAAAAATTTAATTATCAAATCATAAGGCAAATAGTAAACGAAGCTAGATGCTTAATAATAGTAATAAATAAAATAGATAAAATAGAAAATATTTCCAAAGACTATATTAAAAAAAATATTTACAACTCTTTCCCTGAGATAAAAAATTGTCCAATTTTTTTTATTTCAGCTTTACAAAAAAAAGGTTTAGAACAACTAATAGGTGGCATCATAAACTTTTTGCCAATTTGGCAAAAAAGGATAAGTACGAATAAATTAAACAAATGGTTAAGTAAAATCTCTAAAATTAACCCACCATCATTAAATCATGGTAAGGAAGTAAAATTAAAATATATTACTCAAGTAAATACTAGACCGCCAAAATTTTTATTGTTTACAAATTATCCTTTAGCTATAAAAGAAAATTATAAAAAATTTTTAACTAATAATTTAAAAAAAACATTTAAGTTGGAGGGTATAATTATCACATTAAAACTTATCAAATCTAATAATCCATATGATTAATTTACTAACTATACCTTTATTTTTATGTTTACTTTTTTTTCAAAAACCTGTTCTATCGAACAGTAAAGATGAAATAAATATAAAAATGATTGTGAATAATTGCGCTAGTTGTCATCTTGAAAATAATCACAGCGAACTAATTCCCTCATTTTTCGAAAAAGAGAGAGAAGTTTTTATCAAACAAATGATTGATTTTCAAAAAATTAACGATGATTCAATAATGCACAGGATAACAAAAGTACTTAATCTTGACGATATTAGAGCTTTGGCAGATTACTATTATGAAAAAAAATAAAATAAATTTAAATAAAAGAAGATTCATTAAAACTTTAGGCATAAGTTTTCTTTCATTTCCCTTTTTAAAAGGAGTTAGAGCTAATTACAGACCTAAAGTAGTGATAATTGGTGGTGGTTTTGGAGGGGGAAGTTGTCTATCTTATTTGCAGAAGTTTTCTAACCAATTAGATATTTTTTTAGTAGAAAAAAATAAATATTATTACACTTGTCCTTATTCAAATTCAGTTGTTGGAGGATTTAGGTCACTTAAAGATAATAAATTTAGTTTGAATAATTTAAAATATAATGATGTAAAGTTAATTTATAATGAAGTTAAATTTATTGACTCAGAAAAAAAAATTATAAAATTTTCTAATGACGAATTTCTTAACTACGATTGGTTAGTTATTTCCCCAGGAATTGATTTTAAATGGGATGATATTGAAGGTTATAATATTGAAACCAATAAAAATTTACCTCATGGTTGGGATGGAGCTGATGCAAAAATAATTTTAGATAAAGTTAACAGCTTAGAAGACAATTCAACCATACTTTTGTCAGCACCTGATTACCCTTATAGATGTCCACCAGCACCATACGAAAGAGCATCCTTAATAGCTTATAATTTAAAAAAAAGAGGTATGCGCTTTAAAATAATAATTCTAGATAGTAAGGATTCTTTTACAAAAAAAAAATTATTCTTTAAAGCATGGAACGAACTATATCCTGATAGTTTTGAGTGGATATCGCGAAGTCAGGGAGGAAAGGTCATAAAACTAGATTATAAAAATAAATCCTTAATCACAGAAACAGGACAAAAATTTAAAGGTGAATTTATTAATATCATTCCAAATCAAAAAAAAAAAAATCTATTTTTAAATGATAATGATAATGATTGGTTAGAAGTAAACCCCTCAACATTTGAATTAAGGAATCACAAATCTGTCCATGCTGTCGGTGATTGTATTAATGCTGGAGATATGCCTAAATCTGCATTTTCAGCAAATAGCCAAGCCAAAGTGTGTGCAGAAAACCTTAAAAATATTATATTAGATAAGGAAATTTTAAATCCTGTTTTTTTTAATACCTGTTATAGTTTTGCAGCACCTAATTATGTATTTTCAATTTCATCTTGGTACAAAGTAAATAAGTTTGATGATAAGATAGTTTCATTGGGAACATCCGAGAGTAATATTAATGATAACAAACTTCAACGCAATATAGAAGTTGAACATTCAAAAGGTTGGTATCAAACAATTACAAAAGAGGTTTTTGGTTAGTAATATTATTAACTATAAGATCGATCTTTTTTTCTAAATCTTTTTTTTCTTCACAAGTTACATTTGAGAAAAACTTTCCCAATAAACCAACTTTTATACTACTTAAATTTATCATTCTAATTTCCACTTGAAATTTTTCTTTTTCTCTTGAATAAATTTTTGTCATTGCTTGCAGTCCCGCTTTCGCTACAGAATATGCATGAAAATATGGATATCCCCTTGAAATAAGATCATTTGACAAAAAAAATATTTTTGATTTTTTTGACTTAAGTAAAAGTGGTTCAATACTTTTTAAAATTTTCCAGTTAGTACTTAAATTTAAATTTATAAGTTTATCCCATTCTTCGTAGTCTAGATCTGTTAATGGACACAATTTTTTTATCACACTTATTAAACTCACAAAAAAATCAATTTTTTCATATTTTTGAGTAATTACCCTACCTAATTTTGGTATTTCATTAAATTTTGATAAGTCACATTGTAATAATGTTACATTTTGATTAATCTTTTTTAATTTATCGTTTAAAATTAACAATTTCTCTTTGGTACGCCCATGGATAATTAGATTACAATTTTTTTTTGCCAGTTTGAGTGTTAGTTTCTCACCAATATTACCTGTCGCTCCAAAAATTATACCAGTCAAATTTTGATTTTTATTCAATTTATTTAGTTTCTATTAGTAAAGATAATTGTGATGGTTTTATACCAATTGTTTTATCCACTAGCTTGACGGGATAATCACCGCTAAAATAATGATCTGTAAATTCTGGATTTTGATTGTTTCTTCCATCTTTATATCCTAGAGCTCTATAGACTCCATCAAGAGAAATAAATTTTAGGGAATCTACACCAATTATTTTTGCTATTTCTTCAACGGTATATTTTGATGCAAGCAATTCTTTTTCTGAGGGTGTATCAATGCCATAGTAGCATGGGTGTTTAACGGGCGGACTAGCAATTCTCATGTGTATCTCTTTGACTCCGCAGTTTCGAAGCATCTCGACAATTTTTACAGAAGTTGTACCTCTTACAATTGAATCATCTATTAAAGCTATTTTTAATCCTCTAATGGATTCGAAATTTGGGTTATGTTTTAATTTTACTCCCAAATGTCTAATAGTATTTGTTGGCTCAATGAATGTACGGCCGGTGTAATGGTTTCTAATGATGCCAAACTCAAAAGGTTTATTTATATGCTCTGCAAACCCAAGTGCGGCTGCATTTCCTGAATCAGGAATTGGTACTACTTTGTCAAATTTAATTTTGTCTTCCTGTGATTCGATAGCTAATTCTTTCCCAATATTTTTTCTTACTTGGTACACATTCTTTCCTTCAAGGATACTGTCAGGCCTAGAAAAATATATGTATTCAAACAAGCAAGGTCTTAATTTAGCGTTTGCAAATGGCTTGATTGATTTTAATCCTTTATTGTTGATAACTACTATTTCTCCTGGTTCAACGTCTCGAATTAATTCTGCACCAATTATATCTAAACCACAACTTTCAGAACTGAGAATATAAGAATTTTTAAGTTTTCCTATTACCAAAGGACGAATGCCAAGTGGATCTCTTAATCCTATTAAACATTCGTTACTTAACATAACTAGAGAATAGGCACCATTAATACTGTGTATAGCATAAACTAATCTTTCAATAAGATCACCTTTAGAAGTAGAAATTAAATGTAAAATAACCTCTGTATCTGAGGTAGATTGAAAAATTGATCCATTATTAATTAGTTCTTTTTTTAAAACATTAGTATTAGTTAAATTACCATTGTGCGCTATCGCCACTCCACCAGTTAAAATTTCTGAAAACAATGGTTGAACATTTTTCAAAGCCGTTTCCCCAGTTGTACCATACCTGTTATGCCCTATTGAAGACATACCCTCTAATTTTTTAATAATATTTGAATCACCAAACACCTCGGATACCTGCCCGATACCCCGATGTCCAAAAAAATTAGATTGATTTTTGCAGTAGCTAACTATTCCTGTTGAATCTTGTCCTCTATGTTGTAATGCATGAAGTCCCAGGGCGGTCAATGCAGCAGCATCTTTATTATTGAAAACCCCAAATACGGCACACTCATCTCTGGGTTTTTTTGTATTTAAAAAAGATTTAATCATTAGAATTTTCTATCAGATAATCTAGATTCTCTCTATCAGATTTTTTATAACCATCATTTCTAAAATCTGATTTTTGTTCTCTTCTTAAATGAGAATCTATACTTTTTTCAAAAAGTTTTTCAGATTTACTTTTTATTTTATCCTCTAAAACTTTTGCTGAATAATTATCTTTATCAAAAAGATATACTATTTTAGCAGCCCCATACATCAATAAATAATTCATTTTTGACTCATCTAACCATTTAGGGAGTTTTTCAAAATAGAAATTGCTAATTGTAAATAATATCAAGCATAACAAAATATATCCCCTAGCTATTCCAAATAAAAAACCTAAGCTTCTATCTATAGTTCCAACTGAACTTTTTTTAACATTATAAGAGAACTTACTAGTTAAATACGATAAAATAAACAGACTTATAATAAAAACCAAAATGTAAGAAGAAACTTTTGAGATAAAAAAGTTATTTATTAAATAGTTGACGTATTTAACCAAAAATTTAGAACAAAAAAATGAAATAAAAAATGAGGAGACCCAACTAAAAAGTGATAAGACTTCTTGAGAAAAACCTCTGGAAAAGGAAAATAATGCTGAGACTATAATAAAAAAAATTATTGAGACATCAAATATTAAATTATTTTCCAAGTTCAAATTTCCTAATCTTCAATTTTTCCATTTATAAAATTTTTTAATTTTATATTTGTTGTTTTTTTCAAATCCTGAATATCTCCATACCAATTTATATTACCATCACATATAAAAGCCACCTTATCCGCATACTCATATACACTACTCATATCATGAGTAATTGTAATAGTAGTAAGTTTTTGTTTCGCAACCAACTTCTTGAGGAGTTTATTGATTTGGATCGACATAATTGGATCCAGTCCAGTTGTAGGTTCGTCTAAGATAAGTATTTCTGGATCAGTAACTATTGCTCTAGCTAATCCTACTCTTTTTTGCATACCTGCTGATATGTTTGCAGGATAAGTATCTAAACAATCTTTATTTAAACCCACCGCATCTAATATTTTCAAAATATTTGCTTTTTTATTTCCGAACGTAATATTTTGATAAATATTCATACTATCAAATAATGCAGCATTCTGAAAAAGTATTCCAAATTTAGAAATGTGTTGATTTTTTACTTTTTCATTTGAATTTTTAAGACTGTATATATCTTTATATCTTATATTTCCAAAATCAAAATCTAATAGTCCTGAAATACATTTAGTTAGAACTGATTTGCCCGATCCCGACTCTCCAATTATTGCCAAGGACTGAGATTCATAAATCATTAAATTTACATCGTTTAGAATTTCTTTGTTTCTAAATTTTTTTTTTAAATTTGAAATTTTTACAACTGGTTTCATAATGAAAAAAAGATTGAGGTAATTAAATAGTTAAAAAATAAAATTAATATAGATGAAGAGACTACTGAATAAGTTGTTGCTAGCCCAACACCTTGTGCTCCTCCACTTGCATGAAAACCATGATAACAACCCATAAAAGAAATTATAAGACCAAAAACAGAAGCTTTAACTAAGCCTGAAAATACGTCCATGAATTGTAAAAAGTTAAAAGTATTAACCAAATAGACATTTGGATTAAAGTTTAAAACGTGAACGCAAATGGAATATCCACCAAAAACTCCAATAATGTCCCCCATAAAAACTAGAAAAGGAAGAGAAAGTACGCTTGCAATTAATCGTGGCGCAATTAGATAGTTATATGGGTTAGTTGATAATGTTTTTAAAGCATCTATTTGTTCAGTGACTTTCATTGTACCTATTTCAGCAGCAATAGCTGCACCAGATCGTCCTGCAACCATAAGGCCAGCCAAAACCGGAGATAGTTCCCTTGTAATTGATAAAACTACAACATTTGGAATAGCGCTTTCTGCCGAAAACCTTGAAAAACCAGTGTAGGATTGCAGTGCCAAAACCATACCTGTAAATAAGGCAGTAAGACCAACAACAGGTAATGAGTTAAAACCAATTTTAAAAATTTGGTTTAGTAATAATTGTGGATAAAATTTTGGTGTCACGCAACTTTTTATGCAGCTAAAAAAAAAAAATAGCTTATAACCTAAAGAATCCATAACAGAATAAAAAAAATTTCCAATTAATCCTAGAAAGATTAAAATATTTTTATATAGATTCATTTTTCCCAATATAGTACTTTTGCAACCTATTTCCAAGATTATTAAGAATTTCGTATTCTATTGTTTGAGATAAAAACGCAACATCCTGAATACTTATATTTTTACCAATTAGTTCCACCCAATCTCCGACTTTAATTTTTTTTCTTAATCTTGATAAATCTACTGTTATGTAATCCATTGAGATTGTACCAACAATTGGTAATTTGGAATTTTTAAATGAAGCATAACCAATATTACTAAGATTTCTTGGATAACCATCTGCATAACCAATTCCTAAAACAGCGATTTTTAAAGCGCCATTTACCTGATACGTTGAGTTGTAACCAACAACTTTATTACTTTCGGTTTTAAGATTTTTTATCTGTAAAACTTTTGCATGCAAAGAAATTACATTATTCATAGGATTTTTATTTTTAGTGGGATTTATACCAAAAAGTGCTCCGCCAGATCTAACAAAAGAGAAGTTAAAACCTTTCAGGTTAAATATCGCACTTGAATTAGCTATGCTCAATAGAACATTTTTATAATCTGAGTTAATCTTATTAAAAAGATTTTTTTGAAGAAGGTTTATCTTTTTATTTTTTTCATCTGCACTAGATAGGTGACTCATTATGCAAAATAAATTTAATGTTTTCTTTTCAAATAATTTTTTTACTTTATCAATTTCTACATTAGGTATCCCAAACCTATTCATTCCAGTATCAAAATGTAACCCAATTTTAATTTTTTTTTTATTTTTTGATTCTAGTCTAATCCATAATTTAAGTTCTTTTAAAGAGTTAAAAATTGGTATTAGATTATAATCAAGAAAGTAGTTGTAAATTTTCACATCAAAAAAAATTGGACCATTTAATACAAAAATTTCTATATTTTTTAAAATTTTCCTAAGTTCCATGCCTTCTTTTAAAGTGGCAACAAAGAAAAATTTACAACCTAACTCTTTTAATTTTATAGAAATTTCCTTTATTCCAAGACCATATGCATTCGCTTTTAAAACTGCCGCAATTGAACATTCTTTTCCGATCTTTTTTTTAATTAATTTATAATTTTTCTCGATTGAATTTAAATCAATGGTTATTTTACCCAATTCGTTTTCTTTGTCTGAGTTCTTAAACATTTTAGTCTATATTATTTTAGAAATTATTATTATCAATAAAATCAGAAAACTTTGTAGATGATGGATTAAAGTGTAATTTAACTTTAGATACTGGACCATGCCTATTTTTTGCAATTATTGCCTCGGCTACATTATGTATTTTATCCATCTTATTTAACCACATAGCATGCTTTTCGGTACCTTCAGTTGGCTCAGATCTTTCAAGATAATATTCTTCTCTGTAAAGAAAAACTACTAAATCAGCGTCTTGCTCAATTGCTCCTGATTCTCTTAGATCTGCTAATTGTGGTCTTTTTTCCTCTCTATCTTCAACCTTTCTAGATAATTGTGACAAGGCAATAACTGGAATATTTAGTTCCTTAGCTAGGGCTTTCAGTCCTCTAGTTATATCAGATACTTCTTTCACTCTATTATCATTACCATTTTTATTTTGACTTTCTATTAACTGTAAATAATCTATAATTATTAAATCTAATCCTTCTTTTCTTTTTATTCTTCTAGCTCGTGTCCTAATTGATGAAATTGTTAAAGCTGGAGAATCATCAATAAACATAGATAGATTTGAAATTTTTTCACTTGACTTTACTATTTTACTAAATTCAACCTTAGAAATTTCACCCGATCTTATTTTTTGTGAAGAAATATTTGAAGATTCAGATAGCAATCTTGTAACTAATTGCTCGGATGACATCTCTAGTGAAAAAAACAAGACCTTTCCTTTTGAAGCAGGATTATCAATTTTTTGTTTTTCGTGTGTATTCGTTATATTGTAAGCAATATTTGTCGCTAATGCTGTTTTTCCCATAGACGGTCTTCCGGCAAGAATAATTAAATCAGAGTTATGAAGACCACTAATTTTCTTATCAAAATCTTTTAATCCGGTTTTAAGTCCAATTATGCTTGAATCTTTTTGGTAAGCTTTTTCAATATATTCCATCGTTTCGTTAATAAGATTTTCAAAGTTTTTTGGTCCAGTTTCAAGTTTGCCATCCGTTGTCAGATCATAAAGTTGTTGTTCAGCCATTTCAATAATTTGCAAAGCATCTCTATCGGGTTTGGGAAGAAAAGAATCATTAACTAAATCAGTTCCAAATATTATTAATTCTCTTCTCTTTGATAAATCGCTAATAACCTTTCCATAGTGAGCAGCATTAATAATACTTACGCTATCTTCAGTAATTTTGAGCAAATATTCAATTCCACCTAATTCTTTAAATCTTTCATTATTCTCTAGGAACAGTCTAATTGTGTTAAGATCAGCAATTTTACCTTTGTCAATGAGTGATTTAGTATGAGAAAAAATCTCTTTATTTAGAGGTTCAGCAAAGTCAGATGCATTGACTATTTCTTCAATATGTTCGTATGCTCTATTGTTAGTAAGAATTGCACCTAGCAAAGCCCTTTCAGCTTCTAGATTTGTTGGAATTTGTCTTAATTCGTTTTGGATTGGAAGATTAGTAATAGTATTTACTTTTTTTCTGGTATCTTCTGAATCACTCATGTTAACAAATTACAACATAAAAAAAAAATTAGCATTATAAATTTACATGTTAATTATGTGGATAATGGGTACAACTTTATAACGGTGTTAAATTTTTACTATAAAGAACTAACATAAATATAAAATATAAAATTAATAATAGGATTGAAAACATCTTGTCTATTTTTTTAAAATATTTTATGACTATTGAAAATATAACTACACTTATAAACATCAACCAAATTTCAATTAACAAATTTTGATTGTTATAATCAAATTGATTGAGCAGGGAAGATGTTCCTACAATTAGTAAGATATTATAAAGGTTTGAACCAATAATATTTCCGAAAATTAATCCTATTTTCTTTCTTTTAGCTGCAGCTATTCCTGCAGCAATTTCTGGAAGTGACGTGCCGACGGCAACAATTGATAATCCAATTATTGCTTCTGAAATACCAAGTTGCTTCGATATTTCAATTGCATTTATAACTGTCATATCAGCTCCATAAATTGTTAGAACTGTTGAAAAGAATATAATTGGAAAACCAATTTTAATAGGATGGTTAAACGATAAAGTTGATAATTTATTTACTAATTTTACTTCTTCATTATCATTACTAGTGTCGGATTTATAAAAAGATTTAAAAATATATAAAAAAAACGTTCCAATAAAAATTATACCAATTAAAAAATTAATTTTTAAAAATAAAAAGATAAGGAAAAATATAGAACTTATAATAATATGAAAAAGAATATCAAAATTTTTTATTTTAGGTATTTCTATTTTTTGCACTAAACCTGAAAAACCTAAAACTAAAAAAATATTGGCTATGTTTGAACCTATAATGTTCCCAAGAGATAATTCTGTTGCATTTTTCAAAACTGCATCAATTGAGACGACTAGTTCACAAAGAGAAGTTCCAAAGCCAATAACAACAATACCAATAATGAAATCTGAGATATTGAACTTTTTCCCAAGAATTGTTGCAGTATTTATTAAAAGGCTAGTTCCATAAAGTACCAGTGAAATCCCTATGGCTAATTTTAAAAGAACCATTTCCTAATAAATATTAATTAAAAAATTGAAACTAATTTCATTTTTCTTATTTGGTTTTTTCAGGTAAAATTTTAGCTTTTACTACTTCCTCATCTTTTTTTTTTACACTTATATCAGATTTAACATCTTTTTTTGTTTCTATTTCCTTTTCATCATCAACTGTAATTTTGGTATTAGACTTAACATCTATTTTGGCTTCATTCCTCTGCGATTCTTTATTAATATTCTTTTGAGGAGATTTTAAATCTTCAATAGATTGATCTTTAGAATTAACTTTTTCTAAAGCCGTTTCTTTTTCAAACATTCCTTTTTTTTGCTCTAGTGCTCTTTCCTCAGATGTTGCAACATTAATTGTTATGTTAACTATGACATCGGCATGTAACTTGATTATAATTTCAAAAATACCTATATTTTTTATTGGCGTTGTCAGATTTATATTTGAAGGCAAAACATTTATATTTTTTTCATGCAAAAAATTTGAAATATCTTTTGGAGAAACAGATCCGTATAATTGACCTGTTTCACTCGCTTGCCTTAAAAAAATCATATCTACTTTTTTTAGCTTTTCAGATAATAAGTTCGCGTCTGCAACTAATTTCTTATTATTTTCTTCTAAGTCTTTTTTAATTTTTTCGTAGTATTCTTTGTTAGATTTATTTGCTCTTAGAGCTTTTTTTTGAGGAAGTAGGTAATTTCTTGCAAACCCGTCTTTAACTTTTACAACATCACCAATTTTTCCAAGCTTATCAAAACTCTCTAAAAGTATTATTTCCATATCTATTCTCCTGAAAACTTATTTTTATAAAGAATTAGTTTGATCTGGTCTATCAAACCAACCAAAAATAAAAATATTAACAAAAGATAGCTGAAAAAAATAAAAAGTAAAAAGAATAATAAAAAATTTATAAAAATATTAATATTTAATTTATTTATTTTTCTATAAATTATTAAGTATCCACTTACCACATAAATTGTCGAAAAAGTAACTAACAAATTAATAAATAATATCTGTTGATTTTCTGATGAAAATATAACAAGAAAAAAAAGGGGACAAATTAAGTAAAAACAATATTTTGGTACTAAAAAAATTGAGTAATTAACTTCAGTATTTACTTTAATATTCAATTTATTTAGTATTTTGATTGAAAGACTTAAATTTATAATCGTTATAATAAAAAAAATTATAGAATTAATAGCTGGAAATATTTTAAGTGAAAATTCTAAAATACTTATTAGACTATTATATAAGCCAATATCTTGCTTTTGAATATCTTTTAAGAATAAATCCTGAATTTTTTGGACAATAGGGTCAAAATCAATTTGTAAATAAAAGAATATTAAAAAGATAAAAAGAAAAAAAGTTATCAAAATTAAGTAAATTGATAGAATATTTCCGATATTAAGATACTTTCCATTTGTTTGAGTTTTTAACGATGTCGTAATTACAAAAGATAAGAAACCAATTAAAACTATATTTAAAATAATTATGTCATTTACAGTTTCAGAATTATTATTAAAATTTAAAAAAGCTATGATTATAATTTGAGAAATTAAATAAGATATAATCGTATTTTTATTAGAAGTAGAAAGCCCTATCAATAGCCAAGGTAGAAAACTAAATAAAAAAAAAAATTGTGAAGGAAGTTTAAAAAAAATAATTGTTACAGTCGAGATTAAAAGAGAGCAGTAAAGTGGGAGATATCTTTTTTCTTTTTCATATAACAACATTTAATTTGAAACATAAGGTAATAAAGCTAGGAATCTTGCCCTTTTAATTGCTAAAGATAATTGTCTTTGTTTTTTTGTAGAAACTGATGTGACTCTACTTGGTAATATTTTTCCTTTTTCAGTCGTATATCTTTTAAGGAGTTCTAAATTTTTATAATCAATTTCTGGTGCATTTTTCCCTGAAAGTGGACATTTTTTCGATATTACTGATCTATTATTATCGAAAAGCTTATTTTTGATTGCCATTATTTATCTCCTAATTTTCCTCTTTGAAGGTTTTATACATCATCGAGGGTTCCTTATCAAATTTTTTAATTCTAATATTCATGAATCTCAGGCTATCCTCGTCAATTTTTAATTTATTCTCAATTTTTGATATAGCATCAAATGAGGTCTCTAAATTAAGAAGAAAATAATGTCCTTTAAAATTTTTTTTGATTTTATATGCTAGGGTTCTAACTCCCCAATATTCTTTTTTAAGTGTTTTTCCACCATCTTTTTTAATGATATCTTCGTATTCAGAAATCTTCTCTTCAGCAGATTTTTTGGTTAAATTATTACTCAAAACGAAGACTGTTTCGTAAATATTCATCTTTAATTTCCTTTCGGTTAAATACAATTATTAAGTTATCTGTATTTAGCTAATTATAATTAGCAAGGTGTTTGTCTTTATAACATCAATCTTGCAAAAAAAAAAGAATCTTTTATTGTATGAATAATATAAATTTTATGAATGTAATAAAAAAAAAAATTGCGTTTGTTTTCCCTGGCCAAGGTTCACAAAAAGTTGGTATGGGATATGATCTATATTTAGAACATAAAGCTGCAAAAGAAGTTTTCCAGTCAGTAGATGAAATTTTAAAGAGGAATTTATCAAAAATTATTTTTCACGGAGACAGTGAGCAATTAACAAAAACATACAATACACAGCCAGCACTAATGGCTGTTAGTATAGCACTAGTTCGAGTTTTAGAATACGAACTTAAGAAAAATTTTTATGAAATTGCTTCCATTGTTTCTGGTCATTCACTTGGAGAGTACTCTGCATTGTGTTCGATAAACGTATTAAGCTTAGAAGATGCTTCGAGATTATTAGAAATAAGAGGTAAATCAATGCAAACTGCTGTGAAAAATGAAGAAACTCAAATGACTGCGGTTTTAGGTGTTAAAATACAAACAGTTGAGGAACTTATAAATAAGAATTCCGACCCAGGGATTTGTGATATTGCGAATGATAACTGTCCAGGTCAAATTGTACTTTCTGGTCACAAATCAAAGCTTAAAAATATTTCTGGTAAATTAAGAGATTTAGGTGCTAAAGTTATAAATTTAAACGTGAGCGCACCTTTTCACTCTAGTTTGATGCAACCAGCCGCTGATATTATGAAAAGTGAGTTAGAAAATGTTAATTTTAATAAATTTAAGACAAAATTTATAAACAATGTTGAAGCTAATTTTTGTGATGATGAAGAAAAAATTAAACGATTATTAGTTGAACAGGTTACAAAAAAGGTAAGATGGTCTGAAACAATTAACTTAATTGCTCGCAAAGATCATAATGATATAGTTGAGATAGGTTCAGGTAAAGTTTTGACAGGTTTAAATAGAAGGATGGGTTTAGGGGTCAGTACACTAAATCTTGGATCTATGCAAGAAGTTGAAGAATTTTTAAATAAATTTTATAAATAATGAAAAAGGTATTGATAACAGGGGCAAGTGGAGGAATCGGAAAATCGATTGCAGAATATTTTTATGAAAAGGGTTACTTTGTTATTCTTTGCGGAAGAAATGTATCAAAAATTAAAGAAATTACTAAAAGTTGGAAAAATCATTATGCAATTTTCACTTTCGATCTATCCCAAAAAAACAAAATTAATGAATTTTGCAATCAAGTTACCAAATTGCACGAAAACGTTGATATATTGATTAACAACGCTGGAATAACAGACGACAATTTATTCTTGAGAATGAAATATGATCAATGGGTAAAAGTTTTAGATATAAACTTAAATTCTAATTTTTTAATTACTAATTTTTTCATCAAACAGATGCTGAAAAAAAAATGGGGGAGAGTTATCAATATTACATCTGTGGTTGGTCATTCAGGTAATGCTGGACAAACAAATTACTGCGCTTCTAAATCTGCCATTATTGGAATGTCAAAATCTCTTGCACTAGAAGTTGCGAAAAGAGGCATTACAATAAATTGTATTTCTCCTGGTTTTATCCAAACATCTATGACAGAGAGTTTGAATGAGCAACAACAAGACGCTATCATAAAAAGTATTCCTGTTGGAAAAGTAGGTCAACCAGAAGATATTGCTAGTTGTGCTTTGTTTTTGGCGTCGGAGTGTTCGAGTTATATCACTGGGCAAACATTTCATGTCAATGGAGGTTTATTAATGGTTTAATTATAATGTATTTGATTTAAATAAAAATTTAATTATTAATATTCTTTTAATCATAAAAAGGAAAAAGTATGAGTGATATTTCAGAAAAAGTAAAAAAAATTGTTGTCGAGCATCTTGGTGTTGAAGAAAGTAAAGTTAATGACTCAGCAAGTTTTATTGATGACTTAGGTGCGGACAGTTTAGATACAGTTGAATTAGTTATGGCATTTGAAGAAGAATTCGAATGTGAAATACCTGATGATATTGCTGAAAAAATTTTGACAATAGGTGATGCGATAAAATACATTGAAAATAATAAAAATTAGAAACTAGTTTATGAGAAGAGTGGTTGTCACTGGAATGGGTATGTGTACTCCATTAGGATATGGAGTAGATTACTGTTGGAAAAAATTAATAAATTCAAAATCAGGTATTAGAAAATTAGAAGGTTTTGAAATTGATGATTTGAATTCCAAAGTTGGTGGTCAATTATCGATGGAGGGAGATAAAGAATATTTTCTTGAAAATGTAGTTGATGCAAAAGAACAAAGAAAAACAGAAACTTTTATTCAATATGCACTTGCAGCTGCAAAGGAAGCTATAAGTAATTCAGGCTGGGAACCAAAAAATGAATTAGATAACAGTAGAACTGGAGTTTTGATAGGATCTGGCATCGGAGGTCTTGATGGCATAAGAAAAAGTTCAGAAAATTTATTAAGAGGCCCTAGAAAAATTTCACCATTTTTTATTCCATCTTGTTTAATTAATCTTGCTAGCGGGCATATCTCAATAAAATACGGGTATACAGGTCCAAATCATTCTGTAGTAACTGCGTGTGCATCTGGTGCCCATGCTATTGGTGACTCTATGAGATTAATTATGTTTGGTGATGCGGATGTTATGGTTGCGGGTGGCTCAGAAGCTGCTTGTACAAGATTAGGTATTGCTGGTTTTGGAGCGATGAGAGCTTTATCAACAAAATTTAATAATGAACCAGAGAAGGCTTCAAGACCTTGGGATATTGATAGAGATGGTTTTGTTTTATCAGAGGGCGCGGGTATATTAATTTTAGAAGAATATGAACATGCTAAAGCACGATCAGCAAAAATTTTTGCTGAAGTTACAGGATATGGTTTATCTGGAGACGGATATCACCCAACTGCACCTGCACCTGATGGAAGTGGGGGGTTAAGAGCAATGAAAATGGCATTAAAAAATGCTAAGATTCAACCAGACCAAATCGATTATATTAATGCACATGGCACATCAACTCCTCTAGGTGATGAGATTGAATTTAAAGCTGTAAAAAAACTTTTTTCAAATTGTTTCAAAAAAATTCATATGTCTTCAACTAAATCTGCTACTGGGCATTTATTAGGTGCATCGGGTGCTATTGAATCAATATTTTCTATATTATCAATTAATAACAAAATTATACCGCCAACAATCAATTTGGATAAAATTTCTAAAGATTGTTGTGACATAAACTTAGTACCGCATACTAGTATACAGAAAAAAATTAACTTTGCCCTCTCAAATTCTTTTGGTTTTGGGGGAACAAACGCATCATTGATTTTTAAAGGCATATGATTTTTAGATTTTTTTTTTTATATTTTTTATTCTTATAATATTTTTTAATTTTTATGAACAGTTTTTTAAAACTTATAAAGTTTCTAATAATTCTACAGTAATAATTAACCCTGGTTGGAATATTGATAAGATATCTAACTTGTTGGTTGAAAAAGAAATAATTAAAAACAAGAATATTTTTAAATTATGGATTAAAATAAATTATTTAGAAAAAAAAATTAAGTATGGGGAGTATGATTTTTCAGGACAGAATTCTATTAATTTAGTCACAAAAAAACTAACTAAGGGAGATACAATCAATAGATTCATTACTATTAAAGAAGGTATATCACATTATGATTTTATTAGTTTGTTAAAAAGTAAAGGTAAAAAAACAAGTAACATAACAATCCCAGAATTTATTATAGCTGATACTTATACCTACAAATTTCATGATAAAATTGAAAAGATATTGAATGATATCAAAAAAAGAAGTTATGAATTAATAAAAAAAGAATACATTCAATCAAAAAAAAATATGGATTATAATTTATTAAAATTTGATTATATCCTAGCTTCAATTATTGAAAAAGAGACTGGAAAAAAAAGTGAAATGAATAAAATCGCAGGTGTGTTTTTAAATAGACTTAAGATTAAAATGAGACTACAATCTGATCCAACTGTTATATTCAGTATCACTAAAGGTAAAAAATTTGAGAGAAAACTTACAAGAAAAGATTTAAAATTTGAATCTCAATATAATACATACAAAATAAAAGGGTTACCGCCAACTGCAATTAGCATTCCCAGCATTTATTCAATCAAAGCTGTGTTGAACCCATATAGAGGTAATTATCTTTATTTTGTTGCAAATAAAAAAGGGGGACATCTTTTTTCAGAAAGTTATGAAGAACATTTGAATAAGATTAGACAGTTAAAAATGAATAAAAATAAAACATCAAATGAATAACAAACGAAAAGGAATGATGATTGTATTATCTTCACCCTCAGGTGCAGGAAAAACAACGCTTTGTAAAAAAATTTTAGAGAATGATAAGAATATATCAATGTCGATATCAGCTACTACAAGACCAAAAAGAAAAAGTGAAATAGATTCTAAAGATTATTTTTTTTACGATGAAAAAAAATTTTTTAATTACAAAAAAAATGGATTTTTTATAGAGACTGCTGAAGTTTTTGGTTATAATTATGGGACTCCAAAAAAATTTGTTGAAGAAAAATTAACTAAAGGTCATGACATTATTTTTGATATCGATTGGCAAGGAACACAAAAGTTAGCAAGCTATTCTAAAACAGATCTTGTTTCAATTTTTATTCTTCCACCAAGCACTAAAGATTTAGAAAATAGATTAAAGAAAAGAGCTGAGGATAGTATAAATACGGTTAAAAAAAGAATGTTGAAAGCTAAAGCTGAAATTAGCCATTGGATTGAATATGATTATGTTTTAATAAATGATAACTTAGAGTTATGCATGAAAAATATTCAAAATATTATTTTTGTTGAAAGGCTTAAAAGGCATAGACAATTTTCTATTTTTGAATTTGTCGAAAACTTAATTTAAATATTTTAATATTTCCAAAAATTTCTCCGGTGATATATCTTGAGCGCGTAGGTTTGTGTTCCATTTTTTCTTGTTAAACATTTTTTCTGAATTTTTAAAATTTCTTAAAAGATTATTAATAAGTTTTTTTCTTCTAAATTTAAAACTCTCTTTAAGTAAAAAATCTAATTTTTCAAAATCAAACGGTTTTATTTTGTTAGGTGTTATTTTTAATACTGTAGAAAAAACTTTGGGTCTTGGAAAAAAACTATTAGGAGAAACATCTATTATTTTTTCAATCTTACTATGTAATTGAGCAATGATTGAGATTCTTCCGTATGAACTAGATGAAAATTTTGCGGTTAATCTGTTTGCAACTTCTCGTTGGACCATTACAATTATCATACTAAATATTTCAATACTTTTCATCCAATTTATAATAAGTGTAGTTGCAATATTATAGGGTAAATTTGCTATAATTGTAATTTTATCATTTTTATAAAACTCATTTATATTTACATTAAAGACATCATCAAATATTAATTTGAAATTTTTTTTATTTGTTAGTTCTATTTCTTTCAGCTTTGACTTCAGGCTTATATCTTTCTCAATACTTGTTAAAAATTTAGGATTTTGTTTAAGAATTGCACTCGTGAGTATTCCATTACCAGGTCCTACTTCAACAATATTTTTTCCATTAAGTTTCTCAATATTAATTATTTTGTTGACAATGAGTTCGTTTGTCAAAAAGTTTTGTCCCCATTTTTTTTTGAATTTAAATTTCATTTTTTAGTAAAATTTTCGATAAGTTTTATCGAAGCAATTAAACTCTCATTGCTAGCTAAATTAAAACTTGCGATATCAAAAGCAGGTCCATGATCTGGAGAAGTTCTGATGATTGGTAGTCCCCCTGTGATATTTACAGATTTATTAAAATCTATTGTTTTTACTGGAATTATTCCCTGATCATGAAACATACATACAAAACCATCAAATTTTAATCTATTTCTTTTAGAAAAAGCAGTATCTGCACTTAGAAGTCCTTCTAAATTAAACCTATTTTTTAATTCTTTAAAAACTGGAAGAATTAGTTTTTTGTCTTCACTGCCGATCATCCCATTTTCACCACAATGTGGGTTTAGACCGCAAATTCCAATTAAAGGTTTTTTTATTTTCCAGAGATTTACTAACGATTGGTGAAAAGTTATTATCTTCTGTGAAATGATTTTCTTTGAGAGTTTTTTGCTCACTTCTTTTATAGGAATGTGTGTTGTCACAAGTCCTACCTTTAAATTTGAACCAGAGTCTTCTGGAGCAGTGGTTGATAAAATCATGATTTCCTTGAATTTTTTTTTAAAAATTTTATTCACTTCTTCAGTTATATACTCTGTTTGACCATTTTGCTGAAATCCTTTCTTCATTAAAATTTCTTTGCTAACTGGGTTAGTAACTATTCCTATTATTTCATTTTTAACTGCAAAATTTATTGCTAGATCAATAGATTCTATAATATCTTGGACAAAATTTGGATTTGGTTTTCCAAGAACCGAATTAATAGATCGTCTTAGATTATAGACTGGTAAGTGTTTATTAAATATCTCTTTGACATCATTGGGAGAGTTAATAGTTTTTGTTGAGATGTCTAATTTAAGTTGTTTTGCAACATTTAACACTCTTTGCTCACAATCAATCAAAAAAAAAGGGTTAATTTTCTTTTTTTTTCTTTGATTCCATGTCTTAATAGTAATTTCAGCAGAAATTCCAGATGGATCACCCATTGTGATGGCTATTGGTTTCATTTTTAATTAATTGATAAAATAATACTTGACTGCTTTTTTAATTTGTTCAAATGGGTTCTACCCATAATACCCATTTTTTCTTGAAAAATTTTTTGTTCAACTTGTTGTTTTGATATATTACTTATCTCACCACCTTTGATATCACAAATGATAAAAAACATTTTCCTTTGATTTTGCCTAATTATTTGAGTTTTTTGACCAATTTCCTTATTTTGGAGGACTTTTTTTATCTCAGGAGACAAATCTTGCAACAGAACGTCTTCAATCTTATCAATTTGAATATTTTCGTCTGAATTAAATTTTGATAAATTATCATTACATGATTCAAGCTCATCTCTAATTTTTATAATTTCATTGTAAAGATTTGTAGATGAAATATTTAAAATCGAATATTCTTTGTCATTCTTTTCACCAATTTTTTTGTTACTTATTAATTTAATTATTTTTAAGCTATCATTTGTATCAATTATTTCAGACACTTCACCATTACTCATTTGTTTAAGTGATTTTAAAGTTTTTTCATCTATTTGACTTTCTATAATCCAACCAAGATTACCTGAGTTTACAGAGGAGGGCGATTGAGAAAATTCTGATGCAACTGATTCAAAACTTGACCCAAGTTTAATAAGATTTTCTACATTTTTAATAGCTAAAATCGTTTCTTCATTTTCTTTATTCTTTTTGAAAATTACAATTTCTGAAAAATTATACTCTAACATCCCGAGTTTTTTTTCATATTCATTAAGAATTTTTGATACCGCCTCTGGGTTAGGAGAAATCAAACCTCCGAACTTCTTCGAAACTAATTTTTTCCACAAAAGTTCAATTTTTATTTGTTCAAAAAGTATATCATAATCAATATTTTGATTATTTAAAAAATTAACGAATTGTTTTTTCTCATCACTTGGAAACCCAAAGATTTCACTTATAAATACATCAACTTCTTTATCATTAATTTCAATATTTTCTTTTTTTGATTCTATAAGCTTAACCTTTTCTTCAACTATAAGTTCAATAGCTCTTTCTCTAATTGAGTCTCTGTTTTCAATAGTATCCCTCAGTCCCATTGTAGTTAACATTATCTTTATTTTTTGACTTAGATCGTATGTTGTAATTGGCTCAGAATCAACTTTCCCGATTACTGCTTCAAAATTATCTTGGGTAAAACTTACAATTGGTAAAAGTAGGATTATCAGAGGGAAAGCTAATTTTATATTCTTTAAATATTTTTTTTTAAACATTATAAATCATTTTCCATTATTTTATTTAAGCTAAATAAAAATAAAAAATTATTAGAAGTTGGACTTTCAGCGTTATATGTATACTGTCTATTCCAAGAAAAAGAAAGTCCGAAACATTCATCTTGATATTTTATTTTTGCATTCCAATTTAAAAACTTCAACTCATTTACTAAATTAAAATTTGATTTACCTTCAAAACTCCAAAATTGTGATAATTTATTATTAAACCCAACATCAATTTGGTTTCTTTTTGAAATTGTTGTTGCCTCGATACCGTCTTGAGATTTTGATAGTAAATGAGTTAAGAAAATTCTGTTTTTACTATCTCCTAAAATGATATTTGTAACTGATTGTGAGAAAGAAAAATCTTTGCTGTCAATTGAAAACTGTGACTTAAAATTTAAGTTACTTGTTGGTCTTATGTTAATAACGCTTAAAAGATTTGAAAGTTTATTTTCAAAACCACTATTGTTTGGTTGATAGACATCCTTTTTGATTCTATAGCTATGTCCAATGGAAATATTTGTAATTAAACCATTTTTAAGATTTTGATTAACATAATTTAAACCATAATCAATTCTCGTCCCATTATCTAATCGGTCGTTTCCAGATAATCTATTTCTCTCAAATAAATCAATATAATCAAGATCATAACTTCTACTATCTTCATTTGGAAGATTCAAATTATTCCCATTATTTGAACCGCCGACAATTAAAAATTTTGGCTCTAATATTTGTTTTGAAATTCTGTTAATCTTGTAAAATGGTTTAGAATAATCTAGGGTGATTTGGGGATAAAATTTGCTTTTATAGAAACTACTTTTTTGAACCCCTAAAATTGGGTCGTTATAATTTTCAACTTTATAAAAACCTGCATTTATATGAAATCCAAGGTTGAAATGAGAACCATCATTCAATAACATTGGCTTTTCAAAATTTTGCAATAAAAAAACTTTTGACAAATCTGTTCCTTGTTCTCTTGTCAGCGTCAAATATTCAAAATTCGTATCCCAATTAAACCCGTCAAATGTTTTTATGGAACTTAATTTGGAAATTATTCTTGGAGAAATTCTTGGTGTTTCTTTTCGTTCTACATTATTTCTTAATTCTTGAAAAGAATGTAATTCGACACCAAGAAAATTATTTTTTTTAAATTTAAGTAACCTCAAATTGCTGTGTAATGTATTTTCATAATCATATTTAAAAGCCTGAATATAATTTTTATCGGTACTTTTATGAATTTGAAAATCCGCGAATAAATTTCTATTGATATTGTATGTTCCATTACTCTTTAAATGTCCTCTTATCTTATCTTTTTTTAACTGATTGACATTTAGATCAGCTTTTGTTCCACTAATTTTAGACTTAATCCTTCCATTTTTAAAATTTTTTCGGTGTTCAATAAAAAGAACAGGATTTTTTTTTGTATTAAATTTAGGCACCAATGTAAAATCTTCATAATCATTCACAGGTATATAAAAAGGAAGATCAATAGAATTTCCTAAATAGCTATTAGAGAAATATTGCGGTGCTAAAAATCCACTTTTTCTTTTTACTAAAGGTGATGGGTGAGACATATATGGAAGATAAAGTATTGGTGTTCCTGAAATTTCTAAAAAACTATTGTAATATTTCATTATTAATTTTTTTTTATCATGTATTACTTTTTTTGATTTGATTTGAATAAGTGGTTCTTCATATTTATTAGTTTTTTTATTTTTACATATATCACAGGCCGTAAAGATGGCCTCTCTAAAAACCTCCCAGACAGCGGTTCTCCTCTCAACACTATTTGCTGCTAACCTTAAAAACCGATTTTTATCTTTAATAGAAATATCCGTTTCATCGTCTGGTATGTAAAGATAACTTTTTCCAAATTTTCCATTTTCTAATTTATTATCAGCAATAGCATTTTCAGTTCTTAAAATCGAACCATCCTTATAAAAAATTTTAACTTTTTCTCTTGCAGAAATTATTTTTTTTTCAGTATTATAGAAAATTTTGTTAGCAAAAATTTTGAACTCTTCATCAATAACGGCTACGTTTCCAGAAGCATACATCCTCTTGTTTTCTTTGTCATGAGTAAATACATCTGCCTGAATCTCAATCATATTTGAATTGCTTTCTAGGCTTTCGAAAACCAGAAAAACAAAAAAATATAATATTAAGAAAAATTTAACCATCTTCTAAATGAATCAGTATACCAAGCAAAATAAATATTGAAATGAAAGGTAGAGACCAAACAGAGAAAAAAATATTTAAATTTCCACTAATTCCCATTGTTCTAAAAACGTCTAAAAGAAAATGAAAAATGACTCCTATCAACAATCCAATCAGAACATTTAAAAACTGCTTCTTTGTTCTTGACTTTCTAATTGATAATGAACAACCTAACATAACCATTGTTAAGAGTATCAGAGGAAAAGAAAAAAGATAATGGTAGTATATCATGTGTTTTTTTGCATTGAATCCTGAATTTTTTAAGTTCTCAATATATTCAGGTAGTTTCCAAAAATTTATAGTATCTGTAGACCTAAAATTTTGCTCAATTTTCTTCATGCTAAGATCTAAACTCATTTCCATTTGTTCAAAAAAAACAGGCGGTTTATTTATTTTTGCAACCGAGGTATCATAGAGCTTCCATTTATTTTCAGTCATTTCAACTTTGGTAACATCAATTCTTCTTTGAAAAATTTCTTCTTTGTTAAATTCAAAGATAATTACATTTTGTAACTTATTATCTAAGGGTGAATAATGTGAAGCATTTATAACATACATACTATCATTATTTATTTCTCTTAACCAAAGGCCAGTTGGAGATATAGTATGTAATCCTGCGTTTCCTCTGAAGTAAGTGCCTTCATAGGATTTAAACTTTACAATCATTTGGCTAAAAATTGGATTAAAAACCAAAATATAAAAAATAGAAATTATAACACAGTTCAATATTGCTGGTAACATGAAAAACCAAATAGATATTCCAGATGAACGCATAACACTCAGTTCATTGTTCTTATTGAGCTTCATAAAAGTATGCATGGAGCTCAGAAGAAATATGGTGGGAAAAATTATTGGGAACAAAGAAGGTAAATGAAGGAAAGCTATTTTTAAAATTACATCGAAAGGTATTTCTTTCGATGAACTTCTTCTTAAAAGTTCTATTAGGTCAATTAAAAAAAAAAGACTAAAACAGAAAAAAGAAATTGTTAGAATTGAATAAAAGTTCTGCTTTGCTAAATAACTTAAAACTAGAAATGGTTTAAACATCAGACTTTTTTACATTATTGTTGAGGATTTTTATCGCCACAGCAAAGTTTATAATACATGGTAAGATATTCAAAAATTCGCAATTTTCGTTTTTATTAGCAAGGTTAGAGCATAAAACAAAAAAAGCCATTTGTAATAATATAATTGACAGTACTTTGATATTAGTTTTTAGATTTTCTATTCTATAAAACTTCTGAGATAATATTAAAACAACTATTAATAAACCAAATGCACAAATGTTTATCGGAAGTGTAACTCTTTGAATAATTTCAGATTTGAAAGCTTGAAGATTATTTCTATCGTCACCGTTGTTGAGGTCTGGATTTTTCAGTTCACTAAAATTTCTTTCTGAAGGGGTTTTCCACTTAAATGAAAAATTTTTATTTGAATCTTCAATTATGTTTAGCAAGTATTTTTCAAAATATAGAACAGATAATTTTTTATCTAAATTAGAATAAAAGTGTTGTGTTCCATCTTCTAAAAGTATTTTTGTTCCAGAATCAGATTTTAGCAGTGTTCCTTTGTTTGCAATTAGTGTTGATGGTTTATCCTTGTTTCTTGTGTCATGAATAAAAATATTATTTAGATTTCCTGAAGAATCTCTTTTTTTTACATAAATTGTGTAATCACTTCCAATGTTATTAAAACTACCTTCTTCTAGTAATGAAGAAGAATAATCATTTTTTATTGAGTATAACAACAACTTAAATGTTTTATTACTCGTGGGTGTCACACCCCATGTAAAACAAAAACTTAAAATTGAAAGAAATATCCCAAAGTAAATTACTGGTCTAGCCAATCTAAAAAGAGAGGTTCCTGAACTTTCAAAAATAATTAATTCACTGTCATTTCTCATTCTCGAGTAGGTAAAATTGATTGAAAGACAAAATATGACTGGCAGAATTATTGGTACAATTGCTGGTAATGATAACCCAATCAGTTTGATAAAAAAAATAAAAGGTAAACCTCTATTAATTGATAAATCTATCAGTTGTACACTTTTACTAAGTGAAAAAATTGATAAAATAAGAAGAAATAACAAAAAACAATTAGCTGCTAGTTGTTTAAGGAAATATTTTTCAATTAATTTCATTGATATTTTTAGTTTATAGAAATATATATATATATCATAACATAATTTTGGAAAATATTTTGGAAATAACTTTCTCTAATAAAATCGATAATAACTTTTCATTGCTTGTGGTTTTAGCAAGTAAGAAATCGGAAAAAAATTCATCATTAATTTCAGATAAATCCATTAAAGACTTCGTTTCAAAAATTAAAAAATTGCCAGAATTTAAAAAACAAAAAAATTTTTCAGAAAATTTTTTTGTAAATGATGACAAAAATAAATTAAGACGTGTTCACTTATTAAAAATTGATGATTTTAAAAATTGTGTTGAAGTCGAGGCTTTTTCTGGTCAAAAGTTCGCAAGCTTTGAAACTGCTAAAAACCTAAATATTAACATTATATCTGAAGACATTAATTTAAAAAATATAAAGAATGAAGAATTTATTTCAGCTTTTGCTTCCGGCTTTAATTTAAAAAATTACTCATTTAGAAAATATCGAAGTGAAGTTAGAAAAATAAAAACCTCAATTAAAAAACTCAATTTTATTTGTTCAAATTTTAAGAGTGCGCAAAAATTATTTAATGAATATGAAAAAATATCTAAAGGTGTTTTTTTAACAAGAGATCTGGTTTCAGAACCAGCCAATAAAATTTATCCTGAAAGCTTCGTAGAAAATTGTAGAATACTAGCAAAAGCTGGAGTAGAGTTAGAAGTTTTTGATGAAAAAAAATTAAAAAAACTTAAAATGAAAGCGCTCTTAGGTGTTGCTCAGGGATCTGTTAAACCAGCGCGAGTTTTAGTTATGAAATGGAAAGGATTAAAATCTTCTTTCAAAAATCCTCTCGCATTTGTTGGTAAAGGTGTAACATTTGATACTGGAGGAATATCTTTGAAACCTTCTGGAGGCATGGAAGATATGAAATGGGATATGGGTGGTGCTGCTGTAGTGAGTGGTTTGATGTATGCTTTAGCTCTTCGAAAAGCTAAAGCTAACGTAATCGGGATTGTTGGACTAGTTGAAAATATGCCCGATGGTAATGCCCAAAGACCTGGTGATATTGTTACGTCTATGTCAGGTCAAACAATTGAAGTATTAAATACTGATGCGGAGGGTAGATTAGTATTAGCTGATGTATTATGGTATGTTAATAAATTCTACAAGCCTGAATTGATAGTAGATCTAGCAACACTAACAGGTGCAATCATTGTTGCATTAGGCAGTAGATACGCTGGTCTTTTTTCAAATAGCGATGATCTTGCTAATAAACTTTTAAAATCATCGACTTATATTAAAGAACTCATTTGGAGACTTCCATTAGATTCAGAATTCGATAAATTATTAAATTGTAACATCGCTGATATGAAAAATATTACTGGGACAAGAGGTGCGGGTAGTATAACAGCTGCTCAATTTCTAAAAAGATTTGTTGGAGATACGAAATGGGCGCACCTTGATATAGCTGGTGTTACTTGGTCTAATTCAGGAACTTCCATTTCAAGATCCGGGGGCACGGGTTTCGGAGTAAGACTTCTAAATAATTTTGTAAAAGAAAATTACGAGTGATTTTTTGACTTCCATTAAGATTAATTTTTATTACATAAAATCTGACTTCAAAATTTTAGTAACCAAATTATGTGAAAAACTTATCAAAGAAAGCTACAAAGTTCTTATCAAAGTTGGAAGCAAAAAAGAACAAGAAGAACTTGATGATTATCTTTGGTCATACGAAGAATATTCTTTTTTACCACACAGAACTTCTTTAGATGCTTTTGATAATAAAGAGAAAATTGTTATCTTAAATGAAGATGAAGAAGAAAGTTTTTTGGAAAGTGGTTTCAATACGATTATTATTTCTCCATCTGTTATAATTAATAGAATAAGAAGTTCTTATAATCATTTTTTTTTCTGTTACTTAAGTGAAAGAAATGACTACGAGAATCATAAAAATAAATTAAAAAAAACTAGATTTAATGTTAAAACTCTTATAGAAGAAAAAAATCAAAAATGGAAAATATACTAAATTTTTAGATGAGGTGAAAAATGACTGAGATGACTTTATCCATAATTAAACCGGATGCTGTAAAAAGAAGCATTACTGGAAAAATAAATGCTATTTTTGAAGATAATAAATTGAAAGTTGTTGCTCAGCGCATGATCTTAATGTCAAAACATGATGCAGAAAAATTTTATAAAGTTCACAGTGAGAGAGCTTTTTTTTCAGATTTATGTGAATATATGACTTCGGGGCCTGTTATTGTTCAAGTTTTGCAAGGACAAAATGCTGTTATTAAAAATCGAGAACTGATGGGAGCAACAAATCCCGAGAATGCAGAGGAAGGAACAATTAGAAAAAAGTATGGTATTTCCGTTGAAGAAAACTCTGTTCATGGATCTGATAGCCTTGAAAATGCTAAAATAGAAATAAGTTTTTTTTTCTCAAACAAAGATATTTTAAGCTATTAAGAAATAATAAAGAACTGCAAGAAGTAGAACTATGAATATAGTTGATATTATTGAAATTTTAATAAAAGAATTAAAAAATTTTTGATGTTCTTTGCCTAAATTTTTGTTCATTTTAAAACCTTTGATATTTTTGTTAAAACACTTATATACAGTTTATGCTCTTCTAGCAATATTTTTTTTTTAAGAGATTCCACTGTTTCTTTCTTATCAACCTTTACAATAGATTGGTCAATAATCTCCCCATCGTCGATGTTATCATTTACGTAGTGAACGGTACAACCACTAAACTTTACTTTCTTTTGAATTGCTTGCTTCTGAGGTTCAAGCCCTTTAAATGATGGTAGTAAAGAAGGGTGAATATTTATAACCCTTTTCTTCCATTTTTCTAAAAAATCTCTTTCAAGAATTATCATATATCCAGCCAGACAAATAAAGTTCACATTATTTTCTTTAAAAAGCTCATTAATCTTTTCTTCGTAAGCTTTTTTATTTTTGAAATCTTTAAGAAGTAAAATTGTTGATTTGGTTTTAAAATTTTTAAGTTTTTTTAAACCTTTTGAGTCTGGATTATTGCTTATTACAATTTTAACATTTGCTTGAATTTTCTTTTCATGACATGCTTTTACAATATTAAGCATATTTGAACCGTCTTGAGAAATAAGTATCCCTAAATTTAAAACCATGGTTTTAGTTTCTTAATATTGACTTGACCATTTGAATTTTTTTTAACATTACCTAGCAAAAAAAAATCTATTTTATTTTTTTTTAAAAATTTTTTTACCTCAGCTACATTCTTTTGATTAATTATAATTATAAAACCGATTCCACAGTTAAAAGTTTTAATCATTTCTAAAGAACTAATATTTCCTACTTTTGCAATCCATTTAAAACAATCATCGGATTCAAAACTTTTAGACATAATTTCTGCACTCATTCCTGAGGGTAGTGATCTTTTTAGATTATCCATGATACCACCTCCGGTGATATGTGACATAGAAGAAACCAATCCTTTTTTAACTAGCGGCAGGATGGATTTTATGTAAATTTTAGTTGGTCTCAAAAGATCTTGACCAAGCGTAATTTGCTTAGAAATATAAGGTGGTTTTTGATCAAGTTTAATTCTTTTATTTTTTATAATTTTCCTAATTAAGGAATATCCATTTGAATGAAACCCATTCGACTTTAAACCAATAATAATATCATTGTTTTCAACTTTTTTGTTACTTGCTAAATTTTCTCTTTCTACAACTCCTATTGAAAATCCAGCAATATCGAAATCATTTAACTTATACATTCCTGGCATTTCTGCAGTTTCTCCTCCAACAAGAGAACAATTAGATTCTAAGCATGCTAAATTAATACTTTTAATTATCTTTATAAAGTTTTTTTCTACAATTCTTGAACTTGCAAAATAATCTAAAAAAATTAAAGGCTCGCCACCCTCTGCTAGTAAGTCGTTAACACACATACCAACGAGATCAAAACCTAAAAATTCGTAAGAATCACATTCAATAGCTAACTTTAACTTTGTTCCAATACCGTCAGCACTTGATAACAGTAAAGGATCTTTGTAGTTGAGTTTTTTTAAATCTAATATAGATGCAAATCCTCCAACATTATTGATAATTTCATCCCTTACATTTTTTGACGAAATTTTTTCAATCTTCTTAACTATTTGATTTGCTTTTTCAATATCAACACCAGATGATTTATAAGTACTAGATTTTTTTATCATTGCTAAAATGTATTAATTTTAATTTTGAAATTACAAAAGACTAGATTATATTTAATTTTAATTTTTAATACATAATAGGCCGTTGATCAATTTTTTTAAAAATTCTTTTTTTGTTATTATTTTCTTATGGTTTAATAATTATGTTTATGCAGACTCGAATATTTATCTTATCCAAAATAATAAAATCAGTATTAATCAAAAGGACATTCTAGAGGCAAGAAAAGTTTCAAAACAAAAAGCATTTAGAATTGCTTTAGAACGACTTTTTGAAAGAATTGTACCTCAGGATGATAAAGATCTATTTTACAAATTTGATGATACTGATTTAACAAAATTTGTAAGTGATTACGTAATCAAACAAGAAGATTTTTTTAATGAACAATATAATGCTATAATAGATGTAAACTTTAATGCTAAGGAAATTCAAAGTTTTTTAGAAAAGTTTGATGTTAATTTAAATAATGCTATTTCAGAGGACTTTCTAGTCCTTCCAATCTACTATCATTCAAATTCTTATTATCTTTGGGAAAAAAATAATGGATGGTATTTTTCTTTGAGAAAAAACTATGACAAAAATGAATTATTGAAACTATTTTTTCCTGAACTTAATCTTCTAAATAAATTTAAAATCTCTTATAAAGATGCTTTAGGAGAAAACAAAGAAGCATTAAGAAAAATATTACTGGAATACAATAAAAGATCAGCAATAATAATATTTTTAAAGGAAAAATATGATTTTGAATTTGAAAATTATGTATCAAAAGTGGAAGTAAAAATTTTCGTAGATGATTTCTTTTATGATTTAGCAGATAATGAAAATCTAAGGGAAAATATTTCAAAAAAAAATGAAGTTGATTATTTGGCTTTTCAAACACTTAAAGCATTATCAAAATGGTGGAAAAATAAAATTACCACAAAATATAAGAAAAATAAGGAATTTGATAAATACTTAATTTTAGTAGAATTTGAAAAAATTGAACAATCTATAAAAATTTCAGAATCCCTAGAAAAAAACCCTTACGTATCTCAACTCGTACCAAAGGAAATATCAAAAAAAAAGATTTTTTATGAATTATTTACTCATGGATCAATAGAAAAACTAAAACTTGCTCTTAAATCTAGCAATCTTGATCTAAAATTCGATGAAAAGTTAGAAATTTTGAAAGTTGTAAAAAGCAAATGAGACAAGACATAATTAAATTTACTTTTAAAAAGATAAATAAGGGATCGGTTTGTATTTCTGAAAAAAATTTTTTTGCTTATAAAATTATAAAAGAATGGCCAAATTGGAGTAATAATGCACTTTTTATTTACGGTCCAAAAAATTCTGGTAAAACTTTGTTCTCGAATATTTGGAAAGCCAGATCAAATGCCAATATAATAAATTCAAATTTTTTTTTAAAAGATGATTTTAAAATAAGTATTAATAAAATCGACTCCAAAAGTTGTTGGATTATCGAAGACTTAGATATTTTGTTAAAAAAAAAAATAAATAATATTGAAGAAAAGATTTTGAATTTTTTCAATATTGTAATTTCAAAAGGAAACCATATACTAATTACTTCCAAAAAAAATCCGTCTAATTTAAAAAATAAATTAAGTGATCTTACGTCCAGATTGAATGCTTCTTTAGTAGTTGAGGTGAAAGAGCCAGATCAGTATTTACTTGAACAAATAATCTTAAAGGAATTATATTCAAAGCAAATTAATGTTTCAGCGAAGAGTATACAGTATTTAATTAACAGAGTGGAAAGATCTTATAAATCTGCAAAAAAAATTGCTAATTTAATTGACAAGAAATCTTTAGAATTAAAGTTGAGCCCATCAATCAAGTTTATGAAAAAACTGATTGATGAAAATGATTTATAAATCTATTTTTTCATAGTACTTACCAAAAACTTTGTATTTCCAACCTGTTAATAATTTTTTTTTTTTTTTAAGAATCAATTCCTTTAGCTCCTTGTTAGTGGCAATTAGACTTGGTTCAATATTAAGATTTTCTGATTTTTGTTTCAAAAGTTTTTTTGCAATTAAGAACTTTTCATTTTCGTTTTCATTCATTATTCTTAATTTGACATTTTTTTCGGTTGAATTTATTTCTTTTTTGATAATTTTCAACAATTCTGAATATTGTTTTTTATTGATTGATTTTATTGATTGTTTTATTTGACACTTATCATGTAGTTTAATAATTTTTATAATTTGCGAGTCATTAAAAATTTTTTTTGCTGGAACATTTTTAATTATGGCTTGTTTTTCTCTAAATTCTGAAATTTTTTTTAAAATTTTTTTTTCGAGACTATATTTTGGATTTATTTTTACTCTTTTCCAGGCTTCTTTTGTTTTATTAAAGTAATGTTTTTTGCTTATTAGTTTTGCATGCATTTGGTCGATCCAATCTTTTCTATTATATTTCATTAGTTTTGAGATGATTTTTTTGTAAAGATGAATTAAATATTTTACGTCATTAGAAGCATATACAATTTGAGCCTTACTGAGTGGTCTTTTTCTCCAATCTAATCTCTGATTTTCTTTAACAATTTTTATTGCTAACAAATCTTTGCATATCTTTGCATAACTGGACGATAGTTTAAATCC
Source organism: uncultured Alphaproteobacteria bacterium (assembly GCA_902524895.1). Classification (GTDB taxonomy): domain Bacteria; phylum Pseudomonadota; class Alphaproteobacteria; order Methylaequorales; family Methylaequoraceae; genus SP4073. The sequence goes on along the minus strand of CABZFH010000002.1, from coordinate 56,281 downwards.
TAAAGGTAGTACACCAATTTGTGTATCGAATATATTTTTAGGAATGATATTAAATAAATTACTGAATACTTCTAGATCCTGTCGTCCAGAGTGAAAAATTTTTAAAATTTTTTTATCTAAAAGAAGTTTTTTTATTAAACTAAAATCGACTTTATTTTCTAAACAATCAATAATAACCGTTCTGCTACCATTGGACATCTGAATTAAACACGGTATTGGTTTATAAGTTTCGATCCAATGGAACTCTGTATCAATTCCTAAACATTTATTCTTTTGACATTCATGATAAAATTGTTTTAATTGGCAATTATTTATTATTAACACAAAAATAAATTTAGCATTAAACAAGTTCAAAATCAAAATTAGTATGAATCAATATAGATCTCACAATTGTTCAGAAATTTCAAAAAAAGATATAGGGAAAGAAGTAAAAATTTCTGGTTGGCTTAATAAGAAGAGAGATCATGGTGGTCTATTATTTTTAGATTTAAGAGATAACTATGGAATAACACAATGTGTTGTGGACACAGAACACGACGATTTTCATAAAGTTGAGTCAATTAGGTTGGAAAGCGTATTAAGCGTGTCCGGTTCTGTGGTTGAAAGATCAGAAGAAACAGTTAATAGGAATATATCGACGGGTGAGGTTGAGATAAAGATCAAATCTTTCGAAGTATTAAATTCGTCAGAACTGATACCATTTCAAATTTCACAGGAAGATGACGCCCCAGAAGATCTTAGATTAAAGTATAGATTTTTAGATTTAAGAAAATCGAGACTTCATAAGAATATTTTACTCAGATCTAATGTTATTAGCTCTTTTAGAAAAAAAATGACAAGTAGAGGATTCGCTGAAATTCAAACTCCCATATTATCATCATCATCCCCAGAAGGTGCAAGAGATTTTTTGGTACCTAGTAGATTACACAAAGGAAGATTTTATGCACTTCCTCAAGCACCTCAAATTTTTAAACAGCTACTAATGGTTGGAGGTTTTGATAAATATTTCCAAATCGCTCCATGTTTTAGAGATGAAGATGCAAGAGCAGATAGATCTCCAGGTGAATTTTATCAATTAGACTTTGAGATGTCTTTTGTATCACAAAGTGAAATATTTGAAATGATTGAGCCAGTTATTTTTGAAGTATTTAGAGAATTTTCTATCAATAAAAAAATCTCACCACCACCATTTGAAGTGATTAAATTTTCAGAGGCAATGGATACATTTGGAACTGATAAACCAGATTTAAGAAATCCTTTGATAATTCAAGATTTTTCAAAAGAGTTTCTCGATTCAGGATTCAAAATTTTTGAGGATAATTTAAAAAAAAATATGGTTGTTAAAGGTATTAAAGTTCCAAATAGTTCAAAAAAACCAAGGACATGGTTTGATAAATTGAATAAATGGGCAAGAGATTTAGGACAAAAAGGTTTAGGATATATTATATTTGATGATGATGAGGCAAAAGGTCCAATTGCAAATAATCTTAAGAAGGAAAAACTTAGTATTATTGTAGGTAATGCAGCTTTAAAAAATGGTGATTGTTTATTTTTTATATCAGACGAAAGACGTACTGCAGAAAAATTTTCTTCTTTTGCAAGAGAAAAATTATGTGATGAGATTAACTTAAGAGAAAAAGGTTCATTTCGATTTTGCTGGATAGTAGATTATCCAATGTTTGAATATAATAATGAAACTAAGAAAATTGATTTTAGCCATAATCCATTCTCTATGCCTCAAGGTGGGATGGAAGCTATTAAAAATTATAACCCACTTGAAATTATAGCTTGGCAATTTGATATTGTATGCAACGGAATTGAGCTATCTTCAGGAGCAATTAGAAATCATAAACTAGATATTATGATTGAGTTATTTAAAATTGCGGGATATGGCGAAAATGATATTAAAAGACAATTTGGTGCAATGTACAGTGCTTTTAAATTTGGAGCACCACCTCATGGAGGAGCTGCCCCAGGAATTGATAGAATTGTGATGTTACTTGCTGAAGAAATAAATCTAAGAGAAGTTGTTGCATTCCCATTAAACCAACAGGCAGAGGATTTGATGCTTGGTTCACCTAATCTGATAGGTAAGAATCATTTAAAAGAATTAAGACTTAAAATTGAGGAGGACAAAAATGACTAGACTGAAATCACACGCTTTTTTTATCTTATTTTATTTTCTAATGAATCTAAAAGTTTATTCGAATGATCTAAATTTAGTATCTTATCAAAGTCTTTATGAAATTTCTCTAGATAAGGATAGAAAAGTTAAAAATCCTCTTGGACAAAGTTCTATTAAAAAAGCTGATGGGGAGTTGCTAATTGACTGGTTTGACAATTGTACATCTTGGGTATCTAATCAAAGAATGCTCGTTAATTTTACAAATTCTAATGGAGTTGGTACTGTAAGTGATATTAATTATTCTTTAAATGAAACTTACGATTCTAGAAATATTAGTTTTGCATTACAGGTTAAACAAAATAATGAAATAGTTGAGCAATTTAGAGGTTCTGGGAAAAGAGCAGATTCTACTTTAATAAAATTATTAAACCCAAAAGAAGAAAATCTTAAATTTTCAAATGAAATAATTTTTCCTCATGACCATTTAAAAAGAATTATGAAGCATCTCGGTAATGATTCAGGTATTGTATCATATAAAGTTTATGAAGGCAGTATTCCAAAAAATTTTTTAAATATTTCATCTTTTATAAATGAAAAAAGTGAAAAAGAGAAATTTAATTTCCCTTCAGGAGTAGAAAACAGATTCTGGTCAGTCAGGATGGCATATTATGAAGGTGAAACAAATACACCACAAATGGAATTAACAGCTAAAATTAATAAACAAGGTATTGTAAGTTATTTTCAATATGATTATCCTGAGTATTCATTAACTATGAAGCTCAAAAAAATTGCACTTAGTAAAGTTAAGTGTGATTAAACTACTTAATTTTTTGTTCCTTGAAAAGAACATGTTTCTTTACCCTTGGGTCATACTTTTTAAGTTCTAATTTTTCAGTCATTTGTTTTGGGTTTTTATTTTTAACATAAAAATATCCGGTTTTTGCTGAGCTAACTAGTTTAATTTGTATGGTATTAGTTTTAGCCATAATACTTTTATAAATTAATTTTCTTTGCTGTCAAGAGGAACTATCATCAACAGATATTTGAAATGCTAGAAAAGTACCTTTCATTTTAGGAAGAAGCCAAATACTCAAAACTATTGTTAACATTGGCCAGATAACAAGTTGAATCCAGAGTGGAGGAGGAGAATTTAACCTTTCCAAGAACAATATGCATGGAATAACAAGATGTCCAACAACAAAAATTGTACAATAAGCGGGACCGTCGTCAGTTCTAAATTTTTTAAAATTTGTATTACACTCTGAACATCTGCTCTTTAGTTTAAGGTATGAAATGAATATTGGTTTTTTTCCACACACAGGACAATATTTTTTAAAACCTCTTTTGATATATAAGAATTTTGAATTTTTTTTTTTAATTTTCATGACGAACTTTTTCTAATGAAATTAAGCCTTTCTCTATGTTATTTTTTTTTATTTTAAAAGAAACTTTTTGACCAATCAAAAATTTAATTCCTTTATTTCTTCCTTGAATACAATTTTTTCTTATATCAAAGAAATTATAATCACTGTTTATGTTTTTGATTTGTGCTAATCCAGAAAATGGTAATTCACTAGACTTTATGAAAATACCAAATTCAGTTACACCATCTACAAAGCCAAAAAAAAATTTCTTTTTAATTTTAGACAAATAAATACAACAAGCTTTTTCTGTTATTGATCGTTCTATATTTTCACTTTTTTTTTCTTGTTCTAGTAAATGATTACACAACATTTTATTAATGCTTCTATATTTATTAGTTCCATTGTTGGAAATAAAGTCACAAATTTCTCTATGAACTAACAGGTCAGAATATCTTCTTATGGGTGAAGTAAAGTGTGTATAACTATTAAGCGCTAGGCCAAAATGACCCTTATTATTAAAATCATAAGTAGCCTTTGATTGAGACTTTAAAATAATATCTTTAAATAAATTATAATTTTTATTTTTTTTATTTTTTAAAATTCTGTTAAATTCAGTATTAAGGTTTGAACTTTCTTTGAATACATCTTTATTTAAAATCTTAAAAAATTCCTTTAATTTTAACATTTTTTCAGCAGAGGGTTTGTCATGATTTCTATAAAGGATATTAATATTCTTTTCTTTAGAAAATTCAGCAATTGCTTTATTGGTAATGATCATAAACTCTTCAATTAATTTCATAGAAATGAGTGATTTCTTTTTGGAAAATTCAAAGTTATTTTTATCATGCGATTTTTTAATTTCAAATTCTTCTGTATCAAACTCAATTTTTCCTCGTTTAAAACTTCCTTTTTTTAATGAACTGTAAGCTTTGAATATATTATCAACGAGTGTACCTATATTTCTCTCTAAAAAACTTGTCTTATCAATATGATTTTGAACTTCATTGTAAGTCAGTTTTGCTCTTGATTGAATTACTCCTCTTGAGATTTTTGTTTTTATGATTGATCCTTCTAAATTTATTTCAATTTCAACTACTAAACATAATCTTTTTTTGTCCGGCACTAATGAACATAAATTATTAGAGAGGAGTTCCGGAAGCATTGGAATTACCATACCTGGAAAATAAAATGAATTAGCTCTTTCTTTTGCTTCGCTATCAAGCGTAGTGTTGGCTTTTACATAATATGATACATCTGCAATTGCAGTCATTATGATAAAATTCTTTTTTTTTGGAAAAGCATACACTGCATCATCAAAATCCTTGCTGTCTTCTCCATCTATAGTAACGAATGGGATGTGTGTAAAATCTGAATGACTCTTAGGTTTTAAGGATAGCTTTTCAAAATCACTTAATTTATAGTTTTCTTTAAATTTTGTTCTCAAACGATTTTGTTTTATTTCTTTTTGAATTATAAAATTTAAATCTAAGAAACTAGCTTTATTTTTTTTTAAAGTTTTTGTTTGTTTTTTTTTTTTTAGCATTAATTATGTTCAAAGCTTCCTCTAGATTTATATCTTTTATATTATATTTTCTAGGAACAGTGAAAGTTAAAGGTTTTTTTTTACCATCTTCTATTTCTAAAAAATAACCAAATCTTGCTTTTTTTAGTTTGATCATTAGTTTCGTTTTAGGTTCGAAACCAATTTCTATACCTTTATTAAGGTTCTCTTTTTCTGTAATTAATTCTAATGCTCTATTAAGTCCAATAAATAAAACATCATCTTCTTTTAAATTTACAAAAACTGGTTTAGGCGTTGTTTCGTGTTTTATATATGGTCCAAATGGACCTATAGCAGCGATTATTTTTTTTTCAGTTTCAGGATGATGTCCAACTAATCTTGGAAGTTTTAATATTTCTACGGCTTCTTCAAGATTTATAGATTCAGCTGATTTATTTCTAGGAATTGCTGATCTTTTTATTTCTCCTTTTTCTTCACTTTCCAATTCAAGATAAAGTCCATACCGACCCTTTTTTATTTTTATTAGCCTATTAAATTCAGGATGAATGCCTAATGTTTTTTCTCCCTCTATGAGAGTTTCTTGGAGATCTTTATCATCTAAACTATTACTATATTTACAACCATCATTTTTGTTATAGTTCGAACAACCAATAAAAGGTCCGTTAAACGCAAACTTGATTAAAACTTCTCCAGTTTCGCATTTCGGACATTTTTTACTTTTTAATAATTCATCACTTTTTTTATTAATAATGTCAATAACATCAGAAATACTTTTTTTTTCAACATCTGTTACTGTATTATTCAAGACCTTGAGAAAGTTTTTCAAAACTTCTTTCCATTCAATTTCTGCTTTTGAGATTAAATCTAGTTGTTTTTCTAAGTCAGCTGTAAACTCATATTCAACGAAATCATTAAAAAAGTTTTCCAGAAATTTTGACAAAATTTTACCTTTGGCATTAGGAATTAATGCTTTATTTTTGATCTCAACATAATTTTTCTCCTTTAACTTTTTAATTATAGAAGCATACGTTGATGGTCTACCTATACCTAATTCTTCAAGTTTTTTTATTAGACCGGCTTCGGAAAATCTATTGGGTGGTGAAGTAAATAACTGTTTTTTTTGAGATCTAACAAAATCTAATTTTTCTTTTTCAGAATTTATAGCGGGTATTTCTTTATCTTGTTCTATAGAATCTATGAAATTATAGACCTTTTTAAAACCTTCGAAAATCGGAACACTCCCCGATGTTTTAAATATCAGTCTGTTACTCTCAGCAAATATTGTTGTTTCTTCACTTACACTTGGTTTCATTTGAGAGGAAACCGTTCTTTTCCAAATTAAATCATATAATCTAAATTGGTCAGAATTTAGATTATCTTGAACGTCTTTTGGTAATAGTTTTAAATTTACAGGGCTAATTGGTTCATGAGACTCTTGAGCGAATTTAGCCTTATTTTTATAGAAATTTATTTCATCTGGGACGTAATTTTCACCATATGTGGATTTAATTAGGTCTCTGCATAAACTAATCTTGTCATTATTAAGCACAATTGAATCAGAACGAGGATATGTTATTAAGCCCTGTTCGCTACCTTTGTAAGCACTTCCATCAAAAAGTTGTTGTGCAATTGAAGTGGTGAGAGCTGAGGAAAAACCAAGCTTAGATGATGCGTCTTGAAGTAATGTTGATGCTGAAAACGGTGGATAGGGGTTTCTTTTTTTATTTTTTCTTTCTATTTTTATAATTGTGAAAGTTTCCTGAATCTGAGATACTATCACGTTAGCTTCCTTTTCACTGACAATTGAATATTTTTCGACTTTCATGTCATTTTGTTTTACTAACCTAAATAAAAATTTATCTTTTTTGATATTTTCTAACTCAACACCTATTTCCCAATATTCTTTCGGAACAAACTTATCAATTTCCATTTCTCTATTTGCTAATAATCGCAAAGCTGGAGATTGTACTCTTCCAGCACTTTTACCAAAAATTGTTCTCCTTTGCGTAATAGGTGAAATTCTGTATCCAAAAAACCTATCTAGAAACCTTCTTGCAATGGCAGCGTTAACTAAATCTATGTTAATTTTTCTGGGATTGTCAATTGCATCTAAAACTGTTTGTTTATTTACTTGATTAAATTCAATTCTTGAAAACTTTTTATTATCATATAATTTTTTTTCTTTACAAATTTCAAGAAGATGCCATGCGATTAATTCACCTTCACGATCCGGATCTGGTGCTAAAAAAATTTCATCAGCTTTTTTGACTAACTTTAAAATAGGATTGATCTTTTCACTATCAACTTCCCATTTTTCAACATTAAAATTATTCTTTTCATCTATACCCATACCACTCTTTGGAAGATCTCTAAAATGTCCTATGCTAGCCACAACCTCATATTCGGACGTTAGATAACCTTTAAGGGTTTTTGCTTTGGCTGGAGATTCTACAACTACTAATTTCATATTAATCACATTTCAATATTTTATAATTTCGAAAAAAAATTTGTCAAAATTTAATTTATTTTTAATTTTATTTTGGATTCTTTTTTATTCAAAATCCGAATAATGTTTTCTTTGTGTTTAATGAATATAAAAATATTAAGAATTAATAATAGAACAGAAAAAGAATTAGAATCTATAAACATATTATATCCTAATATTGAAATTGAAGCAACTAATGCAGATAGAGAAGAGTACTTTGTCAAGAATGCTGTAATAACCCAAGTAATCAAAAAAAATAAACCATGGATTAAAGAAATAGAAAAGCTAATTCCAATAAATACGGCGATACCTTTCCCGCCTTTAAATTTTAACCATATTGGAAAAACATGACCCAAAAATAAAGCAATAGACGCACTTGAAAAGAAATCTGGATTTATTGAAATGATAAGTTTCAAAGTTATAATGGACTTTGCAAAATCTAAAAATAAAGTCAAAAGTCCTAATTTCAAGCCACTCAATCTTAAAACATTTGTTGCGCCAATATTTCTAGATCCGTGTAATCTGGGATCTTTTTTTTTATTAATATTTGAAATTACTAAACCAAATGGGATTGATCCAATTAGGTAGCTTAAAAAAATTATAGCATAAAAAATCATCTTATATCAAAAACTAATCTGCCATCAATAAAAGTCATCAGGTTTTTTCCTTCAACTAACATGCCATCAAAAGGTGTATTTTTTGATTTGCTGTAAAATTTTTCAGGATTAATTTTCCATGGTTTTTCTGAATCAAAAACTATTATGTCTGCCTTCGCACCTTTTTTTATTTCTCCGCTTCTAAGACCAATAATTTTTGCTGGATTATTAGTCAATAATGAAATAACTTTACAAATATCCAAATCATATGTTTTTACTAAAGATAAAGATAAACTGAGCAAAGTTTCTAGACCAACAGCACCATATTCGGCTTGATTAAAGGGTAATCTTTTTGCATCTTGATCCTGTGGAGTATGATCAGAAACAATAGCGTCAATAGTACCATCTTTCAAACCTTCGATAATAGCAAGTCTGTCACTTTCATTTCTTAATGGAGGAGACAGTTTCGCAAATGTTCTATAATTTTCAATAGCCAACTCATTTAGCACGAAATATGGGGGTGCAGTATCACAAGTAACCTTTAGTCCCTCATCTTTAGCTTGTCTAATAATTTGTACAGCAGAACTTGTAGATATATGACTGGCATGATATTTTGATTTGGTTTCTCTTACCAACCATAAATCTCTTTGAATCATCATAGCTTCGGTGTATGATGGAATACCCTTTAATCCTAGTCTAGTTGAAATTTCCCCTTCATTTACCACTCCCTCATTACTTAGAGAAATTTCCTCAGGATGTTGAATAATTAATCCATCAAATGATTTGGCATAAGTAAGCGCTCTTCTCATAACTCTTGTGTCAGCAACTGCTTTTATAGCGTCAGTAAATCCTAAGGCTCCAGATTCATGCATCAATTGTAATTCAGAAATTTCTTTTCCTTTTAAGTCTCTCGTAATCGACCCAGTGCAAAAAATTTTCGCTAATGCTACTTCTCTTGCTTTTCTTTTTATTGAGTTTATTAATGCAGGCCGATCAATAACTGGGTTAGTATTAGGCAAACAAATAAATGAAGTAATTCCTCCACAGACTGCAGATTTGGAAGCGCTTTTAATGGTTTCTTTATGTTCTTGACCAGGTTCCCTAATTTGTACTCTCAAATCTACAATTCCTGGTGCAATAGTCAATCCTTTACAATCTATAATTTCAAAGTTATTTAATTTCTTTGCATTTACATGATCACCAAAATCTTTAATGGTTTTATTTTCGATTAAAAGACCACTATTTTTCAATTCCTTATTAGGTAGTATAATGTTTGCGTTTAAAAGGGCGAAATTTTTTTCTGTTTTTTTATCTAAATTAAATATTTTTTTCTCCATTATTCTAGTAATGCTTTAAGACATGCCATTCTTACCGCAACTCCCATTTGGACTTGTTCAAAAATAGCTGACCTGTCAATATCATCAGCTAATTCTGAATCAATCTCAACCCCCCTGTTCATTGGTCCAGGATGAAGGATTAAAGCATCAGATTTAGCAAACTTTAACTTTTCCCTGTCTAAACCATAGAACCTAAAATATTCACGAATTGATGGAACATATGAACCCGACATTCTTTCTAATTGAAGTCTCAACATGATTATAATATCAACTTCTTTAAGACCCATTTTCATATTGTAAAAAATTTTTACTCCCATATTTTCAATATGGTTTGGAATTAAAGTAGCTGGTGCAATTACACGAACTTCAGCACCTAATGTATTTAACAAATGAATATTTGATCGAGCAACCCTACTATGAAGTATATCTCCGCAAATTGCTACTTTTAGGCCACTTATGGTTTTCTTTCTTCTTAAGATTGTAAGAGCATCCAACAATGCTTGAGTTGGGTGTTCATGAGGACCATCGCCAGCATTGATGACACTACAATTAACCTTTTCTGAGAGTAGTTTTACTGCTCCAGCATCGTTATGTCTTACAACAATTATATTAGGTTGCATCGCATTTAGTGTCATCGCTGTATCAATTAAAGTTTCTCCTTTTTTTATTGAACTTGAACCAAGAGAAATATTGAGTATATCTGCTCCTAGTTTTTTTCCTGCTAATTCAAAAGATGTTCGTGTTCGTGTTGAATTTTCAAAAAATAAGTTAATACATGTCTTATTTTTTAAAAAACTAAGTTTATTTGATGATAATTTTAGTTCATCTACAAATTGTTGTGATAGATTAATTAAATAATTAATTGATGGTGGTTCTAACCCCTCAATACCTAAGAGATGTTTGTGAGGAAATTTTTTTTTTCTATTATCCTCTGTCATTAACAAAATATCTTACATTGTTTAAAGGATTCATCAATATTGATTTCTAAATAATTTTTTCTTTTCTTAATTGTTTTATTTCATCATTTTCTAATTTGAGAAATTTTTTTAAAATTTCATTTGTATCTTCTCCCAATACAGGTGGTGATTTCTTATACGCAACTGGTGACTTTTCAAGATTTATAGGACTGGCAATCAAGTCTATATTTTTTTTAAATTTTTTGTGTTTCATTGAAATTTTCATGTTTCGTGAGATGACCTGTGGATCATCAAATACTTGTTTGATATTATTTATAGGTCCACATGGTACATTAAGTTTTACAAGTCCATCAACCCATTGTTTGATTGTTTTCTTCATAAAAACTTTTTTTAAGATATTATTCAAAGGTTTTCTATTTTTTACTCTTTTAGAATTGGTTTTAAACTTTTCATCTAAAAACAAATCATCTAGTTTTGCAAATTTACAAAATTTTTTAAATTGATTGTCATTAGCAATTGCAATAACCATCAATCCATCTTTGGCTTTTACAGTTTGATAAGGAACAATAGAAGGGTGATCGTTTCCAAGTCTCATTGGAATAATATTTGATATAAGATAGCTTTGGGCCACGTAACTTAACCAAGAAACTTGTGAGTCAAGAAGTGAAACATCAATTTGTTGACCTTTACTTGTTTTTTCTCTAAATCTTAAAGCAGATAATATTGCAATACACGAATATAAACCTGTGATTATATCAGAAACTCCAACACCTATTTTTGTAGGATCACCATTTTCTTGACCAGTAATACTCATTATTCCGCCTAGAGCTTGAACCAAATAATCATATCCACCTCTTGATGCATATGGTCCGGTTTGTCCAAATCCAGTTATAGAACAGTAGATTAAATTTGGTTTAATTTTTTTAAGACTTTTATAATCTAAACCATATTGTTTTAAATTTCCTGCTCTAAAATTTTCCACAACAACATCACATTTTTTAATAAGTTCCCTAGCAAGTTGCTGACCTTTTTTACTTGTCAAATCTATGGTTACTGAATTTTTATTTCTATTAACACTTAAATAATATGCGCTTTCTTGAGGATTTAAATTTTCAACATCTAAGTAAGGTGGACCTAGATTTCTCGAATCATCACCAGACATTGGTCTTTCAACCTTAATAATGTTTGCTCCTAAATCACCTAAAACTTGAGTACAGGTCGGTCCTGCAAGAACTCTGGTTAAATCAAAGACATTTATACCCTCTAGAGGTTGGTTAATTATTTTCTTCATATTTATTTTTAAAATCCAAAAAATCTTGCAAAATAACCTTGGCTGCAAATTTATCAATCACTTTTTTTTGTTTACGTTTATTTCCAATAATTGGTATTACCTCTTCAAATGCTGTTTCAGTTGAAAAACTCTCATCCCAATAACAAATTGGTAGGTCTATATTATTAGTATTAAATATAAAATCTAGATTTTTCGTAATATCTTTTATTGACTGGCATTTTTTATTAAGTGTATCATCATCATTTAGTGGTAATCCCATTATGATACCAACCACATCATATTCAAGAACTTTAAGTCTTAGTTCATTGATTAATTCTAATCCAGTCTTTTTTATGATAGTTGATGCAAGAGAGAACTTTCTATTTGGATCAGAAAAAGCCACACCAGTTTTCTTTTTTCCCAGATCAATACACATTAACTGTTTAGAATTAGAACTAATTTTATTTAAAAATTCATTTATATTGCAGATTATCATCTTGAATGATATTTATACACAATATAGATTCCAAAAAAAAATTAAAAATTAATAATGTCTATAGATAATTCAGTAGTTAAAAAAATTGCAAATTTGTCAAAGATAAATTTATCAGAAAAAGAATCAGAAAATTTAAAACATGAGCTAAATAAAATTCTTGATTGGGTAGATGATTTGAAAAAAGTTGATACCAAAATGGTAGAACCTATGTTGTCAGTATTTAATGAAAATATGAAAATGCGAGACGACAAGGTAGAACTAACTAACACTGATGAAATTTTATCAAACGCACCAGACAAAAAAGAAAATTTCTTTGTGGTTCCAAAGGTAATTGAATGAGCAATTTATCGGATCTAACTATCTCGCAGGCAAAAGAATTATTGTTAAATAGATCTATATCATCTGTAGAATTAACAAAATTTTTTTTTGATAAGATTTCCAATTTTAAAAATTTAAATTGTTTTATAACAGAAACATTCGATCAAGCCCTTAAAATGTCAAAAATATCAGATGAAAAATATAAATTGAAAAAAGATATTGGTTTAATGGAGGGAATTCCAATTGGCATGAAGGATTTATTTTGTACCAATCAAATTAAAACAACTGCAGGATCCAAAATTTTAAAAAATTTTATTCCATTTTATGAATCAACTGTTTCTAAAAACCTTTGGGAAGAGGGGGCAGTTTTGTTAGGAAAAACCAATTTAGACGAATTTGCAATGGGTTCTGCAAATACAACTAGTTTTTTTGGTAATGTTGTAAATCCATGGAAGTCAAAAAATGACATTGACAAAAAATTGGTTCCAGGTGGATCATCAGGTGGCTCTGCCTCAGCAGTTGCAGCCGATTTGTGTTTAGCTGCTACTGGATCAGACACTGGTGGTTCAATAAGACAACCCGCTTCTTTTTGTGGCCTTGTTGGTATGAAACCAACATACGGAAGATGTTCAAGATTTGGGATGATTGCGTTTGCTTCATCATTGGATCAAGCAGGACCAATTACTAAAGATGTCTTGGATTCATCAATAATGTTGAAATCGATGTGTAGTTATGACAAGAAAGATTCAACTAGCTCAAAAATGGAAATTCCTGACTTTCCTAAAATTGTTAAACTAGGAGTTAAAGGCATAAGAGTGGGTATTCCAGATGAATACATTGTGGATGGTTTAAATTCTAACGTAAATGATAATTGGCAAAAAGGAATTGAATGGTTGAAATCTGAAGGTGCTGAAATTATCGAAATTAATTTACCTCATACTCAATCTGCATTACCAACATATTATATTTTGGCTCCTGCTGAAGCATCAGCAAATTTGGCAAGATATGATGGTATTCGTTTTGGATTAAGGGAAATAGGTAAGGATTTAGACGAGGTTTATAAAAATACTAGAGCATCTGGATTTGGCAATGAAGTAAAAAGAAGAATAATGATTGGTACCTATGTACTTTCAGCCGGTTATTATGATGCTTATTATTTGAAGGCACTAAAAGTTAGAAAACTTATTTCAGATGATTTTTCTAAAGCATTTGAAAAATGTGATTGTATTCTAACTCCCACAACACCTGGCGTGGCTTTTGGTATAGGAGAAAAACAAGATGACCCCCTAGAAATGTATTTGAATGATGTGTTGACAGTACCGGCAAGTTTAGCTGGTTTACCAGCAATATCAGTTCCATCTGGTTTAAATGATGAAGGTCTTCCTATTGGATTACAAATAGTAGCAAGACCATTTGATGAAGAAACTTGTTTCAAAGCTGCATTTGTCATAGAACAATTATCAAATTTTAACAAACTAAAAAATTAGCTATGTCATATTTCATACGAGGGCATGAATCTAAGTGGGAGGTTGTTTTAGGACTTGAAGTCCATGCACAAATCAATTCATTGTCGAAATTATTTTCTCCATCTTCAACAGGTTATGGAGCAGAACCAAACTCTCAAGTAAATCTTATTGATGCAGGTATGCCAGGAGCTCTTCCTGTTATCAATCAAGAATGTGTTAAACAAGCAGTAATAACTGGATTGGGATTAAATGCGAAGATTAATTTAAAATCTATATTTGATAGAAAGAATTATTTTTATCCTGACCTTCCTCAAGGCTATCAGATTTCTCAATTTGAAAATCCTATAGTTGGTTCAGGTCATTTAATTATAGAAGCAGAAGAGGGCACAAAAAAAATTGGTATTACCAGATTACATTTAGAACAAGATGCTGGAAAAAGTATTCATGATCAAGATTTTGAAAATTCCTTTATTGATTTAAATAGGTCAGGTTGTGCACTTATGGAAATAGTTTCTGAACCAGATTTAAGAAGTCCCTCAGAAGTATCTTTATACATTAAGAAACTACGATCAATTTTAAGATATTTAGGTAGTTGCGACGGTAACATGGAAAAAGGAAATTTACGGGTAGACGTTAATGTTTCTGTTCGCAGGTTCGATGCAGAATTAGGGACTCGTTGCGAAATTAAAAACATTAATTCTATAAAGTTTATACAACAAGCAATAGAATATGAAGCAAGAAGACAAGTAAAATTAATAGAATCTGGAAAGATTGTTGAACAACAGACAAGGTTATTCGATTCTCAAAAAGGAGAAACAAGAGCAATGAGAAGCAAAGAGGAATCTCATGATTACAGATATTTTCCAGATCCTGATTTGCCACCATTAATATTAGAAAAGAAAATGATAGAGGACTTAAAGTTGCAACTTCCGGAATTGCCAGATAAAAAAAAAATAAGATTTATAGAAACCTATGGTATTAAAAAATATGATGCCGAAATTTTAGTATCTGAGAAAGAAGTTGCTGAATATTTTGAGAAATTGGTATCTGATAGAGACCCCAAAATGGTTGTAACCTGGCTAACGGGGGAACTCTTTTCTTATTTAAATAAAAAAAACTTAGATAATCCCCAATCAGCTATATCTGTAGAAAAATTTGGAGAATTACTAGATTTAATAAATGATGGTACTTTATCAAATAGACTTGCAAAAGAACTTTTTGTAGAGTTCATCGAATCAAATATGTCAGCTTCAGAATTAGTTAAAAAAAAGGGTATGGTACAGATATCAGATGAAAACGAAATTATTAATATGATTGAGACAGTTCTTGACCAAAATCAAAAAATGCTTGAAGAATATAGATCTGGTAAAGAAAAGTTATTTGGTTTTTTTGTTGGTCAGATCATGAAAATTTCTAATGGAAAAGCTAACCCACAAATGGTAAATACTTTATTAACTAAACGATTAAAGAAATAAATCAGGATGGGTGACTGAGAGGCCGAAAGTACCAGGTTGCTAACTTGGCGAACGAGTAATCGTTCCGTGGGTTCGAATCCCACCCCATCCGCCATTTTTAATAATTTTTTATAAAAAAATAAAAAGTTTGAATTATGTAAATTGTTATTCCAATAATATTTACATAATAAGACCACATGGTAAACTTCATACCTCTCATACGAAACAGATATTTAGTTTCTATTTCTTTGCTATTTGAAATACCACGATGATGCAAAGTTCTGCCTAAAAGTAAGAAGAATGAAGATAAACAACAAAAAATTAGATAGTTATGAAAGTATAAAAACATGCTTAAAATTAAAGAAAATGGAACATATTCAATAAAATTCGAATGTGCCCTAATAGCCCTTTGTAGATCAATATTTTTGTCATAACCAAGTGGAATTTTAAATTTTCTTCTAAGATTTACAACATTTTTAAAAAGCCTTACATAAAAAATTGTAAGAAATAAATTTATTATTAAAAATAAACATTCTAAGATTAATCTTTCCATTTTTTTTCACTCACTTATGTTGTATATATCTTTATAATTACTATTTCAAATATATGTTAGATAAAACAATCTCAATTCATTGGTTTCGTCGAGATCTTCGAATAGAAGATAATCCTTCTCTAGACTATTTAAATTCTTTGGAAGAACCAATTATGTGTATTTATGTGTTAGATGAAATTAATAATGATGATAAAATTGGACAAGCCTCAAAATATTTTTTAAATGAATCGCTAAAAAGTCTAAATTCGATTCTAAATAATTGTTTGCATTTATTTAAGGGTTGCGCATTTGAAATTCTTGAAAGTTTGCTTAAAGATTTTAAAATAAAAAATATTTCATGGAATAGGTGTTACGAACCTTGTTCTATAAAAAGAGATAAGAAAATTAAATCATTTTTAGAAAATGAAGGAATAAACGTTAAATCGTTTAATGGAAGTTTGTTATGGGAACCATGGACTGTTTTAAAAAAAGATGACACACCCTATAAAGTTTTTTCTCCATATTATAAAAGAGGCTGTTTAGAATCTGCAGCCCCAAGATATCCAATTAAATCTAAAAAATTTAATCTTTTAAACATTTCTAATGATTTTGAAATAAACAAGTTAAAACTTTTACCAAAGAATAATTGGTACAGAAAATTTGAAAAAATTTGGAAAATTGATCATTATTCACTGAAAAATCAAGTTGCAGATTTTTTTGAGAAGAAGATTCAAAATTATAAACTTGGAAGAAATTTTCCTGCGAAACATAATGTGTCAAGGTTATCTCCATATATCCATTTTGGATTAGTTTCACCGAATATGCTATGGTATGAGTGTGAAAACTTGATTCAAAATGAAAATGTTCAACATTTTAAAAGTGAGTTAGGATGGCGCGAATTTTCACATTACTTACTATATCACTTTCCTCAAATCACAAAAAAAAATTTACAAGTTAAATTTGACAAGTTTCCATGGAGAAATAAAAATGATCACCTTGTTAAATGGCAAAAAGGCCTAACAGGTTATCCTATTGTTGATGCTGGTATGAGGGAGTTGTGGCAAACTGGTTATATGCATAATAGAGTGCGGATGATAGTTGGCTCATTTTTAGTAAAGAACTTATTGATTCATTGGAAAGAGGGAGAAAAATGGTTTTGGGATTGCCTGTTAGATGCTGATCTTGCTAATAATAATGTTGGTTGGCAGTGGGTAGCTGGAACTGGAGCTGATGCCGCCCCTTATTTCAGAATTTTTAATCCAATTTCTCAAGGTGAAAAATTTGATACAGATGGAGAATATACAAAAAAATATATACCTGAATTAAAAAACCTACCTTCTAAGTATTTATTTTGTCCTTGGGCTGCCCCCGAGGAAGTATTGAAATCTAACAGTATTAAACTTGGTCTTGATTATCCCTATCCAATTGTTGATATCAAACAATCCCGTGAGTTAGCATTAAAATGTTTTAGTGCAATTAAGTCGTAAAAATTATGAGTAGTGGATTTATTATTTTAGGTAATCAACTTTTTAATCCTAAATATTTAGAACCATTTAAAAAAAACCTTTTTTTTATGGCTGAGGATTATGACCTTTGTACGTATTATTCTCATCATAAGCATAAAATTATTTTTTTTTTATCCGCAATGAGAAGTTTCAGAGATGAGTTAGAAAAGAATGGTTTTAAGATAGAATATAAAAATGCTTCTGAAAAAGATTTTAAACATACTTACGTATCAAAATTAAAATCATTTATAGTTTCAAAAAAATTAAAATCCATATCTTTTTATGAGATCGAAGACAAATCTTTTGAAAAAAAAATTGTAGATTTTTTAGAAGAAATTGGTATTGAGTTTCACTGCCACAAAACTCCAATGTTCTTAACTGACAGAAATAGTTTTAAAGAATACTTGAACAGAACAAAAAAGCCATTCATGGCAAATTTTTACAAAGATCAGAGAATAAAAAATAAAATTCTTGTAGATGATAACAAACCTAAATTTGGAAAGTGGAGTTTTGATGATGAAAATAGAAAAAGAATACCAAAAAACTTCTCCCCACCTAAACAAATAACTTTCACAAAAAGTAATCATACACTAGAAGTTTCAAAGTTTGTTGATGAAAAATTTCCTAGTCATTTGGGTAATACTGAAGACTTTTGGATTGGAACAACAAGAACAGATGCTTGGTTATGTTTTGATAACTTTTTGGAAAATAAATTTAATCTTTTTGGAGACTACGAAGACGCAGTCTATCAAAAAGATAACATTCTATTTCATAGTGCTCTAAGTCCGTTTATCAATATAGGTCTAATAACTCCTAAGGAAATAATAGATAGAATTAAAGAATTTGAAGGTAAAATCAAAATTAATTCTTACGAGGGTTTTATAAGGCAAATAATTGGCTGGAGAGAATTCATGAGAGGAATATATCAGAATTATGAAAAAAAATTGACTGAATCTAATTTTTTTAAACATGAAAAACAAATGAAAAACTCATGGTATGATGCAAGTACAGGACTTGAACCTTTAGATTATGCAATCAAAAATGCATTGACTTATGGATGGTCTCATCATATTGAAAGATTAATGATTTTATCTAATGTAATGAATTTGTGTGAGATTAAGCCTAGTATTATTTTCAATTGGTTTATGGAAATGTATATTGATTCATCCGAATGGGTTATGTCTCCAAATGTTTTTGGTATGGGTTTATATAGTGATGGTGGAATATTTGCAACAAAACCTTATATATGCGGATCTTCGTATTTTTTAAAAATGATGGATTTTAAAAAGGGAGATTGGTGTCCTGTAATGGATGGACTTTATTGGAGATTTATTGAAAAGAAACAAGAATTTTTTTTAAAAAACCCAAGACTATCAATGATGGTTAGAATTTTAGAAAAAATGGATAAAGATAGAAAAATGATGATTTTTGAAAAAGCTGAAAGATTTATTCAGAAAAATACGTTTTAGTTAATTTGCAATTTAAATACAAAGTGAAAAAAAATCTTCCTGAAAAAGTTTGTAAGACATGCAAAAAGAGTTTTGTTTGGAGAAAAAAATGGAGAAACAACTGGTCTGAAGTAAAATATTGTTCAGTCAGATGCAAAAATCTTAAGGTTCCTCAGTAGTTCTTAAATATGGTTTTATTTTTTTAAAACCTTTTGGAAATAATCTTTCAGCTTCGTCATCTGATACAGCAGGCACTATTATTACATCTTCACCTTTATTCCAATTTGCAGGAGTAGCAACTTTATGACTAGAAGATAGTTGTATTGAATCAAGCACTCGAATTATCTCCTCAAAATTTCTTCCAGTAGTCATTGGATAGGTTAATGTCATTCTAATTTTTTTGTTTGGATCGATAAGAAAAATTGACCTCACTGTAGCATTTGTGATTGCAGTCCTATTATCAATTATATTATCACTAGCAGGTAACATATTATAAAGTTTAGCGATTTCAAGATTTTCATCAGCAATTAAAGGATAATTAACTTTAGCGCCCTGTGTTTCTTCTATATCTTTCTTCCAATTCATATGGTCAGAAACTGAGTCTACGCTTAACCCAATAATTTTACATTTTCTATTTGAAAATTCCCTTTCAATTCTTGCCATATAACCCAATTCAGTTGTGCACACAGGGGTAAAATCTTTCGGGTGAGAAAATAGAATAGCCCAAGAATTATCCAGCCACTCGTGAAAATTAATTTTTCCTTCTGTTGTATTTGCTGTAAAGTTTGGGGCAATATCGTTTATTCTCAATTGCATAATCACTTTTATTATGTAGTGTTAATATTTTAAATGTTATTATATTAGATTATCATAATTTTTTCAAATGCATCAAAGATTAAATATTTTGAAATACCAAAAAAACAAAAATTCTTTTTTCATTTTTAAACCTAACTTTATTGAAAAATCTGTTAATAATTTCTTAAAATTTTTTAAAGGAACAACGATTTATTCAGTCAAAACTAATCCTTTGAAATGTGTATTAAAAAAGATTCATCAAAATGGTATCAATCATTTTGAAGTATCTTCAATTAATGAAATAAAAAAAATTGTAAAACTATTCAGAAATTCTGAAATATTCTTTATGAATCCAATCAAATCTCGACACTCTATTTCAAAAGCATATTTTAAATTTGGAGTGAAACATTTTTCTGTTGATCATGAAGATGAATTAAAAAAAATTTTAGAAGAAACAAAAAATGCTGATGATCTATGCTTGCATTTAAGGTTAAAAGTTAGTAATAAATTTGCAAAATATAAAATAGAAAATAAATTTGGAATTGGTAAAAATGAAGCAGTCAAATTACTGAAAAAGATTTCATTTACATCGTGTAAGATAGGCATGTCATTTCATCCAGGGTCTCAATGCATGGATTCTAAAGGTTTTATTTTAGGAATTAAATTTGCAAAAAAAATTTTAAAAAATTCAAATGTAGATATCAACTATTTAAATGTGGGTGGAGGTTTTCCTTCAACATATGAAAATTTAAAACCTAAAAATTTAAAGTCATATTTTAAAAAAATTTTAAAAGAGTTTTCTAAAATTGAAAATTATAAGGATATTAAATTATTAGCTGAACCAGGGAGAGCTTTAGTATCAGGTTGTTTATCATTAATTGTCAGAGTTGAATTAAGAAAAAAAAATAAATTATATATCAACGACGGTATTTATGGATCATTGAGAGGAATATATAATGATAAATTTCCTTATTCTGTAAACATTGTTGACCCTCAAAAAAAATGTGAAACTAAGTTAGGTTTCTCTTTTTATGGACCAACTTGTGACTCAAATGATTATTTAAAAGGCCCTTTTTTATTGCCCTTCAATATTCAAGAAGGAGACTTAATTGAAATCTGTCAGTTAGGTGCATATTCAAAAAGTATGCATTCTAAATTTAATGGATTCTCCAAATCAAAAATTTTATATAATGGATCAAGAAAATTATAAGAAACCCTCACTTTACTTGTTTTATGAATTAATTAGTAGATTTAGAACTCCTGTAATAATAATAAATATTCCTAGAGTTTTTTGAGGAGAAATATTCTCTTTGAAAAAAATTCTCCCAAAAACTACAGATAAAATTTGACCAAAACTCCTTTTTATGGATTCCATGATAGAAACAAATGTTAATTTTATTGCTAAAAATTGTAGTATTGTGGCAGTTGTTCCTATTGCTACCGTGATAAATATTAACAATTTATTTTTTTTTATTAATGGAAAATCTTTTTGTATTGAATTTTTGTAAAAGCAAAATAGAACTAGGCAAATTCCAATTGCTTGAATTAACCCATGAAAATTTATAGAGCTAAATTTAAAACAAATTTTGTCAATAATTGGTGTTAAACTCCACAAAAAAGAAACGCACAACATGTATTTTGCTGATTGGTTCTTTAAAATAGAAAATATACTGTTGTAAATTCCAGCTAATGAAATTTTTTTGGAATACAATATTGTTGCACCAAGAACAATGAATACTATACCAAAATATTGAGTCATCACTAAATTTTCTTTTAACATGAAAGATGATAATATTGCACTAAACAATGGTGTAAATGAAAGTAAAGGAATTGTTAAACTAAGTTCAGATTTTTTAATAGATTCTAAAAAAAGCAAAGCCGAAATTGTGCTAATTATAATCAAACTTAATCCGGGAACAAAATATGAAGATATTTCAATTCTAAACCCATCTAGAGCAACCCAAACAAAAAAGATTAAGATTTGAGTTATAGAAAAAATTATCAGAAGTGAAATTGAGGAAATTTTTTTTAAGGTTAATTTTCTGCTAACATCAAAAAAAGACCAAAAAATGCCAGAGACTATGCAAATAAAAATTGCCATTCGACATTATAATGTTATTAAAACAAGAAAAAAATTTTTTTTTTAAAAACTACATACCAGGTAGTCTTAACAAGCTAGCACCCGCAGAATCAAGTTCTTCTGCCATTTGAATGAATTTAATATGCATTTCAAATTTTCTTTGATTTTCAAGAGAATTTACCATTTCATCTACCGAGTTAACATTGCTTTTTTCAAGAAACCCAGAAATTATTTTGGCTTGCTGATTAGCTTCAATTGCAACTTCTTCCTCCGCACCATCTTCATTTTGTGATGGAAGAATTCTTATGTGTCCATCCAGCGATTTTGTTAGTTGCACTTCTTCATCTGGAATTGATGTTCCCAAAACTGCTACTTCAACAGGTTCAGCATCAACCTCTCCTCCGAGAGGTTTGATAAATATTTGTCCTTCTGGAGAAATATTGATTGATGTGAAAGCAGGAATTTCAATTGCTTGGAGACCAGCATCTAGCATTTGATTCCCTGCGCCATCAAGTAATTCTCCGTTTTCGTTAATTTGTAAATCTCCTCTTCTAGAAAATGCAACCGATCCTCCATTCTTTGGTTGGATAATGAAATAACCATCATTTTTAATTGCAACATCTAAATTATTTTTAGTACTTTCTAATTGACCTTGCTCTAGTGAAAAGCCCCCTGTATTCCTCATTGACACAATTCTTGGCTCCATACCATTTTGTCTATCTAAAAATATACTACTAAAGTCAGTTGCTACGTCTTGTTTAAATCCTGGAGTGTTAACATTCGCTAAATTATGCGCGATTGCTGTTTGGTTTTCCATCAACATTTTTAAACTATTCAGAGCTGTTTGTGCCATTCTATCCATAATAAATTACCTACAGTACTACATTCTAATATTTACGATTTGCTGAGTTGTTGCAGCAGTTGTTTCAATAGATTTAGCGTTTGCTTGGAAATTTCTTTGAGCCGTAATTAAGTTTACAAGTTCTTCTGTAATATCTACATTAGAACGCTCCAGTGAACCTGATAAAATTGTACCAAATCCCTCAGAACCAGCTTCCCCTACTGTTGCCGTTCCAGAAACTGCAGTCTCTACATAAGTAGCATTTCCAATTTGTTTTAAACCATTTTGGTTATTAAAGTTTGCAAGTACAATTTTTCCAAGAGGATTGTTCTGACCATTAGTATAGTTAGCTCTAACTGTACCTGATGCGTCAATTTCCAATCCATCAAGTCTACCAGATGTAAAACCATCCTGTGTTACATTTGTTACAGAGAATGGTTGAGCAAGCTGAGTCGATTTTGTAAAATCAATATCTAGATCAATACTAAACCCTGCTTCTTGTTTTTCATAATGAACGCCTTGCTTTGGACTTATGATTGCACCTGATTTATCAAAAGTAAGCTCACCCTCATCAATGAATAACGGGAAATATCCTGACACTACATCAGTTGGTGGCGTTTCAACTTTATTACCATTAGCATCAACAAAAAGGGCAACACCAGCAGCATTTTGTGATTGAGAAATGTTATATATTTGGGGTATTGTTCCAACACCTAAATCCACATCATCTAAACCAAATCTTGCAGCTCCTTTAATCTTCAAAGTTGAAGTTGTGCCTTTAGTTCCATTTGTAAAAGTAAATTTATTTGTTGAAGAATCATACTTTACAGTAATACCTCCTCCGACCGTACCAGCTGAATTTTCTACTTGATTAATTCTTTGTTGTAATGCTTCAGCGAGAGTAGACCCAACATAAAAACCGGTTGGAACTTCAATCACTCCACTAATTCCATCAACTGAAACGTTAAATACATTTTCATTATTTGTATTAGATAATCTAAATACTTCCGTTAAATCTTCAGTTGCAGTTGCACCCGTAACAACTGCAGCGGTAGCAGCAAGACCTTTACCTTCGGTTTTAACCGTTGAAGTTTTGGTTGCGCCAATTCCTAAAAGTTGATTATCACCAGCAAAAAAATCTGTAGTATCAATAACTGAACCATCAGTAGTTGATAATGAATATCTTCCGATGGAAATATCGGAAGCTGTTTGTGCTGTTGTAACTCCAATTGCACCATTAGCTGCAATAGCTTCTCCAGTTGTACCACTTTTAAAAATGAAGGACTTAAATTCACTGCTATATTCTACTTTAACTCCGAATCTTTTATCATTAAGTTGAACTTCAGCACCATCAGCAACAAAAGTATCTCCGGAGAATTTTTCTCCTCCTTTAATTAATGTTGCAGTTGTGGTTGCTAATGCTGGAATTCCTAAATTATTAGTAGCTGTAGCTGTCGAGGCTCCATACAATTTAAAACTGTTAAAATTACTGTTTGTACCTGTTCCAAGAATATTTCTATCAACTTCAAACTGTAATTTTTGATTTAAAACATCATAGCTAACTTCTATAGCAGGATCTTTTTCGTCGACCCAATGGGTTGCTTCAGTAAGTCCACTTAAGGGTGTTAATGTGTCAGAAGCATGACCATCAGTTGCAGTTAGATTAATTGCTGTGCCTGCAACTGCATTACTTAAAGAAGTTGCAAGTTTAAAATTATCTGCATCACTTTTAATTACATAATATGTTCTTCCATGATTCAAATCTGTATGATCAGATGTTGGTATAAACGCATCTGACGCATTACCACCACTCAAAGCTAAATCTATCACTCTTGCAGTTGATGCAGTTGCATCAGCATAGGTTTCCGCCAACTTAAAAGCTGAACTTCCATCAGGATCAGCAACATAATAAGTTCTTCCATGTTGAAGACCTGATAGATTACTTTTTGGAGTAAAAGAATCTGTAGTTGAACCGTTTGTTGCTGTTAACGTAATTGCAGCTTGTGTTTTTCCTGTTGCATTTTCATAACTTGTAGCAAGTTTAAAACTGTTATTATCAACTTTAATAACGAAGTAAGTTGTAGCATCAGTCAAACCAGTTAAAGCTGTACCACTTGCAGAATAGGTAACGGCATCACCAGTACTAAAACCATGAGCTGATGTATGAGAAATCACATTATTTACTGGAGCTGTAGTGTCAATAGTAACTGCAGATCCTGTTCCTGCTGCATTATAAACCACTGCTGAACCTTCTGTTAAAGCGGCAATGTTTGCTTGAACGATGGTATCGTTTGCTGCTGATACAACAGAGTTACTTGTTGTATTGACCGTTCTTGAAGTTCCTCCACCAGAGCCAGCCACGACATCAAAAATATCACCAGATTTATATACCAAAGTATCTCCAGTTACAAATCCGTGCGCAGTTGATGTAAATGTTTCATTAGCCGTACTTACAACACTTGCACTTGTTGTATCAAGAGTTAAAGCGGTTGGTGAAAAACCAGCTGTCGACATTGAATCTAAATGAGTACCGTCTGCATTTGTTAAATTAAATTCTGCACTGTCTACACCAATTATACCCTCTCCTGAGAAACCAATAATATCATCATTGGTGTATGAATGTTTATTTGATGTACCAATTTCTCTTAGAACAATTTTTTTATTACTAAAGTTTACTGTTGCATCCTTGTAAACATTATCTGCTCCTTCAAAAAAGCCTTCAACCGAAGTAGACAAGTCGCTATAAACATTAACATTTGTTTCTGATAGATTAAAACTTGAATCTGGAAAACTCATTCCAGAGGTACTAGCTTGAATGAAGAAGTTTCCATTTGCATCGGTTGATTGAGATGAGACAGTAAACTCTCTTCCGTTTAGAAATGCGCCATTTGTAGTTTCAGTAGCTGATTCATCAAATAAACCCATCACTCTTACTTTTTCATTCACTGTAAATCCAGGATCACTGGAGCCAAAATAAATTTTAACAGTATTTTCAGTATGTGAATATTCAATTGTATTGCTACTATTATTAGCTGATACGGCATTTTTTGAATCATAAACATTTAATTGGGGACTATTTTGATAGTACGAATATGTTAAATATTTCGCCGCTTCTGTAACCGCGGTGACTGAACCTGCAGCCGCACTTCCACCATCTCTATATGTGAGATTAAAAACTTGATTTTGATTCAGTACAGTTGACATAGCTGAACCCACATTTCTTGCAAATAAAGCTGAATTCACTCCCAAAGCAGTTGCGCTTTGAACAGAATCAGTAGAATCGACTGCATATTCATTTAGAGTTGAGTTTATTCTTGCTTGAACGTGTGCTAAAAATTGATCTTTTGTAAAGTCAGGTGAAACACCTGTAAGGGTAATTCCTTCAACATCTGACACATATGAATCTGAAAGTAGATCTACTGATATTGGTGTTGTAAGTCCAGTAGAAGTTCCGTCTGCATTAAGTTTTAATAAATCAATTGATATAGTATCATCGACATTTCTTACAATTTGTATTTTTTTATCATCACCATATGCAGCATTTACTGCTCTTTGAATTTCTGTAGAAAGCTGTGTGGCGTTGTAAGATCCAGGTCTAATGTCCACGTTAATAGGTGTATCTGCATTATCTACGTTGATTGTTAAGAAATTTGTACCCCAATAAACATTTGATGTAGTATCACCACTTTCTCTAGTTGAATTAAATTGAACTGGATCCGTAACAATTGTTACAGTTTTATCACCCTCATCACCAAAATCGAATGCACTAGTTTCACCTCTGATTGACGCAGGAGTTGAATCAACAAGTGTTCTTAAATCATCTAATTTATGAAGAGGTGAACCTTTTCCTTCCAAAAAGTAGTTATCGTCAGGAACAGAGGTTGTTTGTTGACCAAATCTATCAATAAATATTTGTTGTTTTGTATCACTAACAGCGGGAACTAAATCAGGTTCAATTACAGTATCATTAATAACCAATCTAGTTTCAAATTTATTAGTAGGATCTGCAGCTGAAGCTGCTTGAGTTCTTATGAAAAAAATTGTAGCAATTGTTGGGTTACCTAAATCATCAAAGATTGTTATAGATGTTGAATTATTATAGGTTTCTGGATCATTAGCATTAAACGCATAACCAGATGCAAATTGTGCTTTTTCAGGAATAACTTCAGCCGTTGCTGGAACGTTAACACCTAAATCAATAGCAGATGTTGCTTGAGGAGTTCCAGAAGTAATTGGGAGTTGAAGTGGGTTAGCACTTACTAAATCTTTAGCGGTCACAGATCCGTCGGCATTAACCGGATATGCCAAAACGAACTGTCCAGATGAATCAACAACATATCTATCATTATTAACGTTAAATGAGCCATTTCGCGTATATACAGTTTGTGTTGATGTCAAAGAGGGTTGGAGAGCAAAAAATCCTTGACCTGAAATTGCTAAGTCTAATGCATTTAGAGAAGAACTAATATTTCCCTGAGTGAACTGTTGTTTTACACCTTTAAGAATTGTACCAGAACCAATAGACGATGATGCATTCTGAAGAGGAGAGGTAGCAAAAATATCACCAAATTCTGCTCGGGATCTTTTAAAACCAGTTGTGTTTACGTTAGCAATATTATTTGAAGTTGCAGATATATCTGATTGTGAACCATTTAGTCCTGTTAATGCTGTATAAAATGACATATTTTTACTCCTCTATTTAATCATTTGTTTTGAGTTTAAGTGCTTCTGAAGCTGAAATTTCTCCAAAGTCTTTTAATTCTAAAAGAACATCTTCTGAATTCTTTGGTGTAGATGCTGCAATTACTTTGTTATAAACAGCTGTAGTTAACCCGTTAGTAGCATTCCCATTACCAGCAAATGCCTGTAGAGAAAGTTTTTGATTAGATTTCAAGATATCTTCAGGTATGTTAGCCCAGCTAAATCCTATGAGACCTTTCTTTTGTGAACCTAAATCAATAGTATGAACAATTTCTCCTTTGGAATTTGAAATTGTTAAACCAACATTATTTGAGGATGCAGGTAAATCAATAACACCATGGATTTGTCCATTATCATCTGGAGTAACTGTTTGTCCAGGTACCAACACAGACGTACCTAAAAATGAAGCTGCTGTAGCAATTCTATTTGGTTCTAAACGCTCACCTAGGGTAGTTAAATTATTATTAATCTCTGTTATTCCTGTAACAGTAGAAAATTGTGCCATCTGTGCAATAAAGTCACCATTATCCATTGGAGAAAATGGATCCTGATTCTGAAGTTGCGCTGTCATCAATTTTAAAAATTCTGCTTGTCCTAATACAGAAGAATCTTTTTTTATACTTTTTTTTTCATCTGAAGAATTTATTCCTAACTTATCCAGAATATTATTTAAGGATTGATCTGAGGTTTTTGTTACATCTGTCATATATATTCTCCTATTTTATTTTCCTAAATTAGCTGTTTTCATCATAAGTGCTTTTATGGTTGTAATTACTTCTACATTATTTTGATATTGTCTTGAGGCCTCAAGCATTTCAACATACTCTTCTTCAGCATTGACAGGAGCCTTGTAAATGAAACCTTCCTGATCGGCAAGAGGATGACCGGGTTTGTATTCTTTAATTGGTTCAATATCCATCTGTTTAACTGTTACAGCATCCACAGTAGAAATTCCCCTTTTTCTGATTATATCCATGTATTGAGTTTCAAAAACCGGCTTTATAGGCTTATAAGCATCTTTTGGATTACTTGCAATATTATCAGCATTGGCTAAATTACTTGCAATTGCATTTAATCTAACTAATTGTGCACCCATTGCTCGTTTTGTAATGTTATAAATATTTTTAATTTCCATTATTCACCCCTTATAGCACTCATTAATCCTTGTAATTTTCCATTTATAAAACTCAATGTAGTTTGATATCTGACCGCATTTTCTGCAAATTCCATTTGTTCAACAGCAAGTTCAACTGTATTTCCATCCATTGAAGGATTTAAAGATTGTCTATACTGAACTTTTCCTGGAAGGCTTTTAGACGCCACACTGAAATGCATATTATTAGTTGAATTTAAAGGCCCAGAACTTAAAGATCTCGCTAACTCTGTTTCAAATGTTATGTCTCTTGCTTTAAAATTAGGTGTTGCCGCATTTGCAATATTTGAAGCCAGAATTTCATTTTTTCTATTTCGTATTTCTAGTGCTTTGCTAAATACTTCGAATTGTTGTTTAATACTATTTGTCATATTCTTAAAAAAAAGTTCAATTTGGTTTAGAAATTGCAAATTGAATGCCAAAGAAAGGTATAAAAAAATGAATAATTTTAATTACGAGCCAGATCCAGAGGTTTCAAAGGTTAGAGACCAAATAATAAAAAAAATTGGTAATAAACCATTGGAAGAAGTTAATGCAATTATAAAAAAATTATTAAACGGACAAATGGATGAAATTACCCGACTAGGTGCATTAGCAGCAAGAGTTAAAATTATAAGATTAAGAATTGAAGAATTATACGAAACAAGGGTACCAAAAAAATTTAAAAAAATTGAAACTAAAAATGTTTCTGAAGAACCAAAGGTACCCGAAAAAAAACAAGAAGATTGGGTTAAATTGGAAATGCTTGAGCCTTCAGAAGTAAATGGAAAACAAATTGATAAGGGGGTTATATTGGATGTATCAAAGATTGATGCACAAAAACTAATTGAAAATAAAAAGGCTATCCCAATTAATATAAATGACCAAAAACAAGCTTTAGATAAAGAAGAAATAAAAAAAGATAACAAATTAAACCAAGAGGTTAAAAGTGAACAGAAAGAAGAAAAGCTTCTTGATCAAAACAAAGATTCAGAATCAAATTTAAATGATAAATCCAAAAATGAAGATGAAAAAAAATTAGAAAATAATAATTTAGAAAAAAAAGATGATGAAAGTAAAATTGATAGAAAAAAAGAAAACGAAAAAAATTCTAATGAAGAAAAAATAACAAAGAATGGAGAGGAAAAACTAAATAAAGATAATGACGATGAAAAAATTAAGGTTCAGGATGTCCAATTAAAAAAAGATGAAAAGGATATAATTGAAAAAACCGAACAGAAGAATGATGAGAGTGCAACTGATGAAAATTTAGATAATATAACTCCTAAATCTAGTATTAATAATACTGAAAAAGAAAACGAAATAAATAAAGATGAAGCTGATTTACTAAAAATTCACGAAGAAAAAGTAAAAATAGAAGAAAAATAAAATTTATTGTAAATGTTAATTCGAACCATGATATTTTACAATCGGTTCAATTTCTTCTTTTGGTATACCAGTTTTTTCTGAAATCTCTAATACAGAATAACCTTCTTTTGCAAGTGAAATGGCGGATGTAATATTTTTTTCATTACTCAGAGAATCTGCTAGTCTGGAAATCTCTTGTTCAATCCTGTTGATTACAAATTTATATTCTTCAAATGATTTTTTTTGTTCACTAAACATTAATTCAAAGGATCGAAATTCTTCAACAAGATCTTTCAGTGACCTATCAAAAGTAGTAAATTTTTTTAAAAGCTCTTTTTTTTTTAAATTATCATAATAAAAAGATAAACTAATAAAAAATATTGAGATAAGTGAAATAGCCATCAATGCATATGCAAAAAACTTCTGAGGGTTTTCTTCAAAAAATAACGATATTGAATCCATGAATCTATTATAAAAGAAATTTAAGTTTTTTTCTCTAAATAATTTTTAAATTCTTCAAAAATTATGAAATCTTTTTTATGCTTTAATTCTTTAGATTTAATTAATTTATCAACTCTTTTAGATAATTGAACTATATCTTCTTTATCAAGTTTATTTGATTTCAAATCTATTTTGAGCTCATCGATTTTACTAATAATTGTTTTTTGAATATTTTGTGAATCTCTAAAGTCACAAGTTAGTAAATTATCAAATAAATCTAAAAGGTCGTTGAAATTGTTATTCTGCATGATTTAGAATAACACAAATTAGATTTTATTTCATCTCTTTGTAGGCATCCATTAATGCATCAGAAATTTTTTCTAAATCAATAGGATAATTATTGTTAGCAATAGCATTTTTAATTCTACTAACTTTTTCTTTATCAATAGGTGGTTGAACGGCCATATCTTTAATTGCTTCTTTACTAATAAATTTAGAAATATTAGTTGAATTTTGACTAGATTGATCATTTTTTTGAGTAATCTTCGTCGATGAAGTTGGAGTTTTATTTGATTCACCAGATGAATTTGTCTGAGAGACAGATTTTGTTGATGAAGAAATATTGTTTTTAATTTGATCTACCATTATTTTATTCCTTATTTATATATATCGACATACTATCTGAATTGTTTAGGATTAATTACAACTTTTTTTCTATTTTTAACATAAGCATTAACAATTTGACCACTAGAAATATTTTTAACCTTAATTTTTTCCATATAATCTGAATCTTCTAGGGCAATACCCTCAACTTTAATTATAACACTTCCTAAGTTATTTTCTATTGTTACTTCGTCATTTTTTCTGATTAACCACTCTTTTTCAAGATTATTGGCATAAATTGGAGTGTGGAATCTAATAGTTCTTTTTAATTTTTTACCTAATATATCTTTTTTATCAACAATCAAATTTCTTGAGTTAGAAATATTTTTTTTTAAAAAAATTAAATCATCATCTTTTACAATACTTCCTTTTGGCATATCAGAGTTGAAGGTAAGATACTTTACAAGATTTTTACTTATTTTTTTCTTTTCATTATTTTTTTTTTTAACTTGTTTTATTTTATTTCTCAAAATAAAACTCCATTGCGTTGGTTTTTGACAATTGATTTTTAGCAATGAAAAGTCAGTTGAAATATTTCTAATTTTTAAATCTATACATTCTGGATATTTTTTTTCAGGTAGAATATTTATATTTGATGCTTTATTTTTTTCAGAAAGCCAAACCGACACAATCTTTGTGATTTCGACACCACTTAGTTCATTTGAAAAAATTGCGTTTAGAGGAGCAAGTAAAAATAAAAATAATAAGATTCTTATAATCAGCATTAAAAACCACCAAAAAAATATATATGTTTTCCACTATTTTGATTTTTTTTAGTACCTTTTTTTACTAAATTCATCATTTCATTTACAGATGGTATTTTTAATGTTTTGCCTGCAAATAAATAATTTGGATTATTTCTCACGAACGCCTTTTTATTTATTTCTAAAATTGAAATTTCAACAATTCTCATATTGAAACCGGTATTTTTATAATATTTATTTATAATTCCCGACAAAGAATCTCCTATTTCAACAAGATGGGTTGTAGAATAACTAGAGTCTCTTAAAAACGCATTGTTTTGGTCCACGTCGTCTGAATGACTATAATTATTATAATCAAGAACGACAAACGGTTCTATTGCATTTACATTAGCCGCAAAATTTAATAAACCTAGTAAATATAAAAACTTAAAAAACTTCATCATATTTTATCCTTTAATTTAAAAATCTAATTAATTTACCATTTAAATCAATCAAATCTATGTTTGGATTCAAAGGTTCTAAAATGGAAGCATCTAAATCAGAACTTACAACACTCATCACAGACCAGTTTTCCATAGAATTATCTGGGTTTCTTGTTGAAATTAAACCTATTTTTCCCCTATACAACCCTTGATTTGTACCTAAATTGGCAATCAATTTTTCGTTTGAGTAAATCAGCTCAGTTTCCAAAGGTAAACATTTCATTGTGTCATGAATTCTGAAGTGGTATTTTGATAAACTTAAATCTAAATACTCTATTATTTTTGATTTTGATACACTATAAAAACTATCCAAACCTTCATACCCAGTGTGATTTCCTAAATTCAGAGAAAAATTATAATTAAATGAATCTACAAAATTGTAATCAGGCCCTTCATATAGTAGCAAATCTATTGAAAAAACTAATTCTTCACTAAATCTATGTAATCTTGATAAAGCTCTAGATATATTAATTACAGGTATGATGCTAAACTCCCCATTTTTTATATACAAGGTTTTTTCAGTTAACGCTTCGTAATTAAGTTCATTTTTAATCTTTTTCATATTCTCAGGATCAATGAAAAAATCTCTTTTGTCACTCATTTTTAGATCTTTCAGGTTTTTAAGGTTTTTGAGTATTATTGAAGATATTAAAATTGGTAAATGATGAGTCCATGCAGGAGAATTACTTGAAATTATATAATGAGGTTGTAGAAAAGAAATATTATTAATTCTAGTGCTATCACATTTTAAATTTACATTTTTTTGTAATAATGCTGCTTGTATTTTTACTTCATAATGAGTTAAATCAGAGTTTTCGTTGAGTACTTTAAAATCTATTATTTCTGAGGCAGGTCGGATTACAAGATTCTCATTGAGACGAGTTTTGGTATCAATACTTGAAAATCCATCTACTTTTGCTCCACCTTGTAAACTGGCTAAATACAGTGCTTCATCCAGAGCTCTTTTTTTCGCAATTTCTTTTTTTCCGTCTACTATTATTGCTCTTCCTGAAGTAAAAACCATTTTTACAGTATTCTCACTTGCAAAAGCAAAGTTAATGCCTAAAAATAACGTAGCTATAACTCCCCAGAAAATAATGAGAGCTTTTTTTATTAATCTATCAAAAGGGTTGTAAGAAAAATTTTTCAAGTTTTTTTCCTTTTTCTTATATTACAATGATTGAGCTGTTCTAAATAAGTATGCAACCATATCTTGGTCAATTTCTAAAACGGTTTCATATGTATCTGATCCAGTTGGATTAATTCTTACAGTTCTTGCGCCTCTTATAACTCCGCTAACAATACCCCTAAAAGTGTCATTTTGAACCATTAAATCAATAACAGTTGTATTACTATCAACTTTTAGACCGTGTATTTGCTCAGCTAGTTCACGTATTGCAGCCATTCTTGCAGCCCTTATAGCCATTAATCTTTTCTGTTCTATACTTTGACCGGGTTGACTAGATACGACTGCATAACCAGTGGCAGTAAGGGTTGGAAACGTAATGCTTGAGGCATCTAGTATTTCTTTAGTTTTATTTAATTGTGCTGTAGGAGTGTTTGTTTCATTACTAGAAAAAGATTCGTTTTGAGTGAATTGCTCTAAAAAATTTCCAGCTCCGGCACATGATTGCATTATAAAAAGTGTAAGTACTAAAATTATTTTTCTCATTTTTAATGTCCTTAAATTTAAGTTCATAAAATTTATGCATATAATATGCCATCTTTAAATATAGCTTCTAAACATTAAAAACATATTTGGCATATCTGTTGCATCTTAAAGTTCTATGAAAAATTTTAATTTAAATAAAAATGAAAAAAATCAGATAAATGGCTATTTAATCGATACTTATAAAAAAATATGTCATTTTTTTGACTTGAAAGTGATGTCATGGAATTAACATTAAATTCATTCAATAGAAAAAGTTTAAATTATTTAGTAAAAACTTTTAGTATCCCTTTAGGTATAATGATTCTTGTGGGCATGATGGTAATTCCTCTCAGTCCAGTTATATTAGATCTTTTATTTACAACCAATATCTTAGTATCGTTGCTTGTATTGATGGTGGCTTTACAAGCTTTTAGACCACTTGATTTTTCAAGTTTTCCAACAGTACTTTTGTTTGCTACTGTTTTAAGACTTGGACTTAATGTCGCCTCAACAAGAGTAATTCTAAGTAATGGTCATACTGGAACTGATGCTGCTGGAAACATAATTGAAGCTTTTGGTGCATTTGTTATGTCGGGAAGTTATGTTGTTGGTTTATTTGTATTTAGTATCCTTGTAATAATTAACTTAATTGTTATTACTAAGGGTGCTGGTAGAGTATCAGAAGTAGCAGCAAGATTCACTTTAGATGCAATGCCAGGCAAACAAATGGCTGTTGATGCTGATTTGAATGCAGGTATTATCACCAGTGATGAAGCAAAGGCTAGAAGAAAGGATTTATCTAAAGAAGGTGAGTTTTATGGTGCAATGGACGGAGCAGCAAAATTCGTAAAAGGAGATGCAATTGCCGGTATACTAATTTTAATAATTAATATAATTGGAGGTTTGATAATTGGATCTGTTCAACACGATTTATCACTTGATGAATCTGCAGAAAAATATATTTTGCTCACAGTTGGTGACGGATTGGTTGCACAAATACCTTCTTTATTATTAGCATTAGCTACTGCGACCATAGTAACGAGAATAGGTTCAGATGAGAATGATTTGTCAGGTCAAATATCTAATCAAATGGGAATGTCAAAAGCATGGATTCCTGTTTCTGGAGTGTTGTTTTTATTTGGTCTAGTTCCTGGTATGCCTAATGCTTTATTTTTAATTGCTGGAGCAATAGCTGGACTTTTTGCGTGGCGGATTGGTAAAAAAAGTGAAAAGTCATTTGACAAGGATTCAGAAAATAAAGATCAAACTGATGAAAACCCTGAAAAAATTGATGTTGATGATGTCGCAGACAATTCTGCTATTTCACTAGATTTAGGATATGGACTTATTTCACTAGTAGACTCCAACGATAAAAAATCAAACGGCCCATTAATTTCAAAAATCACAGGAATTAGAAAACAGGTATCTAAGGAGCTTGGTTTTGTTTTACCACATGTAAGAGTAAAAGATGACCTCACGCTAGATGCGAATACATATGTTATAAGAATCGGACATACAATCGTAGCACAGGATAAAATTTATCCCGATAGAAAACTTGCAATGCCTAGTGATGAAACTCAAATAAATATTCAGGGTATTGAAACACTTGATCCAAGTTTTGGTATGAAAGCATATTGGATTGAGAAACATTTAATTTCTAAAGCTGAAAATAATCATTACATGGTAATTGATCCTGAGGCTGTAATTGGAACACATTTAAATCAAATTTTAATCAAATTTGCAGGAGAATTAATTAGTCAAGATGATGTTCAGTTTTTATTGGACAATTTATCAAAATCTAGTCCACAGTTGGTGCAATCAGTGGTACCTAAATTAGTACCATTACACCATTTAACCATTATATTAAGAAATTTACTGGTTGAAAGAGTGCCGATCAATGATCTAAAAAAAATACTAGAGGCGTTATCTAATTTGGCAGAAAAAAAAATGAATCCTGAAGAATTATCTGAAGCTGTAAGACCTGCTATTACTTCACTTTTAATTCAAAGGATTTCTAAGATTAATGAACCATTGAATGTTAGCACATTTAATGCAGATTTTGAACAGATGTTAATTTCCATGGCACAGAAAAGTAGTTCTGAGGGTTTGTTAATAGATCCAAGTTTAGCAAAACAAATTATTCAATCTATTATCGATATTAATGAGAAAATGTCTGCGGAAAATAAAACTGCTGTAGTAGTAACATCACCTGTTATAAGAAAAGATTTATCTATTTTATTAAGACAACACATCGAGGATGTTGTTGTTCTAGCATTTACAGAATTACCGGAAACAAAAAAAATAAAGGTAATTGCCACAATTGGTGAAAAAATACTAACCGAAAAAAAGGAGAGACAAAATGACAACGCAACTGTTTAAGGCAAAAGACGTTAAGTCAGCTATTAGTAAAGTTACTGAAGAATTTGGTAATGATGCAATTATACTTTCAACAAAAAAAAATAACGGTTTGGTTGAGATTGAAGCTTCAAATGATAATAATATTTTGACTTCATTCCCAAGAAATAACCAAGAAAATAAAGCTTTTTCAAAGATATTCTTAAAAAAGTTGGAAAATAAAGATTTAAAGATTGCAAATAAAAAGGAAATTAGAACTCAATCTAAAATAGACAGTAAAACAACAAAATATTCTTATAAAAATGAATTTTATGAAGAATTTAATAATCTTAAAAAAGAAATAAAAGATATAAAAAAACAACTTTATGGAATGTTTTTAACTAATGAGTCTAGTTTATGCGATAGTCTTTCTGCATCGACTCCAGTAAAACTTGCTCAGAGCGGATTTTCAAATACTATTATCAATGAATTAAACTATACCTTTCAAGGAAAAAATTTAGAAGAAGGAAAAATATCTTTTTTTAGAGAAATGTCAAAAAAACTCGCTTCTTTAGATTTCCAAAGATTGTTTAATTCAAAAAATATATTCATATTTGGAAATTCAGGTTCTGGAAAATCTACTTTATCAGCAAAGCTAGCTTCATATATTTCAGATGAAAAAAAATGTAATGTTAACTTTATCGAAGTTTCTAACGCCTCGACTAATAATTCAGAGGTTTTACGTGCTTACAGTAGAGTTTTAGGTTTTAAGTTAATAAATTTTAATAATTTTCAATTTTCTAAAACTCAAAACGAAGGCATAAATATTTTTGATTTTTCAGGAGATTTGAATTTTAGTTTATCTAAAATAGACCATATAAAAAATAATTATAAAGATTTTGATTTTTGTTCTATACTATCAATTCAAAGTGGTTCTAACGCCACTATGATTAACAATATTTGGAAACAAGTTTCTGGTATTAAGCCCATGGTTGCAATTACGAAGTTGGATGAATGTTGGACTGGTGCAGAAGAATTATCAACATTAGCTTTTAATAAAGCTAGAATTGGATTATTCACTGGTACGAAGGTTATTATAGATTCAATTTTACCTGCTTCTGAGAATTCTCTTACTAAATATATGAAAGAAAATTTTCAAGGTGTCTGATTCAGTTGCTATAACAAGTGGTAAAGGCGGAGTTGGCAAAACAACTGTATCAGTAAATTTGTCAATTGCTTTCCAAAAACTTCAAAATAAAGTCTTACTTTTAGATACTGATCTTGGTATGGCTAATTCACATGTCTTATTAGGAGTAAATCCAACAAATAATTTATCAAGTGTAATAAATGGAAATAAAAAAATTAGTGAAATAGTAGTAAAAACAGATTATGGAATAGAATTAGTTTCAGGAGGTTCTGCAACCTCTGATCTGTTAAACTTGGAAAATAAAAAAAGATTTAGAGTATTGAATGAA
This sequence comes from uncultured Alphaproteobacteria bacterium, assembly GCA_902524895.1. GTDB lineage: Bacteria > Pseudomonadota > Alphaproteobacteria > Methylaequorales > Methylaequoraceae > SP4073. Next base: position 18,779 of record CABZFH010000002.1, on the reverse strand, counting down.
ATAGATGACTATTTGAAAAATTATGAAAAAGTAAAACTGATTGTTGATGTTGCCGCTGGCGCAGAAGATAATACTGTTGTTTTTGCTAATGCATGCGGAAGAATTGTAGTTATTATAGTCGGTGAACCAACAAGTTTTGTAGATTCTTATTCACTAATAAAAACAATTTATCAAAAATCATCATTTAAGAATTTTTGCATCTTGGTAAATCAAGTTGAGAATTCTAAAATAGGTAAAGATTTATTTAAAAGATTTGAAATAATAACCTCAAAATTTCTTGACGTTAAACTTCATTATGTTGGTAGTTTAAATAATTCAAAAAAAGTGAAGGACTCTATTATCAATAGAAAACCACTAATTATAACTGACCCTAATTCTGATATTTCATTTTCTTTTAAAAAAATAGCTAGCGAAATTTTAAAAACTCCTCAAAATGAATGGGGGGGACTAAGTTTTTCATTAGGTAAAAAGAAAAGAGCATAAAGAATGAACTCTTATTATAATGAAAGTCATGAAAATAAAATTGAAAAACTGGTTAAAAATAATCTTGATCTGGTAAAAAAAATTGCCTGGCAGATTTTTGGAAAAGTTAATAATGTTGTTGAAATTGAGGATTTAATTCAGCAGGGAATGGAAGGTCTCATTCAAGCAGCACAAAAATACACAAGTAAAGAAGGTGTTGATTTTACACAATATGCTTATCTGAGAATACGGGGATCAATAATAGATTATTTAAGAAAAAATTCAAATTTATGTAGAACAACTATTAAAAAAAAACAAGAGTTTGATTCAGCTTATAATTTTTTATTGAATAAGCTAAGCAAAGAACCAACCAAAGCGGAATTAATTAAACATCTTGGTATTACTAACGAAGAATTTAGTTATTGGGAAAATGCTTTTCAAGCTAATAAAGTTCAAAGTTTAGATGAGATTTATGATGAATTTTCAATTTTATTTGCATCGAATAATACAAACCCGGAAGAGCAATTTTCTGACCTTGAAATGAAAAATCTTCTTAAAAATGCTTTAAAAAATCTTAATCAAAGAGAAATTATGGTAACGCAACTTTATTATGTTGAAGAATTGAACGTTTATGAAATTGCAGATATTCTTCAAATAAGTACTGGTAGGATTTCTCAAATTAAAAAAGCTATTGTTGAAAAATTAAGAAAAATAATCAATGAAAAAATTACCTCATAGTTGGAAGATTCTTGATAAAATTATATTAAATATCTTATCCTCAGATCTTCATATTCATGATAACTCAATCAAAATAGTCTTAAGTTGTAATTTTGAGAATATAGTTAAAGGTCGATGTAATTTGATTATAAATGAGAAAAAAAAAAAGGAAGAAGATCAGGTGTTGGTTTTTTCAGACAAACCTCTCATGGAGGTAAAAGTTTTTTATGAATTAAAAAAAATAGAAGAAATAATAAATCACATCAAATTTTCATCAATTAGAAAAAAGAAAATCACATTACACATTTCTGAAGGTTTAGCGATTAATAATCAGGGATATCTGTATGTTGAAGAAAAAACGAAAATAAAAGTTTTAAAAATTGAGTGGTTAATTCCACTTTTTTAATTTTAGCCTATAAGCCTTTTTACAGTATCAACTTCTGATTGGAGTATTTTAGAAAATCCACTAAAAGCATGCTGAGTTCTCAGCATTGTAACTAATTCATCAGTAATGTCAGTGTTTGATTTTTCAAGAGCACCCGGAAGAATCTTTCCCAATGACCTCTCTTTCGCAAACCCTTCAACTGGTTCACCACTTTCCCCGGTTTCAACAAACCTTGCATTCCCAACATTTTGCAACCCATGTTCATTAACGAAATCTGCTAATAAAATTTTTCCAACTATTCTTGTATCATCTAAGCCATAAGTTGCCTGAATTGTTCCATTATCGTCTACACGAATTTCAGATATTATTTTTGGATCTCCAAAATTATTTACAAGTGTTACAGGAACATTTATTGGTTGTTTTCCTTCTCCTAGCATAGGAAGACCATCTGTATTGACAATATTTCCTAACTGATCTATTTGAAATGATCCGTCTCGAGTATAACTTAAAGTTTCATTTTCTCTTACAAGAGCATTTTTACTAATAGGTTCGCCTAATATAAAAAAACCTTCTCCCATAATTGCGAGGTCTAAACTTCCACCGGTTTGTTGAAATGAACCCTGAGAAAAAGATTGTCTTGGTTTAATGTTTTTAACACCCATTCCAGTAGCTATTTCTGTTGAATTATTATGTTGGGAAAAATACATATCTTCGAACTGAGCTTCGCTTCTTTTGAAACCATTTGTAGAGGCATTTGCTATATTATTTGATATCACTGCTATATCTTTATTAGCTGAATCAATGCCTGTTTTTATAATTGAAAACATACTCATAAATTTTTTACAGCAAAATATATGCCAATTTGTTTATTGTAATATACATCAAATTTAGTATTATGGAGCCACGGGCGGATAGCTCAGCTGGGAGAGCAATTGCTCGACACGCAATAGGTCGCAGGTTCGATCCCTGTTCCGCCCACCAAATTAAAAAAATTATATCATATTTTATTTGTTTTAATTTTAATGTTATTGATACATATGGATTCTAAAAAATGACTAGAAGAAAATTTTTAAAAAATACAATTAAAAATGTGACAATTGGTGCAGTTGTTGGTTCAACTCTTGCTTTTCCGAATATAATTAGATCTAAAACAAAACATACTTGGGTAGCCGTATCAGCTTTTGATAAAGCAGGTATTCTTGGTAGGTCTTTTCAAAAAATTTGTGACGAAATCACTCGAATTTCCAAAGGCGAACTCACAATAAGACTATTTCATGCCAATGAATTAGTTGGTGCATTTGAATCTTTTGATGTAGTCCAAAGTGGAACCTGTCAACTGGGGTTTGGATCTCCTTATTATTGGACGGGCAAGTCACCAGCAATTGCTTTTTTATCAGGCATACCTTTTGGACTAAATTCTCAGGAGATGAGTGCTTGGTTTTATTTTGGAACAGGCATGAAATTAGCCGATAAAATTTACAATGAATTTAACTTAAAGTTTTTTCCCGCAGGCAACACAGGAAATCAAATGGGAGGATGGTTTAACAAAAGAATAGCAGAAGTAGGTGATTTTAAAGGATTAAAATTCAGAATGCCAGGTTTAGGAGGGGAAGTATTAAAAAGCTATGGAACTAACGTAGTTTTATTACCTGGGAGTGATGTTGTTCCAGCTATAACTTCAGGTACGATAGATGGAACTGAGTGGATAGGCCCTGCAGCAGATTTAGGTAAAGGTCTTCACAAAATTTGCAAATATTATTATTATCCTGGTTGGCATGAACCTGGCACATGCTTGGAGGCATTTATTAACCTAAAAGCTTGGTCTAAGTTAGACTCAGACCTCAAACGATTAGTCGAGATGGCTTGTAAAAAATCAAATGCTGAAATAGCAGCAGAATTTTTTGCTCGAAATTGTTTTGCAATAAAAAAACTTAGAGAGGAATTTGATGTCAATTTTTCAAGATTTTCAGACTTAACTTTAAAACTTTTAAAGAGGGCTTCTGACGAGGTTTTGTTAGATTACGCTTCAAAGGATAATTTTTCAAAGGAATTACACAATGAGATTTTAAAATTCAGGAAAGAAGCAATGTTTTGGTCAAATTATTCTGAAAAAGATTATCTGGCTGCCAGAAATATGTAAATTTATAATAAGTCTGGAAGCCACTTAACAATAATTGGAAATTTAAATAAAATTATCATTAACGTTATTTGTAAAAAAATAAATGGAATAACCCCTCTATAGATTTCCTCTGTTCTTATTGTTTTCTTTGCTACTCCACGTAAATAAAATAAGGCAAAGCCAAATGGTGGCGTTAAAAAGCTTGTTTGTATGTTAACAGCTATAATTATACCAAGCCATACAGGGTCGAATCCTAGTGAAATTAAAGCTGGAGCTATAATAGGAATTATTACAAATATAATTTCTAAAAAATCTAAAAAAAAACCTAAAAAGAATATTGTTATCATTACTAGAAATAAGGAAAAATTAGGACCTCCAGGAATATTAGTTAAAAAGTCTTCTACCAACCTATCGCCACCATATCCACGGAAAACTAAGGAGAAAAGTGATGCTCCAATCAAAATAAAGAAAACCATAGAAGTTATTTTCAAGCTTTCGTCCGCTACTTTTTTTAAATTTTCAAAATTTAGTTTATTTTGGTAAAAAGAAATAAAAGTGGCACCAACTGCTCCTAAAGCTGCAGATTCTGAAGGTGTTGCTATTCCAAAAAGAATTGAACCTAAGACAAGTAAAATTAGGAATAATGGGGCAATTATTAACTTAAATATTGTATAATTATTTATATTATGATTTCCTTTATTGGGCAAAGCAGGTATTTGTTTAGGAAAAAATTTAGAATAAATAAAAATCCATGTAGCATACAAAAAAACTAAGATAAATCCAGGCAAAATTGCACCTGAGAATAAATCAATGCTACTTACAGGATCAGGTGCTAAATCACCTTTGATTTGTGATGCTTGTTCATTAGATCCTTGTAAAATATCTGCAAGTAAAACTAATACAATGGATGGGGGTATTATTTGTCCAAGTGTACCACTAGCACAAATTATTCCAGTTGAGATCTTATTATTATAACCCCATTTCTGCATTAAAGGTAATGATAAAACTCCCATAGTAACAACTGTTGCACCAACTATACCTGTCGAAGCAGCCATTAACATACCTACAAATAGAGTTGCATAGGCCAATCCACCTTTTTTATTTCCAAGAATTTTTGTTAAGTTAATAAGTAAAGAGTCAATTATTTTAGATTCTTTCATCATAACTCCCATAAAAATAAATAGTGGTACTGCTATTAAAGACTCATTAGTTAAAATACTGAATATTCTGTTTGGCAATACTCCAAGTAAAACTATTGGAAAAAAATCAAACATGAAGCCAAAAAAAGCAAACATAATAGATGTGCCTGCAAGTGTTAAAGCAACTGGGAAGCCAAGAAGTAAAAAGAAAGCTAAAGCTATGAATAAATAAATTGGGATATATTCAACATCAAATATTACCATTTTTTGTCCTTAAAAATTTTAAAAATTAAGTTTAAAACTTGAAAAAAAACAGTAATGCCCATAAAAAAAATGAAAAATTTTAAAATAAAAAGGTTAGATAGTCCTCCAATTTCTTTAGAAGTTTCATTTAACAGATAAGATCTTAAGAAATAACTTAATCCATATTTAAGGATAATATAACAAAATGGCAGACCAAAAACAATTAATCCAAAAAGATTAACTATTTTTTTATATTTTACAGAGGCATTTCGATAAATAAGATCAATTCTTACATGCTCATTTTGTTTCAGAGTATATGATATGCCAAGCAAAATTATAATGGCATGAGTCCAAATATACAAATCTTGTAACCAAGTGAAACCAATTGAAAAAAAATATCTTAAAACTACTGAAGTAAATATTAAAAATATTAAAACAAAAATCAATAAACCTGATAGTTTGCCAATAATATCTATAATTTCATCAATTTTATTTTTATTATTTTTGTTCATAAAATTTGTAAGATAATTTGACTTTTAAATTAAATAAATTAAAACGTATAGTATAACATAAATCAGTAAAGTATATGAAAGTTTTAAGATCAATTAAATCTGCTAAATCGCGTCATAGAGATTGCAGAGTAGTTAAAAGAAAAGGAAGACTTTACGTAATTAATAAAACAGATTCAAGATTTAAAGCTAGGCAAGGTTAATTTATTTTTGCGATTCTCAAATTATTTGTTGATCCAGACACACCTATTGGCGCTCCAGCAGTGATAACGACACTGTCTCCTTTTTTTACAATACCCTCTTTTTTTGCAAGTTTACAGGCGTTTTCAATCATTCCAGAAAAACTTTTTGGTTCATGCGCATGAATTGTGTGAACCCCCCAGATCATTGCTAATTGTCTAGACGTTAGTCTCTCTGGAGATAGGCCAATTATGGGAACTGATGGTCGTTCTCTTGAAGCTCTTTTGGCTGTTGTTCCTGAACGTGTATAAGTAAAAATTGCCTTAGCTGATACTGTTTTTACTACTTGCGAAGCAGCCGAACTAATTGCATCAGAAGTTGTTTCCTCTAGTGAAACTTGTTTTGACTCAATAAGTTGTCTGTAAGATGTATCAGATTCAACACCTCTTATTATTCTGTCCATAATTTTTACCGATTCTATTGGATACTTACCAGCAGCAGTTTCAGCTGATAACATTAAGCAATCTGCGCAATCGTAAACGGCTGTGGCTATATCTGATGCTTCAGCTCTAGTTGGTGAGGGGGCATTGATCATTGAATCGAGCATTTGCGTGGCAACAACAACTGGTTTGCCGTGATCTCTGGACGCTTGCACTAGTTTTTTTTGAATGATCGGTACTTCTTCTGGTGGCATTTCAACTCCAAGATCCCCCCTTGCAACCATTGCTGCATCAGAAAATTTTAAAATTTCATCCATATTCTGTATGGCAAGTGGTTTTTCAAATTTTGACATTATACCTGTTTGACCTTTGATAATTTTTCTTAACTTAATCAAATCTTTGGACTTTTGTACAAATGACAAAGCTACATAATCAAGACTTAAGTCCAACGCTAATTCAAGGTCTTTGAAATCCTTTTTTGTCAGAGGAGAGAGTTTAACAAATGTTTTGGGTAAATTGACTCCTTTATTATTTGAAATTTTTCCACCAGTGAGGATTTCGGTTTCAATTTTCTCATTATTTGATTTTGTTACGTTTAACTTAATTTTACCATCATCAATTAAGATTTCAGTATTATGTTGAACAGATTTAAAGATTTCCGGATGAGGTAAAAAAACCCTTTTTTCGTTTCCCAATTCTGATTTTAAATCAAGAATAAATCTTTCACCCTCTTTTAATAAATGAAAAGACTTTTTGAAATTGCCTATTCTTAATTTTGGTCCTTGCAAATCACCCAGAATCGCTATTGGTCTTCCAATTCTTTTTTCGTATTGTCTTATATGAAAGACTCTTTTTCTATGTTCGTAATGATTACTATGACTAAAATTTAGTCTAAATATATCAGCACCAGATTTAAATAGTGAGTGGATCTTTGAAGGAGATGAGGAAGAGGGGCCTAAAGTTGCAATTATTTTTGTATTTCTATCTCTGAGCATTATGTCTTATAATATAATTCTGAAGGCCGCGAAATATTAAAAAAATGAAAGAAAACATTAAACAAGTTTTTTCTTATTATGATTTTAGTAATGCAAAATCTGAAGGTAACAATTTCTTTTTTATTTGTGACCATGCATCCAATTATATTCCTAAAAGATATAATAACCTAGGACTTTCTAAAAGGCATTTAAAATCTCATATTTCATGGGATTTAGGAGCAAAAAATTTAACTCTTATGCTTGCTAAACTAACAAAATCAGCATGTTTTTTAGGAAACTTTTCTAGATTACTAATAGATCCTAATAGAAAGCTTGAAGATAAAGATTTGATTTGTACTTCTTCATTTGGAATAAATATTCCATCCAATTTATATCTTACAGAAGAAGAAAAAACGAAAAGAATTAGAAAATTTTATGGGGTTTATCACCAAAACCTTGAAAAAAAACTCAAAAATAAATTGATCTTTAATAAAAAATTAAAATTACTCTCAATTCATTCATTTACCAAATCGGGAAAGAATTTTAATCGTCCAACAGAAGTTGGTTTGTTATGGAATAAGGATATCTCTTTAATGTTACCAATTAAAAAGGGTTTAATAAAAAGAAAAATAAATGTTGGGTGTAATAAACCTTATTCGGGTTTTTTTTTAAATTACACACTGGATGAACACGGAAAAAAAAATAAAATTAGAAATTTATGTATAGAAGTTAGAAACGATTTGATTTGTGATAAAAAAGGGATTAATAAATGGTCTAATACTATTTTTAAACAAATTAATAAAATAAAGAATATTTAAATGAAAAATGAAAAAAAAATTCAAATAGAAGCTGCCGCTTTTAGAAGACTTATTGAACATCTACAAAAAAATCACAATGTGCAAAATATTGATCTAATGAATCTAGCTGGATTTTGTAGAAATTGTTTATCAAAATGGATGAAAGAAGAATCAATCAAACTTAAATCTGAAATTGATTATGAAAATTGTCGTGAAGAAGTATACGGTATGCCATATGATCTTTGGAAAAAAAAATACCAAAAACCTATTGATTGATATGAAAATTATATTAACTGGTGCTGCTGGATTCATTGGATTTCATACAACTAAATTTTTATGTAAAAAAAATATTGTTGTTGGTATTGATAATTTAAATAATTACTACGACGTAAAACTAAAAAAAAACAGACTCAAAGAACTCAAAAAATTAAAAAATTTCAAATTTATTCAATCAGATATTCAGGACTTAAAATTAGAGGAAAATTTAAACTATCTTAATGAACAAAAAAATTTTAATTGTATAATAAATCTAGCTGCGCAGGCCGGGGTTAGACACTCTTTTAAAGATCCTTACTCTTATGTAAACTCTAACATTCTTGGCCAACTTAATATGTTGGAGATTGCAAAATCGTTAAAAATTAAAAGATTTATATATGCAAGTTCTTCATCAGTTTACGGTGGAAACAAACAACTTCCTTTTTCAGTAAAACAAAGAGTGGACAAACCAGTTTCATTGTATGCTGCCACTAAAAAGTCTACTGAATTAGTAGCAGAATGTTATGCAAAGTTATATGACATAAATGCTATTGGGCTTCGTTTTTTTACAGTTTATGGACCTTGGGGAAGACCCGATATGGCAACTTATATTTTTACAAAGAAAATTTTAGAGAAAAAAAAAATCGATGTATATAACCACGGAAGAATGAAAAGAGATTTTACGTATATTGATGACATCGTAAAAGGTATTTGTGGCGCTGTTAATTCTAAAATTGGAAAAAAAAAATTTCACAAAATCTATAACTTGGGAAATAATAAGTCTGAGAAATTAATGGATTTTATTAAAACAATTGAGAAAAATCTTGGCATTATATCAAATAAAAACTTTTTGCCTTTACAGCCAGGAGACGTAAAAGAAACTTATGCCGAAATCTCTGAAAGTAAAAAAGATTTAAATTTTCATCCAAACACTACGATTCAAGATGGTATACCAAAATTTATAAAATGGTATAAGGAATATTACAAAATATATTAATATAATTCATCTATTATTTTTTTGTATCTTTTTAACACAGCTTGTCTTTTTATTTTTAGTGTATTTGTAAGAAGACCATTTTCGTAAGTGAATGGATTTTTTATTATTGCGAATTTTCTAATCTTTTCAGGTATATTTAATTTTTTGTTTGTTCTATCAACTATTCGACTTATAGCATCATTTTTAATCTTTTTTTCAAGAGTTAAAATAGCAACAACATAACTTCTATTATCACCGAAAACAACAGCTTGATTAATATCTAAGTTTTCCGTTAACAAATTTTCTATTTTTGTTGGTGAAATATTTTCGCCACCTGAAGTGACTATTAAATCTTTTTTTCTTCCAATAATTTTCAATCTACCCAGATCGTCAATCAAACCAAGATCTCCAGTGTGCAACCATTTGTTCCTCAAAGTTTTTTTAGTTAATTCATAATTATTCCAATAACCCATCATAACATTTGGTCCTTTTACAAGAATTTCATTATCTCTAGATATTTTTACTTTAACATCTTTGACAGGTTTTCCTACAGTTGAAACATCATTGGTTTTTAAATCATTACAACTAATCAATGGTCCAGATTCAGTTTGACCATAACCTTGTAAAATATTTACTCCAAGATTAATAAAAAATTGTCCTATTTCAGGACTTAAAGCAGCACCTCCTGAAACAAAAGTTTTTAATTTCCCCCCAAAAATTTTTTTAATCTTTTTTTTTAATAAGAAAGCCATCAAACTTCTTAATATAATATCTCTAGTATTTAATTTTTTTATTCTATGTAAGAGAGAAAACTTTAAAAAACAAAATTTAATTAGAAAATTAGAATTTTGGATTTTTCTTAATATTTTTTTGTAAATGTTTTCATATAGTCTTGGCACAGCTGTCATAATAGTTGGTTTAACTTCAAGAAAATTTTTATTAATTTTATCTAAACTTTCACAGTAGTAAATCTCTGCTCCAATGCTTAATGGAAAATATAGTCCAGCCATCCTTTCATATGAGTGTGATAAAGGAAGAAATGACAAAAATCTTTCATTTGAGAAATTAAAATCTTTTAAAAGTTCATATGCTGCAAAACAATTATGTATAATAGTTGAATGTGACAACATTACTCCTTTTGGATATCCACTGGTTCCTGAGGTGTAGATAATTGTTGAAAGATCTGAGCCTTTAATATTTGTATCAAAATTAAAATCATCTTCTTCTTTAATAATATCTTCAAATGTCAAAAAATCTTTTGAAGGTTTATCAATAAGGACTATTTTTTTTTTATAAGGTTTGAATGTTTTTTGATTTTTTTTGAAAAGACTTGAGTTTTCTAAAACAATAATCTTTGGTTTACAATCTTTTATTATAAAATTATTGTCATTTTCGTTATTAGTAGAAAAACATGGAACTGTGACAGCACCAATTGACATAATAGCCATATCAAATATAAACCATTCTGGCCTATTTTCGGATATTAATAAAACTCTGTCATTCTTATTTACCTGTTTTTTTAATAGAAAAGATGATATTTTTGAAATTTCTTTTTTAATCTCAACATAAGAATTACCAACCCACTTACCTTTAATTTTTGAGTATAAAAATTTTTTATTTGGGTTTTTCGACTCTTGTTCTATAAAAAACTCACAGAGATTTGAAATTTTTTTATATTTTATTATATTATGCATTTATAACTTTTAATTATATCTAAATAACCTATACCATCTATGAGCAAATTAAAATTACCAATATGGAATCTTGATGATTTTTATCCCTCTCATGATTCAAAAGAATTTAAAAATGATTTAACTGAACTTGAAAAACTTACAACTAATTTTTCCAAGAGTTTTAAAGGAAAATTATCTAAATTATCACCCCAAAAGCTTATTGATGTGATATCAAAGTATGAGGAAATTGAAGAAATTATAGTAAAAATTAAAAGCTATATCTTCCTATTGTATTGTACTGACCAATTAAATGAGACTAAGAGTGTTTTTTACCAAAAGACATCTGAGGATTTGACTAAATTAGAAGGTAGTTTGATCTTTTTTGGACTAGAAATTAATAAACTTCCAAATAAAAATTTACATAACATTAAAAACTCGAAGTATCATGTTTGGTTAAAAATTCAAAGAAAGTTTAAAAGGTATCAAAAAAACGAAAATATTGAAAAAGTTTTATTAGACAAATCCACCACAAGTTCAAACTCTTGGATAAGGCTCTTCGATGAGACGATGGCTAGATTGAAGTTTAATCTAGCTGGAAAAAAACTCAACGAAAGTGAGATTCTGAATCTTATTTCTTCAAAGAATCCGAAAAAAAGAGAAAATGCTGCAAAAGTTTTTGGAAAAACCTTGAAGGAAAACATTCATCTTTTTTCAATGATAACCAATACGTTATCAAAGGATCTTCAAATTGATAATTCAATTCGAGGGTTTACTAATCCTGATTCCTCGAGACATTTAAATAATCAAGTCGATGCTGCCGACGTCGACTGTCTAGCCGAAACTGTAAAAAAAAATTATAAAAGTCTTTCTCATAGATACTACAAGTATAAAGCTAGGATATTTAAGACCAAGCAACTTAATTATTGGGATAGAAATGCACCTTATCCTAATCAAAGTGTTCAAAATATAAATTGGTCTGAAGCAAAAAAAATTGTTTTAGAATCATATGAAAAGTTTGACAAAAGAATTTCTGACGTAGTGGAGTTATTTTTTAGAAACTCTTGGATTCATGCAGAGGTTCTAAATGGCAAAACATCAGGTGCTTTTGCCCATCCTACAGTACCGTCGGTTCATCCTTATATTTTATTAAACTATCAAAACAAGGTTAGAGATGTTATGACCTTATCACATGAGTTGGGACATGGAGTTCACCAATATCTTGCTAATAACAATGGCTTACTATTATCCTCAACCCCTCTTACTTTAGCAGAAACTGCAAGCGTATTTGGAGAAATGTTGACTTTTCGCTCAATATTGAGTGGCACTAAGTCAAATCAACAAAGAAAAGTTGTGTTAAGGTCTAAAATTGAGGATATGTTAAATACAGTTGTAAGACAAATTTCATTTTATGAATTTGAAAAAAAAATTCACCGTCAAAGACTTTTGGGTGAACTATCAACAGAACTTATTTGTAATTTTTGGTTAGAAACCCAAAAAGAAAGTTTAGGAGATTCTGTAAAGCTTAACGGTGATTACAAATATTTCTGGGCATATATTCCACACTTTATTCATTCCCCCTTTTATGTTTATGCCTACGCTTTTGGAGATTGTCTTGTGAATTCTCTTTATGCAAAATATGAAGAAGGATTGAAAGATTTTAACGATAAGTATATACATTTACTTAAATCTGGCGGATCAATTGAGTATTCTGAATTATTGCAAACTTTTGATTTAGACCCAAAAAATTCAATGTTCTGGCAAAGTGGTTTAAACTTAATAAAAAAACTTATAGATGATTTAGAAGAATTAGGATAATTATACTTAATAGATATGATAAAATTAGCTGTTCCAAAAGAAAGACACGAGAATGAATTTAGAGTGAGTATAACTCCAGATTGTGTTTCATCTTTAAAAAAAATTGGCTTTGAAGTTTTCATAGAAGAGGGAGCTGGTAATGGTGCATCATTTAGTGACAAAGACTATAAAAATGCAGGAGCTAAAATCTCAAAACATATTAAAGACTTATATCAAAATGCTAAATTAATAGTCAAAATTCAGAGACCGTTTAAAAGTTCAAAGATAAATGAATTTAATTTATTAGAAAAAAATTCTTGTTTTCTTGGAACAATTTATTCTTCAAGATTTAAACAAGATTTTACAAATTTAAAAAAAGAAGATATTAATACTTTTGCAATGGAGCTTATGCCAAGAATTTCTAGAGCCCAAAGCATGGATGTCTTGTCTTCACAAAGCAATCTTTCTGGTTATAAAGCTGTTGTAGACTCTGCATCTTTGTATAATAAAGCTTTTCCACTTATGATGACTTCAGCTGGAACAATTGCTCCGGCAAAATTACTTGTAATTGGTGCTGGGGTTGCTGGACTTCAAGCCATTGCTACTGCAAAGAGGCTTGGTTCAGTTGTCTTTTGTTTTGATGTTAGATCTGCGACGCAGGAACAAGTAGAAAGTTTAGGCGGGAATTTCATAAAAGTAGGTGGTGAAGATTCTGGAGAGTCTGCAAGTGGTTATGCTAAAGAAATGTCTGCAGCCTATAAAAAAAAGCAAGCAGTTCTGTTGGAAGAAAATATCAAAAAAATGGATATTGTAATTACAACTGCTCTTATACCAGGAAAGAAAGCCCCACTAATAATAACAAAAAAAATGGTTAAAAGTATGAAGTCTGGAAGTGTAATTATGGATCTTGCCTCAGAATTTGGTGGGAACTGTGAATTAACTGAACATGGAAAAACAATAGAGTTTGAATCTAAAAAAATTATTGGTCCCTTTAACCTTCCTTCGTCAGTATCTCAAGATGCATCAAGACTTTATTCAAAAAATATTTTAAATTTTTTAAAAAATTCATGTAAAGAAGGTAAATTTCTCGATTTCAATTGGGAAGATGAATTAGTAAAAGGCACTTGTGTCAATAAAGTAAAAAAAGGAAGATAAGAATGGAAACAGTTGATCCAATAATAACATTGTTGATAATATTTGTTTTAGCTTGCATGGTGGGTTATTATGTTATCTGGGGTGTGACTTCTGCCCTACATTCACCATTAATGGCAGTCACAAATGCTATATCGAGTGTTATAATTGTGGGAGCTATAATTGCAGCCGGTCCAGCAGAAATAAACTTTTCTTCTGTAATGGGATTTTTTGGAATTATTTTAGCATCAATTAATATTTTTGGGGGTTTTGTTGTTTCTCATAGAATGCTCTCAATGTTCAAGAAAAAAGAAAAAAAGACAAAAAAATGATTTCAGCAAATATTTCAGCAGTTGCATACTTAATTTCAGCAATTTTTTTCGTTTTCGCCCTCAACGGATTGGCCCACCCGGATAGTGCAAGGAGAGGGAATACTTTTGGTATTCTTGGTATGATTACAGCAGTTGTAACTACAATGTTAAGTCCTCAAGTTATTTCATATCAAATGATTCTAGTAGCCATATTAATTGGTGGTACAATTGGAACTTTTATTGCTTTAAAAATTGAAATGACTTCTTTGCCAGAATTAGTTGCAGCATTTCACTCTCTTGTTGGTTTAGCTGCAGTTTTTGTAGCTGCGAGTGCATTATATTCTCCAGAAAGTTATGGTATTGGAGTTAAGGGAAACATATTCCTATCAAGTTTAATCGAAATGGCTATTGGAGTTACGATTGGAGCAATTACATTTACAGGTTCAATAATAGCCTTTTCTAAACTCCAAGGAATTATGAGTGGAGCACCAATAACATTTTCAGGCCAACATTTACTGAACTTATTAATTGCAATTTCGATCATTATTTTAATTGGCTTATTTTCTTCTACTGAATCAAAGTTATTATTTTGGGTTATTGTAGCTATGTCATTATTTTTAGGAATTCTGTTGATTATTCCTATAGGTGGAGCAGACATGCCTGTTGTTGTATCAATGTTGAACTCTTATTCCGGATGGGCAGCAGCGGGAATAGGTTTTACTTTGAGTAATCATTTACTTATTATTGTTGGTTCCTTGGTTGGTGCCTCTGGAGCAATACTTAGTTATGTCATGTGTAAAGGAATGAATAGATCATTTTTTAATGTGATACTTGGGGGATTTGGTGTAGATGAAGGTAGTTCAAGCACAAGGAAAGTTGAGGAAAGGCCGGTAAAAACGGGAAGTCCTGAAGATGCAGCTTTTATTTTAAGTAATGCAAATTCAGTTATTATTGTACCTGGATACGGAATGGCTGTTGCCCAAGCTCAACATGCACTTAGAGAAATGTGTGATACGTTAAAGAAAAATGATGTGAAAGTTAAGTATGCTATTCATCCAGTCGCTGGAAGAATGCCAGGTCATATGAATGTTTTATTAGCCGAAGCTAATGTATCTTATGATGATGTATTTGAATTAGAAGAAATAAATAGTGATTTTTCTAATACGGATGCTGTGCTTGTAATTGGGGCTAACGATATTACCAATCCAGCTGCTAAGATCGATAAGACTAGTCCTATTTACGGTATGCCCATTCTTGACGTTGAAAATGCCGGAACCGTCTTATTTATAAAAAGATCTATGGCTTCGGGATATGCCGGTGTGCAAAATGAATTATTTTTTAAGGATAATACTATGATGCTTTTTTCAGATGCAAAAAAAATGGTAGAAAATATTATTAAAAATATATAGTCGTTTAAAAACCGTCGAAATCAATTTTTTTTCTTAGTATCTTCTTAAATCTTCTTGTAGACTCATTTAACAATCTAGCTTTTTTTTCAGAGGGTTTCTCGTAAGCCCTTCTTTGCTTCATTTCTCTAAAAACACCTTCTCTTTGCATTTTTTTTTTCATCGCACGCATTGCTTTTTCGACATTGTTATCTTTTACGTGTACTCTTATTATTTTTTTTCTCCCTTTAAATTGTTGCTTCTAAGTTATATAAAAAATAATATTAATGTAAACCTTTTTTTTAAATGAAAGAAAAAAATTTAAAAGACAAATTTACGCGAGAAATCCTTAAGAATTTTGATAGCTTAAATTATAAAAATTTATCTAAAATGGTTGAATGCAAAAAACTTGGAATTGAACCTGAACAATGTAGCAGATATTTATCATCATTTTTCCCTAAAGGAATAAATGACGTTTTTTTAAATTTTAATGAAATCATAAGACTAAAACTCCATGATTTAACTAAATTGAAATTAAAAAAACTTTCTGTCAGTGAAAAAATAAAGTTTTTATTATTTTCAAGATTAGAAATACTAGAAAAAGAAAAAATAAACTTTAAACCTCTGTTAAGATATTTAATTCTTCCACAAAACCTTTTATTTACTAATAAGCTTCTTTTTAAAGTTTGCGATGAAATTTGGTTTTTGGCAGGAGATAAATCTCTCGATTTTAATTATTATTCAAAAAGAATTATTTTGATGAATATTTATTCTACCGGTTTAATATATTGGGTCTTTGACAAAAGTCCAAAAAAGATTAAGAGCAACGAGTTTATTAGTAAACAAATCAAAAATGTATCTAAAATTGGTAAATTTAAATATTGGGTAAAAAATATATTTGGAAAACTAGGATTATAGTTTTTTAATATATGTTACATGTCCCATTTTTCTTTTTTCTTTAATAGTTTTTTTAAAATAATCATAAATTTTAATATTTTTTTTACTGATTATATTTTTTTGATACTCTTTACCAATTAAATTTTTCATAATACCACCTGATAATATTTTAGGTGCTAATACTTTTTGTTCAGAAATTGCTCTTAGTAGGTTTTCGAATTGGTTAATTTTACAACAGTCTAGACTCCAATGTCCTGAATTATGTGGTCTAGGTGCTAATTCATTAATTATAACTTCACCATTTTTCAAAACAAACATTTCAACTGCTAAAATTCCAATTAGGTTTAATTTTAAAGTAATTCTTTTCGTATATTCAATTGCTTTACGTTTAGTTTCTAGAGAAATATCAGGAGGATATGTAGTTGATTTTAAAATATTATCCTTATGTACATTATGCACCGGTGGTAAATATTCAATATTACCTTTATAATCTCTGAAACTAATTACAGAAATTTCCTTTTCAAAATCTACAATTTTCTCTGCTATAAAACCGTTTAAATTTAAATTTTTAAATTTGGAAATATTTTTTATATTTATCTTAAACTGATTTTTTCCATCATATCCAAATTCTGAGGATTTAATTAAAAGTTCTCTTCCAAATCTATTAAACGCCTTTAAAAGATCTTCAAAATGATTAATTTCAACGAATTCTGTTGTTGAAATTCCATCTAAAGAATTCAAGAATTTTTTTTCTTTAATTCTGTTTTGAGCTATTTCAATGATTTTCGATGAAGGTTTTAATTTTATTTTTTCTTCAATAAATAGTAGAGTTTTTAGAGGTACATTTTCAGTCTCTATAGTAACGACATCAACTTTCTCTATAAAATTTTTAATAACATCAAAATCATCAAATTTACCTATGAACAGTTTATCACAAAACTTAGACGCACTGCAATTTTCATTTTCAGATAGTATAATTGTTTTTAAATTAAGTTTTTTTGATTCTTTACATAAGAACATACCTAACTGCCCCCCTCCTAAAACACCAATAGTATTTATTGATTTTTTTGTATCCATTTATCGAGGCACTTTTTTTATAGATTCTGTTTGCTTTATTCTAAATCTTTCTAATTTTTTTTTAATTTTTTCATCATTAAGACCTAGAATTGAAACGGCAGATAATGCAGCATTTTTTGCTCCGACTTCTCCTATTGCTAAAGTTGGCAAAGGAATTCCATATGGCATTTGAACAATGGATAATAAACTATCAATTCCTGATAATGTTTTGGTTTGAATTGGAACACCTAATACAGGTATTGTTGTCATTGAAGCAATCATTCCCGGCAAATGAGCGGCACCTCCCGCCCCGGCTATTACAACTTGAATATCAGTTTTTGAAAGATTATTTGCATACTCGTATAGTCTTTTTGGTGTTCTATGGGCAGATATTATTTTTTTTTCAAATAGTAAATCAAATGATTTAAAAATATCTTGACATTTTTGAAGTGTTTTCCAATCAGATTGACTTCCCATTACAACCGAAATTTTAATTTTTTTTCTAACCACTTTTCAATCTAGTAAGAGTTTTTAAAAGTAGATAACCATATTAACATTAAGGTTCTGATCTTTCTGAGTATTTTTTGAATAACTCTTCTAGTTCATCTTTGGAACAAAAACCCAACTCAAATGGATTTTGTGGTCTAATATTTTGTGAATTCCAATGACTTCTGTCCCTGATTGACTTTATTGTATTTTTAGTGGTTCCAATAAGTTTGCATGTTTTTGAATCTGGTAAATTTGGAAGATTTTTTAAAATCCAAGAAATACCATTTGGTTTGTCTGCTCTTTTTGACAATGGAGTGTATTTTGCACCTCTCGTTTTAGTTTTTGGTTGAGGAATATTAGTTTTTAAAATTTTTAAATTTATGCTGGGATTTTTCTCACATTTTTCAATTTCTTTTTTATCTAATTCACCGTTTTCTAGTGGGTTTCTTGGTAAAATACCAACCGAAACTTCTCCATCTGCTATAGCCTGTATTTCAAGTTCATGCATATCAACAAATTCTGCAATTTGAGAAAACGACAAAGATGTATTTTCAATTAACCATATTGCTGTGGCTTTTGGCATTAAAGGTTTTTTCATATTTTCTATCCTACGTTATATTATATCTCTATTATGACTTTTCCAATATGTTCATTTTTATATAGCCTTTGATGTGCTTTTGATGCATCATTAAGTTTAAAAGTTGAATCAATAATTGGTCTTATTGTACCATCTTTAATTTTTGGAAAAATATTTTTTTCAATATTTTTTAAAACCTTTCCTTTAAAATTCTCGTCACGAATTCTTAGAGTAGATCCTGTAATTGTTAATCTTTTTAACATTACTTTC
>CABZFH010000001.1 GCA_902524895.1 uncultured Alphaproteobacteria bacterium | reverse complement strand
AGCAAAACCTTACTGATAATTATTTAGATTTACTGTGTGGATCTCTTAAAAAAAAAGGATATGTTTACCACTTTAGAAATGTGTTGTCTCAATTTAATAAAAATAATGGAATTAAAAATTTGTATAAAAAAGTAACTGTTCCAGTTGAATTATTTTATGGAAGCCACGATTGGGCGAAAGAGTCGGAGAAATTTCAAACTCAAAGTTTGTTAAAACTAGATAAATTTAAAACACTTAATAATTCGGCACATTTTTCTTTTTTAGAAAATACGAATGAAGTAGCAAAGTTAATTAAAATTTAAAAAGGAGTAATTAATATGGAAAGAATTGCATTCATAACAGGAGCCAATAGAGGAATAGGGTATGAAACCTCAAAAAGACTAGCTGAAGAAGGTGTCAAAGTAATTTTGGGTTCAAGAGATTTAAATAAAGGAAAGGAAGCTATCGAAAAATTAAGTTCCATCAATATTGATGCTGATCTAGTTCAATATGATGCATTTGATTTAAATGCACCTCAAAAGGTTTATGATTATATATTCGAAAAATATAAAAAGTTAGATATTTTAATCAATAATGCTGGGGTCCTCTTAACAGGAAATCTATTTGTAACTAATAGTTCAACTATTACTGACAAAAATTTAAAAGATACTTTTCAAACTAATTTTTTTTCTATAGTTTCACTAACCCAAAAGTTACTCCCCCTACTTAAGAAGTCTAAGGCAGGGAGAATAGTGAATGTATCTACAATTCTAAGTTCATTAACCCTCCACTCGGCAAAAGATTCACCAATTTCTCCAGCAAAAGAATTAGCATACAATTCCTCTAAAACAGCATTAAATGCATATACAATACATTTAGCCTTAGAACTAAAAGATACAAATATCAAAGTAAACTCTGGTCACCCTGGTTGGGTAAAAACTGAGCTAGGCGGTCCAAACGCGCCAATGGAAGTTAAAGACAGTTATAAAACCTCATTGCGCCTAGCATTACTGGACTCAGATGGTCCAAGTGGAGGTCTTTTTCACGAAGAAGATACCATACCATGGTAGTCCTGAAGTTAAATTTAAATTTTTAAAAATTAATTTATAATTCTGTTTATATAATTAAAACTAAGTATTTAAGTGATATTTTTAATATAGTCTTTAAAACAATTGAAACCAAAAATGAAAAAAAATATTGCTATTATTGGTTCTGGATTATCAGGAATTACTATTGCCTCAGAATTAAAAAAAAAATTCAATGTAGAAATTTTTGAAAAATCTAGAGGGGTGGGAGGAAGAATGTCAACTCGAAAGGAACTTCCATTCATATTTGATCATGGAGCGCAATTTTTTAAGATTACAACAACTGACTTCATGAATTTCGTTTCAGAACTACTTTCGAAAAAAGTAATTTTACCTTGGAAATTCAAACTTGCACATTTTGAAGGTATTAAATTAACTAAAATTAAAATTATAGATAATGAAGAAAAATTTTTTGTGGGAGTTCCGAATATGGATTCTATTATAAAATATCTGGCAAAGAAGATTGATGTAATTATTAATACTAAAATTGAAAAAATAATTAAAAAAAAAAACGACTGGTTTTTATATGATCAAAATAATAAAAGCTATGGTAAATATGACTGGGTGATTTTGACTCTTCCAGCAGAACAATCAAAAGAGTTAATTTCCAAAACCATCTCTTTTTACCCATTACTCAAAAAGGTAAAAATGAAGGGTTGTTTTTCTTTGATGATTGGTATGAATGACCCAGTAAGCTTAGATTATGATGCTGCTATAATCAAAGACAATGATGTTGCTTGGTTAGCCATAAATAATTCAAAACCATTTAGGACAGAAAAATATAGTTTATTAATAAATTCTTCATATGATTTTGCTGCTAAAAATATTAGTTCTACTAAAGAGCAAATTATAAACCATTTGTTAGATACAACTAGTGGTGTAATTAATCGTCAAATTCCTGAATCATCTATGATAAGACTTCATCAATGGAGATATGTTGAAGCAGAAAAACACCCAGATGATAATTTTTTTATTGATCCCCAAAATAAAATCGGGATATGTGGTGATTGGTTTGTAAATAGTAGAGTTGAGGGTGCGTTTATCAGTGCTAGTAACCTCTCAAAAGAGATTATTAAACATAATTTTTAAATTAATTATCAAAAGGAAGTGATGAATGATGTAAATTTATTCTTAACTCATTTTTGTCTACCTTAATAAAACCAAAAGTATATTCAACTTTTAATAATTTGTTATGACTATCTTCAAAATAATAGTTTCCCATAGACAAAATATAATTATCATTTCCAATAATTTTAAAATTTTCAAAATTTATTGACTTCCACTCTTTAATTGCGAATCCTGTATCTTCTGAACACACTTGATTCTTGCCAATAAAATAAGAAATGAACTCTTTTCTCTTAGATCTAAATTGATTAATTTTAGCTAAAGTGGGTTTAAACAAAACATCAGAATACTGAAATGCATAAACGTCATCTAACAATTCATTTACCAAATCATTTAAGTTTTCATTTTTTTTGTGGGCTTTACTGATTGCAAGAATGTAATCTGCCCACTTTCTCTGAGTTTTGAGTACTAGATCTATTAAATTATTATTCATGATTCAATCTATTAAAAGTTAATTACTTAAAATATTTTTTCAGAGATGTTATGTCAATTTTATATTTACCTTTTACAAATCAATCAAATTTACTAAAATGTTCATATGAAAAAATTATATAGTAAATCACATAGAGAACTTCAGGATCAGTTCGATTCAAGAAAAATGGCAGATCGTTTAAATGAAGTAATTGTTAAAAAATCATTCGATGAAGACGCAATAAATTTCATAAACGCCGTAGATATGTTTTTTCTATCAACAATAGATCACAATAATCGTCCAACAGTTTCATACAAAGGGGGAGATCCCGGATTTGTCAAAGTTATTGATGAGACTACCCTTGCTTTCCCTAGTTTTGATGGAAATGGGATGTTTATGTCTACGGGAAATATAAAGCAGAATAATAAAATTGGAATGTTGTTTATTTCCTTTGAGAAACCTCATAGACTGCGTGTTCATGGGGAGGCAACAATTACTGAAGGTGACTCTTTATTAAAAATTTATCCTGAAGCAGATTTAATCGTCAGAGTAAAACTAACAGATTATTGGCAAAATTGTCCAAGATATATCCATAGGTATAAAAAAATAAATGGATCTAAATATGTTCCTAAGAAAAACAAAAAGACTCCCGTCGCGGGTTGGAAAAAAACTGATATAGTTCAAGATGTTCTGTCAAAAAAAGATAGTAAAAAAATTAGCAAAAAAGATGTCATTGGTATTAACGACTGGTTAGAGAAGGTCAAATCAGGAGACCCCTCCGCTTAATTTTCGAATAATTTTGTTTTTTCTTTCTTTATACAAGATCTAAAAAATTTCAAACGTATACAGACCAAATAAAATTCTAGGAAAAACAAAAATAATTTTTCATCAATAAAATGTGAAAATCTTATAAATACAACAGAAACAATGTAAAAAAAAATCTACTTTTTTTGGTACAGAAAATGCACCTTCAAAGAAAAGACACATAATAAATTAATAAATTATGTTTAAAAATGAAATAATATTAAATTATGGTGCGTTTTCACTTGTTGAATTCTTACTATCCGAACATAACAAAATTCCCCTTTTTTATAAAACTGCACTGGATATCGGAGGCGGAGATGGTTTTCATACTAATTTAATGAGAAGATTCGGATTAAATGTTGATTTAATTGATAAATATTTAAAAAATGCTGAAATAAATGCTGATTTTAATGATTACAAGTTCAAAAAAAAATATGATGTCATATTTTGTTCTCATGTAGTTGAACATCAGAGAAACATCGGTTTTTTCCTAGATAAAATTTTTGACATTTTAAGTGACGATGGAGTTCTTATAATTTCAGGCCCAAAACATCCTGTTGAAAGATTTGTTGAAGGTCATATCTCTACGTGTATATTGCCTGTTTTTTTACAAATGCTAATTTATAGTGGTTTTGATTGTAAAAACGGAAAAATGCTGTCGCTAGGAGGAATTGAAAACTCCTTTATAGTGAAAAAAGACAAATCTTTTGATTTCTCCGAAAGAAAGGAAACCGGTTATAAATGGACAAAAAAACATCAAAAGAGATCTCCAATAAAACTTGAAGCAGGTTATGAGGTTAGACCAGGATCTTTATATCTTCATAATTGTGAAATTTGGAAAGTGAATGTTTTAGAAGGAATATTAAAGGAGAGAATTGGATTAAGTTACAAATTACCAAAAAAATACAATAAAAAAAATATTAAATTTAAAATTAATAGTTGGAGTAATTTTTACTTATTTGATGAAAAACTAAATCAAATAGCTGGAATAAATCAAAATTTGAGCGAAAATTATGTTAAATTTATAATTTAAAGCAATTTTTTAATAACTTTACTTTAGTAAAAAAACGTTTATTAAATTATTCAGAAATGCAAAAGCTTTTTTTAATATTATTTTTTTTATTTTCTCTAAAGAACGATGTTGTTCATACAAAGGATCATAAAAATTTAGTCTATACTTGCGCTGACGAAAATGGTCCAGTATTAGAGTTTTTTTTACCTAATTTTAAAGATAATGAAATTAAAAAAGAAATATCTTTAAAATTTTATAAAACTAATAAAGATACTTTTACTGGTAACGGAACCATAGAAAAAAAAAGTAGCCCAATTGATTATTCTTATACATTTTATTTAATAGAAATATCAAAAAATTTAGAAAATACAGAGATTACTCAAATTGAATTTTTTCCACCGTCGCACATGATAGTCACAAAAAATAAATCATCTAGCAAAAGTCTTGTTTGTTGGCATTAATTTGAAACCCGGTTAAATCAACTTTAAATAAATAAAGAACAAGAGCTTTATAGAGGGATCAAAATATTATATTATAAGAATAATTTAAAATAATTATGAATTTTCCAACAACCCCAAGTTTTCGTCTAGACAATAAGAGGTCACTGGTTACTGGTGCTGGCAAAGGAATTGGATTGGGTGCATCAATTGCCCTTGCAGAGGCAGGTTCAGAAGTAGTTATGGTCTCTAGAACAAAAAAAGATTTAGATTCTCTTCAAAATTATATTTCTGAAAAAGGTCATAAAGCTTACTATAAGGTTCTGGACGTATCAAATATTAAAGATATTGAAAGTTTTCTAAATGATGAAAGTCCTTTTGATATCCTAGTAAATAACGCCGGATCAAATGAACCATCCGAATTCATTAGTTTTAAAAGTAAAAGTTTAGATCATATTATGTCATTGAATGTGAAATCTGTTTTCCAGCTTACAAAAATTGTTGTAAGAAAAATGTTAAAAAATGGTTTAAATGGATCAATAATAAATGTTTCTTCTCAAATGGGTCATGTTGGTGCTCAAGGTAGAACAATTTATTGTTCTTCAAAATTCGCATTAGAGGGTTTAACTAAATCTTTAGCGATTGAACTTGCACCAAAAGGTATTAGGGTAAATTCTATTTGTCCTACTTTTATAGAAACGTCTTTAACAAAACCTTTTTTAAAAAACAAAGAGTTTAAAAAAGAAGTTATTTCAAAAATTCCTTTAGGAAGATTAGGTCAAGTTGAAGAATTAATGGGATCTTTTGTTTTTTTGGCATCTGAAGCCTCTTCATTGATTACAGGAACAAGTTTAATTATTGACGGTGGATGGACTGCACAATAATTTATTCTTTATCAAATATCTAACAAAGGATCTGGTATTTTAAAATAGTAGATAAGCGTTAAAACTATCAATCCAGAAAAAATTAAATAATATGTTGTAGGTATTATTGTAATTCTAAGAATTTGACCTTCTTTCCCCAATAGACCGACAGTTGCCGACGCTGCTACTACATTGTGGATTGCAATCATGTTTCCTGCAGCTGCCCCTACACTCTGTGCTGCAACCATTAGTGCACCAGATAAACCTAATAGGTTTGCAGTTTCGAATTGAAATTGACTTAACATTAAGTTACTTACAGTGTTAGATCCGGCAAGAAATGCTCCAACTGCGCCTATTAAAGGTGAAACCAATGGATAAAAATTTCCCATTAACCTAGACATTCCCTCAGCCATAGCTATTGGCATGCTCTCAATTTCTTGAGCATTCAATCCTGAATTGATCATTATTCTTACAAGAGGTATTGTAAAAATTAAAACAAAACCAGCACTAAAAATTGTTTTTGTCGAATCGCTTATTGCTTTAAATATTTCCTCAGGCTTCATTTTGTGAATTATAAATGTTACTAAACATACAAATACCAATATACCTCCAGGTAAATAAAGAAACTTCAAACTTGCATTGATTTTTTCTTCATTAAAAATGCTATTAAATTCTAAATTTATTGATTTCAAAAAATCTGATAATGGTTCATAAGTTCTTGAGAACACAAGTAAAGATGCAAGGAAAACATATGGAAACCAAGCTAAAACATTACTAATTTTTTTTTGAGATATACTTTCAAGTGATGTTTCCATATTTCCCATCCACGATATTGGCCAATCACTAGAATGAGCAAAATCCCAAGAATCTTTTGGAATTAAAAAGTTTCTTTTAATTGCGAAAATTACAATTGATAGTCCAGTCAACCCACCAATTATTGATGGAAATTCTGGCCCTAAAAAAATACCAGATAAAAGATATGGTATTGTAAAGCTGAGTGCTGCAAAAATTGCAAAAGGAAATATTGATAGTCCTTCAGTCCATGATTTATTTTTTCCAAAAAATCTTGTCATGATAACTATTAACATAATAGGCATAAAAGTTCCGCAAATTGCATGAATTATTGTAACCTCTGATACTATAAGATCAAAAAAAGATTCCCATTGAACGTTTTTAAGCGCTAATTCTTCAGATATTGCAATCTTATCTAGCCCACCTTGAACTCCTACAAGCATTGGTGTGCCAACAGCACCGAAGGAAACAGGTGTGGATTGAATCATCAAGCCAAACACAACTGCTGGCAAAGCCGGGAATCCTACGGCTACCATTAATGGTGCTGCTACTGCTGCTGGCGTTCCAAAACCTGAAGCACCTTCTATAAAACAACCAAACAACCACGCAATCAGTATTACTTGAATTCTCCTATCTGAACTTATCTGTGAAAAACCTTTTCGAATAGTTAACATCGCCCCAGAATATTTAAGCGTATTTAGAAGCATGATAGCTCCGAAAATAATCCATAGAATACCAACCGTAATTATTAAACCTTGAATAGTCGAAGCCAAAACTCTTAAAAAGCTCATTTCCCAAACAAAAAGCGCAATACCTACTGTAAATAAAAACACAAATGGCATCGCAAATTTTGCTGAAATTCTCAAACCGACAAGAAGGATTCCGGCTAATAGAATAGGACCAAAGGCAAAAAGAGGTAGAAGATCAGTTAACATCTTAAATAATCATCCTTTTTGAATCTTACAAAACTAAACATTACAACTTTTTTTAATTTTTTTAAATCTTCTTCTGGCCCAGAAGTTATAAATGATATTAGAAAATTTTTTAAATGGTGTAATGCTGACTATCGAAGATAAAATTTTAAAATACTTAAATTCATTCCAAATTATGATAAAAGCATCAACACCAATTTTTTTGTCTCCATTTTTGTCAATTGCATGCAGATACATTAAACTATCTTCGAAATCAATATTATAATTACTAAGAACATCTACCTTGGAATTAATATCAACCCACTTAAAAGTTTTCTTGAGATCAAGTTTTTTGTAAAATTTAATTTCTGAATTACATAAATTACAATTTCCATCATAAAATACTGTTATCTTTTTCATCGTATTATTATAAGTTAAAATTATTGTTTTAAAATTTAAAAATGATAATATAAATCTTTATTGTAATTTTTAAAGATGGGAGATTTGAAAATGAATAATAGTAATGACTGCGGTTGCGGAAGATCGCCGACTGGAAAATGCATAGGTTGGCATAGTCTTAGTGAAAAAGAATATCAAGACAAACTAGAAGCTTATAATTTAAAAACTAGTGATAAGAATAAATAGCCATTATTAAATTTGACTATTTTTTAAACAAATTTAATTTCAGAGCTTTCTACAGATATTGCGTTAGCTGCGTTTTTTAAACCTCTTGGTATTGCTTCTCCGTAAAAGATTGAATGTTTATTTTTAACAATTAGTTTTAATGAATTTTTTTTAAGTTTAAGAATGCAAAGTTTTAGATTCTTTGTTGAAATGCCACCAGTTATGTGGTGGGCTAACCTTAAACATTGGCCAATAAATTTACACAAATTCTTTTTATCATCATCAATTTGATTGTAAAACTCTTCTACACTCTTATCCTTGATTCCATTTGAGTGCCTAAAATACATAATAAAAGCTAGTTCAATTCTTTCTTTTCTACTTATACCATAAAAAGGATACCATAAAATTCTCTCTAGACCATACATTCTCCTATGTTCAGGATGCACATCCCATGCTATATTAGATATCCAACAAGCTGACATAAGAATATCATCACTGATATTAAAAGTGCTTGAAACATCTTTTAGCCATTTAAATAATCCGTTAGCCATAGAAGATGTCATGGTTTGATCTGCCAGTCTTTGTATCTGAAAAAGAAATGCATCGTTATTTGATCCTTTGATTAAACTATTAATATATCCTTCACGAATGCTAGAACTGGAAAAGTAAACATCTTTCACGTTAAAAAATAAAATCATATGTTCTAAAACATTTAAAGCATAAGGTAATGAATTTCTTCTACTTTTTGTGACGTTCAAAAGTAAGTCCGTATTAATTTTATTATTTTTCGTCACTAAGTTTTTTTTTAAAATATTTTTTATATTCTGAGATGAAATTGAAAAATCCTGTACAACTTTAAGATTTATTTTCTTTAAGAACATATATAGCCTAGCAATTACTCTAAATGAACCTCCAACAGCATAGAAGTTTCTATACCCATGATTTTTGATTTTTTTTAAACTTTTAACTATATGATCATTAACTGAATAACTAAAAGGTTTCCCAATATTTTCTAAAAATGCATAGCCCAATTTTAAGGAGCCCAAAAAATTTATATCATCATTTACACACGTTAATTCGAGACTTCCACCCCCGAGATCTCCAACTATGCCGGTAACATTTTTATGACTATAAAGTATTCCTAGCGCGGAAAATTTACCCTCAGATTCTTCAGAAAGAACTTTTAAGTTAACATCAAATCTATCTCTGATAATTTTTTCGATTTGAAGTCTATTCTGAGATATCCGAATTGCTGACGTGGCAAGGAATGTTGGTGTTTGACTATTCATAGATTTAGAAATACTAACAAATCTATCCAAAACATCTAACATAAATTTAAGTTCTTTACCCTCTATTTTTGAATTAACAGCAACTACTTTTCCAAGATTACAGATAACTTTTTCATTAAATAATGTTCTTGCTGCAACTGACAATGAATCGTAGACAACTAACCTAATAGAGAAAGATCCTATATCTATAATTGAAAATGGAGTATTCTTTATTTGATTATTTTGAATCTTCATTTTTCACTTTATTTGCGGCTCTTCCAGATAGAGAAGAATTCTTTAAGAAAAATTCATGTGATGAAAATTGTTTGCTAGAGTTTCTAATCTTCTCATAAGTTCCATCCCCTTTTAATTCTGAAGTATTAGTATTATCTTTTAAATAATTAGTCATTATCTGGTCTAAAATTTGTTCATGGACCTTCCGATTAAGAATAGGTATAAAAGTTTCTACTCTTCTGTCAAGATTTCGCGTCATCAAATCAGCGGACGAAATATAAACTTTAACTTTTCTAGAAGGCATCTTATTGCCATTTGAGAAACAATAAATTCTGCTATGCTCTAAAAATCTTCCAACAATACTTCTTACTCTAATATTTTCTGAGAGGCCTTTAATTCCAGGTCTTAGTCCACAAATTCCCCTCACTATTAATTCAATTTTTACACCCATTTGGGATGCGTAATATAAGGCATCTATAATCTCAGGATCAATGAGAGAATTTATTTTAATCCATATTCCTGAATCAAGGTTTTTTATTTTGTTAGTGACTTCTTTGTTAATTAACTCAATTAATTTTGTTCTAAGACCAAGCGGTGAACACACTATTTGCGATAGGTTTTCCGGCTTTGCATAACCAGTTATAAAGTTAAAAATTTTTCCAGAATCCTTTCCTAATTCCTCGTTACATGAAAAAAATGACAAATCTGTATAAACTTTTGCCGTCAATGGATGATAATTCCCAGTTCCAAAATGATTATACGTTATAATTTTATTTCTCTCTCTTCTTGTAACCATTGATATTTTTGCATGCGTTTTCAAACTAACAAAACCGTAAACAATCTGCACACCTGCTTTTTCTAAATCTTTTGCCCATTTGATGTTTTTTTCTTCATCAAAACGAGCTTTTACTTCTATAATAGCCGTCACAGCCTTTCCATTATTTGAAGCCTCAATTAAGGCGCTTACAATTGGTGAATTATAACTTGTTCGATAAAGTGTTTGCTTTATTGAAATTACATTTGGATCATTTGCAGCTTGATTTAAAAAATTAATCACAACATCAAAAGTTTCAAAAGGATGGTGTAGTATCAAATCATTTTTCTTTATAGCTTTAAAACAATCTCCAGAAAAATCTTTTATCCTTTTTGGATACCTTGGATAAAATTTTTTAAATACCAAATCTAAATCAGTCAAATCTATAATTTGACCAACCGATTCGACATCTAGTAAAGATTTCACTTTAAACAATCCATTATCTCTTACTCCGAGTTCTTTTTTTACAAAATTCAATATTTTTTCTCCAATATTTTCTTTAACATAAAGCCCAATAACTGACCCTAATCTTCTTTTTTTTAGAGCTATTTCAAAAGATTGCATTAAATCTTCTGCTTCTTCTTCAAACTCAATATCACTGTCTCGAATCACTCTTATTAATCCTGATTCCAGTAAATTAAATTCTGGAAAAAGCTTATGAATATTTAGTAAAATAATATCCTCAGTACTTATAAAAGTATCTTCTTTATTATTAAGTTTAAAATACCTTTTTTGGGTTTGTGGGAAAGTTACAAGAGCTGAGACTTTTTTTTTATCTCTGTTAATTAATGAGAGTATTAATGTCAAACTTAAGTTTGGGAGAAAAGGGAAGGGATGAGCTGGGTCAATGGCAAGCGGAGTTAAAGTAGGGAAGATTTCTTCGTCAAATATATTTGAAATTTTGTAAGAAAATTTTTTTAAATCTTGTTTTGAATTAATAATTTTTAAATTGTGAAATTCCAGTTTCTTTTTAAGTGAATGCCATACATGTTGTTGTTCCTCTAACAAATCTTTCATACTAAAAATTACATCTAGAAGTTGCTGACGAGGCGTTCTACCGTCAGAGCTTTTTTCTTTAATATTTTCTCGAATTTGTCTTGCAATTCCAGCAACTCTGACCATGTGAAATTCGTCAAGATTATTTCCTGAAATTGATAAAAATCTTAATCTCTCTAAAATTGGATAATTTTTATTTTTTGCCTCATTCAAAACTCTTCTGTTAAAAGAAAGCCATGAAAGCTCTCTATTTATAAATCTTTTTTCATTGTACTTACTAATATTTTTATTCAAATCTAAACTATTAGCATTAGACATCTAAATAACTATTCAAAAAATATATATTACATCAAAATTAAATTAATAAATATCTCTAAGATATCTTTTCTCACGTTTAAGATTATTCATATATTCGTTGGTTTTATCATCGTTTAGGTTACTAGACTTCTGAATTAAATTATACAAAGCTTTGTCTACGTCTCTAGCCATATAATTAGCATCGCCGCAAACGTAAACGTAAGCGCCATTTTCTATCCAATCAAATAATTCTTTCGAAGATTCTAACATTCGATGTTGTACATAAATTTTTTCTTTTTGATCCCTTGAAAAGGCCAGGTCAAGGTTTGTCAAGATTCCATCTTTTTTAAAATCAGTAATTTCTTTTTCGTAAATAAAATCATTTTTTCTGGTTTGATCTCCAAAAAATAACCAATTTTTTCCACTACCCCCTCTTACTTTTCTATCTTGTAAAAAAGCCCTAAATGGTGCAACACCAGTACCAGGACCAATCATAACAATTGGAATAGAATTATCTTCAGGTAATCTAAATGATTGATTTTGACTTACAAATATTCCAGCATTATCTATAGTTTCTTCAGAATTAGAAAGAAAATTAGAACATACTCCTTCATGAACTCTTTTCGAATATTCCCATTTTACGGTGGAAACTGTTAAATGGATTTGATCTTTATACATTTTTTGGCTTGATGATATAGAGTAAGCTCTTGGTTGTAATGGTTTTAACAAACTCAAGAATTCTTCAGGTGGAATTGAAACATTATTATCCAAACTCAAAAGATCAAGCACATCCTTACCCCACAAAAAAGAATCAAGTTCTTTACTATTTCCAGATTCTAAGAGTCTTTGCATCGTACTAATTTTTGAATTTCGTAATATATAGTTAACTAAATCTTTACTAGGTGAGAGTATTTCAAACTTATTCATTAGAAGATAATGAATAGTATTTTGAAATCCGTAGGGTTTAAAGTTATTATTTAATTTTAGTTTTTTTAGAATCTCTCCTACAAGTTTTCTTGAATTGGTTGGAAATACGTTAAGGGTATCGCCAACTTCGTATCGAATTCCACTTTCCGCCAACTCTATTTCATAATGTCTAATTTCTTTGTTTGACTTATTACCTGACAGTAACAAATTAGCTGAAATTTCTGCAAAATATGGATTTCTTTTGCTCCAAGAAAATAATTCGTCTTTGGTATTTTTTTCTGTAACATTTAATTCTTTAACCCCACCAAAAGATGGAAGGGTAGATTTTAGCCACTCATTAGAAGGAATTTCGTAATCAACGTCGCAATCAATTCTTTTACTAACTCTTTTTGCCCCTAATTGCTCTAATCTAAAATCTAAAAGTTTTCCTGCATTACAGAACATTTCATAACTAGTATCACCTAATGAAATTACTCCGAAACTTAAATTATTAAGTTTCGGGGCAATCTCTGAAGACAAAGATTCCCAAAATAATTGTGCACCGTCAGGCATCTCCCCCTCACCATAGGTGGAAATCACAAAAACAGCTTTTTCCATTTCTTGTAATTGATCCATCGAAACATCATCTAAAGATAAAAGATTGCTATCAAAGTTATTTTTTGAAGCTAAATCTGCTGCATTCCTCGCAAGTGACTCTGAATTTCCTGTTTGTGTTCCATATAGAAAATTTATTTTAATTTTTTCAGTTTCTTTGGAAAAATTTTTATTGTTTAAATTCTCTTTAATACCAGCTAAAAAACCAGAAATCCATTGTTTTTGATTTGAAGAAAATGGAGCTTTATCAGGGAAGAAAGGAATATCTCCGGTGTTTTTTTCTCCAACAATTTCTTCTACTTTTTTTAAATTTATAGATTTATTTTTCGACATTTCTTTATACTTAATAATTAAATGGTAACGATCTAACTATTTACAACTAAATCTGAAAGTATTTGATTGCAAAAAAGTTCTTCGTAATCTGGTATTTTATGCATAGCTGTAATATTTTTTCTATCTTGGTGGATAATCCATCCGTAAGTGCTCATACTTTCCATACCTAAGACATTTCTTAAAGTTAAAGCTTTTTTGAAATCATTCAATCTTTTATTAGCTATCATAACGGCAAGTTCTTTGTCGGAATAATGGGAGATTGCCTCTCTCGAATGTTTTAGTAAACTATTCATTAGTTTGAAATCTTCAGTTAATATTAAATTTTGAACAATCTCATTTATTTCAAGATCACTAACTTGATTTTCGCTCTTAGAGTTTTTCAATGCAATTTTTTGGGCAGAATCAAGGACCATCCAATTATTTAGAAGTTCATATTTTTTAATTGAATTACTTTGTTTTTTTCTTGGCACTTCTCCCATTAAAATTTTTTCTCCCTTGCGCCAAGCTTTTTTGAATTTTTCAATTTGAAAAACAGACATAGCTTCAGAAAGTTCTTCAATTAAATCTTTTCTTGCCTTACTCTCTAAAATACTTTCGTAATCTTGATACTGTAAAAATGCTTTTGGAGTAATTATAGCCATATTGTACTTTTCAACTGACCAGTTTTTTAATATATATTTCGCTTTTTTAGAATCAGTAGCATACAAATGCCAATTTAAAAGATTAAAAATTGTATTCTCGTGCATTTTAGATATTTCTGATTTCTTATTCAGATAATTTAAAAACACTGATTCTTTGCTTATGTTATCATCAAGTAACCTGAGGGGATCATATTGATAAGCAAAACCTCCAGACATTCCATTCCCGAAACCCCTTGAAAATTTTCCTAAATTTAGAATTGTCCCATTTGTCATATATTCAGCACAATATTCTCCAACACCCTCGATTACAGAGACTGCTCCAGAATTCCTTACAGCAAATCTATCTCCGGCTTGTCCCTCAACAAACAGTCTACCTCCTGTAGATCCAAACAGAGCAAAGTTTCCAATTAACACTTGTCTGCCTTTATCTTTTGAATTAATGCATGGATTTTTAATAATGATCTCTCCGCCACAAGATGATTTCCCGACACCATCATTACATGTACCAGTATGAATTAGCTTCATACCATTATTACAAAATGCTCCAAATGATTGACCTGCTGATCCTTTTGTTTGAATTGTAATTGTATCTTTGTCTAAAAAATTTCTTCCTGTTTTAGATTTAAAAACGCAATTAAATTTAAGCTTAGCTTTTTCATGATTTATTAATCTTTCAATATCAATTGAAAGCTGTCCGCCAAAAGTTTTGTTTCTGTTACTTAGAATCAGGCCTTTACCTAAATCTATATTTCTAGAATTTTTAGAAAATAAGTTTTTCTTTACTAGATTATAAAATTTATCGTCAATGGAAAAATCTTTTTCTAAATAAATTGGACTCTTAATTTTTTTGGTTTTAATTTCTTTTAACATGTCCCGCAAATCAACTTCGCCAACTGTTGAACTTGAATTCGTCAAATGAAGAAGATTTGTATGTCCTCTTATTTTTTTTAGAGATTTGAAACCAATTTTTGCCAATATTTCTCGCACTTCATGGGCCACGTTTAAATAAAACTGAGCAAGTGCTCTAGCGTCTCCGTTGAAGACTTCAGCATTTGTAGTAAGACCTGCTGGACATTTAATGTTACAATTTTTAGCCATAACACATTTCATCATCATCATTGCAGTAGTACCAAACTCAAAACTATCAGCACCTAGTATTGCAGATTTAATTACATCACTTCCCGTCTGATGGGCACCAGAACACCTTAGTAAAACTTTTTCTCGTAAATTATTAGCGCACAAAGCCTGATGAACTTCACTCAACCCAATCTCAACTGCACGTCCTGCATACTTAAGAGAAGTAACGTTTGCCGCACCTGTACCCCCAGTATTCCCAGCAATATTTATTACATCAGCTCCAGCTTTTGCTACACCAACAGCAATCGTTCCAATCCCTACAGAGGACACTAACTTTACAATGACTCGTACTCTCGCTGCTTTTGCATCATGAATAAGTTGAGCCAGATCTTCTATTGAATATGTATCATGATGAGGAGGGGGTGAGACTAATTCAACTCCAGGTGTTCCATTTCGAGCAGCAGCAATTTCGACATTTACCTTAGTTGCTGGTAGTTGTCCACCTTCTCCAGGTTTTGCTCCCTGTGCTATTTTTATTTCAATTTCTTCAAGCATTGGATCTGCTAAATATCCCGCCCATACACCGAAACGTCCTGATGCCAACTGTTTTATTTTAGATGCTCTAATAGTTCCATACCTTGACATATGTTCTCCACCTTCACCACTATTCGAAAAAGCACCAACCATATTAGTTCCATGAGCAATTGCTTCATGTGCTGATGAGACTAAAGCTCCGTGACTCATTGCACCCGATGTAAAAGTTTTTGTAATTTCGCTTGCTCTCTGAACTTGTTTCAAATTAACTGGGTCTGGTGAAGAAAGAATTTGAGATAAAAATTCTTGAGCATCTGAGTTGGCTTCCAATAAAATATTTTTCTCACTGACCTCTTTTATTTTTATTTTTCTTTTAAACACTTCTTGAAGTGCCTTTGAAAGCTCTAAATGCTTAGAATATTTCTTGTGAACTTCGCATTTTAAACTCAGTGAAAAAGAATTTTGTTTATTACTAATGACTAAATTTTGAAATAAAAAATTATTGTTTCCTTTTTTTGAGAAAAGTTTTATTTTTCCCAAAAAGTCATCTCTTGTTTCCAACGTTCCAAGATCAATAGGAAATGATAAAATGTCTCTCAAAGCAACTGGTCTTAATTCCCTTTCATTTTTTAACATTTTAGAAAATGAACGATAACCAGGTGTTACTTTGAATTTATTAATTTGCTGGTTGTTTAGTTTTTCGAAGTTAGTATTCTTAAAATCTTTGTCACTTAGACCAAATGAGTTGTACATCTTATTAAGAGTTAATAAACGCATATTCTCTTGATGGTCTTCAAGTTTCTTTCTCTTAAAAAAAATTTTCTCGTCAGTCATCTCTAGAAATCCTCTTACAGCAGTTAATCCATAAGAGTGTCCAGCTCCTTCCGCTCTTTCCTTAAATAATCCAACTATAGGAATTTCAGATTCGTCAGAAACTTTTTTTGATTTGGAATGCCAATTTACTATACTTTGCGCTATGTCAGAAAAACCAACACCACCAACAGGTGAGGAAATATTTGGAAAAAACTGTTTTAAAGTTAGATCATTAGTGTTTAAAAAATTGGATTCGAAAAATTCTCCACCTGAATAGCTTTCAACAGTGCAAAGTCCAACTTTTCCCATAATTTTCATAAGAGACTTTTCACAGGCCTTTTTAAAGTTTTCTTGTGATTTTTGTTTATTTTTGTGGAATTTATCATTACTTCTCATTTCAGAACAAATAGAATAAACTGCAGAGCCACCAAATCCAAGTGCACATGCTACATGGTGTGGGGAAGAAATTTGTCCACTTTCAACAATTATTGATGTTTTAAATCTTAACCCAGCTGAAATTAAACTTTGGTTGATAGCTGAGACAGTCAATATCATTGGAATCGCCGCACGCTTTGAACTTACACTTCTATCACTCAATACTACAATCCCACCACCTGAAGATACAAAATTGTTAACCTTTTGTGATAATTTTTTTAATGCAATCACAAGAGCTTTTTCATTTTCTTTAGAATTTTTGTAATTTGGTTTATATGTAAAATCAAAACACTCTACAGGTAGTAGTTTTTGATTTTTTAATACGTTTAATTCTTTTTCTAGAAGAATGGGGGAATCCAAAACAATTTGAGGAACCATATCTGTTTTTAAATTAACTTTAGGACCCAGTGCCATTCGCAATGTCATCCCATCCGACTCTCTGATTGGGTCTAATGGGGGGTTCGTAACTTGAGAAAACCTATGGGAAAAAAATTTGGCCATCCCCCCTTCCGAGTCAGACAATGCATTTATTGCATTTCCATATCCCATAGCTGAAACTTTTTCTACACCGTTTTCTAGTATAGGATCAATTAAAAATTTTAAACTTTCTTGGTTTTGGTAATAAGCAACATATCTTCCTGCATTAGCTAAATCTGCTTCAGACTTTTCAAAAGTTGCCGGTTCGTTTATGTTAATACTAGATAATTTTATGGCATGCCTTTTTAGCAATCCTATATAGTCTTTTTTTTTTGCAAGCATAGAATGTGTATCGTCTGTATCAAATAGTTTCTTTTTTTTGTGATCATAATAAAAAATTCCACCAGCTTCTATTCTACCTCTTTTAATAACGCTGGATTCTGGAAAATTAATTTGACCAGCTTCTGACATAACTGAAACATATTTATGAGTTTCAACTGTTCTTAAGGGGCGTAACCCAAGTCTATCTAAGCAAGCACCAATAATTACACCGTCTCCAAAGATCACAGCCGCAGGTCCATCATTTTTCTCTTCATATAAGGAAAAAAACTCAAACATAGATCTTATTTTTTTTGATAACTTTTTATTATTCTCCCATGCTGGTGGCATCATACAAACTATTGCTGACACAATATCTAAATCTTCTTCAGCAATTCGATTTTTTAAAGTCTGGTCAAACCGACAACTATCAGATTGTCCTGCTGGTCTTACAATATTTTTTTGCCTTGCTTTAAAAATAGCGTTTTCTGATAATCTATTCTTATTATCAGTATTAAGTTCTCCATTATGTGCCATCATCCTAAATGGTTGTGCCATAGAAGGGTGTGGATCAGTATTGGTTGAAAATCTTGTATGAAAATATAGAGAATGAATCTTTTGATTTTTTATTTTGTAGATCTAAAAAATAAGGAATTAATTCATTGGAATTAAGTCTGCCCTTTAAAACTTGAACTTTTGTTGAAAGTGATAATGGATATAGTCCTCGCAATTTTTTTGATTGAAAAGCAATCTGCTCTATATCAAGAAGTGCTTGATGAGTAACACCTTCGATATCTGAAGAATTTAAATTTATGGGTGTTTCAAAAATCCATTGTTTTATTAAAAGTTGTAAATTTCTTGAAGCTGGAGTTAAACATTTATAATTAACAGGAATCATTCTTGACATGATTAGGTTCATACCTTTATTTTTTAAGGTATTTTCAATTAGTTCTTGAGCATCAGAATGATATCTCTTTTGGTCGGGAAGAAAAAAGTTTCCAACACAAAACTTTTCAGGTTTAAGCTTTTTCGATGTGATCTCTCTAAAAAAATCTGTCGATAGGTCAATACAAATACCAGCTCCGTCGCCAACACCTTCAGAAGACATACCTCCTCTATGAGGTACCGAACATAGTGCTTCATGTGCATATTCTAAGATTTTATGAGATTGTTTTCCGTCTTTTCGTGTTAAAAATCCAACCCCACAACTACTTTTTTCTATGCTATCATCATATAGTCCAAACTTCTTTTTCATTTATCTATTTTAATCCCATCGTACTATATATTATTTAATATTTTGGTATAAAACATCAATGGTCATCATTTTTTATTTTTTTTAGAAAAAATTATTCAAATTTCAATTTTGTCACAAAATTTGCCTAGTTGTCAATAATCATAGTCTTATCATATGATATCTTTCCCATAGTTTCTGAATCTGATGTTTCTTCTCTGATATATTTAACAATTCCAAAGTCTCTAGAATACCAGGTTTCTATTGAAACTTCTATTTTTATATTGCTTAGAGGGGGGCCAGGATTAAAACTAGTCATTCCACGACTTGATATTTTAATACAATTTTTGATCTTTTTTCCATTTATTGAAACGGTATCGTTTGTTTTTTCAATTATGTTTTCTAACTCCAATGGCAAATTAGTGTTATAAACTCTGTCATATCCTAATTTCATTTGCAAAGTTGTTTTATCATTGGTTTTCCATTTTGTTCCAACTTCAACAGGAAATGCCAAGACAATTTTTGAAATACTATTATTTAAAGTTTTTTTTATTATCCCATTTTCATTTTGTGAAAAAAAAAGTACCTCTCCATCATTTTTTAAAACAGGTAGTAGATTGTCTGAAATAGATAAAAAAGATAAACTCTGTCTGTAAACATTTCGTTTATTTTCTTTATCCCGAAAAATAACCTCATAAAAGAATGTTTTTCCTTGAGATTTTTCCAAAAAACTTATCTCACTATTACATGAAAGAATAAAGAAAAAAATCAGAATAATAAATGAATTATTAAATATCTTACTCTTCATTTTTACTTAAACATTTCCTCTTTTACTAATTCAGATAGACCCAATTTGTATTCTAAAGCATTACACAACATTTGACCTATGAGTATATGCGCCTCTTGAATTCTGGAGGTATTCTTAGCCGGAACTGAAATGATTTCATCAGTAAATTTTTTGACTAATTCTGTATTTCTTCCAGTGAAAATTATTGTCTTCATCTGATTTTCTCTTGCAAATTTAAGGGCTCTAATTACATTTTTACTTTTCCCTGATGTAGAAATTCCAATTACAACATCATCTTTCTGACCTAGTGCCTCAAGTTGTCTAGAAAATAAAAAATCAAATCCCAAATCATTACCTATGGCAGTGAGTGTCGAGGTATCTGTTGAAAGGGATAATGCTGGAATTGCTTTTCTATTTTTATTAAATCTCACTGTTAATTCAGTAGAAAGATGTTGCGCATCTGAAGCACTGCCTCCATTCCCAAAAAAGATTATTTTTCTTCTTTTTTTTATGGCTTTAAAACATATGTCCACAATGTTTAAAAAGCTTTCTTGTGTATCGATCTTAAGTTTTTTAATAACTAATTCGTGTTCAGTTATCTGTGTTTGAAAAAAGTCTTTCAAGTTTTTGTTCATACAAACCCTGTTTATTTGGCGATCTTATCTGGACTTGAACCAGAAACTAATCCTTAGGAGGGACTTGTTATATCCAATTTAACTATAAGACCATAGTTTATATAAAACAGAAAAAAAATTAAAGTCAAAACGGAATTTGATATTTAATCACCAGTGTTTCTGAACCTGGGTTTCTATACCCACTGTCAGCATTGGATATATGAAATATTCCTGCTCCTAGACGAACATTATTTTTAAATCTATAAAATAAATCAATGCCAATATAAAATTCCATATGATTTCCAGCTTTTATTTCACTTCCATCTTTATAATATCCACATGCAACACTGGGCGTTAGGATGATATTTTTTTTCTTTGTGTAGTAACCATCAATTCCAAAACCTCCATAAGCGTAATAAGTTCCAGCAGAGGTTCCCAAAAATCCCAAAAAGGGTTTAATTAAGTTGAATATTTTTTTTCCACTATGTACTTCTAAATTTAACATCTCTGAAGTTTTGTTATAAGGGCTAGTTCCATCCTCCATAAAATTAAATTGTCCGACTCCAACTGAAATTCTATGATCATTGTCTTTTGATTTTAAAGGAAAAGAAAAAAGAAAAACAAATAAAAAAAGCAAATTTTTCATAAAACTATTTATCATCTTCTAAGTGGTATTTGGTATTTAAATATTATTTGTTCTGATCCAGGGTTCTTGTATCCCAAACCTGCATTAGAAATATGAAAAATTCCTAATCCTACTCTGACATTGTTTCTAAATCTGTAGGTAATATCTCCACCGCTTCTAAATTCTATTGTATGACCGAGTCGAATATCATCTCCATCTGAATATGTGCCAACCGCCAAACTGGGAGTCAATACAACACACTTACATTTTGAAAAGTATAAATCACTGCTTAATCCAAAATATCCATAATATGCTGATTCTGTTGTTCCTAAGAAACCTATAAACGGCTTCAAAAAATTAAAGTATTTTCTTCCAGAAAATAATTCTACATTGTATCCTATAGAAGATGAATTAAATGGCTCGCTTCCATGTTCCAAAAAATTGTAAATTCCAGAACCGATAGACAATTTAGGATTTTGATCTTTTGAAGCTAGTCTATCTGCAGGGGTTAATAATAATATTATTAAAAAAAAAAAATTCATATATAAATGTTAATTATGCATTAAAATCTAGTCAATTAAAGTATCACATAATTTAATGCTAGTAACAAAAAAATTAAAACTAATTTTTATTTTTTTTCTTTCATCATTTCTTTTGAGTTGTCAAAATAATAGTAAACTTGAACAAATCGAATTTGGTAGTCATGAGTATTTTCTAAATGAGTTTGGTGGAATTTATGAAAATTCAATATTACAAAATTATATTACATCTATTGGCAAACTTATTTCAAATTCAATGCAATTAAACGAACATGATTTAAATTTTTATGTTTTAAATTCCCCTAGTTTAAATATTTTTTCAGCAAATAAAAAAAATATTTATATTACTAGAGGAATAATTATTTTGTGTAATAATGAATCAGAGTTAGCTGGTCTGCTAGCTCACCAATTAGGCCATGTTAAAGCAAATCATGATCCAACACATAAAAAAAGTTATATTTCATGGAATAAAGGTATATCAAAATATACTGAAACCAAAAATAAAGAAGATTCAATCAACGCACCGTTAAAAATTAGACTTCCATACTATAATCATTTTCAGGAAAACGAGGCAAACAAAATTAGTATTGATGCTCTTAATAAAATAAGTTTTAGCTTTAATGATTATATGGAAATTAATAAATCAGTTAAAAAGCTTTTAAAATATAAGAGCAGTCTATATTCTTGGAAAAATATGAAATACGACGTTGAAAATGTTCATCCTTCATCAATGAAAGACTTAAAAAAACTCTTCAATAAATTTGAAGGAAAAAGGCAAAAAAATCCAATAAAGGGTAGATATTATTTTTTGAAAAAGATAGATGGTACTATTTTTGGGAATTTAAATGAAAACAAAATAGTAGTAAAGTCTCCAAAGAAAAATGAGAGCTTTAATGATTTCACACTAAGGAATGGCATAACGAAAAAAAAATCAAAAGAATTATTTATGATTTTGAATGGATTGACACAAAAGGAATTTACTTCTAAGAAGAAATTAAAAATAATTGAAGAAAAAAATTAACTGTTCAATGTTTCTTCTAATTTTTTTTTTGAAATTTTTTTATCTATATTTTCAACTGCTGCATATTCATTACTTAATCTATTGAGGGCAGTAAGATAGATCTGTCTTTCTGAATATGATTGTTGTTCTAAAGATTCGTCATTTTTGTGAAGATCTCTTACAACTTCTGCTATTAAGACTGGATCCCCACTATTAATATTTTTTTCATATTCCTTTGCTCTTTTTATCCACATATCTTTTTTTTGATTTGGTGGTTCTTTTAATATTTCTAATGCCTTTGAAATTCTGTTTTTATTGCTAAGTTTTCTTAAACCAGAATTAGCAGTCTTTTCCATCGGAATTCTCAATTTCATTTTGTCTTGTTTAAAGTTTATTAAAACAAAATCATGATCGTTTCCGTCGATTGTGTGTGTATCAAATTCTTCAATTTGACCAACACCATAAGTTGGATAAACAACCAAATCTCCGACTTCTAAATTTAAACTATCGTTATCTTTATTCAAATCAACCTCCGTATTTTAAATTTATAGCTAGCTTATGAACCTTTCCCAGGATTTGGACTGAAATGTTCTTTAAATTTATTCTTCACTCCATTCCATTTATCACTATCAGACGGAGGGGTACCCATTTTAGAAATATTAGGCCATTTTTCAGCATATTCTTTATTAATTTCTAACCACTGATCTGCATCATCACAGGTATCATCACTTATAGCTTCTGCTGGGCACTCAGGTTCACAAACACCACAATCTATGCATTCGTCTGGATGTATTACTAAAAAATTTTCTCCTTCGTAAAAACAATCAACAGGACAAACTTCCACGCAGTCCATATATTTACATTTAATACAATTATCTTTAACTACATAGGGCATAACTAATTTAGTACCAATCTTAGTTGATGATGTTATATAACAACTTTTTCATCACTCTTCAAGATGTTCAATATAAATATATTTATACGTTTACCTTTGCTAAGAATTTGTCTGCACTAATTATACAATTTTTAACAAATGATCTTTCATTATTACAATCGTCTAAAAGTCTTTTGCTTAAAGGTACTTTTCTCTTTTTATTTAAATAAATAAAGTCAATTAATTTTTCGTAAAGCATATAATGAATCCAGTAAGCTTTATCTGATAGAAAAATTTTCCAATAACCAAACATTGGTAAATAATTTTTTCCTAACACTTGATCTTTTTCATTTATCATTATCAATTTTTTATTTACTGATTTTTCACATCTGAGATTAAAAAAAATATTTATCAACATGTGTCTGAACGAGAATGTGTTATTTTTTTCTTCCTTAAAATAAAAAAATTTATTTCCATTGCGTAGCCCAAGATTTTTAAAAAAAGAAAATTCTTCAAAATTGAGTTTTTTATAGTGTTGATTCATTTTCTTTTTTGAGCAATATCCAAAATTTTCATATAAATTGAAGCATAGTGCTCTAAAGGAACTTGATCTTTCATTACACTTAGAACCTTCTAAAGAAGATAAAAGCTTAGAACAATTTTGGTTCAGA
Source organism: uncultured Alphaproteobacteria bacterium (assembly GCA_902524895.1). Classification (GTDB taxonomy): domain Bacteria; phylum Pseudomonadota; class Alphaproteobacteria; order Methylaequorales; family Methylaequoraceae; genus SP4073. The sequence goes on along the minus strand of CABZFH010000001.1, from coordinate 340,558 downwards.
AGAAATTTTAAAAATTGTTGGAACTTTAACTCCAATTTTGTCTTTTCACTGTAAAAAAAGTCATCACTTATTATTTTTATATTTGGAAAAAGAATTTTTTCTGATTTAGTGAACTTTGCTATGATATTTTTTTCCCAATAAATATTTCCAGAGATATCAAAATGAAAGAATTTAAAACTAGATTCGCTAAAGTCTTTAACCACTTTTTTTGAAATTAGAAACAAAGATTGTTTTATTAACTTGTAGCTGTGAGATTTATTATCCAACAGCAACGTATTGTCGTAAAATTTAAATCTAAAACCATCAAGTTTTCCTACTTTATTTTTATTTAAACTTAAATCCTTTTGTTTGCCTAAGAGCAAAAAATCATATTTTTCATTTCTACTTTCTCTAATACTCAAGGATGAATCTACAAATTTATTAATTAGATTTTTATGTAATTTATTAGACAAAAAAATTTCTACATTTTTTATTTTTTTTTGGATTGCTTTTGATTTTTCTATCCAATTTTTTTTAAATGCTATGTAAGACCAAATCCTTATTTGGGCAATTTTTGCATTTATTAAGGAAATTTTATCTGTAACTTTTTTTATCTGTTCAACTTGAAATTCTATCCAGCTTCCAGGAATGGTTTTTTTCTTTTCGGTTAAAAAAACGAACAATTTTATTAGTAATCTTGAATGAAATTCGTCTAATGTTTTTGTATAATCTGGAATGCCGCATATTTCCCACAGTAACTCTAAATTATTTTTCTTTGATTTTAGTATTTCTATTACCCTATTATTTTGTGTCAGCATTTTTAAATGTCTTTGGTCTGCTGAATCTCTTTTTAAAATAAAATTTTTTGATTTCGGTCTAACACTAAGGCTATTTAAAAGTTCCTTAGGAGAATTAAAACAAAGTTTAGAGTTTCTCCAATAGATCTTTTCAATTTCTGTATTTTTATAATCCTCAACAAATTCAATAATTTCATTACTCAAGGATTTCAAATTTTGAGTAATGCCGAAATAACCAGAATTTTTATATCTTCCAGCTCTTCCAGCGATTTGAGAAATTTCGTCATTTGTTAAATATCTTTTTTTAGTACCATCAAATTTAACTATACTAGTAAAAAAAATATATTTTATTGCCAAATTTAAACCATAGCCAATTGCATCAGTGGCGATAATGTAGTCTACTTCTCCATTTTGAAACATTCTTACTTGTGCATTTCTTGCTTCAGGAGACAAGGCGCCTGTAACTACCGAAACACCACCTCTAAACTTTTTTATTTTTTCAGCTATTGAATATACATCTATCTGAGAAAATGCAATGATAGCTGATCTTGGAGGTATTCTTGAAAGATTTTTATATCCACAATATTTTAATTCTGAAAATCTTGGTCTTCTATTAATCTTTATATTTGGAAATATCCTAAGCAGTAAATTTTTAATGGAGCTTGATCCTAAAAATAAAGTTTCATTATTGCCTCTGACATTTAATATTTTTTCAGTAAATAGATGGCCTCTTTCGAAGTTAGCAGACAATTGAATCTCATCAATTGCTACAAAGTCAAAATTTTTTTCAGTCGGCATAGCTTCAACTGTGCAAAAAAAAAATTGCGCTGTTTCTGGAATTATTTTTTCTTCTCCAGTTATTAATCCAACTCTTGTAATTCCAACTTTTTTTGCTGCCAGTTCATAGTTTTCTCTTGCTAATAATCTCAAAGGAAAGCCTATTATACCGCTTTTAAAATTTAACATCCTTTCTACAGCAAAATATGTTTTTCCAGTGTTAGTTGGTCCAAGTATAGCTGAAAAATTCATTTTTTTATTGTTTGCTGACTTTATCTAAAACGTAGGGTAATATTCCATCTTTTTTAAAAAAATTTATCTCATTCCAAGTATCAATTCTAGAATTGACGTCTACATTAATCTCTCGGCCATTTTTATATTTTATCGAAATCTGTTTTTTTAAATTTGGTTTTTTGATATACGTTTCAATTGAACCTAAATCGAGAATCTCCGACCCATCTAACTTTAAATCATCAAGGTAAACATCTGAAAATTCCAGAGGAAGCACTCCCATTCCGACCAAATTAGATCTATGTATTCTTTCAAAACTTTCAGCTATAACTGCTCTAATGCCTAACAATTTTGTTCCTTTGGCTGCCCAATCTCGAGAAGAACCAGTTCCATATTCTTTACCAGCAATAACCACTAGTGGTACGTTTTCACTTTCATAAATTTTAGAAATATCATAAATTTCTCCTTTTTTTTGACTTGGATGATGAAGAGTAAACCCACCTTCTTCTTTTACCATTTTGTTTTTTATTCTAATGTTGGCAAAAGTTCCCCTTACCATTACTTCATGATTACCCCTTCTAGACCCAAAAGAATTAAAATTTGCTTTAGAAACTTGTCTGTTTAACAAAAACCCTCCAGCAGAACTATTTTCTTTGATTACGCCAGCTGGTGAAATATGATCGGTAGTAACTGAATCACCTAAGATCAATAATGGTCTTGCATTATCTAACATACAGCTTTGTTTTTTAAGATCCAAAAAAGGCGGTTTTTTAATATAAGTTGAAGAAATCGACCAATTAAATGTCTCTGATTTTGTTGTTTTAATCTTTTTCCAGTTTTCGTCACCTTCCGAAATTTTAGAATATTTTGAAGTGAAAATTTTTTTATCAAGAACCGATTTCATAATTTTTTTTACTTGAAAATCATCAGGCCAAAGGTCCTTAAAAAAAATATGCTCTTTTTCAGATATTGGGTCTGTTTCAAACTGTAAATTTACTTTTCCAGCCAATGCATACATTACTACAAGAGGAGGAGAGGCTAAAAAATTTGATTTTACAAGTGGATGTATTCTACCCTCAAAATTTCTGTTTCCAGAAATAACGCTACACACATTTAAATTTCTCTCATTAATTTCTTTTTCAACTTTTTTACTTAAAGGGCCAGAATTTCCTATACAGGTTGTGCAACCATAACCTACAATATTAAAGCCTAATTTATTTAATGGTTCCAATAAATTTGACTTTTCTAAATATTCTTCAACAACCTGGCTTCCTGGAGCCAAAGATGTTTTGACCCAGTTTGGTACATTTATTTTAAATTGTACTGCTTTTTGTGCAATTAAACCGGCCATGAGCATCACCTCCGGGTTTGAAGTATTCGTACAACTAGTTATTGCAGCCACGCACACTGAACCATGATCAAGTTTATTTTTTTCTTGGTCACTTAGTCCTTTCTCTTCTCTTTCTGAAAGCTGCTTCAAAAAGATTTTTTTCACATCTCTTAATTTCACTCTATCTTGAGGTCTTTTAGGTCCTGAAACGCAGGGCTCTATTTCGTTTAAATTAATTTCTAAAATATTATTATACTCAATCTTCTCAGAATCCTCTTCAACCCATGTTCCTTGAATTTGAGTGTATTTTTTTACAATATTTGTAAGAGCTTTTGTTCTACCTGTTATATTAAGATACCTTAAAGTTTCTTCATCAGTTGGGAAAATACCACAAGTAGCGCCATACTCAGGAGCCATATTAGAAATAGTTGAACGCTCAGATAGTGAGAGATATTTCAAACCTGATCCAAAAAATTCAACAAACTTTCCTACTACCCCGAATTTTCTGAGCTTCTCTGTAATGAGTAATACTAAATCTGTCGCTGTAATTCCCTCATTTAATTTTCCTTTAAGTCTTACACCTAAAACGTCTGGAATAAGCATTGAAATAGATTCTCCTAACATAACAGATTCTGCTTCTATTCCTCCCACTCCCCAGCCAATAACAGAGAGAGCATTAACCATTGTAGTGTGACTGTCGGTGCCCACAACAGAATCAAAATATAAGGTTTTTTCTTTTTGTGATACAATTTCTGCTAAATATTCAAGATTGATTTGATGACAAATACCTGCTCCAGGGGGGAAAACCTCAAAATTTTTAAAAGAGGACTGGGCCCACTTTAACAACTGATAACGTTCCATGTTTCTTTTAAATTCTTCAGAAATATTTTTTCTAATAGAGTTAGAGCTTCCAAAATCATCTACTGTAATAGAGTGATCAACAACTAAACTAACTGGAACAAGCGGATTAATGATATTGGGATCAAGTTTATTTTTTTTTAATGAATCTCTCATTGCGGCTAAATCAGAAACTGCAGGTACCCCAGTGTAGTCCTGCATAAGAACTCTTGACGGTTTAAATTGTATTTCTGAGCCAATTCTTTTATTTATTAAATTTTTAATGTCACTTTCTTTAACTATTTTTTGATCAAAATTTCTAATTAAATTTTCCAATAAAATTTTATAACAAATTGGTAAATGCGAAACTTTACAATTAAAAATTCTCTCAATATTATTGATATTGAAAAAATCATAATAGGAATTATCGATTTTTATTCGATCTCTAAAATTTTTTAGTTTAAGGTTATTTTTCATTTCTTTTCCCATTTTTATAAAATTTAATTACTATTTAAAAATATTCTATAGTAAGAAGAATTATGATTTTAAAAATTGACTCAATATGTATCAGACGAAACAAGAAAATCTTATTTGATAATCTTAGTTTAAATTTGAAAAAATCTCAAATTTTGTTTTTAAAAGGCTCAAATGGAATTGGCAAGACAAGTTTACTAGAAGCAATTTCGGGACTTTTAAATCCCGAAAAAGGAGAAATATATATTACTGATTACTTATCGCGTAATAAAAAAAAGTTAGATAAAAGAAGCTTTTTTTATTTGGGCCATGATTTTTGTCTTAAAGACAATCTTACAGTAATTGAAAATCTAATAATATGGGCAAAACTTTGCGGAAAATCTGCGACAAAAAGAAATATTATTCAAAAGTTAAAATACTTTAAAATTAATAATCTAATTAATATTCCAATTTACAAATTATCTCAGGGACAAAAAAGAAAAGTTTCGCTTTGTAAGTTACTATTTGACTCAAGAAAAATTTGGATTTTAGATGAACCAACCTCTGGTTTAGATTTTTCTTCAACGCAAAACTTTTTAAAGCTTTTAAAAAGTCACGTCAAAAAAGAAGGAAGTGTGATTATTACATCGCATATCGATCTCAATATTAAACCAACACATACGATAGATTTAAATAAGCAAAAAGTTAAAATTAAGTCTCAATTAAATTTTAAGACCTGGAATCATTTATGAGAAAGTTTAAAAGTTTATTATTTAGAGAATTTTTTTTAAGTTTTAAAAATACTCATAGCTTAATAATTTGCCTTTTATTTTTTGTACTTGGAATTACAATTTTTACAATATCGATAGGAGGTGCAAGCATAACTGAATTAAATATAGGTTCATCAATTATATGGGTTCTTTTCATTTTTACTTTACTTTTAAGCGTTGAACAATTTTTTTTAAAAGATCATTTAGATGGAAGTCTCAAGGAATTGGTTTTGTTAGGATTTTCATCAGACTTAATTATTATTACAAAAACTCTTACTATATGGGTTTTCTTAATTTTTCCTATACTTCTTTTTTTTCCTTTTGTTGGAATTGTGCTAGGTATTAAATTGAAAGAAATCTATATTCAGCTAATTGCGATTTTTCTTAGTAGTCCTAGTTTAATATTACTCTCAATAATTGGAACTTTAGTTACAATCCAGTCTAACAGTAGTAAAATTATGTTAACAATTTTGATACTACCCTTTATTATTCCAATTTTAATTTTTGGAGTTGGTGCAGCTGAAACATTTTTTGAATCAACAAAACCATTTCAAAACTTTTTTATTTTAATTGCAATTTTTTTAATTACATTACCATTAACATTGTTTGTGGGCAGAATTGCCTTTAAGGAGTTAAATAATTGAATTTTTTTAATCTATCTAGTCCTAATAAATTTCAGAAATTTTCTAAGAGAATTTATCCGTGGGTTTCTTATGGATCTGTAATGTTTCTGTTTATCGGATTATTTTTTTCTTTCTTTAAATCTCCTCCCGACTATCTACAGGGCGAAAGTGTGAGAATAATGTATATTCATGTGCCAGCAGCGTGGCTTTCACTACAAATTTATGTTGTAATGGCTATTTGTAGTTTTGTTTCTTTGGTTTATAAACATTCATTAGCTGATATAATTTCTAGATCCTGTGCACCAATTGGTGCAACTTACACTTTTATAACTTTAATTACTGGTTCTATTTGGGGAAAGCCTACATGGGGGACATGGTGGGTGTGGGATGCCAGACTTACATCTGAACTTATCCTATTTTTCATTTATATTGGTCATATGATTGTTTCAAACTCTTATGAAGATTATAGAAAGGGTGATAAGAATGCAGCTATACTGACTTTAGTTGGAATAGTAAACTTACCAATTATAAAATGGTCTGTTGACTGGTGGAACACATTGCATCAACCAGCCAGCATAATGAAGTTAGATTCTCCTTCAATTGATTCTGAAATGCTTACTCCTTTATTCTTTATGGCTATTTCATTTTTTTTAATTTTTCTTTCAATTATGTTAACTAGAATTTCAACAGAAATTATAGTTCGTAAGATTGAAATCATAAAATCAAACTTTTAATTATAAAATGGAAAATTTTTTAACATTTTTGAATTCTGATAAATATATTACTTATGTATGTTCATCATATCTAATATGTTTTTTTGGACTTTTATTTTTAAAGATCAGTTCTCATATTAAAGAGAAAAAGGCTATTAAAGAATATACTGATATTAAGAAAAAATATGAAAGCTAAAAATAAAAGATTAGTGTTAATAACCTCTTTATTGGCAACCTTTTTTCTGGGTTGTATCTTATTGTTTTTAAATTTAAGAGAAAACTTAATTTACTTTTATTCGCCAACTGAGATCAATGAGAGTAAAACTTCAAAAACCGAAAAGATTAGGGTAGGTGGGATGGTATCAAAGGGAAGTGTAAAAAGAGAATTAATAATGAGAGATAATGAAAAATTGGAAAAAATAAATTTTGAAATTACTGATTTTGAAAATTCTGTTCAAGTAAATTATATTGGTATTCTTCCAGATTTATTTAAAGAAGAGCAAGGAGTAGTGGTAGAAGGAATTTTTAAAAATCAAATTTTTCTAGCAAGTAAAGTCTTAGCTAAACATGATGAAAATTACATGCCACCGGAAATAAAAAAAATGCAATTACTTAAGGATAATAATGATGGTAGTTGAATTTGGTTATATTTTTTTAGTACTAACAATCGTATTTAGTTTTTTTCAGTTTTGCCAACCTATCTTAGAAAATTTTATTAAAAACAAAACTGGAGAATTTATCAGAATTGATAAGTGCGCTGATATAGTTTTTTTTAGCACTTTTCTTTCTTTTATATGTTTAACTTATGCTTTCGTCGTTTCAGATTTTTCTCTGGAAATTACGGTAAAAAATTCTAATAGCGAATTACCATTAATTTATAAAATGACTGGTGTATGGGGTAATCATGAAGGGTCAATTCTTTTATGGTTATTAGTTATGACTCTCTTTGGTTTTATATTTTCTAAGCATAAATTAAAGAATATAGACCTCAAAAATATTATTCTTTCAATTCAAGGTTGTTTGTGCTTTCTAATTGGTTTGTTTGTAATTGTAACTTCGAACCCTTTCGAAAGAATTTTTCCACCTAAAATTGAGGGAAGTGATTTAAATCCGTTACTTCAAGATCCTGGTTTAGCCATTCATCCCCCTTTTTTATATCTAGGTTACGTTGGCTTTTCGATAGTATACTCAATGGCTGTTGGTCTGCTAATTAAAAAAAAATGTAACAAAGATTTTATAGCCTTAATGAAACCATGGATCTTTATGTCATGGATTTTTTTGACAATTGGAATCGGTCTGGGAAGCTGGTGGGCTTATTATGAATTAGGGTGGGGTGGATTTTGGTTTTGGGATCCTGTTGAAAATGCATCACTTCTTCCTTGGTTGACTGCTACTGCTTTATTACATTCAATCTTAGTTGTAGAAAAAAAAGAAACTTTGGTAACTTGGACAATACTTTTAAGTATAATTACTTTCTCTTTAAGTCTATTAGGGACATTCTTAGTCAGATCTGGTGTGCTGGTTTCAGTTCACGCATTTGCAAACGACCCTGGAAGAGGTTTGTTCATATTACTACTTTTACTTTCAATTTTTGGATTTGGAATTTTTATTTTTGTAAAAAATTACAAAAATTTTCTTGATAATAAGAATATTGAAATTCTCTCCAAAGAAGGAGCGATTTCATTAAATAATATTTTCATGGTCACTATCTCTGCGACAATTCTTTTAGGAACAATCTATCCTTTAATATCTGATGCATTTTTCAATAAAAAAATTTCTGTAGGGGCGCCTTTTTTTAACGCAGTAATTATACCTTTTGTCGGACCATTAATTTTAGGTATGATTCTTGGACCGTTTCTAAAATGGGGTCGTGATGATATATTGAAAGTTTTCAATAGGTTAAAACCACTGGTAATTTTTTTGTTTATAATAACACTAATCTACTGGTACTTCGAAAATCAAGGTCCAGTTGTTTCAATTGTCTCTTTCACACTAGCAATTTGGCTAATTGTAAGTTCTTTATTTGAAATTTTTTATAATTCCCTCTTAAGATTCAAAAAAAAACAAAAGGGGTTTTGGAAATTACCTTCAAAAATTTTTGCGCAAGCTATTGCACACATTGGTGTCGCGTTAGTTATAATTGGTGCAACTGGAGGTTCAGTTTTAAAAGAAGAAAAAATCCAATTCCAAAAATTAGGAGAATTTATAAAAGTACATGGTTATGAAATAGAATTTAATAATATAGAAAATAAACTCATTGATAATTACAGATCGGATTATGCAACCTTTAAAGTTTATAAAAATGACGAATTCATTAAAAACCTTTATCCTGAAAAAAGATATTATAATACTGGAAAACAGGTGACTACAGAAGCTGCGATACACTCTACTTTTTTTGGTGACATATATATAGCAATTGGTGAAAGAAATGAATCATTTAATGATTTTCAATCTTGGACAACTCGAATTTGGTTTAACCCATTTATCATATGGATTTGGGCAGGTGTTTTTTTTATGGCATCAGGAGGTATGATTTCCTTGCTTAAATCATATAGAAAAGTATGAAATTTTTTTTTGCGTTATTATTTTTAATTTGTACAGTGTATGCTTTGGTTGTAGGTTTATCTAAAAATCCTCGTGAAGTACCGTCGACATTAATTAACCAAAAGATCCCAAATTTTGAATCCATTTCAATACCTTCTAAAAAGTCTTTCGATTCATTAAGCTTAATAGCCGATGAGGTAAAAATAGTAAATTTTTTTGCGTCCTGGTGCCCACCTTGTAAAATTGAACACCCTCAGTTAATGCGTTTAAATCATATAGATGGAGTAAAAATTTATGGAATTCTTAAGAAAGATACTCATAATAGCTTAGAAAAATTTTTAAAAAATTTAGGTAATCCTTATAACGCTATTGTAGATGATCCTAAGGGAAAGACTGGAATTATTTGGGGTGTATATGGTTTGCCAGAAACTTTTATTATCGATAAAAGAGGTACAATAAGATATAAACACATAGGACCAATTATGGAAAGAGAATTACCAAAAATAAAAAAAATTATTAATAAACTACATGAAGAATAAAATTACAACGATTGTTTTTGTCGTTATTTTTATAATTAATTATGAAACTAAAGCTATTGAGCCTGACGAAATCCTTCAAGATCAAATCTTAGAAAATAGAGCAAAAGGTATTAGCAAAGAACTTAGATGCTTAGTTTGTCAAAATGAAGATATTAATAACTCTAATGCAGATATCGCTAAAGATTTAAGGCTACTTATTAGAGATGAACTTCTTAATGGAAAAACTGATCAAGAAATTATCAATTTTATCCATTCAAGATATGGTGACTTTATTTTGTATAAACCTCCAATAAGATTTTACACAATTTTTCTTTGGGTTTTTCCATTTATCTTCTTTTTTAGCTTTTTAATTCTATTTTTTAAGAAGAAAAAATGAATTTTTGGTTTTTTATTTTTATAGTTGGATTTATTACAGTTTTTTTTTCATTATATGTGAACGAACGAGGTTTAAATTTCAAAAAAAGAATTTTATTTTCAGTATTAATTTTTTCTGTCACAACTTTAACCTACTTAACTAATTCAAATTTAGAAGTTTTTTCCTACAAAAAAAAATTAGAAAATGATTTGTATAGTGAAAAAAAAATTAATCCAGAAAAATTAATACTATTTTTAGAGATTCAACTTAAAGAAAATCCAAATGATCTTGAAGGTTGGAAAATTTTAACTAAGACTTGTTTTTTATCTGGCTATATTCAAAAAGCAGATATTTATTATAAACGATCTCTAAAATTTTTTCCAAATAATCTTGACTTATTATTAGAATATGCAGAACTTAAATCAAATGTTTCACAATTGTCAAATGCAATAAGCATCCGAGAAAAAATTAAAGAGCTTGATAATTCTAATATTAAAAACGTTATTTCGCTTATCAAACTATATGTTGATGTGGGAAAGAAAAATGAAGCCAAAGATGAAATAGAATTCTTAAAAAATAAAAAAATTGATAAGAATATAATTAATGAACTTAGTTCACAAATAAATTTTTAGTTATTTAAGTTCAAGAAATTTTAAATCATCAAACTTTTTTATAATTTTAAGCACTCTTTGATCAATAACAAACTTTTTTGATTCTACTTGCTTAACGGGGAGTATTTTTATCAGTGAATTAGTTAAAAAAATACTGTCGGCTTTTAAGAAAAAATCTTTGGACGACTTGCAAATTTTAATTTCATCAAAGAATTCGCAGCACTTATCAATAACTACTTCTCTCATTATCCCTTTTATTCCGCAAATATTAATAGATGGGGTGTACAAAACATTTTCTTTTATGAAAAATAAATTCGACATGGTTCCTTCAATAATATTATTATAATTATCTAGGAACATACTATCAAATACATCATGATCTTCCCATTCTGATCTTGCTAAAACTGAATCTAATCTATTAAGATGTTTGAACCCAGCAAGAGAGTTATTTATTGTAATAGGACTTTTGCTTATTTTAATTTTTACGCCATTTGAATAAAAATCTGGTGGATATTCAGGCTTATTTGAAACAATAAACATTATATTAGGTTTCATATTTTTTTCATACTTATATCCTCTTCCACCTTCACCCCTTGTTATTATTATTTTTAAAACTCCTTCAATCATTCCAATATTGTGAGCTTTAGTTAAAATTTTTTTTTTATCTTTTTCTAACTGCGAAAAATTAGAAATTTTGATATTGAGAAACTGACATGTTTGTTTGATTCTCTTTAAGTGTCTATTCCAAAATTCAACTCTACAATCTTTTTTTCCTTTAATAGATCTCCAAGCTGTAGTTTCAAAAAATCCATCACCATAAGCTAAACCTCTATCAAATATAGAAATTTTATCTTTAAATTCTCCATTGATAATGGCTAATCGCATTGTGACCTTAAGTTTTGAAGAGCTTCAAGCATAGCATTTACTTTTGCTTCAGTTTCTAAAGTTTCCTTTTCTGGAATTGAATCTGCAACAATTCCTCCTCCAGCTCTAATAAATATTTTACCCTCCTCCATTAGCATTGATCTGATCAGAATATTAAAATCAAGATTTGAATTATGGTTGACATATCCGAATGATCCCGTGTAAGGACCTCTCCCTTTTTTTTCCAATTCTCCCAAGATTTCAATACATCTTACTTTAGGACATCCTGTTATAGTACCTCCTGGAAACACTGCTGATATAACTTGTCCTGGCTTTACATTGTTTCTAATAACACCTTTAATATTTGATACAATGTGATGAACATGTGAATATGATTCAATTACCATCATTTCATCTACCTTAACTGTACCAAACTTACATACTCTCGAAATATCATTACGCTCTAAATCAACTAGCATTAAATGTTCGGCCCTTTCCTTCTCTGAGCTGATTAATTCTCTGGATAGTTCAACATCTAATATTCCACTTCCTCCTCTAGGTCTCGTTCCAGCAATAGGTCTTGTCTCTAGAATAGAATCTTTGATACTTACAAGTCTTTCAGGAGATGAACTTATAATTGAACTATTATTAAAAAAGACCATTCCTGCAAAAGGTGAAGGATTTGTTTTTTTTAGTTCTCTATAAATTTCACTATCAATGTTTTTATCATGAACTTTGAACTCCCAAAGTCTAGACAAATTAGCCTGAAATATTTCACCCTGAAAAATATAGTCTATACATTTTTTTATATCTTTTTGATGATCTTTGCTTGTCCCTTTTTTAATCAGCTCTATTTTTTTATTAGAAACTTCTTTTTTAAAAAACTTATTGTTTAAAATCAAAAAAAAATCTTTTTCCATTGCGTCTAATCTTTCGTTTGATTCTTCTGAAAAAAAATAAATTGTTTCCTTTATATGATCCAAAATAATAGCTGACTTTATTCTAGAAGCAAAAGCTGTTGGAAATTTAAAAGGAGAATCTGGAATATTTAGCTTATTTTCAATTTCATAAATTAACTCATAGCCTAAGTAAACAAACCAACCACCTAAAAATGGTATGTCTATTCCTCTTTCCTTTAAAATATCTTGATCTTGAATCAAACATTCGTTTTCCCAATACTTATTAAAAGTTTCCAAAAAATTTAAATCATTAAAATTATTTTTCACTAATCTGGTATCGGGGTCACAAAAGACTATAGAAAATCTTGCCGATTTGTTGCCTTTTGCTGAGCTTTCGAGAAGGAAAGGATATTTTTTTCTATTAAGTTCAAAAAAACTAATCATTTCAAACAAAGAGGTATCAATTTTTTGATATCTAAGATAAAGATTTTTACCTACAATATTTTTTTTTTGTATATTCATAACTTGTTTTTTTTATTTGTTATAACATATAAAAGTAATAGGGAGAATTCATTATGTATCATACCGTTGTTATTGGTGGAGGTTGTTTAGGTGCAGCGACTGCAATATCCTTACAACATAAACTAAATAAACTAAATATAAAAGAAAAGGTTTGTATTATTGATAAATCTGTACTATGTGCGGCAGAATCATCTAGACATTCTGGAATAGTAAGATCAGCTAATGCTGATCAGGATGCATCATTGATGGCTTCAGAAAGTACAAAACTTTGGAAAAATTTAGAATCTATATGGGGAGTTGATATGGAAACTGAACAATTTGGTGCAATTTGGATAGCCAAAAAAGGCCAAGATGGTGAAAATAAAGCTTGGAAAGAACTTTCAAAAAGAATGAAGTCATTAAATATAGAATTCAACGAAATCGATCATACAAAAGCGAGTGATTTGTGTGGTAAGAGCCTGATTATAAATGAAGATGAAAGCTATTATTATGAACCAGCAGCACTTCAGATAGATCCAAGTATTTTGAGGTCTACGATCTACGATGCACTAGAATATAATGGTGTTGAGGTATTAGAAAAGACATCTGTTGAGAGTATATTAACTAATGATAATAATGTTACTACTTGTGTTACTAATAATGGTAACTTCAGTGGAAAAAATTTTGTAAATGCTGTTGGAGCATGGAGTCCCCAACTTTTTTTAAAAATTGGTATCAAAATCCCTGTTACCATCGAACCTGTATCAGTTGTTAATTGGATGGAGAGCCCTAAACAAATAAAACATGAATATCCAATTATAGCTGATTATGTTAATTTATGTTATTTTAGATCGTGGAGAGGAAATAAGTTACATGCTCATCAGCCGAGGAAAAGATCAGTGTATGAAATAGCAAAAAATTTCATTAACGATTTGTGTGCAGTAAATGGAGGAGAGTATTTAAACGAGCCTATGAATCAAAGTTTGGCCTACAATCAAATCAAAACCTATGAAGATATTGCCAGAAAAAGATTTTCAAATATTGATAACACAGTTTATTCTTCTGGATACAGATCTTTTTTTGACATAACACCAGATTTAAGATTCATTCTTGGAGAAGACTCAAAATTTTCCAACTTGTACCATGTACTTGGTTCGGGTCAAGCAATGAAGTACTCACCTATTTTAGGTGAAGCAATAGCAGAAGATATTTTAAAGCGACCTAAAAACATAAATAAATTTGATTATAAAAAGTTTTCTATTAATAGATTTGGTGATGACTACATGGATCAATTTTGGAATCTTGTAAATGGTGAAGAAAACACTCTTCACAGACAAGGAAAGAATACACTTTAGTATTATAACAGCCTTTAAAATTTTCCAAATATAGTAATAATAGAGAAAATAACATTTTGCAAGGTAATGTTTATATTACAAAATACCCATCTGCTTTTATTCATCTTTTAATGATGTCATAACATTCAGATTTCTCCAAAAATCTTCCCCTTTCAGGTTCATATCATTGAGTCTGATCAATAAACTTCTTAATATAGCCTTTATTACTGGGTCAGCCTTTCCAATTTTATCTTTTAATTGTTTTTCACTTATTGGAAATAAAATACAATTTGTTGCTGCCTCCGCCGTAACTGATCTTTCTTGATCCAAAGAAGGTCCTCTCTCACCGAAAATTTCCCCTTCACCAATTTGCCCCAAAAGAAGACCACCTGGGCTATATATATTAACTTTTCCTGAATGAACATAATAAGCAAGATTTGCTTTTTCTCCTTTTGAATAAATCTTAGATCCTGAAGAAAATTTTAACCTGTCTAAGCTAGTTTTCATAAATAAAAATCTCCACTTTATAATTTAAATTGAAATATTATTTTTTTTCATAAGTTTTTCAAAGTTTTTTCTACTTTCGATATATCTTTTTGAATATTGTGGTTTGCTTGAAATTAATGAATCAAAAAATGATGATTTTTTACTAGGTGTGTAAGAAAAGCATTTTTTTGTATACAAATCAAATTTTTTGCAGTCTAACACTTTTTCTACTGAAGTCCTGATATTTTTTAAAACATTTGACTCAAATTTAGTTTGAAAAAAAAACTTGTCTTTAATTTTGATTACGGGAATATTAGAAGCACCGCTTGATCTTAAAAACTGATAGAAGATTTCAGAGGTTATCCCTTCCCAATCAATATATACTTTAGAATAAAAATTTTTATATAAATTGGGAAAATATGTTGAAACAATCTTTACTAAGTTTTCAAAGTCTGATCTTCTTACTGATTTTCTAATGCCTAATTTTCCTTTTTCATTTGAAAAAGATCTTAATAAATTTTCAAGATTTTCGGATGCAAAGCCTTTAATTACTATATAGTTAAGTTGGTCAATGTTTTGAATAAAGTTTGTATACTTTTTAAAGATTTCCAAATTCAAATCTTCACAAGAAAAATTAAACTTTTTCGATATAATGATTGGAAGTAAATTTGACAAATCAATAAAAGAAGTTTCAGAGTTATTAATTAGCATATGGTGAGAATATTTGGTAATGCTGTAAAGATCTAAGTTATCCCACCAACTACCTGTTATAATTCCAAACTTTTTCCAATTTTTATGAAAGTATCTTGATTGAGTAACACGTAAAAAAGAAATTATAATCTTAGCTTTATCTCCACGTCTTATAAAATTATCATTAATACATGGAATATCAAAAAAAGTTTTTAGCATAAGTGCGTTATAATTTCTCATTATCTCTCGCATTTCGTGAGTTGCAAAACTATCCTTATATTCTTGAGGTCTTAAAGAAGAATCTAATAAAAAAACAACTTCCCTTTTTTCGTTTTTATGAATCTTGTAAATATTAATGTTCGACTTTTTAAAAAGACTTATCAACTTTTGTGAAGCTTTTATTCTTGTTAATCTACTTATGTTGGTTTTTGTATCATAAAAACCTGGAAAGAAATCAATCCAGAAGTTATCTTTAAGATATTTTATTGCTTCTATTGCAATTGATGAGATATTATTTGGATTATATCTTGATTTAGCTTTGTAACCTCTTTTTGACATTGAAACAGCCAAAAACTGATGTTCTGATTCATTCCAGCATGAAAAAAGTTCTAGAACAAGAAATTTTACATGCTTAATTAGCAGAGTATTTTTTGAGGAAACTCTGAAAAGAATTTCATCAAAAAAAGACCGTGCATCATCTAAAACTAAATTTTTTTGAAAATCTAATCTTCTACAAAAATTAAAATCTAATTGAATATGCTCATTTTTCATAATAAAAACAATTAGGTGGGTATTTAAGTGTCTGTTTTTGGTTTTTTAGCATACGAAATATTAAGAATATATAGCTTTCTTGTTATAGTTTATGTCTTGATTAATATTTTAATATCTTTTAATATAATTAACAGTAATAATCGATTTATTAATATGATAATAGACTCGATGTACTTACTTATTGAACCATTACTTAGAAAGATTAGATCAGTATTACCAAATTTTGGAAGCATTGATATATCACCTATAGTTTTACTAATCCTAATCCGGACAGTTCAATATGCAATTTTAAAATATAGCTTATAATAGATGAATGATTGTATAGTATTGGACGGGAAGAAGTTTGCTAGCGAGATTAGATCAAAAATTAAAGATTTGGGCAAACAATTTATAGAAGAAACTGGTTTCACTCCGGGACTAGCAGTTGTTGTTGTGGGTGATCATCCTGCTAGCAAGGTGTATGTAAGAAATAAAATTAAGCAAACCGAAGAAGTTGGATTCAATTCTATTGAACATAAACTGCCAACAAACGTCTCCGAGAAAGACTTACTTTCAATAGTTGATCATTTAAATCACAACAAAAAAGTTAATGGAATTTTAGTTCAATTACCTTTGCCAGAACATATAAACTCTGATGTAATCCTCGATAAAATTGATCCTTCGAAAGATGTAGATGGTTTTCATGCAACCAATGTTGGAAAATTGTGGAGTGGTTTGAATAGTCTTGTTCCATGTACTCCTTTGGGTTGTAGCCTGATGATTAAAAAATTGTATAGTGATTTATCTGGAAAAAAAGCAGTAATTGTTGGAAGATCAAATATTGTTGGAAAACCTATGGCAGCATTACTTATTAAAATGAATGCGACGGTAACTATCGTCCATTCAAGAACAAAAAATATTGAAGAGATTTGTAAATCAGCTGATATTTTAATCGCAGCAGTAGGAGTGCCTAATATGGTCAAGGGAACATGGATTAAAAAGGGATGTGTTATAATTGACGTAGGAATAAATAGAATCGAAAAAGATGGAAAAAATATTTTAGTAGGTGACGTAGATTTTAATGAAGCAATAAAAAGTTCTTCGATGATTACTCCTGTACCTGGTGGAGTAGGGCCAATGACAATTGCTTGCCTTTTATTAAACACTCTTAATGCTTCCAGGGCACAATATAACTTGAATGAAATTGATTTAAGTTCTGTGCTTTAATAGTTTTAATCTAAGAGCAGTTAATTTAATAAATCCATCTGCGTCTTTTTGGTCATACTTACTTTCTTCTTCAAAAGTTGCCATTTCGTTTGAATAGAGACTATTTTTAGAACTTCTACTCAAAATTTGGATATTTCCTTTATACAAACTCACCACAACATTTCCACTAACATGGGTTTGACTTTTATTAATTAATGCTTGAAGCATTTCTCTTTCTGGAGAAAACCAAAAACCATTATAAATAAGCTCAGCATAACGCGGCATTATTTCTTCTTTCAAATGAGCCGAGCCTTTATCAAGCGTTAAACTTTCTATTGCTCTTCTAGCAAATAAAAGTATTGTTCCGCCTGGTGTTTCATACACTCCTCTTGATTTCATACCTATAAATCTATTTTCAACAATATCTAATCTTCCTATTCCATTTTCACCGCCTAATATGTTTAACTTTCTTAGTAAATCTGCCGGACTCATTTGCTCATCATTGATTGCGACTGGGTCTCCCTTTGCAAAATCAATATTTATCTTAGTTTCTACGTCTGGTGCTTCATTTGGAGACACCGATCTTGTAAACATATCCTCACTAAAAGTTTTAGAGGGATCTTCAAGTATTTTACCTTCATAAGAAGTGTGTAGAATATTCGCATCCATTGAATACGGAGGTGTGTCAAGCTTATCCTTTGGAACAGGAATGTTGTGTCTTTTAGCATATTCCAATAAAGCGTTTCTAGAATTTAAATTCCATTCTCTCCAAGGCGCAATTACTTTAATATTAGGGTTGTTAGCATAATAGCCCAACTCAAATCTTATTTGGTCATTTCCTTTTCCGGTCGCACCATGACTTACTGCATCTGCTTTTTCTTTGTTGGCGATTTCAATTTGACGTTTAGCTATAAGAGGTCTTGCTATTGATGTACCTAAAAGGTATTGACCTTCATAAAGAGCATTTGCTCTAAACATTGGAAACACATAATCTTTTACAAAAACGTCACTAAGATCTTCAATATAAATTGATTTCACTCCAAGCATCTTTGCTTTTTCTCTTGCTTCATCAACTTCGACTCCTTGACCAATATCAGCAGTAAATGTAATAACTTCACAATCAAATTTTTCTTGCAACCATTTAAGAATTATTGAAGTATCAAGGCCTCCCGAAAAGGCCAAAACTATCTTTTTGTATTTTTTTTTCATAACTTTAAGGTGATATTTATAGTTTTTATTTCTTTTGACACGCTTCATTTATTTTTTGATAAGCCTTGCTGAAGCCCAAAAGTGAATAAGTATCTTTAGTTATTGTTCCTCGCGATGAAGTTCCAATAACTTCCATTTTTAGAGACGTTTTCATGGCGTTTATTAATTTTAAATCGTCTCTAACACTAAAACTCCAGGCACGTGATCCTGAGGTAAACAGTTGAATTGTTAAGTCGCCAATTTGAACATCTGGATTACTTCCTGCTTTATAATTATAACCAGCTACTATACTAAACTCATCCCATTTATCCTGACCAGGAAGATGAGTAACCATTGCAAAAATATCTCCACGTTTTTTATAGTTTCCTTCATCTTTTTTTGGTTTTGAGACAATCATACATGCTTTATTTTTTGCTTCACCTTCTGAATACGCTTTCCAATCTTTACTGGAAAGAATTTCTCTAGAAGTTAATTTTTTCAAATCTAAAATGTATGTGAAAGAAAGAAAGAAATAAAATATAGTATATAGATAGATTTTAAGTTTCATTTTTTTTTAATTACACAAAAAAAATTAAATTGCAAGGATTGTTGATTTATAGTGAATTTTTTTTTTAATAATCAGAATAAACCTATTTTTTTAATTGTAGCTTCCTGTTTCTTCTTTTCTATTTTAGCAGCTTTAATTAAATATTTAAATTCTTTTTTGCATCCTTTTGAGCAAGCATTTTTCAGAAATATTTTTAGTGTAATTTTAATTTTGCCTATTTTTTTTATTTTAAAGGAAAATTTTTACACAACTAAAAAAAAAAAACTGCTTTTTTTAAGAAGTATTTTTGGGGCCTTAACAATGATTCTTCTTTTCTGGTCTTATACTCTAATACCTCTTTCTCAAGTTATGGCTATTAGCTTTAGCACACCATTATTTATTTTTTTAGGTGGAATCATTTTTTTTAATGAAAAAATAGATAGGTTAAATGTTATAATTATGTTCTGCGGATTTGCATTTACAATTTTGATTATTCGTCCTGATATCTCAATAAAATTTGGTACGATAATAGCTTTAATGTCTGCAATCAGCCATGCAATAACTGGTCTAATTGTAAAAGATCTTACAAGAACAGAATCTGTGTTTTGTATAATGTTTTACATGGTTGTTTTTATGAGTCCGTTAACTTTCGTCCCATCAATTTTTGTTTGGGAAATACCATCAGAAATCCAAATTTGGATAATTTTATTTTTACTTGCATTAGTAGGTACTCTCGGGAATTTTTGTTGGACTAAAGCTCTCAGTTTGGCACCAACAACCAGAATCATGCCTTTTGAATTTTCAAAACTTATATTTGCCTCAATTATTGGAATAATTTTCTTCAATGAAAAATTGGATATTATTACAATCTTTGGAGGACTAGGAATTGTAATTTGTAACCTACTTATTGCGAAAAGGACTAATGAAAACTAGTTTAAAAAAACAATTTTATCAAATTCTAAGTTGTTGCTTTTTTTCAATCTTAGGCATGCAAATAAAACTTTTATCAGGAGCTGCAAATGTAGAAACAATTGTTTTTTTTAGATCACTGTTTGGATTATTAGTTTTAATTATAATAATCATTTTAAGATATTTAAAAGACAACCAAAATCTTTTGAAAACTCAAGATTTTCTTATTCAACTCCTCAGGGGTGTTTTCGGCACATTTGGAATGTTTTTTGGTTATAAATCAATAACCTTAATACCGTTAGCACAAGCTTCAACAATAAGTTATATAAAAGTATTTTTTGTTGCATTTCTTGCATATATTTTTCTTAAAGAAAAAATAAAATACCAAATTATTTTTTGTTCTATTGTTGGATTCGTTGGAATTTTTTTTATTACTCATCCAGATAATTTTATGAGCTTTAAGGGAAGTTTTTATGCTACTATTTCAGCTCTATTTGTAGCCGCAGGAATTATTTCAGTATCGTTTCTTTCTAAAAAAAATGCTCCTGTAACAATTCTATTTTACAACTCCCTTTTTGCTTCAATAATTAGTTGTGTAATATTTAATGGAGAAATTCAACTAGTGAGTAACATAAATGTATTACAATCTCTCATATTAATAACATTAACAGCTTTATTAGGCCAGTATTTTAATGCAATAAGTTACAAAGACACTCAAGCTAATGTAATTGTATTATTTGGATATAGTAGAATATTATTTTCCTTCACCCTAGGTTTCTTTTTTTTAGACGAACAACTAGGGCTTAATTTCTTCATAGGTTTGATATTAATTTTACTTTCAACTGGATTTGTAAGTATTTTTTCCAGAAAAAATTAGTTCTTTAAGGGCATGGATAAGGATTTTCATTATGAATAGTTTCTATTTTCTCTATTAATTCTTCGTTAAGATTGATTTTTATTGACTGAATGTTCTCTTTTAGTTGATCAATAGTTGTTGCACCAATAATATTGCTTGTCAAAAAAGGACGCGAATTTACATAAGCTAGAGCCATTTGCGTCGGCGTAAGGTCATTATGTATTGCTAACTGATTAAATTTCTTTGCAGATTCTATACCTTTTGATTTGGTATATCTTGTGTAAATATTTTCGTAGATTGTAAGTCTAGCTTTTAGTGGTTTTTTTCCATCATCATATTTTCCAGTCAACATTCCAAATGCAAGGGGTGAATAAGCTAAAAGACCACAATTTTCTCTTACAGAAATCTCTGCCATACCAACTTCATAGCTTCTATTTAATAATGAGTAAGGGTTTTGTACTGAAACAACTCTTGGAAGATTATATTTCTCCGCTAAATTCAAAAACTTCATTAATCCCCATGAGGTTTCGTTTGATAGACCGACATATCTAATTTTGCCTTGTTTAACTAAATCATGCAGGCATTCCAGTTGATATTTCAATTCAATAAAGTCTTTTTCTTCTTGATGCTCATATCCAAGTTTGCCAAAAAAGTTAGCTTTCCTGTCAGGCCAGTGAATTTGATAAAGATCAATGTAATCTGTATTTAGCCTTTTTAAACTTCCTTCTATCGCTTTTGTAATTTGCTCTTTATTGATTCTTGTTTCTTTACCTCTGAACCATTTCATACCGGACCTTCCAACAACCTTGGTTGCAAGAACAACTTTTTGTCTATTCTTTCTTTCTTTGAACCAATTTCCTATTATTATCTCAGTACTTCCAAATGTTTCCTTTTTAGGGGGCACTGAATATAGTTCGGCAGTATCAAAAAAATTTACCCCATAATCGATTGCACAATCCATTTGTTCAAATCCTTCTTTTTCAGAATTTTGTTCACCCCAAGTCATCGTACCAAGACATATTCGACTGACCTTTGTATTTGAATTTCCCAAATTATTATAT
Source organism: uncultured Alphaproteobacteria bacterium (assembly GCA_902524895.1). Classification (GTDB taxonomy): domain Bacteria; phylum Pseudomonadota; class Alphaproteobacteria; order Methylaequorales; family Methylaequoraceae; genus SP4073. Next base: position 318,708 of record CABZFH010000001.1, on the reverse strand, counting down.
ATCATAATGTAGTCTAATTTATGAATTTAAATATTGAAATCATCAAAATGTAACATATTTAAGCTTTAATAGTTAGCATTTTTATTGTATAATATGCTAAATAACAAATAAGTTAGGAGTTTTAAAATGGCTTACGATTATGAAAAAAACGTCCAAGCTAATACGAGCGTAAGATCAGAAATAGATCTTGGTCTTAAAGCTTACATGAACAAAGTATATTCTTTCATGGCTGTAGGACTGGCATTAACAGGGACTATTGCACATTTATTCTCTCAAATGGCATTCAACTTTGAAACCAATCAGTTGACTAGTTTTGGTTCTACAATTTATGCATCACCTCTTGCATTTATAATCATGCTTGCACCACTTGGATTCATGTTGGCGATAAGTTTTGGTATTACTAAAATGAAAGAGTCAACAGTCCAAATTCTGTATTGGTCTTTTGCAGCTGTAATGGGAGTATCTCTTGGAAGTATCTTTATACAATACACTGGAGAATCAATTGCACGAGTCTTCTTTATAACAGCGGGAGCTTTTGGTGCCTTAAGTTTATATGGATACACCACCAAGAAAGATCTATCAGGTTGGGGTTCATTTTTATTTATGGGATTAATTGGAATTTTAATTGCTTCAATTGTTAATATATTTATAGCAAGTACTTTTTTACAATTTGCTATATCAGTTATTGGGGTTCTTGTATTTGCAGGGTTAACCGCCTACGATACTCAACAAATTAAGAATATGTATTATGACGGTAATGGACAAGAAGGAAAAAAAGCAATTATGGGTTCACTAAGATTATATCTTGATTTTATAAATCTGTTTATAATGCTTATCCAACTATTTGGTAGTAGACGATAAATTTATTTGGTTGGTTGTGTTTTCAACCAACCAAAACATTCATGTTCTCACACAAAATATCATTTCTAATATTATTATTAACTTTTTTTACTTCACCTCAGGAAGTTGAAAGTTTTAATAATGAACGTTCTAGTTTTGAAGTTCCTGAAAATCTCTATTTTCATGTCTACAGAAATGGAACTAAAATAGGTCATCACTCAGTAAAATTTTCTAGAAGTAAAGACGTGTTGTTAAATGTTGATATTAATATTGTTTTAAATGTAAAATTTCTCGGAATAAATATTTACAAATACATGCACCAAAATAATGAAAAATGGAAGTACTCAAGTAATAATAAATACTTATCAGATCTAAAATTTATTTCTTTAAACACCACAACAAATATTAATAACGAAATAATTTTTTGTAATGAGAAAATTGAATTATATGAAAATGAAAAATATATTTTTCCTACTAGTTATTGGAATTCCAGTTTTTTAAAAAGAGATTTATTCTCATTAGAAGTTTATAATACTCAAGATTGTGGTTTTTTTGATCTAAAGGTTAAAAAATTAGCTGATGAAAAAATTTACGATAAAAGTTTAACAGCTTCTAGATATAAATTATTTGGGGAAACAAATCAGGGGAATATTTTAGATATTGATATTTGGTATAATAAAAGAGGTAAATGGGTAAAAATGATTTTTTTAAAAGATGGAAGTGAAATAATGTATATTCTTGATGAATATCATGAAAAATAAAAAAGTTGCTTGGATAACAGGGGGTGGCACTGGTATTGGTTCTGAACTAACTAAAAGATTAGTTGCCAAAGGTTGGGATGTTATTATCAGTGGTAGAAGAATAAAGAAACTTAAAGAGGTACAAAATTTCAAAAAATCAAATATTCATGTTTACTCACTTGATATAACAAGTGAGAAAGAATGTAATTTAGTTTTTAATAAAATTAAGTCACTTTTTAAAAAAATTGATCTTATTGTTCTTAACGCTGCTTCATATAATCCAGGACATTTAAACTTTGAAAAAACCGATTCTATAAAAAACGTTATTAATACAAATTTGATGGGTCAAGTTAACTGTTTGAAATACGCTTTGTCTCAAATGAAAATTCAAGGTTTCGGTCAAATAGTTTTTATTTCATCTCCTGCTGGATTCAGGGGGCTGCCAAACTCAGGAATTTATGGAGTAACAAAATCCGCGCTAACCTTCTTGGCTGAATCTTTATATTTAGAGTTACGAAGTACAAATATTTTTGTACAAGTAGTTCATCCTGGTTTTGTAAAGACTCCAATGACTGACAAAAATGAATTTTTTATGCCTTTTTTAATGTCTCCAGAAGAAGCAGCAAGAAGAATATTTAACGGTATATTCTCGAAAAAATTTGAAATTTCATTTCCTAAAAGACTAATAATTCCAATGAAGTTCTTAAAAATACTGCCTAATAGTTTATATTTTTTTCTGATGAAACAATTTTTAAAAAATATCAAAAAACAATATGAATAAAATAATAAAAAAATACATAAGATGTTTTATGGAAATCAATAAGAGTAATATTGATTCTTTGGTTGAGTGTGTTGACGAAAATTTCTTATTTGAAGATTCTTTTAATATTATTAAAGGAAAAAAAGAGTATCATTATTTACTCAATGATTTGTTCAAAAAGATAATCTCTCCAAAATTTGAAATAAAAAATTGCATGCAAGATAAAGGTACTTTCTTTATAAAATGGAAATTCTCAGGAATTTATAAAAAAAAATTTTCTTTCGACGGAATGAGTGAAATTAAAATATCAAAAAATAAAGTTATTCAACATATCGATTATTGGGACAGCGGAAAAAATTTTTATTGTAAATTACCTATTATAGGCAGTTTATTTAGAAGATTTCATTATTAAACTAATTCGTTTTGAGAAATGTAATTGTTACCACTCCAATATTAATCCCAAATTTTTTTACTTCTGCACGGTTAATTAAAATATTTCTATCCTGAAGAAACATCCAATCATCAAAACTAACTTTTATTTTGTTATCTTTAACATTTAACAAAAGTTCATATTTCCAATTAAGAGCATTTCCTACAGCAATGCCATTTGCAACACCAATTACATCGTCAGCCCTTCCTTGATATTTTCCATCTCCTAATATATCAATCGTCCATACTCTATTTTCTGTTTCCCCATCGTCATACAAAAAACTCTCATCTAGTACGAGTTGACTTTGATCATTGATCTTTCCAACTATTTTGACTCTAAACTGTCGTTTAAGATTACCGAATCTGTCATGAAATAGCCCCCAGGCTTCCAAACTACCACTAAAATAATTTTCTAGAACTAATTTTGGTTCATTTAAAGAAAACTTATTAATATCCATTTTTTGAGTACAACTGTTTAGAGTTAAAAAAGCAATTAATAAAACATATTTATAAATGACCCTCATATTATTAATTACCATAAAGATTTTTATTTAGTTTTTCCACAGCTTTTTTTGAAAGATCAAACTCTCTTAAAGAATAAAAGATTATCAGCTTTAAAATTATTGGTATACCTGCATACATGAAAATTAATATATTTTTTGCTGAAGTCGTATTATCAGCCTGAACATCGTAATTAAACAAATCCATTAAACTAAAAGCTATCAGTGTTGCAATAGCAAAAGTAATTTTATTGATAAATATTAATATAGAAAATAAAACTCCTGAAATATCTTTATTAAATTTATTTTTGTGATAATCGGTAACGTCTGATAATATTGAAGGCGGCACCGCGAGATCTGCACCTAAACACAGACCAGTTAGACAAGAAATTATCATAAAGAAAAATATATCTCCGCTATTAAGAAAGAAAACTAAAGAAAAAAATATTGAGGATAAGAAAATTGATAGTCTCCAAATCTTATTCTTTTCTAAAAATTTGACTAAATAAATCCAAAAAATCATTCCTAAAAGTGCAGACAAAAAATATAGAAAAAGAATAAATTCTTTTTCGTTTTCTGTTCCATTCAAAATTGAAGAGACAAAAAAAACAAAGAGTATCATTGGAAATGAATTAGCTAAACAATTGATAAACCATGGGAAAATTAATTTTAAAAAATATTTATTTTTCCTTATTTCATTTAAAGATTTGAGTATTTTGAGTTTGTCATTTTTAAAGTTTATATTTTCTTTAACAAAAAAAGAAAAAATAGTGATTGTCAGACAACCAGAAACTATTGCTAAAAACAATAAAAAATCTTCAGAGTCTATATCACTTTCATTAAATAGTACTGGCAATGAAACCGAGGTTAATAACCCTAATAACACGAAGAACTCTCTTCCTGCACTTAGCCTCGTTCTTTGCTCATAATCATTTTCCAAATCATATCCTATAGATAAGTAAGGAACCTGAAACATAGTATATCCAAGATATAAAAGTGAAATCCAAATAAATAAGTATAGGTAGCTCGGAATCCCTTGTGGTGAAATTAGGTAATAAAATGATACTCCTGAGATTAGTGAGCCAATAACTACCCATTGTTTTCTGGATAAGATTCTCACGTCACATATCCAGCCCATGAATGGATCCGAAAAAATATCTATAAGTTTAGCTAAAAATAAAGTTAACCCAACGATTGCAAAATCTAACCCATAGTTAACCACATATATTTCTGGTAATAAAATCATTATAGGAAAAGTAGGGATTGCAAAAGGAAATGCTGGAGAGCAATATAAAATTTTTTTCAAAAAATTTTTCTTCAAGAGTTAATCTTTACTTATTAAAAATTGACCTACGTTTATATTACCTGACCTAAAACCTCCCTCACAGTAGCTTAAGTAATATCTCCATAATCTTCTGAAGTTTAAATCAAAGTTAAGTAATTTAATTTCATCCCATGACGCCTCAAACGATTTTCTCCAGTTAACTAGAGTTTTTACATAATGTTCTCCAAAAAAATTCTTTTTGATAACTTTTAAACCATTGCTTTGTACTGTATTGTTTAAAGCTGAAATGGAGGGTAACATACCTCCAGGGAAAATGTGAGTTTGAATAAAATCTGGAAATTTTTTATAACTTTTAAAGTAGTTATCTTTGATTACAATAGTTTGTAGTCCTATTTTTCCATTGGGTTTGAGCATTTTATTCAAAATATTAAAATAAAGAGACCAATACTTTTCTCCTACAGCTTCAAACATTTCAACTGATACAATCTTGTCAAATTTACCTTTTAAATCTCTGTAATCTGTCAACAAGACTTTTACTCTTCCCTCAAGTTTTTCAAGAAATATCTTTTTTCTTACCTCTTCATATTGCTTTCTTGAAATTGTGGTCGTAGTTATTTTGGCTTCTTTATTTTTTGCTAAAAATATTGAAAAAGCCCCCCAGCCAGAACCAATTTCTAATACATTGTCATTAGATTTTATGTCGCACAAATCTGATAGTAATTTAAACTTATTTATTTGGGCATCAAACAAACTCTGATTTTCATTATTAAAAATTGCTGAACTGTAAGTCATTGATTTATCCAACCAACTTCTATAAAAATCATTTCCTAAATCGTAATGGAACTTAATATTTTGTTGCGACCCTTTCCTAGAATTTCTATTAATGTAATGTTTGAACCTCAAATATAATATTACATACCATTTACCACGTATATAATCTGAAAAATAATGAAAATTTCTCGCCCCCCATTCTAAAAAAGCTGGCAAATCATTCGTTTCCCAAAGTTGATCAATATAACTTTCTGCCCATCCGAGATCACCCTTTAAAAAAAAATTTTCAATACACTTCAAATCCTTTATGATAACTTTTACGACAGGTCCAATTTCTTTTGATTTAAAATGAAATATTTGTTTGCCTAAATACAACAAACTTATGCTACCGTATTTTGATTGAGATAAAATACCACAAAATAGTTGAAAAGATTTTTCATTATATTCCATATTCATTTTCTATTTAATTTTAGAAAAAAACTTTTTTGGTTTTTTTGGTTTCTTATAATAAATTGCACCTTTAATCCATAATTTCAATGCTTCAAAATAAATTCCTAAAGTAGCTTTAATATTCTGAAATGGTTTAAAAATTATCACCTTTAATAAATTCAGGTTATTTAATTCTACTGATTTACCATGAAAATCAGCAAAAAATATGAGTTTTTCTTTTTCTTTATAGATTACAATTAAATGTATACTTTTTTTAGAAATCTTAAATTTTAACTCATAACTCCCACTTACCTCAAAAAAAGGAGAAACATAGAAAAATTTTTTAGATTTAAAAACTTTTTTTTCAATTTTACTTACATATGAGTGTCTCTCACCGAATGTGTTTGAAACTTGAAAAATTATAGCTTTAGGATTTTTTTTTAAATCGTACCCCACAAATACAGATATCGGATTAAACTGATAATTTAATATTCTTGGAAGACACAAAACCTTTATGGTATCAATGTTAAAAATTCTTTCTTTTTTCAAATAATCTTTTAGATATTTAAAGAGTGAAATTTTCTTGTCTCTATTAATTTCTCCGTGATCAAAATCATAAAAACTTAAAAGCGAAGGTTTATCAAACTTAAAAAAAAATAAATCCTTTTTTCTTTTTATGTCAACCCAAAAATATTTCAAACTATATTTAAAATCATTTTCAAAAGGAGAAAATCTTTTATGCGTTACCTTACCATTAAAAATGCAGTCATCTACATAGTTGATATCTACCATGGTCTTTTTTTTTTCCCTAAACTTTCTGCTACAGATAACCCCGATTTAATCCCGTCTTCATGAAATCCATTTCCTAAATACGCTCCACAAAACCAAGTGTTATTTTCTCCTTGAATGTCAAGTAAACCTTTTTGTCCTGAAATTGTATTTGCATCAAATAATGGGTGTGAATAAATAAGCTTTTTGTAAACTTTTTCTCTTTTTGGTTCTTTCATTGGATTTAAAGATACAAATATATCTTCGCGCGTTTTTAGGTTCTGAAGATTATTCATCCAATATGTAACTGACAAAGAATTTGTTTTATTATCATTGTTGTTCATATAATTCCAACTAGACCAAACACTTTTTCTTTTTGGCATAAATTCTTCATCAGAATGTAACCATACAATATTTTTCTTGTATCTAATTTTTAATAAATTTAATTCTTCATGTTGAGTTGGTTTATCTAAAATTTTTAAGCTTTGATCTGAGTGACATGCAAAGATAACATGATCAAACATTTCTTCATGAGACTCCGAAATAATCTTTATTTCTTTATTTTCTCTCACTACACTTTTGACTCTCTCTGAAATTTTTATTTTAAATCTTGATTCACTGATGATTTTTTTCACGTATTCTCTGCTACCGTTTTCAACAGTCCTCCATTTTGGTCTGTTAATTAAATTTAACAAACCGTGATTTTTAAAGAATTCAACGAAGTTAGGAAAAGGAAATTGTTTTATTTCATCAGTAGGTGCAGACCAAATACTTGCCGCCATAGGTAACAAATGATTTTTAATAAAAAAATTAGAATATTTCATTTTAGTCAAATAGTCATTTATAGTTAAGTTACCGTATTTTGATTTATCTATTTCTGCTTTATAATAAAATTTTACTATTTCTATTAACATAATCCAAAAATCTTTTTTAAGAAAATTTGTTTTTTGTGCAAATAATGATCTCAAATTTGAACCGCCATATTCAAATAATCCATTATCAACAGATACAGAAAAAGACATATCTGTTTCATAAGTTGAAACGTTTAATAATTTGAAAAAAGAACAAAGATGTTTGTAGTTGTATTCATTAAAAACAATAAACCCTGTATCAACTGATATATCCGTATTTTCATACTTAGTTTTTATATTCTGAGTGTTGGAATGACCGCCAAGATAATTATTTTTTTCATAAATTGTTACTGAGTGAGACTTAGATAGTAACCAAGCTGCTGACAAACCACTTATTCCACTTCCAATAACTGCAATCTTAGAATTTTTCCTCATTATTTTTAAAATAATACTAAGTTTTAAAAAAAAAATGAAGAGATATAATCTATATATAGTTTGACAATACTAAAAGATAACTATATATTGTGAACTTAGAGATTAATATGTATATAACAAAAATAGGTGTTATAAGTCTAGGCTCAATTTTTTTATTACTGTTAATCTTTAGTCTATTTTAATTTCCTCCAATAAAGCTCTACTCTCTGTTAGGGCTTTATTGTCACCTATATATTTTAAGCCATGATTCTGAAGAAAACAAATTATCTTGAGATATTTCATTATGAATTAACTCAGAATTTCGAAAATTTTCTAAGTCTTTTCTAAAACCAATTTTAGCTTGGGATTTTACTCTATTTAAACGAATGTTAGAAATTAAATTTAACATACTTTTAACAACGACAGAAAGAAAGAAATTTTAGTTTTTTTCTCTTCTTAAAGTATGTTTTTTAAAAACACAAGCTACAGAATGAAAAGATTCGTCACCTTTTTGTGAACTTGATTTAACAACCTGTCTGTTAAGATCACAAAAGTTTGCTATAGAAGCATGTAATAACTGTAATGAGTTAATATACTTATCACTTATAGATATAAACAAGTTATCACTATTTTTACATAAACTTAATTGTCTATTAAATTTTCCATCACTAGCTTCCTCACTGTATGGATAAATAGCTTTACACCACTGACCACCATAAGATAAATTACTTAGACAAAAAAATATGACCATACTGGAAAAAAAAAATTTCATATAAAAAACCTAATACAAATCAACTTTAAAAAAACATTGAAGTCAATTAATTTTTGCTCCTTGAAGCTTAAAAAATCCTTTTTAAACTTTAAGTTGTAGAGAATTATTGGAAAAACTGCTCCAATATAGGCTCCTATAATTAAGTCACTTGGAAAGTGAGCAGACATAAAAACTCTTGAGATACCAATAAATGCAGCTAGCAATAAAAAAAATAAATTGTATCTATTAAAATATAAAATAAATAGAATTGCAATTGTAAAAGCTGCCTGTGTGTGACCTGAAGGTAAGGAATTAACTTTATGTTCAATATTAAAGAAATTATATCTTTCATAATCGTAATTAAAAAAATACTTCGGTCTTGATACACCCAAAATGTATTTTAGTATATGTAAAACGAGACCAGAAAGAATGATTGAAAAAATAATGTGTTTTATTATTAATAAATAATAATCTAATGAACTCATTAATACTTGTTTTTTTATTGCTAACCTTTCTGTTACAGTTGAAAGTTTTTGCGGATTATTTAAAACTTTTTTTAAATCTTTTGCCAAAATAAGAGTTAAAAGAGCCATAGGAAATATCACTGAGGGATTAAAAATTTTTGCTATGGGGTTAATTATTTTAATAAAGAATAAGGCGAAATATCCGTTCAGATTTTTAGAAAATAAATAAATCTTCAAATCTAAAAAATGAAAAAAAAATAATGTAGTTACAGCGACAATAAAGAATAACCTTACTGACAATAAGAGTTTAAACTCTTTTTTACTGTGTTGCATAATTCTTAAATATATAAAACTTCAAATACTTTCCTTGAGAATAATTAAATCCCTTAAAACTTTTGATTAAATAAAACTTTTGATTTTCATAATCTTTTTTTGAAAATTCGTTCATTTTTTTCTCTGTTAAGATAAAAATATTTTTTTCATCAGAATTAAATTTTTCCAACATTTTTTCGGGTTCAAGCCTTTTAGCCTTATGACCCATGAGAAAAACTAAACTTGGTTCGTTATAACCATAATGATAGATTCCAACTGCGTCTTTTTCATATGTTGTTACTTGATTAATAGTTTTTGAAATCCAAAAAATATTTAGATTTGGATTTAAGACATATACGATTGATAAGTACACTGAGATTTGGAAAAAAGATGCTGCTAACAAAAATTTTGCTAATGATTTTTTTAATAGTTGATTCAAACTTAACAAAAAAAATAAACTTAACAAAAAAGAAACTAACAGAACATTGATTGTAATTACCGAATAAATATATATGGATATAATGAAAGTTGAAATAAAAGTAATAGGATAGATAGAATGAGCAATAAATGTTTTAAAATTGAAAAAAGTGTCTTTTTTAAGATAATCAAACAATGAAATACTTATCAAAATACTTAAAGAAAGATATGAGGGAAAAACATAATGCGGAAGTTTTGTTGGAATTAATTCAAAAACGAAAAAGCAGGGAAAAAAACAACAAAATAAAAAAAGTTTTTGTTGATCCTTAATAATATTTTTTTTAAAACGAGAAAAATAAATTTTAAAAGTATCTATTAAAAAAATACATCCTGGCCAGAAAAAAATAAATAAGAGAATTGTGTAATACCCAGGAGGAAAACCATGAGATTCCTGACCTGAGTATACTTTTTTGAATAAGTCATTAACAACTGATTCGTACCAAAAACTTCCATCAGATTTAATTGTGATTAAAATGAGCCAAGGTACTACCAAAATTAGAAAAATCAAATACCCTAAAGAAGAATGAATATATTTTAATGAATTAATATTCTTACTGATTAGGGAAAAAACAATCAATGGTAAAATAGTAAAAATGATTATAATCGGTCCTTTGATCAATACACCGATTGCCATTGATGTCCAGTAAAGGTTGACTAATTTTTTATTTTTATTTTTATTTTTTAAATCTTTAATTGAACTCAATATAATTAAGTTACAAATTGATATAAATAAAAACAAAAAACCATCGGTTTTAGCTTGATGTATCTCAGATATAAAAAGCATAGATGTAGAAAGAAAGAAGACTGACAAAATAGCAATTTCATGGTTAAATATTTTTCTACAAATAAAGTAAATCAAGATAATGCTAAGAATTAAGCCCAATAAAGAAGGGAATCTATATGTCCAAATTTTATCGTAAGGAGAAGTTCCTAAAAACTTAGTAAATATCGCTTGAGCCCAATAGATCCCAATGGGTTTTTTATATCGTGGAACATTTTCTAAGCGAATATCGGTATAGTTTTCAGATTCAATCATATTTTTTGTTGATGCCGCAAATCTTGACTCGTCTCTATCTAATGGAGGAATTAAAAAAATTCCTTGTAAAAAAACAACTAATGATATCAAAACAATAAAAAATATTTTAATATCAGATAGTTTTAAATTTTTCATTATTAAAATCCATTTCTGCTCATTAAATTCACATAATACTTTATGAATCAAAAATTCACCATAATTATTCCAATATACAATGAAAATGAATCTATTTTTAAATTGATTAAAGAAATAAACCTAGAACTCAAAAATCAAAATCCCGAGATCATAATTATAGATGATGGAAGTACAGATGAGTTTTTTAAAAATTTTTCAAATTTAACCTTTTCAAAAAATATTTCTGTGCAAAGACATAAAAAAAATTTAGGTAAATGCTCTGCGATGCTCACTGGAATAAAAAAAGCTAAAAACCAACTAATTGCTTGTATTGACGGGGATGGACAGAATCCTCCTTCAGAAATTAAAAAATTAATAAGCAGCTGGTATGATCCAAAAAATTTATCAACTGAATTTTTATTAATTTGTGGAGAAAGGATTAAAAGAAAAGACAATTTTTTAAAAAAAATTTCTTCAAAATTTGCAAATAAATTTAGAAAGTTTTTGCTAAATGATCATTGCAATGATACGGCTTGTGCTTTAAAAGTTTTTAATAGAAAAGATTACCTTTCAATTGATTATTTTAAAAATATGCATAGATTTCTTCCAGCATTATTTATAAAGAAAAAAGGAAAAGTTATTAATGTTCCGGTAAAAGATAGACCGAGGTTATCAGGAAAGTCTAAATTTAATTTCCATAATAGATTCTGGATAGGTATTATTGATTTATTGAAAGTTTGGATTTTAATCAATAAAAAGTGAGGTAAAGATGATTCTTACGGCTAAAATGTGGATTATAATAGGTTTTATTGGGCAAGCTATATTTGCCTCAAGATTTTTAATTCAATGGATCGTAAGTGAAAGGGCTTCAAAAAGTATAATACCAAATATCTTTTGGTGGATAAGTATTTTAGGAAGCATTATCCTTTTAAGTTATGCAATTCATAAAGAGGATCCTGTTTTTATTGTTGGACAATCGTGTGGTTTTCTAATTTATACAAGGAACTTATATTTAATTAAAAAAAATAAAATGAGTAAAAAAAAATCTGATCCATCAAAAATAATGAAAATATGATGTGAAAAAATATAGTGAGATTCATAAATATCTATTGAAAAAATCAGAAACAATTTCTCAAGTTAATAGTCTTGTAAAATCAAATGGTGTTTTAACAATTGAAAAAGAGGAAATTTCTTTTTTTGACTTTTTAGTAAAAACTATGATATCACAACAAATATCTTCAAAAGCAGCAAGAAGTATTTGGAAGAAAGTTCTTTGTATATCAAAAAGTAATAACGTTAAAATCAATAAACTTTTTCAACAAAAAGATAGTTACCAAATTCTTAGTAAAATAGGTATCTCATCTCAAAAAATTAATTATTTAAAACACATTAATAATGAGATATTTAGCGGTAGGTTAAATGAAACAGATCTTGAAAATTTGGAATTTAAAAAATTTAAAGAAACTCTTCAATCCTACAAAGGTATAGGTGACTGGACATGTCATATGATTGGCATATTTTATTTTGGATATACAAATATCTGGCCAAAAAGTGATCTAATAATTAAAAAATTTATAGAAAAAATTAATGGTGATTCAGCCAAAATAATTGATCTAGAAAAAAAATTTTCTCCGTATTCATCAATATTAGCAATTCATATTTGGAAACACTATGACTAAAAAAATTCATTAAATTTAATTTCTTTCAGATCAATGTTAATACTTTTTGGCCAAGATATTTTTCCTATTTCATGGCATTTATCGCATACTAATTGCCACTTAAGATAATTTGTTCCACAGACACAATTCCATTGAGGTGCCTTAATTGGTTTTTTCGGAAGATTTGGTATAATTATTCGATTACTTTTCTCTTCAAGTTTTTTCCACAAATCAATAATTCTCTCATCCCAGTCTTCTACTTTAATTCTTTCTAAATAACTTTTTGTTTCTCCCCATAAGGAAGCTTTGTAAGCGCCATATGCAATTGCTAATTTTGTTTCATCATGTTTAATAAATTTTAAAAGATATTTTTTTAATAATTTGTATCTTCTCAAGTACAATTTCACGTCCTCTTTTTTTGAACTAAAAAATTGTTCAACTAAACCCTGATATAATAAATTATTCCAAGAACCTTCAAGTATTCGAATAGCCTTTTTTTCCTCATTGTTATCAACGTAAAATTTTATAGATTCGGAAATTACAGGAATAAAATTTTTAAAATCTTTCCAGATATTTTCTGAACTAGCTCCTGATTTTACGAGGAAGCCTGCTCTATTATTTGTCAATCTTTCATTGTTAGCTTTGGTATCTTCCAAAATCTTCGCTGCTTCTTTCCATTTTCCATTCTTGGCTAATAGTCTTGATAAGTTTTCTCTTATCCAAAGATTCTTGGGTTGAAGTTTAAATGCTTGCTCTAGATATTTTATTGCGTTCTTATCATCTTTCTCTTTGATGTAAATATTACTTAATCCCTTCATACCTAAAAACTTTGCTTCAGGAATTCTTACTAGTAACTCGTTGTATTTTTTTGCCTCCGAAAAGTCATTTCTCAATAAAGAGTTTTGTGATAAAATGTATGAAGTAAAAACTGAATTTCCTAAATATTTACTTAGTTTTCTGGCATTTAAATCAATTTTTTTAATATCATTTGTTGCTATACTTTTAGTTAGATCTGTCAGAGTTTTATTGCTTTGACTAAGGAGTTTTTGATTTTTTGAAGCTTTAAACTCCTTTGGAACCAAAGTAATTTTTTTATAGACTAATGTTAAAATAATTATTAAACAAACAAATATGGAAAGTAAAATTACCAGAAAAAACATTGAAGTTTCAACAAAGTAGTTTTTCCAAAGAATTTTCACTTGACCGGGATAATTTGATAACCAAATAATTGGCATCAAAATTAATAAAACTGATAAAAAAAATTTTGTAATCTTAAACATTAAATATTTAATATGCTTATCAAAATTTCTTCTTCTAATTTCTTAATATTTTTATTAAAAATTAGTAGTTCGTTAATTTTTTGAAGAATAACCTCAAATTCGTAAGGAAAAGGTGAAGAAATTTCTTCAAGATTCATTTTTGCTCCTTTTAAATCATTTAATAACAATTTAGACCTTGTCTGCATAAGAGAATCTACTATTTCAATTCTACCGTTGTTATTTATATCTGTGTAATCATTTAAATCTACATCCTGGTTAATTAATCTTATTTTAAAATTTGTATCTATAAAGTTCATTAAATTTTTTTTAAAACCTTCCTTTGACTTTATAGCTTCCTGCCAATTAGAATTTGAAAATATTTCATCTGACTTATCTAAATTTATCAAATTAAATTTCTGGGCTAAACTATCCAGCTCGACTATCAGTTCAAAATTATTTAGAGGAACTCTTTCGATTGACTTAAAATATTTTAAAAGTGTTGTAATATTTTCGTTTTCACTAAAATATGATTCTAGAAATTCTAATTCTTTATTTATAGGCTCATTAGAAAATAATTTTTTATTCAGCAATAATAAGTTCATATATGCTTTATTTGGTGATATCAATTCTGATTCTTCACTTTGATCGAAATCATTTTGTTGTACCAAATTATTAAATTGTTTTTTCAAGCTATTGATTTGAAGTTCTAAACTATTTATTTTTTTTTTATTATCATCATTCTTCTTATCAAGAATCTGATAATTAAAATCTCTTTCTTGAAATAAATCCATAACTTTACTAGTAGTTAAATATTCAGGCGCAGAATCAAGTTCAACATTTTCACTAGATCTCTTCTGATTATTGATAAAAAAAGCATACTTCAAATCATTTATAAATTTTCCATCTTTGAAAAGATAAAAAATTATTATTGCAAATGTAACGATAAAAGCAATCAACCAATATCTAGAATTTTTATTTTTATATTCGGATTTATCTAATTCTATATATTCTGCATTTTTTGATTTTTTATTTTTCATTCTTTAAATACTTATTTTTTTTTAAAGTTTAACAATACTTTTACAAAGCATAACTCATTTGGATGATCAGCTATAATAATTTTTTTAAATATTAGATCTCCTAAATGAGGTCTAATGGAATCGCTCAGCAAAACTAGAGTTTTATTTTTACAATCTTCTTTATAATTTTCTTTTTGAATTAATTCAAAAAAAGATTCAGCGGTTTTAGATGAAAAAATTGCGACTATACCGTTTCCTTGTTTTATAAATTCCTTAAATTGTTTTGGATTAACATTTTTTTTGCTCACTTTATATGAAATTACTTTTTTATAATCACTCCCTTGTTCTTTGAAAAAGTTTTCTAAAGTATTGCTTGCAAAGTTTGATGTTGGATGGAGTATATTTAATTTTTTGTTTTTAAATATTTTGGAAAATAATCTGATTATATCTGAAGATCCCCCATTAGACTTGATTATATTTTTATAACCAAGCTTAATTGTTGTTTCATATGTCCCTGGTCCTACCGTAATAACATCTTTATAGCTTATTTTTTTTTGATTTATTGATTTTAAAGAATTCCTACTAGTGAAAATAATCAAATCATAGTGAGTAAGATAAGCTTTTCTTTTTATTTCAATAAACTTTATATCAATTAAAGGGGCTAAATATGTAGAAAAATTTAAATCTTTTAGCTTATTTTTCAGCTTTTTGGAGTCATTTAGAGGTCTAGTTAGTAATAAATTCATATATTATAGTATTTTAGAAACCTTTTTTCCTAAGTCATAACATTTTGTTTTACAATTTTGAATTTCTAATAATCTTTTTCCTGTTTTTATTTCCTTCCCAGTAAAATCAGAACCAAAATATCTAAATTTAATTTTCTTTTTATGATTTTCATATAATACCTTTGCGATTGCACCAACTGGTGTTTGGCACGAGCCGTCAAAACCTGCTAAAAAACTTCTCTCGCACTCTACCTCTAGTTTTGTGTTTAAATTTGAAATTTTTTTTATCAAAGATACTAATTCATTATCTTTTTCTCTTGTGACTATCGCGATTGCGCCTTGTCCAATAGCAGGGACAAATAAATTACTACTAATTGGATTAACATCTTGAAATATGCCTAATCTTTTTAAACCCGCCATTGCTAACAAGATTCCATCATATTCACCTCTATATAATTTTTTTATTCTAGTTTC
Source organism: uncultured Alphaproteobacteria bacterium (assembly GCA_902524895.1). Lineage (GTDB taxonomy): Bacteria > Pseudomonadota > Alphaproteobacteria > Methylaequorales > Methylaequoraceae > SP4073. Next base: position 302,635 of record CABZFH010000001.1, on the reverse strand, counting down.
TACATTTCCTCTTATTAGTTTAATTTTTAAATCAGGTCTTAATTGCCTAAGTTGTATCTCTCGTCTTATTGAAGAAGTACCTATAATTGAATTACTTTTCAAAGATTTTAAACTATCACCTTTGTTACTCACTAGTGCGTCTCTGCAATCTTCTCTTTTTAAATATCCCGCAATTATTAGGCCATTTGGCAATTTGTAAGGTAAATCTTTTAATGAGTGAATCGCTATATCAACATTATTAGATAATTGCGCTTCGTCTATTTCTTTTGTAAATAATCCTTTGTCTCCATATGCTGAAATTTTTTTTTCCAAAAAATTATCTCCAGAGGTTTTAATAAAAACCTCTTCAATATTATGATTATTAATTTTTTTCTGTTTTTTAAGCAATTCTTCTTTAAATATTTCTACTTGTGTTCGAGCGAGTAAACTGGCTCTTGACCCAATTATTATTTTTTTTTGAACACTTAACATTTGTTAAAATATTATTACGATAGTATTCTAAAATCTACGGATAAATTAAAAGTATTAAATAGATATGTTAGTTCTTGGTATTGAAACTAGTTGTGATGAAACTGCAGTTGCTTTAGTAAAAAAAAATAAATCCAAATTTGGAGGAAAAATTATTAAGGAGATAGTCCTTTCCCAAGCAAAAAAACATGAAATTTTCGGTGGGGTTGTTCCAGAAATTTCTTCTAGGGAACATATACTCAGCCTTAAAAAAATTACACAAACTATTCTTAAACAGTCAAATATAAAAGTATCTAATATTGATGCGTTTGCTGCAACTTGTGGGCCAGGTCTAAACGGCGGACTTCTCATTGGATCAAACTTTGCTAAGTCCCTATCAATTGGTTTAAATAAGCCTTTCTTTGCAATTAATCATCTTCAAGCTCATATTTTAGTCTCAAGAGTTAAAAAAAAAATTGAATTCCCTTTTCTTGTCCTTTTAATTTCGGGTGGGCATACGCAGTTAATTATTGCTAAAGCCTACAATAAATTCGAAATAATTGGCGAAACAATTGATGATGCTGTTGGAGAAGCATTTGATAAAACTGCAAAAATTCTTGGCCTTGGATACCCTGGGGGTCCAAAAATTGAGATGCTAGCAAAAAAGAGTAAAAGACAAAATATTGTTTTACTGCCTAGACCAATGATTAAAAAAAAAAATTTAGACTTTTCATTCTCTGGTTTAAAAACAGCTGTAAGAAGAAAGGTTGAAAACAAGAATTCGAGAGATAAAAATTCAGACCTCGCGTACAGTTTTCAATTAGCCGTTAGTGAATGTCTTCTGGATAGATGTAGTCACGGGATAAATAAATTTTTAAAATTGTTTGGGAAAGGTTATTTTTTAATGGCTGGAGGTGTTGCCTCAAACAAATATTTAAGAGAAAAAATGGTAGAACTTTGTAATAAAAAAAAAATGACTTTTTTTGCACCTGACCCAAGACTGTGCGTCGATAATGCTTCAATGGTTGCATGGACTGCTATAGAAAGAATAGTCAATGGAGAAAAAGGTGACTCAATAAAATTTTTACCCAATCCAAGATGGTCAATCAATGAATTATAAAAATATAGGTATTATTGGGAATGGTTCTTGGGGTATTGCACTCTCAATAGCTTTAAACTTTTCTAAATGTAATGTTTCAGTTTTTATAAATTCAAAAAAAACATACAACGAATTGAAACAAGGAAAATCTAGATTTCTTCCCAATCAATTTTTACCCAAGGAAATAAAAATAACTACAAAAATTACTGATTTAAGAGATACGAGTTTAATATTTATTGTTACCCCTTCCCAAATGGTAAGAAAAAACCTATCGATTATTAAAAAAAATATACGCTCAAAAAAAAATTTTATTTTGTGTTCAAAGGGTATTGAAAATAAATCTAACAAATTAATGACTGAAGTTTTTCAGGATATATATCCTGGCTTAGAACCTATTGTGTTGTCAGGTCCTAACTTTTCTGATGAAGTTTCAAAAAATCTTCCAACAGCTTTTGTATTATCTTGTGCCAACAAGAAGAAAGTGGAAGAGGTTGGAAAAGCGATATCAAATAAAAATTTTAGACCATATTTTAATACTGATATTATTGGAACCCAAATTGGTGGTTCAATGAAGAATATCATCGCAATTGCCTGCGGAATTGTTATAGGAAAAAAGTTAGGCGAAAATGCTAAGTCTTCAATAATGGCCCGAGGATTAAAAGAAATGATTATGCTTGGAAAAAGTTTAGGTGCTAAGGAAAAAACTTTTATGGGTCTTTCTGGTCTGGGTGATTTAAATCTTTCTTGCAATTCAATTAAATCAAGAAATATGCTTCTAGGATACAAATTAGGAAGTGGTATGAAATTAAAGGATATTAATAAAGAGAAAAATCTAAATGAAGGTGTTGCATCATGCAAAGCAATTTACAACTTGTCAAAAATTAAAAAAATTGAATTACCTATATGTAGTGCGGTGAAAGAAATTCTTGACGGAGAACCAATATCTAATGTAATTTATAAACTGTTATCGAGGCCACTTCAATTCGAAATTTAAAATGTTATATTCAATTTATTGTTACGATAAAAACGACTCATTTGAGAGAAGAAGGTCATTAAGGAATGACCATATTTCGTATTTAAAGAAATTTGAAAAACAAATTGTTCTAGCTGGTCCTTTATTAAATGAAAATGAGGAACCCTTAGGTAGCCTGTTAATTTTAAATTTTCTCAGCAAACGAGAAGCCGAAACTTTTTCAAAAAACGATCCTTATTTTTTGGGAGGTTTATTTAAGAAAATTGAGATTTTCAAATTTAGAAAAGTTTATTAAAAATTATTATCGTGATGAATAAATTTATTGATAAATATGATGTTCCTGATGAAATAAAATCTGATTCTTCTTTGACATTCGACCAGTACCTGAAATTATACAAAAAATCTGTTGAAGATCCTGAAGGTTTTTGGGCAGAGCAAGCTGACACAATATCATGGATTAAAAAATTTAACAGGGTAAAAAAATCAAGCTTTACAGACAATATTGAAATTAAATGGTTTCTAGATGGTTGTCTCAACGTAAGTTATAATTGTTTGGATCGACATCTTAAAGATAAATCTGAAAAAATAGCAATAATCTGGGAGGGAGACAATCCAGAAGAAAGTGAAAAAATTACATATAAGGATTTACATGAAAGGGTCTGTAAGTTTTCGAATGCATTAAAATCAATTGGGGTAAAAAAAGGTGACAGAGTAACTATTTATTTGCCAATGATTCCAGAAGCTGCTATTGCGATGTTATCTTGTGCTAGAATTGGAGCTATACATTCAGTTGTTTTTGGAGGATTTTCTCCAGAATCTTTGAGGAATAGAATAATAGATTGCGAATCTAGTACAATAATTACTGCAAACGAGGGTCTTAGAGGTAATAAAAAAATTCCTCTTTTGAAAAATGTTAAAGAGAGTATAAAAAATATAGATTTTGTGAAAAATATCGTTGTTGTTAAAAGAACAGATTATGAAGAAAAACTAGATTCAAATTATTACCATTATCATGAAATAGTTAAAGATCAACCTAAAGATTGTAAGATAGAAATACAATCATCTGAAGATCCTCTTTTCATTCTTTACACGTCAGGGTCAACCGGCGCACCAAAAGGCGTTTTACATACAACCGCAGGTTATCTTCTTCACGCCTCACTTTCTCACAAATATATTTTTGATATTAAAGATAATGACATTTATTGGTGTTCGGCAGATGTAGGTTGGGTTACTGGGCATTCATATATTGTATATGGACCACTGTGTAATGGTTCAACTACTCTAATGTTTGAAGGTATACCGACTTATCCATCAGGAGCAAGATTTTGGGAAGTGGTTGATAAACATAAAGTTACAATATTCTATACTGCGCCAACCGCAATAAGGGCACTTATGGGTATGGGGGATAAATTTGTAAATTCTACTTCAAGAGAATCGCTGAGAATATTAGGCACAGTTGGGGAACCAATAAATCCAGAGGCATGGAAATGGTATCATGATAAAATAGGAAAAGGGAAATGCCCAATAGTTGATACGTATTGGCAAACCGAAACTGGAGCAACACTTATATCTCCGTTTGCAAGTGCCACTCCGACAAAACCTGGTTCTGCAACTTTACCATTTTTTGGGGTTCAACCAATGATTGTAGATAATGATGGAAATGAACTAAAAGGGGAATGTGAAGGAAATTTATGTATAATTGATTCTTGGCCAGGTATGATGAGGACTGTTTACAAGGATCACAAAAGGTTTGAAAACACTTACTTTTCAACCTTCAAAGGTAAATATTTCACAGGTGATGGTTGTAGAAGAGATAATGATGGATATTACTGGATTACAGGAAGAGTTGATGATGTTATAAATGTTTCTGGTCATAGATTAGGAACTGCAGAAGTTGAAAGTGCATTAGTTTTAAATAAGAAAGTTTCAGAGGCTGCAGTTGTCGGTTTTCCTCACAAAATAAAGGGACAAGGAATATATGCTTACGTTACACTAATGTCTGATGAAAAATATACAGATGAACTAAAAACAGACTTGCATAATTGGGTTAGAAAAATCATTGGTCCAATCGCCACTCCTGACGAAATTCAATGGGCACCAAACCTTCCAAAGACAAGATCAGGAAAAATTATGAGGAGAATACTTAGAAAAATAGCGAGTGGAGAAGAAGAAACAATTGGAGACGTTTCAACTCTCAATGACCCAAGCGTAGTCCAAGAGCTTATTAATAATAGAGTTCTGAAGAAAGATTAAAAATCATAACAAATACCTTTTCTCTCCCAATCTCCATATCTAGTTGGTTCAAGACCGCTAGGTCCACCAATTTCTTTCGTTTTCTCGACTGATTTTTTTTTGTGTTTTAATTTTTTTTTTGGATTCATATCAAATAAGTAATATATTCAATTACTAAAATCAACTTAATTAGGTTTAAATTGAGACTTTGTACTAGAAAAATTTGTTTTGAAATCCTAAACTCTGCTGATGAAAATTCAAAATATGAAAAAATTATTAATAAACACAAAAATTTTTTTGATCTAGACTCTAAAGATAAAGCTTTTGTAAAAGTGTTACTGCTCACTTTTTTTAGGTGGAACAAATCTATTGAAAAAATAATTCAAAAATATACAAAAAAAAAATCTGAAAAAAAAATTCTAAATATTTTGAAAATTGCCATAACGCAAATATTATTTATGCGTACAACAGACTATTCAGCAGTAAACATAGGTGTGAACTTATCAAAGAAATTTGGCTCAAGGACTTCTGGTTTCGTCAACGCTATTCTGAGGCAAATATGCAGAGATAAACAAAAACTTCTTGGAAATTTGAAAATTGAAGAAAATGTCCCAGACTGGATATTTAATAATTGGAAAGAAAATTTTAGTTTAAATACCGCCATTAAATTTGCTCATCAATCGTTGAAAGAGCCATTATTAGATATAAAAATTAAAAAAAAATTTTTTAAAAAAAAAAATTGGGCCAAGCTATTTAAAGGAAAACCGTTATTTGGAGAATTAATTCGCAAATCTAATTCTGGTATGATTGAGGACTTACCTTTTTTTTCAGCAGGTTACTGGTGGATCCAAAGCGCTGCATCCACAATACCAGTAACTATAATTGAAAATTATTTTAAAAAATTTAATCCCAGCATTCTAGAAATTGGGTCTGCTCCGGGAGGTAAAACTTTACAATTATGTGAGAATAATTTTGATGTAACAGCTGTTGAAGTCTCGCAAAATAGAATTCTCACCCTAAAACAAAATTTATCAAGAGCAAAATTTAATGTTAATTTAATTAATGAAGATTTCAATAAATGGGAAAGTAAGCAGAAATTTGACTGTGTTCTAATAGATGCTCCATGTTCTGGAAGTGGTGTAATAAACAAACAACCTGATATTTTATATTTGAAAAGAAAATTAAATTTAGAGATCTTAGTTGCAAAACAAGAAAAATTAATAAAGAAATCGTTAAATTTTTTAAGAAAAGATGGTCTTCTTGTTTATTCTGTATGCTCACTAATATCTAATGAAGGAAAAGATATAATTAATAAAATACTGAGGCATAATAAAAATTATTCATTACTAAAACTTAACAGAAAACTAATAAATAATATTGAGATAAAAATAATTGACGGAATGTTATATTCGACTCCGATTTGTTATCAAAATAACGGCGGTATGGATGGTTTTTTTGTATCATGTATAATTAAAGGTTGAAAAAATTAAAAAAAATATACTAATAAATTCTCTGAGAAACTTTTATTATCGAACAATCATTTTTGATTTGTTTTTTTCTAAAAATGAGTCAACAAGAATAGTTAATCAGTTAAATGATTGTTGGCAAGGTGAGACTGAAAATGGAAATAAAATTTTGATGGGTTATTTCAGTTTTTTTGGTGAAACAATGAATTATAAAAATTCTTTTTGGCAAAATAATAATGCTTCTAACATATGGAAAGAAAAATTTCATTGCTTTGATTGGCTAAGAGATTTGAGGTCTACAAATACTTCGAAATCTGCTCTTTATGCAAGGGAAATAATAAAAAAATGGATCAAAAATCACAATACTTGGAGTCCATTAGAGTGGAGAAGTGATATTTTAGGTAAAAGGATCAGTTCTTTATTATGTAATCTTACCTTTTTTTTTTCAAGTGCTGATTCGCAATTTCAGGAGCTTTTAATAAGAAGTGTATGTAAACAAGGTCATTTCTTGGTAACAAATAATTTACAAGATATCTTCGGTCATCAAAGAATTGAAGGTGTTAAAGGTTTAATAGCATTATCATCGAGCCTAGAAACTTTTAAAAAATATAGAAAAAACTCTATAAAATTACTAATTAGAGAGATTAATAATCAAGTGCTCGATAGTGGCTGCCACTATTTAATGTCTCCTAGCAAACATTTGGAATTTCTAATTAATCTCCTAGACATAAAAAATTATCTTGCAACAATTAAATTTACAGTTCCGCAAGAAATAAACTACACTATAAAAATTATGTCACATGTAATAAAATTATTTAGACATCCAAATGGCACCCTAGCTAAATTTAATAATTCTAATTACATTGATAAAAAAATTATTGACCAAGTTTTGGTCAGGGCAAATTTTAAAGCTAATAGAAAAACTCAAGAAACCTATTCTGGGTTCCACAGAATATCCAGTAATAAATTAAATTTTATAATGGATTGTAGTTCTCCAGTAATTGAAGATATCTATGCGGGTGCTCTTTCTTTTGAACTTTCAATAGGAAAGCAACTTTTAGTGGTAAACTGTGGATCGCCGAAAATTAAGAATAAAGTTCTTAAAAATGCTCTTAAATCTTCTGCAGCGCACAGTACTGCATGTATTGATAATATCAACTCCTCAAATATTTTAAATAATACTAATGGCAACATCAGGGTAGCTAATGTATGGTCAAAATTATATCAAAAAGACAATTCATTTTGGATAGATTCTGCACATTCTGGATATAAAAACTATTTTGGAGTTATACATTCAAGAAAAATTCATATTGATGCTTCAAGAAAAATAGTAAGGGGGCAAGATTGTTTTGCAAGAGCAAAAAGTGATTATGGTCATATTCCGAAGAAATACTATATCAGGTTTCATCTTCATCCAAAGTTAGAAATAAATGTTACTAGAAGTCAAAAAAAAGCTCTGATAAAACTACCTGACGGAAGTGGCTGGGAATTCATTTGCTCTGAACCAAAGGTATTTGTAAATGAAAGTATTTATCTTAGTGATAAACAAAAAATCTTAAAGAGCAATCATATTCTCATTGAGGACTCTTTCTTACCTGAAAAAAAAATAAAATGGTTGTTCAAACAGATTTGATTTTTACAAAGACCAGTAATTTTTTATTTCTTTTTTGTCTCTCCAAATTCCTGTCAAGTCAGCTATCATGCCATCTTTTTTTAAAAATGTTATTAATTTATTAACTTCAAACTCTATAAATAATTTATGAGCTACTGCTAGAATTATTACGTCAAATTTATGTTTTTTTAAGTTTTCATAACATATAAGTTTTATTTTCTTTTCTGAAATATTCCCTACCAAAGGATCACATGCATAAACTTCATGACTTTTCTTAAAATATTTAATCAAATCAAAAACTTTTGAGTTTCTCAGATCTGGTACATTCTCTTTAAATGTTAGCCCTAAAATTAAAATTTTAGAACTTTTCTCTATTTTCTTGTTGATCTGACTATAAATAAATTTACTCATTTCATCATTAGTTTTTCTGCCTGATAAGACAACTGAAGGTTTCACTTTATGCTTTTTCGCAATGTCAGCGAGATAGAACGGATCTACACCGATACAGTGTCCCCCAACTAAACCAGGATAAAAAGGTAAAAAATTCCATTTTGTTTTTGAAGCATCTAACACATCATAAACACTTATATTTAATTTTTGGCATATTTTCGCAACCTCATTTATAAATGCAATATTTATATCTCTTTGAGCGTTTTCAATAACCTTTGAAGCTTCTGCCACCATTATATTTTTAGCTATGAAAACTTTACCATTAGTAACATTAGAATAAATTTCCCTAAGAATTTTTTTTACATTTTCATTTTCAGAAGAGATTACCTTTGCAATCTTGTCTACAGTATGAATCTTATCACCTGGATTTATTCTTTCTGGCGAATATCCTAAAAAGAAATCTTTTTCCAGATTCAGACCAGAATGCTTTTGCAATTCGTTTCCACAAATTTCTTGGGTCAACCCTGGGTAAACAGTACTTTCAAATACAACAATATCATCTTTTTTTATATTTTTACCCACAGTTTTACAAGCATCAAGTAATGGTTTTAATTCAGGCTTGTTCTCTTTGTTAACTGGTGTTGGGACTGTAATTATATATATATTGGATTGCTTCAATCTATCTTTTTCGTGTGATACACTGAACCCTTTTTTAAAAGATTTTTTCAATTGCTCTTTATTAATCTCATTTGTTTCGTCAAAATTTCTTTTCAATTCTTTAATTCTTTTTTTATTTATATCAAATCCAAACACTTTATATCTTTTTGAAAGTGATATCGCTAATGGTAAGCCAACATATCCTAAACCAACAATGGCAATTTCTTTTATTTTCATGTAATATTTTTCATTTTAATAAAATTTAATTCTGAACATGAATCTATATTTTTTATTTCTTTATCCAATATTTATTCTATTTTTATCGATTTTTAGTTTAAACATTTTAATTAATTTTCTAAACAAAAAAGGTATTTTAGACATTCCTCAAAAAAGAAGCAATCACAGCAAACCTAAACCTAAATGTGCTGGATTTATCATAATACCAATCATAATTGTTTCAATATTTTTTTTCATTTACTTAGATCTAATTCCATCAGAACCATGGGAATATATATGTTACATTACTTTGGTGTTGTTTTTGACGTCTTTTTTAGATGACATTTACAACTTACCTAGTTCCCTGAGACTTTTGATCCAAATAGTTTCAATTATATTGGCTATACAACTTTTTGACTCAAATATCAGTAACTTTATAGAAAATTTTTTTTCTGAATTAGATTGGTTTTATAACAAGGAGTCATTTAAAATTGTAATTAAAATAGTTTTAATTTTTATGTGGTTATGGATAACAAATTTATTTAACTTTATGGACGGAATTGATGGGATTACAGCTTCTCAAACAATTACTTTTAGTTTGGGTATAACTCTTTTAAGTTTTAATTCAGAATTATTATTAGAATTCAAATACATAGGTTTAATATTTTTTTCTTCAATCTTAGGGTTTTTTTACTGGAATCAACCACCCGCAAAAATATTTTTAGGTGATTGTGGTTCCATACCAATTGGTTTTTTAATCGGGGGCATTTGTATTCTAAGTTTAATAAATTTAAACAACTTTGTTCCTACAATGTTACTTCTTCTTTACTACGTGCTCGACTCTTCAATAACACTAACTAATAGGGCTGTTAAAAAAAAAAATATATTTACAGCTCATAGTGAGCATTTCTACCAAAAAAAAGTAAGAAACGGATGGAGTCATAAAGAGGTATTATTAAAAATCACAATTACAAACTCCATTTTAATTATATTTGCTTTATTATATGGAAAATATAAACTTCCAATTTTAATTTGTTCTATTTTACTTGTGTTAAGTCTACTTTTTTGGCTAAGTAAAAAAAAAAGCTAATTATGATTTTCAAAAATACTAAAATCTTATTAACCATTTTTCATGATTTTATAATACTTTGTATTTCATTTTTTCTTGCGTTATGGCTTAGACTAGAAAATCAAAGTTACAATTTGATCGATTTTTTGTGGCCTTACATGATTCTCTTTGCAACTCTAAATTTTTTTCTTTTAAGTAGGTTTGGGTTATATCGTGGAATATGGCGTTATGCTTCAATTCAAGAAATTTTTTCAATCACTAAAAGTTTATTTGCATCTACACTACTTATATTAGCTGCTCTATTTCTTTCAATTAGGCTTGAGAATATTCCCAGATCTTTTCCTTTGCTATTATTTTTTGTTTCTTTTTTCGCAGTAGCATCGCCAAGATTTATATACAGAATTCTTAAAGATAAAATTAGCGTTTCAAAAGATTTTGATAAAGTTCCTGTGATCGTTGTTGGTGAAGGCGATTCAACTGAATTATTTATTAGAGCGGCAAATAGAGAAAAAAACTCTCCATTCAGAGTTGTTGCAATTTTAGGATCAAAGAACAAGTCAATTGGAAGAAGCATTCATAGCATACCAATCATTTCTACGATTAATTCATTAGACAATTTGAAAAATATCTTGCTTAAAAAGAGACTAAAACCTCAAAGAATTATTATTGCTGACCACTCTTTAGATTCTGCACAAGTTGAAAATTTATTTATTTTTTCAAAAATTAATGGTCTTGCTATTGGTAAGTTGCCCCAAATTACTGATTTTAAAGAAGCATCTGTAAACAAATTTAGCACAAAACCAATAGTCTTTGAAGATATTCTTGGAAGATCGCAAAAGACTCATGATATAAATAAGTTGATAGAAATTCAAGATAAAGTTATTCTAGTAACTGGGGCTGGAGGTAGTATTGGCAGTGAATTAAGCAGACAAATACTCAATTTTAAACCGAAAAAACTAATCATATATGAACAAAATGAATACAATCTCTATAAAGTTTTGGAAGGACTGGAGTCAAAAAATATCATATCAATTTTAGGAGATGTTAAAAATAAAAATAAAATGGAGAATACTATCAAAAAGTATAAACCACAAATCGTATTCCATGCTGCAGCACTTAAACATATTACTTTTGTTGAAAATGATCCACTTGAGGCACTAAAGAACAATTTTTTATCCACTGTGGAATTGTCTAATATATGTGAAAGGAACAAGGTATCAAAAATGATATTTATTTCAACGGATAAAGCGGTTAATCCCTCGAATGTGATGGGAGCTAGTAAAAGATTATGCGAAAAATATATTCAAATGATAAGCAAAAACTCTAAAACTAATTTTAAAATTATAAGATTCGGCAATGTGTTAGGTTCGACTGGTTCTGTGATACCATTATTTGAAAAACAAATACAAAAAGGTGGACCAATAACAATCACTCACCCGAAAGTATCAAGATTTTTTATGACAATAAGAGAAGCAGTAGAGTTGGTACTTATTTCTTCTGTTATTAAATCTGAGAAAAATGGTTCTATTAATATACTCGAAATGGGTGAACCAGTGAAAATTATTGATCTCGCAGAGAAAATGATAAAGCTTATAGCAACTGATAAAAAAGGAAAAATAGAAATAGAATTTACAAAATTAAGAAAAGGTGAAAAAATTCGTGAAGAATTATTTTATAAAAAAGAAGAAATCAAAAAAACCTCAGAGAATGGAATACTTGAGACAAATACACTCCTTTTCCCCTTAATTAAAAATGATGTTGATAAATTAATAACAACTATCAAAAATAATCTAACCAAAGATTCTATCATTTTATTAAAGAAAAATCTTCCTGAATATTTAACTGAATAATTATGTTTAAGATAAAAAATGCACTCATTTCTGTATCCGATAAGTCCAATTTAGAATTACTCTCACCTTTTTTTGAGAAACATAAAATAAAAATTTATTCATCTGGCGGGACTGCGAAATATTTAAATAAGATTAATAGTAATTTAGATGTCACAGAAATCTCAAAATTTACTAATTTCCCAGAGATTCTTGATGGAAGAGTCAAAACCCTGCACCCAATGATTCATGGAGGTATACTTGCTAAAAGATCAAACAAAAAACATATAGCTGATTGTAAAAAAAATAATATTAGTTTCTTTGATTTAGTAATAGTAAACCTTTATCCTTTTGAACAATCTATTGACAACAACGAAAGTATTGAAAGTTGTATTGAAAATATTGATATTGGAGGTCCGACTTTAATTAGATCAGCAGCCAAAAATTTCGAAAATGTTTTGGTTATAGTTTCAAAATCACAAATAGTTTCATTGATAAAAATTTTGCAGGAAAACAAAGAGATTAACACTAAAATCCGAAAAAATTTTGCTAGAGAAGCATTTAAATATACGGCATATTATGAAAGTATAATTTCCAATTGGTTTAATGAAGAGGATGATAGTTTTTTTAGTCATGATGTTGCGTTACCAATGAAAAAAATAAGAGACCTCCGATATGGAGAGAATCCACATCAAAAAGCCAGCGTTTTCAAATTTGGTAAAAATAATCTTAATCAATTGTCAGGAAAAGAAATGTCATTTAATAACATTAATGACATTGATGTTGCTACTTCTCTGGCTTTCGAACTCAACAATTCGTCTTGTGTAATAGTCAAACACGGAAATCCATGTGGGGTTGCAGTCAGCGATTCACAAAGCAAAAGCTATAAGCTGGCGTTTGCCACTGATCCTGTGAGTGCTTTTGGTGGTATTGTGGCTTTCAACGAAAACCTAAACATAAAAACAGCAAAAAAAATTTTAAAAAACTTTACAGAAGTGGTGATTGCTCCAAAAATTAGTAAATCTGTGAGAGAAATCCTAATTAGAAAGAAAAATCTTATTCTTATTGAATATAAAAAAAATAGAGAAAAAATAAAAAATTATGAGCTTAAAACTTCTCAAAATTTTCTAATGGTACAAGAAAGGAATTCTAAAAAGGTTTTAAAAAAAAATCTAGTATTTGTTACAAAGGAAAAACCCAACTCAAATGAAATAGAAGATATGCTTTTTGGTTCTATAGTGTGTAAATTCGTAAATTCAAATGCGGTGGTTTTAGTTGAGGGAAAAAAAGTTATAGGCATAGGAGTTGGACAAACTAATAGAATTCAAGCAGCTAAACATGCAATAAAAAAAGGCCTCAAAAAAATTAAAAATGTAAAAAATGTAGTTCTAGTATCTGATGGATTTTTTCCATTTCCAGATATAATTGATTTGTGTAAAAAAGTATCACTCAGATTAATTGTTCAACCGGGTGGATCAATAAGAGACAAAGAAATAATTCAAAGAGCCGACAAAGAACAAATAAAAATGGTTTTTACAGGTATTAGAAACTTTAAGCACTAAATCTTTTTTAAAAAAACTAAACCAATAAAAAAATAAAAGGGAATTAGTGAAAAACCTAGTCTCAAAGAATCAGTTAAATATATGAGGGTGCTAATAGAAAATGGGCCAAGTATTGAACAGATATTTCCAATAATACAGTAAATTGAGAAATTATTAAACTGATTAACAGACGAAATATTGGTTGAAAGATATGATCTACTTGATGCCTGAATTGGGCCAATGAAAAAACCAATTAGGAGTGCAGTAATCCAGAAAAAATGCACCTCTTCAATTATTAATAATACCAAAGTTAATAAAGTTAACGCAACTAAACACCTGCAAATATTTTCCTTAGATTCAATTTTCTTTTCAAAAAGTGCAAATAGATAGCACCCGAGCACCCCGAAGAGATTAATCGAAACTCCTAATATAAGTATTTCCTCCTGTTTAAAATTAAGAATTGAGCTGGCATATAGGCTGGCAAAAGCAAAAACTGAGATAATTGCGTTATTGAAGAAAAAATATGAGAAAATAAAATTTTTAATTTTTTTGTGCATAAAAAAACTGAAAATTTTAAACTCTACATTTATATTTAAACGCACATTTTTCATAATATTTAAAAGAGGGAAACAGAATAATAACACCCAAATAGCTATAAAAGGACCAACAAAATTGATTGAAAACGTTAATGGTAAAAAATTTAACTTATTATTAAGTAGTAATAAAAATACTATCCCCAACGCACACAAACCTCCAAAATAACCAAAGGCCCAACCAATATTAGAAGCGTATCCCTGATATTTTTTTTTAGCAACCTTATGAAGTGTTGCATTATAAAATAAATTTAGAATCTCAAATGAGATGAAGGAAATTAGAATAACAATTAATGGGAGTATTTGATATTCCCTATCATCGAAAAAATACAAAGAACTTATACTAAGACATATTGCAACAAAAAAAAAATTAAAATAATTAATTGACAACCTCTTTTTTAGGTTAAATTTTCTTCTACTCAAAAATATCATCAAAATAATAGCTGTGACAAAGCTACTTAAAGAAATTGTAAAGCCCCATTCAGATGCTCCTTTGGTTCCATTAAGAGCAATATTATTAACATAATATGTAGCGTAAAAAAAAGTTAAGATAAGTGTAGGGTATGCAGAAAGCCCAAAATCAAATAGATACCAAAATTTTAATTTCTTATTTTTTATCTTCATTTTTAATAAGGAATATAGATAAAAATTTATTTATTAAAGGGACAAAAATTAAAATTAAAAAAAAAACAATTGGCCATGATCTTAAAAAAGAAGAAACCCAAAGTTCAAAAAAATCTTTACTTGTTACCCCGGCAAAAAATAAAGTTAAACCGGAAACACATGAACTGGTAACAGATGACATTAAAATCGCAAAGATAATCAAATAAACTGTTTTAGAAATTTTTTTTTTATATTTTATCACCCCCATTTTTTAACTATTTATTTTTGACTCTTTATTTTATAAGTAATATTGAATGGGTTATTCTCGTTAAGAAATAAATAACATTCAATGAAATTATGAACATCATAAATGATCTTAATGTTTTGTCTAATCCATCTCCCAGCCAACCAATAAATCGCTTTGAATTTCCAATTTTGATAAATAATTCAAAAATAATAATTAGGAAAAAAACTAAATTTAGTATCTCTAAACCAAAAACACCTTTTAACGACAAAAATATTGGAGATGCAACTAAATAAGCAACAACAAAAATTAGATATGACAAAATTTTTTTAAATTTAGATGGATCATAGAAATTTACTATTTTAAATTCCATTATTTTAATCTCGAACAACTTTGAAATTTCAATGGACAATACTAATGTAATTAACTGAATAACTAAACAATAAAAAATATTAATAGAAATACTATTTTCTAGTATCATCTTCTTTTCTCTTTGACTTAATTTTCTTTTTCATATCTTTAACAGTTAACTGAAAAAAAAATGCAACAATCAAAATTGAGAATAAATAAAAAAGAATGAAAGCCATTGGGTTTTCAATAACAGATTTGTGCATCCTGTCTTGATTACATAAAAACTCTTGTTTATTAGTAAGTTTATCATCATTGCAAAAGTCAAAATTAAGGTCATTTTCATTTGCATAAAGAGTATTAAAGAAAAAAATAAATATAAAAATTAGATATTTTATTTTGAAAAATTTAAATTTACAATTTTTTGGCATAACACTTTTAATTTAACTAATAGATTAACTTAATTAATGGATTTTAAAAAGGGTATATGAGATTTTTAAAATTTAATTACATCAAAGTTTTTTAAAAAAAAATAAAATAAAGAAAAAGTAAATATTTAATTAAATCCTTAAAATGCTCTTTTGCAAAAGTTTTTTTAAATTAACAATCTATACTATGACTTATTATAATGTTTGATATTTTTGTTAGGTAAGAGATTATTCCTAGGGAGGAAAATACATCTCTTACCCATTGTAGATATAATTAATTAGAGATTAAATTTTCATTTATTTGGATTATATAAACTATTTTTAAAAAGAATAAACATTAAATGGAGCGGGAAACGAGATTCGAACTCGCGACCCTCACGTTGGCAACGTGATGCTCTACCACTGAGCTATTCCCGCATATTGTTGAATATACCCTATAATTTTATATTTACAACGCTTTGAAGTAAGAAAATTAATTAGAATTTAAACGTTTAAAAAATCTAATTAATCAACATATATATCAATATAATTTAATTTTGGAGAAGATTTTTGAAAACATATAGCTTTGAGAAATTAGCTAGTGAATTGCCGCTGCGGATACCAATTTTCCCTTTGGGTTCTGCACTTTTACTTCCTAAGTGTAAACTTCCCCTAAATTTATTTGAAAACAGATATCTGCATATGTTTGATTACGCACTAAAAACAGATCGATATATAGGTATGATTCAGCCATCAGATGTAACTAAAGATAACTCTTCACCTGATAGCTCGGACTTGTTTCCTGTTGGCTGTGCCGGTAAAATCGTCGCATTTAATCAAACAAACGACAATAGATATGAAATAGTTCTTCATGGTATTTGCAGATTCAAAATTATCGAGGATAAAGAGACTCATAACGGTTTCAGAAAAGCTAAGGTTGATTGGCAAGATTACTTATCTGACATGCAAACTAACAATCATCCAATGCTTAAAGAAAGATCGGTATTAGAAACAAAATTGAAATCATATTTTAATAAAATAAAAGTCAAAGCTGATTGGCAAGCTATTGAAGCCTCAAGCGATGAAGATTTAATTAATTCAATATCGATGGGATGTTCTTTTTCAATCGCTGAAAAACAAGCTTTATTAGAGGCAAAAACCTTAGAGAAAAGATTACACATTCTATGTTCACTGCTAGATATGATTATTAGTGATAACGAATCATTCAATTCGCAATCATTGTCCTAATTAAATATCAGTGGTTTAATTGATTTCAAACAATTAATTAGAATATGAAACCAAAAAATATAATTCCGAACTCAGTTAAATTACTAAGTGTTGGTAGCAAAGTAATGTTTGTTTACAAAAATACGAATTTACTGCTTAATGCGTCATTCTTAAGAGCTGCTAGTCCATCAGCTGAGAATAAAAAACACGCTAAGGAACCAAACAGTGGAAGATTTAAAAAAGTAAAGATTACAAATATTGAAAAGGTCGGAAAGTATGCCTTGAGATTCTTTTTTGATGATGGTCATGAAACTGGTATATATAGCTGGGAGTACATTATAGAGATTGCTAATTTTAAAAAAAATTCTACAGACCCATAGCTCTGGACATAAAAAAATTTTTTAAAATGTTTGATTTCTGCACAACTCCTAAACCGATTTTTCTAAGTTTGGTTACAGGTCTTGAATTATTTGAAAAAATCAAGTTTAAAAAATGAGTGGCTCCCATAAATGAATATTTATCACTTAGTCTCTCTTTTAAATAAGATTCTAACCTCAGAATTGTACCAGGATCCAACCCTAATTCAAATGATCTAGATATATTTCTGAACAAAACCTCACAATCTCGGACCCCTAAATTAAATCCTTGACCCGCTATTGGGTGAATTGCTTGTGCAGCATCTCCAATAAAAACAACCCTATTTTTTATAGTTAAATTTGCATTAACAACATTTAACTCATACTTTTGGGGGTCGGATATTCTTGTCACATCACCTAAAAGATTCATATACTTTTCCAAAAACATTTTTTTAAATTCATTTTTTTTTAATTTTGTTAGATCACCTAATTTTTTATCAACAGTCCAAACTACAGAGGATCTATTTTGATTTTTTTCTTTTAACATTGGTAAAATTGCTAAAGGACCTTCAGGGAAAAAAACTTCAAACGCATTTGAAGAATGACTTTTTTTGTGAGTTATAAAAAAAACATATGCGTTTTGCTTGTAATCAAATTTATAATTAGGCAAATTAATAAGATTCCTGGAATTTGAATACCTTCCATCAGCCCCTATTAAAATTTTGCTTGTTATAATACTATCGCCAGTATGAATTTCTGGGAATTTATCCTGACTTATATCAAAAACTTTTAAATCATTTACCTCAGTTTTGTCCATAATTTCGATTCTAGAACTTTTATTTATTTTTGATAAAAACTCTTTTTTTAGGATACTATTTGAAACTATATAACCGAGATCACCCTCCCCTAAATCCTTTGAATCAAAAACAATCCTTTTATTAGAGGTAGATTCCAAAACGTCAATTTTTTTTATTGGTTGAGAGTATTCTTTTATTTTATGCCATATTTTTAAATTATCTAAGATTCTTTTTGTTCCCTGTGAAATAGCAGTTGTTCTGATATCATTCAACAAATAATTTTTTGAGTTTACTGAGTTTTTATCAATAACTAAAATCTTCTTGTTTAACTTTGAAAGCATTGAACTCATACACAAGCCTATAAGTCCTGCCCCAATTATTGTAATATCATAATGATGTTTTTTCATGAATATGTTAATTTAAATTAATGGTGTATAAATGACTACTAAAATTAATGGTAAAGCTCTTTACTACTTAGCATGTATTACAACTACCTCTTTAAGTCTTTTAATATTCTTAAGTCTTGTTACGTATGATACTAATGATAATTCATTATTTCAATATGATTCATCTATTAAAATAAATAATAATGTTTTAGGTGTCTCAGGAGCTGTGGTTTCTGATTTATTGATTAAAACCTTTGGAATAGCATCATTTGTTATTCCATTAGTATTGGGTTATTGGGCGTTTTCTTTAATTTCAAAAAAAAACTCTATAAATTTTTTATCAATTTCAGCTTTTCCATTTTTGGTTCTGGTTTTAAGTGTCATTTGTTCATTAATTTTTCCTAAAGATTTTATGTTTTTTAATAATCAAGTGTCTGGTTTTGTTGGCAAAGGTATCGTTGAAATCATAAATCATTTATTCAGTGAGGTTTTTTTTAAAAATTTAAAAGTTATAATGATATTAATCTTCATTACTCTATTTGTTATAACTTTTAATATTACAATCAAAAACTTAAGAACTTTTTTTTATTTTATAATTTCATTAATCAGCTTAATTGTTTCCTTATTACTATATATTTTAAGAGTTAGAAAAAATTTAAATTTGTCTATGTTTTTTAAAAAAAATAACACTGTTTTTTTGCAGAAAAAAAGGAAAGGGAAAATACTCAAACAACCTATCATAGATAATTATAATTTTCCATCATTTGACCTTCTTGAAAAACCACCGAACCCCGATACCACTAGACATTCGAACTCAAGAGACATCCAGCGAGATACCATTATGTTAACTAATATATTAAAAGACTTTAATATTAACGGTGACATTACTGCAGTTAAAAAAGGTCCAATTGTAACTTTGTACGAACTGACTCCTGCTCCGGGAACAAAAAACTCTTCTGTAATTGGATTATCATCTGATATTGCAAGATCTATGAGTGCTATGTCTACGAGAATTTCAGCAATTCCGGGAAGAGATGCTATAGGAATTGAAATACCAAATAAAGAATCACAAACAGTTTTTTTAAGAGAGCTAATAAACAACCATGAATTTACCAATACCAAATTATCGCTTCCGCTTGTTTTAGGAAAAGATATTCTTGGTACACCTGTTATTGTTGATCTTGCAAAAATGCCACATTTATTGGTTGCAGGAACTACTGGGTCTGGAAAATCTGTAGGAATTAATGCGATGATTTTATCACTTCTATATAGTTTGACACCTGAAGAGTGCCGTTTGATTTTAATTGATCCCAAAATGCTTGAGTTGTCTGTTTACAAAGATATTCCGCATTTACTTACGGAAGTAGTTACCGACCCAAGAAAAGCTGTTAGTGCTCTAAAGTGGACAGTAAAAGAAATGGAATCCCGCTACGAATTAATGACTCAAATTGGTGTTAGAGAAATTGAGTCGTACAATCAAAAAGTAAAGAGACTAATAGAAAAGGGGGAGGTTATCCAAAAAGAGGTTCAAGTTGGATTTGATTCTGAGACAGGCAAACCTTTGATTGAAAAAAAATCAATAGACTTGAGGATGTTTCCTAAAATTGTAGTTGTAGTCGATGAATTAGCTGATCTAATGATTACATCAGGAAAAGAAATCGAGGCAACAATACAAAGACTATCTCAAATGGCCAGAGCAGCTGGTATACATCTTATAGTCGCAACACAACGTCCATCGGTAGATGTGATTACTGGTACTATCAAATCAAATTTTCCAAGTAGGATCAGTTATCAGGTTCAATCAAAAATCGATAGCAGAACAATTCTCGGAGAACAAGGTGGAGAACAATTGCTAGGTCGTGGTGACTTACTAATAACTATGATAGGAAAAAAATTGTTGAGAGTTCATGGACCGTTTGTAAAAACACACGAAGTTGAATCAGTCGTTTCATATTTACGGTTACAAGGGGAGCCAGAGTATATTGATTCGATAACAGAAGAAGAAAATAATGAAAATATGTTTGATTTGAATCTAGATAAAAATGACGAACTATATAATCAAGCTGTGGCCATTGTGTGTAGAGAGAAAAAAGCGTCAACAAGTTTCATCCAACGGCAACTTCAAATAGGCTATAACAGAGCAGCAAGAATAATTGAAAAAATGGAGTCTGAGGGGATTATAAGTGCTGCTAACCACGTCGGTAGAAGGGAAGTATTAGTTGGCAAGGATTTGTAAAATTCTAAAAATTATCTTTATTTTTCCCTTTGTAAGTAGTTTTAATTCTGAACAGAAAGATATAATTAGTATTTCAAACTATTTGAATGAAATAAAATCCTTTGATTCCAACTTTATTCAAATTAATTCTAATGGAGATAATTTGTCTGGGAATATTAAGTTATCTAAACCAAATCTATTAAGAATAGAATATAACCCCCCCACAAATCGTTTAATAATAAGTGATGGTAAAAAACTGGCAATTATTAACAAAAAGCAAAAAACTATTACTTTTTATAACATCAATCAACTCCCTATAAAAATCCTTCTCGATGATAAATTTAAAATCAACAATCACAAGATAAAAAAATTTGAAAAAAAAGAAGGCATAATAATAATAGAATTAAGAGTTATGGATGAATCAAATATCTCCAATGTTGAATTAATATTTGAAAGTTCTCCTTTGAATTTAAAAAAGTGGGTTATTAGAGATTTTCAGGGATATCAAACAGAAATGTATCTTACAAATACTAGAATAAATGATAAAATTGACAAAAAAAACTACATAATAGAAGATCCAAGACAAATACCATTTGGGAATAAATAAAAAATGATTATTAAAATTCTATCATGGAATGTTAATTCAATTCGAACAAGACTTGAGCAAGTCTTAAATGTTTGCCAAAAATATAAACCTGATATTATTTGCCTTCAAGAAACAAAAGTAATTAACGATTCTTTTCCACAAAATGAGTTTTTAAAATTAGGGTACTCTCATTTTTATTTACATGGAATACCTTCTTACAACGGTGTTGCCATAATAACACAACAGGAAGCAGAGTCTTTTGATATTTTAGACCTATCTCAATTAAATAATGGAAGGCAAATCGGTATCAAGATTTTTGGTATACATATTCATAATTTTTATATTCCGTCGGGAGGTGACGTTCCTGATGAGAAAATAAATCTTAAATTTAAAAATAAATTAGATTTCCTAAAAGCTTTAATTAGTTGGTCAAAAAAAATTACACCGAAAAATTTCTTGATTTGTGGTGACTTCAATATTGCGCCTTTCGAGGATGATGTGTGGTCACACAAACAACTCAAAGATGTTGTAAGCCATACTGATATTGAAAGAAAATATTTGCTAAAATTTCTTGAAGTTGGTAATTGGAATGATGCTGTAAGAGCTCAGATCAATCCACCTGAAAACGTTTTTACTTGGTGGAGTTATAGATCGAAAGATTTCAAGATAAATAATAGGGGAAGAAGATTGGATCATATATGGATATCGAATGATTTAAAAAAAAAAAATTATTCTATCAAAATATTAGATTATACTCGAACTCTCAGCAGGCCATCAGATCATGTGCCAATAAAGATTAAAATTAATTTATAATTTCATAAAATATTTATTTTTTTTGTAAATTAAAATTTTTGGGTTTTGAGGATTAAGTTCAATCTTCTTTCTCAATCTGTATATAATTGACTCTAATGTATGAGTGTTTAATTCCTTTGAATAACCCCATACTACAGATAAAATATCTTTTTTATTTCCACCCTTTTTTGCAGATAATAAAAAATTTACTAGTTTATTCTCCATTTCTGTTAGATGTATTTTTTTTTTACTAAATTTTGATTTAAAATATGCCTCACTAAAAGAATATTCATAACTAGAACTTTTAATCACGAAGGATTTTTTCAACTTTATATTAGATATTCTTTTCAGTTCATTAACTAAAACATTAATCTTAAAAGGAACCTGAATATTTGTAATAAATGGAACATGGATTTTTTTTTCTGAAAATAAAAAAAAATGGTTATCTTCCTTGATTTTTTTGGGTAAGTCTAAAAGATTTTTTTTTAAATTTTTATTTTCATCGGACATAAAAATTACAGGTGGAAACTTATTATCAAAGATATTTAGATCTAAATCTCCTAAATTATTTATTTGCTTGCATGTGATTCCGAAAAAGTTATTTAATATTAATTTTAGATCATTAAAAATAATATTATTTTCTGTTATAAATACTATATTTATTAGTTTTCTTAAATTTATCATGCCTTTCAATATAACAATAAAATCTAAAAATAATTATAAAGCAGATTTTATTTTTAATAAAAGAGTTTTCGACTGTTTTATTGGCAAAAATGGTATTGGGAAAAAAACAAGAGAAGGAGACAGAAAGACACCAAAAGGGATATTTCGTATAAATTATATTTTGTATCGAAAAGATAAATTTGATTACTTAAAATGCAATTTTAAAAAAATCCCCATAGTGCGGTCAACCGTATGGTCCACTGATTCTAAAGATATTCAGTACAATCAAATAAGAAAAAAACCTTGCGGTTTCGCGCACGAAAAGATGTTTCGAAATGATAATTCTTATGATCTTATTGCAGTTTTAAACTACAACACAAAGCTGACAAAAAAATTTAGAGGAAGTGCAATATTTCTCCATTGCAAAGAAAAGAAGAATAAGTTTACAGAAGGATGTATCGCTATTAATAAGCTTGAATTTATAGAAATACTTAAGACTCTTTCTAAATCTTGTAAAATTATAATTAGATAGTTTTGTCGCGTTTGCCAAAAATTACTGAACCAAGCCTTAGAAAAGTTGAACCACATTCAATTGCTTCTGCATAATCGTTACTCATACCCATACTTAACTGGGGCAAATCGTAGTTTATTGCTAGTTCTTTTAAAATATTAAAATGGGTTTTAGGAGGTTCATTGATTGGAGGTATGCACATTAAACCAATTATTTTTAAATTTGTTTCATTTACACACCATTTATAAAATTCATCAACTTCTGATAGTTTGACTCCTGATTTTTGAGGTTCTGAACCAGTATTTATTTGAATAAAGAAATTAAATTTTTTAAAGTTAGCTAGAAAATTGTTTTCTATTGAATCATTAATTTTTTTTGCAATTTTTTTTCTATCGATCGTATGAATACAATCAAAAGTTTTCAAGGCAAGATTAACCTTGTTAGATTGTAAAGGACCAATAAGGTGAAGTTTAATGTCTGGATATATTTTTTTAATATCCTTCCATTTTTCAAAACCCTCTTGAACTTTATTTTCACCAAAGTCTTTATGTCCTTTGATAATTATAGGAGAAATTTTTTCCTGCGTGAAAGTCTTAGAGACAACCATCAAATTCACACTATTTTGTTTTCTTTTATAAAAATTTTCAAAATGTCTTATTTCTTTGCAAACTTTGTTATAATTAAAAACAATTTTTTTTGTAGAAGAGTTCATGATTTATAATTTACCAGAAAAATGGTTTTTTCTGAAAGATCTAGAAAAGAAAAATTTAAGTGCATTAAAAAAAATAGATTCTAATGTAGGCGTCATTTTTTTTAACAAAGATTATTCGTCTTCAATTACTTCCTTTAAAGAAAAAAGTTTATTCGAATTTTGTCGCTTTAATAATATAAAGTTTCTTATCAGAGGTTCATTGGAAATTGCTCTAAGACTAAAAGCAGATGGTATTTTTGTTCCCATTAACTTTTTTAAAAAAAGAAAGAAGAATAGAAAGTTAATATGCGCAACCACAGTACATAACAAAACAGAAATTATAACGTCTAATTCCAAAAAAGTTGACTTGGTTTTTTTATCACCAGCTTTTTATACGAAAACTCACAAAAAAAAATTGCCGTTAAATCCAATAAAATTTTTAAATTTAAGCAAATTAATAGAATCGAATGTCTTTGCTTTAGGTGGTATTAATGAAAAAAATTTTAAAAGACTAAAAGGTAAACAATTGAGAGGATTTGGTGGTATAAGTTATTTTATGAAAGATATTTTTTAATTATGCATTTTTACAACCATAAACAAATTGAACAAAAATGGCAAAATTTTTGGGTAGAAAAAGATGTCTATAATGTATCTCAATCGAGTTCATCCAAAAAAAAATATTACATTTTAGAGATGTTTCCATACCCTTCAGGTAAAATACATATGGGTCACGTAAGAAATTATACGTTAGGCGATGTTTTATCACGTTATTTCAAATCCAATAATTACAATGTACTCCATCCTATGGGTTGGGATAGCTTTGGGATGCCAGCAGAAAATGCTGCATTTGAAAATAAAACCAATCCAAAAGAATGGACTAAAAAAAATATACGCACGATGAGAAACCAATTAAAAAAGATTGGTCTTGCTATTGATTGGAAAAGAGAGATATCAACCAGTTCGCCGGATTATTACAAACATCAGCAACAATTTTTTATTGAATTTTTCAAAAAAGGAATAGCTTATAAAAAAGATAGTTTTGTTAACTGGGATCCAGTTGATAATACTGTATTAGCTAATGAACAAGTGGTTGAAGGCAAAGGATGGAGATCAGGTGCAGAAATAGAGAAAAAAAAACTTTCACAATGGTTTCTCAAAATATCTGATTTCTCTGAAGATCTTCTTTCTAATTTAACAAACTTAAACGATTGGCCAGAAAAAGTTAAGTTTATGCAAAAAAATTGGATTGGAAAATCTGATGGTGCTGAAATCTTCTTTAAAATTCATGATAAAGATAACACATTTATTACGGTGTTCACCACAAGACCTGAAACAATATTTGGCGCATCATTTATTGCCTTATCTTTTGATCATCCGCTTTGCGAAGATGTTTTATCAAATGATAGATTAAAAAAATTTAAAAAAGAAAATAAAGAAAAAATTTATACTACAGCCAAAACTGATGTTGAAAAGATTGGCTTTAAAACAGATTATATGGCTATTCATCCATTAAATGGAAAAAAATTACCTATTTTTTTGGCAAATTTTGTATTGATGGAATATGGAACAGGGTCAATTTTCGGTTGTCCAGCACATGATAAAAGAGATTATGATTTTGCAAAGAAATTTAATTTAGAAATAAAGACTGTATTTTCAAATCCAGAAAAAAAAGAATTTTTTGAAGTAAACGATGATGAAGACCCTGTACTGATAAATTCAAATTTTTTAAACAATAAAAGAATGTCAAAAGCAAGAAAAGAAATAATTTCAATTTTTAATGAACGAAATATAGGAAAAAAAAAAACAATTTTCAAACTAAGAGATTGGGGCGTTTCAAGACAAAGGTATTGGGGGTGCCCGATACCAATTATTTATAGAGAGGATGGAGCAATTTTACCAGTAAGTGATAAAGAATTACCAGTAATGCTTCCAGATGATGCTAATTTTGAGCAAAAAGGTAATCCTCTTGATCTTCACCCTACATGGAAGTATACGACCTGTAATGAAACAGGAATGAAAGCAATCAGAGAAACTGATACACTTGACACTTTTTTTGACTCATCTTGGTATTTTTTAAGATTTTGTGATCCTTTAAATTCCAAAACAGGCTTTTCTAACAAATCGATAGAAAACTGGATGCCGGTTGACCAATATATTGGGGGTATAGAGCATGCTATTTTACATTTGCTGTATTCACGATTTTTCATGAGAGCATTAAATAAGTCTAAATATGATGTGCCAAATGAGCCCTTTAAGAGTTTACTTACGCAGGGAATGGTATGTCATGAGACATATAAAGATAAAGATAATGGCTGGATTGAACCTTCAGAAGTAATAAAGAAAAATAATAAATTTTTCTTGCTTAATGGTGATGAGGTAATTAGAGGAAGATCGGAAAAAATGAGCAAATCAAAGAAAAATATTATTGATCCAGACACTATTATCGAAGAATTTGGAGCAGATACGGCTAGACTCTTTATGATGTCAGACTCTCCTCCCGAAAGGGACCTCGAATGGTCAGATGAAGGAATAAGATCCGTTTGGAAATATTTAAATAAAATTTTTCTACATCTTAAAAAAAATCAATTTGAATTTACTAAAGAAGACGAACTAGATGCTCAGACTGAAGAACACCTTGCTTTAGTTAAAAAAGCTCAAAAATTGATCAAAAGTTTTAATAATGATATTGAGAATTTTAAATTTAACTCAGCGGTTGCAAAACTCAGAGAATTTTCAAATTTTTTATTTTCTAATGAAAAAATTGAGACGCGTCTTGAGAATTACTTGTGGTCAATTTTTTTAAGACTAATTTATGTCTTTACACCGCATTTTTCTGAGGAATTAAGTAAGAATAACAATAACAAAAGCATCTGTGATCTTTCATGGCCAAAATATAACGAGAAATACATTAAGGAAGATCTTATAAAGTTAGTAATTCAGATTAACGGAAAAAAAAAAGCAATTGTAGATGTGGAGGAGAATTTAAATGAGAATGAGGTAATAAAATTATTAAAAATAGACAATAATTTAAATAAAATATTTTCTTTTAAAATCAAAAAAACTATATTCATAAAAAATAAAATCATAAATTTTGTATTATAATTTCATGCTAAAGCTTTTTCTTTTTTTTATTGTTCTTAATTTCTCTGGTTGTGGATTTAAACCTATATACAAAATAAATGAAAAACTATTAAATTACAAAATTCAAGTAATAGTCAAAAATAAAAATGAAAATAAAAATTCTCGTTTTGAGTCTCAAATCGTAGAAAAATACATTAACCAAAAAATTAATAAACAGATTTCGAAGAACTCATCACTTAAACTAATTGTTCTAATTGAACGATCTCAAAGTAACTTAGGTTTACAAAAAGATCTTTCAACTACAAAATACAACATTACCTACACAGCAGATTATATTTTCTATGATAAGGTAGGGGCTATTACAAAGGGAAATTTAGAAAAATTTTCAAGCTTTGATCTTGGTGACAACTCCTACGCAAATCTGATCGCAGAGACAGATACTAATGAAAATATTCTCAAGTCTTTGTCTCAGGACATTGTTAATCTAATTTTGTCAATGAATCTAAAGCGAAAGATTTATCCATGATTTTTAAAAATATAGAAAATTTAACAGTTTCGTTTAAAGAAATATCATGTTTTCTTATTTATGGTCCAAATTATGAAAAAAATAACTTGTATTTGAATTATATTTCGTCAATTTTTGAACAGTATACTAGACACTTTCTAGATTTTTCAAATTTGGAACAAGTTGACATATTAGAACAAGAGATTTCTAATCATGATATTTTTGCCCAAAAAAACTTATTTATAATCAATGTTCCTTACCCTGAAAAAGTTTTCCAAAAAATTAAAAAAATAAATTTAAATAATATAAATAATACCAGAATTATATTTACAGCAGCGGAGTTAAAAAAAAATAGCAAATTTCGATCATTTTTTGAAAAAAGCCCTGAATATGCTTGTTTACCATGCTATGAAAATAATCAAGATGAAATAAAAAAGATAATAATGAAAACCCTGAGGTTAGAAAATTTAAAAATCAGTGAAAATTTGTTAAACTTTATGGTTATTTTTTTTCATCAAAATAGAAGTAATATCTCAAATGAAATTGAGAAAATAGTGATTTTCTTAAAAACCAATCAAGAACTTGATGAAGAATCATTTTTAAAGATTACAAATACTAATAAAAGTTTTGAGCTTGAAAACCTAATCTACGCAATAGTATCTGGTAAATTAAAAACCCTCGATATTCTACTTAGATTAAAAAAAAGAAATAATTTTTCAAATATAGTTGTTGTTAATTCTTTAGTTAATCATTTTTACAAGTTAATTTATTTCAAAGAAAAATATCAATTGATTGGCTCTAGACAAACTGCTCTTAAATCTCTTAAACCACCAATTTTTTTTAAATATCAAGAGGAGTTTTTTACTCAATCCAAATTTTGGACAATTACATTAATTCAAGGAACTCTTAAAAAACTTTTTTACATAGAAAAAAAGTTAAAAACTCAATCAGACTTTGACTCCATAGACTTTGTTTTTTTTTCTATAGCTAAACTTGCTTACAAGCTCAAATTCTAATTTTTTACTTTGGTCTCCATTTTAACTTGTCGATGATTGGATCCAATTGATCTAAACTGTTATAATGTATTGAAAGATAACCCTTATTTTTCATATTATTTTTAATTGTGACTTTCAATCCAAGTAAAACTGTCAATTCTTTTTCTAAATATTCTATATTAGGATCGTCAGAATAGTTAGTTTTAGTATTTTTAACGATAATGCTGGCATTCTTAAGCTTTTTAACAAATTTTTCAATTTCCCTAACGCTCATGCCCTTGTCAATTGCTTGTGATGCAACTTGGTTAGCATCATCTTCGGAAAGAGATAAAAGAGATCTAACATGACCGTAAGTAAGATCTCCATGAATAAGATGGTTTTTTATTTTTTTTGATAAAGAAAGAAGTCTTAACACATTAGCTACATGACTTCGACTTTTTCCTAGGTGAGAAGAGAGTTTTTCTTGAGTATATTGAAATTTACTCATTAGCAGTCTGTATCCGTCAGCTTCTTCGATTAAGTTTAAATCTGATCTCTGTAAATTTTCTACCATTGCTACTCCCAATGCTGTCTCATCATCAAAGGATCTGACGATTACTGGTACTTCATGAAGATTTGCTACTTGAGCTGCTCTCCATCTTCTTTCCCCAGCGATAATTTCAAAACTTTTCCCACGTGAATTAAGTGGTCTAACGAGTATTGGTTGCAAAATTCCGTTTTCTTTTATTGATTCTGAAAGCTCTTCAATATCCTGAGAATTGAAATCTTTTCTTGGCTGAAATTTTCCAGGAACTAAGGTATGGGTCGGGACAACATCTTGGGAAACACCTTTCTCAGGTTTCAGTTCATATTTTTTTAAATTGTCTTTGTAATTTCCTGGTAATATTTTTTTTGGTGGCCTTCCTTGCTTTTTTACGATCATTGAAAGTGCCTCGTCTTTAACCAATAATGATGACAGTCCCATTCCTAACTTTCTTTTTGCTTTTATTTTTTTTTTCATCGACTAAACTCCTTATCTTTTACTTTTTGCTAGTCCACCAAAACTTCCTCTTTTAAGAACCTCAGCAGCTAAATTAACATATGCCTCTGATCCAATACATTTGTGATCGTATAATAAAACAGGTTTTCCATGTGAAGGAGATTCCGAAATTTTTATATTTCTAGGAATGATAGTTTTGTATACTATCGACCCCATGACCTCTCTCACATCTTCCTCTACTTGAAAACTTAATTTATTTCTAGGATCATACATTGTTAACAATATTCCATCCAGATTTAAATTAGAGTTTAGTTCTAATTTTACCTTTTTAATTACTCTCAAAATTTGGCTTAAACCCTCGAGTGCGAAAAACTCACACTGTAATGGAATTAACACTTTGTCAGAGGCAACTAGGGCATTTGTTGTTAAAAAGCCCAAACCAGGAGGGCAGTCAATAATAACTGAATCATATCTATCTGGGAGTGAATCAATGGCCTTTTTAAGTAAAAACTCTCTATCCTGAAATTTTATTAGTTCTTGCTCAACGCTTGAAAGCTCAACTCTAGATGGAATAAGACCTAAGCCTGAAACTTCTGTTGGTCTAATAACATCTAAAATATTACATTTCTGCATTAAAACTTCGTAAGAACCAGGTGTTCTCTGCTCAGATGTTATCGAAAATCCAGTGCTTGCATTGCCTTGTGGATCTAAATCTATTACCAAACAAGATTTTCCACTTATTGAAAGTGCAGTGGCTAGGTTAATAGCTGTCGTAGTTTTACCTACACCACCTTTTTGGTTTACAATTGAAAAAACTGTTCTCATTAAGGCCTACTTTTTTTTGAGACAGAATCGATTAACAATAACACACCTCTAGACTTTTCAAGATCAATATTATTTTTAACAATTAAACTTTTATAATTCCACTCTTTTTTTAATAATCTAACTTCTTCCTCCCAACTCTGTCCTTTGAATGCAAGTAAAATAGAGTCTTTTTTTGAAATTTTACTTACTAACTTTACCAACTTATTAAGTGGAGCGACTGCACGAGCTGTAATGAGATCGAACTTCTTTTTCTGTTCTTCCGCCCTACTATTTATGACTTTTACTTTTAGCCCAAGAAGAGAAACAATACTTTCTAAAAAAGAAGCCTTTTTTTTGTTTGATTCTATAAGTGTGAACGAAACATTAGAAATTTTTTGGCACATCAGTGCAATTACCAAACCCGGAAAGCCTGCTCCTGAGCCTACATCTACCAAACTTAACTTTTTCTTCTCAGTTCTACCAATTATTTCCAACACAAACTTGCATGAAAAAGCTGAATCATAAAAATGTCGTGCCCATATTTTATTCTCAGTACTTTTACCAATCAGATTAAATTTTTTTTGTGAGGCCTTCAAAATATCTTCATATTTCTCAAATTTGCTCATTGTTTCACGTGAAACATTGTATGTTAATTTAAATGCTTCTTTTTGATAAAAAACTTCGGCCACTGCTTATTTCTTTGTGTGTTTCAATAATAAAGAGGTAGCAGAAGGGGTCATTCCTGGCAACAAGGAAGCTTCTCCAAGAGTTTTGGGTGAATTTTTTAACAATATCTCTTTAACTTCATTAGATAGCCCAGCGCAATCTTTTACATTAAAATTACCTTTAAATTTTAATCCGGCTTCTTTTTTTAATTCTTCGATTTCTCCCATTTGTCTCTCTACATATTTTTCATAGAAAGCCGTGATTCTTATTTGATCTTTTTCTTTTTCTGATATGTTTAATTTTTTTAATTGTGGCCAAATCGAGGTGATTAATGGCCAATTACTATTATTATATCCTAAAACTTCATACGCGCTTCTTTTTTTACCGTCTTGGTTTATGTCCAGTCCTTTAGCTTTTATTTTATGAGGAGTTGCATAGTTTTGTCTTAATAGTTTAGTTCCTGTCTCCAACGCTTTCTTTCTCTTAATCCATTTTTTCGAGCGATCTTTACAAGCTAATCCCAAATTTATTGCTTTATCGGTTAATCTGTAATCTGCATTATCTGCCCTTAATGTTAATCTATATTCTGCTCTTGAAGTGAACATCCTATATGGTTCAACTAACCCTCCTTTCATAAGATCACTTGTAAGCACCCCAAGATACGCATCTGATCTTCCCAGAACAAAACTTTTTTTTCCTAACACTTTGTTAGCAGCATTTATGCCCGCTAACAAACCTTGTCCAGCAGCTTCTTCATATCCTGTTGATCCATTTATCTGTCCTGCCAGATATAATCCTTCTATTTTTTTTGTTTCATAAGTATTTTTTAATTCTTTGCTATCAATTGTGTCGTATTCTATGGCATAACCATCTTTTAAAATTTGAACTTCTTCTAAGCCATTTATGCTTCTGAGAAATTTCTTTTGGACATTAGGTGGCAAAGCAGTAGATATTCCATTTGGATAAATTATATTCCCAGCCTCCGTTTCTGGTTCTAAAAAAATCTGATGACTTATTCTATCTTTAAATCTTTGAACTTTATCTTCAATTGAGGGACAATATCTTGGACCTTTGCTTTTTATTTTGCCGTTATACATGGGAGATTTATAGATATTAGACCGTATTATTTTGTGGGTGGTTTCATTTGTTTTAGTAATAAAACATGACTTCTGTTTTAATCTTAACTCTTCAGTTAAAAAAGAGAAAGGAACTGGCTGAGAATCACCTTTTTGTTCTATACACTTTTTAAAATTAATTGAACTACCTGAAAGTCTTGGAGGAGTTCCTGTCTTTAGACGCCTAATTACAAACTTCTCTTTTAGAAAAAACTTTGCTAACTTAGTCGTAGCTTTTGCTCCGAGCCTACCCGCTGACCAACTTTTTTGTCCACAATGGATCAACCCATTCAAAAATGTTCCAGTTGTAACTATTAGTGATTGACAATTCAAATTTCCAAGTTCCTTCAGCTTGACTGACCTAACTTTTCTAATGTTTTTTTCCAAATGTATTTCTTCAATTTCATCCTCAAAAATTGTTAAGGTTTTAAGTAACCCTGAAACTGCTTTTTTGTACTTATTTCTATCAATTTGAGCTCTGGGCCCCTGAACAGCCTCGCCTTTGGTTCTGTTCAACACTCTGAATTGAATTCCAGAGATATCAGAGGCTTGTCCGATAATTCCACCTAAAGCATCAATTTCTCTAATCAAATGTCCTTTACCTAGCCCTCCCATAGCAGGGTTACACGACATTGCGCCCAAATCTTTTCTAGAGAAAGTAATTAGCGCAGTTTTTGCACCTATTTTTGATGCTGCTGCCGCCGCTTCTACTCCTGCATGACCACCGCCCAAAATAACAACATCATAAAATTTTTGTTTCACGTGAAACATTTATTTACCAATACAAAATTTGTTAAATATTATGTCAAGTTTAGTTTCTCTATCTACATTTCCCTCTATACTCTCTATCTCTTTGAGGGCCAGTCTTAGTTCTTCAGAACACAACTCAACTTTTTTTAAAAGATTATAGCTTGATTTTAAAAATTTCAAGCATTTCTTTAAATGTGCTTCGTGCCTATATTCAGCAAAAAACAAGTTATTATCATTTGCTTTTTCTTTTTCAATAAATTCGTTTTTTACAAACTTAGAGATTTTTCTCAACATTTTGTGCTTTGTTTTTTTATCTACACAATTTGTTGTTATAAAACGAGTTTTTTTTAAAAAAGGTAACGCGTCAAACCATTTTTTCTGCGACATTTTAAAATTTAACAGGTCTTCCTTATTAAAAATTATTATGATTTCTTTTTTAGTAATTTTATTGAAAAGATCTTTTAAAGATTTTACATTTTTTTTATTGTAAGAGTCTGGAGACAATACCAGCATTAATTTATCTTCTGATTCTATTTTTTTTGTTGTTCTTTTTATACCAATTAATTCAATGTCATCTTTTGTATGTCTAAGACCAGCAGTATCTGTGAAGCTTACTTTGTATCCCTCTACGTCTAAAGCAATTTGTATTAAGTCTCTAGTTGTTCCTGCTTTGGAAGTAACAATTGAATTATCACTATTAGTAATGAGATTAAATAAAGAGGATTTTCCGACATTTGGTGGGCCAAAAACGATTATATTTAAACCATTAAAAATCTTTCTAGTTGTCTCAATACCTTTTAACTGACTTTCGAGCTCTTTTATAATTTTAAAAATTAATTTTTCAATATTACTTTTTTGTGTACTTTCGTCTTCTTCTGAAAACTCAATTGTTGCATCAACAAGAGCTCCAATGTATGTAATGTCCTCTTTAATCTTTTTACATAAACTGGTTGTCCCATTAAAAGACATATTCGAAGATACTATTCTTTGCTTCTCTGTCTCAGATTTGATTAAATGATTTATGCCTTCAGCTTGGATCAGGCTAATTTTGTTGTTGAAATATGCTCTTTTCAAAAATTCACCTGGTTGGGCTGGTTCGAGGTTTGGCAAGTAGCTAAGCTCTGATAAAACTCTTTTTATTACCGCTATGCTTCCATGAGTATATAACTCTAGCATATCTTCCCCAGTAAAAGATTTTGGTGAATTAAAATAAACCACCATTATATTATCAATTATGTTTCTTTGCTTGTCTTTTAAGTTACAATTATAAATATATCTAGGTTTAGGGCTTTTGATTGAGCACATCGTCTTTACTAAATTACGACATCCTTTCCCTGATACTCTTATTACAGAAATTCCTGAGGTGCCCCATGGGGTAGACAGAGCAAATATACTTTTGTCTTTATTAGCCATAATAAATTGTATGAAATTATATAAATATGAAAAGTTTGAATTAACTATTCATTGATTCAAAGAAATCTGAGTTGGTTTTAGAGTTTTTAATTTTTTCAATCAAAAATTCCATTGAATCTATAACTCCCATAGGTAACAATATTTTTCTCAGAACCCACATTTTAGATAATGCATCTTTATCAACCAATAATTCTTCTTTTCTAGTGCCTGATTTTGTTACGTCAATAGAAGGAAAAACTCTCTTATCTGAAAGTTTTCTATCTAGTATAATTTCGGAGTTTCCTGTTCCTTTAAATTCCTCAAAAATTACTTCATCCATTCTAGACCCTGTGTCAACCAAAGCAGTTCCAATGATAGTTAACGATCCTCCTTCTTCTATATTTCTCGCTGCTCCGAAAAACCTTTTAGGTCGCTGTAAAGCATTCGCATCCACACCACCTGTTAAAACTTTCCCAGAGCTTGGAACTTGAGTGTTGTAAGCTCTGGCCAATCGAGTTATTGAGTCTAAAAGAATAATTACATCTCTTTTGTGTTCAACAAGTCTTTTCGCTTTAGATATAACCATTTCAGCAACAGCAACGTGTCTAACAGCGGGTTCATCAAACGTTGAAGAAACCACTTCACCGTTAACTGATCTAATCATATCTGTGACTTCTTCTGGCCGCTCGTCTATTAATAAAACTATTAAATAAGTTTCGGGATGATTGGTCGTTATTGAATGAGCAATATTTTGTAACATAACTGTTTTCCCCGTTCTTGGCGGTGCAACTATTAGAGCTCTTTGTCCTTTCCCCAATGGTGCGATAAGATCCATAACTCTATTTGTTATATCTTTTTTTGCTGGATCTTCTATTTCCATATTAATTTTTTCCTCTGGATAAAGAGGTGTTAGATTGTCAAAATTTATTCGTTGCTTTGCCTTCTCGACAGAATCAAAATTAATTTTATCTATTTTAGTTATAGCGAAATATCTTTCTGTTTCTCGAGGAGATCTCATTTCTCCTTCAACTGTATCTCCTGTCCGCAAACTGTTTATTTTTATTTGAGAAGGAGAAAGATAAATATCATCAGGTCCAGGAAGATAATTTGCTTCAGGAGATCTAAGAAAGCCGAATCCATCTTGAAGTATTTCTAAAACTCCTTCACCAAAGATAGCTGTACCATTTTCTGCCATTTGTTTCAATATAGCAAAAATCATATCTTGCTTCCTCAACGAGCTTGCATTTTCTATCTTTAAATCTTCTGCAATTTTTAAAAGTTCTGAGGGATTTTTTTGCTTTAAATCTTTGAGATGCATTATAGGAAAATATTAGAGGTTTAGGAATAAAATAATAGTAGGAATTTAAATATTATAAATTTTTCTTACTTTTGTCAAACTAGTGGTTTAAAAATCACTGCGTATATTATTAAGATAAATAATATAGTCGGTATTTCATTTATAATTCTATAATATTTTGATGTTTTTGAATTATTGCCTATTTCAAATTCTTTTCTTATTTTTCCACAATAAACATGGAATGCTGTTAAAAGACAAACACAGAGAAATTTTATAATAAACCATACATAAACATGGGCTTCGGTTAATATTGTTAAAATTATACCAAAAATCCAAGTGCCTATTAATGAGGGATTCATAATGTATTTGTAGAGTTTCCTTTCCATAGTTGTAAAGGTTGCGTATTGTTTTGTTTTTATTGATTCCTCAGCATGATAAACAAATAATCTTGGTAAATAAAATAATCCAGCCATCCACGTTGTAAAAAAAATCAGATGAAGTGCTTTTAAAATATTATATTTAGTTTGTATATCCAACCTGATTTTTACTTTATTGTTTGTCCAACTAAATGTTTAAATAGTGAAATATGATCTTTATTATCATTTAAACATGGTATTACTTCAAAATTTTTTCCGCCTGACTCTAAAAAAGTCTCTTTTCCCTCAATTGAAATTTCTTCTAATGTTTCTACGCAGTCTGACGAAAACCCTGGACATATTAATAATACTTTTTTTCTTCCCTCTGATGGCAATTTTTCTAATGTTTTATCTGTATAAGGTTTTAACCACTCTTCTGGTCCAAATCTTGACTGAAAAGTTGTTATGATAGGTATTTTTTTTTTTAATTTTTCTGTCATTAGTCGTGTTGTTTTATGACAATAACAATGATAAGGATCCCCTTTTTTGAAATAACTATTCGGTATTCCATGATAAGAAGCTATTATAACTTCAGGAGTCCATTTTATTTCTTTTATCTTTTTTTCTATACTTTTAACTAAAGCTTTTATGTACAACGGCTCTGATTCATAATGTGGTATTATTTGAACACTCGGTTGCCATCTCATCTTCATTAAACTTCTATAAACTTCGTCACATACTGTTGCCGTAGTTGCCGCTGCATACTGTGGATATAGTGGTAATATTATTAATTTTTCACAGCCTTTTTTTTTTAAATTTTCGATTTTTCCTCGAATACTTGGATTTCCATATCTCATAGCATAGTCAATTATAAGTGAACTGTTTTTCAAAGATTTTTTCAGTTTGTTTGTTTGCTGTATAGTATAATATCGTAAAGGCGACATATTTTCTTTTTTTAACCATATTTTTTTATATGCCTTCGCCGTTTTCGCGGGTCGAAACGTGAGAATTATCAAGTTCAAAATAATTTTCCACAATAGTGGATTTACTTCAATAACTCTCCTATCTGACAAAAACTCTTTTAAATATCGTCTAATATCCAACCACTTTGTAGAATCTGGTGTCCCTAAATTTACCAGTAATACTCCTGTTTTAAATTCTGGTATTTTTGGATGTTCAATCGGTAAATTCATAATTCTTTACTTGCTTCACTACCTGTTTTACATTTTCTAATGGAGTGTTAGGTAAAACTCCATGCGATAAATTAAAAATATGCTTATTGTTTTTATATTTTTCCATAATTTTTTTTACTTCTTCATCCATTTTCTTTCCACCTGCGAATAATAGTTCTGGACTTAAATTACCTTGAATTGTAATTTCCTTTTTTCGACAATAGTCCATGTTTTTTTTACTTAGATGTTGATCTATTGATATGACATCACAATTTATTTCTCTCAAAAAAATATCAATAAATTTTTTAGATCTTCTTGGAAAAAATATAGTTTTTGTTTTCTTTCTTTCTTTCTTGATTCCTTCAAATATTTCTTTATTTGGTTTTATAATATATTCTTCATATTCTTTCTCTTTTAATAATCCAGCCCACGAATCAAACACTTTTATTAAATCAGCACCAGCTTTTATTTGTTCTAATAAATATTTTATTGATATTTCTGTTATCTTTTTAATCCAATCTCTTGTCAAATTTGGCTTATTTTTAATAAAATTTAATATTTTCTTGTGATCCCGTGATGATCCTCGTTCAACCATGTAAGTTAAAACAGTAAAAGGACCCCCACAAAACCCTATTATTTTTTTTGGTAATGACTTATTTTTGATAATTTTTATAGTTTCAAATATTGGAGATAAAATTTTCAAAGCTTTTTTATCGGAATTACAGTTGTTTCTATTCAATTCAAATTTGTCTAACACTGGCCCGATACCATTTACGAAATCTACATTTTGTCCTAAGGCGTGTGGAATTACCAATATATCAGCGAATAAAATAATGAAATCAAAATCAAAGCGAGTTATAGGTTGAAGAGAAATTTCCGCAGCAACCTCTGGATTAAAACAAGTCTTCAAAAATGATCTTTCTTTGTTTCTCAATATATGGTATTCAGGCAAATATCGACCAGCTTGTCT
The DNA here is from genome assembly GCA_902524895.1 of uncultured Alphaproteobacteria bacterium. Taxonomy (GTDB): domain Bacteria; phylum Pseudomonadota; class Alphaproteobacteria; order Methylaequorales; family Methylaequoraceae; genus SP4073. The sequence goes on along the minus strand of CABZFH010000001.1, from coordinate 264,606 downwards.
CATAAACCATATCGGGACAGAACGAGAAGAAAAAGATTTATCCATTTTGTTTGTTATCAACATTAATTTTAATATATATATTTTATTGTTGTTGTTGTTGGGAGTGTTAATAATGTTTAATTAATTCACTATATACTTATACACAGCTTATAAGATAATAGGTATATAACAAAAAGTGAACAAATAAATAAAACCCAAACATAATAAAAGAAAAAAACTGAATAACTTTTTCAACAAAAAAAATAAAATTGTAGATAAAAATATTCACAGAATGAACATGTGTATAAAAAAATTAGAAGTTGTGCATAAAAAGAATAAAAAAAAATTAATATTGAAAAATTTATGATTTCCACAATTAAAACACAAATTATACTTGCATCGACAAGTGAAACAAGAAAGCAGATTCTAGAAAGTTATAACATAAAAGCAAAATATGTAGAACATACTGTAGATGAAGACAAAGAAATAGAGGAATATACAGAAATGAAAAGTGGACTTGCAAAGTATCTAGCAAGAAAAAAAGTAGAATCAATAAAAAAAAAATATAATAAAAGTCTCATTATTGGCTCAGATCAAATTATACTATGCAAAAACAACATGATAAATAAACCAAAAACAGAAGAAGAAGCAGTTAAAAATTTATTGCTTCTACAAGGAGATTGTCACATGATAATAAGTGCTATATGCGCTCTAACACCAGAAGGAGAGTATAAAACAATCGAAGATAAGGCAAAAGTTTGCATGAAAAAAATAAAGGCATCTGATATAAGAGCATACGTAAAAAGCAACAAATCAATTGCTTGCTCAACAAGTGGGTCATACAAGATAGAAGAAGACAAATTAAAATGTATTAAAGGGGTGGACGGTGAAAGAGAAACAATTTTAGGTTTTCCAATAAAAAAAATCCTCCCATTGTTAAGAAGGTATTATAGATGAAATTATTTGTTGTTGGAAACCCGATCAAACATTCAAAATCTCCTATTATCCACAACATATGGTTAAAAAAAAGAAATAGAAAAATTGTATACGAAAAAAAACTTTTATCGGAAAAACAACTAGGTCTGATGATAGACATGATAAGAAAAGGGGAATGTTTAGGCTTTAACATAACGCTACCTTTTAAAACAAAAATTTTAAAATTTATAGATTATTACGAAGAAAATGTAAAACAAATTGGAGCGGCAAACACAGTATATTTAAAGGGAAATAAAGTAATAGGCGCTAACACAGATGGAAAGGGATTCGTCAGTTCTTTAAAAAATGAAGTTAGAATGAATCTTAACGACAAAAAAGTCTTTGTAATTGGAGCAGGTGGAGCTTCGAGGGGAATTTTATTGGAATTACTGAAATATCCCGTCAAAGAAATCTGCATTTGCAATAGAAATTTCACAAATGCCAAAAAATTAAAAAAAAACATTAGTTTTTATTCACTTAACTGTAAAATTACACTACAAAGATGGCAAAGGAAAAAAATATTAAGAAAATATGACTTAATCATAAATACCACATCTTTTGGGATGAATTTACGAGAGAATTTAAACTTTAATTTTCGTGCCTTAAGAAAAAGAACAGTTGTATATGACCTAATTTATAATCCAAACGAAACTAATTTTTTAAAAAAAGCTAAGAAATCAAATTTAAGAAGTTATAATGGAGTAGGTATGCTAGTAAGACAGGCCGCAGAGTCCTTTGCCCGTTGGTTTAATGAAGAAGTTTCTGAAAAAGATATTAATGAAGTAAAAAGGGTAATTCTTAAGAAATGATTGTTATTGGAATTACAGGAGAAATCGGAACAGGAAAAACTAAAACAACGCAAATTTTAAAAAAAATGGGGTACAGAGTTTTTTCAAGTGATGAATGTTGTAAAAGGTTAATAAAAGAAAAAAATGTAAAGAAAAGCATAAGATTTCTTTTCGAAAATAAGGTAAAAAAAATGATAACCAATAATTATGAAATTAATACTATCAAACTCGGTGAGTATTTGTTTAACAATCCTAAAGACCTGAATAAGCTAGAAAGCCTTCTTCATCCACTTGTTAAACAAAAGGAAACTCAATTTTTAAAACAAGCCTCAATTATTAGAGAAAAGACAGTTTTTCTTGATATTCCAATCATGTTTGTAAACAAAAATTTTATGAAATGCGATTTTATTATTAATTTATCAGTTAATAAACAGATTCAAAAGAAAAGAGTAATCTCTAGACCACAAATGACCGAAAAAAAATTAGAGAATATTCTGATTAGACAAAAATACGATAGAAAAAAATACTTTAGACATATTTCTTTAAATATTAATACAGGCAATGGTACATTTTTTGTTTTAAAAAAAGTAAAGGAATTTCTAAAAAAAGTAAAAAAAAAAAAAATTATTAAGGTTTGGCCACAAAAGTATATATATTTTAATAATTATGAGAAAAATAATCCTCGATACTGAGACTACTGGTTTAAATTTTCAAAAAGATAGAATAATAGAAATTGGATGTTTGGAACTTGTTAATGACGTTCCATCAGGCAATATGTTTCATAGATATTATAGTCCTGGACTTATAAAAATAAGTGATGAAGCTGAAAAGATACATGGTTTAAATAACAAAATATTAGAAAAATATCCAAAATTTGATGATTGTTTAGATGATTTTATAGCATATATAAAAGATTCAATATTAATAGTTCATAATGCTTCGTTTGATATTTCTATGATAAATAGTGCTTTTTCTAGAAATAATTTGGAATTAATTGACATAGAAAAATGTATTTGTTCCTTGATTATGGCAAAGAAACTTTTTCCTGGCAGTAAAGTTAATCTCAACGCTTTGTGTAAAAGGTACGATATTAGTGTAGAGGGAAGAGAAAAGCACGACGCAATGACAGATTGTCACTTATTAGCAAAGGTTTATTTAGAACTTATAGGTGGAAAACAAAGAAAATTTAAATTTTCAAATAAAAATAAAGATTTAAACTTATCAAATAAACATCCTTCAGATGTAAACAACATTAAGTTGAAGGAGATTGATTTAACTGAATGCGAAAAAGATAATCACTTAAAGATGCTGAAAGATATTCCTAAGAGCATTTGGTCTGTTAATTAGTTCTTTTTTTTCTTACTTTCGTATAAACTAACAAAGTCAATGGGGGTAATCATCAATGGAGGAAAGCCTCCATCTCGAGTATTTGCAGCAATGATAGACCGGAGAAATGGAAATAAAAATTTAGGGCATTCAATTAATAAAACTTTTTCTAAAACATCATTTGGAGCGTTTTTAATGGTAAAAATACCTGAATAAATAGCTTCAACAACAAACATTATTTCTTTTTCAACATAAGTAGAACCTTTAATCATTAAATCAACTTCAAATATATCTTCTCCATGATCTTTAAGAGATTTTGATTTTATGTCTACATCAATTTTAATTTCAGGTTTGGAATTAAAGACTTTCAAAGAATTTGGTGCTTTTGGATTCTCAAAAGATAAATCTTTTAAATATTGAGTATTGATTATAAATTGAAAATTATTATTTTCTTGTTGTAAGGAGTCTTTATTATTATTTGACATAAAACCTTTCTATTAAAAAAAATTACAATATATTAATATAATATTAATTTGTATTCTATATTAAACTTTTATACAAATATTTATGGAGAAACATATTTAATGGGCAACATCCCCTTTTTTGATATTCTAATACTTGCTTTAATTGCAGTTTTTATCCTTAATAGACTTAGAAACGTTTTGGGGAAAAAGACTGGGAACGAAGAAGACTTAGCAAAAAGATATAACCTAAAGACTAAATTCGAAGAAAGTAAACCAGATAAAGAAATTAAACTAAAGCAAAAAGTTGAAAAGGAAATAGACCAATCGCACTTGCACGAAAATAGGGATGTTAATAAAGCGCTTCTAGCTATAAAAAAAATTGACTCAAAATTTGATCTTAATAGCTTTTTAGATAAAGCTAAGAAAGCGTTTGAGTTTATCTTAATTGCTTATTCAAAAAATAATCTAAAAAATTTGGAGGAACTCTTAGACCAATCAATTTTTAAGGATTACAAAAAAGACATAGATAAAAGAATAAAAAACAAACAAGTATTTGAAATTACAATCATAGATTTAAAAAAACCAGAATTATTAGAAATAAAACTTGCAGGCAAAAAAGCCATAATTACACTTAAATATGAAAGTCAACAGATTCATTTAGTAAAAAATGATAAAAATGAAATTATTGACGGAGATGCTAACCAAATTCTTGATATATCAGAAAAATGGACATTTACAAAAGAGTTGATGTCAAAAAATCCTAATTGGACTTTGCTTTCAATAGCCGAAGTTTGATTAATGTTTAAAAAATTCAAATTTTTTTTTTTAACAATAATTTTAGCATTCAATCTTCAAATAAGCATAGCTTATTCGAAAGAATACGATATTAGTACTCTTGATTTACTAGATTCCAACATTTTGAATTTTAAAAAAATTCTTTCAGAGAACTGTGAGTCTGAGCATTTTAAAAAAAAACTAAAAGAACATCGATCATATCCTAATTTCGGGAGTTTAGAAAAATGGAAACACGTTTGCATAAAGTTAGGTAAAAATACTTTTAACAAAAACTTTCTTATTCAAAATTTTAAAGCTGTTGTACTGAGTAATAAAAAGCAATTATTGACTGGATATTATGAGCCAACAATTAAAATTTCTGATAAAAAAACAAATATTTTTCAGTATCCATTACTTCGTTATTCCAAAGATTTGATTTTTGAAAGACGAAAGATAAATAAAATGTACAAATATGAGGATGTTTTATATTGGACTGATGACGAAATTGATTTGTTTTTCCTTCAAATTCAAGGGTCGGGAATAGGCAGATATAAAAATGGTAACAGGGTAAAAATATCTTACTCTGGAAACAATGGATTCCCATACACATCGATTGGAAAAATTATAGTAAAAAAAGGATATCTCAAAAAAGAACATGTAACACTTCAATCAATAAAAGAGTGGTTAAGAAAAAATACTGATAGAAAAGCAGAAATTTTAAACAAAAATAAAAGGTATATCTTTTTCAAATCGTCCCCTTTTTTTGAGGGAGGACCGATTGGAGCAATGGGAAGAATTTTAATTCCTAACGTAAGTGTTGCTATTGATACAAATATATATCCTTTAGGTATGCCCTTCGTTTTGAAGTCAGAATACAAAAAATTTGATATGCTCACACTCGCACATGATACCGGTTCAGCAATAAAGGGATTTAATAGAGCAGATTTATTTATTGGAAGTGGTAAAATGGCAGAAAAAGAAGCAGGAAAGTTAAAAAATCCATTATTATTAATTTGCTTAATACCAGTAATAAATCATGACTGAAAAAAAAAATGATGAATGGGCTGAATTTATCAAATCAGTAAACCCAATAAATAAAAATATAATAAAACCTTCACAAAAAGTTAAAACCGAAAAAAATACAGAACTAACTCCTCAGAAAACTGTAGAAGAAATAAATCTAGAAAACATTGAGCTACCTGATGAAAAATTTGAATATCACAAAAATACTGACCAAAATTTAATAAGAAAAGTAAGAAAGAGACAAAAAAAAATAGAAGGAACACTTGATTTACATGGTCTAAAAGTATACGAAGCAAAGACAAAAGTTTTTCAATTTATCAGGCTTAATTTTGAAAAAAGAAATAGATTATTACTCATTATTACAGGAAAAGGAAAAAGGTTAGGAGTTGAATATGGTTGGAGGGGAAGAGGCATTTTAAAGGAATTAGTTCCACAATGGCTTAGTTCAATTTTAATTTCGAAGTTTGTTTTATGGTATACCCAAGCTCCAAATGATCTTGGAGGTTACGGTGCATACATTCTGTATTTAAAAAAGTTCAAAGAATAAACTTGTTAATATCATCTTCTTTATAAACATCATTTAATTGATTTATTACATATATTTCGTCTATGTCGATTTTACTAATTTTTTTGTCTGAAGCCGAAAAACTAATTTCCTCTAGGACTTTTTCTAAAATTGTGTGAAGACGCCTAGCACCAATATTTTCAATTTCTTCATTTACTTTAGTCGCTATTTCAGCAATTTGAGAGATAGCTTCTTCGGTAAAATTTAATGTAACACCTTCGGTAGCTATTAATTCTATATATTGCCGAATAAGATTATTTTCTGGTTCTTTGAGTATTGATATAAAATCTTTTTTATTTAATGCAGAAAGTTCAACCCTGTTAGGGAGCCTACCCTGTAGCTCAGGCAGTAAGTCTGATGGTTTTGCAACATGAAATGCTCCAGAGGCTATAAACAAAACATGATCAGTTTTTACACTTCCATATTTTGTAGATACAGATGTACCTTCAATTAGCGGAAGCAAATCTCTTTGAACACCCTCTCTACTGACTTCTGCTGTGCCTTTTGAATTTCTACCACAAATTTTGTCAATTTCGTCAAGGAAGACTATCCCATCTTGTTCTACATTTTTTATTGATCTTTTGATTAAGTTCTCATCATCAATTAATTTATCTGATTCTTCTTCAATTAAATAATTGTAAGAATCCTTAACAGTTAGTTTCCTTTTTTCTTTTTTTTGTCCAAAGCTTTTTCCTAGTACTTCCCCAAGATTAAGCATTCCCATCATTCCCCCCGGCATTCCAGGGATTTCCATGGATTTAAGTGGCATTCCAGCTTTAGATTCAACTTCAATTTCTACCTCTTGTTTGTCAAGCTCTCCGTTTCTCAACATTTTTTTAAATTTTTCTTTTGTTTGATTAGTTGCTGTTGACCCAACGAGTGCTTCTATCACCCTTTTTTCTGCATTAATTTCAGCTTTCGCCTTAACCTCTTCTTTGAGGAAGTTTTTATTGAGTGTTATTGATATTTCCACTAAATCTCGTATTATTTGCTCTACATCCCTTCCCACATAACCCACTTCAGTAAATTTTGTAGCCTCAACCTTTATGAAAGGAGCCTGAGCCAATTTGGCAAGTCTTCTAGCTATTTCTGTTTTTCCTACACCTGTTGGGCCGATCATTAAGATATTTTTAGGTAAAACTTCATCTTTCAAAGATTCATCAATTTGTTGTCTTCTCCATCTATTTCTGAGTGCAACTGCAACAGCCCTCTTTGCATCATTCTGACCGACAATAAATCTATCTAATTCTGAAACAATTTCTCTAGGCGTAAAAGAGGTCATTAAAATTTTATTTTTTCTAAGGTTATATTTCTATTTGTGTAGATACATAAATCCGCAGCAATTTCAAGACTTTTAACAGCAATTTTTTCCGCATCAAGTTTTGTTGTGTTAAGAGCTTGAGCTGCTGCTAATGCGTAATTACCCCCTGAACCTATGGCCATAAGTCCATCCTTTGGCTCAAGCACGTCACCAGTTCCGCTTAAAATTAAACTTACATCTTTGTCAGCAACTAGCATCATAGCCTCTAACCTTCTTAAATATCTATCCGTTCTCCAATCTTTTGCTAATTCTACACAAGCTCGCATTAAATGATTTGAAGTTTTTTCAAGTTTTGATTCAAGTCTTTCAAAAAGTGCAAATGCATCAGCTGTTGCTCCTGCAAACCCAGAAAGCACTTTTCCATTCCCCAAAATTCTTACTTTTTTGGCGTTCGATTTAATTACCGTATTTCCCAGAGTTACTTGTCCATCCGCAGCAATAACAACTTCACCCTTTCTTCTTATTGATACAACAGTTGTGCCATGCCAATTTAATTTATTTTCTTTTTCCATAATTACAAAAAAACTATAAAAGTTAATTAGAATAGAATTTGTATATGATTATGTGTTAATAATGTAAATATATAAATTTAGTTTATTAGATTATGAGAAAACAAACAATAGAAAGAAAAACAAAAGAAACAAAAATAAAAGTTACAGTAAATTTAGATGGAACTGGGAAATCAAAAATAAATACTGGGATAGGTTTTTTAGATCATATGATAGATCAATTCTCTAAACATAGCTTAGTGGATGTTGAATTAAAAGTTTCAGGTGATTTACATGTAGATTATCATCATACAACTGAAGATTCAGCAATTGCACTCGGGCAAGCTCTTTATAAAGCATTAGATAGTAAAGTAGGCATTACAAGGTTTGGTCAAGCACTATCCGCAATGGATGAAACTTTGTCAAGAGTTGTTGTTGATTGTTCAAATAGACCGTATTTAGTTTGGAAAGTCTCATTTCCTAATGATAAAGTTGGAGAAATGGATACTGAATTATTTAAGGAATGGTTTCAAGCCTTTGCTCAAAATTCAGGTATCACGCTGCATATTGAGAACTTGTATGGAGAAAACTCTCATCATATTATTGAATCATGTTTTAAAGGATTAGCAAGATCAATAAGAGAGGCGGTACAAATAGATTCCAAAAGAAAGAATCAGATACCCTCAACTAAAGGTACTCTTGGAGGATCTCTTTAAATGTCGTCTTTTTGTGTATTAGAAAATAGTAGTAAAAGAGAAATAGAAATAATTAAAATTGGATTTTCTTGGAAAGCTTTTTTCTTAACTTTTTTTTGGGGATTTGCCAATAAATTATGGGCTATATCCTCCATTTATTTGATAATTTTATTTTTGCTTAGATTTGCTTTAGATGATGAGCTTTTTTATTTATATATATTTACATCTTCCCTCTTTTGGGGAATTTATGGAAATGATATTTTAATTAATTATTATAACCAAAAATTGAAATTTGATGTAATCAAATTAACTTCTGCATCAAGTCAAAATAATGCTTTTTTTACTTATAAAACTTAGGAGCTTATGTGAATTTAGTTTCAATTGTTGATTATGGTTCAGGTAATTTAAGGTCTGTTTATAACGCTGTTAAACAAATATTAAATAAACATACTTTTTGTTCAAACGTTAAGGTAACTAATGATATTAAAGAACTTAACAAGTCTTCACATTTTATCTTGCCTGGTGTTGGTTCTTTTAAAGGTTGTCTAAAAGGATTTTACTCAAACCCGGGATTGTTTGAATGCTTAGAAGATAATGTCATCAATAAAAAAAAAGCGTTTCTTGGAATATGTGTTGGCATGCAAATGCTTGCCCAGAGGGGGTTTGAAGGTGGTAAAAGCAAAGGTTTTGGTTGGATTGATGGTGATGTACAATTATTTTCTCTTAAAGATAAAAGTCTAAAAATACCTCATATAGGTTGGAATAGTTTATCTTTTAATAATCAACACCCCTTTATTGGTTTTTGGAAGAAAAATTCAAGAATGAATCTAAATAAAGAGATTAATGCCTACTTTGTACACAGTTATATTTTTAAAGAAAAATTAAAAAAAAATCAGTTACTTTTATCTAATTACGGACATGATTTTACCGCGATGGTTGGCAAAGAAAATATTTTGGGTACTCAGTTTCATCCAGAAAAAAGTCAAAAGCTCGGATTAGACTTTTTGAGAGCATTTCTTAATTGGGATTCTAGAGTATGATTTTTTTTCCTGCAATTGATATTAAAGAGGGGAAATGCATAAGATTGAAAAAAGGTCTTTTAAAAGATATTAAATTCTATAATAAAAATCCAATAGAACAAGCAAAAGAGTTTGAAAAAATTGGTTGTAGCTGGATTCACGTAGTCGATATTGACGGTGCGTTTTTAGGAAGTCCAATAAATCATAAAATAATTTTTGAGATAAAGAAACATACTCGATGTAAAATCCAAGTAGGAGGTGGGATAAGAGACTTCGAGACTATTCAAAAATTTTTGAACAACTCAGTTGATAGAGTAATACTAGGTACAATAGCAGAAAAAGACCCAAATTTTGTAAAGAAAGCATGTAATTTATTTCCAAATCGAATAGTTGTAGGAATTGATACAAAAAATGAAAAAATAGCAATCGAGGGGTGGTCAAAAACGAGTGAAAAAACAATATATGATTCAGCAAAAATGTATGAAGATATAGGCGTTACAAGGGCTGTCTTTACAGATATAAATAAAGATGGTTTGTTACAAGGTTTAAACTTTTTTCAGATTAAAAAATTGTTAAAAAGCACAAAAATGAAAATCATTGCTTCCGGTGGGGTCTCATCTTTAGATGACTTAAAAAAATTAAAGGATCTTAACTTTAAAAATCTTGAAGGGGTGATTTCTGGTAAAGCTATTTATGAGAAAAAGTTCTTAGTAAAAGAGGCTTTAGAAGTATTGTGTTAAAAAAAAGAATAATACCCTGTCTAGATGTTAATAAAGGCAGAACCGTTAAAGGAATAAATTTTAAGAACCTTGTTGATGCTGGAGATCCCGCTGAACAAGCAAAGATTTATAGCGAAGAGGGTGCAGATGAGATTACTTTTTTAGATATCACAGCAACTTCAGATGGAAGAGAAGCGATGGTAAATGTAATTAAAAAAACATCTAACGATTGTTTTGTGCCACTGACGGTGGGAGGGGGTGTGAGAAGTGTTGAAGACATAAAAAAATTTTTACTGGCTGGTGCCGATAAAGTTTCGATCAACAGCGCAGCAATAACTAATCCAGATTTAATTGCCCAAGGAGCTAACATATTTGGCAATCAGTGCATAGTAGTTGCGATAGATGCAAAAAAGAACGGGGACAAATGGGAAGTATATTCACACGGAGGCAGGACTAATAGTCTAATTAATGCTGTTGAATGGTCTGGTTTTGTAGAAAGCAAAGGTGCTGGTGAAATTTTATTAACATCAATGGATAGAGATGGTACCAAGTCTGGTTTTGATATAGAACTTTTAAAGCAAATTACAGAAAAAGTTAAAATACCAGTTGTAGCCTCAGGAGGAGTGGGTAAACTCGAACATTTGTCAGAGGGAATAATACTCGGTGGAGCATCTGCAGTTCTTGCAGCTTCAGTCTTTCATTTTAAAACTTTTAGTATTACTGAGGCTAAAAATCATCTACAATCTAGAAAAATCCCAGTTAGGATGGATTATTGATTGATGAAAGAAAAAACAAAAATTTTAAGAGAATTAGAAGAAATAATAAAAAATAGTAAACATTCTTCTGTAAAGAGTTCTTATACAGCTAACTTATTTAGCAAAGGAAAAGAAAAAATAGCAAATAAATTTGGAGAAGAATCTTTTGAAACTGTTTCAGCCTTTTTATCTCAAGGCAAAAAAGAAATAATTGCTGAATCTGCTGATGTTTTATACCATTTGCTAGTTCTTTTGGAATTCTCAAATTTATCAATAGATGACGTTTGTGAAGAGCTTAAGTCTAGGATGAAAAAAAAGAATAATGATAAATATTGAAGAATATGATTCTCAAAATGTTTTTGCCAAAATTTTGAGAAACGAATTGCCCTCTAATAAAATTTTTGAAAACGAAGAGATTTTAGCTTTCTCTGATATAAATCCGCAAGCATCTGTGCATGTAGTTGTTATTACAAAAGAAAAGTTTTGTAGTTTTAATGATTTTTCAAAAAATGCCTCGGACAAATGCATAACTTCTCTAATAAGAGGTATTTCGAAAATAGCAAAAAAACTTAATTTGAGTAAAGGATATAGAATTGTTTGTAATGTGGGGCATTATGGTGGACAAGTTGTACCGCATCTTCATTTTCATATTCTTGGGGGTGAGAGACTCTGGCAAAAACTTTAATCAGAGAATTTTTTTATAAGCGAATCCCAAAATTTTTTTTCAATTTGTGTTTTATATAGTTGATTTATTTGAACAAGACCTGTAGGTGAAGTCACATTTATTTCAGTTAACTTCTCATCGATTATATCAATTCCAACAAAGAAAAAGTTATTTTCTAAAAGATACGGCCTTATTTTTTTACATATCGCTTCTTCTTTGTTAGATAGAGTTGTCTTTTCTGCAATTCCCCCTAAATGTAAATTAGCCTTGAATGAACCTTTCTTAGGAACTCTGTTGACGCAACCTACAGGCTCACCGTCGAAAAGAATGACTCTTTTATCACCTTTTTGTACTTTCATTAGAAACTCTTGTAAAATTATCTGTTCATTAAAATTTTTAGTAATACGTTTTAATATTTCTGTCCCTTGTGTATTGTCACTCGATACAATATCGACCCCAGTACCACCTTTGTTATAAAGTGGCTTTACCACTACTTTTCCATATTGACTCACTATTCTTTTAATAAGTTTTTCATTTTTAGTTATATAGGTTTTTGGAATAATGTTTTTGAAATATAATGGGAAAATTTTTTCTGTGAAATTTCTAATTCCCGTGGGACTATTAATAAAAAAAGGCTTTTCACTATTTTCACTCTTTTTAACTAACTCTAATAAATATGTATTAGTAACGTAATTCATATTAAAAGGAGGATCTTGTCTAATAAAGAAAAAATCAAAATCATTTACTTTTTTTTTTATTTTTTGTTCGTTAAAAAAAATTTCATTTTTCTTAGTCAAAGTCAAAATTGAGCAATTTAGAATTACTTCATTCTCACAAATGTGAACGTTGTCAGGATGCAAGTGAAATGTAGGAAAGTTTCTTATTAGTGATTCTTTAGCCAATAGATATGAAGAATCTGTTTTTTTGTTAATTTTTTCAAAATTATCCATTTGAAAAATTACGGAATAATTTTTTTTCATTTAATTTCTTTTGATTGTTTTACGAAACTAATAAGTTTTTTTACACCTGAAAACTTTTTTATTTTATTTTCAAGCACAATTTGTTCTTCTAGATTTCTAGAAATGCCCACTAAATAAACAACGTCATTGAATACTACAATTTCATAATTATTAGTATGAATTCCTTTGTTAAACAGTAAAATGGTCTTTATTTTTGAACTCAGTAACATATCTTTTGTTTTTTGGTATATAGTATAATCATCTCCAATCAAAAGTTCATTATGCACTTCTATTACTCCATTTATATTCCAAATTGATTTAACAATTTTTAATCTTTTTCTATGATTTTCTATTTCGCCTATTAAAACAACTTTTCCTTGAGAAACAACTACAATTATTTTCGTTAAATTTTTTAAGTTAAGTTTTACAAGACTGCTTTTAATTTTTGCAAATAATAAAGTGTCACTTACACTATTATTAAAACCCTTTTCACTAATAGCTGCATTTCCTGCCATTGAAGTAATTGAAGATTGAATGCAAGAGCATAAAAGTAATATTGATAATAAAAAAATATATATTTTTTTCTTTTCCATTTTAGTTTTTATTGATAATAGATATTAAAATGATAACTGAATTATTAAAATATTTTTTTTTGTTTTTCCTAGTGGTTGTTTTTTCTGGATGTCAAATAAATGAAACATTATCTGTAATCAAGGATGGTATTATAATTAATAAAAAAAAACCTAAAAATGTTATTAAAAAAGAGGAAAAAAATTCAAAAAAATTAGAAAATGCTCAAGCAAATAAACAGATCAATAATGATAACCTCTCAAATAAAGTTACAGATAGGTCAAAGGAGAGTAAATTGGGGGAAAAAGTTCTTAAATCAAATAAAAATGAAGATTTGACTTTAATCTATCCAAAAATAAAAAAAAAAAAAATAGATTTATATGATTTAGAGCCAAAGGAAAATATGGTTGTAGGATTACTCTTCCCGCTTACTGGAAATTTTTCAAAACTAGGTAATAGACTAATAAATTCAGTGAGATTATTTCCCGAAAGTAATAATGTCGATATAACATTTAAAGTTTATGATACTAATGGCACGGCACAAGGAGCACACAGAGCACTAAGACAAGGCATGAAAGATCGAGTAAAACATTATCTTGGGCCAATTTTCTCCAATGAAACGCATGCATTAAAAAAAATTGCAAAAAAAAATGAAGTCTCGATTTTTAGTTTGTCTAATGACAAGACAAATGAATCAGAAAATATTTTTATTTCAGGAATGAGCGTTGAAAATGAAATATTATGTATACTAAATAAAATTTCTGAGAACGAGGGAAAAAAAATAGGGGTTATACACGATGATGGTAAGTATGGAAAATTAGTAAAGAAAAATATTAAAAAGTATTCTTTGGAAAATGGCGATATTTCTTTTTTATTTCTAGAAAAATCAAATTTAAAAAATTTAGACGACGAGATTCGTAAGTTTAGCGGTTATGACGAAGGTGTAAGGCTATTACAAAAAGAAATTGAAAATGTAAAGAAGCTTGACATTGAGGAAGTAGATTTAGCTTACAGACTGAAAGAATTAGAAAAATTAGAAACATTAGGAGATAAGCCATTCGACAATCTAATTGTAGCTCAAAGCGGAAGCACTCTTATTGAAGTATTAGCTCTTCTGGCCTTTTATGACATCAATACTTCAAATGTAAATATTTATGGAACTAACATTTGGGAAGGAATCCATTTATCGGACGAAGATGTTTTAGATAATACCTTTTATGCCTCAAGCCTATCAAATGAAAAGGAAATATATAAGGAAAAATATTTTGAACTGTTTAAATCATATCCAAATAATCTTAATTATATTTTGGCAGACTTAATAAACTTTTTGATTTATAATTTTAAATACTTAGATGAAGTGCAAAATATCACAAATACAGTTTATAATGGAGATTTTGGATCTTTAAAAATAACAGAAAGAGGTTCTTTTGAAAGAAAGATCTTTATCAACAAGTTCAATAATGGGTTAATCAGACAAAACTACACCTGTTCAATTCAAAACATTTAGTCTTTGTAATAATTATTGATTATTTTTTTGAAAGCTATAGATCTATGATCGACAGTCATTTTCTTTGTTTTTTGCATTTGACCAAAACTAACACTTGATCCTTTTGGGTAAAAAAAGGGATCATATCCAAACCCATTTTCACCAACAGGTGGCCATTTTATTATTCCTTTAATCTCACCCAAATAAGATCTCATAAACCCGTCTTGCCATGCGATTGTTAAACAGCAAAAATATTTGGCTGAAAAGTCATTTGTATGCGTATCTAGAATTCTTGTATATATATTATGCATTGCTTCCAACCAACCTCCACATTTCTTTGCAAGTCGTGCAGAAAAAATTCCGGGTTCGCCATTCAAAGCAGAAACACACAAACCAGAATCATCAGAAATCACAGTAAGACCGGAACTTAGGCCACTTTTTGCTTTTAATTTCGAATTTTCTTGAAAACTCAGACCTGTTTCCTCAGGCTCTTCAATTCCAAAATCGCTCGAAAGAAAAGTTTTTATGTTGTAAGGTTGAAAAAGTTTTCTGAATTCTTCAGCTTTACCGTAGTTATGTGTGGCTATTAAAATTTTTTCTTTTTTCGATATTCTATGAGTCATGAATAAGCTTAGTTTGTAAATCAATTATTTGGGTAATTCCTTTTTCAGCAAGATCAAACATCGTTTCGAATTCACTTTTTGATAGAGGTCTTTTTTCACCTGAAAGCTGAATCTCAATTATTTCTTTTCTTTCTGATAAAATAAAATTTGCATCAGCAATTGTATTTTGATCTTCTTTAAAATCTAAATCCAACAAAAATCTTTTTTTTACTAAACCACAAGAAATTGCTGCAATTTTTTGTTTTATAGGATTTTTACAAATAATTTTGTTTTTTATACCTTTCTTTATTGCTAAACTTAAAGCTATAAATGCCCCATTAATACTTGTTGTTCTTGTGCCTCCATCAGCCTGCAAGACATCGCAATCTAAAATTATTTGTATGCCAGGTATTTTTTCTAAATTTGTGATTGATCTTAAAGATCTACCAATAAGCCTTTCTATCTCTATTGATCTACCTGATCTTTTCCCAAGTTGTGACTCTCTTTGATTTCTAACGTTTGTAGACCCCGGAAGCATTGAGTACTCTGCTGTTACCCATCCTTTATTTTGTCCTTTTAACCATGCTGGGACACTACTTTCGATGGTTGCATTACATAATACCTTTGTTCGTCCAAATGAAATTAGGCAAGATCCATCAGAAAATTCATTAAAATCTTTAATAATATTTATTTTTCGTAATTCATTATATTTTCTGTTGAAATTTCTCATATATAAAATATTAATGTATTATTTTTAAACTTTTTAATTATAAAGTAAAGTTTATGACAACAGATAAGATTAAAAGTGTTATAAAAAATAAATTTTCACCAATTATAGAATTAGATAAAAGATCTAAAGAAATCTTTAGTTTAATCGTCGATGATTATGTTACAACAGGAGAACCGGTTGGTTCGAGAAAGTTATCAAGTAGACTTGACGAAAAATTGTCACCAGCGTCTGTCAGAAATGTGATGTCAGATCTTCAGGATGCCGGTCTTTTAACTTCTTCGCATTCTTCTGCAGGAAGATATCCTACTGATTTAGGTATGAAATTTTTTGTGGACGGATTGCTTCAAGTAGGAAAGCTGTCAAAGAATGAATGTTCTAAAATAAAAAAAAATTTTCTTGGGAGCCCTACAAATTTTGAACAGATGTATGATAATGCAATTCATATGTTATCAGGTTTATCTGATTGCGCTGGTTTAGTGGTGGCACCAAAGTTGGAGGGGGGAATGAAGCATATTGAATTTGTTCCAGTTGGTAAAGAACAAGCTTTAGTAATAATGGTTTCAGAAAATGGTTTAATAGAAAATAGATTAATCAAAGTACCTAGAGGTTTGCCAAGTTCAACATTAATTGAAATCAGTAATTATTTAAATTCAGTCCTAAAAGGAAGGTCTTTGTCCGAGAGTCAGAAAATAATTGACGATGAAATTAAAACGCATAAGGAAGATATAGATAATGTTTCAAAAAGTTTAATTGATCAAGGGATTGCTTGTTGGGCAGATGTGAGCAAGAAAAATAAACTAATAATCACAGGAACATCAAAACTCTTAGAAGACGTTACCGCTTTAGAACAGTTAGAAAATATTCGTATTTTAATTGAAAGACTTGAAAATAAAGAAAACTTGATAGGAATTATTAAGGAAACACAAGAGGCTGAAGGTTTACAGATATTTATTGGATCAGAAAATAATTTATTTGGAATGACTGGATGTTCAACAATTATTAGCCCTTTTAGAAACAAAAATAAAGAGATAATTGGGGCAATAGGGGTAGTTGGACCTATGAGAATTAATTATGCCAAAATAATACCTGTTGTTGATTACACAGCAAAACTTTTAGGAGAAAGTTTTGAAATTTAATACTGGAGAAAAATATGGAAAAAAAAGAAAACACAGACGAACAAAATAAAACCTCTAAGCAAGATATAAATAAAAAAGACAAATTAAACGAGGGAGAAAAGCAAAAGATAGACGATAATTCAATTTTAAATGATTTAAAGGTTAAATTAAAAGAAAATGAGGATAGATTATTAAGAAGTTTGGCAGAAACTGAAAATCTTAGAAAAAGACATGATAAAGAAATGAATGATTTGAGGAAATATGCCATCAGTAATTTTGCTTTTTCATTGTTATCAATTGCAGATAATTTTGAAAGAGCAATTCAATTTGTCCCAAAAGATTTACCAGAAGATAATTTAATATTAAAAAATTTAGTAATAGGGATTAGAGCTATTGAAAAAGAATTTTATGATGTTTTTGAAAAGAACGGTATTCAAAAATTTTCATCACTAAATACAAAATTTAGTCCGGAGTTACATCAGGCAGTTTCCCAAGTTTTCAGCGATACCGAAGAAGGATTTATTGTTGAAGAACATCAAAAAGGTTTTAAAGTTGGGGAAAGATTACTAAGACCAGCAATGGTAGTAGTATCGAAAGGTAAAGAGAAAAAGATAACGAAAAACGGTAGTGCGGTTGAAAAACCGAATTCTCAAGACAAAAAAAAGTAATAATTTATCTTGCTTTTTATCTTATCAATATAATATAAAGTAAATAACAACAATACTATATGGTGCCATTATGGGCCATATGTATTTCTGTCCAATATTAGGAAGAAAAGGAGAAAAAATGAGTTCAATCATAGGAATAGATTTGGGTACCACTAACTCTTGTGTAGCCATCATGGATGGGAAAACCCCTAAAGTAATTGAAAATGTAGAAGGATCAAGAACCACGCCCTCAATGGTTGCCTTTACTGATAGCGATGAAAAATTAGTTGGCCAATCTGCTAAAAGACAATCAGTAACCAATCCAGAAAAAACAGTTTTTGCCGTTAAAAGATTGATAGGTAGAACAATGGAAGATGAGTCTGTTCAGAAAGATTCTAAAACTATTCCTTATAAAATTATACCTGGTGATAATAAAGATGCATGGGTTGGCATAGACAATGAAAAATATTCACCCAGTCAAATTAGTGCAATGATCTTGCAAAAAATGAAAGAAACAGCAGAAAAATATTTAGGTAAATCTGTTAAAGAAGCAGTAATAACTGTGCCAGCATATTTTAATGACGCTCAACGTCAAGCAACTAAAGATGCGGGAAAAATTGCAGGATTAGATGTTAAAAGAATTATAAACGAACCTACTGCGGCAGCTCTTGCATATGGTTTAGATAAGAAAAAGTCTGGTACTGTCGCTGTATACGATTTAGGTGGAGGTACATTTGATATATCCATACTTGAAATTGGTGATGGAGTATTTGAAGTAAAAGCTACTAATGGAGACACTCAACTAGGTGGAGAAGACTTCGATAATGTGCTTATTGATTACTTCGCTGAAGAATTTAAAAAAGAGCAATCTATTGATTTAAAGAACGATAAATTGGCACTTCAAAGGTTGAAAGAGGCTGCAGAAAAGGCAAAAATTGAATTGTCTACAGCTCCTCAAACCGAAGTAAATTTGCCTTTTATAACAGCAGACGCCTCAGGCCCCAAACATTTAAATATCAAATTATCCAGATCGAAATTCGAAGCACTTGTTTCTAAACTCATTGATAGATCTATAGAGCCTTGCAAGCAAGCACTTAAAGACTCTGGACTTAGCGCGGGAGAGATTAACGATGTAATTCTAGTAGGTGGAATGACAAGAATGCCAAAAGTTATTGAAACCGTTAAAAACTTTTTTGGAAGAGATCCTAACAGAAGTGTTAACCCTGATGAAGTGGTGGCTCTTGGAGCAGCTGTGCAAGGTGGAGTTCTATCAGGTGATGTTAAAGATGTTTTACTTCTCGATGTAACACCTTTATCTTTAGGAATAGAAACGTTAGGGGGTGTCTTCACTAAATTAATAGAAAAAAATACAACAGTCCCGACTAATAAAAGCCAGGTATTTTCAACAGCAGAAGATAACCAATCTGCTGTAACAATTCGAGTATTTCAGGGAGAAAGACAACTTGCTGCAGATAACAAGTTGTTAGGTCAATTTGACTTAGTTGGTATTCCGCCAGCTGCTAAAGGAACCCCTCAGATCGAGGTTACTTTTGATATTGATGCAAATGGAATTGTAAAGGTGTCTGCTAAGGATAAAGCAACTGGAAAAGAGCATCAAATTCAGATTAAAGCTTCTGGGGGATTGTCTGATGAAGAAATAGAGAAGATGGTCAAAGATGCTGAAGCTAATGCTGAAGCTGACAAAGAAAAAATTGAAGCAATTGAAGCCAGGAATAATGCAGACTCAATTGTAGTAAGTACTGAAAAAAGTCTAAAAGAACATGGAGAAAAACTCGAAAAACAAGACAAAGACACCATAAATAAGGGGTTAGAAGAACTTAAAACTCTGTTAAAAGATGAAAAAGTTGATACAAAAGTTTTGAAGGAAAAGACTGAGGCTTTAATTCAATGTTCTATGAAATTAGGAGAAATTTTATATAAAGAAGCTCAAGATAAAGCTCAAAAAGAGGCTGATGATAAAAAACAGTCTCCAAAATCCAAGTCTAGCAAACCTAAATCAAAAACAAAAACGAATGAAAAAGATTCGAAAGTAGTTGATGCTGACTTTGAAGATGTAACTGATAAGAAAAAAAATGTTGATGATAATGACAAAACCACTGGCACTTCTGCATAGTAGGTTATGTCAAAACAAGATTTTTATGAAGTATTGGGTGTAAACAAAGGGGCGGATAACAGTACATTAAAAAGTGCATATAGAAAATTGGCTATGAAATATCATCCTGATAGAAATCCAGGGGATAAATCAGCAGAAAAAAAATTTAAAAAAATTTCAGAAGCCTATGATGTACTGTCTAACCCAGAAAAAAAATCAGCTTACGATCAATATGGCCATGATGCCTTTAACTCAGGTCAAACAGGAGGTTTTGGAGAAGGCTTTGGAAGTTTCTCAGACATATTTGAGGATTTCTTTGGAGATTTTGGGGGAAGAACTCAACAACGCCAAGAAAAAGGTCAAGATTTAAAATATGAACTCTCTATCTCTTTAAGAGAAGCGTATTTAGGCATTAAAAAGGAAATTTCATTTGAAACATTAGTAACTTGTTCTCACTGTAATGGCTCAGGCTCTGAAAAAGGTGAAGGTATTAGCACCTGTCCAACTTGTGGTGGATCAGGAAGAACTAGAGCGTCTCAAGGATTTTTTACAGTTGAAAGGACTTGCCCAACTTGTAGTGGTACTGGGCAAGTTATTACGGACCCGTGTTCGGTATGCAATGGGGATGGACGAGTCAGAAAACAAAGGAACATTGAAGTAAATATACCTACAGGTGTTGATGACGGAAGTAGGATAAGAATTTCTGGTGAGGGTGCAGCTGGTAAAAATGGATCAGAATCAGGAGATTTATATTTATTTGTGAGCATTGACTCTCATGAATTATTTGAACGCGATGGAAACAATATATATTGCAATGTTCCAGTATCAATGGTTGATGCATCATTGGGTGGTTCGGTAGAGGTACCTACAGTATCAGGTGGAAGAGCAAAAGTAAAAATTCCAGTGGGCACTCAAACAGGAGATCAGTTGCGACTATCAGGAAAGGGTATGCCAGCGCTTAGGTCTGTCTCATTCGGGGATATGATTATCTCGTTAATCGTCGAAACACCAACTAATTTAACTGATAGCCAAAGAGCTATTTTAAAAGAATTTTCAGAACAGTCAGGGAAGGAAAATAATCCTGAAGGTGACGGTTTTTTTTCAAGAGTGAAAGATTTTTGGGATGACCTAAAAAAGTAAGTTAAAATATTTTATGGAAATTACAAAATTAGGAATAATGGGCCCTTCAGGTAGAATGGGAAAAAGCTTGATAACTGTGAGCAAGGAATTTAAAAATTTCCAAGTAGTTTCATTGTGCGATCATAAAGATAGCGAGAGTATTGGAAAAATTATAGATGGAATTGAAGTGCTCCCAGATTTAGAGAATTTCCTGCAAAATGTCGATATTGTAATAGATTTCACTACACCCAATGCTACTTTAGAACTGTTGAAGAAATTATCTAACAAAAAGCTAGTAGGTTTGGTAACTGGTACAACTGGTTATGACGAAAATCAAATAGCTAAATTCAATTCATACTCCAAAGGTCTTAAGGTTTTGAAAGCTTCAAACATGAGTTATGGTATTAATCTATTACAAAAGATATGTGAAGAGCTTTCTTCAAAAATTGGTGCTGATGCAGACATTGAGATTGTAGAAACGCATCACAAACATAAACTTGATGCGCCTTCTGGAACAGCTTTATCAATTGGAAATGCGATAAAAAAAGGTAGAGACAAAATTGAAAGAAGTAAATTTGTATACAGAGGGATAGATTTTAATACAAAAAGGGATAAAGGTGATATTGGGTTTTCAGCTATTAGAGGGGGAGATATTATTGGTGATCATTCAGTTCATTTTTTTTTAAATGGAGAACGTTTAGAGATTTCTCATAAGGCGACTGATAGAAAAGTTTTTTCTATTGGTGCGCTTAAAGCAGCAGAATGGTTAAAAAAACAAGAACCTGGTTTATATAGTTTGGAAGACATGGTATAATCAAATATGATTTATTTACGAAACTCAATTAGCTATTTTATCTCTTTTTTATGTCTTATAACATTGATTTCATGTGATAAAGAGTTATCTGAGAATGATATTGAAAACTATAAAAAAGTAATGGATGTTAGATTAGGTCATTTAGGAAATGCACTAATAATGCAAGGAAGGCTTATTGAGTCTCATAACTTGAATAGTTTTAGAGCTGACGAAGATCATTTTAAAGAAGCGGAAGAGATTATAAAAGATCATTTAGAAAAACTAGGCAGACCTAATGAGTTAAAAGCTCTTCCTGTTCCTAATGTAAAAAAAATAAAGGACCTTCATTCTTCGATCATTGAATCTTCTGAACTTATGATATCAGCAGTCAGCACACTTGAAGATCAAGCTTGGCTTGGTGGCTCAGTAGGTTATGCAGAAAGTGCTTTAGACAAAGCTAGATTTAATTTTCAGAATGTTATAAAGGTAATATACAAACCAGAGGAAGATGTAAAACCTTTAAGAGAGTATAAAGAATATGATGTGGGGGATAGACCAGAAGATAAAGGACTCAATTAACTTTGTCTTCTTCCTCTATGTACAAATAGAACACCTGCCACAATTAAAACTAAATTTACCATAATCGATAAGTTTATATTTTCGTTTAAAAATAAGTATGACCATAATAGTCCAAAGCAAGGGATGAAAAAATTACTTTGACTTGCGAAACCTGGACTTTCTTTTTTAATAAGATTAAAAAATATAAGTATTGCTATCCCTGTGCACGTAAAACCGAGAAAAAAACAAGAAAGCAGGCTTTTAAAGCTGATACTTTGCATAGAATAACCTAGGTTTGTTAGTGGATAATTTATTAATAAAAAATATATGGGTAACGAAATTACAGTTGCTACAATAGTAGTGGTTGTAGCAATTTCGATAGAGTCCACATTTTTTATTTTATTAACACAGTTGGCAGCAAATGCGTAACACATTGCTGAAAAAATAATTACAATGTTTAAATAATAATTCAAATTCTCAGACATTAGGTCTTCATAACTATTTTCTTTTACAATTAAACTCATTCCAATAAATCCCAAGATTAAACCAATAATTATGGATAAGTTTATTTTTTCAAACTTAAAAAAATAATGTGAAATCAAAAAAGTAAAAAAAGGCATAGTTCCAATAAGTATGGCTACAATTACGCTATCAACTTTTATTTCACACCAACTTATTAGGTTAAAGGGTATTACATTTCCAAATAGTGCTATTAAAAGCAGATATTTAAAATTTTTGTTAAAACTAAGTATTTTTTTTTTTACAATCTTTAAATAGAGATAAAGAAAGAATGAAGCAATGAGTAATCTTAAAAATGTTAGAAAAGAAGGGTGAATCGTTTCGATTGAGAGTTTAATGAATAAAAACGAACTTCCCCAGATTGCAGAAAGAAAAAGCAAACCTGCATAATTAGCGACTTTAGTCTTTATTGTCATTTTCGATTAATTTGTTTCAGAGGCTTTATACGTTTTAATTGAATTTTGAATTTTTTGGGCTAACTTTTTTTTGTCAAAGGCATTTAAGAATGATCCAATCGATACAACCTTTTTTTCAGAAGAAACTAATAAGCGAGATTGATTGCGTGATTCAATGAATTCAACTTTAGCCCAACTAGGATTTAATTTCCAAACTTGCATTTTCCCTGATGGAAAAATTCTTGAAACTGTAAATATTTTTGATGCTATTTTAATATTTTCGTAAATTTTTCCAGATCTATAATTTATTTTGAATGCAAAATAGATTAAGACAATATCCAATCCAAGGAAACCAAAAACTGGCCAAGCTCCCATAAAATAAAAAACCATGCCACATGTAATACAAATAAATGACACAATAATCATTAGGATTTTAAAACCAGTTTTAGAAAGACTTCTATTGGGATAAATTGTTAAATTAAGAAAAGTATTATTTGCCATAATAAATATATAAATATTTTACTCAGAATTAAAAGAACTGTATTAATTAGAAGTTTAAATATTACAGTTTAAGTAATATAAAAATTATATTAATTAAATATTGAAAGCAATTATGAAGAAAAAAATATTAGGTATGGGAAATGCTGTTTTAGATATCATCTTTTCTTGTCAAGAAAAAGATTTAGTAGAGATGGGTTTAATAAAGGGACAAATGTCTTTAGTTGAAAATGATAACTCAGAAAATATTTTCAAAAAGTTTAATTCAGTAAAAAAAAGTTCAGGAGGGTCAGTCGCTAATACCATAACCGGGATAAGCCTTTTAGGCGGCAATTCTTCTTTTTGCGGAAGAGTTTGTGATGATAACATAGGGAATTTTTTTATTTCAGATATTAATGACAGCGGAGTTAATTTTTTGTGTTCACCTAAAAATGGAATACCCACAGCAAAATGTTTAGTGTTTGTAACTGATGATGGGGAAAGAACAATGCAGACATTTTTAGGTGCAAGTATAAACCTTGATGAAAATGATATTTATGAAGATTTTTTTTCAGACGTTTCAATTTTACTCATTGAGGGATATTTGTGGAGTTCTTTATCAGCTAGAAAGGCCATTTCAAAAGCAGTAAGGATTGCTAAATCAAAAAATATTATTGTGGCATTTTCTTTGTCTGATTCAGGTCTAGTAGAAATGTATAAAAAAGAATTTTATGAGTTTATAAAAAACCATGTTGATATTCTTATTGGAAATTTTTCTGAGTTTAAATCATTAATCGATGAGCAAGATTTTAATGAAATTAATAAGAAGTTATTTCGAATTGCTGAAAAGGCTGTAATGACTAGAGGCTATGAGGGAGCGACTTTATTTATTAATAATAACTATATAAATTGTGACGCTGTAAAAAATGAAGCTATTATAGATACAACTGGAGCTGGAGATATGTTTGCTGCAGGTTTTCTGCATTTTATTAATATTGGAAAAAGTTACTCTGAAGCAATGCAATACGGATGTGAAGTTGCGTCAAAAATATTGTCTCAGTATGGTGGACGACCTGAAAAAGAAAACTTCCAAAAGTAATTTAAGTATTGTTTTTTCTGATAATTTCATCGATTTTATTTTTTACAATAGTTATGGGTATGCTTGATATTTCTGCATTTTTGTCAAATGAGCTGGAAGAAATTACAATATTAGTATTGAAATAATTGAAAGGTCTAAACTTTACTTCGTTTGTTTTACCAAAAAGAGTAATAAGTGGAATCCCAGAAATTCCAAGTAAGTGTCCACATCCGGTATCATTAGAAATTCCAAAGTTGCATGTGCTAGATAAAGCAATGGTTTGTATAGGGTCTGTTTTCTTTTTCGATTCCATTTGTAGTGGAAAAAGAGCTTTTGGGATTTCATCTTTAAAAAATTTATAAAGATTTCTTTCATTAGGTCCAAGAAAAAAAACTGGTAAAAATTTCTTTTTTATTAAATAATTTGCGATTTCGGAAAAACTTTCCTTTGGCCATCTTTTCCATTCGTTTGAAGCACCAGGACAAATAGCAACTTTTTTAAAATTATACCGATCATCAAAGTTTTTAGAATTTTTTTTATACAAAGCTGGCAAAATAATTTTTTCTGCATAAACATTCTGATCATAAGTCAAGAGAAGGCTTAAATCTAAGAGATCTTCTGCCAAACTTTTTGTTTGTTGTTTTATGTTGGGCTTGATGTCTGAAAATAAGAAATTACAACTTGGAGAAATGAAAAGTTTAGTTTTTACTTTTCTAACAATCAAAGTCGTGAGTAGTCTTTTTTGCGTATCAATGACAATATCATAATTTTTAGAAATTCTACTTTTAAAAAAAAGTTCTGAAAAATTAGACCCTATGCCTGCATCATCTCTTATGTAATCTATAAGTTCTTTCGAAATTGGGTTTAAATTTTCTTTAATCGTCGATTTACCTTTTCCTGCTACCCAAGTAATTTCGCCGTTTGGAAAAATTTTTCTAAGATTATGTAAAAAAGGAATCTTTATTATTCCATCTCCTAAAAGATCTAAACCTACATAAACTAGAATTTTTTTTCGGGAAATATTGTTATTGACGTTTTTTATATTTTCTTGTTTCCATGTGTTAATTACTTCATATTTAATCTTTTCTATATTCTGATCAGTCCACAAGTAACTACAAACAAAGCTTAAAAAATCAAAACTAAAATAACTTTTTTTCTGAATTTTACTTTTCCATTTCCAGCATCGTCTTTTGATTTTTTTTAAGACTTTAATTTTTAAATTTTCATTTACAAATTTGTGATCTTCAAGAAAATTTAGTGCTACCATTGATAAATCGTGCAGGGTCTGTGCTTCATTTGTGATTATTCTATTTTTTTGAAATTTTGGTCCTACACAAATTATTTTTTTTGTTAGACCAATTCTAAATGGATTAATAGATTTTGACTTTAAATGATGTCCTGCAATTCTGAGTGGCAATGAGTAATCTTGAATAAAGATTCTTGTATCGCATCCATTTATCTTTTTTAGCGTATTGGTTTTTACCATTAGATTACTTGATCCACCCCATCCTCTCAGTAAAATCTTTTCAAAGGCATTTTTAAAAAACTTTGCCTTATAGTCACACTTTTTAAATTTATAATTTTTGTAATCTGCATCCCATTTCCAATCTCCATACAATAAATCAAGGTTAAGAGTTTCCATTTCTTTTTTCATTAGTTTCACAGAGTTAGGAGATAAAATATCATCACCATCTAACATTTTGATGTAATTAAATTTTACAAACTTGATGGCATTATTTGTTGCTATACTGGGTCCTTGGTTTTCCTGAGTTAGAAATTGAATATCCAAATTAGGATTTGATTTAATGAACTTCTCAATTCTTTCTTTAGATTTATCCACAGATCCATCATTAACAATAATAATTTGCAAATCTTTAAAAAGATTTTGTTTAATCGATTCTAGTGAATTAAGAATATATTTTTCTTTGTTATAAACTGTTACAATGTAGGTTACACCGTTTTTTTCGCTCATTTTGTAATGTAAAAAAAATTAACGACTAAAACAAGAGTATTTTTAATCTAAAGAGTATCCAGCTGATCTGACTGTGCGTATCAAATTGTGCTCACCTTTTAGATTTATAGATTTTCGAAGCCTTCTAATGTGAGTGTCAACTGTTCTTAATTCTACAAAAATACCATGTCCCCAAACAGCGTTTAGTAATTGTTCACGGCTAAAAACTCTTCCTGGATTTTCCATAAGATATTTTAATAATTTAAATTCCTTCGGTCCTAAGTGGATAGTTCTATCATTTCTGTAAGTTCTATATTCTTTGAGATTAATTTTTAAATTTTTATATTCTAAAATATCGACATCAAAGGTAGTATAACTTCTTCTTAGAAGAGCTTTAATTCTGGCTATTAGTTCCGTTGTGCTAAAAGGTTTTATAATATAATCGTCAGCACCACTTTCTAGTCCAACAATTTTGTTATCTTCCTCACTTTTAGCAGTGAGCATAATAATTGGAATATTTTTAGTTTCTTTTTTTTGTCTAAGAATTTTACAAATTTCAATTCCATTTGGTGAAGGCATCATCCAATCAAGTAATAAAAGATCTGGCAAATTTTCTTTTAATGCTAATAATGCCTCTTCTCCATTCTTCGCTTGAATAACTTTAAAACCATTATTTTTCAAATTATATGCTAAAAGAGGTAATAATGAAGTATCGTCTTCAGCAATTAGAATCGATTTAGACATTTAAGATATCTTGCCTTCCACACTATAACTAACTTCTTTTGCAATATTTTTGCAAAGGTCTCCTATGCGTTCTAGTTCTTTAGCAATAAACAACATCTGAGTAAAATAACTGATATTTTTGTTATCTTCCATCATAAGCACAAGATGTTCTCTAAAACACGTTTCATATAATAGGTCTATTTTTTTATCCTCAAGCGAAACATTTTTAGATAGTGTTATGGAATTTTGATCATATGCTGTTAGAGCTTGCGATAAGTTTTTAATAACCGATTGCCCTAACCTATAAATTGAATCAGTCAAATAATTAGTAGGAACTATTTTTGCTTGCTCAATTCTGTTTGCAATATTTTCAGCATGGTCTCCAATTCTTTCAAGAGTGCTTGCAATTTTTATGGATACAATAATTTTTCTCAAATCATCCGCTAACGGTTGTCTTTTTGTTAATGTGTTTGTTGAATATTCTCTTATTCTTTTTTCTGCAGAATTAATTTTTTTTTCTGTTTCTCTAATCGTAGGCATTATTTTTAAATTATGCAGTTTTATTAATTCTATTGCTTCAAACGTTTGCTTTTCTAACAATACACCCATTTCTATAATCAAAATTTTTATATATTCTAAGTCATTATCGTAACTAGTTACTATATGTTTATCCATACTTATCCGATCTTTCCTGTAATGTAGTCTTGCGTTTGTTTAAATTGAGGTGTGGAGAAAATTTTTTGAGTAGATCCAAATTCAATTAAATTACCCATATGAAAAAAAGCCGTATTTTGTGATACACGAGCTGCTTGTTGCATAGAATGAGTTACAATAACAATCGTGTAGTTCTTTACAAGTTCATCAATTAACTCCTCGACAATTGCCGTAGCTATTGGATCTAAAGCAGAGCATGGCTCGTCCATAAGTATTATTTCTGGACTAACAGCAATAGCTCTAGCGATGCAAAGTCTTTGTTGTTGTCCTCCAGATAAAGATGTTCCAGTTTCAGATAATCTATTTTTTACTTCTTTGTAAAGACCTGCTCTTTGTAAACTTGTTAAAACTATATTTTCTAGTTCGTCCTTACTACTAGCTAATCCGTGAATGCTTGGTCCATACGCAACATTGTCAAAAATTGATTTTGGAAATGGATTAGGCTTTTGAAAGACCATACCTACTCTTGCTCTTAGTAAAACTGGATCAACATTAGGGGCATAAATATCTTCGTTATCTATTAAAACTTTTCCTTTAACTTTGCAAATATCTATAGTGTCATTCATTCTATTTAAGCATCTTAAAAATGTTGATTTCCCACAACCGCTAGGCCCAATTAGGGACGTTACTTTTTTTTCGTCAATATCAAATGTGATATTATTTAGAGCTTTATTTTGGCTATAAAAAACACTTACATCTTTACTAGAAATTTTAATTTTTGAACTCATTAAGTTACCACTTTTTTTCATATTTTTTTCTTATGTAAACTGCGAAACTGTTCATAAGAATTAAAAAAGTTAATAGTATAAGAACTCCAGCTGCCGCAAGTTCAACAAAACCTCTAGCAGCTGTGCTTTTCCAAAGGTATATCTGAACTGGTAGAGCAGTTGAAGCATCTAAGAATGACCCAGGAACGTCAACAATAAACGCTACCATTCCTATCATCAATAGAGGTGCTGTTTCACCCAGTGCTTGTGACATACCTATAATTGTTCCTGTTAAAATTCCTGGAAATGATAATGGAAGAACGTGATGAGTAACTGTCTGTAGTTTTGTAGCTCCTAATCCAATTGCAGCTTCACGTATTGAAGGTGGTACAGCTTTTAGTGAGGCTCTAGTTGCAATAATAATAGTTGGCAGAGTCATCAAAGCAAGAACTAATCCACCAACTATGGGAGCAGACCTTGGTAAATGCATAACATTAAGGAAAATTGCTAATCCTAATAATCCAAATATTATGGATGGCACTGCTGCGAGATTGTTAATGTTAACTTCTAGGAAATCAGTGAATTTATTTTTTGGAGCTAACTCTTCTAAAAAAACACCAGCCGCTACAGCAATTGGAAATGAAAGAATAAGTGTAACTAATACAGTAAAAAACGAACCCATGGCAGATCCCCAAATGCCAGCTTGTTCTGGCTCAGTTGAATCAGCGGAGGTAAAAAAAGTCTTATTGAATTGGAATTTTAGCTTTTCATCATCTAATAACTTGGTAAACCACTTTTTTTCTTTATTATCTATTAATCTATCTTTTTCTGTAATGTTTAGCATTTCTAAATTTTTATGAATAACATCAATAGTTGAAGAAGCAGTTAGCCATAGTTCCTTGGTGGTACCAATTAGAGTGTTATCTTTAAGTATCATTTCTAAAAGTCTTTCTTCTTCTGAAGATGAAATAAAATTTGTGAGGTCTCTGATATCAATCCTTTTATTTACAGAGGGAAAATAATTTAATAAAGCATTTTTTATAACGATTTTATAATTTGCAGATTTATAGGTTTCCTCTGTTCCTTTATTTTCAGGATCAATAATTTTAGGATCAAAAAATATTTCTAATTTAATTGCTGTTTGTTTAAATGCCTTTTTTCCTGTTGTAAAGATAGAGGTTATAATTATAGTTAAAAACAATAGTGCTGCAATTATTCCTGTAAGCCCAAAGTACTTAAAATATTTTTCAGACCTTTTTCTTTTCAAAAGTGAGGATTTAATAATTTGAGTATTTTTATTCATATCTCTCACGATACCTTTGAACGATTTTTAATGCATAAAGGTTTAAGAATAATGTCATACAAAATAGGGTAATTCCCAAAGCAAATGCAGCAAGTGTTTTGGCACTGTCAAATTCTTGATCACCAACTAATAATGTTACTATTTGGACAGTTACAGTTGTTACAGCTTCAAAGGGATTAGAAGTTAAATTTGCAGCAATTCCTGCAGCCATAACAACAATCATTGTTTCGCCAATAGCCCTTGATACTGCAAGAAGAATCGCCCCCACAATACCAGGCAAGGCTGCGGGTAAAACCACACGTTTAATTGTTTCAGAATGAGTAGCACCCATTGCGTAAGATCCATCTCTTAGGGATTGAGGAACGGCTGAGATCACATCATCTGAGAGTGAAGAAATAAATGGGATGATCATTATTCCCATCACCCCACCAGCAGCAATTGCACTCTCAGAAGCTATATTGAAACCAAAAAAATCAGCAAACTCTCGAAAGAAAGGTCCAACCGTAATAGCAGCGAAAAACCCATACACAACTGTTGGAACCCCAGCTAATATTTCTAATAAGGGCTTTATTATAGACCTTGTGGTTGAGGATGAATATTCAGCTAAATAAATAGCGGAGGCAAGTCCAACAGGTATTGCTACCAACATTGCTATCAAGGTTATTAACAAAGTTCCTGTGAAGAGTGGTATAGCTCCGAATGATCCTTGACTTGCAACTTGATCTTCTCTAATTGCCATTTGAGGGCTCCAAGATAGTCCAAATAAAAAATCAAAGATTGATACTTGGTCAAAAAACCTCATTGCTTCAAAAATTAATGAAAAAACTATTCCAACGGTCGTTATTATTGCAACGATAGAACATAAAATTAATAATGTGACATTTGACTTTTCAACAGCTTGTCTTGCCTTAAATTTAAAAGATATTTTTTTTAACGATACAAAACAAAGCAATACACTTATAGATATTATTCCCCATAGAAAATAAGCCCGCACCTCATTACTTTTATTTTCGAGAAAAATAGCTGCGTCAATTAACTCAGGGTTTGTTCCAGGAAAGGGGTTATCAATATTTATTGTTTTTACTCTATCTACCAACATGTTTATCCCTCCTGCAAAAGAATTTTCAAGTTCCTTAGGTAGATGATTAATTAAAATAGTATCTAATATATAGGTATTGAGAGTTATCCATAAAAAGACACCTAAAAGACAGGGAAATATAAGCCATATTAGAGCATAATTTCCATAGTATTTAGGTAGTGAAGGAAGTTTTTCAATAGAATTAGAATTTAGGCGCAAGGCCTTAGTGTTTCCATACCAATATGCAGAAATTGCAATTATTAATATGAAAACACTAAAAGACCAAAAACCCATTAATTATCTATTTATTTAAAACTTTACCATCAAATTTAGTAAGCTTCGTTCCATCTTCTTCAAATTGTGCCCTTTCATTTTCAGCCAATGGAATTAAGCCTTTATCGACTAGATATCCGTCACTTCCTATAGCCTTTGATGCGGTAAATTCTTTCACGTACTCTTTCATGCCCGGTATTACTCCAGCATGAGCATTTTTCACATAAAAGAAAAGTGATCTAGAAACAGGATACTTTCCTGAGGATATTGCCTCAAACTCTGGAAAGACACCGTCAACTTTTGCAGCCTTTACTTTATCTCTATTTTGATCTAGGAAAGAATAACCGAAAACGCCTAGCGCACCTGGATCGGCAACTAGTTTTTCAATTATTAGATTGTCATTTTCGCCCGCTTCAACATAAGGACCGTCTTCTCTTACGGATCGGCACTGTGACTTATAGAGTCTCTTATCCTTCTTTTTTAAAGCTTTTCTTCCAGGAAATGTTTTACAGCCTCTTTCAATTGCTAATTCATTGAAGGCATCTCTTGTACCAGATGTTGGAGGAGGGCCTATTACTATTATAGGAGCTGCAGGTAATGCCGGGTTCACTTCATTCCACATTTTATATGGATTTGGCTTAACTGTATCACCGTTAGGATCAACTGGAACATCTTTTGCTAAAGCGAGGTATACATCTTTAAGCGTTAACTCAAGAACTGGACCACTTTTAGCGTTAGCCATAGCAATTCCGTCGAATCCTACCTTGATTTCAGTGATATCAGTAACGCCATTTTCTGCGCACTTTTTTACTTCTTTACCTTTGATTCTTCTAGAAGCATTTGTAATATCTGGGTGCTCTGTGCCTAGGCCTTTGCAAAAAAGCTTTAATCCCCCACCAGATCCAGTTGACTCTATTACTGGTGTTTTGAATCCACTTGTTTTTCCAAACCTCTCAGCAACTACCGTTGCAAAAGGGTAAAATGTTGATGATCCAACAATTTTTATCTGATCTCGTGCAAATGCTGCACTAGAAAATCCAAAAGCCAGAAGTGTGGCAATAAAATAGGTTTTTCTCATTTTTTTCTCTTATTGTTAAAGTTATTAAAGATTAAAAAATAAATCAAATTAAATAAATAAATATGACACTTATGTTACAGTTTTATGACATTAGATAATCTTAAATTAATTTTGAAATATGTAATTTTTTAGATTACAAGTAATAAATAATTTAAGGAGACAAAATGACAAAT
The DNA here is from genome assembly GCA_902524895.1 of uncultured Alphaproteobacteria bacterium. Taxonomy (GTDB): domain Bacteria; phylum Pseudomonadota; class Alphaproteobacteria; order Methylaequorales; family Methylaequoraceae; genus SP4073. Next base: position 231,890 of record CABZFH010000001.1, on the reverse strand, counting down.
AAATTTATTATGAGAGTTGGAGAATCATTAGTAGCTGGTGGACCTCCCGGAACTGCAGCTGAGCCAGAAGTTGTTATTGGAGAGATGAATGGTCCATTTGGTACCGCATTTGCTAATTTAATGGGAAATCAGACTAAAGGACATTCAAAGGTTTTAGCGATAATGAATACCGATGTTATGGTTAGACCCGCTACATTAATGGTGAGTAAAGTTACTGTTAATAAAGAAAGATATACAAATATTTTGATGGGAACAGTCCAGGCAGCGATTGCTAATGGTGTTCTTGATTCTGTTAGAGCAGGAGATATTCCAAAGGAAAAGGCTAATGAACTAGGAATTATTGTTTCGGTTTGGTTAAATCCTTCCGTGGCAACTGATGATAATTTAGATCATAAGATTTTGTTTGATATTCATAGAAAAGCAACTGCTCAGTCAATTCAAAAGGCTATGAACGATGAACCAAATATTGACTGGTTACTCGAAAACCAAGACAAAATTATTCATAAATACTTTCAAATGGGTCTAGATGGTAAAATTTAGTTTTCTAGTTTTAGGAAATAAAGTAACCCTATTGGTATGAATATCGTTGAGCAAAATAATGCCCCAACTATACCAAAATATTGGTAGGTTAGCTCTGATAGTAATGTTCCAACAAACCTTCCGGTTGCATTTGACATGTAGTAAAAACCTACGTCAAGTGTAACATTGATTTTGTTCGAAAATGCAAGTATGAAAAAAGAATGTAACGATGAATTAACAGCAAATAATATACCAAATAAAAAAAGTCCAAAAATTAAAAAATATACATAATAGTTACTATCATTCAACAAAAAGCTGATTATTGATATTACTGCTGAGCAAAACAAAAGATGTAGAAACCATATTTTTGACCTTTTAATTAGAGTTGCAACATTATTTGTTGATATGTTTATAATTTTTGGTGTAAAAGCTTGAGTAATACCATAAAATATTACCCAAAGTGCTAGAAAGCCTCCATCAAGAAAGAATGCTTTTGAATCAGTAATGTCAAAATTTCTTAAAGTTTCATAAAGAAAAATTGGGAGACTAACAACAAACCAAATATCTCTCGCACCAAACAAAAATATTCTAGAAAAAGAAAGATAGTTAATTTTTTTAGATTTTGAAAAAAGTTTAATTTGTTTACTTCTAATTTTTTTATTTTGAATTATCGGTTTTGATAACATTAAAAATAAAATCAAAATAATTAAACATAATGTCATAATAATTATTGATATTTTAAAATTAAAAAAACTCATCAAGGCCCCACCTAGGAAAAAACCTAATCCTTTAACTGCGTTTTTTGAGCCAGTAAGAGTAGAAACCCATTTAAAAAGTTTTGATTGCTGATTTTCATTGACAATTAATTTAACTGATGACTTTGCACTCATTTTTACCAAATCCTTAGCGATACCCGAAAGGCCATATACAAAAATTGTAAATATTAATTTTGAAGAAGTATAATCAAAGTTATTTAAATTTAATAGAAGACTCAAAGCACAAATTTGTATGATCAACCCCCCATAAAGCGTAATATTTAAACCAAATCGAGCCGCTATCCACCCTGCAAGTAAATTAGTTAAAATACCCATTAATTCATAAACGAAAAATAAATAAGCAAGATCTAATGGCGAAAAACCCAGTAAGTGAAAATTGAAAAGAATAATAATTCTTAGAGCCCCATCAGTGAGCATAAAAAGCCAATATGACATCGTAACGGAAATATAAGAAAGATTTTGTTGACTAATATTATTGAGAAACACTTTATATTTTTTTTGATATTAACTTTAAAATGTCTATTATCCTTAGCGCATAGCATATTCATTATCATACCAACCAAAAACTTTTAGTAATTTTTTATTAACAACCATTGTTGATAAGGTATCAATAATAACGGAGTTAGGATTGTTTAAAAAATCCGAACTTACTAAAGGTCTTTTTTCAATACTTAATATTCCTTTTAAAATTTTTTGGGAGTACTTCTCGAACATTTTATTAACTTCATCTATTTTTCCCTCTAATTCAGGGTATATCAATGTGATTGCCTTGGCTGACCCAGTCGTTGTAGGAATTAAATTATTAATAGAGGATCTTGATCTTCTTAGATCTTTTTTAGGGATGTCTGCTATAACTTGTGTATTAGTTACATCATGGATAGTAGTTACACAACAACTTTCAATCCCAAACTCTTTTTTCAAAACTAAAATTATAGGAGCAATACTATTAGTAGTGCAGCTTGCAGCTGTAATTATATTATGAATATTTGGATTATAAATATGATGATTAACCCCATAAACTAAATTAACAATCGATTGTGATTTTTCGCTTATTGGAGCTGAAACTAAAACTTTTTTTACGCCTTGATTGAAGTAGTGATTTAACTGATCTGTAGTTTTGTTTTTACCCGTACAATCAATTGCAATATCAATATTAAACTCCCTGATTGGTAACCCCCTTAATTCATTTTCGGAGTAACAAAATAAAGTGTTTGAACCAATTTTTATTTTATTTTTATTGAATTTAATTTTTTTATCCCATTGACCGTGAATAGAATCGAATTCCAACAAATGGGCCTGAGTTTCTGCATCTCCGTTAATATCATTAATAAAAACTAATTTTAAATTTGAATCTTTTTCCAAAAGCTCTCTTGCAATAAGTTTCCCTATTCTTCCGATTCCATTAATTAGAATTTTCATAAGCTTTTTATTAAATTTTTGTATTTAACTAATCTAAATAATATTTGCTAATCATTGCAACATAAAAAAAAAGAGCCTAAGAAACAATTTTTTAGGCTCTTTATTACTTAGAGTGGTTAACTTAAAAAATTACCATTTTAAATGAAGTCTAGTTTGAATACTTGTCATATTATGTGTGACATTGGTACCCTTGGCATCTGTTGACATTCCAGTTCCACCTTGATAAAGACCTCTCGCTGCGTCGATCATTAATCTTACATTACTGTTAAAATAGTGATTTAAACCCATGTGAATTACCTTTGCGTCAGTTGCATTTTCTGATGCTTCATCAGAGGCAAAGTTAGCAAATTCAAACATTACTTTAGCGGCAGTGCACCCCATTGCAGCCTTACACTTAACACCACTTATTGAACCTTTTGCAGGTTTTAGCGCAACGTGCGCTCCACCAGTTAGAAAATAATGAGCAAAGATTGATGCACCATTTGCGTTATAATCATCATAAGTTTTTAAATCATCAGCAGAGTCTGGAAGTCTAGAAGCATTGACATAATAATACTCTCCAGCCGTAAAAAGTGGACCATTAGAATATGCAAATTGTGGTCCCCCATAAGAATAACTTTCGATATCAGAAAGGTTTGTGTCTAGAATTTTCTCACCTAAGGTATGAACCCCTTGAGCTCTGGCTTCTACAGACCTTGTCCTAAGATCAGAATGATTTTCATACGTATACGATCCACCTATCATTACATAGTGTTTCTTACCCACCACATGAGTATAATGAGTGGCAACAGAAGCTACATAATTATCTTCAATAGTATCACTGTCTTCTTGCTCCTGCCTCCATGCTCCTTCAGCACCAACACCAAGTGTTGCCTTTAAATGAAGAGGGAATTTCTTTCCAAAGGCACCTGCTGTATCGTAATGAATTCCAGCTCTGTGTGCTAGGTTAGCTGCTTCGTTATACATTGGTCTTTCCATGAAAAGAATACTATTTGAACTTGTATTCTCCCAAAGACCACCTGCAGACTTTACGTTTCCAATTGAGATCTTACCAATGCCTTTAATTTTCTTATAAATTAAAGCGTCCTTAACATCAACACCCTTTGGTCCGGTTGCTGAGCCACCAACATTATCAGCAACTGTTTCAGCAAAATCAGGTTGGAATGCGAAGCCCCATCCATCTCCAACTTCACCTTTTATAGTGAATCTAGCTCTTCTAAATTCATTACCAAAAGTTCCAATATTATCAGCTCTACTCGGGTTATCAACCGTGTCATTACCTGCAGTAATAGCAGATAAGTCATACATCAGCCTACCTTTAATTTCAAAGCTAAACTTTCCATCAGAACTTTTAATACTTAGGCCTTTGCCTTTTTTAAAATAAGCTTTACTTTTATCGGATGCCATATCCTGTTTAATCTTTAATATTTCGTTTTGTAAAGCATCAATTTGTGCTTCAGTGCTCACTGCTTGAGAACTAAATCCTGTAACCGCCATCACAGCTCCAGTAACTAACAATTTGTTCATTTTAATTCCTTTGTTAAATTAAATTATTAAAGCAGTCTAAAAAAAGATTATTACAATTTAATGACAAAAGCTGTGTAGACTATTTTTTGTTGTAAAAATACAATAATTTACTAATTAAAATGGGATTTAATTGAAAAAGTTGAAACTTCGTTAGCCTTAGATTTAGTTTCTAGCTTTTTTTTATGTCGACTTAGTATGTGCTTTAATCTTTATAAACGAATTTCTGCTACTTCCTACATCTTTTGATCTTAACCAACTTAATTAAATAAGGTCTGTTAGTTGGCATTGGTGCATCAGCTTTATTTATTTCTTAAAATGTTTGATTTTATAAATAAAATTTTATTTTATTGGGAGGTTAAAGGAGAATTCTGAACCTTCATTAATCTTTGATTTAATACTTAATTCGCTTTGATGCCTGTTTAAAATATGTTTGACAATTGATAGGCCTAATCCTGTGCTTCCAAGATCTCTAGATCTTGTAGAATCTACTCTATAAAACCTATTAGTAAGCATTGGTATATCACTTTCATTGATTCCTTTACCAAAGTCTTTTATTGAGATATTTATTAATTCTTGATTTGGTTTTACCTTTAATTCAATAGGTGATTTTGAATCACTATATTTAATTGCATTATCGATAATATTTATAAAAACTTGTTTTAATTCATTATAGTCGCCAATCGTTTCTATTTCTTTTGAAGACATAATTAATTTGAGAATTTTATTGTTCTTAAACGACGATGAATAACTATCTTGAATTTCATTTAAAAGTTTATTTAAATTTACAATACCTTCAGGTTTTGTGTGTTCTATTCTTTCAATTCTTGTAAGGGATAGAAGATCACTTACAAGAGAACTCATTCTCAAAGACTCTTTCTTTAGAATTTTAAGAAACTTTGTTCTAACCTTATCGTCTTTTTTTCCAATTCCCAGTAATGTTTCACAATAACCAACCATCGCTGATACGGGTGTTTTTAACTCATGACTAACGTTAGCTACAAACTCTGTTTGTAATTCTTGGACTTTTTTTTCTGAAGTACAGTCATAAAGTCTTATAAAATTTAGCTTATTTTTAATAAATTTACTACTTCCGGAAACCCAAACTGTATAGATCGTTTCAACTGGATAAACGAGTTTTAGTGTTGAAATTTGTGGCTTCTTTTCAAAGTTTGATTTCATTATTAAATCACCTAAATTTGGAATCCTTAAAACTGAATTAATATTTTTTGTTTTGGCGTCTCTTCCTACAAGCTTGGTTGCGCTAAGGTTCAGTTCTACTATTTGATTGATTTCATCAACAATAAACAAAGGATCAGGAAATAAGTCGAAAAACTTTTCATAAAATAAAATCTGTCGTTTATTTTTTTTAATGGAACTGTTGTAGTTTTTTAAATGTGAATTCAGATTAAATACAACAGGCTCAAATTGATGAAAAAAAAAATAGTCTCTTGCAGATAATGGTTTCTTTTTCCATTTTTTAAGTTCAGCATTAAGTCGTTGGAAGTCTCTAAAGAATTTATAAACAATTATTCCACCAATAGATAAAATCAAACAAAGTATAGAAATTAATTCTTTATGAATATACATGAAAATGTTTAAATATTAATTATTACATAATTACTATAACAAAGTGGAACTTAAACAACAAAATATAATTGATCCATTTGAGTTGGAGTTAGTTAAAGCAAAAACCACTCCAATGATGAAACAATATTTAGAAGTCAAATCTAGGCATCAAGAATATTTACTGTTTTACAGAATGGGAGATTTTTACGAACTTTTTTTTGATGATGCTAAAATTGCTTCCAAAGAACTGGGCATTGCCTTAACTAAAAGAGGGAAATATAACGATGAAGACATTCCGATGTGTGGGGTTCCATATCATTCTGCTCAGACATATATTTCACGTATTATAAAATCAGGCCATAAAATTGCTATTGCTGAGCAATTTGAAGATAAGTTTGAAATTGATGTTACTAATAAACATTCTAAAATAATATCTCGAGATGTTGTAAAAATTATTACTCCTGGAACTCTCATGGAGGAGCAGTTATTAGACTCAAAAGATTTTAATTATTTGGTCGGGGTTTATGTTGATAAAGGGAACTACTGTGTCTCTTGGCTAGATATGACTACAGGTATTTTCAATTTAACTTATCTTGATAATGAAGCTGAATTTAAGGATATACTTTTTAAAATTGAACCGTGTGAGATTATAACAACTGAAAGAATACAACAAAAAGTTGGGTTGAAAGAAATATTTAAAATTTGGAATGATAAAGTCACATATGTTTCTGAGTATTCTTTTGATAGGAAAAATAATGAGGAAAAGTTAAAAAGATTTTTCGGTTTAGAATCTTTAAATATTTTTTCAGACCTGAATGATTTAGGTATTTCTACAGCAGGATCTTTAATCAACTATTTACAAATTACTCAAAAAAACAATGTTCCAAATATACTTAAAATTAATGTCGTTTCTGAAAAAGACTATTTGGAAGTTGACCAAATATCAAATGAAAGTCTAGAAATTTTTAGAAAAAAAAATGGAGAAAAAAGAGGAAGTTTAATTGATATTTTAGATCGAACAATGTCTTCTGGTGGAGCAAGAATGCTAAGAAATCAGATTAAAATGCCATTAAAATGTTCAAAAAAAATCGAAGAAAGGTTAAATTTTGTTGATGCATTTTTTTCTGAAGATCTATCAACATCTAATGTTAGAGCTTATCTTAAAAATCTACCTGATATGGATAGAACTTTGTCCAGGATATCTGCAAATGTCAACAATCCACGAGACATGTTGATTGTTTCAAATTTCATAGATAAAAGTCTAGGTACATTTAAAGAAATTAATTCAATGAATAACGAATTAGTCAAAAAACTAGTTTTTGACAAGGGTCAGTTGGAATTGATTTACGAAGTAAAAAAAACTATCGATAATATTATCAAAGAATCTTGTCCAGCAAATCTGAATGAGGGAGATTTTATTAAAGAAGGAGTATCAAATGACCTAGATAAATTGAGAAATATAAAAAAATATAGAGAAAAAGAAGTATTGGCTCTACAAAAAAAATACTCTGAGGATGTTAATGTTCCAACTTTAAAAATTAAATTTAACAATATCCATGGATTTTTTATTGAAGTCAGTAAAAAAAATTCTCATAAGTTAATTCAAGATGAAGGATTTGAGTTTCAATTAATTCAAAATACAACTAATTCCTCAAGATTTTTAACACCTAAGCTAAAAGAAATATCTATAGAGATAGCAACCGCATCATCAAAAGCAATTGAAATAGAGAAAAAATTGTATCAGGATGTAAGTCAAAAGGTAATTAATCAATTTAAATTACTTAATGCATTCACTCAAAAAATATCTTTCATAGATGTGATTACAAATTATGCATATATTTCGAAAAAGAGAAATTACAACAAACCATTGTTTTCAAGTGAGCAATGTTTCGAAATAATTCAAGGGCGACATCCTATTGTAGAAAATAGCTACAGAAAAACTAGTTCCTCTTTCGTTGCAAACGATTGCATTTTAAATAACCCAGAAAAGACAATTTTAATGACGGGACCTAATATGGCTGGAAAGAGTACATATTTACGCCAGGTAGCCATTATAACTATAATGGCTCAAATGGGTTGTTTCGTACCAGCTGAGTCATGTAAAATAAGTTGCGTGGACAAAATTTACACTAGAATTGGGGCATCTGATGACCTTAGTCAAGGTCTGTCTACTTTTATGACTGAAATGATAGAGACCGCTAGAATGTTAATAGGTGCATCAGAAAACTCTTTAATAATTTTGGATGAATTAGGTAGAGGAACTTCTAATAGTGATGGCTTATCGCTTGCCTGGGCAATATTAGAATACATAGTTAAAAGAAAGAAATGTTTAACATTATTTGCTACTCATTACAAAGAACTTACGAATATTAAATCAAATCATAACGAAATTAAGTTAAAAACTCTAAAGACAAAGAATTGGAATGATGAAATTATATTTATGTATAAAGTTATTGATGGTGTTTCAAAAAGCTCTTACGGTATTCATGTCGCCAAGTTATCTGGAGTTCCTATATCGGTTATAAAAAGAGCAAAAGAAATATTAGAATCATTAAACGATGCACAACAAAATAGAGGGAAAATTTCTGAAATAAAAAGTTATAGTGAGACTGAACAGGATGTCGAAGAAAATTATGGTGCTTTATCTGAGATAAAAAAAATATTCTTAAAAATCGAACCAGATAAAATTTCTCCTAAGGATGCTCTCGACTTGTTATATGAAATAAAAAAGAAATTATCTTAATTTCAAAAATTAAAATGTTACACAAATTAAACAATTCAGATAAAAGTTTTTCAAACATCAAAGAGACATTTCGTGAAAAATTAAAAAAAATTGAGGATCAATTTTTTATTAAAAATAACGGAACGTTCACATCAAAACAAATTTCTGAAGCGTATGATTATTTGATATCAAATTTATTTAGTTTAATTACTAAAGAATCAGAAATTAATTCTAATAATTTGGTAATTTTTGCTGTGGGGGGTTACGGCAGAAAAGAAATGGCTCCATTCTCTGACATAGATTTAATAATCGTTCCTAAAAATGAAAAAAAAGACATAGCGGTAATCATAAAAAAACTTCTCTACCAACTATGGGATATGGGTTTAAAAATTGGATATTCAGTAAGGAATATTAACTCAATAAAAAAAATAAATCATGAAGACTTAACAACTCAAACAGCTTTACTTGATGCTAGAAAAATAGTTGGAGCGGAGAGAATTTATACAGACGTGAAAAAAATTTTAAAGTCAAATTTAACTGAGGGAAAGAAGAAAATATTTATTGATTTAAAAAATAAAGAAAGAATAAAAAGACTTCAAAAAAATAAAGATAAATCCTATTTGCTGGAGCCTAACATAAAAGAAAGTTTGGGTGGGTTAAGAGATTTAAACACTATTTTTTGGATGTTCAAAACCAAAAATAAAACTGCTAATCTTGAGACTTTATCTAAGCAAAATATAATCTCTGATTTAGAAAAAAGTAAATTAAGAAAATCTCTTGACTTTATTCTAACTTTAAGAATTTACATGCATTATCTCAGTAAAAGAGCAAATGAAAAATTAACTTTTGATCTCCAACATTCTATTGCAAATTTCATGAAATATAGAGCTAAAGATAATAATCTAAAGGTTGAAAGATTGATGCGTCATTATTTCTTAAATGTAAGAAATGTTAGAAATTTAATGGAATACATTACACAAATAGATTTTTTTTATTCCGAAAAAAAACAATACACAAAGAAAAAAAATTTAACCAAAGGTACGGTTATAGAAGAAAATTGTATTAAAATTATTGATAAAAAACTATTTTTAAGTAAGACAGAAAATTTTATAAATATATTTTTAGATGTAGACGAAAATAATTTTGAAATTCATTCAGAAACCTATAGATTCCTTTATCACGAGTTATCTAAAGTAAATACGTTGATGTTTCAAAAAAAAAAAATTTTAGAAAAATTCAAGAAAATTTTAATATCGAATAGTGGTAGTAAAGTTTTGTACACAATGAATGATTCTGGAATTTTAGAAAAGGTCATACCACAATTTAGAAATATAATAGCTATGTCTCAATTTGATCTGTATCATTTGTATACTGTCGATGAACACATCTTAAAGGCATTGATTCTTCTTAAAAAAATAAATTCTAATAAAAACCTTTCTAGTCGATTTGAATTGGTAAGAAATATTTTACAAAGACAAAACAATAAAAAAGTAATTTTTTTTTCTATTTTTTTACATGATATTGGAAAAGGACTCAAAGGGGACCACTGTCAACGAGGAGTCGAGATCGCTGGTGAGATCTCTAAGCAATTTAACTTTAATAAAACTGATTCAGGTGAAATAGCTTGGCTCATAAAAAATCATTTAATTTTTAGTCATTTCGCATTTAAAAAAGATTTGGAGGAGGAATCTGTAGTTAGGGAATTTGTAAAAAAAGTTTCTACTGTTAAAAGACTTGATTATTTATATGTGCTCACAGTTGTTGATATTGCATCAGTAAATAATAGCAGTTTAAATGATTGGGCTTCAAGACTTTTAAAACGATTATACGATAAAAGTTTAGATTTACTAAGAAAACCTTTTTTATATAAATACAATATTTTACCCTCAAATAAACTTAATCAATTAAAGAGAAAAGTATTTCTACTACTAGAAAATAAAAACAAACAAAAGTTTAATCAATTTTCCAATAATGTTGAAGACAGCTTTTGGTTTTCACAATCAATAAAATCAATTGCTAACCAAATTAGTAATTTCTTCGATGGAGAAAAATTAAAAAAGAAATTTGATTTCAGGGTTGATTTTAACAAAATCAATGGTGTTTATGATGTGACAATTGCAACCTATGATAGAAAAAAATTATTATTAGATTTTGTTCAGAATTTTGCCTTCAATCATCTAGAGGTTTTAGAGGCAAGAATTTTTACTCTAAAAAATAAAGTGGTAATTGATAAATTTAAGCTGTCTGTGAAGTTTCCTAAAAAGTTTGATAAACAAGATTTAGAGAGGAAAAAACTAAGAATATTTTTGATGTTAAGAAAAATAAATTATAACAATTCTATATTTCTAAAAAAAAATATTCTCAAAGAGGAATCCAAAAAATTGAATATGTTACAAAAACTTTCTCAAAGAAAATTTAGCATAAAATTTATTAATGAAATAAATCTCGAAAGGACGAGTATTAGTATCACGGCTATGGACAGGCCATTTCTTTTATTTAATATTATTAAAATATTTTTTGCCCATAATCTAATTGTTGATATGGCCAAAATTTCTACTGTTGGTGACATAGTTGAGGACACATTTTACGTTCACAAATCGAAAGGATATAGAATGCTTAAAAAAGATGAGATGAAAAAAGTTGAATTAGATCTTCAACAAAAAATCATGAAAAGGAAATCTTTTGTTTCTTAAAATTATTTCAATAATTGGCTCATTAACTTTTCTCAGCAGAATTTTAGGTTATTGTAGAGATTTTTTAATTGCTCTTTCATTAGGAGCAAGTTATGTTTCTGATGCTTTTTTTGTAGCGTTTAAACTACCCAACTTGTTTAGAAGATTATTTGCAGAGGGTGCGATGAATTCTGCATTTGTCCCACTTGTATCAGGAATTAGAATAAAGGAAGGAGCAAAAAAAGGAGATATATTTTTATCAGAAATATTCACCTTAATTGTGAGTTTCCTTTTGCCTTTTATCATATTATTTGAGATTTTTATGCCAACCATAATCAATATATTTGCACCTGGATTTGAAAATAATGAAAACAAGTTTGTACTTGCAATCGAATTAGCAAGACTAACTTTTCCTTTTTTATTATTCATTTGCATAACATCCTTATTTGGAGGTTACTTAAACACCATGAGTAAGTTTGCAGCAATGGCTCTCACTCCGATCATACTTAATTTAGCAATGTTATCAGTGTTGTTGGCATGTTATGACAATAGTATTGAAAAGGTGCAAACTGCAAAAAATTTGTCATTTTCAATCTCAATCGCAGGGTTACTCCAATTAATTTGGTTGTACATTAATTTGAAAAAAAGTAATGTACGATTTTTTTTTTTAAAAGATATATTTTCAGGATTAAGTAAAAATGCAAAAAAACTACTGATTTTATTTTTTCCTGCTGTTCTTGGAAGTGGTGTATATCAACTTAATCTCTTAATCGATATGATTTTAGCATCTACATTACCTGATGGCTCAATCTCATATCTTTATTTTGCAGATAGAGTAAATCAGCTTCCTCTGGGAGTCTTTGGAATTGCATTAAGCACAGCACTTTTACCAATCCTATCTAAGCAAATTAAACAAAAAAATACTAAATCAAATTTAACTATAAATAACTCACTTCAATTAAGCATGCTTTTTTCATTTCCTGCTGCATGTGGTTTAATGATTTTGTCTATTCAAATTATAGATTTGTTGTTTGTGAGGGGTGAATTTTCATTTTCAGATGGAATGTTAACTGGCGAGGCTTTAGTGGCACTGAGTTTTGGATTACCAGCATTTATATTTGTAAAAATTTTGGCTGTTGTTTTTTTTGCTAGAGGTGATACGAAAACCCCGGTAGTGGTGGCATTTTTTTCTATGATTGTAAATTTAGTTTTAAATTTAATTCTTATCGACCATTATTTTCATGTTGGCTTAGCATACGCAACATCTACAGCTTCCTGGTTTAATTGTATAATTTTGTATTTTCTCCTTAAAAAAAATCAATTTTTTTACGTAACCAAAAAAACTTCCGAGGTTGCAATTAAGTGTATTATTTCTTCAGCGATAATGATGATATGTCTGGAAAATTTTATCAATCTAAATATGTATGATTCACTGAGTAAAATAGTATTTTACGAAAAATTTGTATTTGTTCTAGCAAACATTCTTTTTGGTTTCTTTATTTATTTAATTTTAATATATTTTTTAAAGATCTTTTATCTAATAAAATTTACAGAGGATAATGGAAAAAACGTTTAATGATCTGATTTTTTCTGGCGTTCAACCCACTGGTAATTTGCATCTTGGTAACTATTTAGGGGCAATTAAAAATTGGGTAGAACTTCAAAATAACAATAAATGTATTTTTTGTATTGTAGATTTGCATGCATTCACCGTTCCAAGAAATTGTATTAGTATAAAAAATAATATTTTGGAGGTTGCTGCTGCATATATTGCTGCAGGAATTGATCCAAAACGAAATATTATTTTTGTTCAATCACATGTTTCTTATCACTCAGAACTATCATGGATTTTGAGTTGTTTTACCCCAATAGGATGGTTGAATCGTATGACACAATTTAAGGACAAAGCAGGAAAAAACAAAGAAAAAGCTCCTCTTGGTCTATATTCATATCCGGTTTTAATGGCAGCTGATATATTGCTTTATAAAGCTACAAAGGTGCCAGTCGGTGATGATCAAAAACAACATTTGGAATTAAGTAGGAATATCTCCCAAGCATTTAATAGATTTTATGAAACTGATTTTTTTCCTATTCCTGATCCATTGATAATTGGTACAGCAGCTCGAGTTATGAGTTTGCGAGATGGAACGAAGAAAATGAGTAAATCTGATCCATCAGATTTTTCTAGAATAAATCTAAAAGATTCGAGTGACGAAATTTCTAAAAAAATTCGAAAAGCAAAAACAGATTCTTTAGATTTTCCAAAAAATGAGATAGAGTTGGAAGCAAGGCCAGAGATTCAAAATCTGATAAAGATTTTCGCTTCAGTTTCCGACACCTCAATTCAACAAGTTATAAATGAATTTCATCAAAGAGATTTTATTTTTTTTAAGGAATCACTGAAAGAAATCTTAAATCAGAAAATTAACTCTATTTCTGTAGAAATGCAAAAAATTTTGAACGATGAAACTTTTTTAAAAAAAATTCTTAAAGATGGTGCCGAAAAAGCAAATGAAATTGGTGCAAAAAACATGAAAGAAATTAGAGACATTATGGGTTGTTTCTAGTGGATTACTATCTTCCAATCGCAGACATAGAAATAAATTTAATTATAATTTTATTATCTGGATTCTTTGTTGGTTTCTTATCTGGATTATTCGGTGTAGGCGGAGGATTTTTAATGACACCAATTTTAATTTTTTTGGGCATTCCCCCCGCTACTGCTGTGGCAACTGAGGCTAATCAAATTTTAGGTTCATCAATTTCAGGTGCTTCTGCACACAGTAGGAGAAATAATATAGATTTCGAAATTGGACTTTTTTTGTTAATTGGGGGAATTTTTGGGTCAACATTAGGTGTAATTCTTTTTAGATTTATGATTGATTCAGGAACGATTGATTTGGTTATCAGTATCTTATACATTATTTTCTTGGCTATTATTGGTATCTTAATGTTTGCAGAGAGTATAATCTCGTCTATGAAGCCTAAAAATACTGTACAAAAAAACAGAAAAAGAAGAACAATTTTGGATCAATTACCTTTGAAATTTCGTTTTAGGAGATCTAAAAAATATATTTCAATTTTGATTCCTATATTCATTGGTTCAGTAGTGGGGTTGATGGCTGCATTAATGGGTGTTGGTGGAGGATTTTTAATGGTTCCCGCTATGATATATTTAATGGGTATGTCAACAGTTTCTGCAGTAGGAACTTCATTGTTCCAAATTGTTTTTGTAACTGCTAATGTTACGATATTACAAGCTACAGTAAACCAATCGGTTGATTTGATACTAGCTGTTTTTTTACTTACAGGAGGTGTTTTGGGTGCACAATTTGGTTCGAACTATACTACCAGATTCAAAGGAGAACATTTAAGAATGGCATTAGCATCACTGGTTTTATTAGTTTGTTTAAAAATGTCATTTGATTTAGCCAATGAACCATTAATGAATTCTAGAATAATAATACAGGAAATAAATTGAAACATTTAAAATTCATCATTATTTTCGTATCTGTTTTGCCTATAGATTTATTCGCTAAAACTATAAGTTTCGATTTGCCAAACAATGAAGTGTTTTTAAATTCAAAAATTAACAAACCAACATTTACAATTTATGGACATTACGAAGGAAAAGAGTTTGTGTATTTAAAAATTAAGGGGCCTCAACAAAAAGTAATATTACAAAAAAAAACTCAAGTCTTAAATATGTGGACTTGGAAAAAAAGTGGTGAATTTTCTTTTCCATCTGTTTTTCATTTTTACACTAATAATAAAAATAGTGATATTGACTTTAGGATTAAAAAAAAACTTCACGATAACATTTTGTTACTTGGAAAGGATGATGATAACCTAAAAAAAGATTTAATTAAAAATAAGATGTCCACTAAATTATTTATGATAAACGAAAACTCATTTGAAAAAATTGAAAAGAAAATCCCTAGTTTTTTTAAAGTTCCAGTTTATCTTCCATATAATTCTCCGACAGGAAGATATGAAATTGTGATGGAAAAAATGAAAAAAAATAAGGTAATTGAAGAAAAAAAAATTGAATTAGTTGTAAAAAAGAAAGGTTTGAACTCCTTCGTTTATAGATTTGCTCATAACTTTTCTTTTTTCTATGGAGTGTTTTGCGCATTAGTAGCAATAATTTTTGGACTAAGTGCAAGTTTTATTTATAGAAAATAAAAATGAACAAGAAACTTAATTTTTTAGTAATAATTGATGATTCAAAAGAAATGTTCCAAGCTTTAAGATATGCTTCAATTAGATCAAGGAGATCAAATGGAAATGTTGTAATTTTATATACTTTTAACAACCTCGAATTTAGCCATTGGAAATCCGTTGAAAATATTGCAGAATTAGAATTAAAAGAAGAGGCAGAACAAAAAATTAAAGAATTAGAGGATTTTGTATTTGAACTGTCTCTAAAAAAACCTCTGAAGTATATAATGAAAGGGGACAGAATTGATTGTATTATAAATTTTCTTGATGAAAATAAATTTGTTTCAAACTTAATATTGGCAGCTTCAGCTAGTTCAAGTGGACCAGGACCGTTGATTTCAGAGTTTACAGGTAAGTCAAGATTAAGATTAAAAGTTCCACTGACTATAATTCCTTCAAATTTGACAGAAGAACAAATTGACAATTTGTTTTAATATATTATTTTAAATATATGTTTATACAAACTGAAATGACACCAAACCCTTCAACACTTAAGTTTATTCCTGAAACTAATGTACTAGAATCTGGTACTTATGAATTTAGGAATAAAGAAGAAGCCTCTGCATCAAAGCTAGCTACAAATTTGTTTGAAAATAAAGCAGTAACAAATGTGTTTTTTGGAAAAGATTTTATAACCATTACTAAAAAAGATGGTTATGAGTGGGAGATGATAAAACCAGACATTCTCTCAAAAATTATGAACTTCTTTTCTTCCGATGCTCCAGTAGTAGAACCAACTACTAAAAGTTCTAACAGTTCTGATGGGATTGAGGACTATGCTGGAGACGAATTGAAAATTGTTAAGCAAATTAAAGTACTTCTAGATGAAAAAATCAAGCCCGCAGTCGCGCAAGATGGCGGAGATATCAATTTTGTTAAATTAAAAGATAATATTGTTTTTTTAGAATTGAGAGGAGCATGTGCTGGATGTCCTAGCTCCACTTTGACATTAAAATCAGGCATTGAAAATATGTTAAAATATTACATACCTGAGATTGTTTCAGTTGAAGCAGTAAATTAGAATATGATTATCTTTTCTTTGAAAGGTAACAACTATATTGTTATCTTTTTATCCTTAATGATTATTTCAAATTATTTATTTGTAGCTGGTAAATATTTTTTTTTTGAAAAAGATGCAATCAGCTCTGTTCCAATAAATTATGAAATTTTGAATAATAGTTCTGAGGATTTTAGTTTGAAGGAAATTGAATCGGACTCAATTACATTATCAAATGAAATGTTAGGAATCTTTGAAAAATATAATTTTACAATTGAAAGTTTTATTAATAATTCGTACGAAAATTTAGTTGTTTTTTCTTCACTTCCAGATGATTTTCTGCTACTCGAACCAGCAAGGTTAAAAAAAAACCTTTTTATAAAAACTATCTTACCAATTATTTTTTTAGAAAATGAAAGAGTTCTAGCTGAAAGAAAAAAAATTTTAGAATGGTGGACCGAAACTGATGGTGAGCAAATAAATAAAGAGTTTTGGCCAGAGTGGCTTAAAAAAATTAGTCAGAAATATTCCTTTGATGGAGAGAATATTGGTAATTTATTGATGAGAATAGACATCATACCAATTTCATTAGCTATATCTCAAGCAGCCATCGAAAGTGGATGGGGTTCTTCAAGATATGCTAGGGAGGGTAATGCTATCTTTGGTCAATACACTTATGATAATGAGACAGGTTTAATTCCAAAAGATAGATCAGATGAAAAAAAATTTTTGATAAAAAAGTTTTTAACACTCTCTGATTCTGTAGAGTCATATATTAAAAATTTAAATACTCATAATGCTTACTCTGATTTCAGGAAACGCAGAAAAGATTTACGAATGAACGGAGAAAACATAAGTGGTGATCTCTTGTCAGAAAAGTTACTTAATTACTCAGAAAGAAGAGAGCTTTACGTCAAAGATATAAAAAATGTTATGAAAATTAACAACTTTCTGAAATTTGATAAAATCTATAAAACACAAAAATTAATGAATTAATATTTTACCATACCAGTATAAATTTTTATTTTTGTCGTAGGCTGTACAATTGACCCTATTAACCCCCTTATTTAATTTATCTTTAAATTGTATTTCAATTTTTGAAGGAGGTAATTTTCTTATTTCAAAAGGGGTATTAGATGAATGATAACAATTTATAAAGGACAAGGGGTGGTTGGTAGAAAATGAAATTTGATTCTGTGAATCTCTAAATAGCGTATCTTCCGGTATTACATCAAAAACCTCTAAAGGAAAAGATTCAATAATCATTTCAAATCTCTTAATTTCACCCAGCTCCTGATTGAAAGAAAAACGTGGTAGCCTGAATTTATTTTCACCGAAAAAAATATGACTCGATTGCTGACCAAAGGCTAATTTGAAACCCATTTCTTTAATAATAGTTTCATTTTTAATAGAACTCATGCCATATGGAAAAGAAAATACATCTGATTTAATTCCTAACTTAAGATCTAATTCTTTTTGACATTCTAAAACAACTTTTCTTATTTCCTTTATGTCCATCTCATTAAGATTAGCATGATTCGAGGTATGATTCTGAATTGAACCACCTTTAGCTTTAATTTCTTTTAGCATTTCCCAAGTCATAAAATCAGATTTATCATTATTAGAAATGTAGTCAGTTGAAATAAACACAGTAAAAGGAAATTTGTATTTTAATAATAATGGAAAAGCGTACTCATAAAAACTTTTGTATCCGTCATCTATAGTTATAAAAATAGTTTTTTTTGGAAAAGCATTATTTTGCTCAAAAAAATCTACGAGATCAGTTATAGGTAAAACGCTATAATTTTTCTTCTTTAAATATTGTAAATGGGACTCGAACAATTCTGAACTAATGCTAGTTGATGGATATTTGCTATCATTAAATCTATGATACATTAACACAGTTGCGTAATCATTATTCTCTGATGCTTTGACATCGTCATTAAAAAAAATAAGGATAATTATAAGCAAAAAAAAATTGGACATTTTTTAAATTGTTAACGGTTCAGGTAAATCAGAATCAAATAAAATTGGAAAATTTTTGGAATTAAAAAGCTGATAATGCCACCATTCGTTTCTAAAAAAATCCCAACCGGCTGAAGACATTATTCCTAGTAAAAGATTTCTATTCTTAAAAGCTGTTTCTGAAATATCTTTTGTTCCATGAAAAGATAAGGTAGAAAATTCGTCAAAGTCTGTACCCATTTCCAGCTCATTATTTTTTTTATCAACTAAGGTTAAGTCCACTGCAACCCCTCTTGAATGTGGTGATCCTTTTTTCGGTGGAACTATAAAATCAGGATTAGGAAAATATTCCCAGAGTTTTTCTTGAGATTCACCTGGACGAAATCCATCAAAAATTTTTAATTTATAATCAATTTTTTGTGCTAACTCAGCTGCAATCATCAGATGTTCATATGCAAGGCAATGCAGATAACATTCTTCTCTTGAATAGATTTTCATACATGTAAAATTATTTGTGGTCGCATAACGCAAATCGATTATTATATTTGCATTATTAGTAACTTTGACTAATTTTTGATTCATAGTAAGTTATTATAATATAAATTTTATGTTGTCGTTATCATTATTTTCATCAAGTAGCAATGTTTCTATTGCAATCGCAAGGAAAGCTAAAATCTTAAAATTTTTAGAAATCACTAAAGAAAAGAAAACCATTCGATCAGATAAAATTTTAGAACTGATACAGTTGATGTTAAAAGAATATGATAATTCTAAAATTACGGAAATTATTTTGCCACGAGGCCCTGGTAGTTTCACAACATTGAGAAACCTATTATCAATTTCTCAAGGTTTATCAATAACTAATAATGCAAAAATATATACCTTAACAAAATTCGATACTTTTCTACCTCATGTAAGGTTTTCTAGTGAAGCCTTATTATTATTTTTTAAAGATTCAAGGAAAGATTTTTATTTTCAATTTTTTGAGAACCAAAAGTTAAAATGGATCAGATCGTCAAAGATATTTTGTGGATTTACAAGTGATATTGAAAAAAAAATTATGTTGTATTCAAATATTAGAGGTTGGAAAAATTTAAAAATTGTTACTAACCAATATATTAATTTTTCTATTGCAGGAAAAAAAATACAGAAGATTAATACAAATGCAAAATCGGTCTTGAAGGCACATTTTTTGGATTTATCATCAAAAACAACAAAAGTTTTATACCACTTACAACACTATGCAAAAAAAAATCAGCTATACAAAAATAGGAATTGAAGATCTAGAATTTATTGAAAACCTCCAAGAAGAACATATAAATGAAATAAATAATATATGGACTCGCAGAGATCTTAACGATCATATTAACAAAAAAACTAGCTTTTCAAGAATTTCTAAACATGGCAAAAAAATTGTTGGGTTTTCGATTTCATTATATTCAGAGAATTTTATGGACGTTTTTTTAATATTTGTAGCTCCTAAATTTAGGCGTAGGGGAATAGCACAAAACTTTTTGAAGGATATTAAAAAGTTTTGTAAATTACGTTTAATAAATAAAATTGTTTTAGAAGTTAATGAGGACAATCAAGCAGCTAATATTCTTTATCAAAAATTTGGATTTAAAATAGTTGGCAAGAGAAAGGATTATTATTTTATGAATGAAAAAAAAAGTGATGCAATTATTATGGAGTTAAATTTATGATTCTGCCGTCACTAAAATTTCATAATAGTTTTTTTTAACACATTTAGTTTTAATTTTATAATTTTGATCAATTAGAGTATCTTTTAAACTCACGAAATTTTGAACACCTTTGATAATTATAACTCTATCCTCTTTGTCCGATGTGCTTTCGAGAAATATTTTGGTTTTAACAAATGTCATTGGGCAATCAACTTTTGAAACATCTAATTTTTTTTTTTTTTTCACTTTTTTAATTTTTATTGTATATTTTTGAATATTACAATTTTTTTTGTTAAAATTGTACTTTAAAACGGCTAATGGTAATTTATTAAATATCAAACAATGAAATATAACATTTTAGAAAAGTGCAATTTACTTGGTTTGAAAATGACTGAGCAACGAAAAATCATCATACAGGTAATTGTTGACTCTTCAGATCATCCCGACGTAGAGCTAGTGTTCAAAAGAGCATCAAAAGTTGATAATAGAATTAGTATAGCTACAGTTTATAGAACTATTAGACTGTTTCAAGAACACGGAATAATTGATAAACATGAGTTTGGAGGTTCAAGATCTAGATATGAGAAGGCTTCTGATATCCATCATGATCACCTTATAGATATAAAAAGTGGCAAAGTACTCGAGTTCAAAAATGATAAGATTGAAGCATTACAAAAGGAAATAGCCTCTAAATTGGGTTATGAGTTAGTCGAACATCGGCTAGAACTATATGCAGTTCCAAAAGGGTGTGCAAGTATTGGAAAAGATAAATAGAAGTATTAATTCCGATTTAAATTCAAATGATTCAATAGATCCGAATATTAATTTTGAAGTTGACAGATTTCACGTTTTGGTTGTTAATGGTAATGATTTGTTGATTAAAAATGCTCAAAGATTAAGGTTTAATACATTTTTTAAAGAAGGTTCCATTAACAATCAAGACTATATTCTAGATTCTGACGAATATGATAAATTTTGTGACCATCTAGTCGTCATAGATAAATCTGTTTCGTCTCATCACGTTGTTGGAACTTATCGTTTGATGATAAATTATTCAAACAATTCCAAGGGAGATTTTTATACTGAAACAGAGTTTGATCTTTATAACCTTAAAAAACTTGATTTAAAAATCTTGGAGGTTGGCAGATCGTGTGTGCACAAAAATTATAGAGATGGAAAAATAATAAGGCTTTTGTGGAGAGGATTATCTACTTATATCAAAAAATCTAAAGTTGACTTTATTATTGGTTGCGCAAGTTTTCAGTGTAATAATACAAATAAAATTAGAAACCAATTATCTTTTTTAAAAAATTTTTATTCTGCTCCAAAACAATATCTTACTTTTCCTCTCAAAAGTAAAAATGCCAAATGGAAAAGTGCTGATATTAGTAAAATTTCTAAGTTAAAAATTTTTAAAAGTCTCCCTCCTCTTATTAAAGCATATTTAAGGGTAGGAGCATGGGTAGGTGAAGGGGCTGTTTTTGATCCACATTTTAAAACTATTGATATATGTATTATACTTAAATCAGACAAGATTGACCCTAAATATCTCAAAATGGCCATAAATCAATAATGTATTATTCACCACTTTTATCGATATTCAGGCTTTCCGTTTTACTGCCCTGGACAATAGCTTGTAGCTTAATACAAATGTCTTTTTTTTTTTTTCCCAAAAAATTTTCGTTTATTATTCCAAAAATTTTTTTCAAAGGATTGTTAATCATATTTGGGATTACTCTAAAAACCTGTGGACGGGCGAATAAAAAAGGAACACTATTTATTTCTAATCATACTTCATACTTAGACATTATAATTTTAGGGTCAGAGTTGGATGGAAAATTTGTAGCCAAATCAGAAATTTCAAATTGGCCAATTATAAACATTATAGTCAGGCTTGGAAAAACAATATTTATAGATAGAAAAGAAATATTAAAGTCTAAAAATCAAGTAAATATTTTATCAAGCAATTTGCGAGATGGATTCAATGTAATTCTTTTCCCAGAAGGAACCTCTAATAATGGCACTCAGATATTACCGTTTAAGAGTTCATTATTTGGAATTGTTGAAATATCTGAAAATAAGTTTTTTGAGTTACAACCTATTTCAATTACCTATACAGGATTTGACGGTTTTCCTACAAATAGGATTTTTAAACAGTTTTATGCTTGGTACGGCAGTGTCGATTTAGCTCCACACGCTTGGAAACTTTTAGGGTTAGGAACTTGTGAAATTACAATTAATTTTCATAAAGCACTTCAGTTTTCGAGATTTAAATCAAGGAAATCAGCAAGTAAATATTGTTATGATATCATTTCAAACTCTACATCTTATACTGTAAATAAATTTAATCTTTAATTTTCGTCAAATTTTGCTTAGTTTAATTAAATGAAAAAACTTTTTTATATTAAAACATATGGTTGTCAAATGAATTTTTATGATTCGGAAAAGATTCAAGATCTTTTGAAACCAATGGGTTACATTTTGTCAAAAGAACCAGAAAACTGTGATTTAGCAATATTGAATACCTGTCATATAAGAGAAAAAGCGTCAGAAAAAATGTACTCTGATATTGGAAGACTAAGCAAGTATAAGAAAAATAAAAAATTAGCTGGCGAAAATATGATAATTGCAATTTGTGGTTGTGTGGCGCAAGCTGAAGGAAAGGAAATAATCAAAAGAAACAAGGATGTTGATATCGTTTTGGGACCACATAATTATCATAAATTAACCTCAATACTTTCTAAAAAGTTCACAAGACCAGTCATTAAAAATGAGTTTGATGTAGAAGAAAAATTTAATTCCTTTCCAAAGCCATCCTTTTCAGGTGTAACAGCTTTTGTGTCAATCCAAGAAGGCTGTGATAAATTTTGTACATTTTGTGTTGTACCTTACACAAGAGGAGCAGAATATTCTAGAAATGTTTTGGACATCTTCGGTGAAGTAAAAAATCTTGTTTCTTTAGGAGTCAAAGAAATTACACTTTTAGGACAAAATGTAAATGCATACAACGGAAAATTTGATTTTCAAAATCCAAAAAATTTATATTCTTTAGCTAAGCTATGTTCTTTCCTATCTGAAATAAAAGGATTAGAAAGAATAAGATATATTACATCTCATCCTGCTGATATGACTGATGAACTAATATTAGAACATCAAAATAATTCAAAGTTAATGCCATATCTTCACTTGCCAATTCAATCTGGTTCTAATAAAATCTTAAAAGAAATGAATAGAAGATACACTAAAGAGGTATATTTAAAAATTGTAGAAAAACTTAGAAGCAAAATACCAAATATTGCGTTAACATCAGATTTTATAGTAGGGTTTCCAGGAGAGAATAAATCTGATTTCGATGATACTATGGATATAGTTAAATCAGTTAAATTTGCTGGTTCATACTCTTTTAAATATTCGCCAAGGCCTGGAACACCCGCTTTCTTGAAAAAATTTGATTTAGAAGATAATATTATAAATGATAGATTGAACATATTACAAAAAGAATTAAATTTACAACAAAAGCAGTTTAATGAAAAATGCATTGGGTTAGATATGGAAGTGTTGATTGAAAAAATTGGTAAGAAAAGAAATCAATTTGTTGGTAGAAGTGAATATCTTCAACCTGTTCACATAATTTCTAGAGAAGATTTAATAGGCAAGCTAGTTAAAGTTAAAATAAAATCTCTGACCTCTTTTTCTTTACATGGGAAATTATCATAAAATGAGTCAATATTGAGCAATCTAAATAACTCCGAAGAAATAAATAATGTTACGGAAACATTATCATTTAATAACAATACCCTTATGTCTGTAATGTGCGGACATTCAGACGAAAATTTAAAGAAAGTAGAAATAGAATTTAATATAAAAATTATTCCAAGGGGAAATCTAGTTTCGATAATTGGTCCTAAAAATAATGTTAGAAAAGCCGTGTTTGTTTTGAGAAATTTGTATAAATCTGTAGAAAACAACAATCAAATAGATTACGGAGAATTAAAAGGTTTTATCAACATGACAAAAACAATTAACCATGAGTCAACTAGTGAGAAGTTTGTAGAGTCAATTTTTGTTAAAGCAGGCAAAAAACTTTTACGCCCTAGGTCAAAAAAACAAAGAGATTATTTTAAATTAATTCGTGAGAAAGAACTAGTTTTTTGTTGTGGACCTGCAGGTACGGGTAAGACATATTTGGCAGTTGCTTTTGCTGTTTCTATGTTAAAAGCTGGAAAAGTCGATAAAATTATTTTATCTAGACCTGCAGTTGAAGCAGGTGAAAGACTTGGTTTCTTGCCAGGCGATCTTAAAGATAAAATCGATCCATATTTAAGACCTATATACGATGCTCTGAATGAGATGTTACCTTTTGATGAAGTTATAAAAAAAATTGACTCTGGACATATTGAAATTGCGCCTCTTGCCTTTATGAGAGGAAGAACACTATCAAATTCTTTTATAATTCTTGATGAATCACAAAACACCACCCCTGTACAAATGAAGATGTTTCTAACAAGATTAGGAGAAAACTCTAAAATGATAATTAATGGAGATTTATCTCAAGTTGACTTGCCATCAGGTACAAAATCAGGATTAAGGCAAGCTATTAATATTTTAAGTAATATTGAACAAATTGGTTTCATTAGGTTTCAAGATACAGACGTTGTCAGAAATTCACTTGTATCAAAAATAGTTAAAAATTATCAAAAATTTGAGATGAGTGAAGGTATAGGAGATAAATACATTTCCAAAGCATCTTATGAAGATTAAACTTAAATTTTATAAAATTTTTAATTTTGATAAAGAGCAAATCAAATTTATTATCAGTAAAACAATATTAGAAGCATTTAAAGATTTAGCAACAAACAATAATTTAGATTATGAAGTAAGTATCTTGGCAACTGACAACAACTATATAAAACAATTAAATGAAAAATATAGAAAAAGCAATAAGATTACAAATGTTTTATCTTTTCAGCAAAATTTAATAATTGATGATAATCAAGTTAAGAAGGTTTTCTTGGGCGACATAGTTATCTCACTTGAAAAAGTAAAGACTGAATCAATCATGCAGTCTAAAAAATTTAAGGATCATCTCTCTCATTTAATTTTACACGGATTTATGCATCTTTTAGGATATGAACATGACAATAAAAAGAATGCAAAAATAATGGAGGAGAAAGAGATCAGTATTTTGTCAAAATTGTCAATAGGCAATCCATATTTTGAGAAAAATAAATGAAAATACTTGACAGAAAATTAAATGCACCAGCCAATAATCATTAATAATATGAAATCATATTTGATACAAATTTTTAAAAAGTTTTTTTCTACAAATAGAAAAGTTAATTATAAAGAAGTTATTGATGATTTAATTGATCAACAAGATATATCTGATGAAAAAATTGATGATAAAACAAAAAAGATTTTTAGTAATGTAATTGATATTCACAATAAATGTGTTGAGGATATAATGGTTCCTAGAGCGAATATTGTCGCGATATCAGATAGCTCGTCATTAAAAAATTTATCTACTTTAATGAGTGGTTCAAAACACTCCAGAATCCCAATATTTGAGGATAATCTAGATAAAATTGTTGGTATGGTCCATATAAGAGATCTATTTAATTTACTTAAAGACTCTAAAAATCCTAAAATTGAAAAAAAATTAACAAAAACTATATTAAGAAAAATTTTATTTACATCCCCTTCAATGAAGATTTTAGACTTACTTCTTAAAATGAGATCAGAAAAGATACATATGGCTATTGTTGTTGATGAGTATGGTGGAACCAATGGATTAGTTACAATTGAGGACCTCGTTGAAGAAATTGTAGGAGAAATTGAAGATGAGCACGATATGGTTCAAAGAGAGCACTTTAAAAAAATCTCGAAGGGTGCTTTTGAGATTTCTGCAAGGATGTTGATAGAGGATTTTGAAAAAAAATCGGGAAAAATTGTAAATATTCAAGAGAAAGATAAAGTTGATACAATTGGAGGGCTGGTTTTTGTTTTAGCTGAAAGAGTTCCTGGTCGAGGTGAAGTTATTAACCATCCCTCGGGAATAGAATTTAGTGTAGTAGAGGTTGATGCTAGAAGAATAAAAAAACTTTTGGTGCAATTTAAATAAAATGTATTTGTTTAATTTTTTTTTTTGGGGATTGCTATCTTCATTTTCACTGCCTAATTTATATTTAATCCCGTTGGGAATATTAGGATTCTATAAATTTTTCAAAAATATTATAAACATTCACTCGCATAAAAAAATTTTTTTGTGCGTAATTTTTTTTTCTTTTGGTTATTTTTTATTTGGATTTCATTGGATTATTTTTCCATTACTGGTTGAAAAGAGTTTTACTTTTTTTATACCATTAGTTTTGTTAGTCTTTCCATTATTTCTTAGCTTATTTTTATCTATTCCTTTTTTTTTGATTAGCATTTATAAAAACAGCTATTCTTTAAGTAAAAACTTTATTTTCTTAAATACATTAATTTACTCTTTGTTAATCTTTTTATTTGAGTATTTAAGATCAACAGTTTTAGGTGGTTTTCCTTGGAATCTATTTTCTCATGTTTGGGCATTTGATAATAATTTTATGATAGTCTCAAAATATATTGGAGTTCACGGCCTTTCTTTTTTAACAATTTTTTGGTTCGTTCTAATTTCTCATTTGTTAATTCACAAACTCTATAGATTTTCTTTTTTTGTTTTTTTTGGCTTTCCTGTGTTTTTATATATTTTTGGAAATATACTTTTTGAAAAACCTTTGGATAGAACGATACAAGTTAGATTGGTTCAACCAAATATACCCCAAGAGTTGAAATGGAAAAAAGAATATAAAAAGAAAAATTTATCTAAATTAATAAATTTATCAATTAAGAATAAAGGTAACTTTTCTCACCGAATAATAGTCTGGCCTGAGGTTGCTATTACAGAATTTTTAAATGAAAATAATCAATTGATGAATCTTTTAAAAGAAAATTTTGATGAAAATGAAGTATTGATTTCAGGTGGCTTAAGAAGAGAAAATGAAAAAATATTTAATACTTTTTATGCAATTGATAATAGTGGATATAAATATTTTGACAAAATTAAGCTAGTTCCATTCGGAGAATTTATACCCTATAGAAATCTTTTTCCAATTAAAACCCTAACCCATGGTAGTAAGGATTTTTCTATTGGAACGAAACGAAGGCTTTTAGAAATTTCGACATCAGGTATCTTTATTGAACCTTCTATTTGTTATGAAGGAATTTTTAAAAACGTAAACAGCACTGAAATAAATGTAATAATCAATATTACAAACGACGCTTGGTTTGGGAGTACTACTGGTCCTTATCAACACCTTGTTGCTTCAAGATTTAGGTCCTTGGAGAGAGGTTTGCCTTTAATAAGAGTTTCAAATTCTGGAATTTCTGGAGCATACGACGTAAATGGAAAGCTTTTAAAATCAATGGATTTGAACTCTGACGGATTTTCAGATTTAGATATGAGTATTGGTAAAAATGACTCAATTTTTTCAAAATTCGGAAATATTGTAATTTTGTATTTAATAATTTTTATGCTGATAGTAAGCTTATTGGCTGATTTTTTTATTTTTAAAAAAAGGTTGCTAAAAACATAGAACTAATTAATATCATAATTTATTTTTTCAAATAATATAAAATGACCTCACCAGAGAATCATATTTTCACAAGCGAGTCTGTATCAGAAGGTCATCCTGATAAAGTATGTGATCAAATTTCAGACGGAATTTTAGATCTTTATCTCAGTGCCGACGAAAGATCTAGAGTTGCGTGTGAAACTTTAGCTACCACTAACAGGGTAATTGTATCAGGTGAAGTAAACATAAATAAAAATAAAGATAGCGTTACAAACGAAAAAATAGATTTTTTGATTAGAGATATAGTTAAAAAAATTGGTTATGAACAAAAAGGTTTTCATTGGGAAAATCTTCACATTGAAAACTATCTTCATCAACAGTCATCAGATATAGCTATGGGAGTAGATGAAGTTACGGATAAAAAAGAACAAGGAGCTGGAGATCAGGGCATAATGTTTGGTTTTGCTTGTTCCGAGACATCAAATTATATGCCTGCGGCTATTGAATATTCTCACCAAATCTTAAAATCTTTAGCTCAATTTAGACATCAAAATAATTCGTTCTTTGGTCCAGATTCCAAAAGTCAAGTAAGTGTAATATATGAAAATTCAAAACCTGTAGGCATTGATTCAATTGTTGTTTCTACACAACATAATGATGATGTAGGAAATCAAGAAGTAAGAGAAAAGGTAAAATCATTGATAAGTACATCTATTCCAAGTGGTTGGATGCCACAAGAGAAAAATATATTAATTAATCCTACAGGAAGGTTTGTCGTCGGCGGACCAGACGGTGACACCGGTCTAACTGGTAGAAAAATTGTTGTTGATACTTATGGTGGTGCAGCTCCACATGGAGGGGGTGCGTTTTCTGGAAAAGATCAATCAAAGGTAGATCGTTCCGCGGCATATATGGCAAGATACCTTGCGAAAAATATTGTTGCTTCCAAAATAGTTGATAAATGTTTAATACAACTATCTTATGCAATTGGAGTTTCAAGACCAGTTTCAATATATCTAAAAACAAATAAAGGTTCGGATATAGATATTAATAAACTCATTAATACTATCAATGACATTGTAGACTTATCTCCTGCCGGGATTAGAAAGCATTTAATGCTTGACAACCCAATTTATTTTGATACTGCTTCCTATGGCCATTTTGGCAGACAACCATGTGAAAAAACAGGTAAATTTACTTGGGAAAAAATTGATCTTGTTGAAGAAATTTTATCTAGACTTTAGTGAAAAATTTTTATGGCAGAAGATTTTCACGCAATCATAAAAACAAAATACTAGACCTAAATTCTGCATGTAAATATTTTCTTTCCGAAGATAATATAAAAGAAAAAATTTTAGAATTTAGAAAAATTTATACAAGTGTCAATTTAGAAATTGGTTTTGGCAACGGTGATAATATTATAAATTTAGCAGCTAATAATCCTAACGCTGGATTCATTGGCTGTGATCCATTTTGGAGTGGTAATGTTATTGTTTCAAAGAAGATATCATTAATGTCATTAAACAATATTTTGATATCTAATTTGGAATTTTCTAAGTGCTTTGAATATTTGAATAGCTTGAAATACGAAAATATTTTTATTTTATTTCCCGATCCTTGGCCTAAGAGGAAACATGCAAAAAGAAGGTTAGTTAATAGTGAATTTTATAAAATGATTAAAATTATCATTCAAAATGAAGGTAAAGTTTTTTTAAAAAGCGATTACACTGACTACATCTCCGATATGGTTTCTATATTTCTAAGCGATGGGGAATTTTTGATGGCTAGAACTTTTTTGGAGAAACAAAATATTTTTCCTTTTAAGAATACTAAATATGCAATTAAGTCAGTTGAAAATTTTAATTTTCCTCATTTAATTGTGTTTAAATATATCCCGAAAAAAATTTAAATTTTGAAATTAAAATTTTTTAAATTTTAGATTATAATCATTAAAGTTAAAAAAATTATTAATTTATTTAAGTTTTACCAAATCATTGGTATGTAAATAGTATTTTTTATATTTTAGATAGGTAATATGACATGAATAAGTTGCCAGAAAATAACCAAGAGGATTTATTTCCAGTTGATTTATTGGAGATTGCAAAAAATATTGCTAAAGAAAAAGGGATTGATTCCGAGGAAGTTCTCAGTGCAATGGAAAATGCTATTGCGAAGGCTGGAAGAACGAAATACGGACAAGAGTTTGATATAAGAGCTCACGTTGATAGAAAATCCGGAAAAATTGGATTGTTCAGATATCTTGAAGTTGTTGAATCATTGGATTCTCAACCAGATGAAGGAAAGGTAAATAAGATTCAAATTAATGAGGCAAAAAAAAAGAATTTAGATGTAAAAATTGGAGAATATATTGTTGATCAGTTACCACAAATAGATTTTGGTCGAATAGCCGTACAAACTGCTAAGCAGGTTATAGTACAAAAAGTTAAAGAGGCAGAAAGATCAATGCAATTTGAGTTGTTTAAAGATAAAATAGGTGAAATTGTTAATGGTATAGTTAAAAGAGTTGAATATGGAAATATAGTTGTTGATTTAGGTAGAGCTGAGGCACTTCTAAAAAGAGAGGAATTGCTTAATCGTGAAACGTTTAGAAGATCAGATAGAGTAAGAGCTTACATAATGGACGTAAGAGAAGAATCCAAAGGGCCACAGATTTTTCTATCTCGTGCGCACAATCAATTCTTAGTACAACTATTCGCTCAAGAAGTTCCTGAGATTTACGATGGAATTATTGAAGTTAAATCTGTTGCTAGAGATCCTGGAAGTAGAGCCAAAATTGCAGTTTATTCAAAAGAAAAAAGTATTGATCCTGTTGGCGCATGTGTAGGAATGAGAGGTAGTAGGGTGCAAGCAGTTGTTAATGAATTACAAGGAGAAAAAATAGACATAGTTTTGTGGTCTGAAGATACAGCAACTTTTGTTGTAAATGCATTAGGACCTGCTGAAGTTGAAAAGGTAATAATTGAAGAGGAATTAAATAAAATTGATATTATTGTTCCTGATGAGCAACTTAGCTTAGCTATTGGCAGAAGGGGACAAAATGTTCGTCTTGCAAGTTCAGTTTCAGGCTGGGATATCGATATTTTAACTGTTAGCCAAGAGTCTGAAAGAAGAAATGAGGAGCTCAAAAGAATTTCTCAGATTTTTATTTCTGCTTTAGATGTAGACGAAGTCATAGCTCACCTATTGGTTACAGAAGGATTTAGTTCAGTTGAAGATCTATCACTAGTCACAATGGAAGAATTGATGTCAATTGAAGGTTTTGATAATAATTTAGCAAATGAATTAAAGGAAAGAGCCAATGTATATCTTAAAAAAACTGAAGAGGAAAATATTAAGAAAGCAAGATCGATGGGTATTGAGGATTACTTAATTAATGATACTCCATTTAACTCAAAGCAACTGATTACGTTGGTAGAAAAAGAAATTAAAAGCAGGGATGATCTTGCTGATCTATCAAGTGAGGAATTAATTGAAATTATTGGCACAGGTTCTTTACAAAAAGCAAAAGCTGATGAAATAATAATTGAAGCTAGAAAGCACTGGTTTGATAAAGTTTAAGCTATGGAAAAAGATACTGAAAAGAAAAGAACATTAACTGGGACTCTTGAATTAAAAAAAACTTTTGATGCAGGAAAGATAAAGCAAAGTTTTTCTCATGGAAGGTCAAGATCAGTAACCGTTGAGGTAAAAAAGAAAAGGTCTTTTAAAAGTAAAACACCAACAGTAATAAATACTGAAATAAAAAATGATGGTAGTTCTAATAAAATTTCAGATGAACTCACTTCACTGAAAAATGAAAATAAGGCTAAAGATATAGTAGATAAAAATATTGATGTAAAAAAAGAAGTTGAAGATCAACAGCAAACGGAAAATAAAGTATTTTCAGATAGTAAGCCACAATTAAAAGATTCTAAAAGAGATACAAATAAAAATCCTAGCCTCGTCGAAGAAAACACCGAAGAAGAATCTGAAAAAACAAAAAAAATTAAAAGTCTAAAACTCATTAAAGTTCAAAAAAAACAGAATGAAAGAAGGAAAGGTAAGCTTACAATTTCTCAAGCTCTAGAAGAAAATAACGAAAGAGTAAGATCTATGGCAGCAATAAAAAGGGCCAGAGAAAAAGCTAAACTTAGGTTATCTCAGACAGGAGAAATAAAAGAACAAGTCAAAGAAAAAAAGAAGCGTGAAATTATTATTCCTGATTTTATCGCTGTTAATGAGTTGGGGGTACGGATGGCAGAAAGAACATCTGACCTTATTAAAGTTTTGATGAAGCTAGGGGTTATGGCAACTATTAACCAAACTATTGATGGCGATACTGCTGAATTAGTTGCAATTGAATTTGGACATGTTCCAAAAAGAGTTAGTGAAGGTGACGTTGAAATTGGTCTATCAGGACAATCTGATCAGGATGAAGAATTAGAGACAAGGCCTCCAGTTGTAACAATTATGGGACACGTTGATCATGGCAAGACATCGTTATTAGATGCAATCAGAGAAAAAAAAGTCACTCTAACTGAGGCTGGAGGTATAACACAACATATCGGTGCATATATGATTGAAACAAACGAAAAAAAAATTACTTTTTTAGATACACCAGGACATGCAGCATTTAGTCAAATGAGAGCTAGAGGTTCAAATGTAACTGACATAATTATATTAGTTGTAGCTGCAGATGATAGTGTAAATGATCAAACAATTGAAGCGATAAGCCATGCTAAAGCTTCCAAATGCCCCGTGATAGTTGCTGTTAACAAAATAGATTTACCGAATGCCAATCCAGAAAAAGTTGAAGCAGATCTTATGTCCCATGAAATTATTAGTGAGAAGATGGGGGGCGAAAATGTTTTTGTAAAGGTTTCTGCAAAAAAAAAAACTGGAATTGAAGATCTTATAGAAGCTATTTTATTGCAATCTGAAATTTTAGAGCTTAAAGCTAATTATGACAGAAAGGCTGAAGGTGTTGTGATTGAATCTAAAATTGAAAAAGGAAGAGGTCCAGTTATTTCAGTTTTAGTTCAAAAAGGTAAACTTAATGTTGGAGATGTAGTAATTGCTGGAAAAGAATGGGGTAGGGTTAGAGCTCTTTCGGATGACGAAGGGAAAAGACTTAAAATCGCATTTCCAAGTTTTCCAGTCGAGGTCCTAGGTCTGTCAGGTGCTCCAGAAGCTGGAGATGAGTTTGTAGTTGTAGAAAATGAATCTAGAGCAAGAGAAGTAACCCAGTATAGAGATAGGTTAAAAAAGGTTAGAAATAATTCTTCGCTCAAAAGAGGAACAGTTGACCAGATGATTTCTGATGCAAGTTCAGATGTTTCAACCGAATTCCCTGTAATTATTAAAGCAGATGTTCATGGATCAAAAGAAGCTATTGAACAGAGTTTATTAAAGCTTGATGTTGCAGAAGTAAAGATAAAAATTTTACATACCGGAGTTGGCGAAATCAATGAATCTGATGTCACATTGGCAATTGCTACAAATTCTACAATAATAGGCTTTAATGTAAAGACTAATGTTCAAGCGAGGAGTCTTGCAAAAAGAGATAATGCTAACATAAAAAATTATTCAATAATATACGAAGTCATAGATGATGTTAATAAAATGATGAAAGGTAAACTAGAGCCTGAATTTAAAGAAACCTTAACAGGAACAGCAATTGTTAAGAAGATATTTAAAGTATCTAAATCAGACAATATTGCAGGATGTGAAATTCTTGACGGATTTGTAACAAGTAAATCAAAAGTTAAGATTATAAGAAACGAAGAAATAATTCATAATACTGATGTTGCAAGTCTGAGGAGGGAAAAGAATGAAGTCAAAGAAGTAAAGGTTGGTCAAGAATGTGGGATAGGTTTGTTGAATTTTAGCGCATTACAGGAAAATGATTCACTAGAATTCTATTCATTGGAACAAGTCGAGGGTATTTAGAAAAATGCTAAAGTTAAAGAAAAGAAATCATCAAAGACAATTAAAAATATCAGAACATCTAAAAAGAAGTTTATCGGATATTACAAAAAGTTATTTTTTTGAAAACATTGATACCCCATTTAAGATTTTAATATCGGAAGTTAATGTTTCAATCGATCTTAAAACAGCCTATGTTTTTGTTTTACCAATTTGGCTAAAAGAAAAAAAACTTGAGGAATTATTATTTTTAGAAATTTTGCGCGGTGAAGCACATGTCTTTAGAAAAAAGCTTGGCACCTATTTGTCAATGCGTTACACACCAAAGATCATTTTTAAGATTGATACCTTAGAAAAAGATTCGCAAAAAATTGAAAATTTATTCAATGATCCAAAAATTGCTCAAGACCTAAATTAGCTATCCATGGTGGAGCAAAAAAAGCTTAAAGATAATATAAATGGTTGGATATTTTTAGACAAGCCTGAAGGTATGTCTTCAAACAATGCTTTGCAAAGGGTTAGAAAACTTTTTTTAGGCTGTAAAGCTGGATACGTAGGAACACTTGATCCACTTGCTTCAGGATTTTTACCCATTGCTCTTGGTAAAACAACAAAATTTATTAAATTTCTTGAAAATTCGTATAAAGAATATGTCAGCTCAGTTATTTGGGGGATTAAAACATCAACTGGAGATCAGGAAGGAAAAGTTGTAGAAGAAATTTTTTTTTACCCTGATAAAGAAATGATTAAATCTAACTTAAAATTTTTTATTGGAAAAATAAATCAAATTCCTCCAAAGTATTCTGCAATAAAAATAAATGGTGAAAGAGCATATAAGTTGGTCAGAAAGGGAGAGAATTTCACTATCAAGCCTAGAAGTGTCGACATATTTGAATTTAAACTAAAAAATTTTCAAAATAAAAAAAAAAGTGAATTTTACGTTAAAGTAAGTTCAGGTACATATATAAGAACTTTAATGGAAGATCTAGCTAAATCTATGGGAACATTAGCACATTTATATTCACTCAGAAGAATAGGCGTAGGGAATTTAGATAAAAAACTAATTTCACTGGATTCTTTGGAGCATATGATGCATATTGACAAATTAGTAAAGTTTTTAAAACCCGCTGATGAAATTTTTAAGGGTGCAGAAACCTTTAGTTTGAATGAGAATGAGGCAAAACTTATAAACAATGGTATAAAAATATTAAAGAATGATAAAAAAAAATCATCTAACACATTTGCAGTTGCTAAATATAAAGAACAATTAGTTGTTGCAGGATTCATTAATAATGGGTATTTTTTCCCAAATACAATAATGAACTTAAATTTTAATAGTGGAGAATAAGGAGAATAATATGTCGGTTTCAGCAGATAGGAAATCAGAAATTATAAAGAATTTTTCGGAAAATGAAAAGGATAAGGGTTCAACTAACATACAAGTTGCAGTTTTGACAGATAGAATTAACAATCTAACTAACCATTTAAAGAATAATAAAAAAGATCAAAGTACCAGAAGGGGTCTTCTAAAACTTGTAGGTAGAAGAAAAAAACTTTTATCATATTTAAAAAATAAAAATGAAGACAAGTATAAAGATTTAATTAAGTCTTTAGGTTTGAGACATTAATAAAAAATGGATTTCACAATATATAGGTAAGAAAAATGTTTAAGACAATAACCAAAGAACTGGATTGGCAAGGCTTGAAGCTAACTCTAGAGACAGGAACTATAGCCAGACAGGCTGATGGTGCTGTATTAGCCAAATTAGGATCTACTTCAGTATTGTGCACAGTATGTGCAGTAAAAAAAAGTGATTCATCACAAGATTTTTTTCCATTATCTGTTCATTATGTAGAAAAAGCATATGCAGCAGGAAAAATACCTGGTGGTTTTTTTAAAAGAGAAGGCCGTCCGTCCGAAATTGAAACACTTAATTCGAGATTAATTGATAGGCCGTTAAGACCATTGTTCCACAATAACTTTAATAATGAGACGCAGGTAGTTTGTACAGTTTTGAATTATGATTTAGAAAATGATCCAGCAATCTGTGCTATGATTGGTGCTTCAGCAGCGCTAACAATATCTGGCTTGCCTTTTTTAGGCCCTGTTGGTTGTGCGAGAGTAGGGTATATTAATGGTGATTATATTTTGAATCCGACTGTTGAGGAGATGAAAGAAACTGAACTAGATTTAGTAGTGGCCGGAACTAGAAATGGAGTTTTAATGGTTGAGTCTGAAGCCAATCAACTTTCTGAGGATATAATGCTGGGTGCAGTCAAGTTTGGTTCTGACCAATTTCAACCTGTTATTGATAGTATAATCAGTCTTGCAGAGGAATCAGCAAAGGAATCATGGGTGATTGAGGAGGAGAAAACTCCTGAATTTTTTGACGAGTTAAGAAAAGAAATTACACCTGAGTTAAAAAAAATTTATTCTATTAAAGAGAAATCAAAAAGATCTAATTCTCTTGACGAACTAAAAAATTCGGTATTTCAGAATTATGAAGAAAAATTTGAAGTCGAAGCTAATATAATTTCAAACTCTTTTAAAAAAATAGAAAAAAATATTGTAAGATCTGCAATTCTTCAAACAAAAAAAAGGATTGATGGAAGGGATCTAGAAACTGTAAGAGATTTAGACTCCAAAATTTCAATATTAGAAAATGTTCATGGAAGTGCACTCTTTACTAGAGGTGAAACGCAGGCTTTAGTTGTTACAACACTTGGTTCAAGCAGTGATGAACAGAGACTTGATACATTGGACGGTGATGTAACTGAAAAGTTTATGTTGCATTATAACTTTCCTCCATTTTCAGTTGGAGAGGCTGGAAGAATAGGATCAACTGGTAGAAGAGAAATAGGTCATGGAAAACTTGCATGGAGGGCTATAAGACCTGTGATGCCAGAAGCAGATAGTTTTCCGTATACTGTAAGAGTTGTTTCTGAAATTACTGAATCGAATGGTTCTTCTTCAATGGCAACAGTTTGTGGAACTTCACTTTCTTTGATGGATGCAGGAGTACCAATAAAAACTCCCATTGCAGGAATTGCGATGGGTTTAATAATGGGAGAAAATGAATATGCTGTCTTGACTGATATTTTGGGGGATGAAGACCATCTTGGCGACATGGATTTTAAAGTTGCAGGAAGTGAAAAAGGAGTAACTTCTTTACAAATGGATATTAAAATTACAGGAATAACGGAGGAAATTATGAAAGGGGCGTTATCTCAAGCTAAAGTAGCAAGACTCCATATTTTATCTGAAATGGCAAAGGTCATACAAAAACCTAAAAAAGATGTTAATGAAAATGCACCTAAAATTTTACAGATGAAGGTTTCAAAAGATAAAATAAGAGATGTTATTGGATCAGGTGGAAAAGTTATAAGGGATATCTGTGAAAAATCCGAGGCTAAAGTTGAAATAGACGATGATGGAAATATAACAATATCTTGTAAAAATAAACAATCTGGAGATATCGCTATTGGTATGATAAACGACATAGTAATTGAACCTGAAGTAGGTAAAATTTACGAAGGTAAAGTGGTTAAAACAATGGATTTTGGAGCATTCGTTAATTTTATGGGATCAAGGGATGGATTAGTACACATCAGTCAATTAAAACCTGAAAGAGTTGAAAAAACAACAGACGTAGTCAATGAAGGCGATATAGTGAAAGTAAAAGTTATTGCAATCGATGACAGGGGAAAGGTTAAACTAAGTTTAAAAGATGCTATTGATTCTTAATAATAAAAAATAAAACTATGAAAACATTACAAACGCTTAAAATGTCAGGAAAAGAAGTTTTACCTTTAATAGAGGGTGGGAAAGGTATTTCAGTTAGTAGTGGTCGTAGTTCAGGAGCGTGGTCAAAAGCAGGGGGGATTGGTACTTTTTCAGGTGTTAATGCTGACTCATATGACGAAAATGGTAAATTAATACCCCAACAATATAAAGAGAAAACGAGGACAGGTAGACACAAGGAGTTAATTGATTTCTCTGTAAAAGGAGCAATTGATCAGGCCAAAATTGCTAGAGATATTGCGGGAAAGAATGCAGCCTTACATGTAAATATCCTTTGGGAAATGGGAGCAGCCGAAACGATCCTAACCCAAACATTAGAGAAATCTAATGGATTAATTGATGGAGTGACTTGTGGAGCAGGTATGCCATATAAACTTTCAGAGATTTCAGCTTCTTTTGGAGTCTATTATTATCCAATTGTTTCTTCTGCAAGAGCATTTAACGCACTCTGGAAAAGATCGTATAAAAAAACTAGCGAATATTTGGGAGGTGTTGTTTATGAAGATCCTTGGTTGGCAGGTGGACATAACGGGCTATCAAATAGTGAGAATCCACTCGAACCTCAAGCTCCTTTTCCAAGAGTTCTTGAGTTAAGAAAGTTAATGAATCAATTTAAACTTAATAACATTCCAATAATAATGGCAGGAGGAGTTTGGAAACTTGATGAATGGGAAGATTGGATTGATAATAAGGATTTGGGACCAATATGTTTTCAATTTGGGACTAGGCCTTTGTTGACTCAGGAAAGTCCAATTCCTGATGATTGGAAAAAGAGACTTTTAACTATCAAGCCTGGTGATGTAAGTCTTCATAGATTTAGTCCAACAGGATTCTATTCTTCAGCACTGAGGAATGATTTTTTAATAGAATTGGAAAATCGGTCAGTAAGACAGACACCATATTTAAGAGAACAAACAAATGAATTTAATGAAAAACTCGAAATTGGACCAAGGAAAAGAGCTTATTATGTCAAACATACTGATAAATCAAAAATATTAGAGTGGATCAAAAAAGGATTCGCTAAACCTTTAACTACCCCAGACGATACATTGATCTGGGTAACATTGAAAAAAGCTAGACAAATCTTAAAAGACCAAATCGATTGTATGGGATGTTTGTCGTCTTGCTTATTTAGTAATTGGGCTCAAAATGAAAAGGGGACAACTGGGAAAAAAGCTGATCCTAGGTCTTTTTGTATACAGAAAACTCTTCAAAGAATTAGCCATGGAATTTCGTCAATAGAGAACGAATTAATGTTTGCTGGCCATTCAGCTTACAGATTTGCGTCTGATCCTTTCTATAAGAACGGATTCATTCCAAAGGTTAAAGAACTTGTAGATCGGATTTGTAAAGGATTGTGATTTTTAATTTGGTCCCCAAAAAACAATTTTTTCAATCCAACCAGAAAAATTTTTATGTTTAACTTTACACCATTTTTTTTCACATTTTTTTATATTTATTATTAAATCCTTTTTAAGAATTGCAGTTTTTTTTGATTTTTTATTAGGAAATGTATAAAGTTTGGTATCCTTTATTATTATTCCACATTTTTTTTCAGATAGTTGACTTTTTGAAACCCAACCAATATCACCATCTATATCAATAATCTTAATCCATGAATCAAAAGTAGAAGTGATTTCTAATGGAAAACACTTTTTTAAAAAAATACTGGTTACATAGTGATTTTTCCCAGGTCCCTTTCTTACATTAACTTCATTATATTTAGTTGATAAAAATTTTTTTTTTTCCATACAGGCTATTTCATTTGATATAAATATTAATATTAAAATGAAAATTGAAAAAAAAACATATTTATGCACAAAAGTAATTATACCATCCTTTTAACTAGAAGATTACCAGAAAAAATAGAAAATCAACTTATTGCCAATTATAGGGTAGTTTTAAATCCAAAAGATAAACCGTATAGCTACAAAGAATTAAGAAAAAAAGTTGAAAATATCGATATTTTAGTACCTTGTATTTCTGATACTATTGATTCCTCAGTTTTAAAATCTGCAAAAAAACTTAAATTGATAGCAAATTTTGGTAATGGAGTAGATAATATAGATTTAATAACTGCACATGAAAAAAAGATTATCGTAACTAATACTCCAGAGGTATTAACTCAAGATACGGCAGATATTGTTTTAACACTTATACTAATGCTTTCAAGAAAAGTTAAAGCTGCAGAGGAAAAATTATATATGGGAAAATGGTATGGTTGGGGACCTAGCATTACCCATGGAGAAAGATTATTTGGTAAAAAATTAGGAATAATCGGAATGGGTAGAATTGGTTGCGCCGTAGCAAATAGAGCTAAAACACTTGGTTTAAAAATTAATTATCATAATAGAAAAAGACTGAGTAAAAAAATTGAATCAAATTACCGTGCTAAATATTGGAATGATTTAAACAGTATGTTAAAAGAAATTGATATTTTATCAATTCATTGCCCATATACCCCTGAAACATTTCATTTATTATCTAAAAGAAGAATTCAATTAATGAAAAAAACTAGCATAATTATAAATACTTCGAGAGGTGAAATTATTGATGAAAATGCTTTAGCAGATCAACTCACATCAAAAAAAATTCATGGTGTAGGTTTAGATGTGTTTGAACACGAGCCTCAGGTAAGCTCGAAGCTATTAGATTCTAAAAATGCTGTTTTATTACCCCACATAAGTTCAGCCACAAAAGAATCAAGAGATGCTATGGGAATGAGAGTATTAAAAAATATTGATAAATTCTCAAAGGGATTAGCTCCACCAGATAAAGTTAAAGCAAACTCTATATAAAGATTATCTTAGAATCTTTTTTTTTGGGAGAAAAAATATTTCCTAGGTTGGCGGGTTTAATCTCTAAATTTTTGTAGAATCTATCCAT
The DNA here is from genome assembly GCA_902524895.1 of uncultured Alphaproteobacteria bacterium. Classification (GTDB taxonomy): domain Bacteria; phylum Pseudomonadota; class Alphaproteobacteria; order Methylaequorales; family Methylaequoraceae; genus SP4073. Next base: position 191,616 of record CABZFH010000001.1, on the reverse strand, counting down.
TGGATATTTTTTTTCTAACATTGAACAATAAAGAAAATTTACTTTTAATTCTCTGGAACTCTCAACAAGCTCTTCAAAACTTGCATGGCCCAAGAGAATATTTTCTTCATTTTTTATTTTTGGAGATATTTTATTTTCTTCAATTATTTCATCCCAATATAATTCTTCTTCTTTTATAAAAATTGATAAACTAGAGCTACAAAAGAAAATAGTAACGTTATTTCCTAAAGCTGCTGCTGTTGAAGCCATACAAAAACAATAATAAATATCTGAATATTTCTGGCTATTTAAGATATAAATAATTTCATTCATTAAACAACTTTACATATGGAACAATTTGGATTTTTTTGATAACTAATTTTTTTCTGGTTTAGATTTAAACAATCATACATTAGAAATTCATTGTACATGCGTTGATCCTTTTTTAATATAGCTTTAACAACGCATAGTGATTGAAAAAGACCTCCTAAACCTGCAACAGAAGATATAATACCAAAACTATCACAATTTCCAATATTTTCAGTTAAGTCACTTTCAGGAAAAATACATCTGTAACAAGGATTTGACGTATTTTCCCAGGCTTTAAAACAAAATAATTGAATCTCAAAACTATGTAAAGCAGCAGAAATCAATATTTTTTTATTTTTAAAGCAAGCATCATTAATTAAATATCTTGATTTAAAATTATCAGTGCAATCTAAAACTATTTCATAATTTTTGATTATATTCTCAATATTATCTGTTGTTATTTTTTTATCATAAATCTTCAAGTTCATTTCAGAATTAATAAGCTTTAATTTTTTTCTAATTACTTTAACTTTTGAATCATTAATGTCTTTTTCATTGAAAAGAGTTTGCCTGTTTAGGTTGCTCAAGGAAACTTTGTCATCATCCGCTAGTCCTAAATTTCTAACACCAAGCATTGATAAATATGTTGCGACTGTTGTGCCAAGTCCACCACATCCAATAATAATTACAGGTATGTTCATAAACTTTATTTGACCATTATTACCAATTTCGTTTATTAGTATTTGTCTAGAAAATCTTTCTATTTGATTCTGATTTAATTTAATTATTTTTTTGATTTGAGTCATAAGTCTGAAAACAATGGTGTTGATAAATATCTTTCAGCAAATGAAGGGATAATTACTACAGTATTTTTATCTTTCATAGTTTTTTTTTCATTAATCTCAACTGCTGCAGCAACTGCAGCACCCGAAGATATTCCTACAGGAATGCCTTCAATTTTTGCAAGTTTTTTTGAATAATCAAAAGCTGTATAGTTATTAATCGATATCACTTCATCAATAAGATTTATGTCAAGATTTTCTGGTATAAAACCAGCACCTATTCCTTGAATCAAATGAGAACCGGGTGGACCGCCGCTCAGAACTGCTGAGTCTTCAGGTTCAACCGCAAATATTTTTATTTTTGGATTTTTTTTCTTAAGATATTTTGCCACGCCGGTTAACGTACCTCCAGTGCCGACACCGGATACGACCACATCGATTCTACCGTCAGTATCTCTCCATATTTCTTTAGCTGTTGTGTTGTAATGAATAGATGGATTAGCTAAATTTGAAAATTGCTGTAATATTATACTATTTTTGAATTTTAATTTAAGCTCTTTAGCTTTTTTGATTGCGCCTAACATTCCATCCTTTGAAGGTGTTAAAACTAAATTAGCTCCTAATAACAACAACATTTTTCTTCTTTCATTTGACATACTTTCTGGCATTGTAAGTATAAGCTTGTAGCCCTTTGATGCGCAGATTGCCGCAAGCGAGATACCGGTATTTCCTGATGTAGGTTCAATTATTGTAGAACCACTTTGAAGTATTCCTTTTTTTTCTGATTCCTCAATCATTGCCAATCCAATTCTATCTTTAACGGATCCAAGTGGATTAAAGAATTCTAATTTGGCAATTATTTCACCATACAAATCAAATTTTTTTTTAATATTTTTCAGTCTAACTAGTGGTGTATTACCAATTGTTTCTGTTATAGAATTGTATATCGCTTTTTTCATTTTTTTTAAATAACAAAATCAACTTTGTTTTTTATATTTGACGAAATATTTAATTTCCTTGCTTGCAAACAAATGTCGTCAATAGAAATATTTTCAAGTTTTTTTAGCGAATCATTTGAAATTTCTCTGAGCATTGGATTTATAATTTTTTCAGATATTTCTGATTTTGATAATTTATTTTTTTGATTATTTTCTTTTGTATTTTGAACTGACAGAATTATGTCTGAAATTTTTATTTTTCTTTTTTCTTTAGCAAGACGATATCCTCCCTTGGGACCTCTTGAGCCAACTAAAATACTACTTCGTACTAGAGACTGAAGTGTCTGTTCAAGGTATCTTTTTGGAATTCCTTGCCTTTTTGCAATATCAATATTTTGAATTGGATCTTCTCCTGTGTGATAAGCGATATCAATTACTGCTTCAATGGCATAAATTATTTTTTTTGAAATTTTAAACAATACATTCCCCTAATTTAAACCCGTTGATCCAAAACCACCTTCACCTCTTTTTGTTTCATCTAAGGTTGAAACTTCTTTTAATTTGATACTAGCAATTTCTGTAAAAATAATTTGTGCAATTCTCATTTTTGGCTCGACTTCAAATTTTTTACTTCCATGGTTAATAAGAATTACGCAAATTTCTCCACGATAATCAGAATCTATTGTACCTGGGGAGTTTAAAACAGTTACTTGATATTTTAGCGCTAACCCTGATCTTGGTCTCACTTGGGCCTCTAAATTTCGAGGTAGAGCTAATGAAATTCCGCAAGGAATTAATATGCTACTTTTAGATTTAATAATTAGTGACTTCGAGATTGCAGCTTTTAAATCAAAACCTGCACTTCCTTTGGTTGCTTTTTTAAATTCATAAATTCCCTCACCATTGTTAAAAAACTTTATTTTAACTGTATTCATCTTGTTCTAATTCTTCCTTTCAATTTTAAAAAATTCACTAATTTTTCTTACTAATCTTTTGGCAATCTCAGATTTTTTTAAGCGTGGCCATTCAAAAACTTGATTATTATCAATAAATAAAACTTTATTTGAGTCATTATTAAAAACCTTCTGTTGAGACACAGAGTTAGCAAGGATCCAGTCGCAATTCTTTTCTTTAATTTTTTTTAAAGAATTTTTTTTAAGATTTTGCGATTCTGCTGAAAATCCAACAAGCAACTTAGGTCTTAAATCACTTAAGGATATAGTCTTTAAAACATCTACATTCCGCACTAATTTTAGGGTTATATTTTTCTTCTTTTTGATTTTTTCATTTGAATATTTCAATATTTTCCAGTCTGAAATTGCAGCCACTGAAATAAATACATCTGCAGGCAAATTTTTTAATGAAAAATTTAAAAAGTCTTCTCCTGTTTTCACCTTTATTACTTTTACATTTGATGGTGGATCAATGTTAGTCGGTCCAGTTATCAAAGTTGTTCTTGCTCCTGCATTTGAAATTGCCTGTGCAATTTCATAGCCTTGTTTACCGGATGAAAAATTACTAATATATCTTACCGGATCTAAACTTTCGACAGACGGCCCACTTGTTACAACAATATTTTTTCCTTCTAAAAGGTTTGAGGAAAGAAAATGATTTTTGACATGTTCAAAAATTCTGTCAACATCTAAAAGTTTGCCCTTGCCAACTGCTCCACAAGCAAGTTTACCAAAAGAAGTAGTTAGAATCTCCACTCCTCTTTTTTTTAATATTTTAAGATTATCTTTTACTGCAATATTTGTAAGCATATTAGTATTCATAGCAGGCGCCACAAAGACTTTAGATTTAGTTGCCAACAATACTGTGCTAGCTAGATCGTCTGCAATACCACTTGCCATCTTACTTATAAAATTCGCAGTTGCTGGGCATACGATTACTAAATCTGCTTTTTGACTTAGTTGAATATGATTAATTTTTTCTGAATTTTCTAAAGTAAATAAGTTAGAAAAAACTTTTTTTCCAAGTAAACTTTCAAATGTCATTAATGAAACAAAATTTTTTACACTCTCAGTTAAAATACAATCTAATGAGAATTGATGTTTTAACAGTAAACGAATTAAATCTAGAGTTTTATAGACTGCAATACCGCCAGTTACTATAACTAAAATTCTCTTTTTTTTTACTACATTACTCAAATTACTTTTCCCCAATGTGAATACTGGCGATCCCCGATAGTATGTCATAACATTCAATATTTTTAAATTTGTGTTTTTGGAGTATGTTAGAAAATTTTTCCTGATCTGGAAAAGATTTAATACTTTCAATCAAATATTTGTAAGCATTTTCATTATTTGCGAATACTTTACCCATCTTTGGAATAATTTTTCCATATATTTTAAATGCTATTTTAAAAGGCATGTTGTTAGGCTTACTAAATTCTAAACATAGAAATTTACCTTTTGATTTTAAAGTTCTATAACTTTCTGAGAGTGCTTTATCCATATCTGTAAAATTTCTCACTCCAAAGGCACAAATTACATAATCAAAAGTACTTTTTTTGAAAGGAAGGTTTTCTGCAAAACTTTGTATAAAATCAAGCTTATATTTACTTAATTTTTTTTTAGCTTCATCTAACATTTTTTTATTACTATCTATTAAAGTTACATCACAATTATTGAAATTTTCATAAATGATTTTGGTTAAGTCACCTGATCCAGCTGCTAAATCTAGAATTTTTTTTTTAGACGAAAAATCAATAAAATTGCAAAATTGTATTTTCCATAATCTATGAAGCCCAAATGACATTAAATCGTTCATAAAATCATAGTTTTTAGAAACTTCAGTGAAAACATTTTTTACTAGGTTTCTTTTTTCTTTAGATGTTATATTTTTTAAATTTAAATTTGAATTTTTCATCATGCCTGAGTTACCTGAAGTTGAGACCATTAGAATAGCATTAAGCGACAGATTATTAAAATGCAAAATTCTTAAAGTTTCTTTAAAAAGTAAAAAATTAAGATTCGAAATTCCATATAATATTAAAAAAATTGAAAAAAAATATATAAAAAAAATCAATAGAATGGGAAAGTATCTAATTTTTGAAATTAATTCAGGAGATAAAATTTTGATGCATCTAGGCATGACAGGATTTTTTAAAATTCAAAAAAAATATATGATTCAAAAACATGATCATCTTATTTTCACATTTAAAGATTTTTTTTTAACCTACAATGATGTTAGAAGATTTGGGTTTATTAAATATTATTCAGAATATGAATATTCAAAATCAGATCATTTAATTAGATTGGGAATCGACCCATTGTTGAGAAGTTTTAACGAAAAATATGTAACGGAAAAAATAAAAAATAAAAATCAAAGTATTAAAAATTTTTTGATGAACCAAGCCAATATAGCTGGATTAGGAAACATTTATTGTTCTGAAATCTTATTTGACTCAAATATCTCACCTTTTAGGAATACCAAAGATGTAAATATTGCAGAAACTAAAAAGTTAGTAATATCAACTAAAAAAATTTTAAGCAAAGCCATAAAACTTGGTGGTACAAGTCTTAGGGATTTTAAAAACCCAGATGGAAAACTAGGTTATTTTAAAAATAGATTAAAAGTTTATAACCGTGAGAACAAAAGTTGTTATATTTGTAAAGATAAAGTAAAAATAAAAAAAATTTATATTAGTGGAAGATCAACTTTTTTTTGTAATAATTGTCAAAAATGAAAAAACTTAACTTTGTTTATATACTAATTACTCTTGTTTTGTCATTTAAACTTCATAGCGAAATAAAGTTTATAACAGGAATTGAAGATCTACCTATTTTTGATTCATTAGAGGTTGATGAAGATAATTTAATTATTTTTGATAAAGCAGATAGCAGGTTAGTTACAGTCAATTTATTTGGAACCGTTAATCTTGGTGAAGTCAAAGACTATTACGAAAATATACTTCCAAATTTTGGCTGGAAAATGATTAATAAAAAAAAGTATGTTAGAGACTCCGAAATTTTGAATTTAGAATATGAAACAAAAAATAAAAAAGTTTATCTAACAGTTAAAATAAAGCCTAAATAATTTTTCTTCTTCTTGACCTAATGTTTTCGTCGGAGTATACATACCAAGGAAATTGAATTATGGCTAATATAAAATCTGCAAAAAAAAGAATCTTGCAAAATATAAGACGTTCTGAAGTTAATAAAATTAAGAGATCACGCCTTAAGAGTATGATTAAGAATTTAACTCTTAAGATCAATAATAAAGATTCTGAACAGGCAAAAAACTTATTTTCTAAGCTTGAGCCTACCCTTTCTAAGTCAGTCAATACAGGCCTTTTTAAGAAGAACACTGTCTCTAGAATTTTGTCAAGAATGTCTAAAAAGATTAAAAATATTAAATAAAGCAATTAAATTGACATTTGCTTATTGATTCAATTTTTAAATGAGTTAATCTATTATTTTAATTGTTGGAGGATAATGTCTAAACTTGATTACGCTGGAGACCTAACTCCGTTAGAAAGTTGGGACCTTCTTTCTAAAGAAAAAGAAAGTTTCTTAATTGATTGTAGAACTCAACCAGAATGGCAATTTGTTGGCATCCCAAAACTTGAGGATTTAAATAAAAAGCCTATTTTTATTGAGTGGCAGTTATACCCATCAATGTTGATTAATGAAAATTTTCTCAATGAAGTTCAAGATTCACCTGCAAATAAAGATAGTAAAATAATACTGATATGTAGATCAGGTGGAAGATCTAAATCTGCAGCAGAGTTTTTAACTTCAAAAGGTTATAAGAATTGTTATAATTGTCAGGATGGTTTCGAAGGTATTCATAATCAAAATGAACACAGATCTAATTCCTCAGGTTGGAAATTTTCCAAGCTGCCTTGGAGACAAGGTTGACAATGGGAGAATCCGAGGAATATCATTTTAATGAGATACAGGCCCAATGGGCAGCTGTGAGAGGCAAAATAAGACAAAAAGTTGGTGATGCACTATTTAAGAGTTGGTTTAAACCAATTAGCTTAATAAGTTTTGATTCTGGAATTTTAACTTTAAGTGTTCCGAATCAATTTATTAAAACTAGAATTAATGGTGAATATTTTGATTTATTAAAAGATTATTGGTTAAACCAAAACAAGAGTATAACTAAATTTAAGCTTGTAATTGTTAAAGCCAAATCTGATCAGGACAACTCAATTACATATAGTTCAAAACAAGTTGATGTTTCGACTCAAAATAAGAAAGTTTCCAAAAGTTATGATTTAAGTGAAAACATTGGAGCGAACTTAGATCAAAGATTCACATTTTCAAATTTTATAGTAGGAAAACCCAATGAGCTAGCTTTCGCAGCAGCCAGAAGAGTAGCGGAATCTCAAGACGTCCCTTTTAATCCTTTATTCCTTTATGGAGGTGTTGGTCTGGGAAAAACTCATTTAATGCATGCTATTGCTCATGAAATCAAGAGAATGAATCCAGTTAGAAGGGTGATATATTTATCTGCGGAAAAATTTATGTATCACTTTATTAAAGCTTTGAGATTTAAAGATACAGTTGCTTTTAAAGAGCAGTTTAGAACTGTTGATGTTTTAATGATCGATGACGTACAGTTTATTTCTGGAAAAGAGTCTACACAAGAAGAATTTTTTCATACCTTTAATGCATTAGTTGATCAAAATAAACAATTAATAATTTCTGCGGACAAATCCCCTCAAGATTTAGAAGGTATAGAGGAAAGAATGAGATCTAGACTCGGTTGGGGTTTGGTTGCGGATATTCATCCTTTAACATATGAACTTAGATTAAGCATTTTGCAAGCAAAGGCTGAAAAGGTCGATACAAAAATTCCAGAGAATGTACTGGAATTTTTAGCCCATAAAATTACCACTAATGTTAGAGAATTAGAAGGAGCTCTTAATAGAATAACTGCATTTTCGTCTTTAGTTGGAAAAGAAATTAACATCGAAATGACTCATGATTTATTACGTGATCTTCTTAAATCGTCTCAAAGAAAAGTTAACATTGAGCAGATTCAAAAAAAAGTTTCGGAACATTTTAATGTCAAGATGTCAGATATGAGCTCTGCTAGACGCTCTAGAACAGTTGTGAGACCGAGGCAGATAGCTATGTACCTATCAAAAAACTTAACTTCTCGATCCTTACCCGAAATTGGGAGAAGGTTTGGAAATAGAGATCATACAACAGTGATTCATGCTGTGAAGAAAGTTGAAGAGCTAAGAAATCATGATGTAAGCCTCGATGAAGATGTTGAGCTTCTTATAAGGATGTTAGAATCTTGATATGGATTTTAGTGTATCAAAAAAAAATCTTTACTCGTGTTTAAGTCATTTTCAAAGTGTCGTTGAAAAAAGGAATACAATACCGATTCTTTCGAATGTAAGAATAAAAACTTTTGAAAGTTGCATTGAAATTACAGCTACAGACTTAGCTCTAGAAATTTCTGAGAAGATAGATGCAAAAATCAATTTATCAGGAGAATTAACTGTACCATCACAATTATTATTTGACATTGTAAGAAAAGCACCTGATAACTCTGAGATTGATTTAAGAGAAGAGAAGGATTCGGGACAAGTTTTTATTTTTTTTGGAGACTCTAAGTTTTCAATTGGGTATTTGTCAACAGCAGATTTTCCGGTTATGGAAAACGAAGATTTTGACAATAAGATGCTTATTAATGCAAAAGATTTATCATATCTAATTAATAATTGTAAATTTTCTATGGGTATTGACGAATCAAGGCAATATTTAAACGGAATTTATTTACATCAAACTTTAGATAACTTAAGTTCGGTAGCAACTGACGGTCATAGACTTTCCAGATGCCAAACTAAGATAACTGAAAAACTCAATGATTTTAAAGGAATTATTATTCCCAAAAAGGCTGTTTTTGAGATATCAAAGTTACTTGAGGGATTTGATAAAAAAGTTGAATTAAAGATATCTAAATCTAAAATACAATTATCAATAGATAATTTGATTATTACGTCAAAGCTTTTAAACGCATCTTTTCCTGATTATGAAAGTGTAATACCAAAAAATAATAATTTAATAATGAAAACAGATTGCAATGCATTCTCTGAAACAATTGACAGAGTATCTACTGTATCTTTGGAAAAATTTAGAACCGTAAAATTAGATATTTCAAACGATTTGTGTGTTGTAAGTTCCTTTGGACAAGAGAAATCTGCAGGAACAGAACAAATTAAAGTAAAATATACTGGACCAAATATAAACATTAACTTTAATGCAAAATATATCCTTGATGTTTTAAATGTTTTAAAGGCAGGTGAGGTTTCATTGACATTTTCTGAAAATACAGCTCCGACAATATTGAAATCTGAAAATTCACCTAACTCATTGTATCTGATTATGCAAATGAGATCTTAACAATTTATGTCAGGAAATGTAAGAGTATTAGAACTTTTTCTTTCTAATTATAGGAACCATAAATCCCTAAAAATTGAAACAGAAAAAAAAATTATTTTTATTTCTGGTAAAAATGGTTCTGGGAAGACAAATATTCTAGAGTCAATTTCTTTATTAACAACTAGTTCAGGAATGAGAAATGCAGATCTTTATTCCTTAGTTAATGAAAAATCAAAAGCTCATGAGTTTGCAGTTATTTTAAAACTAAAACTGAATAAGGTGGTTAAATTAGGAATTGGATTATCATCAAAGACAAATAATTTAAGAAAAATAATCAAAGTAGATGGTAAAATCGAATCCAATAACAAACTAGCACAACATATAAAGGTTTTTTGGTTACTGCCTTATATGTATAATATGTTTAATGGAACTTCATCAGAGAGAAGAAACTTTTTTGATTCCTTGATTATTCATGTTGATGAAAATCATAAAAAAAATTTAACGAATTATCAAAAATTACAAAAAGAAAGACTTAAAATAATAAAATCCTTTTCACTCTCTGAATCTCAAAAAAGCTGGTTAAATACCATAGAAAAAAAAATGAGTGTTCTTGGAGTTATTATTTGTGACTCAAGAAGACAGTTTTTAAAAAAAATTAATAGATTTTCTTCTGCTAATCATTTTTCATTTCCTGAAATTGAACTTTCATTAGATGGAATAATAGATAGAGATTTCGAACGAAAACCTTCGTTAGAGGTTGAGAAAACCATTGTAAAAAAATTATATGAAAATAGAAAAGTTGATTCTATCATTGGACGAACTCAGTTTGGAATAAATAAAACTGACGTAAAAGTTTATATCAAGAGTAAAGATATGTTTGTAAATGATTGTTCTACTGGTGAACAGAAAATTACTATGGTCGCAGTAATTTTCCTATTTATAATGTTTTTAAAAGATAGAAACGTTTTAAATCTTATTTTTCTACTTGACGATCTTTTTGCCCACCTAGATGAATTTTATATAAAAATTATACTAGATGAACTAGTAAAATTAAATATCCAAACATGGATAACTGATGTATCTTGTAATTATTTGAACAAAGATTTAAAATATTCTGATCAAACTTTGTTTCTAAATATTAATGATATGTAGCTGAAAAAAATAATTATAATGATATAATAATTATAATAAATCTTAAAGGAGATAGATTGAACTCAAAAGCTAAAGAGACTCAAAACACTGATTATGATGCTGATTCCATTAAAGTCTTAAAAGGACTTGATGCTGTTAGAAAGAGACCGGGTATGTATATTGGTGATACTGACGACGGTTCAGGATTACACCACATGATCTACGAAGTTGTTGATAATTCTATAGATGAAGCTATGGGAGGCTATTGCGATACAATAGAGGTAGCTTTAAACAAAGATAATTCTGTAACGGTAAAGGACAATGGCAGAGGAATTCCGGTGGATATGCACTCAGAGGAAAAGATTTCTGCGGCAGAAGTTATTATGACACAACTCCATGCTGGAGGAAAGTTTGATCAAAACTCATATAAAGTTTCTGGTGGTCTTCATGGTGTTGGAGTATCGGTTGTAAATGCTTTATCATCATGGTTAAAGCTTACAATTAGAAGAAATAATAAACAATATTTTATGAGATTTGAAAATGGAGAAATAATCGAATCTCTGAAGGAGCAAGAACTCACAGAACAGGGTACGGGAACCGAAATTACGTTTTTTGTGTCAAGAAACATTTTTACTAACATAAATTTTAATTTTTCTAGGCTTGAGACAAGATTGAGAGAGTTAGCATATTTAAATTCTGGAATAAAAATTAATCTTTATGATAAAAGAGGAAGCGAGAGAAAAGATGTTTTGCTATCTTCAAGAGGAGGACTAAAAGGATACGTAAAATTTCTTGATAAATCTAAAACTTGCGTCATTAGTGAACCGATTTTTGCTAAAGGAAGTAATGAAGACGTAAAAGTTGAATTATCACTCCAATGGAATAACGGATATCATGAAAATTGTTTGGTTTTTACTAATAACATACCGCAACGTGACGGTGGCACTCACCTAGCGGGCTTTAGAGCTGCACTTACAAGAACAATTAACTCGGTAGTATCGCAAAGTGGTATTCAAAAAAAGGAAAAGATAAACTTGACCGGTGAAGATGCCAGAGAAGGTATGACATGCGTACTTTCTGTAAAAGTACCTGACCCAAAATTCTCATCTCAAACGAAAGATAAATTGGTTTCATCAGAAGTAAGACCTGTTGTTGAATCCATAGTCTCAGAAAAATTATCTCAATGGTTTGAAGAAAACCCAAAAGATTCCAAAAGTGTTATTTCTAAAATCTATGAGGCTGCAGCTGCAAGAGAAGCAGCAAGAAAAGCAAGAGAAGTGTCCAGAAAAAATTCTACTTTAGAGATTAGTTCTCTACCTGGGAAACTTGCAGATTGTCAAGAAAAAGACGCTAGCAAATGTGAATTATTCATTGTTGAAGGTGACTCAGCAGGAGGTTCAGCAAAGCAAGGTAGAGACAGGCGAAATCAGGCGGTTCTTCCTTTGAAAGGAAAAATACTAAATACAGAAAAATCAAGAAGAGACAAAATTGCTGGCTCTGCTGAAATTGGAACATTAATTCAAGCTCTTGGAGCTGGGTATTATACTGATTTTAATAAAGATAACCTACGATATCACAAAATTATAATTATGACTGATGCTGATGTTGACGGATCGCACATAAGAACTTTATTGTTGACTTTTTTTTATCGTGAAATGAAAGTCCTGATTGATGAAGGATTTCTTTATATTGCTCAACCTCCTTTATACAGAATTAAGAAAGGAAAGACCAATTTATATCTTAAAGATGATAGCGAATTAGAAAATTTTATTATAGAAGATGTTATAAACGATTCTGTATTAAATTTGTCAAGTGGAGAACAGATTTCTGGGAATGATTTATTTGAAATATATAAAAAGTCATTATCAATATCAAAGTTTTTAGACTTAGTATGTGATAATAATTTAGGCTTGTATAAAGTGCTTGAGCAGGCAGCAATATCTGGCATTCTTAATAACAAAACCTTTAGTTCTCGAGAAAAATTTGCTGAGAGTATTGATTATGTAGTAAAAAGATTGAACTTTCTTGAAAATGAATTTGAAAAAGGCTGGACTGCTAAAGCAGATAAAGAAAAGAATCTTGTTTTCTCAAGATTAATTAGAGATGTGAATGAAACGTTTATAATTAATAGTGATGACATCAATTCTCTTAAATATGATGGAATAGACAAAATGGCTAGTTTTCTTCAAGATGTCTTTCTGACGAGTCCAGAACTGAAATGCAATGACGAGGTTTTTAAATTTTCAGGGCCTACAGAGTTAGCGGAAAAAATGATTAATATTGGAAAAAAAGGATTGATATTTCAAAGATATAAAGGTTTAGGTGAAATGAACCCTGATCAGTTATGGGAAACAACACTTGACCCTCAATATAGATCTCTTCTCAGAGTAAGTGTTGAGCAAGCTCAAGACGCTAGTGAAGTATTTTCTGATTTAATGGGTGATGATGTAGAAAAAAGAAAAGAATTTATACAAAGCAATGCAAAAAAAGTCTCTAACTTAGATGTTTAATTGAATCTTTAGTTTTTCCATAAAAACTTAGTAATGAAAAAAAAAATATTCTCTTTAATTTTTTTAAAATGGTTATTTGTATTTAGTGTCTGGCTTACAATTTTTTTGGGTGGTACTGTTGTATGGGCATTCTTAAATCTTCCTGAAACAGAATCAATTCAGATTACCAGACAACCAAGTATTACATTTTTAGATAGAGAAGGTAGAATCCTAGCTTCATTTGGGGACATTTATGGCCAATCGATTAGTTACGAGCAACTTCCTCAAGATTTAATCAATGCTGTAATTGTTACAGAGGATAAAAGATTTTTTGATCATATAGGAGTTGATTTAAGAGGAATAGCAAGAGCTTTCTTTGTTAACTTTAAAGCAAGAAGAATTATTCAAGGTGGGAGTACAATTACCCAGCAATTAGCGAAAAACTTATTTTTAACTCCAGAACGTTCAATAACAAGAAAACTACATGAAGTGATTTTGAGTTTGTGGTTGGAGTTTCGTTTTTCTAAAGAACAAATATTGAGCATATATTTAAATAGAGTATATCTAGGTTCTGGTACTTATGGAGTGCAAGCAGCATCGGAAAAATATTTCAACAAAAAGGTGGAAGATCTGGACTTATACGAGAGTGCTCTAATTGCAAGTTTGCTTAAAGCGCCTTCAAAGTATAATCCTATATCAAACCCAACACTTTCCCAAAAGAGAACAAAAAAAGTGCTAAGAAACATGGCTAATAATTCATTAATCAATCTAAATGACGTTGAAAATTATAGACTTATATCTGATTCAAAAAAGAATATTTCAGAACCTCCCAAAAGCTCACGTTATTTCGTGGACTGGCTTTTACCAAGAGTAAGATCTTATCTTGGGGAAATTAATGAGGATTTGATAGTTAGAACTACATTAGATAAAGAACTTCAAAGAATGGCAGAGGAATCTATTTCAAGTATATCCAAAAAGTTTCCTTCAGCAAATCAGTCTGCAATTGTAGTTTTGGACTTGAACGGAGGTGTTTTAGCTATGGTTGGTGGTAGAGATTATGGTGATTCACAATTTAATAGGGTAACTCAAGCACAACGTCAACCAGGTTCAGCTTTTAAACTGTTTGTTTATCTAGTTGCTTTAGAAAACGGTTTCTTACCTGATGATAAAATTGAAGATTCAGAGGTTTCAGTTGATGATTGGTCACCTGAAAATTACAAAAAAGAGTTTCTTGGAGATATTTCAATATCTGAAGCTTTTTCTAAATCTATAAACACCGTTGCTGTAAAAATTTCTGAAAGTGTTGGTAGAGAAGAAGTAATAAAAAAAGCAAAATCTTTAGGTATTAAAAGTAAACTTATTAATTCACCATCTTTAGCGCTGGGAACTTCAGAAGTAAATTTATTAGAACTTACTGGTGCTTACAATGTTTTAGCTAACGGCGGAAATGGAGTATGGACTCATGGTGTTAGATTAATTGAGGATGTAGATGGAAATTTATTGTATTTGAGAAAAGGTTTTGGGCCAGGAAGATTACTAGAAGAAAATATTACTTTTGATATGACTCGGATGCTAAAAGAAACAATTAAAACAGGAACGGGAAAGAACGCAAAAATTGGGAGGCCAGCTGCAGGCAAAACAGGAACCAGTCAATCTTTAAGAGATGCTTGGTTTATTGGCTTTTCGTCAGACATGGTTACAGGCGTTTGGTTTGGTAATGATGACGATTCTCCTATGCGCAAAATTACTGGAGGAAATGCACCTGCAATATTATGGTCTGATTTTATGAAAAAAGCTCACGAAAATAAACCAATTTCAAAATTAAATGAGAATTTAACAATTAAGAGTGATAAAATAAAGAAACAAAATAAAACAAAAAATGAAGAAAACTTATTTGATAAATTAATTGATAATCTTTTTAGATAATTAAAATTTGTAATCAGTGAAGAATTTTTTAGTAGACCCAAAAAAATCTTGTGAACTAAAATGTTGTACATATTTATCATTTTCATCTACTAGATAAAATAAAGAAGTATGATTTATTAAATAATCATCACTCGAATCTGGGTCTTCAGAAAATTTTCTGTAAATTCTATATTGTTTCAGAATTGAATCAATTTGATTTACACTGCCAGTAAGCCCTACGATTTTGTTGTTAAAATTTTTAAGAAAATCTCTAATTTCATCGGTTGAATCTCTCTTCGGATCAACAGTTATAAAAATTGGGACTATATTTTGATTGATTTTTATATTTTCAGTAAAAAGTCTGTCTAATTTTAAAATATCAAATGGGCAAACATCAGGGCAATATGTATATCCAAAATAAATGAGTTTGTGTTTATTAATTGTACTAGAGTCAAATACCCTTTCATTTTGGTCCAAAAGTATAAATTTTCCTCCGATATCAGGTTGATTATCAATTTTTTTGTTTGGCTTAATTAGTTCATTGGTAAAGTAATTAGTTAAGAACAAAAATAATCCAATAAACAATATTAAGATTATATTCTTCGCTATACTTGGTCTAAATCGGTTCATTTTCTTTTACTAAAAATTAAGATGACATTACTTTTTTTGGACAAATTATACTTGATTTTCTCGATTAAATTTTTATCAAAAACATTTAACAATAAATTTCTTTCAAAAAATAAAATTGAAATTTCATAATTTGGCTTTAGCTTATTAAATTCATTAAATAATTTTCTATTATCTACCGTTTTATTAATTCTTATAAATATTTTCTCAAATCCTAAACTAGAAAAATTGAAATTCAACTCTTCATTAATAAAATCATAAAAATAAACAGTTGAATTCAGCCTTCTATCGGTTAATGAAAGTTTTAGTTTGTTAAGAAATGAAACAACATTTATAACTCCCGGCTGAAATTGAACATTAAATTTTTTTTTGAAGTAATTAAATTCTCTAATACCGTCATTAAAAATTATTGGATCATTTTCTTTAATGTGAGCAATATGATTATATTTTTCAAATAATAATTCAATATTTTCCCATAATTTTTTTCGTTCACTTTTTTTGTAAGAAATTTTTTCTTCAAAAAGGATTGGAATATCAAATTGCTTTAAAACTTTTAAAAAATTTCTTTTAAAAATTTTTGAAATAACTATACAATCAGACTTTTTTATATTTGATAAAGCTCCATATGTAATGTCGTTAAAATCATCTGGATTCGCTCCAATTAAGAAAATACTTTTTCTTGTAATCATTATTATAATATACTTTTGATTATGAAAAAGTTAATATCTTTTAAGCTTTTAATATTTTTTTGTTTTTTTAATAATCTATATCCTTTAGTAGAAAGTGAAGTATTTCCTGAATTAGTCTATAAATCAGCTTTAAAAGAAGCAAATCTTGAAAGACTTGAACAACTTTTAGAGGAAGGACAATCTAGTTCGAAAATTGATTCAGATAAAATGATCCCCTTAGCGTATGCTGTTAAAAATAATAATAAGAAGATGATCGAACTTCTGTTGCAGCATAAAGCAAATATCAATTCTGTCTTTTTGGACAAAATTACACCCTTATTGTATTCTGTAATGCTTGAAAAATCTGAATTAATAAAATTTTTAGTTGATAAAGGAGCAGATTTAAATTTTCAAGACAGTATGGGTAGAACCTCAATAATGATAGCTGTAGAACGTGAAAATGTTAAATCTGTTAAAGAACTAATTTTTTTAGGTGCAGATCAAGACATTTTAGACTACTCTGGTAGATCAGTTCATGATTATGCAAAGTTTTCAAGAAAGTCAGAGATTAGGAAATTATTCAAGTAATGTTAATTTCTTTCTAATTTTTTTGTAGAAAATATCAAAAACTTTTTTTTCATCCAATAGTGGTTCTGTAACAAATAGATCTTTACCAAAGACCTGTTTAAACTTAGAAACTATTTTGTTGTATAAAAAACCGTCAAATAAAAAAATAGGGTGTAAAACAATAAAATTTAGACTACCGATTTTTATCTCTTTTTCTAGATTAGATATAACTTTTGATTCACTTCCAAACAAAAAGTAATTAAAGTTTTTAATTTCTAAATCCATTGATAATTTTTTAGAATACTGACTAAGCATTTGAACATTATTTTTTTCCTTCGAAAAGGAAGCACACGTAAGAAGCATAGATCTTTTTCGATTAGTAACTTTTTCATTAATTTTTGATTTAAAGATCGTTACTAATTCGTTATTTAAATTAAGATTTTTTGTTAAAATAATTTTTTTCTCAAATTTTTTGGAATAAATATCTATTTTATCTTTTATATCTTTTAAATAATGTTTTCCTTTAAAAATAAGTGCAGGAATAAAAATTATCGATTTATATTTTTTACAAGATGTTTCTAAAACAAAATCTATTAAGGGGTTATTAATTTCTATAAAACAATATTTCATTTTGATATCGAATTTTCTTTTCATTTTCCTGAAGAAACATAAAAAAGAATTCATAAATTCTCTATTTCTAGAGCCATGTCCACAAAAAACAAGTAATAACTCAGTATCTTTCTCACTCATTTAGAAAGTAAAATATCATTGATTAATTTTGAAAATTTCTCTGAACTTTTAGTAATAAAATCTTTATTAAGTATATCGCCTGATTTTAATGACTTGTTATGTAATTTTTTATTATAGTCATTTCTCGGTTGCAGATAAGATCCTTCTAGTGAACTACCTAAGAATAGACCAGAATTATCTGAAAAAGAAAAAATATCTGCTAGACGCAACGTACTGTCAGCAGAAAAACCTACTCCTTCATCAACAACTGCGACATCGATATCAACTCCAAATTTTACTCTTTCTTTAATAATCGATTTTAGTCCTCTATCTGACATAACGGTCATGATCATAGTTCCAGATTTTATTCCTACCTGTAGACCAACACTTACACCTCCCATTGTATAAAAGAAAGGTCCTGACCAATTATTAGTTTTTTTTATCAATAGTATTCCATTTCCACCTTTCGCACCAAAAAATAGACCTCCCTCATATAACTCTGGAAAAATCAAAATAGCTTTTGAGTTCTTTAAGTAATCTTGAAAGTTAGCGAGATCTTCGGTGTTAGAAATTTTTTCTAGTGCAAACTGTGAATTTACAATAAGCTGTTTTACATTAATTTTATCATTTTCAGAAGAATGAAGATCGTTTTTAAAAAAAGAAAATAATAAAAATATAGATAAAGTAATTTTATACATGTAATTTATTATCAATGAAAAATATCCACAAAAGGTATTTAAAATATAATTAATGATATCTCAAACATTTAATTTAGTGCAATACTTTTCAAATTTTTTATTTTTCTTAGCATTTTTATCTATATTGAATTTCAAAAATGTACAATCAGGAGACTTGATTTTAAAAATAAAAAATTTTGATAATCAAAGTGGTTTAATTCATATAGCTATATATAATGAACAAGAAAAGTTTCCAAAAAAAGAAGGAAAACTTTTAGGATTTAAAGAAAAAATTTCAAAAATTATTGAGAATAATTATGAAATTAATAATTTAAAAGAAGGTATTTACGCTGTAGCAATTTTTCATGATGAGAATAGTAATGATAAATTCGATTCATTTTTTGGTATTCCAAATGAAAAATATGGATTTAGTAATAACCCTTCAATTTTTTTAAGTGCACCAAAATTTGAGCAGTCATCTTTTGATTTGAGACAAAATGAAAAAAAAATTATTGAAATTGAGTTAAAATGAATAAAAGAATATTAGTAACTGGTGGAGCTGGTTTCTTAGGATCTTATCTTTGCGAGGAATTATTAAAAAATGGTAATTATGTAATATGTTGTGATAATTTTTATACTGGAAATGAAGATAATCTTGAAAAAATAATAGATAACAAAGATTTTGAAGTTTTAAAACATGACATAACGCTTCCTTTATTTCTTGAAGTTGATGAAATTTTTAACTTTGCTTGCCCAGCATCTCCAGTACATTACCAGAATGATCCCGTTCAAACAATTAAAACATGTGTTCATGGAGCAATAAACATGCTTGGACTAGCAAAGAGAACTAATGCAAAAATAATCCAAGCGTCTACTTCAGAAATTTATGGTGATCCAGAGCTTCATCCACAAAATGAGTCGTATAAAGGTTCAGTAAGTATTAACGGACCAAGAGCTTGTTATGACGAGGGCAAAAGATGTGCGGAAACAATTTTTTGGGATTATCACAGGCAACATAAAGTTAACATTAAGGTTATTAGAATTTTTAATACTTACGGTCCTCGAATGCAATTAAATGATGGGAGAGTTGTATCAAATTTTATTATTCAGGCATTAACCAATAAAGACATAACTATTTACGGTGATGGAGAACAAACAAGGTCATTTTGTTATGTAACTGATTTAATTAATGGTACGATTCTTATGATGAACAAGAAAAATTTAATTGGGCCAATAAATTTAGGTAATCCAGTTGAAACTTCAGTTAAAAATTTAGCAAATGAAGTTTTAGAAATAACAGGAAGTAAAGCAAAATTAATTTTTAAAAAACTTCCTCAAGACGATCCAAAACAAAGGTGTCCCGACATAACTTTAGCAAAAAATCAGATTAACTGGTCACCATCGGTTAATCGAATCGATGGTCTAAAGAAAACAATTGAATACTTTGAAAAAATTTTAAAAAAACAACAGAAGTGATAGATTCCATAAAAAATAAATTTAAGGATGTAAAAATTTTATGTGTTGGGGATGTAATTCTGGATTCTTATGTTCATGGAGATGTTGAAAGAATTTCACCTGAGGCTCCTATCCCAATACTAAAAACTATAAAAGAAAACTTTGTGTTAGGAGGAGCAGGAAATGTAGCCAGAAATATTTGTTCAGGTGGAGGATCATGTCATTTAATATCCGTTGTTGGTGATGACATAAATTATAGAATTCTAAAAAAATTAAGCAAAGTTGAGAAAAGATTAACAGTAAACTTTTTAATTGAAAAGAATTCAATGACTACAAAAAAACAAAGGTATATATCAGGTCAACAACAGATACTTCGAGTAGATTCGGAAAAAAATATTAAGATTAAGAATTCTCTGAAAAAGAAAATATTAGATTGTTTTACCAATAAATTAAAAGATTCTGATTTAGTTATATTATCAGATTATAATAAAGGATTATTGTCTCGAGACTTAGTTGGGAGAATTATAAAATTATCAAAAAAACATAAAAAAATTATTATAGTAGATCCAAAAAAAGAGTCTTTTGATCATTATACAGGCGCAACTATCTTGACTCCCAATTTAAAAGAACTACTTGTTGCTTCAAAGAGGTTGAAAATGACAGACTTGGATGAAAAAGATAAAATTGAAGAAATTTCAAAAAAACTTATTAAATCTTTTAAGTTAAAATGTTTGATAACAACTAAAAGTTCTAAAGGCATGACAATTTCCCAAATAAATAAACCTTCTGTTAGTTTACCATCTAATGCACTTGAGGTATTTGATGTATCAGGTGCAGGTGATACAGTTGTATCTTATTTAGGACTATGTTTAGCAACAAAAATGAATATAGTCGATTCTGCAAAAGTAGCAAATAAAGCAGCTGGTATAGCAGTTTCAAAATTTGGAACAGCAAGTGTTAATTATGATGAGGTAGTCAATAATTCTCAAGTTACAAAAAAATTATGTACGGCAAATCAAGCAAAATTTAAAATTAATCAAATAAAAACTCGTAGTAAAATAGGCTTCACCAATGGTTGTTTTGATATTATTCACTCTGGACATGTAAAATATTTGTCAAAATCAAGAGAAAATTGTGATTATTTAATTTTAGCTTTAAACAGTGACTCATCAGTGAAAAAAATTAAAGGAAAAAATAGACCAATTATTAACGAGGAAGAGAGAGTTTTCATCCTTTCGAAGTTCTCATTTGTAGATTTAATTATAGTATTCGACGAGTTAACGCCAATTAAATTAATAAAATACCTTAAACCTGATATTTTATTTAAAGGACAAGATTATGAATTAAAAGATGTTGTAGGGTACACTGAAATCAAAAAATGGGGTGGTGAAGTTAAGTTGATTGATTTAGAGGTAGGAAAATCTACTTCAAGTATAATTGAAAGGATTAAAAATGAATCTTAGTGCAGTTCTATTTGATGTTGGTGGAACAATTGCAGAAAGTGAGGAAATTCACAGAATATCTTTTAATGAAGCATTTAAAGAATATGGTTTATCTTGGTATTGGGACGAAGCTATTTATAAAGAACTCATATTTGTAGGTGGAGGGAAAGAAAGAATAAACTATTATATAAAAAGGGCTTGGCCTGAAATGCTTAAACAAAAAAACTTTTCAAATTATGTAAACACACTTCACAAACTAAAAAGCCAGATTTATGTAGAAAATTTGAATGAGATAAAAATTAAAGCTAGACCAGGAGTTGTAAGATTATTAAATGAATTACGTAAAGCTAAAATTAGATTGGCTATTGTTTCAGATACATTAGAGCAGAACCTTTTAAATCTATTTAAAAAAGGTTTAGATATTGATCCTACAGAATGGTTTGAGGTAATAGCTCATGGTAATTGTGTGGATTATAAAAAACCATCACCGGATCTTTACATGTGGGCTTTAGAAAAATTACAACTTCATCCGAACTCTTGTTTAGCTATTGAGGATGCACCAAGAGGAATGCTGTCTGCATACGAAGCTGGATTGAAAGTAATTATTACACCATCTAAATATACCAATCAGGAAAAATTTGACTTAGCAAGTTTAGTTGTTTCAGATTTAGGAGAACCCAACGATCCTTTTGAACTTTTAAAGGGAGAGTCTTTTAATAAAAAATTTGTAGATGTTGAATTATTAAAAATGGTATTTTCATCTAATTAGTAAAATGATTGAAAATATCAATACTAACTGAATTATAAAAATTAAAACACTTAAGGTATGGTATTGCTGAAATTTTTTTTGATTCTTTGCGTCACTTAACGCATTAATTTTTGGCATCAATATTTCTCTACTAAATAAAAAACCTAAAAAAATAATGATTGAAATATAAAAGGCATTTTGTGATAAAAAAATTAAATTTACAGAATTGATTAAACTTACCACAATTCCCCATAAATATAATTTTGGAAACATACTTCTTATAAAAGATCTTGCGTTTTTTTCGGGTAGCGTTTTAAAAACAGTAGGTGCAATAATTGCTGAAAAAAATATTAAGCTGCCTAATAAGAAAGAAGATAGAAAAATTGAAATTTGATTTGATGAGTGTGTTTGGATAAATTCAACCATAGGATTTTAATTATTTAATAAAATTGTAATTAATGTTAATTTTAAATATGGGTATTAAATTTTTATTTGCTTTACCTTTTCTCGAAATAATGTTTTTTATCTTATTTGGAGATTTATTGGGTTTTTGGAATGCACTTTTGTTAGTGATTTTAACTGGTTTAATAGGTTTTTGGTTAATAGTTTCCTTTAAGTTTAATGTTGAAAAGGACATTAAATCACCGCTTAATTGGATATTTGGAAGGTTAGCGGGTATCTTATTATTGATACCAGGTTTCTTAACAGATATTTTTGGTTTGATTGTTTTAATAAAACCATTGAGAAAAATTGTATATTCATTTTTCCCCAATGAGATTAAAAACTTTAGTAGAAATTTTAACTTTTCGAGTTCGAATAATCGATCTAAAAATTCTAAAATAATTGAAGGTGATTTTAAAGACCTTGATAGATAGTATAAATTTTTTGTTAAGTTTTTATTAAATTTCTTTTAGTTTTTGTTAAATATATGAAAATTTACTTATTACGACATACCTCATTAAATGTTCCTGCTGATACATTTTATGGACAATCAGACGTTGATGTTTCAAGTAATTTTATGAACGAAGTAAATGATATTAAAATTAAATTAAAACAAGAAAATATTGACTTCAAAAATATCGTATCTTTCTCTAGTCCATTGAGAAGATGTACTAAATTAGCTAACCAAGTTTGCGAAAACTATAAAATTGATGAAAGATTAAAAGAATTATATTTTGGAGACTGGGAATTGCAGCCTTTTAGCAAAATTTCAAGAAAAGAGATAAAAAAATGGCAAGACAACCTAATGAACTATAAAATACCTAATGGGGAATCTAACTCGGAGTTTTTTAAAAGATGTGAATCTTTTTGCAGAGAAATTATTTTGAATTGCAAAAATGATATATTTATTGTTGCACATGCTGGTTCCATAAATTGTATATTATCAAGTCTTAGTAAAATATCATTTGATAAGTTAGTAGAGGAAAATTGGAAAAAAATTGGTTACGGATCCTTAACACTCATAAAAAAAAACTATTCTAAATTTACAATAGAATTCATAGGTCATTAATGAACTTTATAAAGAAACTTAAGAATTATTATCCAAAAAATGAAGACCTTGCGAGAACTATTTGTTTTGAAAATCAAACAATTGAGGTATTCGAAAGTTTAAGACAGTCGATTGAGATTAAAGTTGAGAACGCAAAACTCACAATAAGGTGTCCTTATAGAATATCAGATTTAAAATTACAAAATTTTATAGATAAAAAAAAGTCTTGGATTAATAAAAAGTTAAAAATTCAATTAAAAAATAGGTGTTTATTAGATAAGAGAAGAAGAAAAAATATTTATTTTTATTTAGGAACTAAAAAAAAATTAAAACTCGAGTTGGCAAATAGTTTAAGTATTAGTCTTAGCAAGACAAACATTATTTATAAAGATAATAGCTTATCAGATAATAAAATTAGAAAAAATTTAATAAACTGGTTCAAACTTTCTGCTTATAATTTTTTGTTAGCAAGAATCAAAAAAATTTCTTCCAGGGTTGAAATTACTTTTAATAACGCTTTTATCAAGGAATATAAATCAAAATGGGGGTTGTGTTATTATGAAAAAAAAAATATATGTCTCAATTGGAAATTAATAATGGCACCAGTATCTGTTATAGATTATGTGATTATTCACGAGCTCTGTCATTTAGTTGAACCCAATCATTCTTTAAGTTTTTGGAAAGAAATTTACAAAATTAAGAAGGACTATAAAAATGATATTTTATGGCTAAAGAAAAATGGCGCACTCTTATCGATATAGTTTTTGGTGCGCCCGAAAGGACTCGAACCCTTAACCTTTTGAGCCGAAATCAAATGCTCTATCCAATTGAGCTACGGGCGCAAAAACTTTCAATCTGCATTATGGCTTAACTTCTCTAATCTTTTTAAGAATATCATAACTATCATTCCAAATGTTAAACAAAAAATTGTGATTCCTAGAAATGTTTTTGATTCGCCAAAGCTCTGAGAAAATTGTCCAATCGTTCCAGCAAGCTTATTTCCTAATCCCATAGTTGCAAAATATATTCCCATTATTGAGGATATGTATTTTACAGGAGAAAGTTTTGTTATAAATGACAAGACTACTGGAGACGCACATAGTTCGCCAACGGTATGAAATAGAAACGCAAGAAAAATCCAATACATTGCTGAGCTTCCACCTTTTTCGAACTCTAAACTAGCAAAAAACATAAAAATAAAACCTAAGCCCATAATCATAATGCCAGTCGTCATTTTAAACAATGAACTAAATCTCTTTCTTTTTTGATTCAATTTCAACCAGATTGTTGAAATTGGTATGCCTAGAATAATAATTAAAAGTGGGTTAATTGATTGAAACCATCCAGCAGGTATTTGCCAAGATCCAAGCCAAGATATAGTTCTATTAGTTTTCTCAAAAATATAAATATTCATTAGTCCCCCGGCTTGCTCAAATGAAGCCCAGAAAAAAAGAATAATTAGAAATGAAATCAGTAAAACTTTTATTCTATCAATTTCAATACTTGAGAGTTTTTTCTGTGGAGTTATTAATTTTCTTTTTATCTTTGTTTCTGGTAAATAATTTCTCCCGCTTACAAATACAATTTGACCTATTATCATGCCAATTCCTGCCAATGAGAAACCATAATGCCAGCCATAAGTTTCCCCAACTAAGCCAACTATTATACTAGCTAAAAAAGCTCCAATATTTATACCCACATAAAAAATTGTGAATCCCTGTTCCCTTATGTTGCTTTCTTTTTTGTATAAAGCTCCTACAAGAGCAGAAATATTAGGCTTAAGTAGTCCTACTCCAACAATTATAAATCCAAGGCCTGTGAAGAAAAAAAAGTTATTTGAAATTGATAACAAAAGATGACCAATACATAAAAGCGCACCCCCAATTATTACGCATTTTTTTGAACCAAGCATTTTGTCAGCAATAATTCCTCCTGGTATACAAGCAAAATATACCAGTGCAGTGTACCAACCGTAAAGACTAATAGCCTCAACTTTTGTCCATCCCACACCTGGTGTAGGTGAATTAGAATCTGAAATAAGATATAAAACTAAAATAGATCTCATTCCGTAGTAACTAAATCTCTCCCACAATTCAGCAAAAAATAAAAAGATCAGACCTTTTGGATGTTTATTAAAATTACCTATAATTAACTTTTGAATCATTTTATAATATTTAGATTTCCTATAGATCTTCTAATTAATAAACTTAATGTGTAATATCTATTCCCTAGGGATATCATCATTAAAAGAATTGCTGGAAAAAGGGCAGCAGCACAGGTTATATTATTATCATTTAAATTCTGGAAAATTTCCTTCATTTTATCAATTATCTTTTTGGTATGAATTTTGCTATTTATTATAAGACCCTTTCTGAAAAATCAGAAATGAATATTAGGAAACCTTAAATTTAATTCCTCCCTTTGTTTTAATTTAGGTTTCCTTTTTTCATGTTTATCATTTAAGTATTTTATAAGTTTTTCAGAACCCTTATCTTCAAAATCTTTGCAAGAACACTTAAATTTTTTTTTAGTTTCCGAGCAAATCTGAGCAAATGGATTACTTCCTTTAGGATGACTGATATCATGCGTTAATTTATTCAAAAGTTGTTTTCCCTTAAATTTGTATAAAACTCCAAATAAATTTTCTTTTTACTGGATTCAATTGAATTCCTTCAACATTTTTTTTACTTTCATCAATTGCTTATTATCAAGTTTATTTATCATTTTTAAAATTTCATGTTTGTCTAAATTTTTTTTATTTATGAATTTTTTTTTATATTTATCTTTTAAAGTACTACAATGGTTTAGAATTTTTAATATTTCATCAATTTCACCAAAATATCTTGTTTTTAGGGAAAAATTAAGCAATGTAGACAAATAATTTAATAAATTTTTAGCTGTTCCTCTTTTTTCTCTCTGTAATAAATCATCTATCTTTTGCGTTAAATAAGCTTTCTTAAATTCTTTCAATGGACTTTCAAATATTTCATGTAAATTTTTTTTAAGGGTATTTACAAAATCTTTTGCGTATTTTGTATTCAGATTCTTTTCTTTAAAAAAAATGTTGGTGATACTTAGTAGTGTTCTATCATTAG
Source organism: uncultured Alphaproteobacteria bacterium (assembly GCA_902524895.1). Classification (GTDB taxonomy): domain Bacteria; phylum Pseudomonadota; class Alphaproteobacteria; order Methylaequorales; family Methylaequoraceae; genus SP4073. The sequence goes on along the minus strand of CABZFH010000001.1, from coordinate 165,237 downwards.
ATATATTATCTTCAATCTTATTGGAAACAAAAACATGATTTGGGTTATTACCAGCTTTGGCTATTTTTTGTGCAACTGCAAACTTAATGTATATCTCTTCCATAGAATTATTAGGATAAGTTCCTAGTTTAATTGTAGTTGTTTCTCTTTTTATTCTTAACGTGCAAAAAATAGCAAGAAGATTTTTTCTCTTAAAGGCCCTGATAAGTGGATAATTCTGATCAGTTATATAAGAATTATTTTCTCCGAGCAGTAAAAATCTATTTAATTCTTTTTTTGAAAATTCTAACTTTTCCATTTTAAAAATCTATAATAAAACAATAAAAATAGGTATTTGTGTGGCTTTAAAATTTTTTTTACTGTATTTTTAAAGTTATTGGATTCCAGGTGTATTTTTTCCAGGCAAATGCTTTCTTGCAGACCGAGTATCAAATTTTGACTTAGGTTTACTTCTTCTAGGGTTCTTAGTTTCATTTTCGTAATGTTTGGTATTTTTTTTGATTATATATTTTTTTCCTGGTTTTGGTGGTGGTAATCTTTTAAAAGAACCATCATCCTTCATTAAATAATAATTTCCACTTCTGTCTCTAATTATTTCATCCGAAATACTGATTTTTGAAAAGGCTGTAATTACTAAAATACATACAAGATTTAACATTAATTAAAAATACCATTAAAAAATTATTTATCAATAATCAAAAATCATTGTTTATTTAAAAGTTTTAAAAAAATCTCTTCTAAATCTGATTCTCGAGTAGAGATTTCAATTATTTTTAACCCATTTTGCTTTATTATATCAATAATTTCCCCAGTGCTAATTTCATTTTTTTTGTATTTTAGTGTAAAAGTTTTTTCATCTGAATTTATCAGGTAATCCTTCAAGTCAGAAGGAACCTTATTAAAATTTTTTTCCACCTCAACGTTGATTTCTTTACTTTGAATTGTTGCCAATAACTTATCAGTTGTATCACATGCTGCAAGATTCCCTTGATTTATAATTGCAATATTATCGCATAAATTTTCAGCCTCCTCTAAATAATGTGTCGTAAGAATTATAGTTGTTCCAAACGTGTTTAATTTTTTAATATAAGCCCATAATTTTTTTCTTAATTCAATATCTACCCCGGCAGTAGGCTCATCCAAAACTAAAACAGGTGGTGAATGCACCATTGCTTTAGCTACCATTAATCTTCTTTTCATACCACCTGACAAACTCCTAGAATATGCATTAGCCTTATCAGACAGATTAATTTCTTTTAGAATCAGATTATTACACATATCCTTTTTTTTCAGACCATAAAAGCCTGCCTGCAAATTTAAAATTTCAATCGGTGTAAAAAATGGATCTATATTGATTTCTTGAGGAACTACCCCGATCGATCCTCTAGCGGTTTTAGGATTGACATCTATGTCTACATCACAAATTTTTACTCTCCCAGATGTTTTATTTACTAATCCTGCTAAAATATTTATAAAAGTACTTTTTCCTGCTCCGTTTGGTCCTAAAAGTCCAAAAATAGAACCTTGAGGAATTTTTAGGTTAATATTATTTAAAGCAATAATTTCACCACTATATTTTTTAAATAAATTTTCAACTTCAATTACAAAATTATTAGGCTTTAACATTAGATTAAAGATAAAAAGAGTTTATGTTAAGATAAATATATTGTTATATATTTAAATATAAGAAAGCAGTTTTTCAAATGGATTTAAAATTAGTTAAAGAAAATAAAATATTTTGTGATGGAAAAAATAAATCCGACGGTCACCCAAGAATTTATCTTGAGGTATCGGATACAAAGGTTACAACTTGTCCATATTGTAGTATGAAATTCAAAAGAAAATGAATAAGAAGGATATTGATGAAATAGTTCTAGTTGACGGGTCAGGTTATATTTTTAGAGCTTATTATGCCCTCCCAATGATGACAAGATCTGATGGATTGCCTGTAAATGCCATTTTTGGATTCTGTAATATGCTTTTAAAATTATTAGAGGATATTCAAAAAGAAAAAGGTGGAGGAATTTGTGTTGCAGTTATTTTTGACGCTGCTAGGAAGACATTTAGAAATGATATTTACAGAGATTATAAGGCTAATCGATCGGATCCTCCTGAAGATTTACTGCCACAGTTTGACATAATTAAAACGGTACCTGAATTGTTTAATATTCCTTCTATACAATCACTGGGCTTCGAGGCTGATGACTTGATCGCTTCATATTCAAAGAAGGCTATAGATGAGAAAATAAAAGTTACAATAGTTTCTTCAGATAAAGATTTAATGCAGTTGTTAAAATATAAAGTTACACTATTTGATCCAATAAAGAGGAAAGATATTGGCCCTAAGGATGTATTAAAAAAATTTGGAGTAGAACCAAAAAAAGTAATAGATGTTCAAGCACTGGCTGGTGACCAGTCTGATAACATACCAGGCATACCAGGAATAGGTGTAAAAACCGCCTCATTGTTAATCAATGAATTTGATAATTTAGAAAATTTACTAGAGAAATGCTCTGCAATACCTCAGGTAAAACGAAGAGAAAAAATTGAATCAAATAAGAACTTGGCAATAATATCGAAAAAATTAGTCACTTTAAAGGAAGATGTAGAACTACCAATTTCTCTGGAAAAATTAAAATTTAAACCCTTGGAAGTTAATAAGCTGATTCCTTTCTTGGAAAGTATGGAATTTTCTAGAATTAAATCACAAGTTATATCAAAATTTGGGAACCCTGATCAGAAAAAAATTATTGAATCCCCGGAATATACAAAGTCAGAAGAAAAAAAGAATCAAACAGATTTAAATTTAAAAAAAAGTGAACCGTTCGAAACCTATCATGAAATTGATCAAAACAAATATTTATTAATTAACAATGAAGAGGAACTAAACTTGTGGATACAAGAAATTTATAAAGTAGGAATGGTTGCCATTGATTGCGAGACTACAAGTTTATCAGCAAAGGAAGCTGAGATTGTAGGTTTTTCTATGTCTCTAGAGGAAAGTAATTCGTGTTACATACCTCTATCTCATAAAAATGATCAAGGACTGTTAGATAATCAACTCAATCTGGAAACTTTCACTAAAATCATAAAACCAATCATGGAGGATAAAGCAATATTAAAAATCGGTCAAAATATAAAGTATGATCTGATAATTTTAAATGGTCTTGATATTAAAACCCAAAATTTTGATGATACAATGTTAATGTCGTATGTTCTTAATTCTGGAAAACATTCGCATAAACTTGATGATTTATCAAAGTTATATCTTCATCATGATACACTGAAGTTTTCTTCAGTTATAACGAAAGATAAGGGAAAAAAAACTTTTGATTATGTTGATATCAACACAGCGGCTACATATGCTGCAGAGGATGCAGATATTACTTTTAGATTATGGAAAATATTTAGAAGTAAACTTCTTAAAAACAAACAATATTCATTCTATTTTTACATGGAAAAACCCCTTATATCAATAATCTTAAACATGGAGTTAAATGGAATTAAAATTAACATTGAAAAATTAAAACAATTAACATTTGAGTTTGAAGAAAAAATTTCGAAAATTGAAACAATTATTTTTGATAAAGTTGGAGAAAAATTTAATGTAGGCTCCCCTAAGCAATTAGGCGAGATTTTATTTGAAAAAATGAAGCTTCCATTCGGTAAAAGGGGGAAAAGTGGAAATTATCAAACAGATGTAGCTATACTTGAAAAGCTAAAAAACCAAAATGTAGATATTGCAAACGATATTCTTGACTGGAGACAATTTAATAAATTAAAAACAACATATTGTGAAGGTTTAGTTATAAGAGGTAATAAGGAGACAGGAAGAGTTCATACTTCTTTCGGCCTAGCTAGCACTACAACTGGAAGATTATCATCGAATGATCCAAACTTACAAAACATACCAATTAAAACAGATGAGGGAAAAAAAATTAGAAGTTCGTTTATTTCAAAAAAAGATCACAAACTAGTTTCAATCGATTACTCTCAAATTGAGCTCAGAATTTTGGCTCATGTTGCAAAAATTGAGAATCTAATTAAAGGTTTTAAAAATAATAACGATATACATAGTTTGACTGCAATGGAAGTATTTCAGGTTAATGAATCTGAATTAACCACAGAACTTAGAAGAAGAGCAAAAACAATTAATTTTGGTATCATTTATGGAATTTCGCCGTATGGTCTAGCTAACCAATTAAATATTTCAAATTCTGAAGCCAAAGATTACATCAAAAAATATTTTAGAAGATATCCTGGAATTGAAAATTATATGAGTTCAACTATTAAGTATTGTAAAGATAATGGGTTTGTTTCGACCCTTTTTGGTAGAAAAATTTTCATACCATTTATTAATGACAAAAATACCGCAAGAAGAAATTTTGGTGAACGATCTGCTATAAATGCACCTATTCAAGGTGGTGCTGCTGACATGATAAAAAGATCAATGATTCAAATTGATAGATACATCTCCTCAAGCAATTTGAAAACAAAAATGTTGTTACAGGTTCATGATGAATTGATATTTGAGATTCCTAAAAGTGAAATTGAAAGTGTTCCTAGAAAAATTGCTTCTATAATGGAGGTTTGTTTCAAGCCAGTTATAAATTTTTCGGTTCCATTGAGAGCTGAAATTGGAAATGGTTTGAATTGGGCTGAGGCCCATTAAAGAGTGGATGCTTTTTTATGAAGTAAGACAAATTCTTTCCTTAATTGCTTTGAATCTTTCAAAGATTTTTGGAAAATTAACCTGTTGAAGTTTTTACCATTTCTGATGTCAAACCCTTCCGGATCAATGCCCGTTATTCTCCAATTTTTTTTCTTTTTTTCATTTAAAAGTTTATTTGCGTATAGATTAATGCTCATTTGATGTTCTTCATTCATATGTTGCATTACCCCAAACTCATTTTCTTCAAAACCCGTTGTAATTTTGTATATTAAGTCATCTTTTTCGAACCACTTAACCATTGCAAAACCTCCAGTAAGGTGGCCTTTAATGATATTAAACTTATACATTTTCATATCAGCAAAATTTGCATAGAGTTTTGAAGCTGGATGTCTATTAATGAATCGATTTTTATGACTAATTGAGGATGTGAGTTCTAATTTACCCAGAAGGGTGAGTCTTGGCCTAGACATTGGATCTTCATAACTACATCTAAACCTAATTTTTTTATAATTAAACGTCGGAAAAAAACTTTCATTTTTTATTTCTTCGTAGAACATCAATGAAGCGATATTATTTTCCTTTAAATTTTTCGTATGTTCTGATAATTCTGACAGTAATAATAAAGGAGTTCCGTCATAATCAAAAGCAGTCATTATAAAAGAAGAAAATGGAATAGGTTTTTTTAAATGTGTGATTTTGACTTTCTCCTTATTTTTTTTACAAAATTCAGTAGAAAGATACCCCTTTGTTGAGGATCTCATTAATTGTCTTGAAATAAAATTGATATTTTTATTATCCATAAGTACAAAATCTTAAATTAGTGTTAATATAATAGGTGGTGATTACAAATGATTTTTTTAACTAAAAAATTCCTAGATTTAAAAAAGCTGATTTTTCTCTTCTTTTTTTTATTTTATAAATTTACTTTCGCAAATGAAGGTTTAATTCTTCATGGAGGATACACGTTTGAGACTTTTCCGACTCAAAAAAGTACTTCAATTTACATATCCATTTTTAATAATTCTAATGAGGATATAGTTTTAGATTCAGTTTCGTGCGATTGTGCTAAAAAGGGTGAATTTCATACAAGGATTTTAAAAAATGATATTTCAGTAATGAAAAAATTAGAAAAAATTAAAATTAATGCCCGAAGTGAACTCTATTTACAACCTCAGGGTCTGCATATTATGTTATTTGGATTAAATAAAGCATTAAAAGATTTTGATGAATTCGACTTAAAGTTTTCTTCTACTACTAAATTTAATTATAAAACCACAATAAAAGTTTTGAACAAGAAGTTAAAATCTAATCAATTAGATAAAATGTAGAAATGGTTTCAAAAAGAATACATGGGTCTTCTGTAGCAGTGGAAGATAACGGAATTCTAATTATTGGGCATTCAGGTTCTGGAAAGTCAGATTTAGCTTTGAGATTAATTGATTCAGGAGGAACATTAATTAGTGATGATCAGACTCTTTGTTTGAAAAAACAGAATGAAATTTTTCTTTTTTCAATTGAGGCAATATATGGCCTTCTTGAGATAAGAAATATGGGAATAATAAAAGTTCCTTACGTTGAGAATGTTAAGATGAAAATAATAGTTAGCCTTGTGCAAAAAAAAACTGAGCGATTATATCCAAAAAATGAAAAAAGATTATTAGGTTTAAATTTTCCTCATTTGGAACTTGAACCGAACGAAATTTCTGCAGTTGCAAAAATTAAATTGAAACTTAACGAGAGATTTAGTGGATGAAAAGAGCAAACTAATAATTGTTACAGGTCTATCAGGTGCTGGGCGATCCACAGCTTTGAAAATTTTTGAAGACCTTGGATATGAGGCTGTTGATAATTTACCTTTTTCTTTATTACCGATAATTACTGCAAAAAAATTAGCAGGATTCTTTTCATTTGGTATCGATGTTAGAAGTAGAGATTTTAACAGTAAAGATATTTCAAAATTTATTAAATCTAATAGAAGATCATTTAACATTCATTTAGTGTATTTTGATTGTGAATCTTCAACACTAATTGACAGATTTAAAGAATCAAGACGTCCTCATCCATTAAAACTAGATATACCGATTAACGATATAATTGAACAAGAAAAATTTTGGTTGAAACCATTAAAAAAGATTGCAGATAATATAATTGATACAACAAATTTAAATTTGCCAAATTTAAGAAGGATTCTAGAGACCAATTATTCTACGAGCCAGCATTTAAAACTTAATTTAAGAATCCTTTCTTTCGGCTATAAATACGGAATACCGAGAGAAGCTGATATAGTGGTAGACATGCGTTTTATAAAAAATCCCTTTTATATAAAGGAACTAAAAAAATTAACTGGAAAAGATCGTAAGGTAATTAAATATATTTCTGGACAAATAAACTTTAAAAACTTTTATAAACTCTTTTTAGAAACTCACAAAATAATAATACCAGCCTTCTTAACTGAAGGTAAAAAATTTCTCACTATTGCTTTTGGTTGCACTGGTGGTATACATAGATCAGTCATGATGGCTGAAAAGTTTAGTAAAGATATTTTTAGCAAAAAAATTGAGATTTCTTTAGAGCATAGAGACTTAAAAAAATGATAGGTATTGTTATTGTAACTCATGGAAAACTCGCTAAGGAATTTATTGTAGCCTTAGAACATGTTGTCGGTGAGCAGAAGAATATAATCGATGTTTGTATATTTCCAGAAGATGATATGGAAAAAAGAAGATCAGAAATATTGGAGGCCATTGATAAAGTGGATTGTGGTAAGGGCGTTATCGTTACCACGGATATGTTTGGAGGCACACCTTCAAATTTAGCTATATCGACAATTATTGATGGAAAAACAGAGGTTATAGCTGGAGTCAACCTGCCCATGCTTATAAAAATGGTATCTTCTAGGACAGAACTTAACTTAGATCAACTTGTAAAAATTTCTCAAGAATCAGGAAGAAAGTACATTAACGCAGCATCTACTTTTTTTGAGGACAAAAAAAATTGACTGATAAATTATCAGTTAAAAAAATTCAAATAACAAATAAGCTTGGTCTTCATGCTAGAGCAGCTGCTAAATTTGTTAAAATTTCTTCAAAGCTTTCTTCTAGGGTATCTGTTAAGTCTGGAAAATACTCAGTTTGCGGCACTTCTATTTTAGGCTTGATGTCTTTAGCTGCCAAACAAGGTTCAAATATAGAAATTAAATGTAGAGGAAAAAGGTCTTCCTCAGATTTGCAGCAACTGACTGAATTAATAAAAAATAACTTTGGAGAAGAAAAAAGAATCAAACAAACCAACACTAAAGAAAAAATTTTTAAAGGTATAGGTGTCTCTTCAGGTGTATTTATTGGAGAGTGTTTTTTAAAAGAATCAGTTGGGTTAGCTTTTTCTCACTATAAAATTAGCAACGATGATATTAATAAAGAGATTGAAAGATTTAACGGTGCTGTTAAGAAGTCGATACTTGAACTAAATAAATTAATTAAAAGTATTCAATCAAAAAACTCGTCGGGTAATAACGAGATGAAATTTATATTGGAAGCCCATGTTTTAATGTTGAGATCTTCTAGTCTTGTTAATGATGCAAGAAAAAATATAAAAAAAAAATTAATAAACGCTGAATGGTCAATTGTTGATGAGCATAAAAAGCACGAAGAACAGTATAAAAAAATAAAAGATAGTTATTTTAGAGAGAGATTTGATGATGTTAAGGACGTTTGCAAACGTATTATAAATAATTTGAAAGTGAATAAATTAGGAAAAAAAATAAAGCATGATTTAAACAATAAAGTAGTTGTATCTGAAGAATTAAGTGCAGCCGATTTAATGGTACTTCAAAAAAATAAAATTTCTGGTTTGATAAGTGAGCAAGGTGGCCCAGAAGGACATTTTGCCATTATTGCTCGTTCGTTGTCAATTCCAACTGTGGTTGGCGTTAAAGGTATTTTAGATGTACTTAAAAATGGTGAAAAAATAATTATTGATGGTGATAATGGATTTGTAATTAGAAATCCAAGTAACGCTTCTATAAGAAAATATTCAAATATAATTGAGGATCAAAATAATCAAAACCTAAAATTAACTTCATTCAAAGATATTTCCCCACTAACAATAGATAAAAAAAGAATTTTTGTTGAAGCAAATGTTGACACATCTCAGGAGGTAAAGGATGCTATGGAAAAAGGAATTGATGGAATTGGACTTTTTAGAAGTGAATATTTATATATGAACAGAAAAAACCTTCCTTCAGAAAATGAACAATTTCATCTAATAAAAGATTCTTTGTATGGAATTAAAAATAAACAGCTTACAATAAGAACTTTGGATATAGGTAATGATAAGCAAATAGAATCTTTTGAAAAACTCATTCCTCCTTCACCTAATCCAGCTTTGGGTCTAAGAGCAATAAGATTAACTCTTGCATTTCCAAAAATTTTTGAGAAACAAATTTCAGCAATTTTACGAGCCAGTTTTTATGGTAACTTAAGAATCATGCTTCCTATGGTTTCAAATGTGAGTGAGTTTCTTGAAGCCAAGAAGATAATTTTAAATGTTAGAAAAAAATTAAAAAGAAATAAAATAAAAATCTCAAATAAAATTCCTGAGATTGGAGTTTTAATAGAAACACCAGCAGCTGCTTTAATTTCAGATTCTTTAGCAAAGCACTGTGATTTTTTTGCAATTGGTACTAATGATTTGACAATGTATACATTAGCAATTGACAGGGGAGATGAAACTGTGGCAAAAATATACGATCCTGGACACTTATCTGTACTTAAATTAATCAAAATGACCTCTGAAGCTGGAAAAAATGCTAATATACCTGTAAGTATTTGCGGTGAGATGGCTGGTGACGTTTTTTTTACTGCTTTGCTTATTGGAATGGGAATAGATATACTGTCAATGAGTACATCAAGAATATTAAAGGTCAAACAATTTATTAATTTTATTTCATTAAAAGAATGCCTTGAATTATCACAAAAAGTAACTGAGCAAGCTAACAGTGAAGATATAAAAAGATATTTAGAAAATTTTAAAAAGCAGGTCGAAAATAGAATCTAAAAATTAAAGGAGAAAATTATGAATGATTTTAAGGTTAAAGATCTTAGTTTAGCAGAGTGGGGGAGAAAAGAAATATCAATTGCTGAAACAGAGATGCCTGGACTGATAAAATTAAGAGAAGAATTTGGAGAGTCAAAGCCACTAAGTGGGGCGAGAATTGCTGGATGCTTGCATATGACAATTCAAACAGCTGTATTAATCGAGACACTCTTAGAATTAGGTGCAACAGTAAGATGGAGTTCTTGTAATATATATTCTACTCAGGATCACGCTGCAGCTGCTATGGCGAAAGCTAATGTACCCGTATTTGCATGGAAAGAAGAAACAGAGGAAGAATTCTGGTGGTGCATTGAACAAACAATTAATGGTCCAAATAATTGGAAGCCTAATCTAATACTCGATGATGGGGGGGACTTGACAAAAGTAATGCATGAAAAATTTTCAAAAGATTTAGATGCCGTTAAAGGATTGTCAGAAGAAACAACTACTGGTGTTTTAAGACTTATAGAAATGGAAAAGCAAAATTTATTAAAAGTTCCAGCAATAAATGTTAATGACTCAGTAACAAAGTCGAAATTTGATAATAAGTATGGATGTCGTGAAAGTTTGGTTGATGGTATTAGAAGAGCGACTGATGTAATGATGGCCGGTAAGATTGCATTAGTAGCTGGATATGGAGATGTAGGAAAAGGTTCAGCAGAAAGTCTGAGACAAGCTGGGTGTAGAGTAATAATTACCGAAGTTGATCCTATTTGTGCACTACAAGCTGCGATGGACGGTTATGAGGTGTCTACAATGGAAAGTAGTGCTAAAAAAGCTGATATATTTGTAACTGCTACAGGAAATATAGATGTAATAACAATTGACCATATGAGAGATATGAAAGATAGATCGATTGTTTGCAATATTGGACATTTTGATTCTGAGATTCAAGTTGAATCGTTGAGGAATTTTAAATGGCAAAATATTAAACCTCAGGTCGATGAAATTGAGTTTCCTGATGGTAAAAAAATTATTCTACTTGCTGAAGGAAGGTTAGTCAATTTAGGCTGTGCAACAGGTCATCCAAGTTTCGTAATGTCTGCTTCTTTTAGTAATCAAGTATTGGCCCAAATTGAACTATGGCAAAATAGCAAAGAATATGAAAATAAGGTTTACGTTTTGCCTAAAAAATTGGATGAAAAGGTTGCAAAACTTCATTTAGATAAAATTGGAGCTATGCTTACACAGTTATCAAAAAAACAAGGTGATTATATAAATGTACCCATTAATGGTCCATTTAAAAATGATGAATATAGATATTAGAGTTTGTTAATTCCCTTTGAAGTAGAATATTCGAATCGGAGAGTTTTGTTTGGGAAGATTCTCTTATAGCATGAATGTGCAGCCATAGCTGCTTCTGAAAAACCAGTAAGAATAAGTTTTAATTTTCCAGAATATGTGCAAACATCTCCAACTGCAAAAATACCCTTTTTAGAAGTTTGACAAGTGGATTGATCAACTTTTAAATTTCCATTTTCAATGCTTAACTCCCAATCTTTAATTGGCCCAAGATCTGAGGACAATCCAAAAAATGGAAGAAAATAGTCAGCTTTAAGGTTAAGTGAATTATTATCAAAATCTTTCACGATAATTTCGTCAAGTTTTCCATCTTTACCTACTAAATTAGAAATCTGAAAAGGTATTATCATTTCTACCAATCCAGTAGCACATATCTCTTTAAGTTTTGAAACATTACTTGGAGCAGCTCTAAGCTTTTCTCTTCTGTGAACAAAATAGATTTTCTTGCAAATTTTTGACAATTCAATTGCCCAATCGACTGCTGAATCACCTCCCCCAGCGATTACTACTTTTTTTTTATCAAAAATTGACTTATTCTTAACTGAATAAAATATGGATTTATTTTCAAATTTAGAAATATTTTCCACAGGTGGTTTGTTAGGTCCAAAAGCACCCGACCCTGCGGCTATAATGACACATTTTGCTTGAATTACTTTGTTTGCGGTAGTTCGAATTTCATATTTATCATCAATATTTTTCAGTTCTATAACTTTCTGATTTAACTCAATAATTGGTTTGAATGGTTCAATTTGTAAGCTCAAATTTTTAATTAAATCAAGTGCTGAAATTTTAGGATAAGCAGGTATATCATAAATTGGTTTTTCAGGGTATAGAGCGGTACATTGTCCACCTATTTCTTCTAGTGAATCGATTACTAAACTTTTAATTCCTAATTGGCCTAATTCAAAAACACAAAAAAGCCCAACTGGTCCTGATCCAATTATTAAAACGTCAGTTTCTAAATTTTCATTATTCATATTAATTTTGTAGTTTATAATGATTATTAATTATATGAGTAATTTAATTTAAAATGAAAGATGAATTTAAAATATATTTACCTAACTTAAGTGTCACTAAAAATGTAGCAGAATTGTTAGCGAGACAAGCCAAAGATGGCTTTTTCATTTCTTTAAGAGGTGGGTTGGGCACTGGAAAAACAACCTTCACTAGGTACTTTATTAATTATTTTTCACAAAAAAAAATAAATGTTGTTAGTCCAACATTTCCATTGCTTCAAATCTATAACTTGAAAAAGTTTGATATATGGCATTTTGATCTATATAGACTAACAAAATTATCAGAAATTTTTCTATTAGATTACGAAGAAGCTTTGAATAACCTTGTGCTAATTGAGTGGCCTGAATTAATTGAACCTTTATTACCAGAAAAAAGAATAGAAATACATTTTAAAGAAGATTCAAATAAAAATTTATTTATGAAGATTTTTTTTACTGGTGGTTTGAAATTGAAAATGGATCTTTAACTTAATGAATATTTTAATAAAAGAATTGGAAAATATATTATTAAAAAAAAAATATAATTTTAATGAAATTCTATTTTTAGCTGGTGATGCATCTAATAGAAAATATTTTCAAGTTATTTCTAAAAAAACTAAAAATGTACTGATGTATGATAATACTAAAGAAATTGGTTTAAATAAATTTATTGTAGCCACAAAGATTTTAAAAGAATGTGGTATAAAGGTACCAAAAATTTACAATGATTATTCTCAGTACGGGATATTAATAATTGAAAATTTTGGAGAAAATAAATATGGAAGTATTTTAAATACAAAAAATAAAATCAAACTTTATAAACTTGCGATTGATACGCTTGTTTTTATTCATAAAAATAAAAAAAAACATAAAATTAAAAGTTTTGATAAAAATGTTTTATTTAAAGAATTAAATATTTTTTTTGAGTGGTTCTTACCTTTTAATAATAAAAATATATCAATATCCCAAAAAAAAATTTTAGTAAATCTTTTCTCTGAACTATTTTCTCATTTACAAGGACTACAAAAAGTTCTAGTTCATAGGGATTTCCATGTTGATAACCTTTTTTATTTGAAAAATGAAGAAGGCATAAAAAAATGTGCTTGGATTGATTATCAAGATATGTTGTTAGGGCCCATTTCTTACGATCTAATGTCATTACTAGAAGATGCTAGAAAATGTTTAAATAATAAAGTAAGAGAGGAATTATTAAATTATTACTTAAAAAATATGAATTTTAAAAATGAAACTCTGTTTAGATTCTCTTTTAAAATTCTTGCATTGCAGAGACACTTAAAAGTTTTGGGAATATTTTGCAGATTAAATGCACGTGATTCAATGCCAACCTATTTATTTCATTTACCTAGGATTAAAGACTATTTACGAGATATACTTAATGATAAAAATTTTCATGAAATTGGAAAGATTCTTAAACCACTGATATTCTAATAATTATGAAAAATAAAATTATTACTAATAAAGCATTTATTTTAGCGGCTGGTTTTGGGAAAAGAATGTATCCAATTACAAAATTTTGTCCCAAACCACTTGTAGAATTCAAAGGTAAACCATTAATTCATCATTTAATTGAGAATTTACTTCACTTAAACATCAATGAAATAATTATTAATTCTCATCATTTACATGAGATTATGAGTAAATATATAAAAAATAACTTTGGTTCAAATGTTAAAGTCATAGTCGAAAAAAAAATTCTCAACACAGGTGGTGGGGTAAAAAATGCAATTCATGCAGGTTACTTTGAAGATCTAGAGAAGCCTTTTTTTTTAATAAATGGAGATATTTATCTTACAAAAAAAAATTTCTTAGTTTTAAAAAGACTATCAAATAGTTGGGAAAATAAAATGGGAGCTCTTATAATTTTAAAAAAAAAAAAAAATCTTTTTGGATATAATGGTCATGGAGATTTTGACTTTGAAAAAAACTCTCAATCTGGTTTAATTCATAATAGAAATATTAAGAAAAAATATGTATATTCTGGTATTACTCTTTTAAAACCAAACACATTCATGAAAAATCAACGTACTGAATTTCCACTTTTAGATATATTTAATTTGATGATAAAAAAAAGTAAATTGTTTGGTTTGACTGATGAGGAAAGATGGTTACATTTAGGTACTGTTAACGATCTTAATAGAGCGAAGGGATTAGAATCCTAAAATGCACTTCATAGTATATGATTTTGAAACATCTGGAAGATCATCTCGCTTTGATCAAATTTTACAAGCAGGTATGATTTGTTATGATAGTGAATTAAAGGAAATTAGTAGATTGAACCTTAAGTCAAGATTAAACCCAGATACAATTCCATCACTCGGCGCTTTACGGGTAAATAAACTATTAATCTCAGATTTACTTGAAGAGAAAAATACTTCATATCAAATGATTAAGCTATTAAGAAATTATCTTACTCAATATAAACCTGTTACATTTTTGGGCTATAATTCTATTCATTTTGATGAAGAGTTTTTGAGACAATCACTCTGGGAGTTTTTTCAGTATCCTTACTTAACAAGTACAAATAATAATCTTAGAGGGGATGTGTTTAATTTGGTTACCATGTCTCATGCCTTTGAACCGAATTCAATAAATGTTGAAAAAAATGATGAAGGAAAAATGCTTTTTAAATTAGAAAGCATTGCCTCAATAAATAATATTAAAATTGAAAATGCTCATGAGGCAATATCAGATGTTGAGGCTACAAAAGGTGTGCTTGAAATAATTAAGAATAACTCACCAAGCTTATATTTAAATTTCATTGAAAATACAAAAAATACCAAAATTACAAACAAAATAAAGCAAGAAGAGATTTTTTCACATTATGGTTATTACTTTAATAATCATTATTATTATTTAATGACTTATTTATTCGATCATCCAATTTATAATAATTACCTTATTGCATTCGACCTAAAATTTGATCCAAGGATTATTTTAGACCTTGATCCAAAAACTCTAAAAAATCTATACTATGATAAAAAATTTGAAGGTAAGAATTTCAACTGTTTTAGAAAACTTAAATTAAATAAACAACCTGCAATCTTAAATTATAAATATTCAATTCAGAAATATCCATATAAAGATATTGAGGTTTCTGAGATCAAAAAAAGAGTAGAGTTAATAAAAAATTCAAATTTAATTAATGAACTACAAAAAATTTTAATTGATGAGGCAGAGAAATATGAAAACATCTGTGAATTTGAAGAAGAAACAATATACTCAGAAAATATTTCATTTCAAGACAAAACTATTATGGAAGATTTTGACAAAATCAAATGGGAAGAAAAATGGAAGTTTGCATCAAAATTCAAGGATCCTAGACTTCAATTTTTTGCTGCTAGACATATTTACCGAAACTATCCAGAGTTTTTACCTGAAAAAGTTTTTAAAAGAGTTCATCAAAAAATATCAGAAAGATTTAATTCCCTGAGAAAAGAAAAATTCACTACATTGCCCTCTGCTATGGAAGAAGCAGATTCACTTTCTCTTCTCATTGAAGAGGAAGAAACTAGTAGCTTTTATTTAAATCAGTTGGATCAATATAATATGTATATAAATTTTTTAAATTCATATTATAATGATCCTAATCCATCTGTAATTAAATTTGATAAATCATTATCAAAAAAACTTTTTTGTTAACAAAGGATATTTTATGACTGAAATACTAAACCTTAATCAAAGTAATTTTTCAATAACCATTCATAATGAGAATAAACTTATTTTAGTTGATTTTTGGGCTGAATGGTGCGCTCCATGCAAAATGCTTGCTCCAATACTAGAAGAAATTTCTAAAGATCTAGAAGAGAAGATTCTTATTTGTAAAGTTAATCTTGACGAGAATCAAGACTTAGCTGCAGAATTTTCCATAAAAAGTATACCAACTTTGTTATTGTTTGAAAATGGTAAACTTAAGGATACAAAAGTAGGACTTTTGTCAAAAATGGATCTATTAAATTGGATAGATCAAAGTACTTAAATTATCTTTGTTCCATTTTTTTTAAGAATCTCACCTGCTAAATACAAAGATCCACAGATTATAATTTTCCCTTTTGTGCATTTGTTTTTTATATCTTCTAGAGCGTATTCAACCTTTGTTTTACTTATTATTTTTTGTTTACAATCAATGTAGATATTTTTCAGATCATTAGATTTGATATAATCATGACCATGAATAGGAAGTACGTACAAGTTTGTAAAATATTTTATTATTTCACCTAAGAATTCTTTGGGTTCTTTATTACTTAGCATACCAAAAATAAGAAAAAGCTCTGATTTTTTCCAATTCTCTAAGTTATATCTTAACATATCTGAGGCATGTTTATTGTGGCCACCGTCTAACCATAATTCAAAATTCTTACCTATTATTTTTTTTAGCTTTCCGTTTTTTAAATTTTGCATTCTAGCAGGCCAAAAGGTTTTTTTAATACCTGTAAATGTAAGTTCATCATTCAATTTAAGTATATTTTGAACTTTGGATACCGTGAAAGCTGTACCTGAATTATACAGTTGGTGATGACCAAAAAGTTTAGGAACAGGAATATTAAAATTTTCACTCCCCACCTTAATATTGAAATTTGTAGGATTAATTTTTGATATTTTCCAAAATTTATTGTACGCATAAAGTCTAACCTTTTTTTTTTGGGACTCTTTGTTAATGATTTCGAATGATTCAATATTTTGTTTGGAAATCACAGCTGGCACATTGTTTTTAAAAATGCCTACTTTTTCTTTAGTAATTGATTTTATAGAGTTTCCTAAGAAGTTCATGTGATCCATTGAGATTGGCGTTAACACACTACAAATACTAGTTTTTATGACATTAGTAGCATCATACTTACCTCCTAACCCTGTTTCTAACAAAAGAATGTCTGATGGAATTTTGCTAAATGCCAGATATGCTGCTGCAGTTGTAATTTCAAAAAATGTAATGGGTTCATTTTTATTATAAAATTCGCACTCCTCTAACAATTGAATTAAAAAATCATTTGTAATAATTTTTGAATTTAACCTTATTCTTTCATTAAAATTTATTAGGTGTGGAGAAGTATAAACATGTACTTTGTAATTGTTTTCTTCAAAAATTGATCTTAAAAATGCTAGTGTTGAACCTTTTCCATTCGTACCAGCAACATGAATGGTTGGCGGAAGTTTTTTTTCTGGATTACCAAGTCTTTTTAATAAGACTTTAATTCTGTTCAAAGATAAATCTATTTGTTTTGGGTGTAAATTTTCTAGTCTTCTTAATATCTTTTCAGATTTGCTCACAGTTTATTCTAGGTTAGAAGATAAATGTCTGATAATTTTTTCAAGAGAAATTTTAAGATTTTTCCTATGAACGACAATATCTACCATTCCTTTCTCTTTTAAATAATCAGATTTTTGAAAATTTTGGGGTAACTTTTCTTTAATTGTTTCCTCAATAACTCTACTCCCAGCAAAACCTATTATCGCTCCTTTTTCAGCAATAATTATATCCCCTAACATAGCAAATGAGGCAGAAACTCCACCTGTAGTTGGATCAGTTAGAATGGATACGTATGGTAATCTTTTTTTTTCCAGACTTTTGATTGCTATTATTGTTCTAGGCATTTGCATTAAAGCAAGAATTCCTTCTTGCATTCTGGCTCCACCGGAAGCAGAAATTATTATTAAAGGACAATTTTTTTCCAATGCACAATCTGCTGCTTTTACAATCGCCTCACCCGCTGCCATACCCATTGAACCACCCATAAAATTAAAGTCAAACACGGCTACAATTACATTGTTTTGGTTAATAAACCCAGAAGCAAGAAGAATTGTATCATGTTGATTACATTTTTTTTGATAGGCTTTTATTCTTTCTGAATACTTTTTTTTATCTTTAAATTTTAATGGATCAATTTTAATTTCTGGTGTGTCAATCAATGAATAATCAGGATTTAAAATTAAATCAAGTCGTTGTTTGGCTGAAATTCTGAAGTGATTATCGCAACTTTTGCAAACAAAAAGATTTTTTTCTAATTCTCTTTTTAACAACATTTGACCACATACATTACATGTTTCCCATAAGTTATCCGGGACCTCTTTTTTTCCGACAATTGCTTGTAATTTTGGTCTTACAAAATTGGTTATCCAGTTCATATCACATTAATTTTTAAAATAGCAACCATCACTTAGTGATTTTATAAATTTATTTATTTTATCTATCATAATTGCTTCATTATATTTTTTTTTAGAGAATCCCTCAATGATTTTTACTATTGAAGATCCTACGACGATGCCGTCTGCAAATTTACAAATTGCTTCAACCTGCTCTCTTTCGTTTATCCCAAAGCCAACAACTAACGGTAATAATGTTTTTTTTTTAATATCTCCTACTTTTTTCTTCAAATGCTCTATTGATGGTTTTTTAGTGCCTGTAATCCCCATTATTGACACATAATACAGAAAACCACTTGCTGAATTAATAATTGTTTTAAATCTTTTTTTATCTGTTGTTGGAGTTAAAAGTCTTATAATACTAATTTTATCTTTTCTTAAGTAATCTAAGATTATGCCATCCTCTTCTGGAGGTAAATCAACTAAAATAACACCATCAACACCACTTTTGTTTGCTTTTGAAAAAAATTTTTTTATTCCATATTGAAACAAAGTATTAAAATAACCCATAAAAATTATAGGTGTATGATGGTTAGTTACTCGAAAATCTTTTATTAAATCAAATGTTTTGCTCAAATTAAAACCTGCTTTTATTCCTCTTAAACTAGATCTTTGAATCGTGGGCCCATCAGCCATCGGATCTGAAAATGGCAAACCTATCTCAATAATATCTACCCCGTAAGAAGGCATGTTATTAATTATTTTTCTCGAAATTTTATAATCAGGATCAAAAGCAGAAACAAATCCTATCAATGCTTTTTTTTTTTGGCCCTCTAACTCTTTAAATTTTTTTGTAATTCTATCCATTAAAAGCTTTTAAGGTCAAAGTTCAATTTTTTTGATACAGAAAAAATATCTTTATCACCTCTACCACACATATTCATAATTATAAGGTCATTCTTTTTAAATTTATTGGATGATTTAAATATGTAAGCCAATGCATGAGATGGTTCTAAAGCAGGAATAATACCTTCTAATTTGGAGCACAGTTGAAAAGCATCCAACGCTTCAGTATCTGTTGAACTAACATATTCAACTCTCCCTACCTCATTTAACCAAGAATGTTCTGGTCCAATTCCGGGGTAATCAAGTCCAGCAGATATTGAATGTGCGTCTAATATTTGACCGTTCTTGTCTTGAAGAAGATAAGTATAATTTCCATGAAGAATGCCTGGCTTGCCTTTTAAGATAGAAGCAGCGTGTTTGTTCGAGGAAATACCATATCCACCAGCTTCAACACCTATAATTTTTATTTTTTCTTCTTTCAGAAATGGATAGAAAAGACCTAGCGCATTAGACCCCCCACCAATACAAGCAATTAAATGAGTTGGAAGTCTTTTTTCAGCCTTTAAAATTTGTTTCTTTGCCTCTTTGCCAATAACTGATTGAAAATCTCTTACCATCAATGGATAAGGATGAGGACCCGCCACAGTTCCTATAACATAAAAAGTATCTGTAACATTGGATACCCAATCTCTTAGTGCTTCATTCATTGCATCTTTTAAAGTTGATGTGCCAGAGTTAACTGGTATGATCTTTGCCCCTAACAGCTTCATTTTAAAAACATTTGGAGCCTGACGCCTTATATCTTCTTCACCCATATAGACTATACATTCTAAATCAAAAAGAGCACAAACAGTTGCTGTTGCAAGACCATGCTGACCAGCTCCCGTCTCTGCAACAATTCTTTTTTTTCCCATCTTTCTCGCAAGTAATATTTGACCAACACAGTTATTAATTTTATGAGCACCTGTATGATTTAATTCATCTCTTTTGAAATATATTTTTGGCCCACCGAGTTTTTTTGTAATCCTTTCAGCAAAATAAAGAGGACTGGGTCTGCCAACATAATGCTTTAAATAATAATTTAGTTCTTTTTTAAATTTTGGATCTTTCTTTGCTTTTTTGTATTCCTGTTCAACTTGAAGAATTAATGGCATCAATGTTTCTGCGACAAATCGTCCTCCAAATTTTCCAAAATGACCAGATTCGTCTGGATACTGATTATAATTTATTTTTTTTTTCATATTTATATCCTATTAGATTTCGCATAATTAAGAAATTTTTTAATCTTTTTTGGACATTTCTGTCCTTGTTTAATTTCTAAAGCTGAAGACAAATCTACAATCGGCGCCTTTGTTATTTCAACGGCTTGTTTAACATTTTCAATGTTTATACCTCCTGCAAGCATCCAATCATTTTTTGATTTAAAATTTTTTAGTATTCTCCAGTCAAAGTGTTTTCCATTTCCACCAGGCAAATCATTTTCACATGGCATCGTATCAAAAAGCAACATATCACAAATCTTTAAATAATCTTTGTGATTTTCAACATCTTCCTTAGAAGATACAGGCAAGGATTTTATGATTGGTTTTTTTGTTCTACCTTTTATATTCTTTATTTGATTAATATTTTCTTGCCCATGTAGTTGAATGTAATCTAAATCAACATATTCAGTAATATATTCGATAACTTTTTCATCTGTGTTAACAAATAATCCTACAATTGACTGGTTCTTAGAACGTAAATTAGATAATTCTTTTGCAGTCTCTGCATTAATAAATCTTGGGGATTTAGGAAAAAAAACAAAACCAATATAATCAGCTTTTTTTGAAGCCAAAAAACTTTCTTTTGAATTTATTCCACAAATTTTTATTTTTAATGACATTTTAACCTTTATAAACTTCTATATCTTTTATTATATCTTTTACAATTTTAACAGGGTTTTTAGATTTTGTTATAGGTCTACCAACAACAATTATATTTGCTCCATTCTTAACTGCCTCTCCTGGACTCATTATTCTCTTTTGGTCATCTCTGATTTTACTGTTGAGCCTGATTCCGGGAGTAATCATAATGAAATTCTTTGGTAAAATTTTTTTTAATATGTCTAATTCGTTAGGAGAACAAACAACTCCGTCAAACTTATTTTGAATAGCAATTTTCACGAGTCTGTTTACGTATTGTTCACTATTTTCATGAATACCAAGTTTTTTTAAGTCATTATCATTTAAACTAGTTAGTAAAGTTATACCTATCAATTTTGTATTTTTTATTTTTTTTCTAATAAAGGAAGAAACAAGGTAGTTACAGTTCATATGAATTGTTATCATATCTGGATTAGCCATTAATGCAGATTCAATTGCTTTTTCTACAGTATTTGGAATATCATTAAGCTTAAGATCTAAAAAAATTGGCAGGTCATATTTTTTCAAAGCTTGAACACCGAGAAGTCCATTAGCAATAAAAAATTCAAGACCTAATTTTATACCTCCAATATAATTTTTTATCTTCATCAAAATTTTTTCGCATTCCTCTATCTTTTTGAAATCGAGTGCACAGTAGATATATTTTTTACTTTCCATCTTTTTTTAACTTAAAATTCGTAATTTTAGAAAAAACATATCCAAAAATAAAAGCAATAAAAAAAATTCCTATAATTAACAAATACAAGGGCACAACAATTTCATAAGAAAAAGGAAATAGCTTAATAAGGACGGCTTTTTTATTTGCAATTGAAAACGGGATTAGGAAAACAAGTGTTATTAACAAAAAAAAAAATTGAAAAGTTTTTTAATACTATTTTTCATTTAGAATCTTTTTCATGATTTTACTTGATCGAAAATGAATCGATTTTTTGGATTCTACAAATATTTTCGCACCACTTTTCGGGTTTCTAGCTTCTCGTTTTTCTCTATTTTTTATAGAAAAGGAGCCGAAATTCCTTATTTCAATTCTTTCACCATTAGCAAGAGAATCAGAGAAACTTGAAATTATTTTTTCAAACATTTTTTCAATCTCTCTACTTGGCAAATGTTTGAATTTCTCAGATAAAAAGTTTATTAATTCAGATTTATTCATAATATGGCGCCCATATAGCAAACAAACCATTGCTTGTCGCAATCTTCTTTTTAAGTATACTCTTTAATGACAAAATATCTAAAATATTTGAAAAATTTGTTTCGTTCTCAATTTTGATTACATCTATGTCTTTCTCTACACTTGTTTCTGTTTTCAACCAATCGAGTGCATCCTTTTCACTTCCAATTTCATCAACCAGATTAATCTTTTTGGCTTCAATTCCTGTAAAAATTCTTCCATCAGAGATGATTTTTAGGTTATCCTCAGAAATTTTTCTGTTGTTCTTAACCATTGTAAGGAAGCTTTCATGAATACTTTCTATTACGTTTTGTATTATATCTTTTTCATTAGAATTAAGACCCTCAACTGGGTTTGGTTTTGCCTTAAGTTCACCACTCTTAAAAATAACGGGCTCAATTCCTAAAGATTGAAGAAGTTTTTCTATATTTACAGATTGCATTATCACACCAACTGAGCCAGTGATTGTACCTTCGTAACAAAATATTTTATTTCCTGCTAGCGCTACCATATAACCTCCTGAAGCTGCCACTTCTTTCATGGAAATAGCAACAGGGATATTTTCACTTATTTTTTTTAAGTTGTTATAAATCTCTCTACTACCTACAACTGTACCTCCTGGACTGTTAACATCGACTAACACTGCTTTTACATTTTTATTATTTTTTAATGATTCAAGTTTTCTGATAAATTCAGGATTATTCATTATAATTGAATCTATTGATAACTTTGCTATAAATGGAGACTCTTTTTTTAAAAACAGATTTAAGAAAAATAATATTAATATAAAGGTTACGAAAAATAATAAACCTCTGATTAATTTTTTCCTTCTTTGCTTTAAAAAATCATCAAAATGAATATTTTTCAAAATTATTTATCCTTTTCAGGCTTCTTCTTTGTGTCGTCTTTTTTACTTTCGAGTGCGGCACCAAGTATGTCTCCCAAACTAGCTCCAGACGATGATGATCCATATTGCTTGAGTGCTTCTTTTTCTTCTGCAATTTCAACTTCTTTGATTGATAAGTCATAAACTTTGGTTTTTTTATTGAACCCAATAACCTTAGCATCAATTTTTTCATCCACGGCAAATCTTGATGTTTTTTGGTCAGATTTAATCTTTGCTAAGTTTGACTTTTTAATTATTCCTTTATCTTTATCATTTATTAGTACTTCTATTTCATTTTCTTCGATTCTTTTTATAACCGTAGTGAAGATTTTACCAATTAATTCAGATGTATTGTTTTTTGATTTTATAAGTTGCTTGATACCTAACGATATTCTTTCTTTTTCGATGTCGATATCTAAAATCTTCGATTTAACAATGTCTTCTTGTTTGAAATCCTTAATAGCATCTTCTCCAGATTTGTCCCAGCTAATGTCAGATAAATGTATCATCCCATTTAATTCTTTTGGAAGTTGAATGAATATGCCAAATTCAGTTATATTTTTTATTTTTCCTTCGATGATGTCCCCTATTTTATTTTCTTTAGAAAATGATTCCCACGGATTTTCTTGACATTGCTTCAAACCTAAACTTATGCGTCTTTTTTCAATATCAACCTCAAGAATTTTCACATCAACTTCGTCGTTGACAGAAATAACTGTGTTTGGGTTTGCATTTTTATTAGTCCAACTCATTTCCGAAACATGGATTAGACCTTCAACGCCTTTTTTTAACTCCACAAAAGCGCCATAATCTGTTATATTCGATATTTTGGCTCTTATTTTTTCTCCTACTTTATAATCCTTTTTAATATCACTCCAAGGGTCTTCTGTTAATTGTTTAACCCCTAAGCTAATTCTTTTTGTTTCTTTATCGTATTTTATTACCAGCACATCAATTTCGTCACCTACCTTTAGTACCTCTGATGGATGATTTACTCTTTCCCATGAAAGATCAGTAACATGCAGTAAACCGTCCATACCACCTAAGTCAACAAAAACCCCATAATCTGTAATATTTTTAACTATACCTTTGAGTTTTGAACCTTCATCTATATCAGAGAGTAGTTTCGATCTGTCTGCTTCTCTTGATTCCTCAAGTATAGCTCTTCTAGATACCACAATATTTCCCCTAAATTTATCCATTTTTAGAATTAACATGGGTTGTGGCTTATTTATCAGTGGCGAGATGTCATTTATAGGTCTTAAATCCACTTGACTACCTGGTAAAAAAGCAACAGCACCATTGATATCTACTGTGAAACCACCTTTAACTCTTCCAGTTATTACTCCAGTAACTTGTTCTTTTGATTGAAGGCATTTTTCAAGGTTAACCCAAGATTCTTCTTTTCTAGCTTTCTCACGGCTTAGCATCGCTTCACCCTCTTTATTTTCAAGCTTTTCTAATAAGACGTCGAACTTATCACCAGGTTTGATATTCGGTTCCTCACCTGGGGAAAAAAATTCTCTAATTGGTATTCTTCCTTCAGATTTCAACCCAACATCAATGACAACACTGTCATTTTTAACAAATAAAACTGTTCCTTTAACTATCTGACCTTCTTTTTTATTAAAGCCTGTCAAACTTTGTTCAAGTAAATCACTAAAATTATTTTCGTTTGCAACTGTCATATTTTAAATCTCAAACATACAATTACAAAATTTTCTTATTAAGTGCAATGTTTAATTGGCATATTTGGAAAAATACTTTGAAATTTAGAAAGTGCAATTTCTAGAACAGCGTCTGGTTTCAAGTCAGAAGTATCGATATAAATAGAATCTTGAGTTCTTACTAGTGGGGATTCTATTCTTTCCTTATCTCTTTTATCTCTTTCCAATAGCTGGTTATAAATTTCTTGGAATACAGGTTTAGATGTTTTATTTTTTTTAATCTCATTTATTCTTCTATTAGTTCTTGTCTGTATGTTAGCATCAACAAAAAATTTGATTTCTGCACATGGTATTATTCTACTTGAAATATCTCTGCCATCAATTATTGATCCAAATCCTTTGGGAGGGTTATTCGCGAACTCTCGCTGAAATTTAACTAAAAAATTTCTTACAATCTTTTTTTGGGCAATAATTGAAGATTTCTTACTAATTAATTCTTTTCTAAGGTCTAATTTGCACAAGTCTGATAAATTTATTTGTGGATTTTTAGAAATAATTTCTTCTATATTCTGTTTTTTTACAACACTTAGATGAGCTAAATACCTGTACAAAGAACCTGTATCTAAATGATCGAAGTTAGTTGCAATAGCGATGCTTTTTGCCAAAGTTCCTTTCCCAGAACTCGAGGTTCCGTCAATTGCAACTACAGGTTTTTTATTTTTGAACATACTTAACCTTTGCTCCAATTTTTTTTAATAGTTCTGCAAAATTAGGAAATGATGTTTTAATCATACTTATATCATCAACTTTAATTGGTTCATCTGATGCAAGTCCAAAAACAAGCATAGACATTGCCACTCTATGATCATTATATGTTTTAATTTTCACACCTCCATTCTGTTTTCTTGAACCAAAAATCTTTATAGAATCTTTTTCTTGCTTTAATTTAACTCCAGATTTTTCCAACGCTTCAGACATCGCAGAAAGTCGATCACTTTCCTTATATCTTAATTCTTTCAAATTTATAAATTCAGTTGTACCTTTAGCAAATGAAGCCGCGACAAATAATATAGGGTATTCGTCTATAAGCCTTGTAGAAATATCTCCTGAAACTTTTATCCCTTTTAAATTTGATGATTTAATTTCAAGATCAGCTACTTTCTCTCCATTTTCAGTCCATTTTTTTAGTATTTTAAATTTACCATTCATTTTTTTAAGAACTTCTAATAAACCTATTCTAAAATAGTTTATACCAACGTTCTTTAAAACTATTTTACTATTTTTACAAACCATTGCGGCAACTATAAGAAAGGATGCCGAGCTAAAATCTCCACAAATTTTGATTTTTTTTCTATTTAAAGTTTGTGGACCATTAACAATAATTTTTTTTTCTAATTTTTTCTTTCTTATTTTTATATCAGCACCCAAATATTTAAGGAGATTTTCAGTATGATCTCTTGAGGGTACTACTTCATTAATTATTGTAGTTCCATTTAAATTCAACGCTGATAAGATTAACGCGGATTTTACTTGGGCAGAACCAATTTTTTCGTCTACTATGCATGGAGTTAAATAATCTGACTTAAGTATTTTTAGTGGAAGTTTTCCTTTATTACTTTTGAATTTAGCACCAAACTTTTCGAGGGGCTTAATAACTCTCAACATTGGTCTCTTTGATAAAGATTTGTCGCCTTCAAAAGTTGTCTCAATATTTTTCGATGATAACATACCAATTAATAGTCTAACCCCAGTCCCGGAGTTACCAAGATCTAAAGGTTTTTTTGGTTTTTTAAAAGTCCCACCAGTTCCTGAAATTTCACATATATCAGATTTAAATTTAACTTTTACACCTAAATTTTTTAGAGCATTGACTGTACTTAAGACATCTTTTGATTTAAGTAAACCAAAAATTTTTGTTAATCCAAAACATAGCGAGGCAAAAATAACAGCTCTTTGTGATATGGATTTATCTCCTGGTATATTAATAATTCCAATAAGGGATTTACTTTTATAAGATTTAAGAGTATTAGTTTTTCTCATGTAAATTAAAATAGAACAATTAAAAATAATGTAAATAGACTAAGAGGATAATTTGAATTTAAATAATATTGATAAGGGTACAAAAAGAAAGTGCACAAGTTGCGGAACACTCTTTTTTGATTTCAACAAAATGCCGCTTGTGTGTCCAAGTTGCGGATCAGATGTAAATATGCTTACCAACATATCAAAAAGAGGGAGACCACCAAAAGTAACAAAAGAACAACAAAATGAAAATGCTAATAATGTAGTTGAAAACAATGATCTTGACATTGAAGGTATTGAAGTAGACGAAGAATCAGTTGTTTCTGAGGAAGTAATTGATGAGGACGATGAAAATGTAGAAAACATTATCGATATTGAAAAAGATAGAGAGGAAAATTAATAAATCATTCATTTATTTTATTTGATTTGTCTTCGAGCATTAAATAAATTGAAAAGATAGTATATAAAGTTTTAACAAGAGCTATTTTAAGTTTTTTGTCAGTAAGGGGCTGTAGCTCATTTGGGAGAGCGTCTGGATGGCATTCAGAAGGTAGTCGGTTCAATCCCGACCAGCTCCACCAATTTTTTTTTTTGGTTGAAATTTTTTATATAAATTATATTTTAATATTAGATGCTTTTTATAGGTCTTAAAATATCGCTCTTGAACTGATTGAGGATGAATTGACAAGATTATCACTTTTTAATAGCCCTTTTTTACTTGGCTTTGATGAGTTTGAAAGAACCGTTGATAGAATTAGTAAATTATCATCCGACTCTTATCCTCCTTACAACATAGAACAAATTTCTGCACAAATATTAAGGATATCTATCGCAGTTGCCGGATTTACAAAAGAAGATCTTGAAATTAGTTTAGAAGGTAATCAACTTTTGATACATGGAAGTAGGTCTGAACCTAATAATGATAGAATATTTATTCATAGAGGTATAGCAACTAGACAATTCCAAAGGAACTTTATTCTGGCTGATGGAATCAAAGTTGAAGGTGCATCAATGGAAAATGGTTTGCTTTTTATTGATCTCACTCAACCTGTGCCTCAAGAAGAATCAAAAAAAATTGAAATTTCTGACTCTTCTAAAAAAAAAGATAAAAATCTTATAAACCTCAACCTAAAGAAGAAAAAATACGATGAATGATTTAGAAAAAAAAAATAAAAACTTTGAAAAGAATTTTTTTGAATATGGCAACAATGGTTTTGCGTTTATTAAAAAAGAACTTCATTCTGAAGATAGTTATAAGACCGATATATTTTCTGTTTATGGTGCCGATGGAACTTTGTTGGCAGCATTTGAAACAAAAGATACAGCTTTAGCTGCTATTTTACAATCCGGATTAGAACCTATAAGTCTTCATTGACTTGAAGAAGAAGTTGCTGAATTTCCTTATTTGTTTTTAGTTTTCTTAATTTTTCAGTCACACCTTCAATTTTGAGGAACTTCGATATTTCTGATAAAGCAAGTAAATGTTCAGTTGTTGCGTTTTCTGGAGCTATGATAACAAAAATAATATCAACCCCTTTTGAATCACTTGCTGAAAAATCAACAAGACTCTTTGATCTTAAAAAAAGAGAGAATAATTTTTTAATACCTTTTATTTTGCTATGAGGTATTGCAATACCATTTCCTATTCCTGTCGATCCCAACTTTTCTCTCTGATTTAAGTTATCTAAGATTTCATTTTGATCAATTTTAAATCTTATTGATATTTTTTTTGATATCAATTTAAACAATGCTTTTTTGCTCGAAGCATTAATGTCTAAGAAAATATTTTTTAAAGGAATTATATCTGATATTTTCATTTTAATTTTTTATAGATTTTGAATCAATCCAGCCAATGTTACCATCTTTTCTTTTGTAAAGAACATTTAATCTTTTATTTTTTTGGTTTCTAAAAAAAATTAGATTTTGATCGTTTAATTCCATTAACATCAAAGCTTCACTAACTGATAAGGTTTTTATTAAGAATTCTGTTTCTGCTATGATTAATGGATTGTCGATCTCTTTTGAACTTTTTGCACTTTCTGGATTCTTAATAATATACTGATATGCATTATTTTTTAGAGATTTCTTAGAACGTATTCTATGATCATTTAACTTTTTATGGTATCTTCTAACCCTTTTTTTAATTTTTTCGTTAGCAATGTTAAATGATCCATAAGCATCATTACTATTCCCGTGGCTTTGAACATACGTTGTTTTTTCAACATGAATATTTACTTCACAATTAAAATTGTTGTTACTTTTAGAAAAAAGTACATTTGCTGATACATATGATTTAAAATATTTTGAAAGTGAAGAGTGAAGATTTTCAGAAACATACTGGGTAAGTGCTTTGCCTAGTTTTGTTTGTTTTCCTGAAATTAAAATATTATTCATAAAATTAAAATGAATCTCCAAGATAAACTCTTCGAACTTCATTATTGTTAATTATACTATTAGGTGTTCCTTCAGAAATAACTTTTCCGTCATAAATGATATATGCCCTATCCACCATTTCCAAAGTACTCCTAACATTATGGTCAGTTATTAGCAGACCAATATTTCTTTCTTTTAAGTTTGAAATTAGCTCTTTTATTTCGTTTACAGCTATAGGGTCAATCCCGGCCAGTGGTTCGTCAAGTAAAATAAAATTAGGTTTAGAAGCTAAACATCTTGCTATTTCGAGCCTCCTTCTCTCACCACCTGAGAGAGACAATGATGAAGCAAACCGTAGGTGTTCTATACCAAATTCACTTAATAACTTTTCTAGATTTTTATTTTGTTCAATCTCATTGTGATTTGAAATTTGCAGAATAGACATAATGTTTTCCTCAACATTAAGTCCTCTGAAAACAGATGATTCTTGTGGTAAATAACCAAGGCCAAGTCTGGCTCTTCTGTACATTGGAAGTTTAGTTATTTTTTTATCATGCAAGAATATCTCGCCAAAATCAGGTTTTATTAAGCCCATCAATATATAAAACAAGGTTGTTTTTCCAGCTCCATTTGGACCAAGAATTGCTACAGATTCTCCTTTTTTTAGATCGAGAGATATATTATTCAAAACACGTTTTTTTTCGAAATATTTTGAAATATTACTAGCTTTTAACCCTTGATTTGATATAGCTAAGAAAGGTTTCTGAATATCATTCATTTCCATCTGTATTTATAAGTGCTTTAACTCTATTTTCTTGTTCTCTTATTTTGTTACCAGGATAAGGTAAAAGTTTACTTATTCCGTTTATTAAGTTCATTTCAGCGTACTCACCCGTAAGAAAACTTTCTCCTTTTTTAAGTTTAACGTTACCAAATAATTTACAAACCTCAGAATCTTTATTATATAATGCCTTGTCACTATATGCTATCTCATTATTAGTTTTTATTATAACTTTATTGTAAGCTATTATTTTTTTTATTTCATAATTTCCGTCTTTAAGAGTTTCAAGATGTGTCACAAGTCTGTCAGCATTGATCACATACTTTGAATCTCTAATTGCCTCTGCTTCTCCAGTTGCAATTGCAATATTTTTACTTTTCCAAAATTCTAGTTTACGATTTGATGAAACACTATCGTTCTGAGAAACCAAGCTTATTTTTTTCCCAAACACAATAAAGTGCTCTTTTCTAATATTGTAGGATGCTTTTTTACCCCCTTTAATAATTGTTTTATTATCATTAATAAGAACATTGCCAAGTGCATTTAAAGTTTTTATGTCACTATTCTTTTCAGAACTTTCATCATAATAAGCTTCAAGCAAGTCTGCTTTAACTTTTAACTTTCCTTTTGTTGCTTCTGCATTTTTTTTTGCAATATAAACTTTTTTATTTTTATTCCATTCAATTCCTCCTTCAGCGTAAATTTCAATTGGAGTTTTATCAACATTGTTTTTGTTTTTTGAAAGCAATGGTTTTTCAAAAAAACTAATTACGTAAACAAAAATAAAAAAATTTAGTAATGTTATTTTCATAATCTATTTAATCAAAAGTTTTGTAATACCAGTAAAAATTATTTTATTTCCTTCTTCAGTAATTGAAAAGCCCTTAGACTTAATATTTCCCTTATTATTTTTGCCAATAATTTCCATATCCCCATATATATTATTTGTATTAAGATCTATATTTGCAGCTTGTGTCTTAAAAGATAACCCATCTAAATTATTCAGCAGAACATTTTCATATAAAAAAATTTGTTGATTTTTCTGATCAAAATTTCCCAGCTCACTTTTTAAAAAAAGTTTTTCACCATCATTATTAATTATTTCTCCTGAAGGCATTTCTAATTTGTAAAGATTTTCATTATTTAAATCTTTTTTTGCCTTCTCTGCTCTGATTGTAAATGGTTTCTTATTTTTATCTAAGCCTATGAATCTAGGACTAATTACTACTTGCTCTTCATTTGTTGTCACTATATCAAAGTTTAATTCCTCATGACTAAATTTTTGTACAGCTTTGTTTAAGAACATTGATATCAAAAGAATAAATGAAACAAAGAAAAGTATTTTTTTTAGAGAATTAATGTAAAAACTGTAATCTAAGCTCATATAATATTAAATTTTTAAAATATTGTGAACATGTAAAACACCAACTGGTTTCATTTTTTCAGTAATGAAATAGTTAGTTATTGATTCTTTGTTCATTAAACTTAAAGCATCAGCAATTAATTCATTTCCGCTCAAGGTTTTTGGGTTTTTGGTCATTACATTTTCAATTTTTTTTTCTAGGAATTTCTTGTCCATATGTCTCCTTAAGTCACCATCAGTGATTATACCAACTAAATCTCCAGATTTTTCTGATATTATTCCTACACAACCAAGGCCCTTAGAGGTAATTTCAATCAAGGCTTCTCCCATTTCTTGACTTTTCTTTACAATGGGTATGTCATCTCCAACTTTCATGATATCTTTAACTCTTAAAAGCAATCTGCCTAATTTGCCTCCAGGATGCAAAGCAGAAAATTTTTTTTTAGTAAAATCATTTTTTTCTAAAAGCGCTATTGCCAATGCGTCCCCTAGAACTAGCGAAGAAGTAGTCGAACTAGTTGGAGCTAATTCTAGTGGACATGCTTCAATATTTTTTGGAATTTCTAAAAACACATCACTTTTCTTTGCCAACGTACTTTTCCTTTCACTCGTAATTGAGATAATTGGAACCTTTAGTTTTTGGCTATGTACGATTAGATTAAACAATTCCACAGTCTCACCAGAATTTGAAATTAAGATTAAACATTCATCTTTAGTTATCATGCCCAAGTCCCCGTGATTAGCTTCAGCAGGATGAATAAAAAAGGAGGAGGATCCAATTGAAGAAAGCGTTGAAGAAATTTTTTTTGCAATATGACCACTTTTTCCAATCCCAGAAACTACTATTTTTCCTCTAGTATTTTTTAAAATATTTATTGCATCTTTAAATTCTTTAGAAAGTGCATCTCTCAATTTAACTAGAGCTTTAATCTCAGTATCAATCACAATTTTTCCAGTTTGAATTTCCGTCATTTTAAGAATGTGAAAATATATCGTTTTGATCCCATCCAAGTAAATCTAGGTCTACTCTAGTACTTATAAAATCAAATATTTTATATGCCAGATCCAATCTATTTTCTCTTTGTAGCATTTCAATTAATTTTTTTTTTATATCAATAAGATAAAATACATCTGAACCAGCATATTTAATTTGGTTATTTGAAAGAGTACTTTGAGACCAATCAGAGGATTGTTGTGTTTTACTTAATTCAATTTCTAACAGCTCCTTACAGAGTTCTTTTAAACCATGCTTATCTGTATATGTTCTTACAAGTTTTGAGGCTATTTTTGTACAGAAAATATTTTTGCATTCGATTTTTAAGAATTTCTTTATCATTGCTAAGTCAAATCTAGCATAATGAAAAATTTTTTCTACTTTATCATTTTTCAATAATTTAATTAAATTTTTAGGGGAAGTATCTTGATTGAAAAAATCAGAATCAAATTTGACTATGTGACAACTATTTTTTTCGTAAGAAAGTTGTAACAAGCAGAGTCTGTCTCTAACTAATGAAAGACCTGTGGTTTCAGAATCAATAGCTATAGAAATACCGGGTCTAAAATCTTTTGGCAAATCGTTTTCATAGATATAAAAATGTTTATCGTTTAATTTTAATGATTTCATTTTTTATTAAAAAGTTTATATTTAATAAGCAAAATACAACTTTATTATACAATTAACCAGATATTTTTATGAGTACTAGTCTTAACGGAAAAAAAATTTTGATCTTTGGAGGTTCAGGTTTTATTGGCAAATATTTGATTTCTAGATTATCACAATATTCATGTACTATAAAAGTAGTTTCTAGAAATTTTAAAAAAGTTAAAAAATTAAGATTTTTGGGTAATTTGGGTCAAATAGAAATCATCAAACTTAATAATTTTTCAGAAAAAAGTATTTCCGAAAAGATCATTGGTTCAGACATTGTGATAAATTTAATTGGAATATTGTATGAAAATAAATTTCAAAGATTTCACAATATTCATGGCGAATTGCCTGGTATTATTGGAAAAGCGTCAAAACAAAAAGGCGTGAGCCATGTAATACATGTTTCGGCACTAGGTGTTGAAAAAAATACACAATCACACTACGCAAAATCAAAATTTTTAGGCGAGAAAAATTTAAAATCTGAATTTCCTGATGCTTGTATTATAAGACCTAGCGTCGTTTTTGGAAAAGAAGACAATTTTATTAATTTGTTTTCAAAAATATCCAATCTTTCACCATTCCTTCCAATTATTGGTGATCCAAAAATTACCTTTAAAAAAAAGTTTTTACCAATTTTAAATTTTTCTGAGGGCACCTTGTTTCAACCTATATATGTTGGAGATTTAGCAGAATTTATTATAAAAACAATAAATCATAAATCTAGAATATATAATCTTGCAGGTCCAAATATTCTGAATTTTAAAGAAATAATCAAAATAATATTAAAATATAAAAAAGTTAGAAGGCTGTGTATACCAGTCCCATTTTTTTTAGCTAATCTTTTAGCCTCTTTATTGGAAAAGTTCCCGCATCCAATACTAACTAAGGATCAAGTCAAATTACTTAAAAAAGATAATATTTCAAAAACCGGTTATTCAAACTTGTCAAAGCACATTAGAAATCCAAAATCATTGGAAGTAATTGTTCCAACCTATATCACTTAAATCTATACTTGTATAAAAAATAATAAGTGAACCAAATATAATTCTATACCACATGAACAAAGCTAAAGAAGACTTTTGTACCCACGTAACTAAGAAATGAATAAAAAATATTGAAAATAAAAAACTTAGAAAAATAATTAATAGATTATAAAAACTAAAATAATCAACGTAATCATATTCATTCTTTAAATTGAAAATAAGATAAATAGTTGCTCCACCAATTGCTGGTATACTTAAAAAATTTGAAAATCTTACAGAATCAGATCTAGTAAATCCAAAAAATCTCATTACAGTCAGCACAGCTCCAGATCTGCTTATTCCTGGAATTATTGCTATAGATTGAAAGAAACCAATTATTAATGAGGATTTTAGATCTATTCTGTCGAGATGTTTAATCCTTAGGCAGTATTTATCGATATAATAGAGCAAAACACCAAATATAATTGAAACCCATCCAATGATTGTGAGAGACTCTAAAAAATTCACTGATATTTGATTAGCTACAAAATAGCCAATAAAAAAAATTGGCAGACTAGCGTAAATAATATTTTTGAGAAGAATTGTGTAGGGATCTAAGTAGCTTTGAAAAAAATTATTAAATGAAAGAGTTAGTTTTAGACAATCTCTAAAATAATAAGCAACAATAGCAAGCAATGATCCAAAATGAGCCATTATATTTATACTTCTTAAGGACAATTCATTTATTTCTAATTCGAAAAAATTACTAAAAACTATTAAATGTGCTTGTGAACTTATAGGTAAAAACTCAGTAAATCCCTGAATAAAACAATATATAGCTATAAACATATACATTACCATAATTGTAGCATATTTTATATTTTTATTATATAGTATTAAATAATACTAAAATACTATATCATTAATCATATGAATATTAATAAATTTGACCTTAATCTTTTAGTAGTTTTTAGAACCTTGTATGAAGAAAGAAATGTAACTAAAGCCAGTCAAAAAGTTGGGATTACACAACCAGCTATGAGTAATGCTTTAAATAGGCTTAGGTATTTAATGAAAGATGAGTTGTTTATAAGAGGACCAAAAGGTATGAGACCAACTCCAAGAGCTGTTGAACTTTCACTGCCAATACAAATTGCTTTATCTAGTTTGGAATCAACATTAACGGACATAAAATTTGACCCTTTATCATCAAGAAAATTATTCCGATTAGCCATGTCAGACGATATTGGGCCACTGCTTCTTCCTAATTTAGTTAGTTTCTTAGAAAAAAATTCTCCAAATTCTCGCCTATCAGTAATTTCTGATCAGGGTAATGATGCTTTAAAACTCCTTGATTTCAATGAAATCGATTTTGCTATAGGGAGATTTGAATCTATCCCTTCAAGATTTGGATCTAAAGTTTTGTTCGAAGAGAGATTTTTATGCATGATGAGAAAAGAGCATCAATTTTCTAAAGAAAAAAAACTATCAATTGATCAATATTTAGCATCTAAACATCTTAGGGTTGCACCAACAGGCGCTCCAATATCGCCAGTTGATAGAGCATTAAACCAGCTGGAGTTGGAAAGGAATATTTCTGTCAGAATTGATTTAATTACCTTATCTCCGAATGCTCTTAAAAACAGTGATTTAATACTCACATTACCCTCTAAAACTGCCAAGAGACTTGCTAACATATATAATTTTTCTCTGGTAGAACTTCCTTTAGAATTAGAAAAAAGATACACAAAAATTGTGTGGCACAAAGAGTTAACTAATCATCCAGCTTATGATTGGATTAGAGAAAGAATAATGGCAGAGCATAAATGAAGATGCTTTTTCTGGGTGCAGGATATTGTACAGAATTTCTTACCCCTTTAATCCAAAATAAATTTGAAATCATAGGTGTACATAATCAAGTACCTTTTAAAATTAAGTATTTTAATTTTGAGTGTGTAAAAAGATATGCTTTTCAACAATTCTTAAATGATAAAAATTCAATCCTACAAAATGTAACGCATATCTTAAATTCTATACCTCCAAACGATTACGGGGATATACCTTTTCATCATATAAAAAAAGAATTAATAAATTTAAATTCTTTAAAATGGCTAGGATATTTGTCGACAACTGGTGTTTACGGAGACCATGGAGGTAATTGGGTGGATGAAAAATCAGAGTTAAGGACTAAAAATAAAAGGTCACTCAATAGAATAACTGCTGAAAAACAGTACTTAAACCTTTTTTCAGAGCACAAACTTCCCATTCATATTTTTAGATTACCTGGTATTTACGGTCCTAAAAGATCAATTTTTGAAAGAATTAATACTGATAATTTAAACTTAATAAAAAAAAAAGATCAATTTTTTTCAAGGATTCACGTTGAGGATATTGCAACTGCACTTCAATTTAGTATTGAAAAACCTACTCCAGGAGAGATTTTCAATCTAACAGATGACTATCCTTGTCCAAGCGACGAGGTTACATCATATGCTTTTGAACTCTTAAAAAAGAAAAAACCAAAGTACATAGAACTTAGTGATTCGAAAGTTTCTG
Organism: uncultured Alphaproteobacteria bacterium; assembly: GCA_902524895.1. GTDB lineage: Bacteria > Pseudomonadota > Alphaproteobacteria > Methylaequorales > Methylaequoraceae > SP4073. The sequence goes on along the minus strand of CABZFH010000001.1, from coordinate 128,878 downwards.
AAATGACAAGGAGTTTTTATTCAGAAAACAAAAGGGTATCAAATAAGAAATTTAAAGAAAAATTAAATTGGTTACCAAGAAAAAAGGATTATAAGGTTGGACTAAATGAAATTTTTAAGCTTTTAAAAAATTGAGGAAAAAGTAATATGAATTCCATGAAGACAATTATTCAAATTTTACCCTCATTAGAACAATCTGGAGGTGGAGTGGAAAGAGGAACACTTGATATAGCAAAATTTTTGAAAGAAAAAGGTTATAGATCAATTATAGTTTCATCTGGAGGTGATATGTCTGAAAAATACAAACACAAGGGTGTTGAACATTTTAAAATACCTTTAAATAAAAAAGGTATAATAAATTTTTTTAGAGCAAGAAAGCATTTTATGGATCTTATTCTTCAGATTGAACCAGATTTAATTCACATAAGAAGCAGATGGCCAGCTTTTTGTTTTAACAAAATTATTAAAAAGCTAAGAATTCCTTTAATCACGACTTACCATGGAGCTTACAGTGGAAACAATAATTTTTTTAAAAGAAAATATAATGGCGTTATGACTGAGGGCGACGTAATTATAGCAATATCAGACTTTATCGGCACTCAAATAAAGAAATTTTTTCCTGAAAAAGCAAAAAAAATAAAGATTGTTAATAGAGGAATAGATACAAAATATTTTGATTTAAAGGCAATTACTAGGACTAGAAAAGAGTCTTTTTTAAATGACATATCTATAAATGAACAAAAACATATTATTTTGCTTCCGGGAAGATTAACGGAATGGAAGGGACAACTAGTTGCAATAGAAGCTGCTAAAATATTATCTTTAAACAATCCCGATTTTGAATTCTTGATGTTGATTGTTGGATCAGAACAAAACAGAAAAGGATATTTAAAAAAAATAAAAAAATTTATTAAAAAACTAGATATTGGAAGTCATGTGCTATGTCTAGGAAACCGAACGGATATGCCATCAATTTATTCAACTGCCGATGTAGTTATTTCTTCTTCGATTGAACCTGAAGCTTTTGGCAGAGTTTCAGCTGAAGCAAGTGCAATGGGAAAGCCAATTATAGCAACTGATATTGGTGGTTCTAAGGACATTGTAATTAATAAAAAAACTGGATGGTTAATAAAAGAAAATGATCCAGATATTTTGGCAATGAAAATTATGGATGTTGTAAGATTAACTCAAAATCAAAAAGATAAAATTGGAAATCTTGCTAGAATAAGAATAAAAGAGAAGTTTGAAATGGTGGATATGTTGAAAAAAGAAACAAAAATTTATGAAAATCTTATTAAATCAAAAAGTTTTAATTATTAAATTTGGAGGTCTAGGAGACTTTATTTTGTCTTTATCAGCAATGTACTCTATCAGAAAATTTCATAATAAATCTAAATTAGTTTTAATTACAGAAATTTCTTATAAAGATATTGCTGAGAGAAGTAATTGGTTTGACCAAATAATAGTTATTAAAAGATCTATGTTTTATTTCTTAGACAAAATAAAATTAAAAAAAAAATTAAATACCAAAGAGTTTATGTGTGTATATGATTTACAAACCTCAAACAGATCTACTAGTTATAGTAGTCTATTTGATAGAAAGATTACCAAATGGTCAGGTATTGTAGGTGATTCAGATTATTTTCATTGTAATCCTAATAGGGATTTGATGCATACAATCGATAGACAAAGAGAACAACTTAAAATAGCTAATATTAAAAATTTTTTTAAATTTGACGAAAAATGGATATTTGACGGTAAATTTAAACACAGTTTTAAAAAGAAATCGTTTGTAATATTTGTTGTTGGAGGTTCTGCAAAAAGAAAGAATAAAAGAATACCTGTTAATGTTTTTATTGAAGTTGCAAAAAAATTATTGGAACAAAAAATTGATTCCGTAGTTGTAGGTGGAAACGACGAATTAGAATTATGCGAAGAAATAAAAAAAAAATTTCCTAACATTATAAATCTTTGCGGAAAACTAAACGTATGCAAGTTGGCTTCTTTATCAAAAGATTCTTTAGGCATTGTAGGAAATGATACTGGACCAATGCACCTATGCTCACTAGCAAAAAGAAAACTGGTAGTATTTTTCACAAAATTTTCTAATCCACAATTATGTGCTCCACTAGGCAAACATGTTACTATTTTAAATTATAATAATGAATGTTTAGAACTCGTAAATAAAACATTATCAATTCTCCTTGAAGAAAAAAACAATAAACTTCAAAATTAAATAAAAAAATATTATACCATACTTTAAACTTAAAATTTATTAACATGAATAGATCAAAAAAAATTTCAATAACTTTTCCTGATGGCAGTAAAAAAATATTTCCTGATGGTTTGTCTGGTTATGATGTTGCTAAAACCATATCTAAAAGTTTGAGCAAACAAGCTGTGGCTATAAAAATTAATGGCAAGCAAAAAGACTTAATCGATCCAATTTTAAAAGATTGTGAGATATCTATAATAACTGTTGCTACAGATGAAGGTCTTGAAATAATGAGACATACAATTGCCGCTCAAGTTCTTGCTAGAGCAATTAAAAATTTATATCCTCAATCTAAATTAGCTATTGGTCCAACAATTGAAAATGGTTTCTATTACGATGTCATGTTCGAAAAACCAATTTCTTTAGAAGATTTAGAATTAATTGAAAAAGAAATGAAAAGAATTGTATTGGAAAAATCCAACATTTATAAAACCCTTCATACGAAACAAGAAGTTATATCGTTATTTAAAGATAGAAACGAAGATTATAAAATTAAAATAATTGAAGAATCAAAACAAACTGAGTCTTTCCAAATTTATACTCAGGGAGATTCTCAATTTATTGATTTATGCCGTGGACCTCATTTACCAACCCTAGAACTTGTGGGAGCGTTTAAATTAACGAAACTCTCAGGAGCTTATTGGAGAGGTGATTCCAAAAATGAAATGCTGCAAAGAATTTATGGAACTGCTTGGAAGAATGAAAATGAATTAAATAAATATCTAATGATGATTGAAGAAGCTGAGAAAAGAGATCATAGAAAAATTGGTAAGGAGTTGGACCTTTTTCATTTTCAAGAGCATGCTGTGGGATCAGTTTTTTGGCACAAAAAGGGTTGGAAAATATATAGAAAAATTTTGAATTACATGAGAAAAAAGTTAGAAAAGAATGGTTATCATGAGGTCAACACCCCTCAACTGGTAGACAAGTCATTGTGGGAAAAATCCGGGCATTGGGAAAAATTTAGAGAATATATGTTTACTAGTGAATCTGAGGAAAAAACATTAGCTATTAAGCCTATGAATTGTCCTTGTCATGTTCAAATTTTTAGACAAGGAATTAAAAGCTATAAAGATCTTCCAATTCGAATGGCGGAGTTTGGATCATGCCATAGAAATGAACCTTCTGGAGCTTTACATGGTTTGATGAGAGTGAGAGCATTTACACAAGATGACGCGCACATTTTTTGTACAAAAGAACAAATTGTTTCAGAAACAGAAAAATTCTGTAAATTTCTAATGGAAGTTTATAAGGATTTTGGTTTTGAAGAGGTGGTAATCAAATTTGCCGATAGACCAGAAAACAGAGCAGGAGAAGATGCGGTTTGGGATCAAGCTGAGAATGCATTAAGAGAAGCAATCAATCAGGCTGGATATTCTTATGAATTAAACAAAGGAGAGGGAGCATTTTATGGCCCTAAACTTGAATTTGTCTTAAAAGACGCAATTGGAAGAGATTGGCAGTGTGGTACTCTTCAGGTTGATTTTGTTTTACCAGAAAGATTGGATGCTTCTTACATAGGCGAAGATGGACAAAAGTACAGACCAGTTATACTTCATAGAGCAATCTTAGGTTCATTTGAAAGATTTATAGGAATTTTAATTGAAAATTTTTCAGGTAAACTACCTAATTGGTTAGCGCCTACTCAAGTTGTACTTATTAATATTAATGATGATTGTTTAGATTATATTAAACTTATTAATGATGAATTAAAACTACTAGGAATTGAAACTATTATTGATGATAGAAAAGAAAAAATAAATTATAAAATCAGAGAACATGCAGTGAATAAAATTCCATATATTGTAGTTGCAGGTCACAAAGAAATTGACACACAAACTGTGTCTCTAAGAACACTCGGAAAAAAAGATCAACAAGTATTAAATTTAAAGGATTTTTTAAAAAAAATAAAAAACTCTTGCAGTATTTCTGAAAATGTGAGCAATTGATGGCTTTGTTTTAAAAAATATGGGAATTACATAAATGAAAAAATCATAGGTAAATAAAATTGATGGTAAATGAATAAGGTAAGCCGCACCAATAATCGTGGACCGGCTATTAACGAATCTATATCTTCGGCTGAGGTGAGAGTAGTACTTGAAAATGGAGAGATGCTGGGTGTACTGAAAATCGAAGATGCATTAAAAAAAGCCTCAGAATTAGGATTAGACTTAGTGGAAGTTTCTCCGAACGCAAAACCACCTGTTTGTAAAATAATCGACTACGGTAAATATAAATATCAACTTCAAAAGAAATTAGCTGAAGCAAAGAAGAAACAAAAAACTTTTGAGGTTAAAGAAGTTAAGCTAAGACCTGGAATTGAAGACCATGACTATGGCGTAAAGCTTAAATCAATTCAAAGATTTCTAGGCTCAGGAGACAAGGTTAAAATTACCCTTAGATTTAGAGGAAGAGAAATGGCATATCATCAAAAAGGTATGGAAATTTTACAAAAACTTGAAAAAGAAATAGAATCTTTAGCGAAAATTGAGCAAGTGCCAAAATTAGAAGGTAGGCAGATGACCATGATCATAGCTCCTAAGTGATTTTATTAAATCTCTCTTGATTTGATATTAAAAATCTTTATAAGTTAAAACTAACAACATTTATATTGAAATTTATGCCTAAATTAAAAACAAAAAGTGGAACTAAGAAGCGGTTTAAAGTTACTTCAACTGGAAAAGTTGTAATGTATGCAAGTAACAAAAGACACAATTTATCACAAAAATCAAAAAAGATGAAAAGAAATGCTAAAGGTCCTATCATTATGTCAAAGCAAGATGGTAATATTGTAAAAAAATATATGAATACCAAAATTTAAAGAGTAAGAAAATGTCAAGAGTTAAATCTGGTGTAACAACAAGGTCAAGACACAAAAAAATTATTAAACAAGCAAAGGGCTTTTATGGAAGAAGAAAAAATACATTCCGTGCGGCTAACCAAGCCGTTGAAAAATCAGCCCAATATGCTTATAGAGATAGAAAAGTCAAAAAAAGAGTATTCAAAAGTTTGTGGATACAAAGAATAAATGCTGGTTGTCGTTTGCATGGATTAAAATATTCAAGCTTCGTGAATGGTTTAAAAAAATTAAATCTTAATTTTAACAGAAAAATATTAGCAGATCTTGCTGCTCGAGAGCCAAAAGTTTTTAAAAATATTATTGATAAAATTCAAGCAAGTAAATAATTGAATAAAAGTTTCATGACGGATTTCGGAGATGTTATTTTTTCAGCTAAAAATGAAGTCTTAAAATCTAATTCGATCGAAAGTCTAGAGAAGATAAAAGTTAAATACTTCGGGAAAAATGGATTAATAAATAATGAGATGAAAAAACTTTCGTCTTTAGATGCCGAAGGCAAACAAACAATTGGTAAACAATTAAATTTATTTAAACGTGAATTTTCAGAACTTATTTTGGAGAGGAAGGATTTTTTAAGAAAAAAAGAAATCGAAAATAAGATAAAAGCTGAATTCTCAGATCCGACAATGCCAACTAGGCAAAATATATTAAATCTCGGAAGAGTTCATCCAATTACACAAACGATTGAAGAAATTGTTGCTATTCTTGGTTCTATGGGTCTAAGATATGTTGAAGGACCAGATGTAGAAGATGATTTTCACAATTTTACAGCTTTAAATATTCCTGAGAATCATCCAGCAAGAGAAATGCACGACACTTTTTATATAGGTTCAAAGGAAGACAAAAAAAATGTTCTCAGAACTCATACATCACCAGTGCAGATACGTTCTCTAAAAGACTCAAATTTACCAATTAAAATTTTTGCACCTGGAAGAACATATAGATGTGACTCTGACATAACGCATACCCCTATGTTTCATCAAGTAGAAGGTCTGATAGTAGATAAAGACTTAAGTTTTTCCAACTTAAAATGGTTTATCACCCAGTTTTGTCATATTTTTTTCAATAAAAAAGATTTAAAATTAAGGTTTAGACCCTCTTTTTTTCCTTTTACAGAACCCTCCGCAGAAGTTGATATAAATTGTTTTAGGAAAAATAATAAAATTTATTTGGGCGAAGGTGACGACTGGATGGAAATTCTGGGGTGTGGTATGGTTCATCCAAATGTATTTAAAGCATGTAATTTGGAAAATAAAGAAACCTCTGGTTTTGCTTTTGGTGTTGGAATTGAAAGATTATGTATGCTTAAATATGGTATGCCAGATTTAAGAGACTTTTTTGATAATGACCTAAGATGGTTAAATCACTATGGATTCTCATTCTTTAATTACCCCGACTTAAATTGGGAATGATATGAAATTTTCATTAAAATGGCTTAGAGAACATCTAGATTTGAATTGCAAAGTTTCTGAAATATCTGAAAAATTAACTAGCATCGGCCTAGAGGTAGAAACCGTTAATAATCCTTACGAATCGTTGAATAGTTTTTTAGTTTGTAAAATTATAGATATTGAAAAACATCCTGAGGCTGACAGATTAAATGTTTGTAAGGTTGATAATGGCAAAGAAACTTTACAAGTAGTTTGCGGTGCGTCTAATGCCAAAAAAGGATTAATGACTGTAATAGCTCCAATCGGGACTGAATTACCAATGCAAAAAAATGGGCAAAAAATAAAAATAAAAAAAGGAAAAATTAGAAACCTTGATTCTTTTGGAATGCTTTGCTCTGAACAAGAATTAGGAATTGGAAATGATTCAAATGGCATTATTGAGTTAGATAATAGACAAGAAATAGGTAGTAGTTTTTCAGAGTGCATCGATGAGGAGTTGATAATTTTTGAGATTTCTATAACACCAAATAGACCTGACTGTGCTGGTGTGTTTGGCATAGCCCGCGATTTAGCTGCAGCAGGACTTGGAAAACTAAAACTAAAAGAAAAATGCCTTATTAGTAATGATTTTGAATCTAATTTCGCAATTGTAAATAATATTGAAAATTCAGACTGCCCACAATTTTTATTAAGGTTAGTAAGAAATGTTAAAAATGATGGTTTGTTTAATGGATATGAAAAAAGGTTTGAAAATTGTGGAATAAAAATAATTTCTCCGTTGGTAGACATCACAAATTTTATCACTTTTGATCAATGTAGACCTTTACATATTTTTGATTATGACAAGATTGTTGGAAAAATTGTTATCAGACATTCTTTAGATAATGAATCATTTAAAGGACTCGACGGTGTAACTTACAAACTTGAAAAAGGAATGATTGTAATTTGTGATGATTTAGGAGTAATCAGTTTAGCAGGCATTATGGGAGGAGACAGAACAGCATGTAGTTTTGAAACGAAGAATATTTTAATTGAATCAGCTTATTTCAATCCATCAAAAATTTCATGGACAGGAAGGAAATTACTAATTGATAGTGATGCCAGGTATCGTTTTGAGAGAGGGATCGATCCATATTCAACAATAGACGGAATTCATTACGCTTCAGATATGGTTAAAAAATTTTGTGGAGGAGAATTCAGTCAAATTATTGGTTACAAAGAACTTAAAATAAATGAAAAAATAATTACCTTAAATTTTTTTGATTTTGAAAAATTGATTGGCTTGAAGATTGATCCAAAATTTATTGAGGAAAAATTAATACTTTTGGGGTGCGATTTAGATATCTCGGAAAGCGAATTAAAAGTTTCTCCTCCTTCATGGAGAAACGACTTGAATATAAAAGAAGATATAATTGAAGAAATAGCTAGATTATATGGATATGAAAATATCAAGGACGCCCCAATGACATTGGTAAGCAGCCTAAATAAAAAAGTTACTTCTTTATCGCAACAATATAAAAAAATGATTTGTAGAACTTTAGTCTCAACAGGTATGTGTGAACTTAAAACATGGTCATTTGTAGACGAAAAAAGTTCAAATTTTTTTAAATCTTTTGGAAAAATTATTAAAATTGACAATCCGATAAGTTCTGAACTCTCGTGTATGAGACAAAGTTTATTAATAAATCTTTTAAGTGCGTTTAAAAAAAATTTTAATAGAGGATATTCAGATATTTCAATATTTGAAATTGGACCAGTATTCAATGGATTTTCTCCTGGAGAACAAACAGAGTTGATATCTGGTATAAGATCAGGAGAATGCGGAAAAAAGGAATGGTTGCAAAAAAAAAGATCGGTAGATTTATATGACATAAAAGTTGATATTTTAAATGTTTTGGGCGTATGTAATTTCGACGAAAATAATATAACTATTGATAACTTAGAAATACCTCAACATTTTCATCCACGTAAAAGTGGAAGAGTGAAGATAGGAAATATATTAATCGGATTCTTTGGGGTTTTACATCCAAATTTACTCAATCAGTTTGATATTGCCTCCAACTTAGTAGGGTTTGAATTAAATTTTGATAATATAATGAGTTTTGTTAAAAGAAAAAAAATCTCCAGACCTGATTTAGAAGTTTCACAATATCAAGCAATAACAAGGGATTTTTCTTTTATTTTAGATTCAGAAATACTTTCGAGTGAAATTACTAACATAATTAAAAAAATAGATAAAGAATTAATAAAAAGTATTAAAATTTTCGATTTCTTTAGTGGTGAGGAAATAGGAAAAAATAAAAAAGCACTGGCGGTTGAGGTGATCATACAATCAAAAGAAAAAACACTCACAGATGATGAGATTGATTTAATCTCATCGAAGATCATCAATAATATAGAAAATCAGTGTAATGCTAAACTAAGAGCCTAATATGACGATCGAAAAAATTAGAAATTTTTCAATTATTGCACACATTGACCATGGCAAGTCTACTCTAGCTGATAGAATTATTCAAACCTGTGGTGGCTTATCTGAAAGAGAAATGAAACAACAGGTTTTAGATTCTATGGACATTGAAAGGGAAAGAGGAATTACTATTAAAGCTCAAACAGTTTATTTACAATATAAATTTAAAGATAATTTGATTTATAATTTTAATCTCATGGATACCCCTGGTCACGTTGATTTTTCATATGAGGTAAGCCGTTCTCTTGCTGCATGTGAGGGTTCATTGTTGGTTGTTGATGCTAGTCAGGGGGTTGAAGCTCAGACATTAGCAAACGTTTATCAAGCAATAGATAATAATCATGAAATAATTCCTATTTTAAATAAGATTGATTTACCATCAGCTGAACCTGAAAGAGTTAAAAAGCAAATTGAGGATGTCATTGGTATTGACGCATCACAAGCGATAGAAGTTTCAGCAAAAACAGGTCAAGGAATTGAAAAAGTACTTGAAGATATAATTTTAAAACTTCCAGCTCCTTGTTTGCTTGATTCCTCTTCCTTAGTAGCTCTTCTTATTGATAGCTGGTATGACGCTTTTTTAGGAGTGATTATATTAGTAAGGATTAAATCAGGAACTTTAAAAAAAGGTATGAAAATCAGAATGATGGGCACACAGGCAAGTTATTCAGTAGAAAAATGTGGTTTTTTTACACCGAAAATCAATTACGTAGATGAATTACAAGTTGGAGAAATTGGTTTTTTTACTGCTGGCATAAGACATGTTTCAGATTGTAAGGTTGGTGACACAATAACTGATGATTTAAAACCTGCTGAAAAATCATTACCAGGGTTTAAACCAAGTATACCAGTTGTGTTTTGTGGATTATATCCAATTGATGCAGATGATTATGATGTTTTAAAAGACAGTTTAGGTAAGCTGCGCTTGAACGATGCAAGTTTTTCTTTTGAACCAGAGACATCTGCGGCCTTAGGTTTAGGTTTTAGATGTGGATTTTTAGGACTTCTACATTTAGAGATAATACAAGAAAGATTAAGTAGAGAGTTTAATATAAATTTGATGACAACATCACCTTCGGTGGTTTATGAGATTGAAAAAACAAATGGAGAAATTATTGATGTTGATAATCCGTCTAACTTGCCAGATATATCCCATATTAAAAACATAAGTGAACCATTCATAAGTGCAACAATCTTGTTACCAGATCAATATTTAGGTGCTGTAATGAAGCTATGCAATGAAAGGAGGGGAGTTCAGAAAAATCTTACATATGTAGGGAATAGAGCGATGTTGGTTTTTTCTCTTCCACTAGCAGAAGTAGTTTTTGATTTTTATGATAAGCTAAAATCAATAACAAGTGGATATGCAAGTTTTGATTACGAGTTTGAAAAAAATCGTGAAAACGATTTAGTAAAGGTTCAAATATTAGTAAATAACGAGTCTGTTGATGCACTATCATTCATATGTCATAAGGAAAGTGCTGCTGGAAGAGGAAAAGTATTTTGTGAAAAGTTAAAAAACTTAATTCCTAGACAGCAATTTAAGATACCCTTACAAGCAGCAATTGGGGGTAAAATTATTGCTAGAGAAACGATAAGTAGTTTTAGAAAAGACGTTACCGCCAAACTTTATGGGGGGGATGTTACAAGGAAAAATAAATTACTAGATAAACAAAAAAAAGGAAAGAAAAGGATGAGACAGTTCGGAAAAGTTGAAATACCACAATCAGCATTCATAAATGTACTTAAGACTAATGATTAGTTACAAAAATTTATAATTCACTGAGTCTAATTCCATTTAAAACAAATTCAATGGCCAAAGAACCAAGAATTATTCCAAAGATTTTTTGTAAAATTAGAACTGGAAATTTTCCTAAAATTGAAGCTGTAATTTTTGAAGTGATAAAAATAAGTACTGTGAAAGTGATAACAATAAAAATCGGCAAAATTTTTGTATATAAATTTAAAAAATTAAAAGAAAAGTTTTCTGAAATAAGAATCGATAATGTTATGGCAGATGGGCCAATAATTAAAGGAATTGTGATTGGAAAAATTATAAACGCAATCAAAAAATCTTCATTAATTTTTTTATCCACTAGTTTTTCTTTTCTTTTTGATCTTTTTTCAAATAGCATTTCAAAAGCAATTATAAAAAGAAAAATACCTCCAGCAATTTGAAATGATGCGATTGAAATACCAATAATATCTAATAATGCATTTCCAAATACCACAAAAAAAATCAATAAAAAAAGTGATATCAAAAACATTATACTTCCAAGTTTAAGAATTTTATCAATTGGAATTTTTGACGAAAGAGAAGCGAAAATTGGAATTAAGGCAATCGGATCAATAGCTACAAATAGTTTTACAAAATTTTGAAGAAAAAGCTCATGCATAAACTCTATTACATCTGAATAAATTGAATATTTTGTTATCAACTACCATAAAGCTAGAAAGATCATCAAGTAAAAACCGAAAATTTAAGATTTTTATAAAAATATTTTTTTAACTTTTAAGAAGTGTTAGAAGTAAATGTTATTTTTAATTTTTTTCTAATTATTAATAGCGTGCTAGTTAAAAATGTATTAAACAATGTTTTATTATTTTTCGCTTAGTGAAAATCAATGAGGCTTTGAAAATATTTTTTAGATAAACATTTTGCCTAGGAGAGGTGGCCGAGTGGCTGAAGGCGCACGCTTGGAAAGCGTGTAAACAGGAAACTGTTTCGAGGGTTCGAATCCCTCTCTCTCCGCCATAGACAAAAATTAACGCTTATCCAGTTTTTTTTTTAACTTTTTCCTAAGTTCTATCGCTTCACATGCTAATTTTATATATTTTGGTATTTGTATATTTTTTTCTCCTTTTTTACCCTTCTCATAATACTGAATCATTCTTCTTTTTAGGCCAAGTATATTAGCAGCCTCTGCTTGAGAAAACCCATTCTTTTTTCTCCATTTTTTGAACTGTTCTTTTTCCATGCAATTTAAGAAACCTAATAAAAACGTTAGTAAATTAAAAAAGGTTAATAAGAAATTAGAATCTAAACTTAATAAACCTAAAAAAGTTATTAAAAAATTAAAAAGTAACAATAGAAAGTTAAAAGCTCGACTTCAAAAAAGTGACAAAAAAGCTACCAAAACTTCTCATTTCACTGGCAAAAATATGTCAAAAACAAAAAAAATTGATTTAACAAAATCAAATGGGAGCTTAGATAAAGTTTCTGCTCAAAATATAAGCATAAAAACAGATATCACCTCTCCTACTTCAGAAGAAAAACCTGAAACAACAAAATAAATACAACATAATATGTCACCTTACGTAAGACTTTTACGTAAGGTGTGATGTGAATTGTTGGCTAATTAAGGAGCTACTGAAAATTATAAATTATCATAAATTTAATATTTTAAAACTTAATCTAATTGATGAATATATTGTGAACTTTCTAATCTTTCCAAGCTCATTTTAAATGAATAAAGATCCTTAATCCTTTTTCTATCAAAAATCCATTCTTTAATCTCTCTTGTAACTCTATTTCCATCAAGGTCCCTTAAAATCATATGATAGTTTTTATCATATACCGCCAAATCAACCTTTTTTTCTATATTTCTTCTAATTTCATATTCACTAAGTAAATTTTTAATGGGTTTTCTTGGAATAATCTCGTCTAAAAGAGGCAAAACAATCAATGTATCATAACTCGGTTTTTTTAGATAAACTTTTGTACTTTTGAATGCTAAATCCATAAGTTCGGTAATACCGTAAATACTTTCAAGATTTGGTTCATGAATGAAATATTTGTCTTTTGATAACTGTCTTAACATTTCTATGTTATCACTTGCTTTAACCTTGACTAAACCTTTTCCGCTAATATTAAATTTCGGGAATAATTTTGAAAAACTGTTAAGTATGAAACTTTTTATGGGATTTAACTCTGAAAAATTCCAAATTGCAGGAGCAACCAATATCACGCCTTCAATTGGAAGATATTTTTCTTGTGATACTAGACTTAGTAAAATAGCTCCGCCCATACTTTCTCCCAAAAGAAAAATTTTTTTTTCTGGATTTTTTTTCTTTAAGTTGAGTATTATTTTTTTTATATCAAAAATATGTACTTCTAACGGAAACCAGCTTTTTGCATCTTGATTAGAACCAAATCCTCTTAGATCAAAAGAAATTGTTTTAATCTGAAAATTGGACAAAAATTGGGCAGGTATTAAAAATGAGTTTGCATAGTCGTTAAAGCCATGAACTGCTAGAACTAAAAATTTTGATTCCTCTTTTGAATTCCAAGTTTTAAAATTATAATTGTAATTTTTATTTAATAAATAATAATCACTATATTTTCGGTTTTTATTGACGCATCCAGACATAAAAATAATTAGGATAAAAAAAAAATTTTGGTTCTTTTTTTTTTAAATTGTTCACTCATAATTAAAAATCACTTATAAATTCAAATAACCAACAATAAAACCAATAAATCCACCAACCACCGCACCCCATATTACAAGCCATCCAAGATGACTTTCAATCATTTCTTTTATAATCTTTGTTATATCATCAGAAGACAACTCATTTAATCGAATTTCAATTATATTTTCTACTTGTGACTTTATAGATTTGACTAAATCAGAATTTCCATTTTCTGAAATTTTGGAAAAATCTTCAAGTATGATTCTCATCTTCTCAATCAATGGATCTTTTAGCGGTTCCAGTGCAGCCTTTCCCCCAACTAATGTAAGCATATTTCCTAAAGATGATTCTTCAATGGCTTCAACAAACTTTGAAAATAGATTATTTTTTCCTACAGATTCTATTAAATGGTCGGGATCAAATTGAACTTCTGACATAACGATTGTTTTTAGATTTTTTTCAGTAAAAAATTCATCAAAGATTAATTTCTTTATCTCTTCTTTAATTAATTCAAATTTGTTGGGAATTATTCCTGAACCATAAATCAAGGGTATTCTCTCAAAAAGCATATAAATTGCTAACCAATTAGTTAGCCCACCTGAAAGCGAGAAGAGACCAATTGAAAATATGATATTTTGATATAAGGGTGAAAAAGCTCCCAATATCATTATTGAAAAAGAAATTATATTGGTAAGTAAGTTTTTGTTCATATATTCTAAATTAAAAATGATTTTGCTTTATTACATTTAATAGTATAATGATTTTGTAAGAGTTTTCTATTTACTCTTAAACTTAATGCCTGAAATTAATTATTTGGTTTTGAAGTTTAATATAAGAGTATTTTAATTGGCTATGTGGCTTCATTTTGAACGACTCTAATATTAAACAACGTTTAGTCTATTCTAAACAAACATAAAAGGATATTAAATGGCAAATGGAACAGTAAAATGGTTTAACCCAAACAAAGGCTATGGATTTATACAACCTGAAGATGGAGGTAAGGATGTATTTGTTCATATTAGCGCACTAGAAAGAGCTGGAATTCAAAGTTTGAATGAAGGACAAAAGATTAGCTTTGAGACCGCAACAAATAAGGGAAAAATTTCAGCTGCAAATCTAAAACTTCTTTGATAAATATACAATTAAAATTATAAGTCGTATATCTTAATCTAAAATTAAAATATATAATTCACTTTTAACGATGCTAACTGATTTTAGGGATGAGAACTATAAAAGTTAATATTTAGAGAATAATATTACCCTTGATAATTTTTTTTAAAATATTCATATTTGGAAAATGAGTGTAACTAAATTTCTATTACTTGGTATATATTTATTTGCCTATTCAAACCTTTTTTCTATGCAAATATTTAGTCCCTCAGCTCCTGAAAAAAATGTTTTCAATCATAAATGGGAATTTGTGAGTGACAATGTAATGGGAGGAAAGTCATTCGGTAAATTAAAAATCAACAATGATGAAGGGGAAATGTTTTACAGACTTGAAGGAAAGGTAAGCACAGAAAATAATGGAGGATTTATTCAATTTCGATCAAAAATTGAAATTAGTGATATATCACTCAAAGGAATAAAATTTAAAGTTAGAGGAAATGGAGAAAAGTATTTTGTTCATGTAAGAACTCCTTTTACATTTCTCCCATGGCAATACTATTTCTATCCTTTTTACACTCAAAAAGAATGGACAGAAATAAAGTTCTTGCTTTCTGATTTTAAAAAATCACACAAACTTCAACCTTCAGAATTTTTATCAACAAAAATTAAATCGATTGCATTTGTTGCATTTGGTCAAGATTATAATGCTGAGCTTGACATAAAAGATTTAGAGTTTTTTTAATGAAAAAAGATTTATACCCTCAAACAAAAGTTAAGAAACCTGAACCTAAAAAAATTAATAATGATTGGATAATTTGGGCGGCATGGGCTGATAGAATTACTTTTGAAGAAATACAAAAAAAAACTGGCAAAACCGAAAAAGATGTAATTTTAATTATGAGAAAGAATTTAAAGCCAAATAGCTTTAAACTTTGGAGAAAGAGGGTAAATCAAAAATCAATAAAGCATTTAAAACGTTTCAAATCAACTCGAAAAGAATTAAAAAGAGAAAAAATCAAGGTTGATAATTTTTAATGTTTTTTTCAGCTTGCTGTCTAGCTTCAGCTGATTCTCTATCCGTAATGTGAAATAGACCAACTAGTTTTCGCATTAGTGCTGCTTCAAAATCGTCAACTTTATCATCAATCAAAACAATTTCCCACATTGAAATGAACAGAGTAAGAATTTCATCGTGAGGTAATTTCTCTCTTAAGTTTCTTATTAAGCTGTAAATCTCAACAGTTTTTTCTTTATTTTCCAGTGCGTCTTGGATAATGTTGCTCACATCTTCGGTTGAAAGCGATAGTTTTTTTTCTAAAATTTTGGAAATACGTTCTTTTTCGTTCTCCGATAAATCACCATCTTCGTAACCACACTCAACCAGTATTGATGCAATTAAAAAATTTTTGTCATTTACATCTAAATTTTTAATGTCTGGAGATTCGTTTTTAAAAAATTTGAACATAACTTAAAAGCTGTTAAAGTATACTATTATAATATAATATTTAGGTTTAATATGTTAATATTTATTTTTATTTTGTTTTATATTACTCATGCTCATGGGCAAGATGTAAACGACGATTTTATTACACCAGACGTTGATGTTATTTCTATAACACCTATTCAAGGTTCTGGAGTAACTCTTGATAGGATTCCATCTAACATTCAAACAGTCAAACAAAATGATATTAAGGAAAATAAAAACTTTACTGTTACTGAATCTTTAAATAAAAAAACAGCTGGCATTTCTATTTCAAACTTGAATAGTTCTCCAATGCAAAATGATATTAATTTTAGAGGATATGTAGCTGGTCCTTTATTGGGAACAGCGCAGGCATTAGCAGTTTACCAAAATGGAATGAGAGTTAATGAATCTTTTGGAGAAGTTGTTCAATGGGACTTAGTGCCTGAATTTGCAATAAATAGTATGCAAGTATTTCCAGGTGGTGATCCAGTGTTTGGACAAAATGCAATTGGTGGTGCTATATCAATGGAAATGAAAAACGGATTTACCTTTACAGGTGCGGAAACACAATTATCTGGAGGAAGTTTTAGAAGAACAAATGAAATTATTGAATATGGGGCTAACAATGGTAATTATGCTGTGTATGTCGGTGGTAACTTTAATTATGAAACAGGTTATAGAAAAGAATCCGAATCTTATCTTGAAAATTTATTTACAGATTTAAGATATAGAGGAGAAAATACTGAGTTCTTTATTAATCTTGGTCAGGCTTACACAGATTTAAATGGTAACGGTGCGGTTCCTCTTGCACTTATGGATTTAGAAGGAAGAGATGCAGTTTACACTTATCCTGATAATACACATAACAAAAATTATTATCTTCTTGGTGGTGTGAATCATTTTATTAATGATTCTCATTCTATCCAAGCAAATTATTACTTCCGTCATATGGAAAGAAGAAATTATAATGGAGACGAATTTGAAGGATCGGATTGTGGTAAGGGATTTGATAATTCAGGTACTGCAAATAACTTGGTCTGCTTGGAATTTGAGGATTCTTCGTCCGCTTCTACGAATTTTTTATTGACTCCAGGGGGCACCACAATCAATTATGATACTTTGGGATTTGAGTTAGAAAGTAGCGAGAATGAGATTGAAAGTATTGGGGCAATAAATAGAAGTAACACTAAAACAAACGCATTTGGTTTTGGGGTTCAATCTACTCAGGATTTTTCACTCAAAGAAAAATTTAATACTTTGATTGCTGGTTTAACTTATGATTTTTCTAAAAATAGTTTTGGTTCTTCAACAGAATTAGCTGTACTACAAAGTGATAGAGGTGTTGTTGGGACTGGGGTGATGGTAGATACGGATGCTGAAGGTGAAGAAAAATTTATAACTAACATTGAAGCAAAAACGCATAATTTAGGCTTATTTGCCTCAGATATTATTGATTTAGACGAATCGTCTTCGCTAAATTTATCCTTACGATATAATTGGGCATCACTCAAGATTGATGATCAACATGGAAGTGATTTAGAAGGACATCACTTTTTTTGGAGACTCAATCCTGGTATAGGTTTTACAAAAAGAATTAATGGTACGACTTATTTTGCCTCATATAAAGAATCAAGTAGAACACCCTCTGTAGCTGAATTAGCTTGTGCAGATCCAAACAACCCATGTAGATTGCCTAATTCTTTTCAAGCTGATCCTCCTTTAGATCAAGTTGTAAACAGAAATTTTGAATTAGGTGCACGTGGATCAAAAAAAATAAATTTAATTAATAATCTTAAAACAAATGTTAATTGGACATTAAATGCCTTTGCTGGAAGAAATTTTAATGACATCATTTTTATTGGTGGTAATAAAGTAGGTACTGGTTATTTCAGAAATGTAGGAAATACTCAGAGATTAGGGACAGAATTTGCAGTTAATGGTGAAATAGGAAGAAAATGGAGATGGTTTGCAAATTATGCTTATGTAAGGGCAACCTTTGAAACTAGTCAAAAAATTTCAAGTGTTGGGCATCCATCAAATGGATTTGATGACGATGATTTCGACGACAATGAACTTAGAGAGGCATTTCAGATCCAAGTTGGCAGAGGAGATGCTATTCCAGGAATTTCTCCACATATAGGTAGATTTGGTGTTGATTACTTCGCAAATCAAAATTGGAGAATTGGTATTGATGTAGAAGCTAATTCTGCGCAATTTTACAGAGGCGACGAAAACAACGCTGCTAATCAAAAGGTCCCTGGTTATTTTTTAGTTAATTTAAAAACGGAATATAACTTTAAGAATCCTATAATAGGATCCACCACTTCATTTTTCTTAAATCTAAATAACCTATTAAACGAAAATTATGAAACTGGTGGAATATACGCTGAGAACGAAGTCGACGGTACCGGAAGTGATGGGACATTCGTTACTCCTGGACAACCAATAAGCGTATATTCAGGTTTTAACGTTAGATTTTAATAAGGGACAATTACCAAAGAAACTTAATGGTTTGTTTTATTCCTGCTCATAACAAAGCAAAATAAGAGTTAATTACACAACAATTTATTTAAAATAATGTGGAACTTTAATTTTTACGTTGTTTTGATTTGTTGATTATCTCTCTAAAGGCACTAAATCAAACAAATCAGCATTTAACCATAAATGAACAACCACACTTGCTGCATAGCCAAGTAATATTGCCCACGACCATTTTAAGTGCGAAAAGAAAGTATAAATACCTCTAGCCTGTCCCATTAGTGCAACACCAGCAGCTGACCCAATTGACAATAGGGATCCTCCTACTCCTGCTGTTAATGTAATTAATAACCATTGTCCCATATCCATCTCTGGATGAGCAGTCAAAACTGCATATACTATTGGAATATTGTCAATTATAGCTGAAAGAAAACCAACTAAGATATTAGCATATGTAGCACCAAGTGTTATATACATATCATCTGAAATTAATTTTAAATAACCAAGAGCAGCAAGTCCTCCTACACAAACTAGAATACCATAAAAGAACAAAAGAGTATCCCATTCAGCTTTTCCAGTTAAATGAAATATATCGAACTTATTTTTCCCAGTAGATTTGGTCTTAAGGAAATAACCGTAAGTTCCTAACATACCTAAACCAAACATCATTCCAAAAACAGGTGGTAAATGAAGCACCTGATGACCTGCTACTGTTATTGAAATAGTTAAGATACCTAAAAAGGCTATAATTTTTCCACCTGGTAAAATTTCAACTTTTTTACCGTCTCCTTCAGGTATTTTGTTAGAAATGAAGAAAGACATAATAACAGCTGGAATTATGTAATTAACTACTGAAGGTATAAAAATGTTGAAAAAATCAAAGAATGAAACAAATCCACGTTGCCATACCATTAGCGTAGTAATGTCTCCGAAAGGAGAAAAAGCACCCCCAGCATTTGCCGAAACAACAATGTTGATCATACCTATTGTAATAAAGTTTTTGTTTCCTTTTCCAACAACAAGCACAACTGTACCAAGTATTAAAGCGGTAGTTAGATTATCAGCTATTGGCGATAAGAAGAAAGCTATAACACCAGTTATCCAGAATATTTTTTTAAAACTAAATTTATTGTTTGATAACCATGAACACAGTGAATCAAACATCTTTCTTTCAGTAAGAGCGTTAACATAGGTCATTGCGACAAATAAAAAGAAAAATAATTCTGCAAACTCTAATATTAAATGTTTGAACTTTCCTTCGGCCCAATGAGTTGAAAGACTAGGATCTCCACTAGCATGTAAAGCGATTCCTGCCCAGATAATTGTTGCCGCTAAAATTACTGGTTTAGACTTTCGAAAATGAGTATATTCTTCTGACATAACAAAACCATAGGCGAGAATAAAAACCAACAGACAAAATATCCCCAATGGAGAAGTTATCATATCTAATGATAATGGACCATCTCCGTTTGATGCAGCAAATGATATGGATGGTAAGGTGAACGAAAATAATAGGATTATAGAGAAAGTTAAGAGTTTAGTTGAAAATTTCATTATTAACCTTTAAATGTTATTGGAGGTAATATATATAGCTTTAAAAATAATGACAATAAAAAAAGAAATTTGGTTGATTGACCAATGCAATAATAATCCTTTGAACTTAATAGACTTAAAAATTATTTCAAAAAATAAAAGTTTTCCTGATAATATTTTTTCTGAATCAAACTCTAAGGTCTATGTATTCTTAAATACACTCAATGGTTTTTCACAACTTGAGTTTTCATACAACCTTCTTTGGGTAGGTGTAAAACTTAATAATTTTTGTAAAGAAGGTAACTACAGCATAATGAATATAAAAGAATTAAATTGTTATGAAAATTTATTATTAGGTTGGTGTCTTGGGGAATATACATTTGATATGTATAAATCAAAGAAAAGGAAGAAATTAAAAAAAAGTCTTTCTAATTTAACCGATAAAATTAGAAAAAAAGCTGATGCAATTTTTACTGTTAGAGACTTAATAAATTTACCAGCAAATTTACTGGGCCCAAATGAGTTATACGCTAGCGTTAAAAATAAGTATCTAAGATCTTTCGATAAAAAAATATTAGTAAAAGATGAAAAATTAAAAAAAGATTTTCCGTTGGTATTTGAAGTTGGCAAAGGTTCAGAAAAAAGCAAAAAACCTATTTTTGCAGAATTTTCATGGATAGGTAAAAAAAAGCGTAATAAAAAGAAAAAAATTATATTAATTGGTAAAGGTGTAACTTTTGATACCGGAGGTTTAAATTTAAAAACAGGCTCAGGTATGACATTAATGAAAAAAGATATGGGTGGTGCTGCGAATTGCATAGGACTTTCAAAAATGTTAGTCGAAAGCAAAATTGATATTGATTTAAGGTTGATGTTACCATTGGTAGAAAATTCTGTATCTGGAAAGTCAATGAGACCCTCAGACATATTTAAAAGCAGAAAAGGTATTTTTGTTGAGGTTGAAGATACAGACGCAGAGGGGAGGCTAATTTTGGCAGATGTAATATCTTATGCTTGTGAATCAAATCCAGATTTGATTATTGATATGGCAACTCTCACTGGTGCATCAAGAGTCGCACTAGGTACTGATGTACCAAGTTTTTTCACAAACAATGAAAAAATTGCAACAAATTTAATTAAATGTTCTTTAGAAGTGGGAGATCCAATTTGGCAACTTCCTCTCTGGAAGAATTACACTCAGCAGTTAAATTCAAATCATGCCGATATAAAAAACTTAGGTGGTACATTCGGGGGTGCAATCACAGCAGCCCTATTTTTAAATATGTTTGTTGACAAAAATATTGATTGGATCCACGTTGATTTGATGGCTTGGAATCTTAGTAAAAACCTTACGTCCTACATTGGAGGTGAAGCAATGGGTATAAGATCTCTTTTTAGGTTAATAGAAAAAAACTATACTTGATATGATCCAAACAATATCGATTAAAAAAAAGCTGAATTTATTAAATCTTTAGTATATTTTTTTGAAGGATTACTAAAAATACTTGATTTGGAGCCAGATTCTACAATTTCTCCATCTTTCATAACAATTATTCTGTCTGAGATAGCTTTTATTACTTTTAAATCGTGACTGATGAAAATATATGAAAGTTTATGCTTCATTTGAAGGCTTAATAATAAATCAATTATTTGAGATTGAATAGTCATATCTAGTGCACTCGTTGGTTCGTCAAGTATAACGAGACTTGGCTTAAGGATTAAAGCCCGTGCAATTGCAATTCTCTGTCTTTGACCTCCAGAGAACTCATGAGGATATCTATTTAGCATGTCACTTTCAAGTCCTACTTCTTTTAGTGTATTTTTAATAAGCAATAATTTTTTTTTTTTTGATTCTGCAATTTTATGAACGTTCAATCCCTCCCCAATTATATTCTCAATAGTCATTCTAGGACTTAAGGAAGCAAATGGATCTTGAAAAATTATTTGAATATTTTTCCTAATCTTTCTGAATCTACTTTGGTTAAAATTTGAAATTAAATCATCAAATAATTTTATTTGCCCTTGTGAGGCAATTAATTTTAAAAGCGCTTGAGCAAGTGAGCTTTTTCCACTTCCGCTCTCACCCACTATACCTAAAGTTTCTCCTTCTAAAAGTTTAAAATTTACTTTATTTACTGCTTTGAATATTTTCTTAGGTTTCCATAAAAATCTTTTTTGTATTTCATAATCCACTTCAAGTTCAGAAACATCTAAAATAGTCTTTGATGCCTGCTTATGAGATAGTAACTTATTTTTTGGCTCTGAATTAATAAGCCTTTTGGTGTAACTATTTTTTGGTTTATTGAAAATACTAGATGTTTTACCAATTTCCATTATCTTTCCTAATTTCATAACACAAATTCGATCTGATAACTTTTTTACTATTCCTAGATCGTGAGTTATAAGTAATAAGGACATATTAAATTTCTTCGTGAGATTATTAAGAAGTTCGAGAATTTGTTTTTGAATAGTTACATCCAATGCAGTTGTTGGTTCATCAGCAATTAAAAGATCAGGATTATTTGATATGGCCATCGCTATCATAACTCTTTGACGTTGACCTCCTGATAGTTGATGAGGATAGGAATTAAGTTTGGTTTCAATATCTTGAATACCTACTAAGTTTAAAAGCTCTTTCACTCTATTCATCTTTTCTTCTTTAGGTTTAACAACTGTTTCGATACATTCCAAAATTTGTTTTTTTATTGTATGTAGAGGGTTAAGAGATGTCATAGGTTCTTGAAATATGATGGATATTTTTTTGTTTCTTATCTCCATTAACTCTTTTTCAGACATCAATAAAATATTTTTATCTTTAAAAAAAATTTTTCCAGAGATTTCTGAACTATTACTTTTAGTTAAGAGTTGCATTATTGACAATGCTGTTACCGACTTTCCAGAACCGCTTTCTCCAACAATTGAAAATGTTTCACCTGTTTGAACCTCAAAATTACTGCTTTCAACAGCTTTGATCTTTTTTCCATTAACATTAAAAGAGATTTTAAGATCTTCTACCTTTAGTAATACAGACACTAAATTACCTTCCTTGGGTCGAACGCATCTCTGACAGCTTCACCTATAAAAACTAACAGACTTAATTGTAAGGAAAGTGTTATAAAGGCTGACAAACCTAGCCATGGAGCTTGAAGATTTGCTTTACCTTGCGCCACCATTTCTCCTAAAGAAGGAGATCCAGGTGGCAATCCAAAACCTAAAAAATCAAGTGAGGTTAGTGTTGCAATGGACCCAGACAATATAAATGGAAGCAAAGTTAAGGTCGCGACCATCGCGTTAGGTAAAACATGTCTAACCATTATTTTGATATTTCCAACTCCTAAGGCTTTGGCAGCTTTTACATATTCAAAATTTCTTGCCCTTAAAAATTCTGCTCTAATCACTCCCTCAAGAGACATCCAACTAAATAACAACATTATTGATAACAACACCCAAAAGCTTGGTTGAACAAAACTAGCAATTATTATTAGTAAATAAAGTACAGGTAAGCCAGACCATATTTCAATAAATCGTTGTCCAAACAAATCTATTTTTCCGCCAAAATATCCTTGAATTCCCCCTATAATAACACCGATTATAGAGGAGAAAAAAGTTAGCACCAATCCAAAAAAAACAGAAATTCTAAATCCGTATATAAGCCTTGCTAATACATCTCTTCCTTGATCATCGGTTCCAAGTAAATTATCAAGAGTTGGGGGTGATGGTGAGGGCACATCTAAATCATAATTAATTGTGTCATAAGAATATTCAATTAATGGCATAATCACAAAGCCACTTTTTTCTATTAAACTAGTTACAAATGGATCTTTGTAATCAGCCTCTGTTTCAAATTCTCCACCAAAAAAAGTTTCTGGTATGCTTTGGAAAACGGGAAAATAAACTTTTTCTTCAAAAACCACTACTATAGGTTTGTCATTTGCTATAAAATCAGCGAATAATGAAATAAAAAAAATTCCAAGAAATAGATAGAAAGAAATTAATCCTCTTTTGTTTGACTTAAAATTATTAATTCTTCTTTGAGTTAATGGAGAAATTTTCATTATTTTTTATCTTTCTTATCTTGTCTCGAAATCTATTCTAGGGTCTATAAACATATACGTTAAATCACTAACTAGTTTCATAATTAAACCTATAAGTGTAAAGACATAAAGACTAGCAAAAACGACTGGATAATCTCTTCCCAATGCAGCTTCAAAACCCAAAAGGCCCAGACCGTCTAGTGAAAAAATTACTTCAATTAGCAACGAAGATGTAAATAAAATACTTATAAACGCTGCTGGAAAACCAGATATAACAATTAGCATAGCATTTCTAAAAACATGTCCGTAAAGAACTTGTTTCTGTGTTAACCCCTTGGATCTAGCAGTTATTACATATTGTTTGTTAATCTCGTCTAAAAATGCATTCTTAGTTAACATGGTTAGACTCGCAAAACCTCCAATTACCATTGCTACAACAGGCAAAGTAATATGCCAAAAATAATCTAGTATTTTATTTGTGGTTGTGAGTTCATCCCAGTTATCAGATACCAAGCCCCTTAACGGAAAAACATCAAAATAACTTCCTCCAGCGAACATAACTATTAAAAAAATTGCGAATAAAAAACCTGGAATAGCATATCCAATAATAATCAATGATGATGTATAAAGATCAAAGTCACTTCCATCTTTAATAGCTTTTTTAATACCTAAAGGGATTGAAATTAAATAAATTATTAAAGTGGTCCATAATCCAAGAGAAATTGATACTGGCAGTTTTTCTTTAATAAGATCAACAACTTTTTTGTCTTTATAAAATGATTCCCCAAAATCAAAAACTAAGAAATTTTTAACCATCAAAAGAAATCTTTCAAGCGGAGGTTTGTCGAATCCATATTCTTTTTCTAATTCTTTAATCAGATCTGGATCGATACCTTGAGAGCCGCGATATTTTGAATCAGAGTTATTTACTTGAAAACTTTTTTGTTCACTTTGCTTTTGTTCACCTCCTGAAGAAGTAAATCTTTGAGTCAACGAAACATCATTTCCTTTAATTTGAGCAATTGCTTTTTCAACTGGACCACCCGGCGCTGCTTGAATAATAATAAAATTTACAGTTAAAATTCCAAATAAAGTGGGGATGATGAGTAGAAGCCTTTTAAGGATATATTCAAGCATTTTTCTTTTTTTTCTTATAGAAAATTAATAATATTATAAAAATTATTAACAAATAATAAAAGAAATTAAAATTGTTGTTATTTTCTTCTTTTTTATCTATTGTATTTTTGATGTTTTTGCTTTTTTCTGAATCATACCACCAAAAGTCGAAACCAAGATCATATTTAGGGGATAATTTAGGTCTTGAAAATTTATCCCAGTAGGCAACCCTATAGTGTCCTATGTGGAACTGTGGAATTAAGTAATAATTAAATAATAATATTCTGTCTAAAACTCTCGTATAATCTACAAGTTCTTCTCTATTCTTTGCACTAATTAATTTATCTATAATCTCATCAATTACCTGATCTTGAACACCAACTACATTCATGCTACCGACTTGATTAGCTGCTTCGGAACCCCACCAGTTTTTTTGTTCATTTCCAGGTGAAATTACAGATCCAAAATTAGAAACTATCATATCAAAATCAAATTCCTCAAGTCTTTTTTGGTATTGTGAATCATCTTGAACTGTTCTGATACTTACATCAATACCTAATTTTTTGAAATTTCTCTTTAAAGGAAGAACTATTCTCTCAAACAAAGGAGATCTAAGTAATATTTCAAATTTGAAGATCTCTCCACTTGTTTTATTTACTAATTTATCATCTTTTATTATCCATCCCTCTTTCTTTAGAATCCTCCGAGCAATACGCAAGTTATTTCTCAGACTATTTTCTTCTCCAAAAGTTGTAGGAGGTTTATAAATTTCAGTAAAAACTTCGTTTGGTATTTTCCCCTTGTATTTTTTTAATATGTTTAATTCTCTCGAATTAGGTAAACTTTGTGAGGATAATTCAGAGTTATCAAAAAAACTTTTTGTCCTTGTGTATGCGCCATAAAAGAGATTTTTATTAGACCATTCAAAATCAAAAGCATAGGTAAGTGCTTTTCTTACATCTCGATTTTTAAAAATAGATTTTCTTGTATTAAATGCAAATCCTTGCATTCCACTTGGTCTTTCATATGGTATTTCTTCAACAATGACTTTCTGATTTTTTACAGCATTAAACTTGTATGATGTTGCCCAGTTTTTTGAAGAATTTTCTAGTTTAAAGTCATAGGAACCTGATTTAAATGCCTCCATAGCAACAGTCTCGTCTCTAAAAAAGTCTGTGTGGATTTCTTCAAAGTTAAATTTTCCTTTGTTAACATTCAGATCTTTACCCCAATAATTTGGATCTTTTCTCAAAGTAATACTTCTTCCAGGGTTTATATCACTTACCAAGTAAGGTCCACTACCAATTGGTGGAGTTAGTGTGGTTTTTGAAAAATCCTTTCCTTCCCAATATTTTTTTGAAAATATTGGGAGTTGGTAACCAATTATAAGCGGTAATTCACGATTAATTTCTCCTTTAAAAAAAAATTTAACTTCTCTATCACCTAACTTTTCTGCTCTATCAACTTGGCTGTAATAATTCTTCCAGGCTGGATGACCTTTTGTCGTCATTATATTAAATGAAAAAACCACATCTTCAGCCAGAACCGATGATTGATCAGAAAATTTAGCTTTCGGATTTATTTTAAAAGAAACCCATGATCTATCGGTTGGCACTCTAATACCACTAGCTAAGAGACCATACTGACTAAATGCTTCATCTGAAGATGATTTCATCAATGTTTCAAAAAGATAAGCTGTTTGCCAGGCTGCAACGCCCTTCAATATATAAGGATTTAAATTATCAAAAGTACCAATTGAAGATAATTTAACTTTACCTCCTTTTGGTGCCTTAGGGTATGCATAATCAAAACTTTCAAATCCTTTTTTATATTTTACTGTACCATGCATTGCTATACCATGTTCATATCCTTTTAAAAGATCTGGGGAAGATAAATAATTTAAAAAAATTAAGAATGATATGAATTTTAGAAAAGCAAACATTTATTATTTAATTTCTTTTAAAAATTCTAGGGCCTCATCAAAAGCTAGTTTAGATTTTGCTGCAATCACATTACCACTAGAATAAATTGTTAGAGGATTGCCAGACCAATCACTTATATAACCACCAATTTCTTTTATTAAAAAATTTTGTGCCATATAATCCCAAGGTTTCATATTAGCCTCTATAACCATGTCAACGTTTCCAGAAATTAAAAGACCATAAGCGTAGCAATCTGTTCCAAAAATAGGAAATCTAATTTTACTATAAATTTTCTTTATAATCTCTGATTGCGATTCATTAAACATTAGTAATGATGTTGAAGATAAAATACATTCGCTAAGTTTTTTATTACAATTAATAAGAGAACATCTTTTTTTATTTTTTTTAATACCAATTTTTGTTGCTCCAATCCATCTTTCATTCAATATTGGCATATCAATAATTCCTAAAGATGGCTTACCATCTATAGTTAAACATAGGAGTGTACCAAAAAGAGGCTTTCCAGCTATAAAGCTGTGTGTTCCATCTAATGGATCAAGCACCCATAAATACTTTGATTTTGGGTTATGATGACCAAATTCCTCTCCCAAAACACCATGATCTGGAAATTCTTTCTTGATTTTTTTAAGAAATAAATTTTCAATTTCTTTATCAATATTTGTAACAAAAGAACCATCAGATTTGATTTCAATTTGAACATTTGCTTGATAATGTTCTTTTAAAAGTTCTCCACATGAGTCAACAAACTTTTCCCCGAAAACTAAATAACTATTAAGATCTTCAATCATTTCTAAAATGTGGTAAAATGTAAAATTAAGTCAACTGCGATATTATTCTTTATAATACTTTTAATTAAAACCATTCACAATTAACATGATTACAATATTATATAATATAGATAAAAAAAGCAGACAAAAAATTATGTTTTAATAATTTTTTTAATTTTTATGTTATAAAATGGTTTAATGATTAACATTCTTGTCTTAATCTTTTAAAATAACTTATCACAAAATAGGAACTATTTGATTAGCAATAACCAAAAAAAAATAATTATAATTATACCGGCACGTCTAGAATCAAAACGATTGCCAAATAAAGTATTAAAAATTATTGATGGTGAACCTATGATTGTTAAAGTTGCTAAAAAATCAAAAAATTTGAATGTTGGTGATGTAGTAGTAGCATCAGGAAATGAAGAGATATGCGAAGTATTGAACAAATTTAATATTAAAAACGTTTTAACCTCTAAAAACCATAAAAGTGGAACAGATAGGGTTTATGAAGCGTTTAAAAAAATGTGCGAAGATGAAAATGAATTAATAATAAATATTCAAGGTGATCTACCATACTTTTCTGATTCATTAATTTTTTCTATAATTGAATTAATGAAAAATAAAAATGTTGATATTGGTTCTGCGGTATGTGGTTTGGAACAAAATGAGTTAAATAATTTTAACGTTGTTAAAGCGGAGGTTGTTTTTAAAAATAAGTTTGGATATGCAACTAACTTTTTAAGAGAAACTGATCATTTCACAAATCTTTATCACCATATAGGTATTTATGCTTTTAGGCCTAATACATTAAAAAAATTTGTAAATTTAAAGCAGACACAAGAGGAAGTTTCAAGAGGATTGGAACAAATGAGGGCACTTAACAATAATATGAAGATAGGTTTAGTTAAAGTTTCTGATAACCCTGTAAGTATTGATAGTATTGATGACTTAAAAAAAATTAGATTACTTTTAAGAAAAAACCTGATTAATTAAGATATTCGATTTAATGTGGTAATTAATATGAAGAAGATTTCATTTCAGGGAATTAGTGGGGCTTATTCAGATTTGGTATGTAAAAAATTTTACAAATCCTATAAAACTTTGCCCTGTAACACTTTTGAAACGGCGCTATCGTCGGTTAAAAAAGGTTTTGCTGACTTAGCTATGATTCCCATTGAAAATTCAATTGCAGGTCGTGTCAATGATATGCATATTTTGTTAGAATATACTGACCTTAAAATTGTGGCAGAATATTTTAACAAAATCGAACATCATTTGCTAATCAAAGAAAGTTCGTCAAGGTACAATGTTAAAAATGTTTATAGTCATGTACAAGCGTTATCTCAGTGTAAAAAAAACATAAAGAAATTAAAACTTTCTCCAATAAATTTTATTGATACTGCAGCGGCTGCAGAATTTGTTTCTAATTCAGCTGAGCATAATGCTGCAATTGCCTCTGATTTAGCTGCTAAAACTTATGGCTTAAAAATTATTAAGAAAAATTTAGAGGATGAGGTCAACAATATAACTAGATTTCTTGTATTTGCCCGGAAATCAATAAATATCGATATCAATCAAAGAGTAATAAGTACATTGACATTTAAAACTAAAAATTTGCCGGCCTCCTTGTATAAAGCATTAGGTGGGTTTGCAACAAATGGCATAAATTTAGCTAGACTAGAAAATTTCTTTACCAATAAAAATTTTAATCAGTCGTCTTTTATAATTGATGTAGAGTGTCACCCAAAAAAAAAATCATTTTTATTAGCACTAGAAGAATTAAAATTTTATTCCTCTAATGTAAAATTGTTAGGTTTTTATAAAGCATCTAGTTTTCGAACAAAAATAAATTAATTTTCAAGTAATTTAAATAATGTTAAATTATATTGGGAGTTGGACTCAGGCAGAAATTTCGTGAATCCAGTCAGGACTGAAAGGTAGCAGCTGCAACGTTTTTTTCTGGGTTGAGTTCAACTTCTATTATTAAAAAAATTATATGTTAGATAAAGTTGATCAATACTTAGTCCTGGCAAGAAAATATAGACCAAAAAAACTATCAGATCTTGTGGGTCAAGACGAAATTAAGTTAATAATTGAGGGTGCAATTCGTCAAAACAGATTAGCCCACGCATACTTATTTTCAGGAACCAGAGGTGTAGGAAAAACAACAATAGCAAGGATTATTTCTAAAATTGTAAATTGTCTAGAAATTGCAAAAAACAGAGAAATGGATCCTTGTGATAGCTGCGAAAATTGTACTTCAATAGACAAAGAGAATAATATAGACGTTATAGAATTAGATGCTGCAAGTAAAACTGGTGTAGATGATGTTAGAGAAATAATAGAAAACATTTCTTACAAGCCAGTCTCAGCTTTAAAAAAAATCTACATAATTGATGAAGTTCATATGCTTTCTAAATCTGCGTTTAATGCTTTGCTAAAAACTCTTGAGGAGCCACCAAAAGATATACTCTTTTTGCTAGCTACAACTGAAACCCAAAAAATACCTCTTACAATTCTCTCAAGGTGCCAGCATTTTCAACTCAAAAGAATAGAACATGGAGACATGTTAAATCATTTACTAAAAATTTGTAAAAATGAAAATATTGAAATAGATAAAGAATCATGTGAAATTATTGCTAGATGCTCTGAAGGATCGGTACGTGATGCACTATCAATACTAGATAACGTTATTACTAGAGGAGTAAAAATTACTGTAGATGTAGTTAAAAAAGTCTTAGGTTTATCAAATTCAGATGATGTTTTAGAACTATTTAAACATATATGCGAGGGAGATGTAATCAAAGCATTAGAGAAAACAAATAGCTTGCACGTTAATGGAGTGTATTATGATCAACTAGCTAAAGAATTGAACAATATAATCTATTATATTTCTCGATTAAAAATAGAATATGATTCTTCTAATTTGGGCTTAAATGAATATGAGATTAAAAGTTTATTAAAATTTTCTGAAAAAATGGAAATGGATATAATTATTAGATTATGGGAATTAATGCAAAAGTACTTCGAAGAACTTTATAACTCATATGATCAAAGGAAGTCCTTTGAAATGATAGTTATCAGATTATGTTACATTTCGTTGATCCCGACTCCGTTTGAAGTCATTAATGAAAAGAAAGAAATTAATGTCAAAAAAGATTACAGGTCATCTTTAAAAAAAAATCAAATAAATGATAAATCTAATGAATCAAATATACTTCAAACTGAAAGTAAAACATTTGACCAAAATCTGGTTACAGAACAAAAAATTGAAAACAATTTAGCAATTCAAACTAAAATTGAAAATAAAAACATAAAAAGTAATATACTAACTCAAAGATCCGAAATCAATTCTAATATCCCAACTTCGAATATTATAAATGAGGGATTAATAACAAAATTTGAAAGTATAATAGAGATTCTTGAGTTAAAGAAACAATTTTATATTTGTCACCAATTAATCAATAATTATCGAGTTGTTTCATTATATTTTCCTAAAAAGATTGACGAAAATGGAGTTTTAGAACTTCAAAATATTGATAGTACTAAAATAAATAATGATATTTTGTGGAAGATTTCAAAATTTTTAGAGGACTTTACTAAGTCTAGATGGATAGTTACAATCGTAAATAAAGGAGGCATAGAATCTCTTCAAGAGATTTATGATAGGAGAAAAAAAAAAGAAATAGAAAAGTTCTCTAAAATTAAAGAAATTAAAAAATTGCTTGAAATAATTCCAGGTTCTGAAATAGTTTCTATTAAGAATCTTAAAGATAAAAATTAAAAGAGGTATTATATGAACAACATTTCTCAAATTATGAAACAAGCAAAAGAAATGCAAGAGAGGATGAATGATCTTCAAAAAAAAATTGAGCAGGAAACAGTTGAAGGCACTGCAGGTGGTGGGTTAGTAAAAGTAACTATTAATGGAAAACACAATGCAAAAAAAGTATTTATAGATCAATCACTACTAATTAAAGAAGAAAGTGACGTTCTAGAAGATTTAATAGTTGCAGCAATAAATGATGCCACAAAAAAAATTTCAGAAAAAATGAGTAATGAGTTGGGAAACCTGTCTGGAGGGTTAAACTTACCACCAGGAATGAAGTTACCATTTTAAACACTTGGTCAATATGTCATCACTAGATGATTTAATAAGCCTTTTTTCAAAACTTCCTGGATTAGGTCCAAGATCTGCTAGAAGAGTTATACTTTTCTTATTAAAGAACAGACAATATTTTCTTAAAGATACAATTAATTTGCTCAATAAAGTAAATATTGAACTTGTTGACTGTGAGGTTTGCAGAAATATTGACACGAAAACACCTTGCCGTATTTGTCAAGACGAATTAAGAGTTAACGAAAGGATTTGTGTTGTAGAAGAAGTATCGGATCTTTGGGCAATTGAAAAATGTAATTTACATGATGGAAAATATCACGTTTTAGGGGGGGTGCTTTCTGCAATTGATGGAGTTGGCCCTGATGAATTAAACATTTCAAATTTAGTTAAAAAAGTAAATATGGAAGGAACCAAGGAAATTATTTTAGCAACAAACTCAACAGTAGAAGGTCAACTTACTGCACAATATATTGCTGATATTTTTAAAAACAACGATATTTTGATAACAAGACTAGCGCAAGGATTGCCAATGGGTAGCGAATTAGATTTTATGGATAATGGTACGTTGCTAGAATCATTTAGATCAAGAAAAAAAATTTAAGATTTATTTGTTTAGATCAACTTTAAGTAGATTTTGATTTTTTTGATTAATTTTTTTAGTAGTAATTACTATATCATTTAAATCAGATTGCGCATTATTGAAATGGCTATCTAATTTTTTTACTCTGATCTCTAATCTTTGCATTTCCTCTGAAAGTTGAAGTAATTGATTTTGAATAATATGAGCATTTTCTTTGATTTTTTGATCCCTTAAGACACTTTCAATTGAACTTAAAATCACCCAAAGGGTAGTAGGAGAAATTAGAAAAGTTTTTTTTGAAAAAAAAACTTCTGAAATTTCAGGAAAATATCTAAAAATTTCTAAATAAATTGATTCACTTGGAATAAAAATTAGAGCCATTTCTGATGTTTCTCCTGGAATAATATATTTGGTGCTTACATCTTCAATATGTTTTAAAATGTCTGATTTAAATACTTTTAAATTATTTATTTTTTCAGTTTTTGTTTTTGAATTCATAACTTTTTCATAACCTTCTTTTGGAAATTTTGCGTCAATACAAAGCTTGCCGAGTGGGCCAGTAGATTTTAAAATACAATCAACTCTAGTTTTATTTGATAATGTTTTTTGAAATTCGAAGTTAGAACTAGGTAACTGATCTTTTATTAGATTTTCTAATAATATTTCTCCAAATCGTCCTCTCTTAGAGGTGTTTGAAAGTATATTTTTAAGATTTAAAACATTTTCCGATAGTCCAGATATATTTTCTTGTGCTTTATCAATTATACCAATTTTTTCTCTAATAATATTTAGGTTATCTAAATGTTCGTTGCTTGATTTTTCAAACTTTAAATCTATTTTGTTTATATTATTTTCTATTATATCAATAATATTTTTTTGCAAATTATCTTGCCTCTCTAAAAGAACTTTTAGTCTTTCGCTATTTCCAGAACCTCTAAAAAAAATGTATGTTGATATAATTATACTAACCGCCGAGATAATTATTAATATTTCAAAAATTTCAAACATTGAAAAATTTTAATTTTTATATAATTTTAAATTATGAGCGTTCTTAAAATAATCACAATACCTGACTCTAGATTAAAAAACAAATCTCTTGATGTAGATAAATACGATAAGGAGTTAAAACAAAAAATAAAAGATTTATATGACACACTATATTTTTCGGAAAATGGTATTGGTTTAGCTGCTCCACAAGTTGGAATTTTTGAGAGAATAGTCGTAATTGATTTGAAAGAAGATAGTAAATCTAAGCCTTTAACATTGATAAATCCAAAGATTATAAATAAATCAAATGAAAAATTTATTAATCAAGAGGGCTGCTTGTCTATTCCAGGTTATTATGCTGATGTTGAAAGGTCCATGGAAATAGAATATGAATGGTTTGATGAAGATGGTTACAAACAAACAGGCATTGCTCAGGGACTTCTATCAATATGTATACAGCATGAGGTAGATCATTTAAACGGAGTTTTGTTTATTGATTATTTGTCAGGTTTAAAAAAAAAAATGGCTCTAGATAAAGTACTAAAATTCAATAAAAAAAATAAAACTTCAAAAAATGATGACTAGTATTCAAAAAATAAGTATAGGTTTTTTTGGAACTCCAAA
Organism: uncultured Alphaproteobacteria bacterium; assembly: GCA_902524895.1. Lineage (GTDB taxonomy): Bacteria > Pseudomonadota > Alphaproteobacteria > Methylaequorales > Methylaequoraceae > SP4073. The sequence goes on along the minus strand of CABZFH010000001.1, from coordinate 94,713 downwards.
ATTTTCTTTAGATTTTTTAAAAAATCTTCATAAAAATAGTTATAAAATTGAATATGTAGTGACCCAGCCTCCTAAACCCTCAGGAAGAGGAAAAAAAGTAAATTTTTCACCGGTGCATGAGTGGGCAAAAAAATTTAACTACACTGTTTTTTTCCCCAAAAATATAAATGACACATGTTTTGTTGAGAGTATAAAAAAAATTAAAGTAGATCTTTTTGTTGTAGTTGCATATGGACAAAAGATTTCAAGAGAGATACTGATGATTCCAAAACATATGTGTTTGAATGTTCATACCTCTTTACTTCCAAGATGGCGAGGAGCATCTCCGATACAAAGCTCAATAAAATATGGAGATAAGGAAACAGGTGTATCAATAATAAAAATGACAGAAAAATTGGATTCAGGCCCAATTGTAAACACAAAAAAAATTGCTATCGGTAGTAATGATACCGCATCAAGCATAGAAAATAAAATGTCTTTGCATGGTAACGAAACTTTGAATCAGGCAATAAAAGATATTTGTTCGCAGAAATTTGAATTAACTCCACAAAATGAGGATTTTGCGACATATGCAAGAAAAATATCCAAAGAGGATGCAAAAATAAATTGGAAAAATTGCGCTAGTGATATTAATAGGTTCATAAGAGCTTACAATCCGTTTCCAGGTGCGTGGTCAAACGTTTTAAAGAAGAATTATAGAATAAAAATTTTTGAAACTGAGATTTTAGAAAATAATAAAACTTTTAAAAATTTAAAAGTTGGAGAATGCACTCAGTGTTTAAATGTAAAATGTAATGATAAATTTTTAAAAATCAAAAAACTTCAACCGGAGGGAAAAAAAATAATGACTAGAGAAGAATTTATAAATGGCTATGAGACTAGTAATCTTTTTCTAGGTTAAGCTTTTGAGAATCAAAATCACAATTGAATATGATGGAACTAATTATGTGGGGTGGCAAAAACAAATAAATGGAAAATCTATTCAAGAAGAAATTGAAAAATGTTTGAAACATCTTTTTAAAGAAGAAATAGATCTTTATGTAGCTGGAAGAACTGATTCTGGTGTTCATGCTATCGAACAAGTAGCTCATTTTGATACTAATTATTGCATCGATCCAAAAAAAATATATCTTGCACTTAATTCTTTACTTCAAAAATCAAAAAATAAGATATCTATCTTAAATTCTGAAGAAGTAAGCTCAAGTTTTCATTCACGATTTTCAGCAAAAAAAAGAACATACCTTTACAAAATATTAAATAGAAAAACCTTTTCTCCTCTAGATTATAATAGATTTTATCAAATCCCTTTTTTTTTAGACGAGAATTTAATGATAAATTCCTCACGCTATTTAATAGGGAATCATGATTTTAATTCATTTAGGTCCAAAGATTGTCAAGCAAGAAATTCAGTAAGAACTATTGAAAACATAATTATTATAAGAAATGATGATAAAATAGAAATCGAGATTTCAGCTAAATCTTTTCTCCACAATCAAGTGAGAATAATTGTTGGTACCTTGTTAAATATTGGAAGAAAATTCTGGAATGATCAGAAATTACTCGAAATTCTTCAAGCTAAAAATAGAAATTTTGCCGGTCCAACAGCTCCACCACTTGGACTTTATTTAAAAAAAATTGATTACTGAGAAATAAAAAATAGATTTAAAAATTTTTCATATATTTCGGATAATTTTTTTATATCAGAAATCTTAACGTTTTCATTTACCTTGTGCATTGTTTTTCCAACTAAACCAAATTCAATTACTGGACAAAATTTTGATATAAATCTTGCGTCAGATGTGCCTCCGCTTGTACTTAATTTAACTTTTCTATTTGAAATTTGTATTATTGCTTGAGAAAGAAGAGATGTCAGTTTTTCAGAGGAGTTGTGGAATGCTTCACCGCTTACTTTAGCAGAAAGTTTATAATTTCTCCCAACTGTATTTAGTCTTTTTCTTATCTCTGAAAGTAATGTCTTGGAAGTAAATTTGTCATTAAATCTCACGTTAAATTTTATATTAACTTTACTGGGTATTAAATTTACTATCTCATTGTCTACATCAATTGATGTGATTTCTAAATTTGAAGGTTCAAAAATTTTGTTGCCATTGTCAAGAGGCTTTAACAGCTCATTACAATACAGAAGTGCAACTTTAATCGGATTTTTTGCTTTCTCTGGATAAGCTACATGACCCTGAATCCCAAAAACTTCTATTTCACCATTTAAGCTACCTCTTCTACCATTTTTAATCATCTCTCCAAGAAAATTAGGGTTTGTTGGTTCTCCAACAATGCAGAAATCTATTTTTTTTTTATTTTCACTTAACCAGTTTAAAACTTTTTTAGTGCCATATTTTGCCTCTCCCTCTTCATCACCAGTTATTAAATAACTTATCGTACCATTGAATTTTGGAAAACTATCGATGTATTTAAATCCCGCACTTAAAAATGCAGCAATAGCACCTTTCATATCGGAAGTTCCCCTGCCAAAAATCTTCCCATTTATAATTTTAGGTTTGAATGGGTCAGTTTTCCACTCAGACATGATTCCCGCTGGCACCACATCCGTGTGACCTGCAAAACAAAAATTTGGACCATTTCCTCCCTTAAACGAAGCATATAAATTATTTACCTTGTTATTTTTTCCAAATTTCAAAATTTTACATTTAAAGCCATTTGAAGTTAGAATTTTATATAAAAATTCTATTGCTCCATCATCTTTTGGTGTAATACTCTTAAATTCTATTAATTCAGAAGTAAGTTTTATTAAATCCACACTAGGACCTTAACAGTTCGTTTATTGATGTTTTAGATCGAGTTTTTTCATCAACTCTTTTTACTATTACTGCACAATAAAGATTTGGTGAGGTATCATTACTACAACTTGGCAAAGAACCTGGGACAACAACAGAAAAAGCCGGGATTTTTCCATAGAAAATTTCACCTGTACTTCTGTCTATAATTTTTGTTGAAGCTCCGATATATACCCCCATGGATACTACACTGCCTTCTTCGACAATTACTCCTTCTGCAATCTCTGATCTAGCACCTATGAAACAATTGTCTTCAATAATTACAGGATTTGCTTGAAGCGGCTCAAGAACTCCTCCTATCCCAGCACCCCCAGAGATATGAACATTTTTTCCTATCTGTGCGCAGGATCCAACTGTAGCCCAGGTATCTATCATGGTACCACTGTCGACGTATGCCCCTAAATTTACAAAACTTGGCATTAGAACAACACCAGAAGCTATGTAGGCTGAAAATCTGACTATACTACCTGGCACTGACCTGAAATTTTTTTTTGTCCATTCGTCTTCACTCCAGCCAGAGGTCTTAAGGTCAACTTTATCAAAATAACCGTATTGACCTTTTATTGAGTTAGAAATTCCACTTGAAAAAAGTACATTATCATTAATTTTAAATGATAATAATATTGCTTTTTTTATCCATTGATTAACAATCCAATTTTTTCCATTTTTTTCGCACACTCTAAGATTTCCATCATCTAGCCCTTTTAAAACATTAAGAATATCATCCTTAAGTTTTTTATTAGAAGAAAAATCTATTTTTTCTTTTTCAAGCCAATATTTTTCAATGTTTTTAATTAATTCTTTATCCATAATTCCTCTAATAATTGTTTAAGTTCTTACTAATAATTTCAAGTGCAGTTTTTATGCATTTAAATCGAAAGTCAACAAATGATTTTAACTTTTTGTTCTTTAATTCTTCATCTATAAGGACTGTTGTTATCCCAAGGCTATTCGCATATTTTAAATTTCTTTCTGTATCTTCAAAAAAAACTGATTCCTGAGGATTGATATTAAATTTTCTTAAAAAGTTATCGTAAGTTTTTAGTTGAGGTTTCGGAACGAAATTAGCTTTTATGATATCAAAGACTTCATCTATAGAATCTTGAATCCCTAAGGCGTTAATAATTTTTCTCGCCCACTTTTCGTCACCATTAGTAAAAATAAATTTATTTCCAGGAAGTTGTTTAATAAAATCCTTTAACTTTTTTGACTTTTTTATATTTTTGAGACTGACATTATGAACATATTCTAAGAATTCAAAAGGGTCTATACTGTGACCTTTTATTAAACCAAAAAGTGTTGTGCCATATTTTTTGTACAACTGTTTTTGAATTATGTATGCTTCATCTCTTGTAACACGAATTTTTTTAGAAATAAATTCTGTCATTCTTATGTCAATTTTTTTAAAAATACCCGATGAGGCATCATATAGGGTGTTATCTAAGTCAAAAATCCAAAAATTCTTATTTTTAAATTTTAAATTAAAATTTTTCACTGTGTTATTTTGTTATTAATGTTCCAACTCCATGTTCAGTGAATATTTCCAACAACAGCGCATGTGGAAGTTTACCATCTAATATAACAGCAGCTTTGACTCCCTTTTTTACCGCATGTATGCAAGTTTCAACCTTTGGAATCATACCTTCAGTAATAGTACCATTCCTGATCAATTTCTCAGCCTCTTTGATAGAAATGTGAGTCAATAGATTGCCTTTTTTATCAATTACTCCTCTAATATCACTTAACAATATTAGTCTTTCAGACTTAATTTCAGGTGCGATATGACCCGCCATTGTATCTGCATTTACATTATATGTTTCAAAATTTTCTCCATATCCAATTGGCGATATTATTGGTATAAAGTTCGAATCGATGCACCATTCTAAAAAATCTTTGTTAATTTTTTCTGGTTTACCAACAAAGCCTAAGTCTTTGTTTTCTAATGACTTTTGTTTGATGTTTTTAAGTTTTGAAGTTTTGACCAAAAGTGCATCTTTTCCAGATAACCCAATTGCTCTACCACCTTCTTTATTAATTTCCATTACAATTTCTTTATTAATTGAACCAGAAAGCACCATTTCAATAATAGGAATTGAGTGGTTATCTGTTATTCTTAATCCGTCGATTTTTGTGGTTTTTACTTTTAACTTTTCAAGCATTTCTTTGATTCTTGGTCCACCACCATGAACAATCAGAGGATTAATCCCAACTTGTTTTAATAATACGATATCTTTAGCAAAGCTAGTTGAAAGCCCCTTGTCTCCCATTGCCGCCCCGCCCAATTTAATTGTTATGTTTTTCATATTATAATACTGCATAAATGGAAGAGCTTTTGACAAAATAGAGGCTTGTTTATACCATTCTGACTCTTTAGTTTTTGAAATTTTTGACAACTTTACTCCTTTCACGAAAGAATTTTAGTTATTTCTTGGTTAATTTCTTTAATACCTAAGTTTTTCCTGGAACTTGTTAAAAAAACTTTTTCACTAATTGATGTAAGTTTTTTTTTAAGGCAATTAATTTTATCCAAACATATATTTAATTCCGCATCTTTTATTTTGTCTATCTTCGTCAGCACTAAATTATTTTTTATATTAAATGCATTTAAAATTTTCAGTGCTTCTTCATCAATCTTTTTAACCCCATGTCTTGAATCTATTAATAAAAAAATAGAACCAATATTTTTTCTTATTTCGAGATAATTAAGTATTAATTTATTCCAATTGTAAATATCTATTTTACTTCTTTTAGCATAACCATAACCTGGAAAATCAACAAGCCTAAAGGATTTGTCTTTTTCAAAGAAATTTATTGTGTATGTCCTTCCAGGTGTTTTAGACACATTAGCTAATTTGAAGTTTGTAATTGAATTAAGTAACGATGATTTGCCAACATTAGATCTACCCCAAAAACAAAATTCAAAAAGTGAATTATCTGGAAGATTTTTTATTGATGAAACAGATTTAAGAAAAAAAACTTTTTTTCTTAAAATATTTATCATTAAATTTTCCCCGGTCCAGTTTCTTTTTGCTTTTTAAGAAGTATGGCTTGTTGAGAAATTGATAAAATATTGTTGATTGTCCAGTATACAACCATGCCTGCAGGAAATGTTGCTAATAAAAATGTAAAAACAAATGGCAACATCATGAAAACTTTTGCTTGGATCGGATCAGGTGGAGGAGGATTAATCTTCTGCTGCAAGTACATTGTAAGCCCCATTAATATTGGCCATATACCAATCCCTAAAATATTTGGTGGATCCCAAGGAATTAAACCAAATAAATTAAATAAGCTCGTTGGATCCGGAGCTGACAAATCTTGTATCCAACCAAAAAATTTTGCATGCCTCATCTCAATCGAGACAAACAAAACTTTGTAAAGTGCAAAGAAAATAGGAATCTGAATTAAAATAGGTAAACAGCCCGCAGCCGGATTTATTTTTTTTTCTTTATATAGGGCAAACATTTCCTGATTCATTCTTGTTCTGTCATCTTTATATCTATCTCTTATATTTTTTATTTCAGGCGTTAGTATTCTCATTGCATTCATAGATTTGAATGACTTATTTGCTAAAGGAAAAAGTATAATTCTGACAAAGATGGTCAGAAAGATTATTCCTACACCAAAATTACCAAAAAAATTTGAGAGATAGTAAAGTGCATAAAACAATGGTTTAGTCAAAAAGTAGAACCAGCCGAAATCAACAGAAAGATCAAATTTAGCGACTTTTAAGTCTTCAATGTAAGAATCAATAAGTGGAACTTCTTTTGCACCAGCAAATATATATGAATCAACACTTTCAGATTCTTTGGGTTGAATTGTAATTATATCATTATTTATGTAGTCAACTTGAACTGAGTTTTTTTGTTTATTTATGAACCTAAATCTAGCTTTGAAAGTTTGATTAACTTCAGGGAAAATTGCTACTTGCCAATAATGATCTGTAATACCAATCCATCCGTTTTGGGATGTTTCGGTAATTGTTCCATTTTCTTCAAGGTCATCATAAGAAACTTCTTTTAACGTCTCATTAAACACTCCTAGTGGACCTTCGTGAAGAATGAAAAACTTGTTTTTTGGTCTATAATTTTTCCTTTGAATGTATGCGAAATTCGAGACTTGTATTTCTTTCTCACTGTTATTTTCTATTGAATCTACAACTTTAAATATAAAGTTTTGATCAATTGAAATACTTCTTATAAATTTTATTTTATCAGAATTTTCCCAGGATAGATTGATTTTTTCTCCAGAATTATAATGTTTTTTATCTGATTTCCACAGAGTATCTTTATTTGGAAGATCTAATTTTCTAGTCGATGCCCATCCCATTCTTATTAAATATGGACTTTTTGAATCCTCCATTTTTAATAAATGAATTAACTCGCTGCTTTTATCGACATCTAATCGATAATTTTTTAAAATAACATCATCAAAAGTAGCTCCGTACAAGTTTATTGATCCTTTTACTCGGTTCATATCAAAGGTTATTCTGTCTTGTTTATAAGACTTTGATGTTTTTATTTTGGGAACTGATCCACTAATTTCTGGTTCAATTCTTTCTTGATTCGTTACTTCACTTAACTGCTCTGAAGGTACATTATTAACTTGACGTTGTGGGAAAAAAAAATCAAAAATTAGTAGTACTAAAATTGAAAAAACAACTGCGAGAATCAAATTTTTTTGGTTTTCCATATTACATTATTATTTAATAAAGCGTATTTAATTTTTTTAAAGAAGTTAATACGTCATTCTCTAGTTCCAAAAATCTAACTTTATTTTCATTTTTCTTTGGAATAAACTCTATGTCATACCCAGTAGGTAATTTATCATTGTGCTTTATAAATACAGCTTTGAAAAGTCTTTTTATATGATTTCGTCTAACAGCATTTCCATGCTTTTTGCTTACAGTTATTCCTATTCTAGTTTGTTTATTAATCTTATTTATACTGTAATTGATCAAGATATCTTTACCAAATATTCTTTTCTTTTCATTTCGAAGTAAAATAAAATCACTCCTCTTTTTTAAACTTTTTATTCGATTTTGCATTATGCAGAAATTATTTTTCTACCCTTAGATCTTCGATTTGATAAAATTTTTCGACCAGCAATGGTAGACATTCTGGATCTAAAGCCATGTCTTCTTTTTCTTTTAATTTCACTTGGTTGAAATGGTCTTTTCATTTTATAACTCCAATTTAATTAATACAACAAACTTCAAGATATTTAAAGCATAAAAATTATTTAGCAAAAACATTACCATCTCTTCTTGAGTCTTCTATACCAAAAAGAAGATCATTTTTTTTAATTATAATACCTAGGCCGCTAGTAAGAGGCATCTGTAAAATTTTTTCATTTGATCTTTTAATTACATCGAATTCTCTAGTTTTAAATTTACTTTTCTCTACATAAATCTTCTCTCCTTTTTTTAGGTAATTTCCAGAATTTACAGAATGAATTGGATCAATGTTGAGATATAAAATATCTACAATATTCTTAAAAACGTATGCGATTATTGCGGTCCCTCCTGGAGAGCCAATTGAAAATAAAAAATTATAATTTTTATCAAAAATCAGAATTGGGCTCATTGAACTTAATGGTCTTTTACCTCCCTCAGGTATATTCTTAAGAATTTTATTTTTTCTCTTTATTTTAAATGAAAAATCAGTCAATTGATTGTTTAGAAAAAAACCATCTACAAACAATCTAGACCCAAAGCCATTTTCAATACTAGAGGTCATAGATATCACATTACCTTCATTGTCATGTATTGAAAAGTGAGTGGTAGAATGAAATTTTTCAGGAAAATCAATTTTTTTGACAAAGTTTTCTTGGAATAAATCAAACTTTTTTAATAAATAATCTTTTTGAATTAATTTTTCTGTATTCACAAAATCAAACTCTGGATCACCCAAAAAAATAGCTCTTTCATTGTATACAAAGGCTAAAATATCTAAAAGTTTTCTCTTATGACTAATGGTTGAATCAAAATTGTAATTTTCATAAATGATAAGAGCTTGAGACAATAAAATACCTCCTGACGAAGGTAATTTTGGACCACATAATATCTTATTTTTTAATTCTGTACATAAAGCATTACCATATTTGGTGTCGTATGCAAGAAAATCGCTTTTTTCCAATAAACCAGGGTTTATATTTGAATTTTTTACAGCTTGAACGATGTTATTTGCAATTTTACCGTTATAAAATTCATTATAATCTTCTGATAATTTTCTCAAAGTTTTTTCATATTTAATATTTCTAATTTTTTGATTGGGATTTTCTATTATTTTTTCAAAAAAGCTATTGTCTTGATTAATTCTCCAAAGATGCTTTTCTTTTTTCAAAGATTGAATAAGTCTTGGTGGTGGAATAAAACCTTCTGAAGCTAGTTTAATGGCAGGTTCAAAAAGTTGTTTCCAATCCAACTTTCCAAATTTATTGTGAATTTTGTGTAATGTTTTTATTGTACCAGGAACACCTACTGATTTCCCTCCGATTGCAGCATCAAAAAATTTTTGTGGTTTATTGTCTTTATCCAGAAAGTGATTTTTAAGTATTTTTTTTGGAGCTCTTTCCCTTCCATCAAAGTTTGTAACTGTCTTATTTTTATTATTAAAATATAACGCGAAACTGCCGCCACCTAAACCTGAGGATTGCGGTTCGACTAAACCTAAAATTAGTTGTAGAGTAACTGCTGCGTCAGCTGCATTTCCGCCAATTGACAGTATTTCTTGCGCACCTTTAGTTGCATAATTATTAGCGCTTACAACAGCTAGCTTTTTGCCAGATGATATTTTATTTTCTTTGGTAGCTTCAATAGAATTAAATTCTGGTTGAATTTTTTGATCATAGTTTTCATCTGCTAACAAGCCATTTGAAATTATAAAAGTTAAAAAAAAAATATAAATTAAGGACTTTTTATGCATACCTGTTTATTTTAATAATTACTTGTATAAAAAACTAAACTTTTAATTTAATAAGCTTTAAATGATAAATCTATCAAATTTAAAAAGAAAAACTGTTGAAGATTTAGTTAAAAAAGAATCAATTGTTTGTTTAACTGCCTATACTCGAATGATAGCGGAAATTGTTGACGAATTTGTAGATGTAATTTTAGTTGGAGATTCTGTCGGAACAGTATTATACGGATTTGAAACAACTAGAGAAGTAAGTTTAGAAATAATGATAAGGCATGCAAGAGCAGTTTGTAATGCGACTAAAAAATCATTAGTTGTTGTTGATATGCCATTTGGAACTTATGAACAATCTAAAGAACAAGCATATAGAAATGCCAGTAAACTATTAGAAAAATCAAATGCATGCGCAATTAAGCTAGAAGGAGGTACAGAAATTGAAAAAACTGTTACCTATCTTGTAAAGAAAAAGATAAATGTAATGGGACACGTCGGATTTCTTCCGCAATCAATTAAAAAAATTAAACAAAAAAAAGTTTTTGGAAAGCTAAAAAGAGATAGAGATAAAATTTTTAAAGATATTGATTCATTAAAAAATGCCGGAGTTTTCTCGATTGTTATTGAAGCCACGGTTGCCAAGCTTGTTGAAGAAGTTTTAGAAAGCTATGATTTCCCTTTTATTGGAATAGGAGCTTCACAGAAATGTCGAGGACAAATTCTTGTTACAGAAGATATAATAGGTTTAACGCAATTTGAAGCTAAATTTATAAAACAATTTTGCAACATTCGAAAAATGATTAGAAATGCAGTAAAAAAATATAAAATTGAAGTAGAAAGTAAAAAATTTCCTAACAAAGATTATTTATATTAATGACCCTTATAATTAGAAACTTAGAAAAATTAAAGCAGATTTTAAAGATAAACAATAAATCAATCAAATTTATCCCTACTCTTGGAAATTTACACGATGGACATAAAAAGCTGATTTTTGAGTCTCAAAAAATTTCAGGAATATCTATTGTTAGTATTTTTGTGAATCCTTTACAATTTGAAAATAAATTAGATTTTTTAAGTTATCCAAAAACTTTTACACGAGACATAAGGATTATTAAAAATTTAAATGTAGAAATCTTATTTGCCCCTAATGTGTCATTTTCTAAAAATATTAAATTTAAAAATCTTGATCAATATGAAAAACTTATAAAAGTTTTGTGCGGAAAAAACCGACCTGGACATTTTGAAGGAGTTATTATGATATTAAGTAAATTTTTGGATATTATTAAACCAAATTATCTAATTCTAGGAGATAAAGACTTTCAGCAAACTTTAGTTATAAAAAAACTTGTTCAAAATATGATTTTAAAAACTAAAATAAAATTAATCAAAACACATAGAATGCAATCTGGTCTAGCACTATCTTCAAGAAATTTATTATTAAGTAATGCTGGTCGGGCTAATGCGGCAAATTTGTTTAAAATAATGAAAGATATTAAAAGTAGTATAAAAAACAAAGGGTTGCTCATAACTGAATTTAATAATTATAAGGACCTATTAATTAGCTCCGGATTTGAAAAAGTTAATTATCTAGAAATTAGAAATGAAAATGATCTTTCCCATGTAGATACAACACCTACCAAAGCTAGATTGTTCGCATCTGCTAATATAGAAAAAGTTAAGCTAATTGATAATTTATCTCTAGGACAAATTAGTATTCATAACAAATACTACACTAGTTCCTGATATAAATATGAACTTCTTCTGCCTGAGCTGTTGAACTATTTGATGATGTAAGTGATAATCTTTCTGAGGGAACACCCATTTCAGTAATTTGTTTAAATACAGTTGCTGCTCTTTCTCTAGCTTTTTGTGCAAAACTAGCTCCACCAGTTGGACTAACTGCAACGATTTCAAATTTTGCTGAAGGTTTCTGTTCCAAAGTACTTGAGATTGTTTCAAATAAGCCTGTTGAGTAATCTAAATCCGTGTCATCAAATTTTAAAATTACAAGCGCATTGTCATAATTAATTGGTGCAGATTTAACTGCATCTACATTTAAAGTATCGTTGGTCTGAGAAGCAGGTGGAGACGAAATATTTTTTCCAAATTTACCAACTTCAATATCAACAGCTAAATTTTTCATATATTGTCTTTCATCATTCAGTATACTAATTTCTCTAGAAATTCTGCTGTCAAGTTCACCCATAAGTCTATCATACAAAACTTTTGTTCTTTCTACGTCATCTCTAAGCACCTTAAGTTGATTGTGATCTTCATCAATGGCTCCTGCAATAAAAAAGCTTGAACCAATTGCCTTTTTTAAATGTGAGATTAAAGCAAAATCAGCTGTAACACGATTGTTAACTATCTGAAGATTATTTACATTATTCTGAATATCTTCCAATGCTCTTTGCGCATCATTCCATTGACCAACTAGTATGGGGTTTCCTGGTGTTGTCCCAATTTGAAGTCTAGACCTGATTGCGCTTGAAAGGCCCTGATATACTGTAGTTTGCTCATCGACTAAATCTTTAAATCTTAAATAGTCATTATTATGAGAAGATATGGCTGTTTGAATGCTAACAAGATCACCTCTAAATTGATTAATTTTTCCACCAACAAAGGTTCCAGTCGGACCTGTATCTGGCATGTTTTGAGGCGGTGGTGCATATTGTGATGGGGGTATTTGAGGCTCAGCAACAACTTCGGGTTCTTCTACAATTTGAACTGTTTCGTCAATTGATGGAGGTGTAACTACTTCTTCATCAGATAAAGACGGAAAAATAAAATCTGAAACATTTGAACAGGAATTTAAAAATATTGTTAATATAAGCAGTGAAAAAAAGTTTGATTTCATATCATAAATAAATATAAGGTTAGTATTGTAAATTTACTAACTCAAGATATAGCGCATTAGTAAAATAAAATAAACTAAAAAAAAATAATGAGATAAATAAATTTTTTAAATTAATCATCAAAAAAATAGTAATTATACATTTTTATACAAAAAACGCGCTCGTAGCTTAACTGGATAGAGTATCTGACTACGAATCAGAAGGTTGGGAGTTCGAGTCTCTCCGAGCGCGCCACTTAAAGTTTTTTTGCTTTTTTAAATAATTCTTTTATACTACCTGTTGACATTATTGTTGTTTAAATTACTATATATAGTATTCAACTACAGGGAAAAAATATGAATAAAGTTCAAACTGCAAAAATTTTGGATATAGAGTCCGATTCTAAAAATAACGTACTATTAAAAAAAAAAAAAGATAATACTAAAAATGATGTAAGACCTAATTATTCTAGAGATCATCTATTAACAGACTTTGGAAAAGCAACCCTGCTTGATAGATATCTGCTCCCTGGAGAAAAATTTCAGGACATGTTTCTGAGAGTTGCTAAGCAGTATTCAGATGACTTTGAGCACTGTGAAAGAATTTATAATTACATATCCAAACTTTGGTTCATGCCTGCAACCCCAGTTCTCTCAAATGGTGGAGCAAAAAGAGGTCTGCCAATTTCGTGTTTTTTAAACTCTGTTCAAGACAGCTTAGATGGAATATTATCAAAATGGGGTGAAAATGTTTGGTTAGCTTCCAATGGAGGAGGAATTGGAACTTACTGGGGGTCAGTAAGGTCCATAGGGGAAGAAGTAAAAGGAAATGGCCAAACTTCTGGAATTATTCCCTTTGTCAGAGTAATGGATTCACTAACACTAGCTATTTCACAAGGAGCATTAAGAAGAGGTTCAGCAGCTTGTTATATCGACGTTCATCATCCTGAGATAGAAGAGTTCTTAGAAATTAGAAAACCTTCTGGAGATTTTAATCGAAAGAGTTTAAATTTGCATCATGGAATAAATATCACAGATGAATTTATGAATTGTGTAAAAGAAAACAAAGAATTTGGATTAAAAAGTCCAAAAAATCATGAAGTATTGAGAAAAGTTAATGCTAGAGAGTTATGGCAAAAAATTCTTGAGACAAGAATGGCAACTGGGGAGCCTTATCTTGTTTTTGTTGATAGTGTTAATAAAAGTATGTCAAAACACCAAAAAGAAAATGGATTAAAAGTCACTACATCTAATTTATGCAGTGAAATAATGCTTCATACAGGAATAGATCATAAGGGAAAGGAGAGAACTGCGGTATGTTGCTTATCATCATTAAATTTAGAAAAATGGGATGAATGGCACGATCAATCTGATTTTATTGAAGATGTGATGAGATTTTTAGATAATATTTTGCAGGATTTTATTACAAGAGCACCTGATTCCATGAAAAATGCAGTTTATTCTGCAATGAGAGAGAGATCTGTAGGTCTAGGTGCGATGGGATTTCATTCTTTTCTTCAGAAGAAAAATATTCCTTTTGAAAGTCCGCTTTCAAAAAGCTGGAATATCAAGTTTTTTAAACACATCAGGAAAGAAGCTGATAAAGCTTCATTAACACTTGCCTTAGAAAAAGGAGCTTGCCCTGACGCAGAGGAAAGGGGTGTAAAAGCTAGATTTAGCCATAAACTTGCCATAGCTCCGACTGCTTCAATTAGTATAATTTGTGGAGGAACAAGTGCATGTATAGAGCCAATCCCAGCAAACGTGTATACTCATAAGACGTTATCTGGTTCTTTCACAGTAAAAAATAAATACTTAGAAGCACTACTAGAGACAAAAAATATAAATAATAAAAAAACATGGCAGTCGATTTTAGAAAACGAGGGTTCTGTTTCTCATATAAAAGAACTCTCAAAAGATGAAAAAAGTATTTTTAAAACTGCTTTTGAAATTGATCAAAGGTGGATCGTTGAATTTGCAGCTGACAGAACGCCATTTATTTGCCAAGGGCAGTCTATCAATTTATTTTTATCCTCTGATATTGATAAATGGGATTTGATGATGTTGCATTGGAAAGCCTGGGAAACTGGTGTAAAAAGTTTATATTATTGTAGGTCTAAGTCTATTCAAAGAGCAAGTTATGCTGGTGTTGAAGCTGATAATACAAATCTATGGCCTAGAAAAGCGCTTAATTCGGAAGAAAAAAATGACTATGACGAATGTTTGTCATGTCAATAACAACTAAATAATAAGGAAAAAAAATGGATGATATAAGTAAAATAAAAAAAGTAGGACTTCTAACACCTTCGCATTCCTACAAACCCTTTAGATATCCATGGGCTTTTGACTTTTGGAAAAGGCAGCAGCAAGTTCATTGGATGCCAGAAGAAGTTCCACTTGGAGAGGATTGTAAAGATTGGATTACAAAATTAAACGATAATGAACGAAATCTTCTCACTCAAATTTTTAGATTTTTTACTCAGTCTGATGTTGAAGTTAATGATAATTATATGGAAAATTATTCGCAAGTCTTTAAGCCTACTGAGATAAAAATGATGATGGCTGCTTTTTCTAATATTGAAACCGTTCATATTGCCGCTTATGCACTTTTACTGGAAACAATTGGTATGCCAGATACAGAATTTTCAGCTTTTCTTGATTATAAGGAAATGGCAGATAAGCATGATTATATGCAAAATTTTAATGTTAATTCTGATAGTGAAGTAGCAAAAACACTTGCTATGTTTGGAGGATTTACAGAAGGACTTCAATTATTTGCAAGTTTTGCAATGTTATTAAACTTTCCAAGATTTAATAAAATGAGAGGTATGGGGCAAATTATAACTTGGTCTGTCAGAGATGAGTCATTGCATTGTGAGGGAATGATTAAACTTTTCCATGAATTTACAAAAGAAACACAATGTTTAAACTCTAGCTTAAAAAAAGATATCTTAGAATGTTGTGAAACAGTAGTTTCTTTGGAAGATAATTTTATCGATTTGGCTTTTGAAATGGGTTCAGTTGAAGGAATGAAGCCTGAAGATATTAAAAAGTATATTAGGTATATCGCTGATTGGCGTTTAAAACAGCTTAAACTTAACCCTATTTATGGCATTAAAGAACATCCTCTCCCGTGGTTAACTGAAATACTTAACGGAGTAGAACATGCAAATTTCTTTGAAGCTAGGGCAACAGAGTATTCAAAAGTTGCGACGAAAGGTTCTTGGGAAGGAAAAAAAGGTGTTTGGGAGCACTTCGATAAAAAAGTGAATTTAGGATAAAGCCTAATCGTCTTTTTCGATATATATGGATTGAGACGGGAATGCAAAAGCAGCGTTGTTACTTTCTACTATTTTTTTAATGTTTATTGCTAAATCTTCTTTCGCTACTAACCAATCATTGTAATCATTAGTTTTTATAAAACACCTAACAAGAATGTCGATTGAGCTAGCTGAGAATTGGTCAATACGAACTATAGGTTTTGTATTTTTAGAGTTCGAAAATAATGAATTAGAATTGATGAATTCTTGAATCTCATTTTTCACTTTCAATAATTGTTCAGTCGTACTTACGTATTCCAAACCAATTATCCAGTTAATTCTTCTGTGGGTTATCTCTGAAATATTCGTAACTGCATTTTCTGCGAATTGAAAATTAGGTATCGTACATAAAGATTTATCGAATTTTCTGATTGAAGTTGATCTGAAACTTATTTTTTCAACTACTCCCTCAATCACATTTTCAACTATTATAACATCCCCCACTTTAAACCTTTTTTCTACTAAAACTAAAATTCCAGAAATTAAATTCTTAAATAAATCTTGCGCTCCAAGTGCGACTGCAACACCAAAAAGTCCTAGTCCAGCAATTATAGGTCCTATTTTTATTCCCCAAAGTTCTAAAACTGCAGCAAAACCAAGTACAAAGATAAAAATCTTTGTCGCTCTTATCATCCAGTTTAATAAATCTTTAGATAAGTGAGTTTCAATTTTTTTAATAAGCCCAATTAAAGGCTCTATAATTTGATGAATAACCCAAAAGATTAAAATAGTAATGAATGATTTATTTAAATTTTCAAAAAATAGAGAAATATTTTTTTCAAATCCAGCGAAATTCGAAGCAAAGAAAAACCCTAAAACTACAGGAAGAAAATTAAACGGTCCTTTTAATGATGATTTTAATTTTTTTGTAAAATCCTTGTTAAATTTTGAAGTTAAAATTTCGACCTTCTTCATGAGAAATTTTGAAATATAATTTCTTGTAAGAAAAAAAAATAAAAAGATTATTAAAGATAATATAATCTTACTTATGCTTGTTCCTAAGATTTCTAGATTCCAATAATTATCAAATAAGTCAATCAAGTTAATCTCGCTTAGTTTTTAATATTAATTTAAAGAATATTTTAGAAATGTTCAAATTTTCTTTTCTTCTAGGCTTTCAATGTATTTTTTACTTTCATCGTAATTAAAGCCTTCCTTAAGAAGTTTCTCGATTTTCGTCAAATTATCCTCAGTGCTTTTTATTTTCTTTTTACAATAATTTTCCATTAACACAAATTCAATATTCTCTCTTTTTTTTAATTGCATAATTTCTTTGCTTATTAGTTCATCTGAGAATTTATATTTTAATAAATAGTACTTAATTTTTTTAAATGAAAAGCCTTTTTTGATAAAATTTTCAATTTTTGACTCAATAAAGAATTTTTCATTAATTATTTTTAAATTTAAAAACTTCTTGGTCAATTTTGGAATTTGATTTAAATATTCATAATATTCTTCTTGACTAATTTTTTTACTAAATAAATCTTTTTTAGCTTTTCTTTCTATTATTTCTTCAAATTTTTTTTTAGTTACTGTATATTTTGATAAATAATATATTGAATATTTTTCAAGATAATTATATATGTCTTCAGTCTCATTCATTTAGAATATTATTAAATTAGATACATTAAAATGACAAAAAATAGGTTCAATATCAAGGATTATTCAGGTTTTAATTGGATTGGATTTTATACTTTATATACAAAAGAAACCAAAAGATTTCTTAATGTTGGTACCCAAACTTTAGTTGCGCCAGCTGTAACAACTCTTTTATTTTATGGAATTTTCTCTATTGCTTTAGGAAGAGATAATTTAACTATAAACACAATAAGTTTTAATGAATTTCTCGCACCAGGACTTATTTGCATGGCGATTCTTCAAAATTCTTTTGCTAATACATCATCATCAATTTTAATTTCAAAAGTCCAAGGCAATATTGTGGATATTTTAATGCCACCATTATCGCATACAGAATTAACTTTTGCTTTTGTATTAGGAGGAATCACACGAGGTATTTTAGTTGGAATATTAGTAGGATTAACAATTTATTTTTTTGTACCAATAAAGATTTATAATTTATTTATCATAATCTTTTTTGCTGTCTTTTCTGCCTTTTTTTTATCATTACTAGGAGTATTTTGTGGTGTATGGTCACAAAAGTTTGATCATATGGCAGCTATAACAAACTTTATAATTACACCTCTTACTTTTTTATCAGGTACTTTTTATTCAATTTCCAGACTTCCAGATTTTTGGCAAGGTCTAGCAATCTATAATCCATTTTTTTATATGATCGATGGATTTCGATATGGTTTTTTAGGAATTAAAGATGGTAATTTAAACGTTGGTATTTCTATCTTAGTAATTGGTAACCTTATTTTAATTTTTTGTTGTATGTTAATATTTAAGAAAGGTTACAGGCTAAAAAGTTAATGAATGAAAATGTATTAAATGTTTATAATTCTTTGAATATGTCATTTGATCATGGTGATGGTGTATACTTATACACTGATGATGGAACCAGATATTTAGACTTTACTTCTGGTATTGGTGTAACTTGTTTAGGCCATAGTCATCCAGCTTTGGTTTCAGCTTTGAGAGAGCAAGCAGGAAAACTTTGGCATTGTTCAAATTTATTTAAAATCAAAGAACAGGAAGCTGTTGCGAAAAAGATTACGGATCATTCTTTTGCTCATAGTGTTTTTTTTTGTAACTCAGGAGCTGAGTCAGTTGAAGCAGGCATTAAAGCAATTAGAAGATATTATTTTTTAAAAGGCAGCAAAAGATTTAAAATAATATGTGTAAACAATGCATTTCACGGTAGAACTTTCGCAACAATATCTGCAGCTGGTCAAAAAAAGTTATTAGAAGGATTTAAGCCACACTTAAAAGGTTTCGAACATGTTGAATTTAACAATTTAGAAGCTATTGAAAAAAAAATCGACGATGAAACAGCTGGAATACTTGTAGAAACGGTACAAGGAGAAGGAGGTATTACCCCAGCAAAAAAAGATTATTTGAAAGGACTTAATGGTTTAGCCAAAAAAAACGATCTTTTATTATTTTTTGATGAAGTCCAATGTGGGGTGGGAAGAACAGGAAAATTTCTAGCAGTGGAATGGGTTCCATCATTAAAACCAAACATTGTTTCAATAGCTAAAGGTATAGGGGGTGGATTTCCATTAGGTGCTTTACTCTTAGACAAAAAAACTTCTGCGGCTATGACAAAAGGTTCTCATGGCTCAACTTTTGGAGGAAATCCGTTAGGCATGGCCGTAGCTGACGTCGTATTAAATCATGTTTTGAAGGATGATTTTTTAGACCATGTGAGAGAAATAGGCTACGAACTCAGACAAAATCTATTAAAAAATATAGTAAAAAAATTTCCCAAGCTTGTTAAAGGTGTTCGAGGAATTGGACTAATGATAGGCTTAGAAGCAGTTGTAGAGAATACATTAATTATTGACGCCTTGAGAAATCAAAGATTATTGACAGTTAGAGCAGGTGGGAATGTGGTGAGAATGTTACCACCTTTAATATTAGAGATGAAACACGTTGAAGAGGCAATTCAAAAAATTGATAAGGCGCTTGGATCAATATGAAAAATAAATTAAGACATTTTTTAGATATCGATCTTGTTGATACAGCAACAGTTAAAAATTTACTTACACTTGCTCACAATTTGAAAAAAACTGACAATGTCGACATTGATATGGAACAAAAAATATTAGCAATGATATTTGAGAAACCTTCAACAAGGACAAGGGTTTCTTTCGAAATTGGAATGAAGCAAATGAATGGCGAAGTAGTCATTTTAGACCAAAATGACACACAACTAGGTAGAGGTGAGTCCATTAAAGATACAATAAAGGTTTTGAGTAATTATGTTGATATTATAATGTACAGAGGATCAAGCAACCAAAGGTTGAGTGAAATAGTTAAAAATTCAACGGTACCAATAATAAACGGACTTACTGATTTAAGTCATCCATGCCAAATAATGGCAGACCTTATGACACTTGAAGAAAAGTTTGATTCATTAAATAAACTAAAAATTTGTTGGGTTGGTGACGGTAATAATGTTTGCAATTCATGGATTCATGCATGTAAGCATTTTAAATTTAAACTTAATATTGCAACCCCACAAAATTTCCGACCCCAAAAAAAAGAACTCAAAAAAGTTACTAACTGTGAAAACAAAATTGAAATATTTAATAATCCCACAGATGCCGTCAGCGGCGCAGATGTGATAATAACTGATACATGGTTTTCGATGGGTCTTGAAGATAAAAATAATTTAAGTGATTTTGAAGGATATCAAATTAATAAATCTCTAATGAACCACGCAAAGTCAAATGCATTTTTTTTACATTGTTTACCAGCACATAGAGGACAAGAGGTAACGGATGAGGTTATCGATGGATCTAATTCATTAGTATGGGAAGAGGCTAAAAATAGACTGTTTGTCCAAAAAGCAATTCTAATTTGGTGTTTAAGAATGGAAAATAAAACTTGAAAAGAATTTTAGTAGCTGCAATTTTTTTATTACTATTTTTTAATAAAACTCCTTTATATTCAGATATTAAATTACGTTTTAAAGAAATTGAAGTCGAGTTCAAACCCATTCAAAAAAGTCATTATGAATATGCATCTAAGATTGTAAATTATCTCCATAAAAAAGTAATCAAAGAGGGAAACTTAAATAGATATTTAATGAAAATAACTATTAAAAAATATAATGTGATTGTGAGAAAAGAGAAAACTGAAAAAGATTTAATTGATATCTTTAAGAAAGAAAATAAGATCTACATCCACAAAGTTTTTTTGTTAGTTGAAATTAATGATGAATCTGGAAATGAAATTGATTCAATACCTATTAAGACGCAGACAGAAGTAAAAGTTAACGAAAACTTAACATTCAGTCAACGTAAAATGATTAACAAAAATTTATATAATGAGTTAGAAGTAAAACTCACCAATGAATTAAAAAAAAAATTACTTACTAGATTGGGTGATTTTGTGATTCCAAACTAATTTCTCCAGAAGTTTGGTGACAATAATATTAGTATTGGATATAATTCCAACCTTCCAACAAGCATAGCAAAAGATAAAAATATTTTGGAGAAATCACTTAACCCTTTATAATTACTACTTGGACCAATTACTTCACTTAACCCAGGTCCAACGTTTGCAAGAGCTGCAGCCGATCCTGATAAAGAAGTAATGATGTCTAATCCATCATAAGCCAAAATTAATGTTAAAAGACAAAATATGGCAATATACAAAAAAACAAATCCAGAAACAGAAGTCAAAATGTCATTGCTAATTGCTTTGGAATTGTAAGTTGGTATGAAAACTCCTCTGGGCTGAATAATTTTTTTAATGAGAGTAAAAGTATTATTAATCAAAATTTGTAGTCTAAATATTTTTAAACCGCAACTTGAAGACCCAGAACAACCACCAATCAACATAAAAAATAATAATATTAGAGTAGTGAAGCTTCCCCAAACGCTGAAATCGTATGTACTAAAACCACTCCCAGTTGTTATGGAAACTACACTAAATGAAGCAATTCTGAAAGCTTGAAAAAAATTTACTTCATAATAGGTTTGTAACCAAATAGAAGTTATAAAAGTGAGAGATAAAACTACGTAGAAAAAAAAATGAACTTGAGAATTTTTTAAAAGTTCAAAAATTTTTCCTTTTGAGAATTGAAATAAGAGTAAAAAAGGCAAAGCTGATATCAACATGAAAAACATAGTTACAACTTCAATATATACAGAATCAAAATAACCAATTGACATATTTTTTGTTGAGAATCCTCCTGTTGCAATAATTGTCATTGCGTGGGCTATTCCGTCAAAAAGATCCATACCTGCTGCAACCAAAAATATAAAACAAAATAAAGTTAAAACTAAATAAACTAGACCTATTCCACTTGCAATTGTTACAGTACGGGGTAAAGCTTTGTCATCCTTGGAACTAAATTCGGTCTTAAATAGTTGCATTCCTCCAACTTTAAGCATAGGAAACACAGCGATTGCAATGACGATTATCCCTATTCCTCCTAACCACTGTAGCATAGCTCTCCAAATTAATATTGATTTTGGAGTATTATCTAGATTGGTTAGAATGGTTGCACCAGTAGTAGTCATTCCCGACATTGACTCAAAAAAAGAATCAATAAAATTTAGATTTAAAGAACCCAAATAAAAAGGCAAAGCACCAATAAGAGTTAGTATTATCCAACAAATGAGCGTTAAAAAAAAAGCTGAACTAATACCTACATTCTTATTCTTATTTTTAAAGACAAATGAAATGTTAAAACCAATAAAAAAACAGAAAGATGCAATTGAAATAAAAATTAACCAATCAGTACCCTGATTTATTAAATCAACTACAAATGGTATTAGAAGATACAGTGAAAAAAAAATTAAAAGATTTCCAACTACAAAAAGTGAGGATCTAAAATTATTCATTTCTAATTTAATCTATTTTTAATGTCTGGGATATCAAGTGAAAAAGCTGGGATTTTAACTTCAAAATCAAGACCTTCATTATTTATCATAAAATAACTTCCGTGCATCAAACCAGAGCTTGTAGATAATGGTGTGCCGCTTGTGTATTCGAAACTTTTTCCTGGCTCCAACGTGGGTTGTTCACCAACCACTCCTTCTCCTCTTACTTCCTTAGTATTTCCAAACGCATCAATTATTTTCCAATGTCTTCTGAGTAACTTAACTGTCTTTTTGCCATTATTTTTTATTTTTACTTGATATGCCCACAAAAAAGAATTTTCTTCAGGTTCAGAATGTTCTTCTAGGTAAAAAGACTTTACTTCAATTTTAATGTTGTGAGTTGATTTTTTTTTTTGTTCTTTCATCGTAATCCTTTCTCGATGTCATTGATTATATCCTCAGAACACTCTAAACCAACAGATAATCTTACAAGGTTTCTCGAAATTCCTAACTCAGTCTTTTCACTTTTGCTCAATCTACTATGTGTTGTGGTTGATGGGTGTGTTATTAGAGACTTGGTATCTCCTAAATTATTAGAAATATTTATCATTTCAAGCTTATTTAAAAATTTAAACGTTTGCATTTTACTTTGATTTTTTAGCTCAAAAGAAATTATTGAACCACCAGATAACATTTGTTTTTTTGCTAACTTATACTGAGGAAATTCTTTAGACCATGGATATAGAACTTTTTTAATTTTCTTATGACCTTGAAGAAATTTTACAACTTTTTGAGCATTCTTCACTTGTTGGTTGATTCTAAGTTCAAGAGTTTCCAAACTTTTCAACAGTATCCATGCATTAAAAGGACTAATTGAAGGGCCAGTATTTCTAATAAAAGGTTTTATAATTTCATCGCAAAATTTTTTTTTACCTAAAATGGCTCCCCCTAATACTCTACCCTGCCCATCAATATGTTTTGTGGCTGAGTACATAACGATGTCAGCACCCAAAGCAATCGGTTTTTGTAAAATAGGAGTTGCAAAGACGTTATCAACAATAACTTTTGCACCGTTTTTGTGAGCAATTTTACTTACTTCTTTTATATCAATTAGTTCTAAACACGGATTTGAAGGAGTCTCAAAGAAAACGAGTTTTGTTTTTTTTTTTAACTCTTTTTTCCACGCATCAATATTTTTACCATCAACTAAAATAACCTCGATACCATATTTTGGTAAAAGTTTTGTGATAATATATTGACAACTCCCAAAAAGAGCTTTGCTTGAAACTATTCTATCACCGGTGTTTAATTGCGACATAAATATTGCAAAAACTGCAGCCATACCAGTAGATGTTGCCCAACAGGATTCTGCACCCTCAATTTTTGCAAGTTTTCTTTGAAACATTTCAATTGTCGGATTCCCAAAACGTGAGTACATAAATTTTTTTTTCTTCTCTTTGAAACACAATTCAGCTTCTTCAGCACTTTTGTATATAAAACCTGATGTCAAGAAAAGCGACTCAGAGGTTTCATTGAAGTTACTTCTAAGATTTCCATGTCTAATAAGTTGTGTGTTGTTAGATTTTTTTTTCACAATTTTGTACTTTTAAAAATTTATTTTATCTTTTATAAATATCATAATATTATTATTTTTAAATTTAATTTTAAATCTAGGTAGGTATTTATATTGGTAAAATTTTTTTTGGTGTTTTTTTTATCTTTTTCTTTTTTTGAAAATGTATTTTCACGAGAAATGTCAATTCAAAAATTAGAGGAAAGAAAAAAAGCTGACGTGGAAAGACAAAAAAAAAGAGAATCTAGAGGGTTAAAAGAATTTTCAAAAAAAATTGAATTTACAACAACTATCGTCTTTTTATCCAAAGAAAGAGAAATACCATCAGTATTATCAAATTTAGATCCTATACTTTCTGACGAAGGATTTTATGGAATTGAATTAGCCATTGAGGATAATTTAACAACCGGTAGGTTCGTAGGGCATGATTATAATTCTAAAATGATTCAAGTTTCTTTGAAAGAAGATTTGTTAACAGAGTTCAACGAGCTAATTAATTCTGGTTTTAGATATTTTGTTGCTGATCTTAATGAAAAAGAACTTTTAGAGATTTCTAACTTATCTTTAAAGAAAAATAAAAACATTATTATTATGAATGTAAGGTCAAAAGCAAATTCTTTAAGAGAAAAAAACTGTAAATCAAATTTATTTCACATACCACCTAGTAGAGCAATGTTGGCAGATGCATTGACACAATATTTGGTTAAAAAAAAATGGAACAAATGGTTTCTTGTTACTGGAAATGAAGAAAATGATAAATTATTTTCTGATGCATTAAAATATTCAGCAAAAAAATTTAACATTAAAATTAAGGAAGAAAGAAAATGGGATTATGAGGCAGATCTCAGAAGGACAGCTCAAAAAGAAATTCCTCTGTTTACAAAAGGAATTAAGTACGATGTTTTGGTCGTTAGTGATGAAAAAGGAATTTTCGGTGAATACCTTCCTTACAGAACTTGGAACCCAAATATTGTAGTTGGGACTCAAGGATTAACTCCTAAATCTTGGCATAGAACCCATGAACAATGGGGCGCAGTACAGATGCAAAATAGGTTTAGACGAACAAGCGGAAGATGGATGACAGAAACTGATTATGCATCTTGGGTGGCTGTGAGATCACTAGGTGAAGCAATTACAAGGTTAGGAAACAATAATGTAGAAGATGTGAAAAAATATTTAGTAAGTGGAAAGTTTGGTTTAGGTGCATACAAAGGTGTAAAAGTATCATTTAGGTCTTGGAATCATCAGTTAAGACAACCAATACTTATCTCTGCTCCTAGGTCAATGGTCACAGTATCACCCCAAGAGGGGTATATTCACCCTTTCAGCGAACTTGATACTATTGGAGTAGACAAACCTGAATCTACTTGTAAATTTTAAAAAATAATATAAATATTAGTTATGAATTTTTTATTAAAAATAAATATCATTTTAATTGCTCTTTGCTTTTCAGTTTTTTCTAAAGTCTCTCACGCAAACAAAGCATTTATAACAAATGAAAAAGATAATACGGTTTCAGTGCTTGACGTAAAAAAAATGAAAGTTATCGACACAGTAAAAGTTGGTCAAAGACCACGGGGAATTATAATTTCAAACGATGGAAAATTAGTTTTAATATGTGCATCAGATGACGATAGAGTCGAAGTCAGAGATGTAGAGACTATGAAATTAAAGTATATATTACCTTCTGGACCTGATCCTGAACTTATGGTTCTTTCACCAGACGATTCTGTCTTATATATAGCAAATGAAGACGATGCTATGGTAACTGTTGTTGATATGGCTGATAAGATGATTATTGATGATATTCCTGTAGGCGTTGAGCCGGAGGGTATGGGACTTACAAATAATGGAAAAGTTTTAGTAAATACATCAGAGACTACCAATATGGCGCACTTTATTAGTACGGATAATCTTGAAATCTTTGAAAATGTTTTGGTTGATCAACGCCCTAGAGTGGCAATGTTTACGCCAGACGACAGCGAGGTTTGGGTTTCGGCAGAGATTGGTGGAACAGTTAAAGTTATAAACCCTGAGGATAGAAAAGTAAGTCATACAATTAGTTTTGAAATTCCTGGTGTTAATGAAGAAAGCATACAGCCTGTTGGTGTGAGGCACACTAAAGATGGAAAGTTTACTTTTGTGGCCTTAGGTCCAGCAAACAGGGTAGCAGTTATTGATCAAAAAACTAAAGAAATAATTAAATATTTGCTCGTTGGTCAGAGAGTATGGCAGATGCATTTGACACCAGACGAAAAAACTTTAATAAGTACAAATGGCGTTAGTAATGATGTTTCTTTTATTGATGTAGAAAAACTTAAAGTTACAAAATCTGTTAAAGTCGGTAGATTTCCTTGGGGCGTTGCTATAACCCCAAATTAAGAATATGCTAGCCCTAGACGTAAATGACTTGAGCCACTATTTTGGAGATTTTTGTGCACTTGACAAAGTCAAGATTTCAATAAAACCAGGGGATTTTACAGTTTTGCTAGGCCTTAATGGTGCAGGAAAAACAACCTTATATTCACTTATAACAAGGTTGTATAACAATAGAACTGGTTTGATTAATATCTATGGCCATAACGTAAGAGATAACTCTATAGAAGCCTTAAAACATATAGGTGTTGTATTTCAGCAACCAACTCTTGATTTAGATTTAAGTATAGAAGAAAACTTGCAGTATCACTCCGCTTTGCACGGCATCTCAAAAAAGGAAGCAAAAATAAGAATTACAAATGAATTGGAAAGAATTGGAATGTTGGACAAAACAAAAATGAAAGTACGTTCTTTATCAGGTGGTCAAAGAAGAAGAGTTGAAATAGCTAGGTCTCTGATTCATAAGCCAAAACTACTTTTACTAGACGAGCCAACAGTGGGTCTAGATATAGGTTCTAGACAGTTAATCCTTGATCATGTGAAAAATCTTTGCAAAAAGGAAAAATTAGCTGTTCTTTGGGCAACACACTTAATTGATGAAATCGATAAAGGAGAAAAAGTTATCATCATTAATAAAGGAAAAGTATTGATATCAGGAGATGTTGATAAAATTATAAATAAAGCTAGAGTAAAAACCATAAGAGACGCTTTTAATAAATTAGTAAAAATTTGATTATGAATATTCTTTTTTTCATAAGATGCTTTAATGGAATAGTATTAAGAGAGGCTTTGAGATTTATACATCAACGAGAAAGATTCTTTTCTGCATTAGTTAGACCCTTAGTTTGGTTGGGAATTTTTGCAGCAGGATTCAGATCAGTACTTGGAGTAGCAATTATTCCTCCGTATGAAACCTATATTACTTATGAAGTATACATTGCTCCTGGACTCATCGCAATGATTCAGCTTTTTAATGGAATGCAAAGCTCGTTATCAATGGTATATGATAGAGAAATGGGTAGTATGAAAACAATGTTAGTGAGTCCAGTGCCTAGATGGTTCCTAATTTTATCTAAGCTTTTAGCTGGAGTATTGGTTTCAATACTTCAGGTTTATGCATTTCTTTTAATAGCTTCATTTTGGAATATTGTACCCCCTATCTCTGGTTATGTGACTCTTTTACCTGCTTTGTTGTTTTCCGGCTTGATGTTGGGAGCATTAGGAATGTTTTTATCTTCAGCAATTAAGCAATTAGAAAACTTTGCAGGAGTAATGAATTTTGTAATTTTTCCAATGTTTTTTGCTTCTTCTGCTCTATATCCCTTATGGAAGATAGAAGAGACAAGTGAATGGTTGTATTATGTTTGCTTATATAATCCATTTACATATGCTGTAGAAATTTTAAGATTTTCACTTTATTCTGAATTTAATATAGAATATTCGTTAGGCGTAATTATTTTTTCAATAATATTTTTAACTTTAGCTATATTAGGGTATGATCCATCAAGGGGATCTATTCAAAAAAAGGGAGGATAAATCTTGACCAACTTTTTAACTATTTTATTTATAAATTTAGGTTTTTTTACCTTCTCGTTTGCAAAAGGGGACTTAGCTCTTAGGTCAAAAAAAATTGTATTACAGCTTGGATCCGAAAAGAGTGACTATGATATGTCTACGAATGAAATTAAGTTAGAGACTGGAAAGGCATACAGACTTGAAATATCAAGTTTAGGTTTTAAAGAATACGAATTTGAGGCAGAAGAATTTTTTGAAAATATTTGGATTAGAAAAATTGAAGTTGAGGGAGTAGAGATAAAAGTTCCTTCAATTAAAGAAATAGAATTTGATAGAGAAGGGGAAATTGAGATCAATTTTGTCCCAATTAGAACTGGTGAGTTCGATTTTGAAATAGAAGGTCTTACAAATAAAGGTATGGAAGGAAAATTTATTATAGAATAAGGTGCAAATTATGAAAAAATTAAAAAGTATGTCATATGGTATTCCACTAATATTATTTGGATTGGTAATTTTATTTGGACCAAAAGTTTCTTTTTCTTTAGAAAAAGCTCCTGGAAAATGGCCATGTGACCAAGTATACAACCCAAAATTGAATCTAACAGCTATTTGGCAAGGTCCAGATATAAAAGAGAATATCAAAAATTGGTGGAAAGATGATGAGGTCATCGATGTAGCTGCAAAATTGTCAAATCCAGTTCTTACTGAAGAAGAAGGAACAAAAATAATCGATGAATTTGCAAAAAAATACACCCATTTTGGTTTAGTTTCAAAAAAAAATCAAAAAGATAAGTTAATTAATTTATTTTCAGGACTCTATCAAAAGGCCTCAGATAAAAGAATTAGGCAATATAATGGAATAATTAAGTTTGTTGAAAGACAAGATGTATTCAGAAAAGCAATTGGTTCTGCTTCAAAAAAACTTAGAGAATTGAGAAAAAAAGGGGTAGATATAAAAAATCCAGAATATGTTAAGTTTTCATCTCAAATGGAATGGAATACTAGAGTTTTCGACCAAAGAACTAGACTCACAGAATATGTTTGTGAAGAGCCTGTTTATCTTGAACAAAGAATCGGTTACCAGGCAAGACGAATATTATCCTATATAGTAAAATAACTTTTTAGAATAATAGTTATTCAGAATATGAATCTTTCATGAACAATTCTATCAGAGTATTTTAATATTCGATTCTTATTATATCTTCAAGCTCGAGATTCGAGTGAAACACAAACCATAAAAAGGAGAAAAATTATGGCTTGGACTAAACCAATGATTTCTGAGATCTCTGTGGGTCTTGAAATCAATTCATACGCTTGCGCTGAGAAGTAATCTTAGCTAAAGCTATTACCCCTCGGGATAATTTTCTTGAGGGGTAACTTTAGAGGAATTAAATTTGTTGAAATTATTAGTTTTAGGATCTGCTGCAGGAGGCGGTTCCCCCCAGTGGAATTGTAATTCAGAAGTTAGTAAGGCAGTTAGAAGACAAGACGAGGGTACTTCAATAAGAACTCAATCTTCAATTGCGGTCACTTCTGATGGCGAGAGTTGGTTTTTATTTAATGCTTCACCCGACCTTGGTTCTCAAATTTTTAAAAATCATCAAATGCACCCAAAAAAAGATTTACGGCATAGTCCTATCAAAGGGGTTGTCTTGACAAACGGAGATGTCGATCATGTAGCAGGACTATTAAGCCTTAGAGAAAGACAAGACTTATCGATTTATGCGCACCCAAGAGTTCATTCAGTATTAAAGCAAAACTCAATATTTAATGTTCTTAACCCTGATTATGTTGATAGGAGAGATATGGAAATGAATAAAGAATTTCAATTAAAGGATAAGGATGGAAAATTTACAGGTTTGTCTATTGAAGCATTTGAAGTTTCTGGAAAGATAGCTTTATGGTTAGAAGATGAGTCAAAAGGTAAAAACTTTGGTACGGAAGAAGGGGATACAATAGGATTGAAAATATCGTCTGTTGA
This sequence comes from uncultured Alphaproteobacteria bacterium, assembly GCA_902524895.1. Lineage (GTDB taxonomy): Bacteria > Pseudomonadota > Alphaproteobacteria > Methylaequorales > Methylaequoraceae > SP4073. The sequence goes on along the minus strand of CABZFH010000001.1, from coordinate 64,933 downwards.
GGATAAAAAAAGTTTTTTTTATATTCCTGCATGTGCAAAAATGACTGATGACCTGAGAGCAAGATTATATGGTTCTAAATTAGTTTTGTTTGATGGTACTTTGTGGGTCAATGACGAGATGGAGAATAGTAAGGTTGGACAAAAGACTGGTCAAAGAATGGGACATATGAATAACTCAGGACCAGATGGTTCTATGGCAGCATTCGAAGACATTGAGGTTGAAAGAAAAATTTTTATACATATAAATACTACTAACCCAATTTTATTACCTAATTCTTCTGAAAGAAGAGAGGTTGAAAATAATGGTTGGGAAGTAAGTTTTGACGGAATGGAGATAGAAATATGAAAAACTTAGCACTGAACACTACTACAGAAGAGCATCAAACCCCATGGACAAATGAACAGTTTGAAAATGAATTAAGAAAAATTGGTAAAAAAAGATATCATGATAACTGTAAGTTTCATCATTTGCTTCATAGTGGAAAATTAAATAAAGGTCAGGTTCAAGCATGGGCGATCAATAGATATTACTATCAAATCAATATTTCCATAAAGGATTCTGCTTTAATGTCGAGAATAACAGATCCTTCGTTAAGACGTATTTGGATTAAAAGAATACTAGATCATGATGGTAGAAAAGGTGATGAAGGGGGTATTGAGAGATGGTACAAACTTACAGACGGATTGAGTCTTGATAGAGACTATGTAAAGTCAACTAAAGGTATATTGCCTGCAACTAGATTTGCAGTTGATGCATATGTTACTTTTGTTAGAGAGAAAAGTCTTTTGGAAGGTGTTACATCTTCACTTACAGAATTATTTGCGCCAAAAATACATAAAGAAAGAATAGTTGGTATGCTTGAAAATTACGATTTTATAAATGACATAACAATGGCATATTTTAAAAAAAGAGTTGATCAAGCTACAGACGATGCTGATTTTGTTTTGAACTATGCACTTCAAAATTGTAAAACTCGAAGCGAACAAGAAAATGTTTGTAATGCACTTAAATTTAAAACCGATGTTTTGTGGGTAATGCAAGATGCTTTATATCACTCTTATATAAATGGTCATGTTCCACCAGGTGCTTTTATTCCAGAGGATTTTAATGACAGATACACTGAAAATAACTGACGATGTTTTGCCTAAATTCCCAAAGCATGTTAAATTTAAATATAATAAACCTAGAGATGAATGGGTCATATTGGCTCCTGAAAGGCTGGTGAAACTTGACATGGTCGCTGTCGAAATACTCAAATTGGTTGATGGTGAAAAATCCGTTAAAAACATTTCTATTGAGCTTAGTCAAAAGTTTAATGCGCCTAAAGATATCATACTTAAAGATGTCACTGACATGCTTCAAGATTTGTCTGATAAAGGATTTATAGAAGAAAATGGATGATTTAAAACAAAATAATCTCAAAACAGCTTCTGAGCACGGAATTCAGGCGCCTTTAGCCCTTTTAGCAGAACTGTCTCATAGATGCCCACTACAATGCCCATACTGTTCAAATCCAGTGCAACTAGAAAAGAAAACAGGAGAACTAACTACTGATGAATGGAAATCAGTCATTGATCAAGCAGTAGAAATGGGTATGCATCAAATCCATTTGTCTGGAGGCGAACCAACAGTAAGGCATGATCTTGAAGATATAGTTGAGCATTGTTCAAAAACAGGATTATATACAAACTTAATCACTTCTGGCGTACTTTTGAATCCTGAAAGACTGAATAAACTTGAGTCTCTTGGTCTAGAACACGTACAACTCTCTTTTCAAGATACTGATAATGATAATGCTGACAGAATTGGAGGTTTTAAAGGAGGGCACGCCAAAAAGTTAGAAGTTGCAAAGTGGGTAAGAGACGTTGACTTACCTTTAACATGCAATTGTGTTGTTCACAGACAAAATATCAATAATCTTGATAATTTTATAAAAATGGCATTAGATTTAGATGCTGAAAGAGTTGAAATTGCGCAAGTACAATATTATGGGTGGGCTCTAAAAAATAGAGCAGCTTTTATTCCAACTCCAGAGCAATTAGATCATGCAACTGAAATAGTTGAAAAGGCAAGAGTGGATCTTAAAGGTAAGTTAGTTATTGACTATGTAATTCCTGACTATTATGCAAAACATCCAAAAAATTGTATGGGTGGATGGGGAAGAAGATTTTTAAACATGAATCCTAAAGGCGAGGTTTTACCTTGTCATGCTGCAGAAACAATACCGCACCTTAAATTTGATAATGTAAGAGACCATAGTTTAAAATGGATATGGGAAAATTCAGAAGCATTTAATTTATACAGAGGCACTGATTGGATGCCAGATCCTTGCAAGTCGTGTGATAGAAAAGAAATTGATTGGGGAGGTTGCAGATGTCAAGCTATGGCTTTGACAGGTGATGCGAAAAATACAGACCCAGCATGTTCTATTTCACCATTGCATAACGAGATATTTGATATGGCTGCTGAAGAAGCGAGAAATGCTCCTCCAGAATTTATTTATAGGAAATATAACGTAAGATTTAATAGTCCTATTTAACGGGAGCTCTACCTTTGATTAAAGCTTCAGTTGTTCCACCATCATCGCTTTTTTTTCTTTTTCCAGGTCTCAAACTAAGAACAGGAATATTATGTTTTGCTAATATCGCATCAATTTCTTTCTGGTTACCTTTTATAAACCTATTAAGCTTTTTTTTCCAGTCAGTTTCTCCATCCCGGACACCCATCGTAGTATAGAAATCCATTCTGCCCCAACCCTGATCAGTTGTTTCAAGAGGAATCATTGTGAAGTCTTTAGTCGTATAACCTTTTTTATGAAGGTAATGACTGGCTATAGGTCCAGACATAAAATTAATATCTACCAAACCGTCAATTAAATCTTCAATCATGCTCTCACCAATCACAGCGACTCTTGGATCAAAGGTTAAATTGTAAGGTCTAACTTTACCCATTAGATTGTATCTTTGCAAAATGAATGTAGGTGGCGTCCCTGCAATTGCTCCTATTCTAAGATCAGCCAATTGGGGATGATTTGGTCTGTCTACTTCTATCCCGTTATTATTGAAAAAAACCATTACATAAGACCATCTCATGTAAGGTATTGTATTTAAGACCAGTTCATTACTTCCAGTTATACCAATAATGATATCACATTTTTTTTTATTTAAAGTGTTTCTAACATAACCTATAACCTGAGGGAAATAATCATACACCACTGGAATTTCGAATTTTTTACCAATAAGCTCAGCAATTTCATTTTCGAACCCTTCTTGTTTTTCGTTAGAAAAAGGCATATTGGCTGGATCAGCACAAACTCTTAGATGATCTTTATCTACGGCCTCGATTGCCGATTCTCTTGCCTCAGCTTTAAAAACAAGCAAACATGTGATTATAGACAATACTAAATTTTTCATAAACCTATAAATTGATTTATAAAATTATTCTGGATCTTTCCATTTTGGTAGTTTTGGCAATCTAACACCACGTCTAATCTTATCATCTGCTCGAGCTTTTACATATCTATACATGTCCTCAACGTGAGGTGCAACATTTGTATTAGCGCCAAATGCAGGCATTACATTACCTTTTTGCGCACCCTCAGCTTCACCTCTTCCATTCATAATAACAGCGTAGAAGTCATCAAACGATAAACCTTCGTTTATAGACGTCATTAAAGATGGAGCATACGTACTGCCCATAGCGTCTGGACCATGACAAACATGACATTCCGCATGATAAGCTCTCCAACCTTTGTAGGTTGCAAAATCCATCCAACCGTATTGATATTCAACTAAACTATCGTCAGCACGACATTCTTCCATGCTTTCTTCGCTAGCTTGATCAACACCTTTACCTTTACATGTAATTTGAATCAAGTTGAGCGGTTTGCCTGTAGCTTGATCAAGCCTGTCACCTTTTCCATACTCAATTACGTAAGTAGGTTCATCATTTTCATCGAAAGCTGGTTCAACAGCGCTTGGTGTAGGGATTGAGTTTATGCCTGTTCCGAACAAGAATATAGCTCCGAAAGCCAATAAAATTTTTTGATAGTTCTTCATTATAGTATCCTTAATAATCAGTAAATAAATATATATTATATATATTGTCAATATAAGTAAAAGCGCAATATTTTTTTCAAAAAAAAAAGCCCAGCATATAGCTGGGCTTTATAGATAGTTTAAAACTACTTCTCTCTACTATGGAAGAGCGAAGACAGTTAATACACCACCGAGGTTAGTGTGGTTGCTTAATGCAGCGTATGCACCAACAGCACCTAAACCAGCAGTTGGATCAGTAAGACCAGCAGCTAAGCCGATTCCAGCCCATCCACCTACACCTGATAAGATACCAACATATTGCTTACCTTTGTGTTCGTAAGCCATGAAGTTACCAATAATACCAGATGGAGTTTTAAAGCTGAATAACTCCTTACCAGTTTTACTTTCAACAGCTTTAGCATATCCTTCTAATGTTCCATAGAAAGTTATTCCGCCAGCTGTAGATAATGCTCCACTCCATACAGAGAATGGCTCTGGGTTAGACCATACGATCTCACCTTTATCAGCATCCCATGCAATGAAGTTACCTAAGTGTGTTCCACCAGGTGCTGGGTACATAGATAATGTAGCACCAACATAAGCGTTACCAGCTACGTAGTCTACCTTAAATGGCTCATAGTCCATACAAACGTGGTTTGTTGGTACCATGAATAAACCAGATAGTCTATCGTATGAAGCAGGCTGTTGGTCTTTTGTACCTAGAGCCGCTGGGCAGATGTTAGTTGTGTTAACATCTTCACCTTGGTGTGCAGTTGAATACTTATCAACTACCTGTGGACGACCAGTTTTCATATCAACGTGTGTTGCCCAGTTCACAGCTGGATCATACTTTTCAGCAACAAGTAATTCACCTGAAGCTCTGTCCATTGTGTAAGCAAAACCGTTACGGTCGAAGTGTACAAGAGCCTTACGGTTCTTGCCTTTTACTTTCATGTCAACAAGAATCATCTCGTTAACTCCGTCGTAATCCCACTCATCATATGGAGTCATCTGATATAACCATTTAGCCATACCGTTATCTGGGTTACGAGCGTTAATAGTCATAGACCACTTGTTGTCACCAGGACGAACAACTGGGTTCCATGTTGATGGGTTACCTGTACCATAGTACAAAGTGTTTAATTTAGAGTCATAACCATAGAAACCCCAAATTGAACCACCACCAATTTTCCATGCATCACCAGGCCAAGTCTTCAAGCTTGAATCTTTGCCAATAGGCTTTAACATAGAAGTAGTTTTTGCTGGATCAACTAGCATGTCCTTATCTGGACCCATGCTGTATGCTCTCCAAAGTCTTTTACCAGACTTAATGTCATACTGTGTCCAGTTACATCTAACACCGAACTCAGCACCAGAACAACCAACACCTACCATATCTTTAATGATAAATGGCTGACCAGAACCAGTTGATGCAGAAACACCATACTTACCAGTTCCAGCGTGTAGGTTAGTTGTAATCCACTTTTCTTTACCAGTTTTTGCGTCTAATGCAATAACTGAAGTATCAGCAGCGTGAAGTACAATTGTTCCATTTGGATGATAGTTTACACCACGGTTTACGTTATCACAGCACATTACTGAAATAACTCTGTCCATAGTTTCACCACCAGGATATTTACCACCCTTTACAGGGTTGTACTTCCAAAGGATTCTTTGGTTGTCATTAAGATCTAAAGCGTACACAATGTTTGGAATCGCAGTGTGAACATACATTACGTCTCCAATAACAAGTGGTCCACCTTCGTGACCTCTTAGAACACCAGTAGAGAAAGTCCAAGCAACTTTCATGCTACCAACGTTACTTTTGTTGATTTGATCCAACTCAGTGTAACGCTCACCGGCATAGTTACCAGATTGCTGAACCCACTGTGAGGAATCTTTCATCATCTTTTCTAGCTTTGAATTAGCAGAAACCGAAAAAGGTAATGCTAATGCAGCAGAAGCGATGAGGGTTTTTTTCAAAATACTCATAGAGTATTCCTCCCTTATTTAAGGTTATTATAAAGTGAACAATGAATTGTCCACCAGTTAATTGGTGAGATTAAAATTAATAAATATTTATCCCTCCAAGAATATCAAAAAAAAGATATTCAATTATGTATATTATTCATGAATAATGGAAATTCAAGCAAAAAATGAACGTATGATGAATGAAATATTAAGAAATCATTCATTATGTATAGGAAATCTATTAAAATCAATAGTTTGTAAGAAAATTTTTTTTTAAAAAAAGTTGTGGATAACTTATTTTTTTTTTTTAATTACATTTATATTGCATATAAATGGATTATTGTTATATGTATCTAATGACTGTAAATCCATATTCAAGTTTTTTTTTAAAAAAAATTAAATTTTTTTTAAATATTTTAATTTTTACTGTATTTTCCAGTATTTTCCTATCAACCTCTTTATTCAGTAATGATAAATTAAATAATTTAACGCCAAAAGCAGAAAAATGGAACACAAGCGTAAAATACTTATTGTATGACACAGATACAGTTTTAAATGACGGTTCTCATTTAATGTCCCTGGAAACTCCATATCGCGCTGCAGATGCAGCAATTGTTCCAATAAAGGTTAATTTTAATTTTAATCAAACTACAAGCCAGCATATTAAATCCTTAGTTATAGTCATTGATGAAAACCCCTCGCCGATTGTTGGTAAATTCTTTTTTTCAACTAAAAGTGGAAGTCCAGACATCGGTACTAGAATTAGAATTGATCGTTACACCTACGTCAGAGCTATAGCTGAAATGCAAGACGGAAAACTTTATATGGTTTCAAATTATGTAAAAGCAGCCGGTGGTTGTTCTGCTCCAAGTTTAGCTGATATGGACACAGTAATGGCTAGATTAGGAAAGATGAAATTAAAACTAATTGAAACTGGTGGTGTTGGGGAATTAAATAAAGCACAATTTATTATAAGCCACCCTAACTTTTCAGGGTTACAATTTAATCAGTTAACAAGAACAGAAATTCCTGCACATTTTGTCGATCGAGTTCGAATATTTCAAGATAAAGAAATTATTTTAGATGTTTCCTCAGACATATCGCTTTCTGAGGATCCTTCATTCACATTCCACTACTATAATTCGGGTGGTCCAATTGTTGTTAAAGTATCAGATAGCACTGGAAAAGAGTATTCCAAAAAGTGGAATTTGAATCAAATAATATCAAAAAACTAAATTATCAACTAATTTATTAAAAGCATTCCAATTCTGAAGCCGCTTGAGCCCTAAAAAGTTTATCTAGTCTTTCTTTTGAAAGCCCAACACTTTTAAAAGCTTCTTCCCGTGGACTAGCTCCTAGTTGTAATCGGCTAATGGCTTCAGCTTCAGCATATTCTTTATAAGATATTCTCTTTGCAATTTCATCAATTGCACAAGAACATTTTGCCATAAAATCTCTATTATTAGCATTTGAGCTCATGCAAGCAAATACAAATTCCGATCTAGCTAACGTTGGAAAATCTTTTGTTTCTGCTGCGTAGGAATAATTGTTATCAAAGAAATTTGTTAATGAAAAAATTGTAATTAAAAATATGATATTTTTTTTTATCATGACTCCTCCTTTTTTTTATAATCTTCCCTAATCGTTTTATTTGTTTTAATACCTTGGTAAATAAGTGTTTCTTTAACGATATCATTGTTATTTTCTTTATCTTGACTAAAACTTTCAATTTTATAAATATGGCCCGGAATATCTTCAGCTAGTATAACTCTAAACTCTTTATCTTTATATCTTGAAACTCTATTTTTAAGTTTTGTTTCTTGAAAGGGCTTGAAATATATTTCTTTGGCACCGATAGTTTGGTTGCCAAGATCAATTTCAATATCTTTGACTTGAGTAGCAGCAATAGCGTGTCTAATTCTACTTCTATAAAAAAGAGCATTTCCACCTGTTAATCTCTGCATATCCCTGGCGTCTCTTTCAAAAAAAAGCATAAAAATTGGATTGCCTTTGGCCCCAATTTGAGGTGGAAATCTTACTTTATTTCTGCCTTTTAAGTATCTAAATGTAATGTATTTTTTTTTTTCATCGTCAATTTTTACAATGTTTATAACAACATTTCCAACAAAATTATCCTCTCTGGTTGACTCTTTAGTAAATTTGTAAAATATTCTTGAAGGTTCATCTATAGTTTCAAGATGAGGCTTAATAAAAAGCTCCACATTTGCAGATGACATTTCTTTTATTAATCCTTGCTTGAATTCTTCACTTCCCCATTTTGCTCTTTTTTCTTCACCATCAATTGCATTTGAAAAGTCATTATTTTCCTGAGAATAGACTGTGATTGAAGGAAATTGAATTAATAAGAAATATGTTATTATGAAAATAAATGATTTTATTAATTTATTTTTTTTAACCATAATGCTTTTTTTATCCATTAATTAAATGTATATATAAAATATGAGTTCCAAATTTAAAAATTACAACCCAATTTCAACTGGTGCTTGGGTACCTGAAAGTTTACCAAAAAACAATAAAGAAATAAATAAAACATACAAAATTTTTATTAAAGACCTTAAACTTAAAACATTAATCGGTATTCATGATTTTGAAAAATATAAAAAACAAAGAATTTCCATTAATATTGAACTTGAAGCAGAACAAAATTTTAAAAATCTTGGAGATGACATAAAAAAGGTTGTATCATACGAACATATTGTTAATGATATAAAAAAACTCCTTAAATCTGGACATATCGGTTTGTTAGAAACCCTAGCCGAACAAATCTCGCTGATTTGTTTTAAAGATGAAAGGACTTTAGTAGCAAAAGTTAAGATTGAAAAACTTGATGTTTTTGAAGAATCAAAAAGTGTTGGAATTGAAATTTTAAGAAAAAAAGATAATTTAAAAAAAGCAGGAAATATTCTTAAGATTAAAAAATAAGTATGTGGGTTTTAAAACTTGGGGGTAGTTGGCTTAAAAATCGTAAGTTGAAAGATCTATTGCAAAGATTAATTTTGTATAATGATCCGGATATAATTCTAGTCGTAGGAGGGGGTATATTTGCTGATGCAGTAAGATTATCTCAAAGATTTTTAAAATTTGACGACAAATTTGCTAATTATTTAGCTATTAAAGCAACTGAAAATTATGCGGAATCGATAAATTCAATATTTCCAGAAATAAAACTCACTAAAAAACTCAATGAACTAAAGAAAAAAGATGGATTGAAAATTTGGTTACCAGGAGAAACATTGAAAAATGAAAGAACATTTATCAAGAATTGGGATTCTACATCAGATTCAATTGCTTGTTGGCTTTGCAAAAAAATATCAGCCAAAGGAGTAATTTTTGTAAAATCTTTAAACTTTGAAACAAATCGAAAGTACAATCTTAGGGATTTGCAAAAAAGAGGTATTTTAGATGAAAATATATCAAATTATACAAATAAAAACACTTGTTTAAAAATTGTAGGACCTGAAATAGTTATTAAATTGAGAAAATTTGATAATCTCTCAAATTATTTTACGAAACTTAAAAGAATAGAATTATGAATAAAAAGAAAAGATGGGCATGGGTTTTGACTGGTTCTGGTCATTTTTTTAATGAAAGTATTAAACTAATAAATGAATTAGATCAAATTGACTTATTTGTTTCAAAAGCCGCTGAAGAAGTTTTGGTAATGTACAAAAAGAGAGGCGATTTGAAAGGTACAATCAAGATTTTTAAGGATAACACTGCAAGCTCAGTTCCAGTTGGACAATTTTATCGAGGAATTTATCATACACTTGTTATGGCTCCGACTTCAAGTAACACAGTTGCGAAATGTGTTTTAGGTATATCTGATAATTTAGCTACAAATGTATTCGCTCAATCAGGAAAATGTAGAGTAAATTGTATATATTTTCCATGTGATACAGCCCCTGAGCTTAAAACACTTTCACCAAAAGGGTTGGTAGATGTTTATCCAAGAAAAATAGATTTAGAAAATGTAGAAAAACTTAAAAAATTTGAGAGAACTGAGGTAGTTTTAAGTTTTTCTGAACTTGAGCAAAAAATTAAAGAGAGAAAAAATTGGTTGAAAAAATCTTATTCGTAACAGGAAAATTAGCGGAAAGACAACTTCAGAGAATTTTAAGTGCTATGAAGCCAGAATTCAGTTATAAAATTAACCAAATTGGTGTAAGTGTAGCCGCTTTGATGTCGGAAAATATTTTGATGAGAAGAGTAGAAAAAGATAAAGGAATCGATAAAATTATTGTTCCAGGAAGATTTAGAGGTGATCTTGACAAACTTTCAAAGTTTTTCAAAGTACCGGTACTAAGAGGTCCGGATGACATTAGAAATTTGCCAGACTATTTTGGAATGGATAAAAAAAAAGAGGAGTTGAACGAGTATGATTGTTTAATATTTGCTGAAATTGTTGATGCTACACTTTTATCTGTGAGTGAGATAATTGAAAAGGCAAAAAAATATAAAAAAGACGGGGCAAATGTCATTGATCTAGGTTGTATGCCTGATACAAAGTTTGATCATTTAGAGGAAACAATTGGAAAACTAAAAGGTTTAGGATTTTTAGTTTCAGTTGATTCAGCTAACGATGAAGAACTATTCAGAGGTGGAAAAGCTGGAGCAGACTATCTGCTAAGTTTAAGTGAAAAAAATGCGTTTATTTCTGATGAAGTTAGTTCGATACCAGTACTAATTCCTGCCAAACAAGGTGATATTGAATCTTTGGAAAGAGTGATAAATTCTTTTTTAATTAAGAAAAAGAAATTTTTAGCTGATCCTATATTAGATCCAATTCATTATGGATTTGTGGAATCATTAAATCGCTATAGAAAAATTCGCCAGAAATATCCAAAGATTGATATTTTAATGGGTACGGGAAATTTAACTGAGTTAACTGATAGTGATTCAGCAGGTGTAAATGCTATTTTAATGGGAATAGTATCAGAGTTATCTATAAAAGGTGTTCTAGTTGTTCAGGTTGGAAATCACTGTAGGAATTCTATTAAGGAAACTGATATGGCTAGAAAGTTGATGTTTTTTGCAAAAAAAAATAGAAGATTGCCAATGGGAATAGATGACAATCTAATGTGTTTAACAGATCGCAAACCAATTAGAATTTCAGATAATGAACTAGAAGAAATTAAATCAATGATAAAGGACAAAAATTTTAGGATTTTGCTAACTTCGAATGGAATAAATATTTTTAATTCCGACATCCATAAAGTTGGATTAGATCCTTATGATTTTTATGAATATTTAAAAGTTGATAGTGACGCTAGTCATGCTTTCTATCTTGGAATTGAATTAGCAAGAGCTCAAATAGCTTTTGAATTAGGAAAAAATTATGATCAGGATAATGAATTGGAGTGGGGTGTTGTAAAAACTAATAAAAAAGATTTACGAAAAAGACCAGAAAAAAAAATTACTCAGATAAAAAAATGATTTTTGAAACAATAATTTCCTCTATTAATAATAAAAATACAGTAAATTTTTCTCCTTTCGGGATAAGAAAAATTAAAAAAAATATTTATATATCTCCTTACATACCCTCGCAGACACTCAATAATTTACTTGAGACAGGCTGTGCTGTGGTAAATTATTTAAATGATGCCTCTCTATTTGTGGATTGTGTTGTGGGGAATAAAGCAAATATAAAGAAACAAAAAAGTAAAAAAATAAAAGGCTTTTTTCTAATTAATTGTCTAAGTTATGAGGAGGTGAGAGTAGTTAATTTTAAAGAAGATGAAGTAAGACCTACTTTCGAGTGTGAAGTAGTAAACACCGTGTTCAATAAACCTTTTTTAGGTATTAATCGAGCTACTAATGCTATTATTGAAGCATGCATATTAGCTACAAGAACAAATATTTTAAAAAAAACAAAAATTAAAACAGAGTTAAATTACTTGAAAATAGCAGTTGAGAAAACATCAGGTAAAAAAGAATTAGAGGCTTGGGGAGCCATATATAAATATATTTTAAAAAGAATACAATAATATGAACTTTCAAAAAAACAAAACATCACTTCTTATCAGTGTTGATAACAAAAGGGAAATAAAAAAAATCAAAAATTATGTTGATGTTATTGATCTAAAAAATCCAATTGATGGAGCACTTGGAGCATGGGAAAAAAAGGAAATACAAGAAATAATTTCTGCATATAAAAACGAAATTATAATTAGTGCAACTTTGGGTAATTTAAAAACTATTAATGAAATTAAAAAAAAAATTAATATCTTTGAAAACCTTGGTTTAGATTACCTAAAAGTTGGATTTTTTAAAGACTCTGTAACTCATACAAAGAAAATTCTCGATTACCTTAAAAATCTTAACTTTAAAACGAAATTAGTTGCCGTATTATTTGCAGAAAATAAAAATATAATTAATTTTGCATTAAATAATTTTAATTTTTTTAAACAATCAAATATTAATACAATACTAATGGATACCAAAAATAAAAATTCATTAGGAACACTTGAGATTTTTTCTGATGAATTTTTTAAAAACTTTATAATGTCAGCAAAAATTAAAAAAATTAATATTGGCATAGCTGGAAAAATAAAAATTATGGATTTAAATAGACTATTAAGATTAAAACCAAATTTAGTTGGGATAAGGGGAGCAGCTTGTTTTTCAAACCAGCGAGAATCCTCAATTTCGGTTAAATCAATTAAGAAGATAAAAAGTTACTTTATTGAAGAAACCAAAAATGCACAAGATGTAGCAGGAGCATGAAATGCTGCTTTTTTTCTGAGATTTGATTTTCCAGCAACAATATCTTCAAATTTTAAAACTTTATAGTTTTTCTGAACAAATTGTTCATACAAGAAATCTTTTCCAATACCACAAGTGACTAATGATATTTCTTTTTTTGACATTTTATACCTTACTAAATTTTGTTTGACAGAATTTGTTATTTTAGAAACTTGGATTTTTAGTATTTCTTTACATAGATTTGAAATTAGTTCTTTTTTTTTTTTTGTATAATCAAATCCAAAATTTCTTGCAACTCTACGATAACTATTTAGCAAAGATTTACTTCTACTATCCATAGTATCAAACAAGTCTATTTTTGAGGATGTCTTTTTTAATATTCTATATACATCAGCAATGTTGGAAAAGTTTTCAGGAAGGACAAAATAATTCTTTTTGTTGAATCTTAATTTATTTGTAATACCAAATAAAGGAGTTCGTGTGAAACCGGTATATAATAATTCTGAAAAATGCAATCTTTTTAAATCTGAAAAACCTTTATTAACGATTTTGGTTTTTCTAATAAATATTAAATCAGTTGAAGTGGACCCCAAATCAATCACTATTGCATTGGAGATTTTTTTTGCAACAAATTTCCCAGTTGCCAACCAATTCATGGACGCGACATTATCATAAGAGGGTTTTACAGAAAAAAATTTTTTTTTAACATTTTCCCAAAAATAAACATTTCTATCTAAACCTTTACGAATATGCTTAATTATTTTTTTAACTCCTTTTTTTCTTTTTTTAAAATTGTCACACATTTCAGCTGTCATTGTGACTCCAATAACTGTTTTATTAGAAATAATCTTATTTATTTTTAATATTTTTTTATCAAAATCTGATAAACCTTTCCAAATTTCACACTTGTCCTGAGAAACAAAACTGATTTTTTTATTTTTGTTGAGACCAACAATTTTTAAGTTAGCACCGCCAACATCAATACCTAAAAAATAAATATCATCCATTTCAAAATATAATTTTCTTTGATTTTTTTAAGATCACTTTTTTTTTCAACTCCAAACTTCTACTCAGATATATATTTCGAATAACATCAGAGACTTTATTGTTATAAGTCTTATCTATGTCAATAATAGAACTTGTTAGTCTTGCATTTATTTCCAATATTCTCCATTCACCTTTAATTTTAATTATATCAACTCCTACGTATCCGAATAAACCCTTAAAATTATGAGAAATTAAGTTAGCTAGATATTTAAAATTTGTTCTATATTTCTCGTATCGCCCGTTATCTAAACCAACTTGTTTTATAGTTTTTTTATTTCTTTGTGTGAGCTGTTTATTGCAAGTCAATAAAATATTTCTTCCATTGAGACAAATCATTGAAAAGCTTCCTTTTTTTCCAGAATGAAGTTTTTGGAGTATATATTTAAATTTGATTTTATTCTTGATTTTTTCTAATTGTTTTCTTTTTTTTATAATAAAAATATTTTCTGATCCAGTGCTATTGTCAGGTTTTAAAATTAGTTCTTTTTTAATTTTATTACTCTCGTTATGTCTTTTAATATGTGGTATATTTAATTGTTCTAACTTTTCAATTAATTTTATTTTTGAACTACATAAATCAATTGTTGTCAAATTTGGGTTTAACATTTTATACCCTAATCCTCGTATAATTTTTCCCATTTTCATGTAAATATTTTCAGTTTCAGGTGCTATTAATATAACCTTTGTATCTAAATCAAATTTTTTAATTACTTCAATCCAGTCTTTTTTTGTTTTAGTAATTAAAAATTTTATTTTTCTTCCCACAGACATTTTTATCTTATAATTTTTTAAAATGTAAATTTCTGTGTCGAGACAATCTTTTGATAAAATGTTACATAAATTTTGAATAAGTTTTATTCCTTCATTTTTTGTTGCATTATTTATATCTGAAAGGTCAGGATTTAAAGAAATGAAATATTCTAATATAATAACGTTATTTTTCATTTTGGAGTAAAACAATGAATATCTTTGCAGCAATTGACATTAAAAATGGTAATGTTATTAAAGCATTTGCAGGAATTAGAAGTAATTATACTCCCCTTTTAATAAATAAAAAAGATTTTTCTGATCCATTTTGTTTAATAAAAACTATTAAAAGGACTTTGAATATTAAAAAGTTTTATATAGCAGATCTAGATTCGATAAATGGTTCAAAAAATAACTGGTTTTTGCTAAAAAGAATTCTTTTTTCTTTCAAAGATCTTGAGTTTATTTTGGATTTAGGAATTAATCATCCTCAAAAATTGTTAAGTTTCAAAAATTTTAAAAAGAAAGAATTTTCGTTGGTAGATAATTATATTTTCATAATTTGCACTGAGTTATTACCAAATATTAAAAATCTAATGAAATTTAGAAATAAAAAAAACTTGATTCTGTCGATTGACTTTAATGGTTTTGAAAATCAATGGATTAAAAGAATTAAGAATTTCTCAGTATTTAAACAGGTAATTTTAATGTTCATAAAAAATGTTGGCGGAAGAGGGGTTAATTGGAGAATTTTAAAAAAAATCAAAAAAGATCTATCTCCTAAAAAAACAATTGTAGCAGGTGGAATAAAGTATAATGGAGATGTTAGAATCTTATCACTTCTAGGATATAATTCTATAATAATTTCATCATTTATACATAAAAAGTTAGCATCGATGGGGGAGAAGCCCCCCATAGATTTTACTTCTTAAAGAAATTGATCAACCTTGATAGCCAACTTTTTTTATCAACTTCAACTGTTGACTTCATGTTGGATGAATCTCACTTGGCAGCAAATGGATGTTCAGCAGAATCTCTAGAATCAACTACTTCTTTTGTTTTTGGTTCTCCAGAAATAGCTCTTTCGATAGACTCTTTTGTTGCTGTGTAATTGTATTCTTGAATCTTTTTGTCATCTTCTGCTAACCAGTGAATAAATACACCGACAGATATAAAAAGATCATCAGCTTCATCCTCAGGTATAGTACCCTCTGCAACACAATCCATAACAGCTTTAGCAACACCATGTTGTGCAGGACCAAACATCTGAACAGCTTGTTTTGCACCCTTTATTGTTACTTTGTTGAACATACAAGTAGCTGGTTTAGCCATAAGATTAGGAGCTACGACAGCAAGCAACGCAGTAAATCCATCCTTGTTGTTTGTTAAACTATTCGCGAAAGCTGTTTCCGCTGGAGTGCCTCTAGGTCCAATAATTAAATCAATATGGGCAACTTCGTTACCATCTCCAACTAGTGACTCACCTACTAACATTTTTGTTATTTTAGCCATTTTTCCTCCGTTTTAAACGTTAAAATATCTAATTCAAACTTTTTTTAAATTAGAATATTGGACTATACATAGAATTTTATCTATTAGCAAGGTTGTAACTGTTAAATCTGCACACGTGCCTGGGTTAAGATGCATATGTTTAAGATATTTATCAAAATTAATTAAAAGTTTATTTTTTAAAGAGTCTTCACTATCAAGTTTTTTAAGTAAACTTTTAGCCTTATTTTTTAGTTTTAGAGCAGTAAATTTTCCAAATTTTCTCAATATATGACTGTCAAAGTCTATAGACATGTAGTAAATAAATAATCGTTGAACTGAAAATTCAAATGAAAATTTTTTTTTAGATTTTTTAAAAAAAATAAGTCCATAATCAAATATCTCACTATATGAATTTGTATAGGCCCTTGATATTCTGTCATTATTAGAACTTTCAACAAGAATTTTTTTTACTTCAAAATTCTTGATTTCTTTCATTATATTACCTTCACCATCATACTTTTCGATTCCCCCAGGCTTAGCAATTTTAATAGCCTTCAGAATTAGATTATTTTTATTTTTAAAAATGAATTCTAATTGAGTATTTAGATTTGTTTTGATTACTTTTTGAGAATTATATTTTTTTGAAACTGATCTTAGGATAGGTGCCGCTAATAAAATAATTCCTAAATTATAATTTGAACCTAATTGGGTCATACATTTTTTTACAGCGATGTATATTGCTAGATTAATATCATATTTTTTATGCAAGATTATTTCTCCAGAAATTTTTGCTGCATTTAGAAATCTTTTATAACTCATTCCAAGTATTGGAGAATTAATACTCAAATTTCCTGGTTTATTGACTTTAAGCTCTTCATAACAACTTGTATGATACATGTTTCTAAGAGTAAAACTATCGTATTTATACATGATTTAATTTTTTTACAAAATCACTAACTAGTATTTTAGCTATATTTTTTTTTTCGACGGTCTGGACACCCTTCCAAGAAGGAATGCTGTTAATTTCTAGAACAAAGATTTTTCTATTAAATATTTTTAAATCGATGCCCCCATAATTTAAATTAAATAATTTAGAAATTTTTACGGATAACTTTTTTATTTCAGAATTTGGTTTTATTTTTTTTACAGTTGCACCTTGAGCATAATTCGTTAAATAGTTTTCTGAAATTCTTTCAATAACAGAAATAATTTTGTGATTACTGACTAATACTCTTAAATCTTTAAAACTTTTTGCATCTTTATTATCAACAAATTCTTGTAAATAAAAAACTCCCCCATTAGCACAATAATTTTTTGCATGCTTATCTTTGTATATTAATTTTATACCTTTACCTTGAGATCCAAACAATGGTTTTGCAATAAGAGTTTTTTTCTTTTTTAATAAATTATTACATAATTTATCAAATTCTTTTTTGTTATTATTTACCCAGGTTTCAGGAATTCTAATTTTTTTCGATGCTAATAGTGCAGAAGATCTGAATTTATCTACGGTTTTCTCAATTATATCTGCTGAATTATGGATATGAATCTTGTTTTTCTCTAGCATGTGCAGAATGGAAAGCTTAAAAGTTATTTCTTCAAGTGATCCAGCAGAAATGAATCTTACCCAAATTCCGGCGAAAACATTATTTTTTTTTCTTAATTGAAATCTTCCTTTTTTTTTAATTGTAATCAAAAATTTTTCAAACGACCATAAAGATACACGAATTCCCAGCTGATTTAATTCTAATTTTATTTGTTTAGAGTGCCAGTCATGAAGGTCACTTAATATGCACACTTTGACCATAGTTAAAAAAATGATTTTTTTAGAAGTTTGTAGTTAATTTCTCCTGATATAAATGTTTTTCCTGATTCATTAGAGTTTATTATTACCTTTGCAGGACTAAATAATGATCCATCAATTTTATAAAAATCCTTGTTATATGCCTCAAATATATCTTTAAATGGTTTTCCGTAATCTTTTGAAGTATTACTTGTTAAGTTTTTAGACAGATTTTTTAATTCTTCGTCTGAACCTTTGCAAATTAGAATAACGGTTCCTCCATATATTATCGAATCATTTGTTCTTCCCATACCTTCAATAAAGTTTTTACCTATTGGAGGTATCGGAGTGGTTCCCATTCCATCAATAATATTTTCTAAAGGAAAGTTGAGTTCATGGGCTTTGTGAATTGCTACTTCTAAAATACGAGAAATTACCTGTAAGTTTCCAGATATACTTGTGGTTGGTGTTAGAATAAAGGTCAAGTTTTCAGGCTTGATTTTACAGTCATTACTAATTTTTTCAATAATTTCAACTGGGGGTTCTTTTTCTACCTCAAGAACTAGTACCGTCTTTGTATGGGCGTCTGAATAGTTTATTTCGTTAAATATCTCCTCTCTTTGAGCTATTGCTCTCGCTGGACCTGAACCTAAAGAAAAAAAATCTTTATGATTTAAGCTCCAACCAGCATATTGAGAACCCAAGCAAGCTAATACAGCATGATTTGCTCTAACATTTACACACCAATTATTTTCACCATTATCAGAAGGAGGTAAAATTTCAACTTTCCCTAACCCTCCTAAACAGATTTCAGCGATTTTTACACCAACTTCCATGCAACCTTGCACCTTAATTCCAGCATCTATTATTTTACAATTTTTTGGGCCATCATGAACTTCAATACGATAATTTTTTTCATTTTTTATTAATTCGTCCACAAGAGGATCTGTATTTTTATTAATACTAATTCCCTGATATATATTATTCATTTATAATTTTGTCCCTTTTTATTTAGTAAAGTCAATTATTTTTTTTGAATATTTTTCAATAATATGCTTTGTTTTTTTTTTTGATTTTGAACAGCTATGAATTATGCATATTGGTTGTTTTTCTTCGATAAGTTCGTCGTAAAAACCTATTTCTGATATTTTTAACTTATGTTGTACTTTTTTTAATTTAATTCGAATTTTTTTATCAAAAAAAAAACATTTCTTACTGTAAACTATTGATGAAGAATAAAATTTCTTAGAAAAAATAAAATTATTTTTTCTTATAAATAATTTTTCTCCGTATATCTCTTTCAAAGAATTTATAGTTAATCCTGGCCTTCCATTAACTTCGATAACATAAATCTTTTTATTTTTTTTTGAAATTATAAAGTCAACGCTGTTCAACCCGTTTAGTTCAAAATTTAAACTAATTTTTTTTATTATAGTTTTAATTTTTCTTCTTAAATCTTCTGTTAATTGTTTGGTAATTACACCTCCTAAAATTAAAGTTGGGTCAGCTTTCTTATAAACCCATTGCGAGTTAGTACTAAGAAAATTTATATTATTTTTGTATGAAAAAAATTGAACTGAAACCACATCGCCCTCTACACATTTTTGAAAGTAGTGATTACAACTAAATTTATTAATTTTTTCTTTTTTTAATTTTTGAACAAGTAGTCCACCAACAGATTTTGCTCCTTTTATCAACCATTTTTTTTTATTTTTTGGTACATCAAATTTCCATTTTGGAAAAGTTATTTTAGATTTTCTAAGTTTATCAAAAAAAATACCTGGAGAATTTAGATTTTTTAATGTTTTAAAACTATTCCCAATATTTTCTCTTTTTCCTAAATAATTAGTTTTAATGTTTTCAGCAAAACCAGACCCAATCAGTATTTTTTTTGTTTCAAATGGATCAATCTGATCCAATATTATTCTTATTTTTTTTTCCGAGTAATTATTTAAATAGTAGACTTGTTCGCAATCAGATTCTAAAATTTTACTTCCAAATTTACAAATTGCATAAACATTAAAACTATGTTTAAGAGCTCCAACCAAATCTTCGCAATATTGAGAAATTAGAATTAAGTCTTCTTTTAAAAATTTACTAATACTACAATCCTAGTATATTTCTTGAGATATTTAGGGCTTCTTGAAAGTTTAAATAAAGAGGTTTATCAGTATTACACATTCTTTTAAACATTTCATATTGTGTTTTCACTTTCACATCACCTGAAGTTAGTGGGCCTATTGAAAAAGCTCCACACTCATGATTTTGATTATCATCTTTCAGTTTCACACCTTCGATTCCTGCAGGAGGAACGGCGTTAACATCAGCTATGACCTTAACAGAAGTTGCAGTTTTCATTTGGTTCAAACTGATAACTTGAGTACCTGCTCTGGCAGCACAAAAAATAATATCTGCATCAGGTAAATATGATGAATTTAATTCATCACTCGAACCATCACCTGGTGTTATTTCAACATCAAATCTATCTTTATATTCTTTAGCTTTTTTAGAAACATTTTCAATGCCGTCATATCCAACAATTGTACATTTAGCACCTGCTTCAGAACACATTATGGATGATATTCCACCAACTATTCCCTTACCACCATAAATAATGACTTTTTTATCTTTAAAATCTGTATTAAACTTTTCTTTCAGTGTTTTTTCAGTACATGCAACCATTGCAGCTGCAGTTGTAAATGAGCCTGCTGGGTCAGGAAAAACTGATACTTCAAAAGGAGGAACCATCGATTCTCGTGCAGTATTCATCATATCCAAAGCTAATGAAGCGTCTTTCCCACATATGAAAATTCCGGTTTTTTGAGCGTTCGAGACTGATCTGGAAAATATCGCATCCTGAACTAAACTTTTTATATCAGACAGGTTAACGTTAGTGTATGGTATAATTAAATCATAGCCCGCGTCGCAAGCCATATTAACGTCAAAAGGGCTAATATTTTGTTGAGGGCTTAACATGTGTAGAATGTTTTTCTTTGTCATTTCTTTTCCTATTTTAATATAAAACCGTTATTTTTTCCTTCTATTCTTACCATTTCTAGATCTTTAATAAATTTTTTTCTGATAAATATTGAAATTTCATTAAATATTTCTTCTCTTTTACTTTCATTTTCTAGCATTATGTAACCTGTAGGTCCCCATGAGCTTTGACCATAACAAATCTTTTTCTTATGTTTAATAAAATCAAAAACCATTGAAATTTTTTTGCTAGTAAAACGTCCTCCTTGAGCCTTAGAAAATATTCTAGCTGTATTATTTTGAATTTCCTGCATCCCCGAACAGAATTCCTTAAATCTGTTTTCAATAATGGAGGGAAGAATTTTAAGGCACAAAGATCTACAATTCTGTTTTGATAGCTCACTACTAATTTTTTTTATGTTTTTAAATTCCTGTTTCTCTTTCAACCCGTGAATACCTCTAAGACTATTATCCAGTATAAGAATCAGTTTCCAATTCTCTGGCCAATTAGAGTTAAATAAAATAGGCGGAATTTTTGTTGAATCTTTAATTTTTCCACCATCAACTATAAAACCTCCATTCTTAAAACTTTCGATTCCAATTCCTGATCTTTTTCCCCTATCAAGTATAATAGCCAGTTCGTCAGTAGGGATATTAATATCTGCAAAAGTAGATATCAAAGTAGCAATACTTAGCGCTAACTGAGTTCCTGAACCCAAACCTGAATGAGATGGTATACTTTTTAAAACTTTTATCTCAAATGAAGGAAAATCAATTTTTTTATTTAACAAAGTGATTATTCTCTTAATTCTTTCCGTTTGATTGATGTCGTCACAAACCACATTTATTTTTTTTGACTTTTTTAACAAAAGCTTAGTTTCAAAATTAGTAATTGTTAAACCAAGACTACCAAATAGTCTATCAGAATTATTATCCAATTCTAGGAAACCTAAATGAATTCTGCTCGGAGTTTCAATAATTAATTTTTCCATTAGACTCAAACAAATTTTTATTTATTTAAAATAAATTTTTACTTATTGTAATATACATTAATAAAAAATTAAATTTTTAAAAAAGGGAAGTTAAATGAATAAAGAAGAAGTTAAGGTTTATACTGAAGAAGAGATTAAAAAAAAACTTAAAGATTCAATTGAAGGTTGGGAATATGATGGTAAGTGGATAAGAAAAACATTTAAAACTCATAATTGGAAATCTACTTTAATTGTGATAAATACAATTGGTCATCTTGCTGAGGTTGCTTGGCATCATCCTGATTTAGTGGTGTCCTATGCATTTGTTGAAGTAAAATTGATGAATCATTCTAAAAAAGGAATAACTGATCTTGACTTTGCATTAGCAAAAAAAATAGACGATGTAATTTATTGGAACCCAAAAGAAGACAGTAAATATTTAGAAGGCACTCCCGCCGATCCAAGATTTGCGTATATTAAAGCACAAAAATAATATGAAAAATAACTTAAACTCTTCTTATGAAAAAGGTAAGTTAGTTTCTACGGAACATGCTTTGTCTTCATTAAAAAAACTTATACATAAGTCAAATGGAGTGCACATTGATGGTTTAGGATGTGATTTATCAGCAATGAATCAAATTTTTATTTTTGCAGAGAAGCATTTATCATCCATAGACCATTACAAAAATGAATTCTTATACAAATTTAATAACTGTTTACAGACATCAAAAACAAATTTTTCCTCCAAAGGAGAGGTAAAAAACAGATCAGATTTAGTAATTGTGATTGATGAAAATGAAAACAACAAATTTTTAGATTTTCTTTTTTCTGAAAAAAAAATTAGAAAAAAAAAAAAAATTTATTTTGTAACTGACAAAAAAATTAATTGTTCGGATTACGAGTATGTTAACCCTAAAAATAAGAGTTCTATTGATTTTTGTGATTTTATCTATCAGAATATTTTACAATTTGGTTTAATAAAAACTAAAACAGGGCTAAAAAAATACGATGAATTATTTAGAAGAATAATTGATTGTAAATGCGGGACTATAATTTTTAATTCTGAAAACAAATCAATCTATTTCATTCAAAGGATTATTGACTTAGTGAATTTGTTAAATAATGAAAAAAAGAAATTCACATTATTTCACTTAAATCCTGACGAAAATTTGGCTGGCGCGATTCAGACTTCTCTGTGGAAAACTGGTTTTCCCTTGAGGGTTAATTTTTCTGAAAAAGGTCCCATCTTTAATCCTTTTGAATATAATAGTAATTCTTTAAATACACAAAAAGATCTTCAAATTTTTATTTCTTGTTTTAATGTAAATCCGAAAATGAACTTTTTTAAAAAAAATACTTTTATTGGATCACCAGATTTCAGATTAAAAAAAGAAGTTGATTTGTTTATTCCTACAAGTATACCTGGTTTCGATGAAAATGGGTTAATTGTTAGAAGTGATAATGTCTGTGTTGAAAAGTTGGTGTCAAAAAATAAATCATCATTAATGTCCGTAAAAGAAATTTTTAGTTTATTAAATGCATGACTAAAAAAAAATTTTTTTCTCCTGCAAAAGTCAATTTATATCTTGAAGTTTTATCAAAGAATCAAGAGGGTTTTCATAATCTTAATAGTTTAATGTGTTTTTGCAATATTGGCGACTATATTAGTATTGAAAAATCTAATAAATTTTCAATTGAAATTGTAGGTCCATTTTCCAAACTTTTGTATAATTATCAAAATAATTTAATAACAATAGCTATAAAAAGATTTGAAAAAATTGTAAATCAGGAATTTTTGGTAAAAATTTGTTTACAAAAGAACCTACCTATTAGTTCAGGCTTAGGAGGTGGATCGTCAAATGTAGCAGCCGTTATCAGAGCAATCATAGAAATTTATAACTTAAGTATTCAAAAAAGCGCTTTAGATAAATTTTTATTTTCGGTAGGCTCAGATATTCCTTTTTGTTTCTATGGAAAAACCTCCATCGTTAGAGGAAGTGGAAACATATTAGAACCTATAGAAAACTTGAATGAGACTTATATATTACTTGTTAATCCAATGATTGAAATTCCGACTAAAGAAATTTTCAAACAAGTTAAAAACTTTAACCACAATCCAACTAACTTCGTTGATAAAAAAGTTTCTAATGAAAAGTTTCTAAAATTTTTATGCAATGCAAAAAATGACTTAGAATCAATAGCTTGTAATTCATATCCAGAAATTAAATTAATACTTAATACGCTTAGCAAGACCAATACAAATATTAGAAGAATGTCAGGATCAGGAGGAACATGCTTTGGATTGTTTGAATCAAAAAAAGATCTAAATGATGCAGAAAACAAACTTTTGTCACTCAAAAATAAGTGGTGGATTAAAAAAGGAAAAATCTTAAATTACATATAGCTTGTTAACTAAAAAAAATTTGTTTATGTTTTTATATGTTTTATTTTTGGGGTGTGGCCAAGCGGTAAGGCACCGGTTTTTGGTATCGGTATCGCAGGTTCGAATCCTGCCACCCCAGCCAAAGAATTATGGTTAAAGAGGTTTTTGTTTCATTAAACAACTGTACATTTAGTTACACCAACGTTCCAACTATTAAAGATCTGAGTATAACAATTCATCAATCAGATAAAATTGCACTTGTTGGAAAAAATGGTGTTGGAAAAACAACCCTGATGGATATTATATCTAAATTGAGAGAGCCAACTACAGGTGAAATGTGGTTTAATCCAGGCATATCAATAGGTTATTTGAAACAAAAAAACTTTTATTCACAAAACAAGTTGGTAAATGAATATTTGGAAAATAAATTTAGAAATGTTGTGCAAATAACAAAGACAATAAAAAATGTTTGTTCTGAATTAAAAATTGATCAGTTTGAAAAGTTGCTAAATTTATCTGGAGGAATGATGAGAAAACTTGCTTTAGTTGAATTGATAATTTCACAGCCAAAAATGTTACTTCTAGACGAACCTACTAATCATCTTGATATAGAAAGCATTGAATGGTTAGAAAACTTTTTAAATAAAGACTTTAAGGGAGCATTTTTGGTTGTAAGTCATGATAGAAAATTCCTTGATAATGTTACTAATAAAGTCTTTTGGATGGATAGAGGAAATGTAAAAGTTTCATCTAAGGGGTTTTATAATTTCGATAACTGGAGTCAAGAGTTAATTGAACACGAAAAAAGAAATATTAAAAATAAAGAAAATTTTCTTAAAAATGAAAAGGAATGGCTTTCAAAAGGAATAAAAGCCAGAAGAAAAAGAAATGAAAAGAGAAAAGAAAATGCAAGTTTATTTGAGAGTAATTTAAAAAAAGAAAAATCCGAATTTTTAAAGTCAATTTCAAAAATAAAATTTACTCAAATAAGTGATCTAGAATTTGGTCCAAATGTAATTGCTCAATTTTACAATGTAAATAAAAATTTCCTTCTCGGAAAAATAAACAAAAAGATTATCAAGAATTTTAATTATAAATTAGTTCGAGGAGAAAAAGTAGGTATTCTTGGCAAGAATGGAGTGGGAAAATCTACATTGCTAAAACTTTTAATAAAAAAAATTCAAACCGATTCTGGAAGTGTGAAATTAAGAGATTCTATTCAGTATTCTTATTTTGATCAAAAGAGTGAACAAATTAATGATAGTCTCTCATTGAAAGAAAATTTGATCCCAAATGGTGGGGATTATTTAGAAGTAAATTCTGTTAAAAGACATATTTGTGGATATTTAAAGAATTTTTTATTTGATCCCGCGGCAGTAGATGACAAAGTTTCAACATTGTCAGGTGGGCAAAAGAATAGATTATTATTAGCAAAAATATTAGCTAAACCTAAACAATTATTGTTATTAGATGAGCCAACAAATGATCTTGATTTGGAGACGTTAGATCTATTGAAGGAATACATAAAAGTATATAGAGGAACAGTTTTAGTAGCATCTCATGATAGAGATTTTTTGGATGCAGTAACAGAAAAAATTTTCTTTTTTACAGGAGATGGAGAAATTGAAATAAGTTTTGAAAAATGTTCTAATTTATTAAAAAAAAATAAATTAAAATTGGAAAATCATTTAAAAGAAAAAATTGAATCTAAAAATTATAAAAAAAAACCAATTTCTTTAGACAAAAAGATAGAGCAAATATTAGGAAAAATGGAAAAACTAGAAAAACAAATTTATAATAACACAAAAATAGTTCAAGAAATTGATTTTAAACATAATAATGAAAAATTCTTCTTAATTTCAAAGAAAATTGAGGATGATCAGCAAGAAATTATCGAATTAGAAAAAATATGGAGAGAGCTTGAGGAAGAAAGTTTAAATGAGTAATTTAATATTTAAATGATCGAAAGAATTTTATGAAAATAGCAGTTTTAGTTGATTTAAAACTATCAAAGCACTCAGGTGGACACGTAAAATATTGGGAGAGATTATCTGAAGCATTAACAAACTTAAATCATAATCTTAAATTGACAATTTTTTTCTTGGGAGAAGAAAAAAAAGTTGTTAAAAAAAATAAGTATGTAGATTATTTTATTAATAAACCTTTGATTTCTTCAAAAGTTCTTAAGAAAATAGGGATTGATGCCGACGACACTGATTTATCTCCATTAAACCCTTTTTTATTTTGTCATCTCAAAAAATTTGATCTCATACATACTACAGATCAATTTTTTTCTATGGCTTCAACAGCAAGATTAGCAGCTAAATTTTGGTCCATACCTCTAACAACTTCTATTCATACTGATACACCACCATATACGAAATATTATGTTGATAAAGTTATGAATAATTTTTTTTCAAAATACAATGCTTTTAACCTCATAAGTAAAAAAAACAAAATTTCAAATTTTTTTGAAAGAAGGATGTATAAAAAGATATATAGTTACATAAAGTGTGTTGATCATGCAATGGTGGCAGACCAAATCTATAGTCCCGATAGTTTGCTCAGAAAAACTGGTAATCAGAATATAACAAAACTTCACAGAGGGATCGATAAAAAAGTGTTTAACTTTAATCGTATTGCAAAAAAAAATGTTTTAAAAAAATATAAGATCGAAAAAGACGAAAAGATTATTTTTTTCAGTGGAAGAATTCATGAATTAAAAGGTGCAATACATTTAGCTAAGGTTCACGCTAAATTAATCAGTCAAGGATTTAAAGTAACAACATTACTTGCTGGTGAAAGAATTCATGCAAGAGAGTGTCAAGAAATTGCACCAAATAAACTTCATATTTTAGGTTATTTACAAAAACATGAAATTGCAGATCTCTACAGAATATGTGATTTATTTGTTTTTCCATCACAATTTGAAATTGGACCAAATGTTGTTATTGAAGCGAAAGCATGCGGTGCAGTATGTGTAGTTAGTCCAAATGGTGGTGGAAAAAGAATTTATAGTCCTGGAAATGACGGAATAATTGTAAAAAATATGTCAACAAAACTTTGGGCGGATGTGATAAACAAACTCTTATCTGATCCAGTTGAAATTAAAAGAATAAAGAGTTTTGTAAAAAATCAAAAAATCAAATCATGGAAAGAAATCTATTGTGATGAATTAATGCCACATTGGAAAAAAATTGTAACTTTAAAAAATGAAAAAGATATTATTATTAATACCTCATCCTGATGATGAGATTGTGGGTACTTCTGCTATAGTTCAAAGAAAAAAAAAGCAAGGATGTTCTTTTTTCTTCTTTTTTTTAACCAATGGTGTATTAGAAAAAAATGAAATGTGGCCATGGAATAGACAGAATTATGAGAATCTCTTAAATGTAAGAATAAACGAAATGAAGAAATCATTAAAGTTGTTTGAAATAAACGAATTTTGTTTACAAAATATTCCAACAAGACAACTAAAATATTTCATTAAGCCAACAATTGACAAAATTTCAAAATTAATTTCAAAATATAAAATAGATTCAATTTTTACTCCCGCCTATGAAGGAGGTCATCAAGATCATGATGTAACTAATTGCATAGCTTCAATATTTAAGAAAAGATTAAATATTTTTGAGTATTCTGAATATAACAATTATCAAAATAAAATTAATTCAAATACATTTATTAAAAAAATAGGTAATGAAGTATGTTATCAATTAACTAATAAAGAAGTAGAATTCAAAAGAAAAGCTTTAAACATTTACTATTCTGAAAAAACTAACCTTAACTATGTAAATCTAAGACAAGAATGTTATCGTCCTTTAACAAATTATGATTATAATTTACCTCCTCATGAAGGTGTGCTTTTTTATAGAAGATTTAGTTTATTTTCATGGCATCCAAGAGTTGATTCTTCTCATCCAAGCGAAATTTGTAAAATATTAAATGAAGTTAATTAGTTTTAAAAACATTTTTTTTTTTTTAATTGGATTTTTTTTCATTGCTTGGCTTTATAATTTTTTTTCCGGTCCAGAGGCATTAAAATATATTTTAGATCATAAGGAACTTGGTTTTTTTTTGGTTTTAGCTCACATACCTACCATATATTTTGATTCAGTATCTTGGCAATTACTAATGAAAACAAAGCAACTAAATATTTATTGGTGTTTTGTAATTACATGGATATCGCAAACATCTGGTAAGCTTTTTCCAACAGGAAATGTGACTGGAGAATTTGTGAGAATTTTTCTTAGTACAAAAAAAGGGATGAGTGGCTCTGAGGCCTCTTCAACCGTCATAGGTGATGTTGCGCTAGCAGCGATGTCACTTCTTATTATGGCTATTTTTAGTTTTTTATCTTTAATATATCTCTATGAGGAATTTTCTATTCTTGGGGGGGCAAATAAGTATTTGTTCTATTCTATTTTAATATTAAGTCTTACATCTTTAATTTTCTGCTTTTCAATAAGAAAAAGGTTTTTAAAATCTTTAATAAAGAAGCCTTTAATTTTTTTTAAACTTAATATTAACCATGTTAAAAGCTTGTTAAGATTTGATTATGAGCTTTACGCACTAAGTTTTAGAATAAAAACTGTTTGCTTTGCTTTAGTTATAAGATTGTTAGGTTGGGTTGGCGGAGCTTTTGAAATCTACATATTTTTTTTTGTTATCGGCATTGATGTAAGTCTTCTAGATGTAATAATAATTGAATCTTTTACAGCTATTTTAAGGTCTATCATGTTTTTTATTCCTGCAGGTTTAGGTGTTCAAGAAATTGCATTTGTTATAGCAGGAAATTTTGTTGGACTTTCATCCGAAATTTCATTTTCAGCTGCAATTGGTAGAAGAATTAGAGAGGTGTTAGTTGGAATACCTGCAATTATTTCATGGTATACATTGTTTAAAAAAACTAATAATTAACAATTTCGCAAAAATTATGTTGTTTAACAAACTCGTAATTAATTTTTTTAAGAGAGTTTTTATATTTTTCTTGTGCAATCGTAATAAAAAAAGTGTTTGGAGAAGTTCTGTTTCTAATTATCGGACAATTTACATCTAACGCAATGGTATTTTTTATTAAATCTGTTTTATTTTTTAAATAAACTTTATGGGTTAGATTGTATGATTGAAATTGAGTGAAAATTATGGTTTTGTTATGACTGTATAAGTATACTAGTTCGTCTGGATAAACATATTTTAGAGACTTTTTAGATCCTAGTTTGATACTTTTTGGAGACAGGCCGTTGTCTGCATCTAAAAAAATTATATCATTGTTTTTAAAATGTAAAACGGAATTGTCTAGCCATTTTCTTCTATCTGTCAAAGATATATTTTTATTGAAAAAATTTATATGTTTTTTTAAATGAGACGTTTTAGTAAATTGATTTATTTCTCTTCTTTGTCTATTTCTAAAAATATTTAGTTCTCTAAATATTTGTGTATCCAGTGATTGAAAATAATTAGATTTTAAAAAGTCTCTTTTTTCTCCATCATTAAGTTTTTCTTCAGCATTTCCCAATACTTCAGTTTTGACCAAATACCAGTTTAGTCCAATTACCATTTCTAACTTTTTACTTAAAATTTTTAAATAAAGAAGTTTTATGAAGTCGTGTACATCTCCAAGATATCTTTGCTGCATTTTCTTTGATTATTAAATAGGCAATATAATATTTATAATTCATTTTTGCTTAAAATATAGGCACAAATTCATTATATGATAGAAAATATTTCTTTATAAATCAATGGCATAAACAAAAATTTATATTGGCATGTTTCCTGCATACATTAATCTTAACTTAAAATTAATAAAGGGAGTTATTATGACTTTAAAACTTTTAAAAAATGTTTTCTCGCTCAATACTCTCAGTTATTTAGCTTTATTTGTTGTTACAATGGCTTCATCAACTGGGTTATTTGCGCAAGAAGCAGCAGTTGAGGCAGCACCAGCTGTTTCTGGAGAAGTTGCATACATTTTAAATACATTTTTGTTTTGTGTGTGCGGATTTTTAGTAATGTTTATGGCTGCTGGATTTTGTATGCTTGAGGCTGGACAAGTCCGAAGCAAAAATACCGCAGTTATATGTTTAAAAAACATTGGATTGTTTTCTATCGCAGGCATTATGTATTACCTAGTAGGATATAATCTTATGTATGACGGCGTTGATGGTGGATATCTAGGATCTTTTTCAATGTTTGATAGAAATGATGAAGTTGATTTAGAAACAGGTTATGCCGCAGCATCTGATTGGTATTTCCAAATGGTCTTCGTGGCAACCACGGCTTCGATTGTGTCTGGTGCATTGGCAGAAAGAATTCTAATTTGGCCATTTTTCTTATTCATAGCCATTTTAACAGCAGTTATTTATCCAATTGCAGGCTCATGGCAATGGGGTGGTGGATGGTTATCAGAAGCAGGTTTTTCAGACTTTGCTGGATCGACTCTAGTCCATTCTGTTGGTGGTTGGGCAGCACTTACTGGTGCTATCTTACTTGGAGCAAGAGATGGTAAGTTTAATAGTGATGGAACTGCAAATACTCTTGCAGGCTGTTCAGTTCCTCTCACAACTCTTGGTGTTTTTATTCTTTGGTTAGGATGGTTTGGTTTTAATGGCGGGTCACAACTTGCGTTAGGTTCCGGAGCAGATGCTACAGCTATTGCAAACATATTTGTTAACACCAATCTAGCAGCTGCTGGAGGTGTTGTTGCTTGCATGGTTGTAAGTAAATTAACTAATAGTCATACTAACATAGCCGCAACGCTTAATGGTGCGATTGCCGGGTTAGTTGGTATAACAGCTGAGCCATTGATGCCATCAATGGGTCAAGCAGTTATAATTGGTGCTGTTGCAGGAGTAATCTGTATGTATGGCATGAAACTTTTAGATATGTTAAAAATTGATGATGTTGTGATGGCAATACCTGCTCACTTATTTGCAGGTATATTTGGAACCTTAGTTGTTCCATGGTCAAACCCTGACACATCATTTGGAGTTCAGTTTCTAGGAGTTATATCTTATGGTGTCTTCACACTAATTGCTAGCTTTGTAGTATGGTACATTATTAAGATGGTGATTGGAATAAGAGCAACCAAAGAAGATGAAGAGTATGGTCTTGACATGAGTGAGTTAGGTTCAATCTCTCATCCAGACTTTACAACTCAAAAAAAATAAGTATCTAAAATTTTTTTTAAGCCCAAAGTATGATACTTTGGGCTTTTTTTTAAAAAATATAAATTAAAAATGTCTGTATCTTTTTTTGAACAATTAAAAATAGCAAAATACATTACTAGTTGTAAATTAAACAATATGAAAAAATTTCCGATTGTTTTAATGCTTGAACCACATTTTAAAAATAATCTTAAATCAGATTTGTCTGGTAAAATCGATTATCCAGATGCTGTTATGGAAGAATACCTCAGTCCAGAAAGATGTTTGTATGCTAGTAAGGAATGTGAAGCCCCAATGGTAGCAATTACTGGTGGAGAACCTCTTTTAAGTGATGATATGCCAGAAATTGTTGAAAAACTAGTAGACAATAGAAAATATACGTACATATGCACTAACGGTTTACTAGTTCAAAAAAAAATTTATGATTATAGTCCTAGCAGATACTTGACATGGTCAATAGAACTAAATGGAGATAAGGAAGATCATGACAAAATTTCTGGGCAAGAAGGAGTTTTTAATGAGGCAGTTCACTCAATAAACTTGGCTAAAACTAGAGGCTTTAGAGTTACCGTAAATTGTACGGTATATAATCATCAAAGAACAAAAAAGATTATTGATTTTTTAAACTATTTAACATTTGATTTAAATATTGATGGAATAAATCTGACTCCAGGGTTTGCTTATGAAAGAGCTACAAACCAAGAAAGTTTTCTAAACAGAGAAGCTATAAAAAGAATTTTCAGGGCTATCTTTAAATCTAAAAATTTTAAAAAATGGAAATTTAACCAAACAGATTTGTATCTAGATTTTTTGGCTGGTAATCAGGTGTATACTTGCTCCCCTTGGGCGACTCCAACATTTAATATATTTGGTTGGCAAAAACCTTGTTTTCATTTAGCAGAGGGATATTATAAAACATTTGATGAGTTAATGCAAAAAACTGATTGGAAAATGTATGGAAATGGGAATTATACAAAATGTAAAGATTGCATGACTCACTGTGGTCATGAGGCTACAGCAATAAGCGAGATTGTAAAATCTCCAATTAAGGCGTTAGGTAAAAAAGTCATTGGAATTAAAACTGTTGGTCCAATGCCAGAAGAAATAAGTCAGCAAACAGCCAGACCAGCTGAAGATGTTTATGAAAAAATATTGGAAGCAAAAATGTACGAACTTGATTTAATGTAAGTTTAGAAGCATTTTTCTGAGATTTCTTTTAATTTTCTTATGGCTCTTAGATAGTAGATATAAACCCTAACTAAAACAAAGAAATTTTTGGGGCTTGTTGATACAAACTTTAGTAAACTTGCGATAGAAACATCACCGTTGCTATTTGTACTTTTAACTATAAAATTTGGTATGTTAAAATTTAAATCATCAAAAATGACTCTTACAATAATTAATGGTATTTTTTTCTCATAACAGATTTTATAAATGGAATCAGATTCCATATCGATTGAAGAGGCTTTGAATTTTTCGTAAATCCTTTTTTTTCTCTCATTTTCATTTATTATTTTGTCAACTGAGATAATTCCTTTTTCATTAACTTCTTGGTTTGAGAGTTTGTGCAATATGGTTGATCTATATTTAGAAGATAAGAATTTTTTCTTTTTGTTCTTACCAACTAGAAATTTTGGGACAATAATTTCTCCATTTGTCAATTTTGAATCAATAGATCCAGCAAAACCAAAGCTTACAATGCACTCAACTTTTTTGCATAAAATTTTGGCAGCCTTTGAAGCATTTTTTGCTCCATAGGCTATTTTTACATAATATTTTGTGTTTTTTAAGGCATTATATTCTTCTTTGACTCCTACGATGAAACCGAAATCAGATTTTTTTTTAAACACCGTAAGAATTTTTTTGATAGTTTAAATTTCTCAAATTTTTGTAGCGGGACACAGCTAAAAAAGGAAAATACTCTGCATATCCATGATATTTTAAATAAAAGACTTTTGGAAATCCAACTGCTGTGTAGTATTTTTCTTCCCAATTTTTTTTTTCTGAAAATAAATTTGTTAAATAGGAAATTCCTTTTTTAACATTTTCAGACTGAATCTGTCCTGCAGCAATTAATCCCAATATGGCCCATGCAGTTTGAGAGGGAGTGCTCGCCTTTACTAAATCTCTATGATTTCTATCATAAGTTGCTCCATCTTCTCCCCATCCTCCATCTTTTCGTTGTTTAGTTTTTAAAAAGTGAGTAGCCAAATTAAAAACTTTTTCCTTATCTTCAAAATCAACTAGACTTAAAGCAGATAGCGCTGACCAAGTTCCATAAATATAATTTGTTCCCCATCTTCCGAACCAACTTCCATCTTTTTCTTGTTCAGATAAAATATATTTTGCTGCCTTCTTAATCGATAAGCTGTCCGTTTTATTATCCAATTGCGCAAGAAAACTCAAGCATCTTGCAGTTACATCAACAGTTGGAGGATCTAGCAAAGCACCATGATCTGCAAATGGTATTTTATTTAAATAACTAAATGTATTATCACAATCAAATGAACCCCAACCGCCATTTTTTGATTGCATACCTTTTATCCAAAGTCTAGTTCTTTCTATTGCATCTGAAACTTTTTTGGATGGTTTTTTTTTATTGAATCTATCTAAAACCATTCCAACTAAGGCAGAATCATCGACATCTGGATAAAAACTATTGTTATATTGAAATGCCCAACCCCCTGGTTGTAATAAAGGTTTTGTTTCACTCCAATCCCCTTTTGAATTTATCTCCTTGCTTAGCAACCATTCAACAGAATTTGTTATATCGGCATTATTTTCGATCATTCCATACGCTACCCATCCAGTATCCCAAACCGGTGAAACGCATGGTTGACAATAAGCATATTCTTTTTTTACTACTAGAAGATTATCAATTGCTTGCCTTGCAATAACTATCTCTTTTTTGAAATCTTTTAAATCATTTAAAGTAAGAGCTATAAGTGCATTAACCATTGCAGGAAAAATTGCTCCTAAGCCGTCTTTTGAATTTAATCTCTTACAAACCCAATCATATGCTAAATTAAGACAATATTCCTTATTTTTTTTGGGAAAGTAAACTTCAACTTTCTTTAAAATCTTGTCAATGAGATTAAATACTCTGGATAAGAAACTTTTATTTTCAATGAACATTTTTTCTGAGTTTCTTTCTATAAATAGCTCTGAAATATTTTTACCCGTGGGATTGTTGGCAATTGGTCTTTTGTGAAGAATTATTAAAAGTGGTACCAAGACAGTTCGAGACCAATAAGAAATTTTTTGCAAATTAAATGGAAACCATTTAGGTAAGATCATAATCTCAATAGGCATTGTAGGGATTGTTTTCCACGAAATTTCACCAAACATAGCTAATAAAATTCTTGTAAAAACGTTGGATCTCTCTGCACCACCTTTTTTAATTATTATTTCTTTTGCCTTTAGCATATTTTTGCTATTTTCATCGACACCCGAAAGTTTTAAAGCAAAATAAGCTTTTACAGTAGCACTTAAATTTGACTCTCCATTAAAGAAAAGAGGCCACCCACCTTCCTCATTTTGTATTTTTAAAATATAATTTCTAATTTTTTCTTCTGTCTTTACATCTATATCACCTAAAAAATGCATCATCAAAATATATTCAGCAGGTATAGTTACATCTGCTTCCAACTCATAAACAGAATGGCCATCATTTTTTATTTTTTTCGAAATATTTTTTTTAGATTCAGAAACAATATCAGATAGTAAGTTTTTGTCTTCGAAAATCATTTTAATTTTTTAATATAATACTAGTTAATTATCAACGAATTTTTACCAGAAAGGATAGCACTTTCAATTGTACAAGGAAAATTTTTTTGTGTCCAGTCACCAGCAAGTCTCAGATTTTTTGGTAAATTTTTTATTTCCTGTATTAATTTAATATTTTTTGGAGATTGATTGTATGTTGCTTTTTTTTCTTTAATAACCTGATATTCAGGTAATTTCTTTTTCAATTTAAATACTTGCGATACTTCTAGCCATATTTTTTTTGCAATTTCATTTGAATCAGAATCATTCATTCTATTTGCGGCACTAACGGTAACGGAAATATGATCTCTTTTTATAAAAACCCAATGTGATATTGAGTTTAACATTCCAAACAACGGATTGTATTTTGATTTAATTTTAATCTTAAAATGTATATTAAGTATTGTATTATTTTCTGTAGGTAGAATAATATTCGGAAAAATTTTCTTTAGCATACTCATTGGCGTTGACAAGATGACCATATCTTCCTTTTTAACCTTTTTAGTGTCTTTATTAAATATAAGCTCACTTACAAAATTATTTTTAATAATAATTTTTTTTAATGAATTATTATAATTTAGATTAATTTTATTTTTTTTTAAATATTCTAGAGAAGGATTAATTAAAGTTTTATTCCAGTTTTGCTCAGGCTGAATTATTTTACAGAATTTACCCCCTTTAAAAAATGTTTTTTTTAAAACATTTAGTATCAAGTAAGCCGAGGCTTGATCACAACTTGAGTTGAGAACACCAAGAGTTAATGGTTCCCAAAAAGAAGTAAGTAAGATTTTGTTGTTGTAGAATAGATCACTTATTGTGTCAGTTTCTTTGCAAACTAAAATTTTTAAAAAACTTAGATAATCAATTAATGATGTATCTGGAACTCTATTGTTTTTGTTAAAAATCCAAAAAGGCAGAGGTCCATCATTTATTTTAATTGACCAATCGTGTTGATTAATAAGATCAAAGAAATGAAATTTAGGCTCATATATTTTTAGTGTATTTTTTGAACCTATCAATTTACAATAATTCAAAAAATTACTGTTCGCGGAAAAAATCAAATGATTTCCATTATCTATCTCTATTCCTAATTTTTTGTCATAAAAAGATCTACATCTTCCACCAGCATTTTTAGTTGCTTCAAAAATTTCTACATCGAAGTTTTTTTTAACTGAGTGACAAGCTGTGCTTAGACCCGCCAAGCCAGCACCTATTATGTATAATTTTTTTTTAATTTTAACTCCTAATAAAATACCTGATGATAATAATTAATTTTTCAATTTTAGAAAGCTTTATTTTTTTATATAAATTCATATTATTAACTGAAATTTTTTTGAAAATATTATAATAAAATTCTTTCATTAAGATTGCAGCTTTAAGATCTTTTTTTTTGAACTTTCTGGAAATTTTTTCTGCATCATCATAATATTTTTGTGTTCTTCTTATCATTTCTTTATTTATTAGTTCAATATCCAAACCTTTTATTATCTCTTGAGGAGATTTTTTTTCTTTTTTAAATTTTTTTATTATATCTAAAGGGATATAGCATCTATTCCTCACACTATCTTCTTTTAAATCCCTTAAAATATTTGTAAATTGAAAGGCTTTTCCCAATAGATCTGCATACGTTCTACCTAATTTACTTTTTATACCAAAAATATTCATTGATAAGCATCCAACTGCGCCTGCTACTCTGCTGCAGTACAAATCAATTTTTTTCTTTGAAGGATATCTGATCTCTTCAATTATATCCATTCGCATTCCTTCAATTATCGATAAAAAATCTTCTTTTTTTAGGCCAAACTTATTTTTTGATTCCAAAAGTTTTCTGGTTATTGAATCTGATGAATGATCCTTGTAAACTTTATTTATCTTGGATTTCCAATTTTTAAGTTGCGACAGTTTAATTTCTAAGTTTTGTTCACTATCTGCTATATCATCTACAATTCTACAAAATGCATATATAGTAAACATTGCAAATCTTTTCTCTTTATTAAGAATTTTCATTCCCCAATAAAAAGATGTTCCTGATTCTTTAACTATCTGATTTATCTTTTTTTGGTCTTCAACTCCACACATTCTAAGAATAAAAGATTTGTTGAATTTTACGCAGTTTCTCTTGATTCTTTTGAAACAGTAGGGAGTCCTAAAGCCTTCAACACACAATCAGTTATCTGCCTTGCATTTATACCGCAAATATCGTTTTGTATTTCAGGTTTGCCATGTGGAACAAAAATATCTGGGAAAAATAGCGGTCTAAATTTAAGGCCATTATCCAATAAACCTTCCTTTGTAAGAAACGACATCACCTGAGCTGAGAAACCACCTATTGACCCTTCCTCTACACTTATCAAAATTTGATGATTTTTAGCTAATTTAGTTATCATTTTAGTATCTATTGGTTTTGCAAATCTAGCGTCGGCCACTGTTGTACTTAATCCGTAGGAAGCTAACGCATCTGAAGCAATTATTGCCTCATTCAATCTTGTTCCAAGTGAAAGGATACAAACTTTTGAACCTTCCTTAACGATTCTTCCTTTTCCAATTTTCCAAGAATCTTGGTCTTCATGAAGTTTTACACCAAATCCTTCGCCTCTAGGATACCTGAAGGCACAAGGTTTATCATTAATTTCTAATGAGGTGCTAACACATCCAATGAGTTCATTTTCATCACTTGGGGCCATGATTATGAAGTTTGGAAGAGCACAAAGATAAGCAAGATCGAACGACCCAGCGTGAGTTGCGCCATCTGCACCGACCTGACCTGCTCTGTCAACTGCAAATCTTACAGGAAGTGACTGAATTGCAACATCATGAACCACTTGGTCATATGCTCTTTGAAGGAAGGTTGAGTAAATTGCAGCATAGGGTTTCATGCCTCTTGTAGCAAGACCAGCACAAAACGTTACAGCATGTTGTTCAGCTATTCCAACATCATAGGTTCTATCAGGAAAAGCCTTTCCAAACAAATCTAATCCTGTTCCAGATGGCATTGCTGCAGTAACTGCAACAATTTTTTTATCTTTTTTTGCTTTATGAATTAATGCTTTCGCAAAAGTTTTTGTATAACTTGGAGCTTTAGAAATAGATTTTACCTGTTCTCCAGTTACAACATTAAATTTTCC
Organism: uncultured Alphaproteobacteria bacterium; assembly: GCA_902524895.1. Taxonomy (GTDB): domain Bacteria; phylum Pseudomonadota; class Alphaproteobacteria; order Methylaequorales; family Methylaequoraceae; genus SP4073. The sequence continues at coordinate 26,747 of CABZFH010000001.1, read as the reverse complement.
AACACCATGATATTTATCATCTGATTTTTCTGCTGGTTCATAACCATAACCCTTTTTTGTCACAACATGCAAAAATACTGGACCATCCCAGTTTGAATCTCTTAGATTTTTTAGAACTGGAAGAAGGTGATTTAAATTGTGACCATCAACTGGTCCAACGTAAAAGAACCCTAGCTCCTCAAACAAAGTACCTCCTGTAACCATTCCTCGCATATATCCCTCAGCTTTTGCTGCAACATCTTTAAATCTTTTAGGAAACATAGCTGCCATTTGTTTAGCAAGAGATCGAGCTGATTGAAAAGTTTTTCCTGATAGAAGTCTTGATAAATAAGCGCTCATTGCACCAACCGGAGGAGCAATAGACATATCATTGTCATTTAAAATTACAATAAGATTGGCATTCATGGATCCAGCATTGTTCATCGCCTCATATGCCATTCCTGCACTTATAGCACCGTCCCCAATCACGCATATTACTTTGTGCTTTTCTTTTTTAAGATCTCTAGCAACAGCCATTCCTAAACCTGCACTAATGGAGGTTGATGAATGAGCCGCGCCAAAGGGATCGTATTCACTCTCTGATCTTTTTGTAAATCCGTATAAACCATTTGGCTGACGAATTGTTCTAATTTTATTTCTTCTTCCTGTTAAGATCTTGTGGGGATAACATTGATGACCTACGTCCCAAATTAGTTTATCATTAGGAGTGTTAAAAACTCTATGTATTGCAATCGTAAGTTCAACTACACCTAATCCTGCGCCTAAATGACCGCCAGTAACTGATACAGCATCAATTACTTCATTTCTCAATTCGGTTGTTAAAAGTTTGAGTTCCTTTTCATCCAAATTTTTAAGATCTTTTGGAAATTTTACTTTGTCTAATGTTGGAGTTTTAATATTCATTATTTGCAAACTTAAACTTTTTTTTTATATTTGAAAACATAAAAATTATAATCTACCTATTATTCCTCTAAAAAAACAAAAAATCAAATCAATATGTGAGAGTTTAACATTTTTTTTAATGGGATCATTTTTTTTGAGTAAGAAATTCAATTTTTTTGCTATATTATAAATCACATATGTTTCTTTTTTAAGACCAAAACTTTTATTTATCAAAGGAATATATTTTTTTGACATTTTTAAGAGTTGTTCTACGTTTTCTAGACAAATGTTTAAAACATCAAGAATTTTTTTCCTCTCATTAATAGCCAGCAAATTCTGAGATGAACAATTTAATTTTCTAAAATATTCTTGGGGTAGGTAAATCCTATTCAAATCTAAAAAATCTTTTTTACAATCTTGTATATGATTAATAATCTGTAATGAATTGCATAGATTATCGCAACCTAAATAAATCTTATCGATATCTTTACATTTTTCAGTTCTATCAAAAAAATGAAGATCTATAACAAATCTTCCTACTGGACTAGCGGACTTGTTGCAATAGTCTATGAGGTCTTCCCAACTATCATACCTTTTCTTTTCTACATCTTGTTTGAAAGCTTCCAAAAGCAATAACGGATATTGATTATTTATTTGTGTTGTTTCTAATGTTTCTAATAGGTTGTTAATAAAAAAATACTTTGAATATTTTTTGTTTTTTACTAAGTAGTAAAATTCGTTAAGAAGATCATATTTCTTATTCAAATTAAGACTTTTACTATCTGCAATGTCATCAGCTGATCTAGCAAAAAAATAAAGGTTTTTTATATGCTTTTTATAATTTTTACTAATTAAGAATGAGGATACTGGAAAATTCTCTTCTTTATCATTTTTGCTATGCTTTATTTTGTATTCCTCAAATTTTAGTTTTTTAATCTCAGTCATCATAATTACTTAATTAATACTTTCTACCCTTCCAAACAGTACCTAGATTTAAATAATAATTCTTTGCAGAACTAATTGTCATAAGAATATAAAATATACTTGAAACAAATGCCAAAGAACAATAGAAATAGTTGATTTTATAAAATCTTATAGTCGGAAAAAATGTTATTAAAGAAATAACAAATATAAATAAAGAAAGTAAGACAATTGTAAGATTGCTAGCCTTAATACCAATAATCAAACCTATTATCCAGCTCAGGTAAATTATAATCATCATCAAAATTGTAAAAAAAAGTATTATCATTGATTTTCCAAGTTGTTCATATGCACACCTTTCAACCATTTTCCATATTGATTTTAAATCCTTGTATTTTCTGTTACTTTTAACTTTGTTAGATAATCCTAACCAGATAGCCCCAATTTTTTTTATTTCTTTAGCTAAATTACAGTCATCAATAAGCTTATTATTTATATTTTCTAATAAATTCTGTTTTTTGAAAATTGAAATATCACAAAAAATACACCCCCCTGCAGCAGCAGCTAATTTTTTTTCAGGGTTATTGACATGATTAAAAGGATATAATTTTTGAAAGAAAAATATAAAACTGGGAATTAGAAGTTTTTCCCAAAAATAGCTACAGTTAAGTTTTGCCATAATTGAAATCATTTTATATTTTTTTTCTTCTATAGCTCTTTGTAAATTTTTAATTAAAAATTGGTCGATGGAAATATCGGCGTCTAAAAATAATAAATATTTGTTTTTTTTGTTCTGCAATGCTTTTTTTACACCATTGTTAAGTGCCCACGTTTTACCATTCCATGTTTCAGGAAGTTTTTTATTTTTCAAAATTACATAATTTTTGAAGTTATATTTTTTGAACATTTCTTTAGAAACTTTTACCGTATTATCATTACTATGATCATCAACCAGAATGATCTCAAATTTCACATTTTTTTGGTTCAAAACACTTTCTAAACAATTAGTAATTATATTTTCCTCGTTTCTTGCAGGGATAACAATTCCTATTTGGTTTTTCATTTTTTTTTCTGTTGTAAATCCGTGAAATTTTTCAAATATTATTTTGTTTGTCCAAAATGAATTGAAGAATGGAAATATAAAACCTCCATGGAAAAAAAATAAATACAACCAAATTAATGAACTTAGTGGCAAAATAATTAATGAAAAATTAACTAATGTCACGATTCTTCCTTTCTTTGTTGTAAAATTACAACATTATTTAAAGTAATATATTGAAATTAAATAATTCTGTTGATTAATACAATAAATTATACATATTATTATTAATGGTTAAATAATGATCACTACTATTAGTTGCACAATTTTTAATCAGTTTTTTTTGTTAAATTACATACAAAATGGGAAAGGGTTATAGATGAAAAAAAGTTTATTACTGGGTATGGCAATTGCCTTGCCTTTGACGATTTCGACTCAAACAAAATCGTTTGAGTTTCCGGAGAAACCTCCTTTTGGAGAATTTTCAGCAAACGTTCAATACGTTTCTAACTACATCTGGCGAGGTGAGGAGCAAACAACCGAAATAGCTATACAAGGTGGTTTTGATTGGGGTGCGACTCTTGTTGACAATTATATTGACGTTTATGTAGGTACTTGGATGGCTAACCTTAATTCTGGTGGTAGTGGTTCAGAACTTGACTATTACGGTGGTATATCTGGCGCTATACCTGGATTAGAAGACTTATTATCTTACGATGCAGGTCTTTTGTATTATGACTACCCTGGCGCTCCATCTGGTACAAAAGGTAAGGAATTTTTGGAGTACTACGCTTCAGTTGGTATAGCTTTACCTGCTGACATAGGTTTAAGTTATTACTATGGTTTTTCGCCTACTGGATTTTCTCAGAATTATGATTACACTTATCATAACGTAAGTGCTGAGGCTCCAATCCCAGGAACTCCTTTTACATTGTACGGAGGTATAGGTTTTACTGATTCTGATACGGCAGATTCCACAACAGGTTATGGATTCACTGATTATAAAGTTGGCGCATCTACCGAAGCCTTTGGTTTAGGATGGGGATTAGAATATACAACAACCACAGATTACGCTGGTACGGGTGTTGATAAGGATACAACCGCCGGTGGTGATCATATTGTAGGATATGTAAACGCTAGTTTTTAATAATCAAAATTAAAAACTTTTAAAGGAGCTATTATTTAATAGCTCCTTTTTTTTTTAAAAATATTTCTGATAAGATTAAAATAATAATAGATAAAACTAATATTGAGCCCATCTGATGCATTGATCCTAGAAATATAGGAACAGCTAGTTTAAGAGCAATCACACCTAATGTATATTGTAAGATGATTAATGAAATTAAACATTTTAATAAATTACCTACTAAAGTATTTTTAAACTGTTTATAATTTGTTATACAAGTATAAAGGATCATCAAGCCCGTTATTGTTGCCAGAATTCTGTGGTTGAATTGTATTAGTGTAGTATTTTCAAAAAAATTAATCCATGTTGGTTGAAGAATAAATGGATCAGGTGGAAAAAATGTTTTTCCCATAAGAGGAAAGTTATTGTAAATTGAACCAGCATCTGTACCAGCTACAAATGCACCAGAAGAAATTGTTAGAAAAACTAAAAATAAACAAATACTTAACTCCAATATGCTTTTGTTAGTTACATTAAGTCCTTCATTGTCTATCATACTTCTAGATCTATATAGATTCCAAAACAGAAAACATAAAAGTGAATATATTACCAATGCGGTTATCAAATGAGAAGCAAGCCTGTATTGACTAACATCTGGTTTATCAATCAGACCACTCTTAACCATAAACCAACCCATGAAAGCTTGAAAAAACCCAATTAAGGTTACAAAAAATAAAAATTTAGAAGTTTTTTTGGTAATTTTTTTTGTAAAATACAAATAAAAGAGAGGAATTAAAAATGTCAAGCCTATTAATCTTCCCCAAATTCTGTGAAGATACTCCCAGAAAAATATCTTTTTAAATTCACTAATTTCCATATTTGAGTTGTAAATTTTAAACTCTGGATACAACTTATAATCATTAAATTTTTCTATCCATTGACTTTCATTTAAGGGAGGAATGATACCTTTTATTAGATTCCAATCTATCATCGAAAGCCCTGAATCAGTTAGTCTTGTGATTCCACCGATGAAAATCATGCTAAACACCATGAAGATATTTACCATTAACCAACAAAGAACAACAAACTCAGATGATTTTTTAATCATACTCATGAAATAAATTATAATACAAGAAATAAAATACAATTATTTTGTGTATAATAAAAAGTATTACATAGATTATTGACAAAATATTAATTTTCATTTATTAAGTATTAGAATGGACCAAATTAATATAAGTTTAAAGGACTTAAATTTAAGATTTCAAAAACAAGAAGCTAATGAAATCTTATACGAATCTATTAACAAATTTTTTTTTAAAAAAATAGTCTATGTGTGTTCTTTTGGAGCTGAATCTGCTGTAATTTTACATTTAATTTCAAATATCTCTAAAGATTTTCCTGTCATTTTCTTAAATACCGGTAAATTGTTCGATGAAACACTCAATTATAGAAATGATCTCATTAAATTATTTGATCTAACAAATATTATTGAAATATATCCTAATAAATTTGATTTAAAAAAACACGATGCCAACGAAGTTTTATGGAAGGAAGATCACAACAAATGTTGTGAAATTAGAAAAGTTAATCCATTAAAAAAAGCACTTAAACCCTATACTACTTGGATTTCTGGAAGAAAAGGGTATCATAGTAATGAAAGAAGAGAAAAAAAGGTTTTAGAAATAGTAAACAGCAAATTTGTTTTAAGCCCTCTGATCAACTGGAGTCAAAATAAAATAACTGAGTATTTTGAAAATTTTAATATTCCTAAACACCCACTTTATAAGAAGGGATACTTATCAATTGGTTGTAGGAACTGTACGGTGATATCTTCAGATTCTAATAATGTGAGATCAGGTAGATGGTCCAATACAAACAAAACAGAGTGCGGAATTCATAAAAATTAATAGGATTTTTCTGTGGATCATTTAACAAGATTAGAAAATCAAAGTATTTATATTTTAAGGGAAATATTTAGTACATCAAAAAACATTGCGTTATTATGGTCCTTAGGAAAAGATTCTAACGTAATGATTTGGTTAGCTTTTAAAGCATTTCTCGGCAAAATTCCGTTTCCAGTTGTTCATGTTGATACAAAAAAAAAATTTAAAGAGATGTATGATTTCAGAGACAAATATCAAAAAGAATGGAAGTTAAATCTTATCAAAGGAACTTGTCCAAAAGTTGAAGATATAGATCCTTCTTTACCACCCGCAGCTAGATCCGCGGCAAGAAAAACTGAAGGTTTAAAAAATATAATTAAAAAATATAAGTTTAAAGCGGTTATTGCTGGTATCAGAAAAGATGAGCAGGGAACAAGAGCAAAAGAAAGGTTTTTTAGTCCTAGATCTAATGAGGGAAAATGGAATATAAAAAACCAACCTCCTGAATTTTGGGATCAATATCAAGCTTATATGCATGCAAATTTTCATATGCGGGTTCACCCGTTGTTAAGTTGGAGTGAATTAGATATATGGAATTATATAAAGAGAGAAAATATTCCAGTTGTTAATTTATACTTTTCTAGGAATGGAAAACGATATAGATCTTTAGGAGATAAAGATATTACTAAACCGATAGACAGCATGGCCAAAAGTGTTTCTGATATAATAGAGGAATTAAGAGTAACGAAAATTTCTGAAAGATCTGGTAGAGACATGGACCATGAAGAAGAAGATGTATTTGAAAAGTTAAGATCCAGTGGCTATCTGTAGATGACATTGAAAAAAATCATTGATGATACTGTAAGAGTAGTTCTAGTTGGTCATGTCGATCATGGTAAATCAACATTAATTGGAAGAATGATATATGAGCTTGATCAGATTAAAGATGGAAAATATCAAGAACTTAAGAAAACAAGTGAAAAAAGAGGAATATCTTTCGAGTGGGCCTTTTTAACAGATGCACTTCAAACTGAAAGAAATCAGGGAATAACAATAGATACATCACAAATTCTTTTAAAATCAAAGAAAAGGAATTATATTTTAGTCGATGCTCCTGGGCATATAGAGTTTTTAAAAAACATGATAACTGGGGCTTCATCAGCCGAAATTGCGATTCTTTTGGTTGATGCAAGTGAGGGTGTAAAAGAACAAACAAAAAAACACTCACAAATACTACAGCTTTTAGGTTTTTCAAATATAATCATTCTCATAAATAAAATGGATAAAATCAATTATGATAAAAAAAAATTTATGGAAGTACAAAACAGTATTAAAGAATTATTTAATAGTCTAAATTTAAACCCAAAATTTATAGTACCCATCTCAGCGAAAAATGGAGATAACATTCAAAAAAAATCAAAGAAAATGTTATGGTATAAGGGTTTAAGCGTTATTAAAATCTTAGATGATTTAGAATACCATAAAAATTTAGACAAAAAAAACTTAAGACTTGTTGTTCAAGATGTATACAAAAAATCTGATAAAAGAATAGTTGTAGGAAAGATATACACAGGTAAATTAAGATCGGGAGAACAAATTACTTTATCTCCGAGTGAATCTTTAACAAAAATCAAGTCCTTTGAAAGTTGGCCTGAAAGTTCTAAAGAAATAGCAAAATCTGGCGAATGTGTTAGTTTTACTCTAGAAGATGACATCTTTGTGCAAAGGGGCCAAATAATATCAAAACTTGTTTTTGCACCAAAGCTTTTAAATTGTTTTGAAGGCAATATTTTTTGGTTAGATGATGACGATGTTGATCAAAAAAAAACCTATACAATTAAAATTGGAACAGGAACATATTCAGTAAAATTTGAGGAGATTAAACAAATTTATGAATTAGACAAAACCACTAAAAATTTAAAAACAAATATAGCAAAAAATGATATTGCGCACGTAATACTCAGTTCGAATGCTTTAATGCCTGCAGATAGTTTTAGTGAGAATATTTTCACTGGAAGGTTTAGTATTTTAAGTGAAGAAAGAGTTGTAGGGGGAGGCATAATTAGCTCAATTGATTATCCAAACCAAAGAAAAACAAGGAACCAGCAGTTAAAAAACATAATTCCTATAAATCTATCTGTCACAGAAGTTGATAGATTAACAAAATATGGTCATAGATCTGGAATAATTTGGTTAACTGGCCTTTCTGGATCCGGTAAAAGTACATTGGCAAAAGGAATTGAAAAGAAATTATTTCATAAAGGGTACAATATTTATGTTCTTGATGGTGATAATCTAAGAAATGGTCTTAATAAAGATTTGAGTTTCTCTGCAGATGATAGAATGGAAAATATTAGAAGAACTTCAGAAATAGCTTCATTATTTTCTTACGCTGGGTTTATTGTTGTTATATCTTTAATATCACCCTATAGGAGTGAGAGAAAAAAAGCTAGAGCAATTAGACCAGAAATTTTTAAAGAAGTTTATGTTAAAGCATCACTAGATGTTTGCATGAATCGGGATGTTAAAGGACTGTATGCTAAAGCACTTTCTGGAGAAATAAAAAATTTTACCGGTTTGTCATCACCTTATGAAGAGCCTCAATCACCTGATTTGATTTTGGATACAGATCATTTAGGAGTTTCTGAAACAATTAACAAACTTGAAGATTTTATTGTAAAACATTTTGGCATAGTGCAAAAAAATTATTGACATTTTAAAATTTGCAATTAAATTAGCACTCATCATAGATTAGTGCTAACAAGGCTAACTATATATATTAACATGAATTGTCTAGATAAAAAGGAGATTCAACATGAAATTTAAACCATTACATGATCGTATAGTCGTAAAAAGACTAGAATCAGATCAAAAAACAGCTGGTGGTATTATTATCCCAGATACAGCCAAAGAAAAACCAAGTGAAGGTGAGATATTGTCAGTGGGTCCAGGAGAAATGGATGATACCGGAAAGCTCAAACCAATGGGCGTTAAGGCTGGTGATAAGGTTCTTTTTGGCAAGTGGTCAGGTACTGAAGTTAAACTAGACGGCCAAGACCTTTTAATAATGAAAGAATCAGACATAATGGGTATTTTAGAATAAGGAGTAATAAATGTCAGCAAAAATTATAACATTCGGATCAGATGCAAGAACAAGTATGATAGCAGGTGTAGATGCTCTTGCTAACGCTGTTAAAGTAACGCTTGGACCAAAAGGTAGAAACGTTATTTTAGATAAATCTTTTGGTGCACCAAGGGTAACAAAAGACGGTGTATCTGTCGCTAAAGAGATTGAATTAAAAGATAAATTTGAAAATATGGGTGCACAAATGGTTAAAGAGGTTGCCAATAAGAGTTCTGATGCGGCAGGTGACGGAACAACAACAGCAACAGTACTAGCTCAAGCAATTGTGCGTCAGGGAGCCAAAGCTGTTACAGCCGGCATGAATCCAATGGATTTGAAAAGAGGAATTGACATCGCAGTTAATACTGTTTTAGACGATTTAAAGTCAAGGAGTAAACAACTAGGTTCATCTTCCGAGATAGCTCAAGTTGGCACGATCTCAGCAAATGGTGAAGAAGAAATAGGAAAAAAGATTGCTGAAGCTATGGACAAAGTAGGAAGAGATGGTGTTATAACAGTTGAAGAATCAAAAACAAGAGATACCACACTTGAAACAACAGAAGGCATGCAGTTTGATAGAGGTTATCTTTCTCCATATTTTATCACTGATGCTGAAAAAATGATTTGTGAGTTTGAAGATCCCTTCATACTGTTGAACGAAGGAAAATTATCTAATCTTCAAGACCTTCTTCCACTGCTAGAGGCAGTTGTAAAGTCTGGCAAACCATTGCTTATCATTGCTGAAGATGTTGAAGGAGAAGCTCTTGCTACACTTGTAGTTAATAAGCTTCGTGGTGGATTAAAAGTTGCAGCTGTAAAAGCTCCTGGCTTTGGAGACAGAAGAAAAGCAATGCTAGAAGACTTAGCAATACTTACTGGTGGTCAAGTTATAAGTGAAGAATTAGGTATTAAATTAGAAAATGTTCAAATTAGTGACCTTGGCTCTTGTAAAAAAGTAAGGATTGATAAAGAGGATACCACTGTGGTAAATGGTGCAGGTAATTCTTCCGATCTCAATGCAAGATGTGAACAGATTAAAACACAGATCGAAACAACGACCTCTGATTATGATAAAGAGAAACTTCAGGAAAGGTTGGCAAAACTTTCTGGTGGTGTTGCAGTAATAAATGTAGGTGGATCAACTGAAGTTGAAGTTAAAGAAAGAAAAGACAGAGTTGATGATGCTTTAAATGCAACAAGGGCTGCCGTTGAAGAAGGAATTGTTCCTGGTGGTGGCACTGCGCTGTTATATTCAATTAAGTGTTTAGAGAATACAAAAGGTAAAAATGCAGATCAAAATGCTGGTATTGATATAATCAGAAAAGCGCTTGAATCGCCAACTCGACAAATCGTTGAAAATGCTGGTGTTGAAGGATCAATTGTAATTGGTAAATTACTTGAAAGTAGTGATCATAATCATGGCTTTGATGCTCAATCTGAAACATATACTGATTTAGTTAAAGCAGGAATCATCGATCCTGTTAAAGTAGTAAGAACAGCGTTGGAAAATGCAGCATCAATTACAAGCTTGCTCTTAACAACTGAGGCGATGGTTGCTGAAATGCCAGAACCTAAGGAGCCTTTACCTCCTATGCCTGGCGGCGGCATGGGCGGCATGGGCGGCATGGGCGGCATGGGCGGTATGGGCGGCATGGATTTCTAGCTTTTTAAATTTTCAATCAAAAAGTCTACATATTAGGTGTAGACTTTTTGATAATACAACCCAACGTCATTTTTAATAAATTCTTCCCAATATTTTGTTTGTTCATCCTTTATTTCAAACGAATCAAACCCACTTCTTATTAGAAATATAGATTGATCCGGAAGTATATGTCCAGAAGCTCTTATGAGCTCATTAAAGTTATAAAGCTCACGAAGTTTTCTTGCTAGTGTAAATGGTCTTCCATCTTTAAAAGTTAGAAAATTTATACAAATCATTTTAAAAAGTTTTAAATGTTCAATGATGTCGTTAAGCGATTGATCAGAATTAATAATGATTCCAATATTTTTATTATTACTTTTTAATATCTCATTTTTGTTAACTTTCCAAAAATTTAAATCAACGGAGATATTTTTTTCTTTTTTAAATTCTTTAGAACATTCTATTTTTTTGAATTCAAGACCCTCAGTTTTTTTTAGATTTATTATCATATAGTTTTTTTTTGAATGGTTCTAAGCCTATTTTATTAAAAGTTTGTAAAAAGGTCTCTTTTTTACTTTTTCTTTTCAAGAGGTAAACATTAATAATTTTGTCAATCGCTTGGATAATTTCTTCAGAAGAGAATGAGGGTCCAACAATTTTTCCTATACTAGATTTTTCAGTAGCAGAACCACCGAGTGTTATTTGGTAGTATTCTTCACCATTCCTATCAAGTCCAAGAATTCCGATATTTCCTACATGATGATGTCCACAAGCATTAATACAACCAGATATTTTAATTTTTAAATCACCAATAGATCCTTGTTGCTCATATTTTTTAAAATGTTCTGTAATTTTTTTTGAAATAGGAATGGACCTCGCGGTGGCTAAGCCACAATAATCCATACCAGGACAACATATTGTATCGGAAATTAGTCCAATATTTGGTGTTGATAAGTTAGCTCGATCTAATAATTTCCAAACATCGAACAAATCGTTTTTGTGTACATGTGGAAGTATCAAATTTTGCTCATGAGTAACTCTTATCTCATTGAATGAGTATTTGTTAGAAATTTGTGAAACTTTTTCCATTTGCTCTGATGTCATATCACCTGGAGGTAAACCAACGGGCTTAAGTGATATAACTACAATTGAAAAATTTTCTACTTTATGTTCGAGCGTGTTTTGTGTAACCCATCTTTTAAAATTAATATCACCATTGTTAATTTTTTTTAAATCTAAACCTTTTTTTTTATTCAAACCTTCAGGCAATTTAAAGTAATGTTTAATTTTTTTTTCCTCCTTATGACTTATTAAAAATTTTTTTTTCTCCATATTCATCCACTCTTTATCAACAAGCTTTTTAAACTTTTCAATCCCTAAGTCATTCACTAATATTTTAATTCTTGCTTTATAAATATTATCTCTTCTACCAAACTCGTTATACACTCTTAAAATTGCTTCTAGATACGATAAGATTTCGTCTTTTTTGACAAAGCTATTTATCAACTTAGCTATATGTGGGCTTCTTCCTTGTCCTCCTCCTACGAATACTTCAAAGCCTATTTTCGAGTTTTTTTTTAAAATTCTTAATCCTATATCATGCACTTTTATTGCTGCCCTATCGTGCTGAGAACCCGTTATAGCAATTTTAAATTTTCTAGGTAAAAAACTAAATTCTGGATGAAATGTGGACCACTTTCTTAAAATTTCACACCAGGGTCTAGGATCAGCTATTTCATCTTTTATAAGACCAGCCAAATGATCTGCTGTTATATTCCTTATACAATTACCAGAAGTTTGAATTGCGTGCATTTCAACTTCAGATAATTCATCTAAAATTTTTGGAATATCAACTAATTTTGGCCAATTTAATTGTATGTTTTGTCTAGTGGTAAAATGACCATATCCTCTATCATACTTTCTGGCTATCTTTGCTAATCTTGCGATTTGAACACTAGATAATTCTCCATAGGGTATTGCTATTCTGAGCATGTAGGCATGAAGCTGCAGATATAAACCGTTCATTAATCTGAGTGGTTTAAACTCTTCTTCTGTAAGATGCCCTTTGAGCCGTCTTTGTATTTGCTCTCTAAATTGTTTTACCCTGTGAGAAATAATAATCTTGTCTTTTACGTCGTATTTATACATCTAATTAACCATTTTGGATAATAAATTAGTACCTTTTGACCTTATTTTCTCTCTTAAAGATATTATTTCTCCGTTAACATTGCTTTCAAAAAAATACGGATTAAGAACCTTACAGTCTTTTTCATCAATGCCAACAAGCTTTTCATATTCTTGTAATTCATCTTTTTTGACAATAACGGCTTGATTAATATTCTTTGTCCATTTTTTTTTTTTGGAAAAATAAATGACATTTCCATTCTCAAGATTGTTTCCGGTAAAAATAAAATAATTTCCTCTAATTTTTTTTGTCAACTTTTGTAACCTTTTTCGCTAAATTTGTTAAAATATTAGCACTAACATTGAATAAAAAAAACACTTAATTATTAAATACTTAACTTTTAAGTTAAAAATAATAAAATACATTAAAAATATGTATTTTATTTTAAAACTTTCAACTTATCATTCATAATTAGTCTTTTATAAAAAAATGGATTTTTCAAATTTAAAATTGTGGCCTTTTTCAGAGGCAGAGAAATTAATAAATAGAGTAAAATCTAATTTGACTAAAAAAAATTATGTAATTTTCGAGACTGGTTATGGTCCATCCGGTCTTCCACATATTGGAACTTTTGGCGAAGTTTTGAGAACTTTAATGGTGATTAAAGCCTTTAAAAACTTTTGCGATCTGCCTACTAAATTATTAGTTTTTTCTGACGATATGGACGGCTTAAGAAAAGTACCAGAAAATGTTCCGAACAAACATTTGGTGAGAGAAAATTTATACAAATCATTGTCTTCAATACCTGATCCTTTTGAAAAGTTCGATAGTTTTGCTGAACATAATAACCAAAAACTAATTGAATTCCTAAACAGATTTGATTTCGATTTTGAATTTAAATCGGCAACCAACTTATACAAAAATGGTACCTTCAATGATGGTCTTTTATCTATTTTAGAAAATTATGAGAAAATTAGAAACACAATTCTTCCAACTCTTGGGAAAGAAAGAAGAGAATCTTATTCTCCTTTTTTACCAATTTGTGAACATACGGGAGAAGTGCTTCAGGTAAAAGTTGAGGATATTAACCTAGAAACTAAGGAAATTGTATATTTTAATAAAATATCAAAAAAATACATTAATGCTTCAATTTTAAATGGAAATTGTAAATTACAATGGAAAGTTGACTGGGCTATGCGTTGGAAGGTTTTAGGAGTAGACTACGAAATGAATGGGAAAGATCTGATCGAATCATTCCAATTATCTAGTAAGATTAATAAAATAATAGGAGGCATACCTCCAATAAATTTAACTTACGAACTTTTCTTAGATGAAAATGGTGAAAAAATATCAAAATCAAAGGGAAATGGATTATCTGTTGACGAATGGTTGAGTTTTGCGCCGCAAGAGAGCTTAGAGCTTTTTATGTTTCAAACTCCAAGAAAAGCAAAGAGACTTTATTTTGATGTGATACCAAAGTTTACAGACGAATTAATAAAATATAGTAATCAATTCATTGAACAGAACGAAGAAGAACAACTCAATAATCCTATCTGGTTTGTAAACTCAAAAATAAATGAAAAAATTCCTACTTCTCTTTCATTTAATTTGATATTAAACCTAGCGAGTGTATGTAATGCAGAAAACAGTGATATACTTTGGGGCTTTATAAGTAAATATTATCCAAATATTGATAGGAAAAACTCTATATTTCTTAATTATCTTTCAGAGATGGCTGTATGCTATTATAAAAAATTTATCCACCCTTTTAAGAAACATAGGATTCCTAGTAAAAAGGAAAATGAAGGACTTATACTTCTAGTTGAATTTTTAAATGACATCGATGATAAAGAAACAAGTGAAAATATTCAAAAAAAAATTTATGAAATTGGAAAAAAACTTAGGTACGAAAGTTTAAAAGATTGGTTTTCCGTAATTTATGAAGTGGTCTTAGGTCAAACTCAAGGACCTAGAATAGGTTCATTTATTAAGTTTTACGGTAGAAAAGAGTTTATCTTATTAGTTGAAAAACATCTGAACAGATAATGTTTTTAAGACTTTATAAAATTTTAGAGATAAGTGAGTGGTTATGCTTTAAAAAAAAAAAATACTTTACTGGATCTAAACTAGATAAATCCTCAGGATTTATTCATATGTGTAAAAGGGAACATTTGTTATCTACAATTAAATTATACTATCCTAAACTAAGAAAGCTAACAATTTTAGAATTTCGCTATTTCAATATAAAAGACAAAATAAAATGGGAAATTTCCAGAAATGGTTTACTTTTTCCTCATTTTTATGGGATATTTACGTATAAAATAATCAATAAAGTGTTAACAATCGATAATCAATCTTTTCAAAAAAAAATTAAGATACATAATGTATAAATATCTATCTTCATTAAGTAATCTAATTTATCCCGAGTTATCTCATAGCTTATTTCTTAATTTTTTGAAACTAGGTCTAATTAACAAAAAATTTCAAAATAAAAATTTAACTGTAAGATTATGGAATAAAACTTTTTCCAATCCTTTGGGTCTAGCTGCAGGATTTGATAAAAATGCGGAAGTCATTACTGAAACAACCAACTTGGGTTTTGGATTTGTTGAAGTTGGGACTGTGACTTTAAATAAGCAAAATGGAAACGCTAAACCAAGAGTGTTTAAGATTCCTGAACATCAAGCTGTTATTCAAAGATTAGGCTTTAACAATCATGGTATAAGTGAGTTTTCGAAAAATGTTTCTAATTTTAGAAAAAAATCTTCAAAATCAATAGTGGGTATCAACATAGGTAAAAACAAAGAAACTGTTGATTATAAAAATGATTATTTAAATTTGCTTAATAAATGTAAAAAATTAGCTGATTATATTGTTGTAAATATTTCATCACCAAATACCCCTGGTCTGAGAGATATTCAGAAAAAAGATAAACTTTTTTCGTTGTTAAATACTCTATCCAAAGCTAACCAAAAGACTCTTCCAATATTAGTCAAAATTTCTCCTGATATTTCAAATAGTAATTTAGAAGGAATTTGCGAGATTGCTGTAAATACAAATTTAATTGATGGTTTGATTTTGACTAATACAACTATTTCAAGAGATTCACTAAAAAACAAGCAGATAAGAAATTCCTGGAAAATTTCAGAAGATGGAGGTCTTTCCGGACCTCCATTATTCAATCTATCAAATGAAATATTAAAGAAAACATATAAAATCACTAGAGGCAAAGTACCACTTATTGGTGTAGGTGGAATATCATCAGGAAAAGATGCTTTTGAAAAAATATCATTGGGTGCGAGTTTAATTCAAATCTATACATGCCTGATTTACAAGGGACCTTATGTTGTTTTCCAAATTTTAGAAGAATTAAGTTTTTTATTAAAGAAACATGGTTTTAAAAATATTAATGATGCTGTTGGGTATAAACTTAAATAATATACGATAAATATGAGAAGAAATATTAGAGGTTTAGAAGAAATTATAAAAAATTATGAAGCATTTTTAATAGATTTATGGGGAGTGGTTCATAATGGTATAAAATTATTTCCTAACATTTTAAAAGTTCTAAAAAAAATTAAAGAATATGATAAAGAGGTTATTTTTATTACCAATGCTCCAAGAAGATCAAATGTAATAAAAGATCAATTAAAATATTTTGGTGTTGATTACTCGAGCTATAAAGACGTTATTTCGTCTGGTGAAATTTCATATGAAAAAATGAAAACGCTAATTGCAAATTCTCATAGAAAACTCTTTTGTTATCACATCGGCCCATCGAGAGACAATAACCTCATAAATAGTTTAAATTTAACAATTACTAAAGAAGTTTCTAAAACAGATTTTATCTTAAATACTGGACCTTGGGGTGACGATGATATACTCGAGAATTATACAAATATATTGGATAACTTAAGAAAAAAAAATTTACCAATGATTTGTTCCAATCCTGATAAAGTTGTGATAAGGGATGAAAACTTCATGATATGCGCAGGCCTTTTAGCTGAATATTATGAAAATATTGGTGGAATAGTCGAATACTTTGGTAAACCTTTACCCTTGATTTATAATGTTTGCTTTGAAAAGTTAAAAACTAAAAATAAAAAAAAAATCCTAGTTATTGGTGATTCTCTTGAAAATGATATAAAAGGAGCAAATATGCAAGGTTTAGATAGTATCTTAGTGACAAGCGGTATTCATCGAAAAGTAAATTATAATATGAATATTGATATAAAAAAATTAGATGATTTAATGAACAAAAAAAATATCTTTGCAAAATACTATATTTATGAATTATGTTGGTAAAAACGGAGGATTAATTGGCAAAAAATTACACTATAGATGACTGGAATAAACAAGCTGAAAAAGAATTACGCGAAAAAAAGCTGTCAGATTTAAAGTGGGAAACTCCAGAAGGTATAATGGTCAAACCTCTTTATACTAAAGAGGACTTAGAGGGATTAGAGCATACCGATGGGTTCCCAGGGCTTCCTCCATTTACACGAGGACCACGTGCCACAATGTATTCGAATAGACCTTGGACGATAAGACAGTATGCAGGGTTTTCTACAGCATCTGAATCGAATAGATTTTATAAAGAAGGTTTGAAAAATGGTGTCATGGGTCTGTCAGTTGCTTTTGACTTGGCAACTCATCGAGGGTATGACTCTGACCATCCACGAGTTGTTGCTGATGTTGGTAATGCAGGAGTAGCGATTGATTCAATAGAAGATATGAAAGTTCTATTTGAAGGTATTCCACTAAACAAAATGAGTGTTTCCATGACAATGAATGGGGCTGTACTACCAGTATTAGGAAGTTTTATTGCAGCTGGAATTGAACAAGGTTGTAGTAAATCTGAGCTTACTGGAACAATACAAAATGATATTTTAAAAGAATTTATGGTTAGAAATACCTATATTTATCCACCTCAACCAAGTATGAGAATCGTGGCAGATATAATTGAGTTCACATCAAGAGAAATGCCAAAATTTAATTCAATCTCAATAAGTGGATACCATATGCAAGAAGCTGGTGCTAACCAAGTTCAAGAGCTTGCATATACACTAGCCGATGGATTGGAGTATGTAAAAATAGCTTTAGATAGAGGATTAAATATTGATGACTTTGCTCCTAGATTGTCATTTTTTTGGTCTATTGGAATGAATTTTTTTATGGAAGTTGCAAAGATGAGGGCAGCAAGATTTATGTGGTCAGAAATGATTAAAAATTTCAACCCCAAAAATATGAAAAGTTTGGCTTTGAGAACTCATTGCCAAACCTCAGGTGTATCTCTAACTGAGCAGGATGCTTATAATAATGTTGTAAGAACAACTGTTGAGGCTATGGCAGCTGTTTTTGGTGGTACACAGTCACTTCATACCAATAGTTTTGATGAGGCACTTGCTTTGCCAACTTCATTTTCAGCGAGAATAGCAAGAAATACTCAACTGATTTTAGCAGAGGAGACAGGAATAACTAATGTAATTGATCCTTTAGCTGGATCTTACTATGTTGAAAATCTAACATCAAATATTATTAAGGAGGCTAAAAAACTTATGAAAGAGGTTGAAGATGTTGGTGGTATGGTAAAAGCAATAGAGTTAGGGATACCTAAAATGAGGATTGAGGAAAGTTCAGCAAAAAAACAAGCTAGAGTTGACTCAAAGGAAGAAACAATAGTTGGTGTAAACAAATATCAACCTAATGAACAACAAGATATCAATATATTATCTATTGATAATGAGCAAGCAAGAAAAGAGCAGGTAGCAAAACTTGATATTTTAAAAAAAAATAGAGATTTAAGTAAAGTAAATAACAGTCTAGCTAAGCTTATTTCAGCTGCGGAAAATAATAACTCTAATCTTTTAGAATTGTCAATAGAAGCTTCTCTAAACAGGTGTACAATAGGTGAAATAACAGAAGCTCTTGAGAAAGTTTTCGATAGACATAAACCAAGTAGTAAAACCATATCAGGTGTTTATGCAAATTCAGTAAAATCTAGTGATATGTTAAGTGGCGTAAAAAAAGAGATTGAAATATTTAAAAATAAGTTTGGAAGAAGACCTCGAATTTTGGTCGTAAAAATGGGCCAAGATGGTCACGACAGAGGATCAAAACTTATAGCAACTGCTTTTGCTGATTTAGGGTTTGATGTTGATATAGGACCTTTATTTCAAACACCGGAAGAAGCTGCTAAACAAGCAGTTGAAAATGATGTTCATATAATTGGTGTTTCAACTTTGGCTGCAGGTCATAAAACTTTGGTACCAATCCTGATGAAGGAACTTAAAAAACTAGATGCAGAATCTATCAAGGTAATCTGTGGTGGAGTAATACCCCCTAATGATTATCCCTTTCTTGAAGAAATTGGAGTAACCAAAGTATTTGGCCCTGGAACAAGTATTCCAGACGCGGCTCTAGAAATCATAAAGTTGTTGTAAAAATAACCGATATGGTTATTATAAATTATGTTACTTAAGGATTATTTACAATTAAATAAAATCTCTTCAAAGCAATTTTCAAGAATTCTTAAAGTATCAGAGATTTCTATTTCTAGGTATATAAATGGAAATCGAATACCAAATAAGAGGATTTTAAGGGCAATTTTCAAAGAAACAAATGGATTTGTATCTGCTAATGATTTTTTGATTAATGACATCAAAAATATTGAACTAAATAACAAAGACAAAGATGACATTAGAAAATTGGTTAGAGAAATTACACTAGGTTCCATAAAATCTCTCGCTAAAGCGATTACACTAGTTGAATCATCAAATCTTCTTGATCAAAAAAAATCTGACTTTCTGATTTCTATTCTACCAAAAAAAAATAATACAATTAGAATTGGTATATCGGGAGTTCCAGGGGTTGGAAAATCAACATTTATTGAATCACTGGGACTTTATTTGCTACAAGAAAATTTTAAGGTCGCTGTATTAGCTGTCGATCCATCATCACAAAAAACAGGAGGATCAATCTTGGGTGATAAAACGAGAATGGAGAGGTTATCAATAAAAAAAAATGCGTATATCAGACCCAGTCCTAGTCAAGGCCATTTGGGTGGGGTAACAAAATCAACTAGAGAAACGATAAATTGTGCTGAGGCTGCGGGTTTTGATGTTGTATTTGTTGAAACAATGGGTGTAGGTCAAGCAGAAACAGCTGTCCATAGTATGGTTGATATTTTTTTAGTATTGTTACTCCCTTCAGGTGGAGACGATCTTCAAGGCATAAAAAAAGGAATCATTGAACTTGCAGATTTACTCGTTGTTAATAAAGCAGATGGAAGTCTTTTATCGACAGCTAAAGTTACTGTAAACGATTATAAAAATGCTATATCAATTATTAACTCAGCTAGAGATAGCTGGAAACCAAAAGTTGAAATGTGTTCTTCTATAAATCACGAGGGTATAGCCAATATATGGAATAGAATATCAGGATTTATTAAGGAAAGAAAAAAAAGAAAATATTTTCTAGAAAATAGAATTAATCAAAATAAAAATTGGATGTGGGATTTAGTCGATCAAAAAATCAAAAACTTTATTGAAAAAGATATTAAAAATAATCAAATTTCATATGAAATCGAAAAAAAACTTTCAAACAATAAATTAAACTCTATTAATGCAGCAAACGAAATTCTAGGAATTTATCTAAAAAATTTTAAATGAACTTGATTTTCTAAAAATAATTAATACAACTATACACTTGATCAAAGGAAATAAGATGACAAAAAGGTGCACAATTACAAAAAAAAAACCCTTAAGTGGTAACAATGTTAGTAAAGCAATAAATAAAACTAAAAGACGATTTTTACCTAACCTTCAAATGGTATCTTTTTTCTCTGAAAAACTTAACAAGAAAATCAGATTAAAAGTTACTGCTAGAGGAATAAAATCTGTTGAGCATAACGGTGGAATAGATAAATATATAATGGGGCTGAAAGCTCGAGAACATACTCCGGAAACCAAACTTTTAAAAAAAAATTTATTAGCTGTCGACCAAAATTCTGCTAAGAATTAACTTTCTTGTTAGATAAAATTTCTGTTAGTTTTTCAAGCATAATCTCAGCTAACTTATCAGCGTCATCTATAGTGAAAGCTTTTTTATAATACTTTGAGACGTCATGGCCGATACCTATTGCAATAAGATTAATAAATTTTTTATTTTCTATATCCCTTACTATATCGCTCAAGTGCGTTTCTAAAATATTTGCATTATTAGCTGACAGTGTTGAGTCATCTACTGGTGCTCCATCAGATATTACAATTAATATTTTTCTTTTTTGTTCTTTAAAACTTAATCTTTTATTTGCCCATTCTAGAGCTTCTCCATCTATATTTTCTTTGAGTAATCCTTCCTTAAGAAAAAGTCCAAGATTTTTTGAACAATTAGTCCAATTTTTAGATGAATCTTTATAAATTATATGGAGTAAATCATTCAGTCTTCCAGGTTTGGAGGGTTTACCATTTTCTTGCCACTCAATTTTCGATTTACCACCTTTCCATTCACGAGTTGTAAACCCCAGGATTTCAACTTTTACACCGCAACGTTCGAGTGTTTTAGTAAGAATTTCTACTGCATTGGCCGCAATTATAATTGGTCTTCCTCTCATTGATCCAGAATTATCAATCAGTAATGTAACTATAGTATTTTTTGCAATAGATTCTTTTTCATTTTTAAATTTTAAGCTTTCTTCAGGATTGATAATTATTTTTGATAATCGTGATGAATCAAGGAGCCCCTCCTCTAAATCAAACTCCCATGTTCTTATTTGATTGGCTAAAAGTTTTCTTTCTAGTTTATTGGCTAGTTTTCTGATTAAAAAATCAAACTTCGGTGATTCTTCATCGAGTTTTTTTTTTAAAATATTTAATTCATTACTACTTGCGAGGTCTTTTGCATTAGAAATTAAATCATTTTTTTTTGTAAAGACTTTATATTTATCAACTTTGTCAGATATTTTATCTTCAAAATTTTGATTTTTAATACTTTTATTATTTTCTTTTTGATTTTTAATCTCATTAATTTTTGCAAATTGCAGTTTTTTAATTTTCTCTTTACTCAGAGATTTTTTATTTTCACTAGGGTTTTCGTCTTTATTTTTTTCTGAGCTTGAGCCATCATTTTGTGAGTCTAATTGAGATTCTTCATTTTCGGTATGAAATAATTTTGAAATTTTTTTTGAGATTTTTGAAAAGCTTTGATGATCATCAATATTTTTTTTTAATAAATCAATAAGTTGATTAAGTTTTAAATCTTCTTTTAAATTTATTTTGAAATTTTTTGTAATTTTTTTTTGAAAAAATTTAAGAAGATAAAAAAAGAGATCTGAATACTCTGCATAGTCGTCTGAGATTTGATAATTAGTTTTTGAATAGAAATGTTCAATATTCTTTTTTGAACCGGGGAATTTTTTAATGCCTAATATAATGGCTCTAACATCATGCGTTAAATTATAAATTTTTTTCTCTTTGTAATTTACTGGCAGCTCAGAAGTAAATATTTTTTTATTTATGAATCTTTCAAAAAAACAAATTAAATCAATTTGACCTCTGACAATTTTTAGGTCTTCAGCATCTAATATAGAAATAATAAATTTTTCTTTATTACCTATTTTTTGTTTTTTGACAAATTCAACAGAAAAATGTTTATTTTTTGATAAAGTTCTAGCGGTAGCTGAAGAAGCCTCCTTCTTTTTAAATTCTGTTGGATCTTTAAAAAGCTTCATAACCCAAGATTTCACGTCCGAAGCATCTTTGATAATATTCATTTATTATAAGTTGGTCATTTTCTTCACATTTGTTAAAAAACGAAAGTTGGAATGCGAGATCTATATTGTTAAAATATACTGAGTTTTCCGCCCATGATAGAGTTGTTCTGGGAGACATTAGAACTGAAATATCAGCATTTTTGAAACCTTCTCTTGTAAGATTAGCTAAATTTACCATTTGAGAGACATTTTTCTTATTGTTTATATAAAAATCTTTGACCTTTTTACTAATTATTTTTTCCTCAATGTCTGGTTTTAAATAGTTTAAAGTTGTGACAATATTCCATCTGTCAAGTTGTCCTTGATTTATTTGTTGAGTTCCATGATAAATCCCCGCGGTATCGCCAAGTCCCACAGTGTTACTTGTTGCAAAAATTCGTGAAAATTTATGGGGTTTAATGACTTTATTTTGTTCTAGCAGTGTAAGTTTCCCCTCGGATTCAAGTATTCTTTGGATGACGAACATAACATCTGGTCGTCCTGCATCATACTCATCTAGTACTAGAATAACAGGATTTTTAATTGACCAAGGTAAAACACCATCCTTGAAAGTAGTTATTTGTTTACCTTCTTTAAGCACTATTGCATCTTTTCCTAACAAATCAAATCTACTAATATGACTATCTAAATTTATTCTAATGCATGGCCAGTTAAGTCGTGCTGCAATTTGTTCGATATGCGTAGATTTTCCTGTGCCATGTAATCCTTGTACTAAAACTTTTTTATTATGTTTTAATCCTTGAAGTATCGAAACTGTTGTTTTTTCATCAAAAACATAATGTTTGTCAATATCTGGTACAAGTGATGATTTTTTTGTAAACTTTTGAACTTCTATCTTAGTCTTAATTTTGAAAATTTCAGTGGAGACGCAAAAACTAATCTCGTCATCAATATTAATATGATCATTAAACATTAAAATTAATTAGCAACTTTTTTGAGATTTTTATAGTAATTATTTATTTTTTTTAGAAGAGACTCCTTTTTTATATCACCACCATGAACATCCGGATGATTTTTTTTTACAAGTTCCTTGTAACTTTTTTTTAATTCTTGCATGCTAAAGGGCTGTTTTAATTTAAAAAGAGTCAATGCAGCACTTAAATCATCCACTTGATCATTGTTGTCACTCTTTTTGTTATAATTATAATTGTTTTCAAAAATGTAAGAAAAGTCAAATTTTATTTTTGAGGATATTCTATCAGATATGGGTCTGGTTGGTTTATTAATATACATTTCATTTTTTAAATAATTATAGATTTCGTTTTGTGATTTACCAGCGAAGAAATTCCATCTTTTATTATAAATTTTAATATGCTCTTTACAAAAATAATAATAATTTTTGGAATTAACAGATTTAGGTGCCTTAAACAGTGCAATTTCATAACAATTTTCTTGATCGCAAATTTTATCTTTAGTTTCTTTGAATTCCCAGGGGAATTTTTTTGTAAATTTTTTTTTTTTCATTATAGTTACATATATTATAATAATATGAGATCAAGAATTTACCAGAAGTTGAATAATTTTTTAAATCCATCAGTATTAGAAGTTGTAAATGAATCAGATCAACACTCTGGACATTCACAAAGTCCAAAAACAGGGAACTCTCATTTTTTTGTAAAGATTAGTTCCACTCAACTTGATAAACTTTCGAGACTTGAAGGACAGAGATTAATTTTTAAAATTTTACAACAAGAAATGTCAAAAGAGATTCATGCTTTAAGAATTAAAATAATTTATAATAACTAACCTCCATAACCAGTGCCAAACAAAAATTCCTGATGCTGTTTTAGTGAATCTTGTAGTTGGTTATTTGCTACTGCATACAGGTCTCTCATGGATAAAATACCAATCACACTTTTATTTGAAACTACAGGCAAATGTCTATAACCATTTTTTTTCATAATATTTATTGCATCAAAGGTAGTTTTTTTATCTGATATCGTATCAACCTTTTTTGTCATTATATCTGAAATTTTTGTTTTAGAGGGTTGTAAGTTTTTAGGTATAATTCTGAAGGCTAAATCTCTTTCAGTCACAATTCCCTTAAGATCTCGCTTTCTTTCATCCTCACAAACTAAGAGTGCTCCGCATTTAAACCTTACCATTGATTTTGCGGCTTCATATGCCGACTTTTCTTGTTCTATAAAATATAACTTTCTTTTTCCAATTATATTTTTAAGTAAATCTTTAATAATCAAAAAAATTATTCTCCCCAAAAATTTTTTATATTATAAAATAATAACATCATTTATTGAAAAAATTAATTATTTTTATATTTTTGTAATTCTTATCAATGTAATTTGATTATTTTTTTTTTCTAAAATTTCAAACTTGTGATTATAAAACAAGAAAACTTGACCAACATTCGGAATAGATCTGCTTTCATACAGTATCAAACCAGCTACGGTTGAAGCATCTTTATCGAGAAAATTCCATCCCAGTTCTCTATTTAAATCTCGAATTGTTACATTGCCTCTTACGATATATTTGTTAGTAGATATTTTTTTTACACCTTTTATTGTTTTTGATATTTTTATTTCATCTAGTTCGTCATCAATGTCTCCAACAATTTCCTCGAGTATGTCTTCAAGAGTAACTATACCTAAGAATTCTCCATATTCATCGACTACAATAGCGAAGTGTTCTTTTCTTTTTTTAAATTCCATTAATTGATTGGCCAAGGTTGACGATTCAGGAATAAACCAAGGCCTCTTGCAAAAATCTCTAATATTAAAATCTAAATTTTTTTTTATGTTAAAACCTATAAGTTGCCTTGCTTGTAAGATTCCAATAATGTTCTCAGTATTTTTATCCCAAATAGGAATTCTGCTGTGTGGTTTGTCGTTAATTTTCTTTATTAGATCAGTGTACCCTATACTTAAAGGTAAGCTAAAAACATTTTTTCTAGGTATCATAATTGAGTCAACGGTTACATCATCAAGGTCAAGAATGGATTTTAGCATCTGTTTTTCTTGACTTTCTTCAGAATCATCGCCGTGCAAATCTATTGCTCCTCTAAGTTCCTCTTCACTTTCTAATTGATTTGTATTTTTTTCCTTATTTATAATTTTGATATTTAATGGTTTTAAAATTATTTTTACTAAAAAATTTAAAGACGAAGTAATTGGATAGAAAATTATAATTAATATTTTAAAGATAGGTGATATAAAAAGAGAAATTGAATCAGCTTTAAATAGAGCTATGGTCTTTGGTATTAATTCTCCAAACACCAAGATCATTAATGTCATAATTATAGTGACATATGCAATTCCGTCATTTGCAAAATAATTCAACAAAATACTTGTAGCAATAGCTGAAGCAAGAACATTCACTAAATTATTAGCTAATAAAATTGTACAAATTAATTTTTCCTTGTCTGCAAAAATTTTTTCATAAATTTGAGCATTTTTTTTTCCTGATTTCGCAAGTGTTCTCATTCTTGCTTTTGATGCTGAAGTAAGAGATGTTTCGGCACCTGAAAAAAAGGCTGATAATAAAATTAAACCAAGTATTGATCCTATAAGGACACCAATTGAAAAATCCATTTTTTTATTTTTTTAAAGTTACTATTAGATAAAATTCTTGCTAAAAAAATTGATAGACAATGTTTATTAATTGCTTTAGGCGGAGGGGTCATTGGTGATTTAGTCGGATTCGTATCAAGTTTACTTTTAAGAGGAATCTCATACGTCCAGATTCCAACCACACTTCTTGCTCAAGTTGATAGTTCAGTAGGTGGGAAAACTGGCATAAATTCTAAATATGGTAAAAATCTTATAGGCTCATTTAAACAACCACTTTGCGTTATTACCTCTTTGGAAACTTTAAGTACACTTCCTAAGAGAGAATTATCATCAGGGTATGCAGAAATCCTAAAATATTCATTTATTCAAGACGAAAAATTTTTTGAGTGGTTAGATAAATTTGGAATTGATTTATTAAATCTAGATTATGAAAAATTAGGGTATGCTGTTAAAAAAAGCTGTGTAATTAAATCAAAAATTGTTAGTTTAGATGAAAAAGAACACGGACAACGAGCTTTTTTGAATTTTGGTCATACTTTTGGACATGCAATTGAAAGTTTAAATGATTACTCTGCAAATTTGAAACATGGCGAAGCAATTTTAATAGGAATGATTATAGCAATTAAACTCTCAATTAATCTAAAACTTTGTAATTTTTCAATTTTACCAAAAGTAGTTGAACATTATAAACGATTAGGGCTTAATT